>CAKOUO010000001.1 GCA_934120645.1 uncultured Clostridia bacterium
AAAGTTGTTATTTTTGAAGGTGATAAAAACTTAATTGGAAATATGGTTGAACTTAAAATAGTTTCTGAACATATGTGGTATTTGAAGGGTGAATTAAAATAATGGAAAGAAAAGAAGAGTTTTTGCAAAGAATAAGAAAAATTGAAAAATCAGATTTTAAAAAAGTCATAGATAAGCAAATGACATTAGAAGAAATGGCAAAATTATATAATATGGATGTTAAAACATTAAAGCAAAAAATAGAAAATTTAGCTAGTACTGATATTGAATGGAATAAACTTTTTAGTGAATATTATGGAAAAAGAAATGACTATAATGGATATGATTTTAAATGTGAAATGATAGAGATGTTAATAGAAGATTTATCACAAACACAAATGGCTAAAAAGATAGGAATACCAAGAGAAACATTAACAACAAAAATAAATCAATTGGATGACAATGATGAGTTAAAACAAGAATTACAAAAGCATTCAATTAGAAAGAAAAATCACAGAAAGTTAAACTTTGAAGAGAAACTAAAGTTGATGGTTTTTATAGATGAATATATTAAAAAGAATAATATTGAGAAAAGCCGAGAATATGAGGTTACTAAAGGAAGTAAAGTTGAACAGAGGTTGTTTTATTTAAATCAAATCTTAAATTTTTATGATGATGTAAAAGAAAGTTATCCTGACTTGACTGAGAAACAAATTAGTGAACAACTAGATTTTGATCCTAGTACAATTAGGAGATATAAAAAAGAAAGAGAACTTTTAATAAATTTGCGTGATAAAGAAAGAGATGGAAAAATAAAAGAAAATGATAAAAAACAAAATGAGATAGATGAAGAAGAAAGGGAGTAATAAATATGGCAGAATTTTCACCAATGATGCAAAGATATCTTGAAACAAAAGAACAATACAAAGACTGCATCTTATTTTATAGACTAGGTGACTTTTACGAGATGTTCTTTGACGATGCAGTAACAGCATCAAGAGAACTAGAATTAACTTTAACAGGAAAAGATTGTGGACAAGAAGAAAGGGCCCCAATGTGTGGAATTCCACATCATGCGGCTGAAATATATATTTCAAGATTAATTGCAAAAGGTTATAAGGTTGCAATATGCGAACAGTTAGAAGATCCAAAAACTGCAAAAGGAATAGTAAAAAGAGGGGTTATAAGAGTAGTAACACCAGGAACTGTAGTTGACAGTAATATGCTAGAAGAAAGAAAAAATAATTTCATAATGTCAATTTTTAAATCTGGAATTTATTTTGGAATTAGTGTTTGTGATATTTCAACTGGTGAATTTTATTCTGCAGAAATAAAGGACAACCAAAACTTCCCATTGGTTTTAGACGAAATTGCAAGATATATGCCATCAGAGCTTGTAATAAATAGTATGATGTCAGATTGCCAAGAAGAAATGGATAAGATAAAAGAAAGGTTTGACTCATATATTACAAGATTTAATGACAAATTTTTCACTGATGATGCAGAAAAAATAAGATATAGATTTAATTTTGTTGATAGTAATCAAAATGAAATAACAAATATTGCTGATAAAACATTAGCAGTATGTTCAATAAATGCGTTAATTGAGTACATTGAGCAAACTCAAATGACTACACTTGACCACATTAATAAGATAACAGTTTACAATATTTCAAAATATATGTCACTTGATATAAATGCAAGAAGAAACCTTGAAATAACTGAAAAAATGAGAGATAAATCAAAAAAAGGAACTCTTTTATGGGTACTTGACAAAACATCTACTTCAATGGGGGGAAGAGCTTTAAGAAGATGGCTTAATGATCCACTTATAGATACAGCAGAAATTAACAGAAGACTTGAGTCTGTAAAAGAATTAAAAGATGATGTGATTTTAAGAGGAGATGTAGTAGAAAACCTAAAAAAAGTATATGACATTGAGCGTCTTGCAGGAAAAATGGCTTATGGTAATGCAAATGCAAGAGATATGATTACATTAAAAAATTCATTATCAAAATTACCAGATTTGAAAAAAGTTCTAGTAAATGTTAATTCTGTTATGTTAAAAGACTTATATGAAAATTTAGATGAATTACAAGATATATATGAACTTGTTGATAAATCAATAGTAGAAGACCCACCAATGACAGTAAAAGATGGTGGAATTATCAAACTTGGATATGATGAAGAAATAGACAAATTAAAAACTGCTACAACAGAGGGTAAAAATTGGATTATTCAATTAGAGGCTGAAGAAAGAGAAAAAACAGGAATTAAAAACTTAAAAGTTGGATTTAACAAGGTATTTGGATATTTTATAGAAGTTACAAAATCATATTTAGACCAAGTTCCAGAGAGGTTTGTAAGAAAACAAACTTTAACAAATGCAGAAAGATTCATAACAGAAGAATTAAAAAATTTAGAAAATCAAATACTTGGAGCAGAGGAAAAAGTTGTAAACTTAGAATATAATGCATTTGTTCAAATAAGAGAAGAAATTGCTAAAAATGTAAAAAGACTACAAAAATCAGCAAATATTGTATCAACATTAGATGTACTTACATCATTTGCAACAGTAGCAGAAGATTTGAATTATTGTATGCCAAAAGTTGATGATTCAGGAATTATAGATATTAAAGGTGGAAGACATCCTGTAATAGATAAAATGCTTGGAACAGGGGTATTTGTTGAAAATGATACATATCTAGATAAAGAAGAAAACAGGTTATCAATTATAACAGGACCTAATATGGCTGGTAAATCAACATATATGAGACAAGTTGCACTAATAACATTAATGGCCCAAGTAGGTTCATTTGTACCAGCAACATCAGCTCAAATAGGAGTCGTAGACAAAATATTTACAAGGGTTGGTGCATCAGATGATTTAAGTATGGGACAAAGTACATTTATGGTAGAGATGATGGAAGTAGCAACAATACTAAAAGAAGCGACTTCAAATAGTCTGGTAATATTAGACGAAATAGGTAGAGGAACTTCAACATATGATGGACTTTCAATTGCATGGGCTGTTGCAGAATACATTGCAGATAAAGAAAAATGTGGAGCTAAAACATTATTTGCAACACATTACCATGAATTAACAGAACTAGAAGAAAAACTTGAAGGTGTAAAAAACTATAATATAGCAGTTAAAGAAAAAGGAGAAGATATAATCTTTTTAAGAAAAATTTTAAGAGGTGGAACAGATGAAAGCTATGGTATTCATGTTGCACGTTTAGCAGGTGTGCCAAAAGCTGTAACACAAAAGGCAGATGAAATCTTAAGAGGCTTAGAAAGAAAAAATATTTTAACTGGAAAAAAACAAGAAAAAGAAAATAAAAAAGCAGTTGAAGGTCAATTTGATATGTTTAATTATAAATTGGCTGAAATTGCTCACGAAATAGATAAGGTTAACTTAAATGAGCTAACTCCAATAGATGCTTTGAATACTTTAGTTAGAATAAAAGAAAAAATGAAATAAAGGGATTTGAGGTTTTATCCTCAGAATCCCTTTTAATATAATTAATAATTTATTTTGTTTTTATTAAAAATTATGGATTTACAGATAATGTTTTATTATTAGTATAAATAACCATACCTGGTTTAGATCCAGAAGGCTTTTTTACAAATTTAACTTCACAGTAATCTACAGGAACATTAGAAGAATTTTTTGCTTTACTATGTAATGCTGCAATTTGAGCAACTTTAATTAAAACTTCATTAGATGGATAAGGCAAATTATCATTAATTTTTAGAATAGTATGGCTTCCGTGAAAGTCTTTTGTGTGAAACCAAATATCTTTTTTATTTGCATATTTTAATGTTAAATAATCATTTTCTTTATTATTTCTTCCTACTAATACAGTATAACCATCAACATTGTATTTTATTGGATTAAAAGAAACAGTTTTGTTTTTTGTTAGTTTTGATTTTTTTAATTTATTTTTTTTATTATCTTTTGTAGAACTTGAAATTTTATCTTTAAATATATCATTTTCGGATATTTCTTCAAATATATTTGTAATATCATCAATAGAAGTGGCATTTTCTAATTCGTAAACAACGCTTTCAATATAATTTAATTCATCTAAAGTTTCTTTTTTTTGGCTAGATACAATTTCTAAAGCATTTTTAAGTTTTGAATATTTTTTAAAAAATCTTTTTGCATTTATATTTGGTGGAAAGCGTTTATCCAGTTTTATTGTTATTAAATTATTATTATCATAGTAATTTTCAACTTTTATTTCTTCAAGATTTTTATTAGGAATTTTATAAAGGTTAGCAGTAATTAACTCTCCATAGATTCTATACTTATCCATATCATCACATTCTTTTAATTTTTCATTGATATGATAAAGTCTTTTATTATATTTTTTTAAAGTATCTAATATTAATTTTAATAAAGTATTTCTATAATTTTTTAGAGTTTCGCTTGTTTCTTTTGAAAAATAAAAATCATCTATAAAGAAATTTAAATTGAAGTTATCAGTATGCTTTTTTGTTGTTAAATAAAAATCTTTTGCAGTACCGCTAGAATTTAGAATAACTTCAAATGATAAATTGTTTGTACCAATGTTATTTATTATTTC
Organism: uncultured Clostridia bacterium; assembly: GCA_934120645.1. Taxonomy (GTDB): domain Bacteria; phylum Bacillota; class Clostridia; order TANB77; family CAG-508; genus CAG-269. The sequence goes on from CAKOUO010000001.1 coordinate 4,572, forward strand.
ATTTATGCAATTATAAATTAATTGTATATTGGATTTAGTTAATTCATTAATATGCAAATTATTTATAATTGCAGATATATAATTTTTACTAATTCCATTAAAAGTGTTTGAAATTTCATTTGGCAAATTATCAATAGATGTAAGAGTTAATAAATTGTAAAATTCTTCAAAATTGCGTAATTCTAAAAAACTTTTTTTATTAGATGTTGGAAAATAATATTTTGTATGTGGCAAAATATCTCTAAATTTTTCGTCATTTTCTTTTATGTGTCGTAAACTATCTATTATAATATTTGAATCATCTAATAATATAATATTGCTATGTTTTCCCATAAGTTCAATAACAAGTTTTTTAGAGATAATATCATCAATATCATCAAATCCTTCAAATTCTAAGATTACGAGTCTTTCTAAATCAGTTGTTATAACATTTTTTAATTTTAAACCTATAAGATTTTTACGCAATAACATACAAAAGTTAGGAGCTACTTGCGGATTTTGCTTTGGGTGTGTAGTTAAATTTAGTCTACAATTTTGAGATTCTATACATATATTTAAAGCATAATTACATCCGTTTAGATACATTCCTAATATAATATCATTTTTATTAGGTTCAAATACTTTATCTATTCTAGCACCACAAAGCTCTGTGAGTTCAGTAGATATAGCTTTTGTTACAATTCCATCAAACGCCATTGTTATCATTCCTTCTTATAATTATTATTGTAAAATATAATATCATATTTTAATTTGATATTCAAATGTTTTAATATTCAAAATTTCTTGCTTTTTATAAACCATTATAGTAAAATATGTATATCAAAAAAAGAAAGGGGAAAATTTACATGAAGATAAGAAAAAAATTAATATATACAATATTATTTTTATTCATGTTTATAGCATTTGGAACAATAAAATCAAATGCAGGTGATTTGTACTTAAATAATTTAGACTTTAAGGCACAAATAAAAACAGATGGAAGTATGGATGTAACAGAAACTTGGAATATAGATGTTGAAGACACAAATACTTTATATAAAACATTCGAAACAGATAATTCAAAATATTCTAATATAACAAATGTAACAGTAAAAGAAATAACGGATAACCAAAATAAGGATTTTTTAAAAACTAATGAGTGGGCATACCATGTTCAAAAAGGATATTATTATGGAACAAATAATAAAGATGGAGATTTTGAAATAGGTTGGGGAGTTGGACTTGATGATAGTTCAGCAAGTAAAAAATATGAGATTTCATATACTGTGGAAAATGTTATATCAAAATACAGTGATTATGCCGAACTTTATTGGCAATTTGTAGGAAAAAAGTTCGAAGTAAATGCAAAGAAAATAACAGGAACAATTATTTTACCATCAAATGTAAATAGTAAAGATGAGATAAAAGTATGGGGACATACAGAGGATTTAAATGGAACAATATATGCAACAGATTTAAATAAAATTGAATTTGAAATTAACAATTTTAGAAGTGGTAGATATGTAGAAGTAAGAACTTTGTTTCCAACAAACTTAATTACTTCTTCAGCAAAAACAAGAAATATAGATATATTACAAACAGTAATTGACGAAGAAACAAAGTGGGCAGATGAAGCAAATGCAAGAAGAGAAAGAGAACAGCTTATTGGAGATATAATAATTATAGGCATTATAATAGCTAATATTTTATTAGTAATATTTTTTATAATAAAAGCAATTAAATATTTAAAAGAAATGAAAAATTATAAAAAATATACACCATCAATAAAATTGGAATATTATAGAGATTTACCAGATGAAAAAGCAACACCAGGAGAAGCTGTATTTTTATTGAATAATAGCTTTGATGAATTTGTCATAACAGATTATGGAAAAGTATTTTCTGCAACATTATTAGATTTGACATTAAAAGGATTTACAGAAATAAGACAAGATGAAACCAAAAAAGATAAAGTAAAAATTAAAGTAATGGAAAAAAGCACAGAAAATTTGAAATCAGACGAAGTTCAAATATATAATTTTATTAAAAATATACCATCAAAAGATGAAGAAATAACTATAAAAGATATACAAAAAGCTATATCAAAATCTGAAACAAAAACAAAAAAACTTATAGAAGATACTCATTCAAGTGTAAAAAAACAATTAACCAATAGTGGCGATTTTGACGATGTTGTAAAAGAGCAAGTGTATGATAAATATATGAATAAATTTTTATCTTATCTTGTTGCTGGAATATTTATTACTATGTTTTCAGGATTTACTTTATTAATAGCAGGAATTGCATGTATAATAGATTGTATTTTATGCAGAAAATTAGCTAATAAAGTAAATGTACTAACACAAAAGGGAATTGATGAGCAAGAAGAATGGAAAGGCTTAAAAAAATATATGGTAAACTTTTCAATGCTTGATAAAAGAGAAGTTCCAGAGTTAGTAATATGGGAAAAATATTTAGTATTTGCAACAGCATTTGGAGTTGCAGACAAAGTAATTAAACAATTAAAACTAATTTATCCAAACATGGATGAAATGTTAGATTTAAACACATATGCATATATGAATTTAATGATGAATACTAATTTTAGCAATTCTTTTTCAACAGCAATTAATTCATCAATTTCAACAGTATATTCCTCTAGCTCAGGTGGAGGCGGAGGCTTCTCAGGAGGCGGAGGCTTTGGCCGGAGGTGGCCGGAGGCGGCGGACGGAAGATAGATGTTTTGTCCTTTTAGGGACGTTTCCCTAAGGGACATTTCTTCCTGAATAAAATATATAAATAAAAAATTTTAAAATGTCCCTTAGGGAAACGTCCCTAAAAGGACAAAAGAAGGGAATAATATGTCAAAACCAATAGTAGCAATAATAGGAAAACCAAATGTAGGAAAATCAACATTTTTCAACTATTTGGCAGGAAGTAGAATATCAATAGTACAAGATACACCAGGAGTAACAAGAGATAGAGTTTATGCAGAAACAAATTGGCGTGGAAGAAATTTTACATTAGTTGATACAGGAGGAATAGAGCCTGATTCAGATGATATTATTTTATCTCAAATGAGAGAACAGGCAAATTTGGCAGTATCAATGGCAGATGTAATAATATTTTTAACTGATATAAAGCAAGGTGTAACAGCAGCAGATAAAGAAATAGCATTAATGTTAAAAAAATCTGGAAAACCAGTTGTTTTAGTTTGCAATAAGGCAGATAATTATGAAAAACAATCACAAGAAATTTATGAATTCTATAATTTAGGAATTGGAGAGCCATATGCAATATCTGCAACAAATGCTTTAGGAATAGGTGATGTATTAGATGCAATATATGAACATTTTCCAGAAAAAGAAGCAGGGGAAGATGATGAAGAAGTAATAAAAGTAGCTGTAATAGGAAAACCAAATGTAGGAAAGTCATCTTTAATAAATAAAATATTAGGAGAAAAAAGAACTATTGTAAGTGATATTGCAGGAACTACAAGAGACGCAATAGACTCACCATTTGAAAATGAACATGGTAAATATGTTTTAATAGATACAGCTGGAATAAGGAAAAAAAGCAAAGTAAATGAAAGTATCGAAAAATATAGTGTAATGAGAAGCTTATTAGCAGTAGAAAGAGCTGATGTATGCTTAATGATGATAGATGCAAATGATGGAGTAACAGAACAAGATGCAAAAATAGCAGGAGAAGCACATGAGGCAGGAAAAGGTGTTATTATAGTTGTAAATAAATGGGATGAATATGAAAAAACAACAGGAACATTAGAAAAATACAAAAAAGAAGTATATAACAAATTATCTTATTTATCATATGCTCCAATCATATTTATATCAGCAAAAACAGGACAAAGAGTTGACAAACTATTTGACATGATAAACAATGTTGCAAAACAAAATGCATTGAGAGTCTCAACATCTGTATTAAACCAAGTAATAAACGAAGCAATAGCAATTGTTCAACCACCAACAGACAAGGGAAGAAGATTAAAAATATTTTATGGAACACAAGTATCAACAAAACCACCAACATTTGTTATATTTGTAAATAATAAAGAATTATTCCACTTTTCTTATCAAAGATATTTAGTAAATCAAATAAGAAAAGAATTTGGATTAGAAGGTACACCAGTAAGAATTATAGCAAGAGAAAAAAATGAAAAAACGTCCTATTAGGGACGTTTCTCAAAAGGACAAAAATGTCCTAAATAGAAACGTCCCCAAAAGGACAAAGGGAGGTAATAAAAATGTTAACTTATATTTTAATGGCAGTAGTTGCGTATTTAATAGGAAGTGTGAATTTTTCAGTAATTATTAGTAAAAAAATGGCAGGGTTTGATGTTAGAGAAAAAGGTAGTGGTAATGCTGGAAGTACCAATGTTTTAAGAACTGTTGGTAAAAAGGCTGCAGCATTAACTTTAGTTTGTGATATTTTGAAGGGTGTTGTGTCAATTTTGATAGCAATTGCAATAGGTAATATTGTAAAAGATATGAATAAAGAATTGTTATTACAAATAGCTGGAATTGCAGTTGTAATTGGGCATACTTTTCCAATTTTTTTCGGATTTAAGGGTGGTAAAGGTGTTGCAACATCTTTAGGTGTTTTGCTTATGAGTAATTGGCAAATAGGTTTAATTTGTTTAGTTTTTGCATTAGTATTAATGATATTAACAAAAATGGTTTCTTTAGGATCTTGTGGAGCTGCTGTGTTGTTTCCAGTTTTAACATTATTTATTAATGAACATTATACAGTTTTAACAGAAGGAAAAAATGGCAAAGTATATTTTATTTATAGTGTAATATTAGCAATTATTGTTTTATATAATCATAGAAGTAATATAAAAAGAATATTAAACGGAACAGAAAATAAATTAAGTTTTAGCAAAAAATAATTTTACAAAGGAGTAATAAAAAATGAAAAATATTGCAATTATAGGTAGTGGAAGTTGGGGAGTTGCATTAGCAGTACATTTGGCAAGTGTAGGAAATAATGTAAAAATATGGTCATTCGCAGAAGAAGAAAAGGATTTAATAAATAATGAAAGAAAATGTAAATTTTTACCGGACTTGAAGTTGTCTGAAAATATATATTGTTCAACTAGCTTTGAAGAAGTTATAAAAGATGCAGAATTTATTTTACATGTAACACCTTCAAAATTTACTAGAGATATATTTAAACAATATAAACAATATGTTGGAAATAAACCAGTTATTATATGTTCAAAGGGATTCGAAAAAGAATCTTTAAAAACACTTGATGAGGTTATGCTAGATGAGATGCCAGAATTAAAAGTAGGTGTTTTGTCAGGTCCTAGTCATGCAGAAGAAGTTTCTATTGCTATCCCAACAGCTTTAGTTATAGCATCAAAACATGATGATGTATTAAAATTAGTTCAAGAGACTTTTATGTCAGAAAAAATGAGAATTTATACAAGTAATGATGTAAAAGGAGTTGAACTAGGAGGAGCACTAAAAAATATCATAGCTTTTTGTGCTGGTGTTGCTGCTGGAATTGGATTAGGAGATAATACTTTTGCAGCGTTAATAACTAGAGGATTAAAAGAAATTACAAGACTAGGAGTTGAACTAGGGGGAGAAAAAGAAACATTTTATGGCTTAAGTGGACTAGGAGATTTAATAGTAACATGTCTTAGTGAACATAGTAGAAATAGAAAAGCAGGAAAACTAATAGGTCAAGGAAAAACATTAGAAGAAACAAAAAAAGAAGTTGGAATGGTAATTGAAAGTATTGATAATATAGAAGTAGCATATGAACTTGGAAAAATACATAATGTGGAAATGCCAATAGTAAACACAGTTTATGATGTACTATACAATAAGTTGAATTCACAAGAAGCAGTAAAAAATTTAATGACAAGAGATAAAAAAATGGAATAATATATAGATAGAAATGACATAATATTTATAGCAATTATATAATTATAGGAGGAATATAAAATGGAATTTTTTGATAAATTAGGACAAAAAGCAAGTGAAGCATATAAAGTAACAGCTGATAAAACAGGAAAATTGGCAAAAGAAGCAAAACTTAGAATGAAAATAGGAGAATTAAAATCTCAAATAAATGATATTTATAAAGAAATAGGAAAAAAAGTTTATGAAAAACATGTAAGAGAAGAAAATATTGATATTGAAAAAGAACTAGAAGAAGAATGCACAAAAATCGATGTGTTGAGTAATGAAATAGATTCTAATTTAAAACAATGTCTAGAATTAAAAGATAAAAAACAATGTCAACAATGCTATAAAGAAATTGATAAAAATGTAAAATTTTGTCCAGAATGTGGAGCAAAACAAGAAGATGAAGTAATAGTAAATGAAGAAGAAAATCAAGAACAAGAAAATGAAAAAACAAACTTAGAAAAAACAGTAGAAGTTGAATCAAATACTAATTTAGAAGAAGATAAAATAACTCAAGAAATAAAAAATGAAGAAGAATAGGAAAAAAGAGAAGAAATTTAAAAATTTCTTCTTTTTTATATTTAATATGGATATCTTTCATATAAATATTTAATTAAATTATCAGCATTTTCTTCTGTAACATTAATAAAAACACCTTTATCTAATGAAACCCACATTACAATTTTGAAATCATCAAAATTATCAATATAAGTTCCTATAATTTCAGCAATTTCAATTGGATTATTATATTTATGCTCCCAATTTAATTTGTTTTCCATGTCGAAAGAAGTATTATAAAAAGAACTTAAAAAACTTTCCAAATCTTTAGAATTGTTACTAAATAAATTTACAGAAACCATATATATCACCTAACATAATAAATTACTAATATTTATTATATTTTAATATTTAAAAATTATACATTAAGAATACTTTTAGAAAAAAGGTAAATACTAGGTAATAAATATGTTTTGGAGGTTGCAAATTTGAAAAAAAATAAGAAAATCGTTTATATTATACCAGTAATTTTAGTAGTAGCTGTAGCTATAGGATTTTTAATATATAAAGTACAAGGAAAAAACAATTCATCATCAGCTGATATAAAAGATAAAACATTATCTGAAGTAAAAAATTTAGAAGAAAATTTTGTTAATATTTTTAACGAATTAAATAATGTTAAATTTGAAGAGTATACTATTTACACAAGTAAAGAGAAACAACAAGAGGCAAATTCAGAAGGTGGAAATAATGCATCAGATTCTTCATCAAGTAAAGATTCGTCAGACAATGACGGAGCAGATGAAGAAACAACAGGTGGTGGTAGTAAAGGTGAAGAAAAAAACGGGAATAGTTCAAATTCAAAAGAAAACAAAAAATATAATCTGGAAGAAAATGGAGTATTAACACAAAATCAAGATGTTGATTGGAATAATATAAAAAAAGAAGTTGAAAATATTTACTTTAGATTATCTACAATAACATTAGATTTATATCAAGTAAATATTGATCAGCAAGATATAGTTAATTTTAATTCTGAATATGATAAGTTGACAAAAGCTGTTAAGGAGGAAAATAAAGAGGATACATTAAACGAATTATCAATATTATATGATTATTTTCCTAAATTTGTAGAAAATTGTGCTGAAGATGATAAAGAAAAAATATTAATTAAAACAAAAGATAGCATATTTAAGGCATATAGTTTGTTAGATAATGGAGAATGGGCAACAATAATGGAAAATGTTAATGTAGCATCTCAAGAATATACAAAATTAATTACAAATAAAAATAATAAGAATCAATATAATGTAAATAAAGCTTATATTATGGTTAATGAATTACAAAATGCAGTCAATTTAAAGGATAAAGAAATTTTTTTAATAAAATATAAGAATTTACTAGAAGAATTGAAAAAGATATGATATAATCTTTAAATAGAGTAAATTGAATAGTCGCTGGTAAATTCCGAAAGGAACTACGAGAGGAAAGTCCGGGCTCCAAAGAGCAAAGATGCTAGATAACGTCTAGTGGGGGCAACCCTAAGGAAAGTGCAACAGAAAATAACCGCCTTAAATTTAAGGTAAGGGTGAAAAGGCGAGGTAAGAGCTCACCGCCTTTATGGTGACATAAAGGGTCAGTGTAAACCCCATCTGGAGCAACACCTAAAAAGAAGATTAAGTCTGCTCGACACCTTCTTGATTGCGTGGCTTGAGACATATAGCAATATATGTCCTAGATAAATGACTATTTTAAAAGACAGAACCCGGCTTACAGATTTACTCTTTTTTTATTTTTAATTCATTTGGCAAATCGCTAAAAAATTCTAACATACATTTTGTAATAGGATGAACAAAGCTTAACTTACAACAGTGTAAAGCTTGTCTACCAATAAAAGCTGAATAAGAACCATATAAACTATCACCAATTAAAGGGTGACCAATTGCAGACATATGAACTCTTATTTGATGAGTTCTACCTGTTTCTAATATACATTTTACTAAAGAATAGTTTTTAAACTCTTTTAAAACTTGATAATGAGTAACAGCATGTTGACCATTTTCTGATATACATCTTTCTATGATACTATTATTTTTTCTAGCAATAGGTAGATCAATAGTACCATTTTTTTTGTCAAAAATACCTTTGCAAAAAGCTAGATATTCTTTTTTAAAAATATTATCTTTCATTTGAGAAATTAAACACTCTTGAATATATTCACATTTAGCAAAAACAACTAAACCAGAAGTATTTAAATCAAGCCTATTAACAGGTCTTATTTTTTTCTTTAAACCAATTTTATCAAAATAAAATCTAATACCATTACATAAAGAATCAGAATAATGCAAAACAGAAGGATGTATAGCAATACCAGCAGGTTTGTTAACAACTAATAACCAATCATCTTCAAAAACTATATCTAAATCCATTTTTGTAGGAATAATATTTGAATTATCCTCTTCATAATCAAAGTTAACAGTAATAACATCACCTAATAAAGCACTATTTCTAGTATCACAAGGAATATTATTTAAAAAAATATTCTGGTTTTTAATTAATTTGTATAACAATCTAGAAGAAATATTAAGTTCGTTTTTTAATATAAAATTTATATTTTGCTCGTTATTTACAATATATCTTAACTCCATAAAAACTCCTTGAATTTTAATAAAAACATTTTAACATCTATTTTCAAAAAAAACAAATTATACTTTACATTTTTTGAAAATATGTATATAATTTCGATAGCATTAGAGAAAGGAAAAGAAGATGAGAATTAGATACAAGAAATGGGCAAGACCTGAATTAGAAGCAAGTAAATTTTATATAGATAATCCAGAAGAATGGAAAGGAAAATGGAAAGAATTTTTTAAAAATCAAAATAATCCAATACATTTAGAATTAGGATGTGGAAAAGGACAATTTATATCAGAATTAGCATCAAGTAATTTAAAAATAAATTACATCGCAATAGATTTAGTAGATGCAATGTTAGGCCTAGCAAAAAGAAATGTAGAACAAGTATACAAAGAAAAAAACATAGAACCAGAAAATATAGTATTGACTAGATTTGACATAGAAAGAATACCAATGATTTTGGACAAAAAAGACAAAATAGAAAGAATATATATAAATTTTTGTAATCCATGGCCAAAAGGAAAACATAGAAAAAAACGATTAACACATACAAGACAACTTGAAAAATACAAAGAATTTTTAATACCTGAAGGAAAAATATACTTCAAAACAGATGATGAAGATTTATTCAATTCAAGTTTAATTTATTTTGAAGAAAGCGGATTTGAAATACAATCAAAAACATATGACCTACATAAAGAACCAATCTTTGCAAATAATATAGAAACAGAACATGAGAAAATGTTCTCAGAACAAGGTATAAAAATAAAAGCATTAATTGCAAAAATGAGCCCAAATGGTCAAAAGGGACAGGCTTAATATGTTTCATGTTTTATGTAGAAAAAAAGGAGAAAATGATGGAAGATCCAGATGTTACAGAAATGAAGAAAAATTGTGATAATAAAGAATATGTATTAAAGGCAGTGAGTGAAAAAGGCAAACTTTTAGAGTTTGCATCTCCTGCATTTCAAGATGATGAAATAGTAGTAAAAGTTGCACTAGAACAAGATGGTGAGGCAATGGAGTTTGTAAGTGACAGATTAAGGGATAATAAAGATTTAGTTTTACTTGCTATAAATAATGCTCCATGGACTGCTTGTTATGCTTCTGAAAGATTAAAAGCTGATAAAGATGTTATTATGGCTAGTGTAAAAACTTATGGGCAGACTTTATATTATGCTAGTGAAGAATTAAGAGATGATAGGGAAGTTGTAAAAGCAGCTATAGAAAATAAAGGATTAATTATTAAATTTGCAAGTTTGAGATTGCGTAATGATAGAGAATTAGCTGAGATAGCTGTAAAACAAGATAAAAGAGCATATCACTTTTTAAGTCAAGAATTAAAAAATGATGATGAAATAAAAAAATTATTAGCATGATTTAAAAACCAAAGATATGGAGAAAATAAATATATACAAATGTTTAAAGGGAGGAATTTTAAAATGTTAAAAAGAGTAGCAATATTAGCAAATGGAGGAGATGTAGCTGGATTTAATGCTGTTATAAGAGGAATTGTAAAAACAGCTGAAAATAGTGGTGTAGAGTGTTATGGATTTATAGATGGATATAATGGTTTATTAAAAAATGATTATGTTAGATTAAGTACTGCAGAAGATGGCAATGCAGAAGGAATTTTACCAAAAGGAGGATCAATAATAGGTTCTTCAACAAATGCAAATGTATTTAACTATAAAGTTGTAGATGAAAACGGAAATATTGAATATAAAGATTTATCAGATGTTTGCGTAAAAAATATAAAAGATGACGAATTTGATTGTATTTTTACATTAGGAGGAGATGGAACACAAAAATCAGCAAGAGATTTTGCAACAAAAGGAGTAAATGTAATAGGAGTTCCAAAAACTATAGATAATGATGTAGCTTGTACTGAAATTACATTTGGATACAATACAGCAGTATCTGTTGCTATGGAAGCAATAGATAGACTTCATACAACAGGAGAAACACATCATAGAATTATGGTATTAGAAGTAATGGGAAGATATGCAGGATGGATAGCACTAGAATCAGCAATAGCTGGTGGAGCAGATGTGGCATTAATACCAGAAATTCCTTATGATATAAATAGAGTTGCAGAAAAAGTAAAAAATAGACAAAAAAGAGGAAAAAACTTTAGTGTTGTTGTTGTTGCAGAAGGTGCAAAACCAAAAGATGGAGAAATAACAGTACAAAATACAAGAGATAATGGAAAAGGTGTTGACAATACAAAACTTGGTGGAGTAGGAGAAAAAGTTGCAAAACAATTACAAGAATTAACAGGCTTAGAAGCAAGAAATACTACTTTAGGATATATGCAAAGAGGAGGAACACCAACAGCTTTTGATAGAGTTTTATCAACTAAATATGGTACTGCTGCAATGAGAATGGCTATTGAAGGAAAATTTGGAAATTTAGTTGTTATAAAAAATGGTAAGATAGATTATGCTTCTTTGGAAGATGTTGTTGGTCAAAATAAGCAAATTGGAGCTGTATCTGGTAATACGACAGAAAGTAATCAAAGAAAAGTTACAATGGATGATGATTTGGTTAAAACAGCAAGAAGTGTAGGAATTAATTTAGGAGATTAAAAATATAAAGAATAAGTAAGCCTAATAGTATTATAAACTATTAAATGCTTACTTATTTTTGTACTGATTTTATTACAACTACTTGAAAAAAAGGCAAAAACATAGTAAAATAGATAAGTAAAAAAAGAAAAAAGAAGGAAAGATAAACATGTATTTAATTGTAGGATTAGGCAATCCAGAAAACGAATATTCAAACACAAGACATAATATGGGATTTGACACAATAAACGAAATTGCCCAAAAAAACAATATAGAAGTAAATAAAAATAAATTTAAAGGATTATATGGAACAGGAATTATAGAAAAACAAAAAGTAATATTATTAAAACCACAAACATACATGAATTTAAGTGGAGAATCAATTAGAGAAATATCAAATTTTTACAACATAACTCCAAAAGAAACAATAATAATATATGACGACATAGATATAGAAAAAGGAAATATAAAAATAAGAAAAAAAGGTGGTCCAGGATCACATAATGGAATGAAATCTGTTATAGAAAACTTAAAAACAACAGAATTTGGAAGAATAAGAGTAGGAATAGGACAACCAGAGTTTAAAAGTGATATGATAAATTATGTGATTGGAAAAGTACCAGAAGAAGAACAAAAAATATTACAACAAGGAGTTAAAAAGGCAGCAGAAGCAATAGAAGAAATAATAAAAAATGGAATAGATATAGCAATGAATAAATTTAATTAAAGAGAGGAAATGGCATGTTAGAATTATTAATAGACAAAGACGAAAATAAAAAACAAATTGCATTATTAGAAAATGGAAATTTAGTAGAGTACTATATTGATGACGAAAAAGATATTAGAAAAGAAGGAAACATCTATGTAGGAGTAATAAAAGATGTAATAAAAGGAATGCAAGCAGCATTTGTTGATATAGGAACAGAAAAGAATAGCTTTATACATTTAAAAGACCTATTACCAAAAGTGGATGAAACAAAAGAAAAAATAGATGAAAATATGCAAATAAGTGATGTAGTAAAACAAAATCAAAAGGTTCTAGTACAAGTAAAAAAAGATAGTAATAATCAAAAAGGGGCAAGAGTATCAACACATATAAATTTACCAAGTAAATATATAGTATTAATGCCAAATACAAATATTATTACAGCATCACAAAAAATAGAAGATGATAAAGAACAAAAAAGATTAATAAAATTAGTGAAAGAAAATATATCAGAAGGAAATGGAGCTGTTATAAGAACATCAGCAATAGGAAAAAATCAAGAGATTATAGACGATATAAAAAACATAGAAAATAAATGGATAAAAATAACAGAAGAATATAAAAAAAGTAAAACAAATAAGCCACAAATAATATATAAAGCAGAAAACATAATAGAAAAAATGATATTAGATTTGCCAGAAAATGAATTAGAAAAAGTATTAACAAATAATAAAGAGGAATATAACAAACTTTTAAAATTTAAAAAAGAAAATAGTTATATGAATTCAATAAAAATAGAATTAAAACAAAATGAAAAAATATCTGACCATTATGATATCGAAAAAAATATTGAAAAAATAAGTAATAGAAAAATATGGTTAAAATGCGGAGGCTTTATAACAATAGATAAAACAGAAGCATTGACAGCAATAGATGTAAATACAGGTAAATATACAGGAACAAAAAATGCACAACAAACTGTTTATAAAGTAAACGAAGAAGCAACAGTAGAAATTGCAAAACAAATAAGACTAAGAGATATTGGTGGAATTATAATAATTGATTATATAGATATGCAAGATGAAAAAAATAAACAAAAAATTCAACAATTATTATTAGAAAACTTGAAAAAAGATAGAGCAAAAACACAAGTAGAAGGATTTACAAAATTAGATTTAATGGAAATGACAAGAAAACATATATGTAGTCATAAAGAATAAGGAGTAAAAAATGAATGTAGGTTTTATATCATTAGGATGTAGCAAAAATTTAATAGATACAGAAGTAGCAATTGGAATGTTTAAAGAAAATCATTATAAAGTTGTAAATAATCCAGAAGAAGCAGATATACTAGTGATAAATACATGTGGATTTATTGAATCTGCAAAAGAAGAAGCTATTAATACAATTTTAGAAATGGCAGAATATAAGAAGAAAAGATGTAAGTATTTAATAGCAATGGGATGCTTAGTACAAAGATATTATGATGATTTAATAAAAGCATTGCCTGAAGTGGATTTATTTATAAAAATAGATGAATATAATAAACTATGGCAAAAAATAGAAGATTTAATAAAAAGAGATATTGTTCAAAAGTCAAAAACAAAAACTACTAATAAAATATCACAAATACCACCACTTCCAATGCCGACATTTAATGAATTTCTAGAAAGAGTTGTAACAACAGGAAAAAATTATGCTTATTTAAAAATAGGAGAAGGTTGTAGCAATAAATGTACTTATTGTGCAATTCCATATATAAGAGGTCCATTTGTAAGCAGAAAAATGGAAGATGTTATACAAGAAGCACAAATGTTAGCACAAAAAGGAATAAAGGAATTAATTGTAATAGCGCAAGATACAACTAAATATGGCGTTGATATATATGGAGAAAGCAAATTAGCACAATTATTAGAAGAGCTAAGTAAAATAGAAGGAATTGAATGGATTAGATTTTTATATTCTTATCCAGAGGGAATTACAGAAGAACTAATAAAAACTGTTGCAAATAATAATAAAATTGCAAAATATTTTGATATTCCAATTCAACATATCTCAAATACTGTATTAAAAAGAATGAATAGAAGAACATCAAAAGAAAAAATAGAAAAATTAATAAAAAATATTAGAGAAAAAATTCCAAATGTTACATTAAGAACAAGTTTAATAGTTGGATTTCCAGGTGAAACACAAGAGGATTTTAATCAACTTCTAGAATTTGTAAAAAAGACCAAATTTGATAAATTAGGTGCATTTATGTATTCAAAAGAAGATGGTACACCAGCTGCAAAACTTCCAGATCAAATACATGGAAATACAAAAAAATCAAGATATAATAAAATAATGAAGGCACAGCAAGAAATTTCATTAGAAAATTTGAAAAATAAAATAGGAAATACATATAAGGTTTTAGTAGAAGACATGTCATTTGATGGAAAATATTTTGTAGGAAGAACAATGCAAGATGTTCCTGAGGAAGATGGATTAGTTTATATAAAGAATGATAGTAAAATAAAAACACAAGATATTTTAAATCACTTTATACAATGTGAAATAGAAGATGTAAGCAACTATGATTTAATTGCAAAAATAAAGGAATAAAACAGAAAGAAGGAATAAAAATGTTAAAGGAAAAATTATTAGAAGATTTAAAAGAATCTATGAAAGAAAAAAATATCATTAGAAAAAATACAGTTCAAATGATAAGGGCTGCTATTTTACAAGTTGAAAAAGATAAGGGAATAGAGGCAAGTGATGGGCAAGTTATAGATATAATTGCTAAAGAAGCTAAAAAAAGAAAAGATGCTGAAGCTGATTTTGAAAAAAGTGGAAGAGAAGATTTAATTAATCAGAATAAAGAAGAATTAGCAATTTTAACAGAGTATTTACCAAAACAGTTATCAACAGAAGAAGTTGAAACAATTGTAAAAGAAATAATAGCTCAAACTGGTGCTTCATCAATGAAAGATATGGGTGGAGTTATGAAAGCTGCAAAAGAAAAAATAGGTGCAGCAGCTGATGGAAAGACTATAAGTGAAGTTGTAAAAAAATTATTAGCTTAAAAAGTTAAGGATTAAAGTTTAAAACTTTAATCCTTAATTTTTTGATTGTTTAAATTTTCAAAAAGTTTTTTCCTTTTTTCTTCAGACATTTCTAATAAAGGCAATCTAGGTAAGCCAAAATTGAAGCCTAAATTATTTAAAGCAGCTTTTACAGGAATAGGGTTAACTTCTGAAAATAAACTGTTAATTAGAGGAATTGCTTTAATTTGCTTTTCTCTAGCTTTTTCAATATTACCATTTAGAAAATCATAAATCATATCATGAGTAAACTGAGGTTTTATATTTGATAAAACAGAAATAACACCTAAACCACCTAGAGAACAAATAGGAATAGCCTGATCATCATTTCCAGAATAAATAGTCAAGTTATTACCACATAAATTGGCAATTTGAGCAACTTGAGAAATATTGCCACTAGCTTCTTTAATAGCAACAATATTTTTTATTTTAGATAATTTAAAACATGTTTCGGGTTCAATGTTAATGCCGGTTCTACTAGGAACATTATAAATAATTATGGGTAGATTAATATTATTTGCAATTAATTTATAATGAGAAATTAACCCTAATTGAGTTGTTTTATTATAATACGGAGTAACAACTAAAACACCATCAGCACCTAATTTTTCAGCAATTTTAGACATTTTTATAGCCTCAATAGTGTTATTAGATCCTGTTCCAACAATTACAGGAACTCTTTTATTAGATGTTTTTATTGCACATTTTATCGCAGATATTTTTTCTTCTTTTGTCATTGTAGAACTTTCACCAGTAGTACCGCAAACAACAATAGCATCAATATTATTATCAATTTGAAAGTTTAAAAATTTTTCAAACTCTTTAATATCAACACCATTTTCATTAAATGGAGTTGGAACAGCAGAAGCAGCACCTTTGAATAATAGTTTTTTCATAAATTTATCTTCCTTTCAGTTTATAAATATAAAATTAAAAAAATAATAAAAGCTTTTTGTTATATAAATATATTTTAGTAAAAATTAAAAAATCACTATTATTAAAAAAGAATAAAAAAATATATAAATTATATAAAAATTTATATAAACGCTAGAATTTAATTGAAATTTCATCCAAATTATGGTATACTTTTAATGTCCTTTTGGGGACGTTTCTCAAAAGGACATCGTAGCAAAAAAGGACATTTTGAATAAAAAAGCAAAAATATTCTTTAAATTATGTAAATGTCCATTTGAAAAACGTCCCCAAAAGGACATAGGAGGAAGAAAAAAATGGAGAAAAAAAGAATACTAACAGGAGATAGACCAACAGGAAGATTACATATAGGACATTATTTTGGTTCATTGAAAACAAGGGTGGAGATGCAAAATAACCCTGAATATGATCCTTTTATATTAATAGCAGATGTCCAAGCACTTACAGATAATTTTAATAATCCAGAAAAAGTTAGAAAAAATGTAAGAGAAGTAGCAATAGATTATTTATCAGTAGGAATTGATCCTAAAAAAACAACAATATATATACAATCAATGATACCAGAAACAGCAGAACTTACAGTGTATTATTCAAATTTGGTAACAATAGCTAGACTAGAAAGAAATCCAACAGTAAAAACAGAAATAGCACAAAAAAGAGATATATTTGGAGAAAGTGTAACATATGGCTTTTTAGGATATCCAGTAAGCCAAGCTGCTGATATAACATCATTTGAAGGAGAACTAATACCAGTAGGAGAAGATCAATTACCATTAATTGAACAATGTAGAGAAATAGTAAGAAAATTCAATAGTATATATGGTGAAGGCGTTTTAAAAGAACCAAAAGCAGTATTATCAAATTCAAAGAGAATAAAAGGTTTAGATGGAAACGAAAAAATGGGTAAATCATTAGGAAATGCAATATATTTATCAGATAGCCCAGAAGAAATTACAAAGAAAGTTATGAGTGCAGTAACAGACCCTGCAAGAATAAAAAAGGATGATCCTGGAAATCCTGATATATGCATGGTAGCATATTATCATAATTTATTTACAAAACCAGAAGAAGTAAAAACAGTATGTGAAGAATGTAAGGCAGGTAAGCGTGGTTGTGTTGCTTGTAAAAAACAATTAGCTGCAAATATTATAGAAGAATTAAGACCAATAAGAGAAAAAAGAGCTTACTATGAAGCACATCCAGAGGAAGTTGATAAAATTTTAATAGAAGGTACTGAAAAAGCAAGAGCAGTTGCAAAAGAAACAATGAAAAAAGTAAAAAAAGCAATGATGCTAAACTATTTTGAATAGTTGTCAATAGGGACGTCCCTTTTTGACAGAAAAAAATATAAAATAAAATTGAGGTGTTTTTCTAAAAAGGATGAAAATGTCCTTTTGGGAAACGTCCCAGAAAGGACAAAAATGTTTACAGATTATACAAAAATAATAATTAAATCAGGAAATGGTGGTAATGGTGCGGCGACTTTTAGAAGAGAAAAGTATGTTGCTGCAGGTGGTCCTGACGGTGGAGATGGTGGAAATGGTGGTAATATCTATTTCCAAGTTGATAAGGATAAAAATACATTGATTGATTTTAGATATAATAAAAAATTTAGGGCAAAAGATGGTGAAAATGGAAGTGGAAATCGTTGCAATGGTAAATATGGAGAAGATTTATATGTAAAAGTTCCAATAGGTACAGTTGTAAAAGATGCTGAGACTGGAAAAGTTGTTGCTGATTTATCAAAGCCAAATCAAGTAGAGTTAATATTGAAAGGTGGTAGAGGTGGTAGAGGAAATTCACATTTTGCAACACCTACAAGACAAGCTCCTAGATTCTCAGAAGGTGGAGAAAAAGGAGAAGAGAAAGAAGTTATACTTGAGTTGAAACTTTTGGCTGATGTTGGATTGTTAGGATTTCCAAATGTAGGAAAATCAACATTTTTATCAACAGTAACAGATGCAACACCAAAAATTGCAAATTATCATTTTACAACTATAAATCCAAATTTAGGAGTTGTGAAAACTAAAAATGGAGATGGATTTGTAATTGCTGATATACCTGGAATTATAGAGGGTGCAAGTGAAGGTGTAGGTCTTGGAATTCAATTTTTAAGACATGTCGAAAGGACAAGATTATTATTACACTTTATTGATGTATCAGGACAAGAGGGTAGAGATCCTGTTGAAGATTATTATACAATAAATCAAGAACTTGCAAAATATAGTGAAAAGTTGGTAAAACGAAAACAGATATTAGTTGCGACAAAAATTGACAGTATGCAAGATGATACAAATTTAAAGAAATTAGAAGAATTAGCTAAAAAAGAAAAACTAGAATTATTTAAAATATCATCAGTTACTGGAGAAGGTGTTGAAAAATTAATAGACCATGTTACAGAAGTTTTAAAAACATTACCAAAAGAAGAATTGGTTGAAATAGAAGACAAAGTTGTTTATACTTTACAAGATAAGGACCAAGAATGGGAAGCTTATGAAGAAAACGGAGTTTTCTATGTTAAAGGTAGAGCTGTTGATAGACTAATGAGTAGAATTAATATTGAAGATAATGAGTCTATGTATTATTTCCAAAAATGTTTGAAAAATATGGGAATAGAAGCTAAACTTAAAGAATTAGGAATCTGTGAAGGTGATACTGTTAAGATTAGTGATTGGGAACTTGAGTGGTATGAGTAATACTAAAAAATAGCCATCTTGTTTTGATGAAATTAATTAAAAACTAGTTTACAGATCTGATATAAAAATAAAAAAAGGGATTTTGTGTGGTTGCCAATTAATCCCGGAAAAGGAGAAATATAAAATGAGTGAAAACAATAATAACAATAATAATGAAGTAGAAGAATTAGATATAAACCATCTAATGCAAATAAGAAGAGATAAATTAAAGGAATTACAAGATGAGGGAAAAGACCCATTTGAAATAACAAAATTTAATAGAACAAATTCAGCAGGAGAAATAAAAGCAAATTATGAAAAATTTGAACAAAAAGATGTAACAGTAGCAGGAAGAATAATAGCAAAAAGAATAATGGGAAAAGCATCATTTTGCACAATACAAGACAGTGACGAAAAAATTCAAAGTTATGTAAGTATAAATGATTTAGGAGAAGAAAGCTATAAAGCATTTAAAACATATGATATTGGAGATATAATTGGAATTACAGGTTTTGTATTCAAAACAAGAACAGAAGAAATATCAGTACATGCAAAAGAAGTAACATTACTTTCTAAATCATTAAGACCATTACCAGAAAAATTCCATGGATTAAAAGACCCAGATTTAAGATATAGACAAAGATATGTTGATTTAATAATGAATCCAGAAGTAAAGAAAACTTTTGAAACAAGAAGCAAAATAATAACAGAAATAAGAAGAATATTAGATGAAAAAGGATATTTAGAAGTTGAAACACCAATATTAAATACAATATCAGGTGGAGCAACAGCAAAACCATTTATAACACATCACAATGCATTAGATTTACCAATGTATTTAAGAATTGCAACAGAATTAAACTTAAAAAGATTAATAGTTGGTGGATATGATAAAGTATATGAAATGGGAAGAATATTCAGAAATGAAGGTATGGACATTAGACATAACCCAGAATTTACATCAATAGAATTATATGCTGCATATGAAGATTATAACGATATGATGGATATAACAGAAGAAATATTCACAAAATGTGCTATGAAAGTTTTAGGAACAACAAAAATAACATATCAAGGACAAGAAATAGACTTAACACCGGGATGGAAAAGAATTACTATGATAGACAGTATAAAAGAAGCTTGTGGAGTTGATTTTAATGAAATTAATTCAGACGAAGAAGCAGTAGCACTAGCAAAAGAAAGAGGACTAGAAATTCCAGATCCAACAAAAGAAACAAGAGGAGATGTAATTAGTTTATTCTTTGATGAATATGTAGAAAAAACATTAATACAACCAACATTTATATATGATTATCCAGTAGAAATTTCACCACTTGCAAAAAGAAGTCCAAAAGACCCAAGATTAACAGAAAGATTTGAAATATTTATTGGTGGTAGAGAATATGGAAATGCATTCTCAGAATTAAATGACCCAATTGACCAATATGAAAGATTTAAAAAACAAGTTGAAGCTAGAAATGCTGGTGACGAAGAAGCAGGTATGATGGATGAAGACTTTATTCAAGCTCTTGAATATGGTATGCCTCCAACAGGTGGTTTAGGAATTGGTGTTGATAGATTAGTAATGTTATTAACAGATGCTGCATCAATTAGAGATGTATTACTATTCCCAACAATGAAACCTTTAAATTAGTATATAAAAAGAACCAAAGGAGTTTAAAATATGGATTTGCATGAAGAATTAATAAAAAAACTGGAAGATGAAATAAAAGATTTAAGGGAATTATATAAAACAAATCCTGAATTGGCAAAGAAAAAAGCTAGAGAAAATTTACAAAAAACAGGAATAATAGATGAAAATGGAAAACTATTACCACCATATAATGGACAAAAAGTAAATGTTAATGATTTTACAATAGGCCCAAACGAAAACTGTTTGGATGATGAAGAGGAAAGATAGATAAACACAAAGGAGATAAAAATATGTTTAGTTTTAACTTTGATAAAAGAACAATGTATATAATAGCAGGAATAATGCTATTATTTGTAATAATACAATATATTACAAACCCAGGAGAATTATTAAGTTTATTAATAAGTGCACCAGGAGTATTAATAGCAATAACATTCCATGAATTTGCACATGGATATGCAGCATATAAATTAGGTGATGACACAGCCAAAAATCAAGGTAGACTAAGCCTAAACCCATTTGCACATTTAGATCCAATAGGAACATTAATGCTATTAGTAGCAGGATTTGGATGGGGAAAACCAGTAGAAGTAGACCCTAGAAACTATACAAGAAAAATATCAATGGAAAAAGGTGAGGCAATAGTATCACTTGCAGGACCTTTAATGAATTTTATATTAGCAATAGCATTTACATTAATTTATTGTGCAATATATAAATTTGCAAGTGTAGCATTTATGACATCAACTGTTGGAACAATAATTATGTTATTAATTTCAAGTACAATTTCAATTAATATTGGACTCGGAGTATTTAACTTAATACCATTACCACCATTAGATGGTTCAAAAATAATAATGCCATTTTTACCATATAAAGCAAAAGAATTTTTTGTTAATAATGAGCAAATATTCTATATTATATTTGTACTTATTTGGATAACAGGAATGGCAGGAACAATAATAACACCAGCAATAAATTGGGTATCAAAAGGAATAATAACATTAGGAAAATTAATATTTAGATTATAAAATTTCGAATATACAAGAAAATTATTTATTTTTCTAATCTTTATAAAAAGTATGTGCAAGGTAAACATTTTTATTTTAGACGAAAGCTTCGTGGGGACCGCTGAATACTGTTAAATGCGATAGCATTGTTACAGTATCAGTGGGAAGGCTTGAGTTAAAAATAAAAATATTTGCCGTCAGCAGGACTATATAAAATATAGTAGAAAAATAAATAATTTTCTTGTATATCGACAAGGAGAAAAAAATGAAAAAAGATATATTAACATTAGGAGTAGAATCAAGTTGCGATGAAACATCAGTGTCAGTAGTAAAAAATGGAAGAGAAATATTATCTAATATAATTGATACACAAATACCAATACATGAAAAATATGGAGGTGTAGTACCAGAAATAGCATCAAGAAATCACATTGAAGCTATATCTAGAGTAACAAAAAAAGCACTAGAAGAAGCAAATGTTACATTTGAAGACATAGATGCAATAACGCCAACATATGGACCAGGCTTAGTAGGGGCTTTATTAGTAGGACTTTCATATGCAAAAGCATTAAGTTTTGCTATAAATAAACCATTAGTAGGAGTTAATCATATACAAGGACATATAGCTGCAAATTACATAACACATAAAGATTTAAAACCACCATTTTTATGTGTTATGATGTCTGGAGGAAATACACAACTTGTATATGTAAAAGATTATACTGAATTTGAAGTTTTAGGAAAAACTCGAGATGATGCAATAGGAGAAGCTTTTGATAAAGTTGCAAGAGTGGTTGGGCTTGGTTATCCAGGAGGTCCAAAAGTAGATAAGTTAGCAAAAGAAGGAAACAAAGAGGCAATAGAATTACCAAAAACTCATTTTGATAATTTAGATTTTAGTTTTAGTGGAATTAAAACAGCGGTAATAAACTTACATCATAAAAATCCAGATGTAAATAAAGCTGATTTGTGTGCAAGTTTTGAAAAAACAGTAACTGAAATATTACTAGATAATACAAAAAAAGCATTGAAAAAAACAGGATTAAAAACAGTAGCTTTAGCAGGTGGAGTTTCAGCAAATAGCTATATTAGAAATGCATTTTTAGAATTAGAAAAAAAAGGAATAAAAGTTTTTATGCCTGACTTGAAATTATGTACTGATAATGCAGCTATGATTGCCTCTGCAGGATATTATAATTACATAAAAGGTATTAGAAGTGATATAGATTTAAATGCTGTACCAAATTTAAAATTATAAAAAGAAGAATTTACATATTTTAATATGTGAATTTTTTTTTATTATAGACATTTTAAAAAAAATATAGTAAACTATAACAAGAAAGAAGGAAAATATATGGCAATATTTGCAATAGCAGATTTACATTTATCATTTAGTACGAATAAACCAATGAATATATTTGGTGATAATTGGAATAATTATGAAGAAAAAATAAAACAAAGCTGGTTAGAAAATGTTACAGAAGATGACTTAGTAATGTTACCAGGAGATTTTTCATGGTCAATGTATTTAGATGAAACAGAAAAAGATTTTGAGTATATAAATAATTTACCAGGAAAGAAAATATTGCTAAAAGGTAATCATGATTACTGGTGGTCAACAGTAACAAGTATGAGAAAATATTTGAAAGAAAAGAAATTTGATAATATAGATTTTTTATACAACAATAGCTATGAATATAAAAACACTATAATTGCAGGAACAAGAGGATGGACTTTATCAGAAGAAGCGGAAGATAAAAGATTAACCAAAAGGGAAATTGACAGATTAGAATTATCAATAAAAAGTGGAATTGAGCAATATGGAGAAAATAAAGAAATTATAGTATTTATGCATTATCCACCAATAACAAAAAATTATATGAACACAGAATATGTTAAAATAATGAAAAAATATAATATAAAAAAATGCTTTTACGGACATTTACACGCAAATTCAATTAAAGAAGCAGTAGAAGGTTGTATAGATGGAATAGAATTTAAATTAGTTAGTGCAGACGGATTAGATTTTAAATTATTAAAAGTTTAAAAATTATGATAACTTAAAAATTGGAGGAACTAATGATACAATTAGATAAAGATGTAAAATATATAAAAGGTGTTGGACCTAATAGAGTAAAACTACTAAATAAAATAGG
This sequence comes from uncultured Clostridia bacterium, assembly GCA_934120645.1. Classification (GTDB taxonomy): domain Bacteria; phylum Bacillota; class Clostridia; order TANB77; family CAG-508; genus CAG-269. The sequence goes on from CAKOUO010000001.1 coordinate 28,406, forward strand.
AATATTTACATTAAATGATTTAATTACATATTACCCAAGAGATTATCAAGATAGAAGTAAACCAAAAGAATTATACGAATGTGTAGATGGAGAAGAGGCCACAATAGAAGTAATTGCAATGTCAAAATTAATAGATACTCGAATTAGAAACGGAAAATCTATGCAAAAATTACAAGTATGTGATGAAACAGCATCAGCTACAATAACATGGTTTAATCAATCATATTTAAAAAATAAGTTTGAAAGACGGAAAAAAATATAGATTTTATGGAAAAATAAGTAATAAATATGGAAAAATTGATATTACATCTCCAGTATATGATGAAATAGAAAAGAAAAATAATACAGGAAAAATAATACCTATTTATCCATTAACATGTAATTTAACACAAAATACTATTAGAAAAATAATAGAAAATGGATTGCAAGAAGTAAATGAACAAGGTGGACTTAAGGAAACATTACCAAAATATTTATTACAAGAATATAAGCTAGAAAAAATAAATGAAGCAACAAATAATATTCATTTTCCAAAGAATTTTGAAGATTTTAAAATAGCTAGAAAGAGATTAGTTTTTGAAGAACTATTATCAACACAACTTGCATTATTACAGTTAAAAAATAATAATATAGAACAACATAAAGGTATAAAATTTAGTAAAGATGTTAAAATGTCTTATGTTATAAATACATTACCATTTAAATTAACAAAAGCCCAATTAAGAGTATTAGAAGAAATTGATAATAATATGGAATCTGAAAAATCTATGAATAGATTACTTCAAGGTGATGTTGGTTCAGGAAAAACAGTAGTAGCAATGATTACAGCATATAAAGCTGTTAAATCAGGCTACCAAGCAGCAATACTTGCACCAACTGCAATACTTGCAACACAGCATTTAGTAAATTTCAAAAAAATACTTGATAAATTTGATATAAAATGTGAGTTATTAATATCTGGAATTACAAAAAAGAAAAAAACAGAAATATTAGAAAAATTACAAAGTGGAGAAATAGACATACTAATAGGAACTCATGCAATGCTTGAAGAAAATGTAATATTTAAAAATTTAGGACTAGTTGTAACAGATGAACAACATAGATTTGGAGTAAGACAAAGAACAACAATAGCAGAAAAAGGAAAAAATCCAGATGTTTTGGTAATGTCTGCAACACCAATTCCAAGAACATTAGCACTAATTTTATATGGTGATTTAGACATATCTATTATAGATGAATTACCGCCAAATAGAAAAAAAATAGAAACATTTGCAGTTAGTAAATCATTAGAAGAAAGAATAAATAAATTTGTAGAAAAACAAGTTGATGAAGGTAGACAAGCATATATAGTTTGTCCTTTAGTAGAAGAAAGTGAAGAAAATGATTTAAAAGCTGTAACAACATTATATGAAAAATACAAAACAGAAGTATTTCCAAATTATAGAATAGAGTATATATATGGAAAAATGAAACAAAAAGAAAAAGATGATATAATGCTACGATTTAAGAATGGAGAAATAGACATATTAATATCAACAACTGTAATAGAAGTTGGTGTTGATGTACCAAATGCAAGTATAATGGTAATAGAAGATGCTCAGAGATTTGGATTAGCTCGGATTACATCAGTTAAGAGGAAGAGTTGGTCGTGGCGAATATCAATCTTATTGTATTTTAAAATATGAGGGAAAAGGAAAGAATACAAAAGAAAGAATGAAGGTAATGACACAAACAAATGATGGTTTTATAATCTCGCAAAAAGATTTAGAACTAAGAGGTTCTGGAGATTTCTTTGGGACAATGCAACATGGAATACCAGATTTTAAAATAGCAAATTTATTTACAGATATGGATGTATTGAAATTAGCACAAGAAGCGGCAATAAGAATTGTAAATAATGATAATAAATTAGAAAAAGAGGAAAACAAACTTTTAAAAGAATTAGTAAAAGATAAATTTACAAATAGAATTGAAATTTAATATTAAAAACAAGATAATTCAAGTAAAAAAATAGGAGGAATAATATGTTTATATTTGGTATAGATATAAGAGTATACTTTTTATTATTTATGATATATTCATTTGCTGGATGGTGTATGGAAGTAATAGGAAAGTTAATACAATATAAAAGATTTATAAATAGGGGATTTTTAATAGGACCATATTGCCCAATATATGGAACAGGAGCAATACTTATAACATTTTTACTTAAAAGCTTTACAAGTAATCCATTGATATTGTTTATAATGGCTATATTGGTATGTGGAACTTTAGAATATTTAACAAGCTTTTTTATGGAAAAATTATACCATGCTAGATGGTGGGATTATAGCCAGAAAAAATTTAATATAAATGGTAGAGTATGTTTAGATACAATTATACCATTTGGTTTATTAGGATTATTCATAATGTATGTATCAAATCCATTTTTAATAAAACATTTAGAAAGTTTAACAGAAGTGTGGTTAAATATATTATTCTGGGCAATTTTAGCAATATTTATAATTGATAATGTTGTATCAGGCAAGGTTATAACATTTTTAAGTTCAACAACAAAGAAAGTTGGAAAAGAATTAGATAATACAGAAGAAATAACAAAGAAAGTAAAAGAAATATTAATGAAAAAATCAGGTCTATACAGAAGACTATTAGATGCATATCCTAAAATTCAAGCTGTTAAAGTGAAAATAAAAGAAAAAAAAGACAAAATAAAACAACAAGTTGAAGACCAAAAAAATGAAATAAAAGAAAGTGTAAAAAAACAAAAAGAGGAAATAAAGGAAAAATATAATGAAAAGAGAAAATAAAAATATCCTAAAGTGGGTAAATTTTTATGAAAAATTAACAAAAAATATGGATGAAAATCATATTAGTGAATATGCTGCACAATGTTCATATTATACAATATTATCTTTTATACCATTTGCAATTTTGTTAATTACATTAATTCAATATACAAATGTGGATCAACAAACACTTTTTGATGTAATATCAAAGCTTATACCTTCTAGCATGAGTGGTTTTGTATTAGATATTGTAAGAGAAGTATATTCAAAATCAATTGGAACTATTTCAATATCTATTATATTTACAATATGGTCAGCAGGTAAAGGATTGTATGCATTGATGAAAGGGCTACATGAGGTATATGAGATAAATGATAAAAAAACTAATTCATATATATATTTAAAATTAATATCAGTTTTAAAAACAATAATGTTTGTAATATTGATAGCACTTGGACTAGTATTATTGGTATTTGGTAATAGTCTAGTAGATATAATAAAAGTACATTTTGGAGGATTTGAAAATTATACAGTAGTATCAAGTATAGTAACAGAAATCAGTTTTATTTTAGGTACATTTATTATATTTTTACTTATGTTTTGTTTTATGCCAAAACATAGGGTTTCATTTAAAAGCCAAATGCCAGGCGCTATTTTTGGTGCAATTACACTTAATATAATATCATTTATATTTTCAAGATATTTAGATATATTTAAAGGTTTTTCCATAACATATGGAAGTTTAACAACATTAATGCTTATAATGATGTGGATTTATGCATGTTTTTATACAGCTTTTTTGGGTGCAGAGTTAAATAAAACAATAAAACAAAAAGATAATTTTGACACATAAGCATTAAAATGGTATAATATTTTACAAAATTCGATAAAAACAGAAGAGGATAAAAATGCAAGATTTAGATACAATGACAAATGTAATTTTAAATAATGAATATAAGTTACATGAAGAAAATAAACAATTAAATAATGAGCCAAATAACAAAGAACCAAACAATAAAAAACCTAAGAAAAAGAAAAAAACAGTAAAACAAAAAATACTATTATTTTTAAAAATAATAGTATTATTAATAATTACACTTATAATATTTTTATATGTATTTTTCAAAACATCAGTATTTGAAAAATATAAAGAATTATGGGTGGTAACAGCAATGTCAACAATGAATCATCAATATTTAGCAACATGGTTTTTATCACAAGACGAAATAAATGATATATTATCAAAAGTTGAAGTTCAAAATAATGAAGATTCAAATTCAAATGATATAAAAATAGAAAAAAGTAATGATGATAGTCAAATAAAAGTAGAGAAGATAAAAGGAAAAAACTATGTTGGATATGTAATGACAGTTCCAAATGCATCAAAAGTTAAATATGTAGATAGTAGAAAAGCCACAAGTGGTACAAAATTAAGTCAAATAGTAAAAGAACATAATGCAATAGCAGGTATTAATGCAGGAGGATTTGCAGATGATGGTGGTGTAGGAAAAGGTAATGTTTTATGCAAAGCAACCATTATTGATAAAAAATTACTATATGGAAATAAAAGTTCAAGATATAGTTTTATTGGATTAAGTCAAGAAGGTAAATTAATACTTGGAAAATATACATATCAAGAAGCATTAAATGCTGGAATAAAGTCAGCCGTTGAATTTGGACCATATTTAATTGTAAATGGTAAAAATCAAATTAAAAATTCAAATTCAGGAGGAATACACCCTAGAATGGCAATTGGACAGAAAAAAGATGGTACTTTTGTATTTGTAGTTGTAGATGGTAGACAACCAGGTTACAGTATAGGTACTAATTTGCTAGAATTACAAAATATATTTAATAAATATGATGTATATAATGCAGCAAATTTGGATGGAGGTTCTTCTGCTACAATGTATTATAATGGAAATGTTGTAAATAAAACATCAACACCAATTGGAGAAAGATATTTACCAAATGCAATCATTGTAGAAAAATAATATTAAATATAAGAAAGAGTGGTAAAAAAATGAGCGAAAAATACATCTATTTAGATTATGCAGCAAATACACCAGTAGATAAAGATGTGTTAAAAGTATTTGATGAAACAACATTAAAATATTTTGCAAATCCTAATTCTACACATAAATTAGGAATAGAAGTAAATGAAAAAATAAAAGAAACTACAAAAAATATAATGCAAATGTTTCAAAAAAATGCTAATTTAAATGAATACACAGAAATAATATATACATCAGGTTCAAGTGAATCAAATAATTTAGCAATAAAAGGTTTAGCACAAAGTTATAAAGAAAATGGAAAGCATATAATAACAACATTTTTAGAACACTCATCAGTAAGTAGTCCTTTAACATATTTAAAAGAACAAGGATATGAAATAGATGTATTAAATATAACAAACGATGGAAAAGTTGATTTAGAACATTTAAAAAGCTTACTTAGACAAGATACAATATTAGTTTCAATTTGTTATGTAGATAGTGAAGTTGGAACAGTACAGCCAATACAAGAGATTGCAAATATTTTAAAAGATTATCCAAATTGTTTTTTACATGTTGATTGTACTCAAGGTGTTGGAAAAATAAGATTAGATTTAAAAGATGTAGATTTAATATCATTTGCACCACATAAGTTCTATGGACTAAATGGATTTGGAGGACTTATTAAGAAAAAGGATATTGTTTTAGAACCACTAATAAATGGTGGGGCAAGTACAACTTTATACAGAAGTGGAACACCTGTTGTGGGACAAATATGTGCATTAGAAACAGCATTACAAAGAACATTTGATAAATTTGATGAAAGACAAGAATATGTAAAAAGACTAAATAAAAAATTGAGACAAAATTTAATTAAATATGAAGATGTAAAAATAAATACAATTATAGATGAAAATCCATATATATTAAATATAAGTGTTAATGGAGTAAAAGCTACAGAATTCAAGAAAAAATTAGAAGAGTATGGAGTATGTATATCTATAAAATCAGCATGTACTATTACAATAACTCCCTCAAGAATAGTGATGGCAATGACACATGACAGAAAAAGAGCATTTGCTTCATGGAGAATTAGTTTAAGCCATTTAGTAAAAGAGGAAGAAATAGACGAATTTTTAGATATATTTGATAAATGTTATAAATATTTTAAAGAGGGATAATAATGGAGAGATATGAAGAAATAGAAAAAAGTATAGTTACAACTTACAGAAAAAAAATATGGAGCAAATTTATAAAAGGAATAAAAGAATTTGAAATGGTGCAAGAAGGGGATAAAATTGCAGTTTGTATATCTGGTGGAAAAGATTCTATGTTACTTGCAAAATGTATGCAAGAACTAAAAAAACATAGAAAAGTTAATTTTGACCTTGTATTTCTTGTAATGGATCCTGGATATAATCCTATAAATAGGCAAAAAATAATTAATAATGCAAAATTATTAAACATACCAATAACTATGTTTGAAAGTAACATATTTGAGGTTGTAGAAAAAATAGATGATCACCCATGTTATATTTGTGCAAGAATGAGAAGAGGATACTTATATAAAAAGGCACAAGAATTAGGATGTAATAAAATTGCATTAGGACATCATTTTGATGATGTTATAGAAACAATATTAATGGGAATGTTGTATGGAGCCCAAATGCAAACAATGATGCCAAAATTACATAGCACATATCATGAAGGAATGGAACTTATTAGACCACTATATTATGTAAAAGAAGCAGATATTATTAGATGGAGAGAAAGAAACGATTTACATTTTATTCAATGTGCATGTAGATTTACAGAACATTGTACTATGTGTGATAATGGTGGTGGAGGCTCAAAGAGAGAAGAAATGAAAAAACTTATAAAACAATTAAGAAGTGTTTATGATAAGGTTGATATGAACATTTATAATAGTACTAAAAATGTAAATTTAAATACTATTATTTCTTATATACAAGATGGAGAAGTTCATCATTTTATGGACAAATATTAAAATATATAAAAGCATAAAGGTGATAAAATGGGAGCATTAGATAAATATATAGAAAGTGTAAAAGAAAAAACAAAAGGATTTACAGAAATTGAAAAATTAAGATATGTTTACTTAGACTTAGGAAAAAGATTTTCATTTAATCTAAATTTTTCTTTTGGAAATACAAAAACTAAAAAAGATATATATATGAATAGTAGAAATAAAGAAGAATTTGATGAAATTATGAATAATAACAATATTATTTGTAAATCGAGTTCATATATATATGAATATGTAATGAAAGAATTAGGAATAGATTTAAAAACAGAAGTATATTCTGAAGATAACTATACAAAATTTCCTCATATGTATAATGTATTAACAAAATCAGATAATAAAAAATATACATTTGATTTGCAATTAGATATAAGAAATATAAGAGCACATTTAAGAACAGGAAATTTTGGTATTTCAATGGAAGAAAATGAAATGCCATTAATTAATAGATTTGAATTAGAACAGCTTGATAAAAAACTAGGATATATAACAGATGAATTATATTACGCAGATGATTATTTAGAATTGATTAAAATTAATATGGCGATGATAGATGATTTTAGCAAAAAAGTTCAATTTGTTTTAGAAAATTTAGAAGATTATACAGATCCAAAAATGGAATATGCAGAGAGAAAATGGAGAATGGAAGATTTAATTGGAATTGATAATCAGGAAGGACTATTATTTTCTAGTCGTGAGAAAAATAAAATTCATTTGATTGATTGTTATAAAGAAAAAGACGGAAAGAAAGATTATCAAATGTGTATTGTGGTAGATACAAAGAATGGAAATGATATTTATTTGTTTTCAAAAGAAAATAATAGTTTTGAAAAAAAGTCACTAAAACAATTAGCTGAACTTGTTGAAAATGGTTTAGTAAATCTTCAAGGAATACATGGATTAAAACAAGTTTTAAACCAAAGAAAACAAAGTGATGCAGAAAGATAATAAAGAAGTTATAAAGAACTAAAAATTAATTTTAGTTCTTTATTTTTATAATGTAGGAGCAAAATACTGTAAAATAAAATTTATATATACCCCCTTATTTACAATATACCCCTTAAGGGTATATAATATTTTAGGAGGTAAGAAATGGAAGAATGTAAACACAAAAAAACTGTTAGAGGAGAAGACGAAAAAAAGCTTATTATGAATAGATTAAGTAGAATAGAAGGACAATTAGCAGGAATAAAAAGAATGGTACAAAAAGATGTCTATTGTAATGATGTTTTAATACAATTGTCTGCTGCTCAAAATTCATTAAAAAGTTTATCAAATCATATTTTAGAAAAACATTTATATACTTGTGTATCAGAAGATATAGAAAAGGGAAATATAGAAGTAATAGATGAGTTAATAGGATTATTTAAAAAATTTAATAAATAATAAAATTAAAGGGAGGAAAAGAAAATGAAAGAAGTAAATTTAAAAATAGAAGGAATGCATTGTGCAGGATGTTCAACAAGATTAGAGAAAGTATTAAATAATTTAGAAGGTGTAGAAAAGGCAGAAGTAAGTTTGGAAGAAAAACAAGCAATAATTAAATATGACGAAACAAAAATCAATATAGAAAATATAAAAGAAGCTATTGATGATGCAGGTTTCAAAGGAGAATAAAGTCGTTTTTGATTTATTACTCAAGAAGGGAAAATATAAAATATGAAAAAAGTATTATTAAAAATAGATGGAATGACTTGTAGTGCTTGCTCATCAGGACTAGAAAAATATTTAAACAAACAAGATGGAATAAAACAAGCAACAGTAAATCTAATTATGAATAATGCAAACATAGAATATGATGACAAAAAATTAAATTTAGAACAAGTTGAAAAATTTATAGAAAAAGCAGGTTTTACAAGTTTAGGAATAGACAATTTTAAAAAAGAAGAAAAGAAAAAGACAAACGAAAAATATAAACTAATTGCAATTACAATAATATCAATATTTGTATTATATATTTCAATGTCACATATGGTAGGCTTACCAGTAATTCCACTTTTAAATATGATGACATATCCAATAAATTATGCAATTTCATTGTTCATTTTAACAACAATAGTATTGATTTTAGGAAAAGACATAATAAAAAATGGATATAAAAACTTAATACACAAAACACCTAATATGGATACATTAGTAATGATAGGAGTTTTGGCAAGCTATGTTTACAGTATATATGGAACAATTCAAATTTTAAAAGGACATGCAATGCATGTTGAGAACTTATATTATGAATCTGCTGCAATAGTTATATTTTTTATAGAAATAGGAAGATATGTAGAAAATAAAAATAAAGATAAAACAAAAGAAGCATTGCAACAACTTATGAGTATAACTCCAAATAATGCAGTAATATTAAGAGATGGACAAGAAGTTACAGTAACATTAGATGAAATACAAAAAGGTGATATTGTAATATGTAAGCCAGGAGAAAAAATTGCAGTTGATGGAGAAGTAATAGAAGGAATAACACATATAAATGAATCATTCATAACAGGTGAAAGTGTACCAGTAAAAAGAGAAAAAGGTTCAAAAGTAATAGCTGGAAGTATAAATTATGAAGGAACAATAAAATACAAGGCTGAAAAAATTGGAAAAGAATCAACTGTTTCAGAAATTGTAAGATTAGTTACACAAGCTACAAGCACAAAAGCACCAATAGCCAAAATAGCGGACAAAATAAGTGGATACTTTGTACCAGTTGTTTTAGTAATTGCAGTTATAACATTTATTTTATGGCTTATAATTTCAAAAAATGTAGCAACTGCAATAAATATATTTGTAAGTATATTAGTTGTTGCATGCCCATGTAGTTTAGGATTAGCAACACCACTTGCAATAGTTATAGCATCAGGAAATGCTAGTAAAAAAGGAATATTAGTAAAAACAAGTGAAACATTAGAAAATGCACATAAAGTAAAAACAATTTGTTTTGATAAAACAGGAACATTAACAAAAGGTGAATTAAGCATTTCAAAAATATATAATTATAGTAACATTGAAGAAAAAGAAATATTAAAAAAAGTTGCAAGTATAGAAAATAAATCTGAACATCCAATAGCAAGAGCAATAGTAAAAAAAGCACAAGAAGAAAAAATTGAATTAGATGAAATAAAGGAATTTAAAGCACTACCTGGTTTTGGAGTAGAAGGAATAACACAAAATGGAGATAAATATATAATTGGAAATAAAAAATTAATGACAAAAAACAACATCAAAATAAGTAATGAACAAAATGAAAAAGACTTGGTAAATCAAGGAAACAGTATTTTATTTGTTAGCCTAAATAATGAATTAATAGCATTAATTGGAGTAAAAGATATCCTAAAAGAAAATGTTATAGATGTAATACAAAAATTAAAGCATAGAAACATTGATATTGTAATGTTAACAGGGGACAATGAAAAAACAGCAGAAATAATTGCAAAAGAAATTGGAATTGATAAAGTTATTTCAAATGTTACACCAAAAGAAAAATCCGAACAAATAAAAAAATTAAAAGAAAATGGACTTGTAATGATGTGTGGTGATGGAATAAATGACAGTGTAAGCCTTGTAACATCTGATATTGGTGTATCAGTTTCAAGTGGTACAGATATTGCAATGGATTCTTCACAAGTAGTTCTTATGAATGACAATTTGGAAAGAATTGATGATTTAATTGAAATTAGTAGGAAAACTATACGAAATATAAAACAAAATTTATTCTGGGCATTTTTCTATAATATTTGTATGATTCCAATTGCCTGTGGTATTTTACAACCATTAGGAATTACAATGAATCCAATGATTGCAGCTTTTGCAATGACAATTAGTAGTTTAACAGTTGTGTTAAATGCTTTAAGATTAAAAAAATAATTTTAAAAATACTATATAGTTTAATCGTGAACTATATAGTATTTTTTTATAATAAAAAAGTTATGAAATAGAATAAAATTAAGCTACAATGGAAAAATAAGATAAGTATAAATTTAGGAGAATAAAGTGAAACAGAAAATAACAGAGAAAAGTAAAGAGATTGAAATAAAATTAAAACAATATAGTAAAATGAATAAAGAAAGATTATTTACTGAATATAAAACATCAGATAAAGGATTAAGCATTATAGACATAGAAGAAAAAATAGAAGAGTATGGTAATAATATAATAGAGTTTAAAAATAAAAATACAGCATTATATAGATTAAAAGAAGCTTTTATAAATCCATTTAATATTGTTCTTATTATAGTAGCAATTGTAACATTTATTACAGATGTTGTTTTAGCAACAAAAAAAGATTATGCTACTTTTATTATAATTATAAGTACAGTTATAATATCAGCGGTAATCTCTTTTTTTCAACAAACAAAATCAGATAAAGCTGCTCAAAAACTTAAAAAAATGATTTCTAATAAAATTGATGTTATACGAGATGGAAAACAGACAATAGTAGATGTCCAAAATATTGTGCCTGGTGATATAATAAAACTATCATCAGGAGACATGATTCCTGGAGATGTGAGATTTTTAGAAACAAAAGATTTATTTATTGATCAAGCATCATTAACAGGTGAATCTAATCCAGTAGAAAAATTTTCGGAAAACAAAAATGAAAATGATGATATAACAGATTTAGCTAATATTGGTTTTATGGGAACAAATGTAATAAGTGGATTTGCATTAGCTATTATTTTAGAAACAGGAAATAATACTTATTTTGGAAATATGGCTAGATCTTTATATAATGTAAGAGAAAAAAATACTTTTGAAAAGGATATAGATGAGGTAAGTAAATTACTTATAAAATTTATTATAGTAATGGTACCAATAATTTTAATTATAAATTTGTTAAATAAAGGTAAGCCAATTGAATCATTGATTTTTGCAATAACAATAGCAGTAGGATTAACACCAGAAATGTTTCCTGTAATAATGACATCAACACTTGCAAAAGGTGCAATTGATATGTCTAAAGAAAAAACAATAGTAAAGAGATTAAGTGCAATACAAACTTTTGGAGAAATGAATGTTTTATGTACTGATAAAACAGGAACATTAACAGAAGATGAAATTATATTGGAAAAATATATAGATTCTGAAGGAAAGGAAAATAAAAAAGTTCTTAAATATGCTTTCTTAAACAGCTATTTCCAAACAGGACTAAAAAACTTGATAGATGTAGCAATAATTTCAAGAGCCGAAAAGGAAAAACTTAATTTTTTAAAAGAAGAATATATAGTAGAAGATGAAATTCCATTTGATTTTGAAAGAAGAAGGATGAGTGTTATCTTAAAGGATACAAAAGAAAAAAGACTACTAATAACAAAAGGTGCTGTAGACGAAATTATATCAATATGTTCATATATAGATGTTAACGGAGAAATTTTAGAATTTACTGAAAAATTAAAAGAAAAAGCATATGAAGTATATGATAAAAATAATAATGATGGCTTAAGAGTTTTAGCAATTGCACAAAAAAATAATATAGAAGAAATACAAAACTTTAGTATACAAGATGAAAAAAATATGGTTTTAATAGGATTTGTGGGATTTTTAGATCCACCAAAAGAAAGTGCAAAGCAAGCTATATCAGCATTATATAAACATGGAATTAATACAATAGTTCTAACAGGAGATAGTGAAGGTGTTGCACTAAATGTATGCAAAAAAGTAGGAATTCCAGTTCAAAATAGTTTAACAGGTAAAGAAATTGAAAATATGACAGATGAAGAATTAAAAAAAGAAGCAATAAATTGCCATTTATATTCAAAATTATCCCCATTACAAAAACAAAGAGTAGTTAAAGTATATCAGAAAATGGGAAATATAGTTGGATATATGGGAGATGGAATAAATGATAGTCCAGCACTAAAACAATCAAATGTTGGAATTTCAGTAGATACAGCAGTTGACATAGCAAAAGAAACAGCAGATATTATTTTATTGGAAAAAGATTTAAATGTTTTGGAAACAGGAGTAATTAAACGGACGAAAAACATTTATTAATATTTTAAAATATATAAAAATGGCTACAAGTGGTAATTTTGGTAATATGTTATCAGTCATAATAGCAAGTATATTTTTACCATTTTTGCCAATGTTACCAATTCATATATTAATTCAAAATTTGTTAAATGATTTTGCACAAATAGGAATGCCATTTGATAATGTAGACCAAGAATATATAGAAAAACCGAAAAAATGGAATACATTAGGAATAAGAAGATATATGTTTGTATTTGGAATTATAAGTTCAATACTAGATATATTATGTTTTTTAGTATTGTGGTATATTATGAAATTTAACACAATTGAAAAAGCAGTGCTATTTCAAACTGGATGGTTTGCATTTGGAATAATTTCACAAACACTAATTATTCATATGATGAGAACAACAAAAATACCATTTATAACCAGTAAATCATCTAAACAATTATTAATTTCAACATTAGCAGTAACAATTTTAACAATAATAATTTCTTTTACAGATATTGCAATTGTATTTGATTTAAGTAAGTTACCATCATCATATGGAATTGCAATAGTTGCACTTATGATTATTTATATTATGATAATACAAGTTTATAAAAAGATTTATTTAAAAGAAAATAAAGAATGGTTATAAAATAATTGCTAAACTATAAAAAATAATGTATAGTAAGATTTATTTGTAAATATAACATACAAATAAGTCTTTTTTTTATACAAATTATAATATAATTAAATTAAATTAAATAAATATTTTAGGGAGATGGAAAAAATGGGAATAGTTGAAATAATATTATTAAGTATTGGATTAGGAATGGATGCTTTTGCAGTAGCAGTATGCAAAGGAATATCAATGAAAAAAATGAACTGGAAAAAAGCTTGTATAATAGGATTATATTTTGGTGGATTTCAAGCATTAATGCCAGTTTTAGGGTACTTTTTAGGAGAAACATTTGAAAATGTAATAACAAATATAGACCACTGGATAGCCTTTATATTATTAGGAATTATAGGTGGAAATATGATAAAAGATTCTTTTAGTAAAGAATGTGATAATTTTGATGATGATGTAAGTTTTAAAACGATGATTATTTTAGCTATTGCAACAAGTATAGATGCATTGGCAGTGGGAATTACATTTGCTTTTCTAAAGGTAAATCTAGTGTTAGCAATTAGTGTTATAGGAATTATTACATTTATCTTATCTTTAATAGGCACTAAAGTAGGAAATAGATTTGGAAATAAATATGAAAAAAAAGCAGAAATTGTTGGAGGAATTATTTTAGTTTTATTAGGTATAAAAATATTATTAGAACATTTAAATATAATAAATTTTTAATTTAAACTTCTATACAAAAATAATAAAGTAGGTTATAATTATATTGTATAAAAAGTAGAAGGGAATACTAGTAAAATGAATAAAAAAATATGGAAAATAATATTTGTTATTTTAGTAGTTTTAGCAATTATATTTGCAATATCTTATATTATTAAAACGAAAAAAAATAGCCAAAAAAGTAATACAAATTTAGAAAACAACATGAATGTTGTATTGTCTTTAGAAGACGAAATAACTGATAATACAGCTTGGTGTGGAACATTTAATTTAATATGGAATGATTTAAAAAATGATTTGGCAAAACAAGATATTATATTTACACCCCAATTAGAAGTTGTTAAAAATTTGAATAAAGGAACATTTAATACTTCTTATTTATCTGAAGACAGTTATTACAAAACATATGGAGTACCAACACTAAAATTAAAAGAAGAAATTGAAAAGGCAATAAAAGAAAAGTTTAATGAAACAAGTGATATATTAGATGATTTTAGTTGGGATAATACAGATTCTAAAAATTATTTTTTATATACTATGTTAAAAAAAGAATTTGAATTTCCAAAAGTATTTACAAAACTAGAAGATGGAACATTTGGAAAATATGAAAAAAATGTAAAATATTTCGGAATAAATAGTTCAACAGATAGACAAGTTAGAAATCAAGTTGAAGTATTGTATTATAATTCAAAAGAAGATTTTGCAATTAAATTAATTACTAATTCTAATGATGAAGTGATTATTTCAAGAGGAAATAATAAAAATACATTTTTAGAAATATATAATGATATACAAGAAAATAACAAGAACTATAAAGGAAACAAAGAATTGGGCGAAAATGATAAAGTACAAATTCCAAATATAGATTTGAATTTAAAAAAGGAATTTGAAGAATTAGAAAACAAATCATTTTTATTTTCAAATGGAGATGAATATGAAATAGAAAAAACTTTGCAAACAATAAAATTTTCTTTAGATGAAAAAGGTGGAAAAATAAAAAGTGAAGCTGGAATAATGACTAAAGGTATTTCTGCTATAAATCCTGATGAACCAAGAGAATTTTTAGTAGATGATACATTTTGCATATTTTTAAAAGAAAAAGATAAAGAATTACCATATTTTGCAGCTAAAGTTTCAGATATATCAAAAGTACAAAATAATGATTAACAATACTAAAAGAATGGAGTGAGAAAAATAAAATGGAATATATTTTTGAAAGAAATATTAATTATTATGAAACAGATAAAATGGGAGTAGTACATCATTCAAATTACATAAGATTTTTAGAAGAAGCAAGATGTGAATGGCTAAAATATATTGGACTACCATTTGAAACATTAGAAGAAAATGGAATTACAATACCTGTTTTAGGAGTTAATTGTACTTATAAATATCATGTTACTTTTGGAGATACAATACTTATTAAATTAAAAGTAAAGGATTATACAGGTGTAAGAATGACCGTTGAATATGAAATATTAAATAAAAAAACAGGTAAAGTAGCTCTTATAGGAGAAACAAAGCATTGTTTTACAGATAAAAATTTAAAACCAGTAAATTTAAAAAAATATAAAAAAGAATTTAGTGAAAAATTTGAAACTTTACTAAATAATTAAAAGAAAGGGATTATATGAAAAAGGGGATATTTATAATTTTAATCATTATTATTATAATATTAAGTATATGGTGTTTGATTACTAAGAAATCAAGACGAAATACAGAATTAAATACAGAAATAGAAGAAACAAATAATATATTAAATTTGGAAAATGGTAATAACAGATTTGATAAAAAATTTCGGTAGTTACGAATTACCAGAAAATTGGGTAGAAAGTAAAGAACATTCTACAACAAATAAATTTTTTTATGTAAAAAATGGAAATGAACAAGAAAAACAACCAAATAATATTTCTATAAATTCTGGAACGAATAGATATGCTAAAACAGAGCATGAAAAATTTAAAACTGCAATATTAAAACAATTATCAGTGCAGATTGCAGGAGATGATGGAATAGAATTAAATGCAAGTGGAACAACATCAAGTAATGGTGATATTATTTATACATTTATTATTAAAGAATCAAAAAACAATATTATAACCAAACAATATTATATAGTGGGCGATTATAAATATATTTTAATTCAAGAAACAACATTTAGTGAACCAGATGAAACTGATGAAGCAACAAAATGTATGGTTGATAGTTTTAAATGGAATTAATTGGGACGGACCAATATGGAGGAGAAAAAATGACATATAAAAGCACATACAAAACGCCAGATGGATTTACAAATATATATATGAATAGTGACGGAGAATATTTAACAGGGCTATGGTTTGAAGGTTCGAGAGACAGTACAA
The DNA here is from genome assembly GCA_934120645.1 of uncultured Clostridia bacterium. Taxonomy (GTDB): domain Bacteria; phylum Bacillota; class Clostridia; order TANB77; family CAG-508; genus CAG-269. The sequence goes on from CAKOUO010000001.1 coordinate 44,896, forward strand.
AACACACAGTAGACTGTGAAGAAAAAGAATTACCAATATTTAAAGAAACATCAAGATGGCTAGATATATATTTTTCTGGCAAAAACCCAAATTTTATACCAAAATATAAAATAAATAATTTAACACCATTTAGAAAAGAAGTAATAGATATAATGAATAAAATTCGATATGGAAAAGTTTTAACATATAATGATATTGCAGAAATTATAGCCAAACATAGAAAAATGGATAAAATGTCAGCACAAGCGGTTGGTGGAGCAGTTGGATGGAATCCAATTTGTATAATTATTCCTTGCCACAGAGTTGTAGGAACAAATGGATCTCTTACTGGATATGGTGGTGGAATAAACAATAAAGTCTCACTATTAAAACTAGAAGGTAATAATATGGATAAATATTTTGTACCTAAAAAAGGAACAGCAATATAAAATATCAAAGGAGAATATGTAAATGGGTTATAATAAAGATAAAATAGTAATTTTTGATTGGGGTGGAATAATAGAAAGTCACAGAAAAGGTGAATATAATGTAGATGTAGCAGTAGAAAATTTAATAAAACATTTTAAACCAAAAGAGAAGCAAAATATTGTTGAAAGATATTATAACAGATCAATAGATATAGGAATAAAAGACGCAAGGGATATAAAGAAAGATAAATGGTTTGAACAGATAAAAGAAGAATTTGATTTAAAATGTTCTCCAAAAGAATTTTATGATTATTACAGTAAAGAATTTGATAATATTGAATATTACAAAGAGGTTGTAGAATATGCACATAGTTTGAAAGAAAAATGTAAAATAGGAATTTTATCAAATTTAAGTTATCTAGATAAACAAAGACTAGATAAGCAAGTTAATCTTAAACAATTTGATTATGTATGGCTTTCTTTTGATTTAAAATGCAGAAAACCAGATGAAAAAATATATAGAATTGTTGAAGAAGATTGTAAAATAAACCCAGAAGATATACTGTTTATAGATGACTGTAAGGAAAATATTGAGACTGCTAAAAAATTAGGATGGAATACTTGTAATGCTTATGGATATGAATTAGATAAAATAAAAGAAAAAGTTGAGAAATTTTTATAAAAGAGCTCTACTATCTTTAAAAAGATGGTAGAGTTTTTTTATATATAAATAGTTATAATTAATATATAATAAAATTAAAATAAATTTAAAAGAAACTCTTGACTTGGAGCTAACTCCAAGTATTATATATAAAAAGAAGGAGGAAAGAATATGAATTTATTTAACAAAAAATCATTAGTAATTTACTTCACACACACAGGAGAAAACTATATGTCTGATGGTATTAGAAACATAGAAAAAGGAAATACTGAAATTATTGCAGTAGGAGATTTTTATCAATTTGGAGAAGAAGTTTTAAAAGAATTAAAAGCAAATCATGATGTTGTTATTACACTTGAAGATGGAATCTTGCAAGGTGGATTTGGAGAGAAAATAGCAAGTTTTTATGGTGATAGTGATATAAATGTTAAAAATTATGGAATTGAAAAAGCATTTTATGATAGATATGATGTTAATGAATTATTAAAAGAAAATAGAATAACAAAAGAGCAAATTATAGAAGATATAGAAAAAATGATTTAAACAAGAGAGGTTTTGGAAAATAGAAAATAGTAAAAAATTAGTTGTATATTATTCATATACAGGACACACAAAAATAATAGCAGAAAGTATACAAAATCAATTAAATTGTGACATATTAGAAATAAAACCAGTAAAGCCATATTCAACAGATTATCAAACAGTAGTAGACGAAGAACAAAACAATAGCAGCGTAAATAAAGTACCAGAAATACAAGAAATAGACAAAGATTTAAGTCAATATGATGAAATAATTGTTGGAAGTCCTGTTTGGTGGTATACAATAGCACCAGTAATTAGAACATTTTTAACACAAAATGATTTAAAAGGAAAAACAATTAAACCATTTGCAACAAATGCAGGTTGGCTCGGACACACATTCCAAGAAATACAAAAAATATGCCCAGATTCAAAAGTAGAAAAAGGTATGAATATAGTATTTACAGAGGATTATCATGAAAATCAATTGGTAACATCACCAGATGAAATTGATAAATGGATTAAAGAGTTATAGAATTTAAGAGAAGTAAATGAGTAGTTTGCTTCTCTTTTTGCTACAAAATAAAAGAAAGCTTTTCTTATGTATTAGAGCTTGATTTTATAAAATAGTATTGTTATAATGTTTTTGAATATAATATAAATAAGATAAAAGAATTTAAGAAGGAAAATTATGTATAAAAATATAAATAAAAAAGAAGTATTAGAATTAAAAAATACAGTAGAATATCAAGAAGGACAAGTAGTTAGTAAGACTTTAGTTCAAAATGAACTAGTAAGTGTAACAGTATTTTCATTTGATAAAGGAGAAGAAATATCAACACATTCAGCAGGTGGAGATGCAATGGTTACAGTACTTGAAGGAAAAGGAAAATTTACAATAGGTGGAGATGTTTATTACTTAGAAGAAGGACAAACAATTATTATGCCAAAAGATATTCCACATAGTGTCTATGGAGAAGAAAAATTTAAGATGTTACTTGTAGTTTCTTTCTAAATGTAGTTATAAATGTTCTATAAAAAGGGGAATAATATGAAAAATAAAAAAATTATATTTATAGTGATATTAATCGAAATATGTTTTATAATAGGAATAGTATTAGGATGTAGCTTAATAAAAAAATATAAAAAAATTGAAGAACAAGAAAAAATAGAAAGCAGAAAGAATAGTGAGATTGAAGCTGAACAAAAAGAAAAGGAATATTTTAACGAAAATTATAATTCTGGAAAAGTAATTGGTGATAATGAAATTGTATTTGGATATGTAAGTTCAATTAATAGTAATATTGTTCAATTATCAAGTATATATCAATTACGCGGAAATAAAGGAATACAATGTAATGAATATACAGATGTACTTATTAATTTTGACAATGTAAATGAATTTGATACAAAATCTTTAACAGGAGGGATTTTAATTTGTCAAGGAAAATTAGTAAAAAATAAAGACATTAAATTTTTAATTCCAAACACTGATTCAATAAAATATATAGATACATTTTATTTTATTAATGAATTAAATAATATTATTAATACAAATCAGAAAATTGAAGATATTGAACTAGTTGATATAGATAATAATGAAACAAATAAAGAAAAAGTAATATATTTAAAATATATATCAAAAATTAATTTTAAAGGAAAAGAAATAAATGTACCTTGTATATTATCTGCAATAGTTACTGACAATACGGAATTTAAAAATGCAGATAATGAAAAATATCAAATTGGAAAAAGAGTAAATATAACTTTTGAAGATAAGGTAGAATCTATAGAAGTTGAAAAACCAAAAGTTAAAACTATAGAATATATTATATAATAGTAAACAAAAGAAAAGAGGAGAATTATATGGAAAAGAAAAAGATTAAATTATGGAAAAAGATTTTAATGATATTATTAGTTATAGTAATTATATTTGCTATAATTTTCATAAGGAGAGCAACAATATTAGCAGATATAGATAAAAAAGTAACAGAATGTGAAAACAATAATAAAAATTTTTATGTAAAAAGTACCTATGAGACAAGTAAATATACAATGGAAATTAATAGATATATAAAAGATAATGTAGATAAACTAGTAATAGAAAAAACAAATATAGATGGAAACAAAGCAAAAATAACAGCAATAACATATCCGGAAGAAAGAAAGGTATTTACAGAAGCTGGTGATAATAAAGTAATGAATGTTTATAAAGAAAAAGCAGCAATTAGAGGAGCACATATGGAAAATACAACAGAAACATCATATACTATCTTTAGCAATCCGGCATATAGTATGTCTGTAAGTGAAAGAATTATAAATGCTATAGGAACAAGAATAAAATCAGTAAAAGTTGATAATAAAGACTGCTATGAGTTATCAAGCTTAACAAATACAAATTTTCTTTATGATGATAACACTACTAAAATGTTAGTGTATGTAGAAAAAGATACAGGACTAACTTTAAAGATTATACAAGAAATAAAAGAAAACAATGAAAAAGAACAAGAAACAAAAAAATTTGAGTATAAATTTAATCAAGTTACAGATGAAGATGTAAAAGAACCAGATAATTCTGAATATAAATTACAATTTAATGTTTAGGTTAGTTTGAAATATATCTAACCTTTGTAGTAAAAAACGCACAATATATGAGTGATGTTAGTAGATTAAAAGGAGAAAAATATGAGTTTATTAGGAAATATATTATAGTTTATATTTGGAGGTTTACTTAGTGGATTTTCGTGGGTATTATCAGGAATAATATGGTGTATTACAATAGTTGGGATACCTTATGGAAAACAATGTTTTAAATTTGCATCTATGTCATTTGCTCCATTTGGAGCAAGAATAGTTTAGCAATTTATTTATAGAGTTGCTAGAGATAGTAACTCTTATTTTGATAACATTGTATAACTAAAGAATTGACAGAAGAGCAAAAAGAAGGAAGGTTGTAACAAAAATTAAGAGTAGTAAAATACAAAAATATTTGTAAAAAGACTACACAAAATAAAAAAAATATGTTACAATGGAAAATGATATTTTTAGAAAAAAATGGTATAGTGATTTTAAAAGATTGTTTGTATAAATAATAAATACAGATCAACATATTATTTAGGAGAGATTTTGGAGCAATCGTTTCAACACAGAACCACAAAAACCCACAAAAATCAACAAAGTAAGAAATGGGTAAAATCAATAAATAAAGGCTAGAAAGCCTTAAAAATACAGAAAAAAATTAAAGAGGAGGAGAAAAAATGAGTGGACATAGCAAATGGCACAACATACAAGCAAAGAAAGGAAAAGCAGATGCAGCAAGAGGAAAAATCTTTACAAAATTAGGAAGAGAACTATTAATAGCAACAAAAGAAGGTGGACCAGACCCAGCAGGAAACTCAAAATTAAAAGCAGTTATAGCAAAATGTAAAGCAGCGAACATGCCAAATGACACAATAAATAATGCAATCAAAAAAGCATCAACAAGTAACGAAAACTACGAAGAAATAGTATATGAAGGATATGGACCAAATGGAGTTGCAGTAATTGTAGAAGCATCAACAGACAACAAAAACAGAACAGCAGCAGATGTAAGACACGTATTCGACAAAGCAGGTGGAAACTTAGGAACAACAGGATGTGTATCATACATGTTCAATAAAAAAGGCGTAATAGTAATAGAAAGAGCTTCAACAGAAATGTCAGAAGACGATGTAATGATGTTAGCACTAGATGCTGGAGCAGAAGATTTCTCAGCAGACGAAGAAGTATATGAAATAACAACAGAGCCTTCAGATTTCACACAAGTTAGTGAAAAATTAGAAGAAGCTGGATTAGAATTCTTAGAAGCAGGTGTTCAAATGGTTCCAACTACAACAGTTCAATTAGATGAAAAAGGCGTAGAAAAAATGGAAAGATTAATAGAAAGACTAGATGAACTTGATGATGTTGCAAATATTTATCATAATTGGGAAGAATAAAAAATAGGGATTGAGGGGCCAGTACTTTCAATCTCTATATTAGTTTTATAAGTCTTGTGTGGCTTAACTAAAATAAATAAAATGGGATTGAAGGTAACATATCTCCCAATCCCTATTTTTTAGGAGAGATTTATGGAAATACCAGTAGAAAAAAACAAAGAATATATAGTAGAAATAATAGATAACGGATTTGAAGGAGAAGGAATTGCCAAAATAGACAATTTTACAATATTTATTAATGGAGCAATAAAAGGAGAAAAAGTAAAAATACTCATAGTAAAAGTCTTATCATCACATGCATTTGGAAAAATAGTAGAAATATTAAAAAAATCAGACATAAGGCAAGAAATTGACTGTATAACATATAAAAGATGCGGCGGATGCAATATGAGACACATAAAATATGAAGAAACATTAAAAATGAAACAAAATGCAGTACAATCTTTAGTAAATAAAACATTAAAAAACAAAATACAGGTTAAACCAACAAAAGGAATGGAAAATCCATTACATTACAGAAACAAAGCACAATACCCAATAGGTATAAATAAAGATGGAGAACCAATAATAGGAGTATTTGCAAACAGAACACATGAAGTAATACCTATGGAAAAATGCTTAATTCAAAATCCAATTTCAGAAGAAATATCAAAAAAAATACTAGAATTTATTAAGGAAAATAATATTTCAATATATAATGAAAAAACAACAAAAGGACTATTTAGACACATTGTAATAAAAGTTGGAATAAAAACAAATGAAGTAATGTGTATATTAGTTATAAATGGAAAACAAATACCAAAAGAAAAAGAACTTATAGAAATGTTAATAACAAAATATCCAAATATAAAAACAATAGTAAAAAATATAAATACAAAAAACACAAATGTTATACTAGGAAAAGAAAATATCAATATATATGGAAACGGCTATATTGAAGACAAGCTAGGAGAATATACATTCAAAATATCACCACTTTCATTTTATCAAGTAAACCCAGTACAAGCCGAAAAACTTTACAATATTGGTGTAAAAGCAGCAAAAATAACCCCAAATGACACAGTATTTGACTTATATTGTGGAATTGGTACAATTTCATTATTTATGGCAAAATATGCCAAAAAAGTTTATGGAGTTGAAATTGTAGAACAAGCTATTGAAGATGCAAAAGAAAATGCAAGACTTAACAATATAAATAATGCTGAATTTATAGCAGGTGATACAGAAAATGTTTTAGATGATTTAATTAATAATAAAAATATTATTCCTGATGTTGTTATGGTTGATCCACCTAGAAGAGGTCTTGATAATAAATCTATAGATAATATTTTGAAAATTAAACCGAAGAGATTTGTGTATATTAGTTGTAATCCTGCTACTTTAGTTAGAGATTTGGCTAAGTTCGAGGATGTTTATAGTGTTAAAGAGATTCAACCAGTTGATATGTTTCCATTTACAGGACACGTGGAGTGCGTATCAGTGCTACAACTAAAATAAGAGATGTAATACTTGATTTTGATATGGTTTCAGAGATTATAACTTTTGAACAAAAAGGTAGATTTGGGAAAGAAAAACATCAAAATTTGGGTGTAAAAGTTAAAGTAATTGCTTAAGTGGTAAGTGGAAACACATTAAATTATTTTTTGAAAAATTGGGCAAAATACTTGAAATACTAGGAATTTTGAGATTGTGTCTACGGTAAGCATAACAGGGATAAGTGCTGATGCTTATTTTTTACATTTGTAAAACAATTCTAATCTCCAATAAAAATAATATCAAGAGTAAATGAACTCACTTTGTTTGCTCTTGACATTATTTCTATTGGAGATTTTGTTGTAATTAAGCAAATGTAAGGATAAATATGTTTACAAAATATTGGAAAACTTTACACATTTATTGTTATTTTTTTACTATTATGATAAGATAAATATGAAAAATAAAACATAAAGTGGAAATTTTGAATAAACCAATTGATTAAAAGGAGACTATTGGATATGAATACAGAAGAATTAGATAAACTTAGAATAGATGATATAGAATTCTTTGCTCGTAGATATTCAGAGCTTTTTGGTGAACATTTTGATAAAAATACATCCGAAGAAAAAGAGAAATTTTATAGAGAAATTAAAGAAGAACTTTTAGAAAAAGCACCAAGATATGTAGTTGTTGATAATGACCCAATACATGATGCACAAGGAGAGTCATTCGCGGATCGAATAGAACTTTCTAGTAGTGATGCAATAGAAAACAGAACTATCCGTATTCACGAACTTTTTCATTCATATAATCATATGGAAAAGGGAAAACAAGGATTAAAGGATTTTGATAATGAGCTTGTTTTGAAAAATCTTGATGAAGGTTCAACTGAAATGTTTGCACAAATAATGTGTGAAAATGAAAGCAAAGATACAGTATATAGTAGTGAAGTTAAATTGACAAGATTTTTAACAAATATAGTTGGAGAACGAACAATGATACGTGCTACTCGAGGTAATCCATATTTCTTATGTGAAACTACAGATAGATTATTAGATACGCAAGGTTTTTTGCAAAAATTAGAAAAAATGCAGTATGAAAAAAATAAATTGATTAGTCAAAGTTTTGGCGAAAATAGTTTTTTTGGAAATTCTATTAGTAAATATATACAAATGCTTTCAGAATTAAAATTAGAAACATTTAGAGGAAAAGATGAAATATCTATGTTAATTGATGCAGTGGAGCAATCAGGAAATCAAAAATTATATAATAATATTGTTCAAACAGATGATAAATTTGGATATGATGTATTTTTTCGCCGTAGTTTAGGAGTAGATGATAATAACTTTGATTCACAGCAACCAACTTTAGCAAGTGTTCAACAAGATATTTTAAAAGCTGAAATAGATGAATTAGATGAAATGGAAGAAATTAGTTTGCAAACTGTATTGGAAATGGAAATAAAGAAGTTTTTATATGATAAAATTAGTTATCAACAATACTTTTTAGATCACCCAGAGCCTAAATATGGTACATATGAATTAACTCCAGAAGATAGAGAATATAGTGAGAATTTTAGAAGTAATTTAGATGGAGCAGAGGAACGTTTAGGCGGCAGAATAGGATTAGTTGGACCAGGAAATAGAATAGACTCATTAGAAAACACACCACATTTGGTAAATGAAAATATGGTAAAAAAGATGTATTTACCTGAAGTTGGTTTTGATGAATTAAAAGATTTTCGTTTAGAAATATGGGCTGAAAAACTTAATATAGCACAAACTAGAGAATTTTTAAATGAATGGACAGAATGGACATATAATGCATGGTATAAAGAAATATTTCCTGATGGAGAAGAACAAACTTTTAGAGATGCAGTAGAGGAAATAAAAAGAAAATTAGATGAAAAGGAACAAGGATTAGTAGATAAATACAAAGCATTAGAAGGTGAAAAACAACAAAAATCTGCGACTGAAGAAGAAAATTTACTAGATTCAATCACAAGTGAAGAAAAAACTAATAAAGAAACTTTAAAAGAGCAAACTGAAGATAAAACCATAGATTTATGGATGAATAGATTTAGTGGGTGGTATGGAGCAATAGATAGAGTTTCTAAAAATGTAAGAGCAAAGTTTATAAAAATGAAGTCGGATATTGTAAAATCAATTAGTGGGAAAATAAGAGAGAGAACTAGCAAACAAGAAATAAATAAAAATCAGGACCAAGACGGGAGGTAAGTAATAATTTTGAAAAGTGAATATAGAGAAGCATTTACAGAAATTTATGAAATTTTTAAATTGATGCCACAAAAATTATTAAGTAAGATACCGAAAAAATTTTATGAAATGATAGAAGAGGAAAAATCTACAGAGTATTCTCCTAATATTAAAGAACCGTTAGAACAACAAAAATTAAAAAATGAAACTATAATAATTTTAGGATTAATATATAGAGATTTTCTTTGTTCTCCTGAAGAAAAGAAAATGTTACAAGAGAAAGATGCAAGAGAATTGCAAGAGGTACAGAAAGCATTAGAAGATGAAATCAGGCAAAAATATAATCCTGATGATATATTTAAAAAGAAAGTTGAAGAAGAGCTAAAACAACAAAATGTAGAAACAAGAATGATAGTAGTAGAAGAAAAATGGTACGATAAGATTCTTAACTTAATAAAAAATCTATTTAAAAGATTCTAAAATTTTAATTTAATAAAAAATGTACGAAAAAATAAAGTAGATAAAAGAGGAGCATTTAATAAAAAAATATTTTTAGAAAAAGTAATAGAAAATGAAGAATAGCTTTGTAAAATTAGAGGAATAAAGGAGATACAAAGTAAATGAAAATATTAATTGGAACAAAAAATCCAGGAAAAATAGAAGGAGCAAAACAAGCCTTTGAAAAATATTTTGATAATGTAGAAATAGAAGGCATACCAGTAAACTCAAATGTAGGAGACCAACCAATAAATGAAGAAATATTTCTAGGAGCTAAAAACAGAGTAAAAAATTTAAAAGAATATGCAATAAATAATAACATAGAAGCTGATTTCTATATATCAAGTGAAGCTGGAATTACAAATCTTTTAGGAGAGTGGCTTGATATAAATGCAGTAGTTATAGAAGATTCAAAAGGATTTCAAAGTATAGGAACAAGTCAAGGATTTCCAATTCCAGATAAGTACATAGATGAGATAAAAGAAACAGAACTTGGGAAAGTTATGGATAAAATATTTAGAGGAAAAGAATTAGGAAAAGGAAAAGGTGGAATTAGTTTTTTAACAAAAAATGAAGTAACAAGAATTGATTTAACAAGAAATGCTTTTATCATGGCGTTAACAAGCCATATTAATGGAGAAACATGGAGATAGTAAATTTTGAAAAATACGTGGGAGGATGATTTAATAATGTATGAAAATAGAAGAATATATAATGCTATAGAATATGGTATTACACCTGCAAATAAGGACAATTCAAAGGCAATGCAAGAATTAATTGATAAAGTAAATTCTAATGGTGGAGGGACAATATTTATTCCGTCAGGAATTTATATTTTTGATTCTGCAAAAAGTTCATGGGATATGACAAGAAATATTACGGCTATTTGTGAAATTAAATCAAATGTATCTTTGATGGGTGAATCAATAGCTAATACAGTACTTAAAGTTGTTGGAGAGACAGAAAAAGGAGCTGCATTATTTTGCCATAATAGCCAATATGCAAATGAAATTTTAATATCTGCAAGTGCTCAAAATTTTACGGTAGATATGTCTGAAGCAACATTAAAACAATATACACATAGAGGAAAAGCTTTTTATTATAGCGGAATTAAAGATAGTGTATTTAAAAATTTAAAACTTATTTCTACACCATCAACAGCATTAGGAATAGATATGCTAGATAATGTTGTTATTGATTCTGTTTATGTTTCAAAAGGCGGAAAAGACTGGAATTATGGTGGTAATGGCGGTGCTGGTATTGGCATTGGAACTGGTTTATGGAAAAATGAAAATTACATAATTAGAAATTGTATTTGCGAATCATGTGGGCATTTTGGAATATTTTTGGAAGATCAAGGGATTTTTCATAATAAAGAAAATTCTCCTAAAGGTCAAATAATTTGCAATAATATAATTAGAGATTGCAGAAATTTTGCTATTGGAATACGTGGTGGAGATACTGTTTTAGTTTCTGCCAATAACTTATATGATAATGTTGGCGGGTTATATGTAGATTATGGTGCTAAAAATATTGTATTTAATGGAAATATAGTAAAAAATTCTAAAAAAAGTGGATTTTGCTTTGGAAATGAAGATGAGGTTATAAATAAGAATTTATTAAGGTGTGAGAATATTGTTATAAATAATAATACATTTATAGAAAATTCACAAGATATTATAAAAGATATAGAACCTATTAGTTATGTAGAATCAAACAATATATTTATAAAAAATAATAAGAATAAAAATAGTTAAATAATATAAAAGGAGTAAATTTATGTTTTTATCAGCAATTTTAATAATAATAGGATTTGTGTTACTAATAGTAGGAGCAGACCTATTAGTAGACGGAGCAAGTGGAATTGCAAAAAAATTCCACATACCAGAAATAATAATAGGGTTAACAATAGTATCAATAGGAACATCAATGCCAGAACTATTTGTAAGTATAACATCAGCAATAGATGGATATTCAGACATGGCATTAGGGAATGTAATAGGAAGTAATTTAAGCAACTTATTATTAATATTAGGACTTTCAGCATTAATTAGACCTGTAGTATTTCAGAAAGAAACAAGAATATACGAAATACCAATGTGCTTAATATTTACAATAATATTTATAATTTTATGCAATACATCAAACACAATATCAAGACCAGAATCAATAATATTACTAGCATTATTTGTTTTATTTATTGGATATACAATATATATGGGAAAAAGAGAAAGTCAAAAAGAAATATTAGAAATAAAAACAGAAGAAACAAAAAATAATAATACTATAAAAAATATATTATTAGTAATTTTAGGAATTATAGGACTAAAAATTGGTGGGGATTTGGCAGTAAATAATGCTGTAAAAGTTGCACAATATTTCAATATAAGTGAAAAAATAATAAGTTTAACAATATTAGCAGTAGGAACAAGCCTTCCAGAATTAATGACAAGTGTAACAGCAGCTATAAAAGGAAACAGTGATATAGCAATAGGAAACATAATAGGGTCAAATATATTTAACATGTTACTTATTATTGGTGTATCTTCATTTATAAAACCAATTAGTTTTAACATAAGTTATAATATGGATTTATCAATATTAGTTATATCAACAATGATATTAGCACTATTTCCAATTATACCACCTAAAAATAAGATGAGTAGAATGAATGGACTAGTTTATGTTGTTTTATATGCAGTATATTTAGGAATGTTATTATGGGGACAGATCTAGTTTGTTTCATCTTTTTTGTCTGATTTTGTCACTTATTGATATAAACTGTTTTTTAGTTTTTAACATAAAAATTGAAAGTATGAAAATTGCTTTCTTTTTTTTTATTTTTATGTTAAAATGAAACTACTAAATATACAAGAGGATAAAAATGAAAAATAAAATAACAAAAGTAACAATTATAATAATTTTAATATTAATATGGGTAACATATAGCTTAGCCGAAACAACGGATTACACTAAAATAGATGAAGATAATTCAAAAGGAACAAGCTACTGGAAAAATATACCTATAGTATCAAAAGAACTATTAGAAAATGAAGAAGTAACAATAGGAGGAGAAGGGTGTCAATGGCCACTTTGTATGGCAACATCAAGTGACGGAAAATACCTATTTTATGGAACGGATGTAGGTGGACTATATCGCTCAACTGATAACGGAAAAACATGGGATAAATCAATGAAAAATTACACCGCATCAGGAGCATCAGATATAATAGTAGACCCTAATAATAGTAATAGAGTAATTGTATTTGGAGTAAATGGCTCACCTCAATATACAACAGGAATATACCTTTCAGAAGACGGAGGAGAAACTTGGCAATTTAAGCAAAACTTTATGATATCAGGTTACAGAGATGTATCAGAGAATATGTCATATGACGCATCTTCATACAATAAAAATTTAGGATATTCAACAACAGCATATGTATCCTTAATATACAAAAAAGAATTTTCAAACAGAACAGGATTAGAAATAACAGATACAATTTCTGATAGTTATACTGACGGTAAAAGCGAATGTAATAAAGCTGGACTTTACAAAACAGAGGATGGCGGAAATACATGGAAAATGATTAGCAATACATTATATGATGGAATTGTTAAAGTAAATCCGGTAACAGGTACAGTTTTTGTTGCAAAAGAAGATGGACTATATATAAGTACCAACAAAGGTACAAGTTTTAATAAAATAAATTCAGAATATATTTTAGGACTAGATATAATAAAAACAAAATACAATGCAAAAATATATTACACAACAGATAATGGAGCATTTTATAGTGAAGATGATGGAAGAACATTTACACAAATACAAAGTAATAATTTCCCTAGTATGCAAAACCGTCATCCTCAAAATATAAAAATAAGTCCAGTAGATAATAACAACATGATAATGTATTTTGGTGAAGAATTAATGAAAAATGGTTTATATAACATCAAAGGAGATGTTTATTATACATTAGATGGTGGAAAAAACTGGAGCAAAAGCACATATAATGCAAAATATAATTTTATGCGTAATAATCTTACAACAATGGAAAGAGTACCAAATTTTGTATGGAGTGTAACAGATAAAAACAGAGTATGGGACTTCCAAAATGATTGGATTTCATCTTCATACAATGGTGGAAAAGAATTTAGATGGGATGCAAATGGCTTAAATGCTATGTTAGTAGGTGGAAAATGGCATTTTAATTTATATAACTCAAATATAATATACCTAAGTTCACAAGACTATAATGGAGCAGTAACATTAGATGGTGGCAAAACATGGAAATATGTTGATTTAAGTGCAAAAAGTACAACATCAGAAAAATGGAATAGTGCATTTATATATGGAGGATATGCATCAGACGAAAAGACGTATTTTGGCGGAGTATCAAGTAATTGGACAAGCACAAAATATTTAACAATTACACATGATGGTGGAAAAACTCACACATCATATTTAGGAAACGAAGAATATGCACTAACACCAGGAAAAGACAATAGATTATTACAACAAAGAAATTATAGTAGTTATCAATCATTAAAAAACAAAAATATATTATTCTGTGCAAATTTGAGGTCAACAGATAATGGATATACATGGTCAAAAATGGTAGATGAAAATGGTGAAATAGCAATTACAGGAGTATATACACACGACTCAAAAACAGGAAGATTATTTGGAATAAATGATTTTACAGGATATGTTATGTATTCAGATGATGATGGAGAAACATGGCAAAAATATAATAAAGAAAGTTTAAATAAATGGCAAAGTTCACCATATTTGGAAACTTTGAGTTATGACTCTAAAAATGATAAATTATATGTAGCATGGGGATGGACACAACTTTCTGTAATAACAGATGGAGGTAATACAGTAACAAACATAACAGAAAACATACCTAAAATGCTACAATTTGAAGGAGCACCAACCAAAGCACAAATAGGTTCAAATTATTGTGAAAGACGTATTCGTTGTGTAGCAGTTGATCCTAATAACCCAGATATTATATATGCAGGAGGAGGTAGCTATACATACCAAGGAGATAGTAGTTTATATCGTTCTTGTGATGGTGGAAAAACATGGAAAGTTGTAAGCATAAATGGAACAAATTCTATAGTGTCAACAAAAAATGGAGATTATGGTGGAGTGGAACCAACTTGTATTAATGTAAAACCTGATACAGGAGAGCTTTGGGCTTCTGGAAATTGCACAGGTCTTTCAAAATTAACACCACCATATATAATAAAGCAAAATAACAACAACCAAGGAAATAATGAAAATTCAAATATTCTAAAACCTGAAAATAATACAATTGGAAATATAAGTAATAATAACACAATTGAAAATGTAATTGAAAATAATATAAATAATAATGAAATTAAACAAGAAAATACAAATAATGAAAATAAAGCAAAAGATGAAAATAAAAACAAAAAAGAAGAAATATTAAGCAAAATGCTACCTTTTGCTGGTAAAAAACAGTTTATTACTTATTTAATTATTATTTGCTGTATTATTTCATGTATTTTCTATAAAAAATATAAAAGCATAAAATAAAAAACAATTTAAGGAGAACAAAATGTTATCAATAAAAGAAATGAGAAATAGATTACCGAAAGAATTTATGCAATTTTTATACGAAAAGTACACACCAGTAAAAGTAGATCAAATTTTATTAGGTATGACTGAAGAAAGATATACAACATTAAGAGTAAATACTCTTAAATATGATATACAAAGCTTGATGAGATATTTTAAAGAAAAAAATATAAAATTTGAAAGAGTACCATGGTATAAAGATGCATTAATAATAAAAAATGCAAACGAAAAACAATTACAAAAATTAGACATATATGAAAAGGGTTATATATACATACAAAGCTTATCAAGTATGGTACCACCACTAGTATTAAATCCACAACCAGGAGAAAAAGTATTAGACTTAACAGCAGCACCAGGAAGTAAAACAACAGAACTAGCAACATTAATGAAAAATGAAGGATATATATTAGCAAATGAATTAGATAAGATAAGATTTGAAAGATTAAAATATAATGTAGAAAAACAAGGTGCTAAAATAATTGAAGTAATTAATGAAAGAGGAGAAAAGTTAGGAGATAAAAAAACCGAATATTTTGATAAAGTTTTGTTAGATATACCATGTAGTGGAGAAGGAAGATTTATAGTAAGTAGTCTAGCAACATATAGGGATTGGTCTATGAAAAGAGTAAAAGAATTATCTAAAATACAAAAAAAGCTTTTAGAAAGTGCCTATAAAGCATTAAAACCAAATGGAACAATGGTATATTCAACTTGTACGTTAAACAAAGAAGAAAATGAATTTATATTAGATTGGGCTATAAAAAATTTAAATTTAAAACTCTGTGATATAAATATGGAACTAAGAAATGCAGAGCAAGGAGAAAATGAAAATTTAGATAAAACTATAAATAAATCGATAAGAATATTGCCATCAAAACAGACAGAGGGATTTTTCGTTGCTAAATTAATAAAATACTAAAAAATGACAAAATTTGACTAAAATAGTAAAAAATGGTATAATTATTTGGTTGATAAGGAAGGAAAAAAATGAAAAAAAATCAAAAACAAGCTATACCAATAAAACAAGTATTAAGTAGCACACTAGTTGCAATGATTTTATTAATGGGAATTTTTATATATAATGTAGCACAAGCTAAAAATATAGAATTAGGACAAGCTGACGGTAATGAAATATCTGAAGAAGAAGTAATTGCACAAACAACAGAAAGAACAGAAACAACAGAAACAACATCAAGATCTGAAATTACCAGAACAGAAACATCATCAGCAACACAAGAAAAAGTACAAGAACAAAAAACAGAAGAAACAAAAGAATATGCTAAAATAGAAGATGTTAAAATATCAAAAACAATGGATTTAACAGTTAGAACAAATTTATCAAAAGAAGATTTTAAAAAATTGATATCCACTGTAAAACAAGATAAAACAAAATTCTTTTATAATAATGCAGATACAATATATGATGTGTGTGAAAAATACCAAATAAATGAGATATTTTTCTGTGGCTTAATTTCGGCAGAATCTGGATGGAACATAGCAGCAAACCATAGAAATAAATGTAATTATATAAGTTTAATGTCAAATGGAAAATTATTAAAATATAACTCAGTAGAAGAAGGGCTAGAAGTAGCAGCAAAGATTTTGCATAATAAATATCTAACAAAAGGTGGAGCATATTATTATGGAAAAACTTTATCGGCAGTAAAGACAAAATTTTGCCCAGCATCTAAAACATGGGTTGATTTAGTATATGGCAGAATGAAACAAATAATTTAAAAAATAACAGTGGAGGAAAAAATGGTATATGAATTTGAAGTACAAGGAAAAATAACAGGAAAAGGTAGACCAAGAGTAAACTCCTATACAGGAATAGTTTATACACCAACAAAAACAAAAGATTATGAAACTTTAGTAGAACAATATTTTTTATTAAAATACCCTAAATTTAAACAAATAGAAGGAAGAACAAAAGTAAGTATTGTTGCATATTTTGGAATACCAAAAAGTACTAAAAAATCAGAAGTTCAAGATATGTTAGATAATAAAATAAGTCCTACAAAAAAACCAGATATAGATAACATCGTAAAAATAATACTAGATGCTATGAACAAATTCGCATTTAAAGATGATACTCAAATAACAAAATTAGAAGTAGAAAAAAAATATGGATTAGAAGAAAAGATTTATATAAAAATTGAAGAATATTAGGAATTAATATATTCCTAATATTTTTTTGCATATAATATAGAAAAAATAAAAGGATAGGTGAAATATGAAAGAAATACTATATGATAGAGAAAAAGTATATGAATATGCAAAAAAATGGGCATATGGAAGAAATCCACAATATTATAATTTTGACAATGTAGGAGGAGACTGTACTAGTTTTGTTTCACAATGTATTTTCTCTGGAGCAAAAGTTATGAACTATTCTACAAATAACGGATGGTATTATATTAATGGTAATAGAAAATCTCCATCATGGAGTGGTGTTGAATTTTTATATAATTTTTTAGTAAAAAATAAATTAACAGGACCATATGGAAAAGAAACAAATAATGAGAACATAGAAATTGGTGATATAATACAAATATCATTTGATGGTGAAAAATTTGAACATTCTGTTGTAATTGTAGACATAGAAGATAAATTTGATATGAATAAGATTTATATAGCATCACATACTTATGACTCTTTTTATAAAGCGTTATCAGAATATGATTATGACAAATTAAGATTTATTCATATTGATGGGGTCAGAATTTAAATTAATAGTAATAATAGACAAGAATTATGTATAAATAATAGTAAATAATAAAAAAGGAGAAAAAATATGAAAATTATTTCAATAAGGAAGAAAACAATTTTCAGAACAAGTGCAGTTCTATTATTTACTATGATAATATGCATTTTTACAAATTCATTTAGTATGCAACATTATTATAAAGTTGACTTTTCAACAGGATTAGTAACAGCAACTACATTAAATGTAAGAAGTGGACCTGGAACTAATTATAATATAGTTGCTACAGTAAAGAAAAATGAATATATAAGAGTATTTGCAGGAGTAGGAGAATGGTATATTGTTCAGGTAGAAGGTGATTATGTTGGAGCAGTTAGTAAAAAGTATGTAAAAGCAATTTATCCAAGTTCAAATAATACAGGTAATACAAACTCAGGAAGTTCTGGAGGAAGTTCAAGTTCTGGATCTAATAATACCTCATCATTAAGTACAGATGAAAAAGAAGTTTTTGATTTAATAAATAAGCAGAGAACTAATAATGGATTAGCAGCATTAAAAATGGATTCAGGAGCTTTAAATGTTGCTAGAGTTAAGGCACAAGATATGGTTAATAATAATTATTTTTCTCATACTTCTCCAACTTATGGTTCACCATTTGATATGTTAAATAGTTTTAAAGTTTCATACAAGACGGCGGGTGAAAATATTGCAGGTAATTCAAGTAATAGTGCAGCTGTAACAGCATGGATGAATTCTTCTGGTCATAAAGCTAATATTTTAAATAGTTCGTTTAATTATACTGGAATTGGTGTTGTAAAAGGCTCAAAGTATGGGAAAATTTATGTTCAAATATTTTTAGGAAAATAGTTTGAATTTTTAATAAAAAAGCATAAAGTGAATTAAATTGCTCATTTTATGTTTTTTTATGTTTACCGACAAAATTCGACAGTATTTTTGGTACTTATGTAATAAAATCTAACTGTAGAATGAATGGAGGTAGATGTATAAAAATGAAGTATGATGTAAATATTCGTGAAGAAATATTTGGAGCAACAATATTGGATTTATTAACAGGAAAAAGAGAGTATGTTACAAAAGAAGAATTAAATAAAATACTGATTGAAGGTGTATTTCCAAACGATTCAATTGTAAATAAAATAGTACAAGTGAATAATATAAAATTTACACGTATTAAGAAAGATTATGTAGATAAAAATCATTTTAGTTTTGCTGATATTGCATATATAGAATTAACTAGGGCTTGTAATCTAAAATGTAAGCATTGCTTGAATAATTCAGGAAAAGTTATAGAAAATCAATTTAAAACAAATGAATTATTAAAATTAGTTAGTGATTTATCAAATGCAGGAATTCAAGAAATAAGATTTACAGGAGGAGAACCATTAATGTGCAAAGATATTTTTGAATTAATAAAATTAGCTACACAAAATGGAGTATATACATCTATTGGAACAAATGGAACACTAATAACAAAAGAGGTTGCTAATAAATTAAAAGAGGCTGGATTAAAAAAAGCTGTAGTTAGTATAGATGGAACAGAAAAAATGCATGATTATATAAGAGGAGAGGGAAATTATAAAAAAACAATTGAAGGAATAAAAAACTTAGAAGAAAATGGTATAAAAGTAAGAGTTAATTCTGTTATAATGAGTACTAATATAGAAGATGTAATTAAATTGGCTAAAGAAATGCATAAAAATAAAATACCATTGTTTATAAGGAGATTTATTGAATCTGGTAGAGGTGTTAATTTAAAAAATAATACATTAACAAAGTCAGATTATGATTATTTAAGAGAAAAATTGTCATACGAACTGAATAATGGGACATATATTAATGGACATTATCTTCGTAATGATGAAGGAATAATGCATCGTATAAAGTTACCATTTACTTTTATAAGAGGGTGTAAAGCTGGACAAAGAGCAATAGTGATTATGCCTGATGGAAAATTACATTTATGTGGATTTCTAGCAGCACAGGGGTTTCCTTCTGTTGGAAATGCAAAAGATGTTAATAATTGGAATAAATATTGGAAAGAAATTAATTCAAATAATTATTTAGGAGAACTAAAGAAAAATTTGGATAAATATAATAGAATAAATAATGTTCAACCTACTAATTGTTTAGCATATGTTCAAAGATTCTTAAATGAGGAGGAAAGAAAATGTTTATAGGAATAACAGGATTACATGGTTCTGGAAAAAGTTACTTTGCACATAATATTCCAACTAAATATGGATTTTTAGTATATTATAAAAATGATATTATAGCAGATATATTTAATTATGTACCAGGATGGGAAGAATTATATAGGAAGGAATATCAAAGAGATCCACGTAAATTAATTTTGAATATTTTATCGAGATTACCATTGGATAGAGATATTGTTTTAGATGCTATTCATAATAATAATGAATGGAATATTATAAAATCAATTATTCCAAATGCAATGCTTTTATTAGTTACTGCTCCAAAAGAAATAAGGATAAGTAGAAGAAAAGAAAATATAGAGAAGGATATGAAGAGGATACAATATTGGCATAAAATAAAAAAAGATAATACAGTTGATTGCTTACTTACACAAGTAAGTTGGTCTTTTAATGGAAATGCATCTTTAGAAAGTAATAGTAAAAATTTTGAAGAATTTCTTAAATATGCTAGAAATAAGGAATTAGAAGCATTAGTAAAAGAAGATAATATGATTAATGCTAAATTGAAAAAAGCAAAAGAAGTATTAGGAAAATATGAAAAAGCAAAAGAACAAGGACAAGAAAATCAAATTATATAGTTAGGAAAGTGCAGAAATGATAGATATAAGTAAAGATAAATTTATTCAAGATATAAAAATCAATACTAAACTGATGAGCTTGCAAAAAAAGCTAAAATATAAAAATATAAAAATTAGAGAATTAAAAGAAGAAACAAAAAAAGAGTTGATAGAGCAATATAAGAAACAAATAGTGATGAAAAGAAAAGAGTTGTATTATATAAAAAAACAAATATTAAAAATAAAAAGGAGTTAATAGTTATGATAATAAAAAAAGCAGGTTGTATATTAGTAAATCCAAAAGAAAAAGCTATAGGATTAGTTTATAGGGACAAACACAATGATTTCTCGTTTCCTAAGGGACATTTAGAAAAAGGGGAAACATTAGAAGAATGTGCACTTAGAGAAACAGAAGAAGAAACTGGAAGAGTATGTAAAATTAACAATTCTAAAAAATTACCAATGTTAACTTATGAAAATCAAAATGGTGATATTGTTGAAACAAGTTTTTATATAGGGATAGACCAACAAAAAACAAATAAAGTTTTTGATGAAAGTCTTGTTCATGATTTGGTTTGGATTCCACAAGAAGATGTAGAAAAAACACTAACATATCAGAATTTAACAGATTTTTGGAATAGAATAAAGCCAATAGTAGGAGAGGTGTTGAAAGATGAGTAGTCTAAAACTTTTTATTTCACGAGAAGAAAATTTTATAGGAAGTGCATTAAAAATAAAAAGAGAATCGCCTATAAAAACAGAAATAATTTATATAGAAGATTATATTAAAAATGATGATATATTTAATATAAATGATAATGATATAATATATTTTTTAAGTAATGTCAAATTAATCCCAAAAATAATAGAAAAATTATCATTAATAAATTGTTTTATTTTTAATAAAGATTTTTTGGAAAATTGTTATCTAAAAGATGAAGTTCAAAAAATATTATACGAAAATGAAATTAATATACCAGAAATAATTCCGTTAGAAAAAATAGAAAGGGATAGTTTTCCATTATTTTGCAAAGAAAAGAAACATACGGGAATTACATTTCAAACATATAATGAAATCACATTAAGGAGTTTTTTTGATAAATTTGAAAAAAAAGATTTTTACTTAGAAAAATCCATTATAAGTAACAAAAAACCAAGTATAGAAACAAAGATATATTATATTAATGGAAAAATATATTTGAAAGACAAAGAAAAAATAGAGATAGATGATAAGTTAATAGATATAAGTTTAAAAATTTCAAAATGTTTAAATAATATGGATGTTTTTTCAGCGGATGTTATAAAATTATTGGATGAATATTACATTATTGATGTAAATCCGGCATCAGGTTTTTATCTTTCAAAAAACGCAAGAGAAGCTTGGTTTGAAAAAATGAAAGAAGTCAGGGAAACAGTACTTTTTAGTATTTAATTGTAAAAATATTTAGGAGAAAAATAAATGAGAGAAAATATAAAAATTGAGGTTGCATTAGAAGTAATTTCAATGTGCATAGCGATAGCTAGAATGGAAAAAGATTCAAATAAAATAAAAGAACTTAATTATCAAAGAGAAGAAATATATAAAAAGAATCAGACAATTATAGAAAAAGTAATTTTGGAATATGGAAAAATTGTAAAAGAAAAACTGGAGGAGTAAATATGCTACAAACTGAATTAATAATGAAAAAATACGCAATAACAGATAATCAACTTGAAGAAATGTATAGAGATTCTAAGAAATTAATATTTGGAAATAAAAAAGTGTCTAAATTGAAACCAGTTGCTATATTGACAGGAGGACAGCCAGGAGCGGGAAAAAGCGGATTGGTTTTAAGTTCAAAAAAGATATTTGATTCTTTAAATAGAAATCCTATTGTTTTAGATGGAGATACATATAGAGGATTATATCCAAAAGCAATTGAAATTGCAAAAGATTATCCTGAATTTTATTCAGAAATAACAGATAAAGCTGTTGGAAAAATTATGGGAAGACTAATAGACGACACTATTTCAAGTGGATATGACTTTATAAGAGAGGGAACTTTGAATTCGGCAGAAATAGTTGATCAATTATTATCGTCTAGTAAAGGTTACAATATTAAGATAAAATTATTAGCAGTGTGTAGAGAAGAATCATTATTATCTATATTTGAAAGATATTTAGCTATGAAAAAAATTATGGGAATTGGAAGATTAACAACAATAGAATCACATGATAAAAGATATATACAATTTCCTAAAACAGCAAGAATTCAAGCAAATAAAGGTATTGAAATAGAAGTATATGAACGAACAAATAAAATTGAAAACCCATTAATGATTTATAAAACTTCATCAAATTCAAATAAATATTCTTGTTTTGAGGAAGCTTTAAAAAAAGGAAGAATAAATAGTTTTAATGAATGTATGAAGGATGCTGAAAGAAGATTAAAAGATATAAATCAAGATATGAAAGTATTAAAAGAACAAAATATAGAATTATCTTATCAATTAGAAAGATTAAATATTATAATAAATGACGCAATAAAAAGAGAAGAAAATGAAAGATAGAAAATGAAAATATAAATTTTGAACACCGTATTGTTAAAAATTAAAAACAAATTTAGTCACATATTCATATAATATAATAGGTGATGCCAATGAAAAATATATTAAAAGAATTATATGAAGACGCTAAAAACATAAAAGAAAAAGACCCAGCATGTAGAAATGTTCTAGAAGCAATCATACTGTATCCAGGATTTCATGCAATATTTTTTCATAGAATATCACACTTTTTGTATAAAAGAAAATTATACTTTTTAGCAAGACTAATATCACAAATAGCACGACATATAACAGGAATAGAAATACACCCAGGAGCTAAAATAGGAAGAAGATTATTAATAGACCATGGAATGGGCGTTGTAATAGGAGAAACAACAACAATAGGAAATGATTGCACAATATATCATAATAGTACATTAGGAGGTACAGGAAAAGATAAATATAAAAGACACCCAGATTTAGGAAATAATGTAATGGTCCGGTTCAGGGGCAAAAGTTTTAGGACCAATAAAAATAGGGAATAATGTCAAAATAGGAGCAAATGCAGTAGTACTTGAAAATGTACCCAATAATGTAACTGTGGTAGGAGTACATGCAAAGGTAGTTAAAAAATAGAGTTAACCTCTATTTTTTTCTTGCTAATTTGTAAGATACATGATAAAATGTCTAATATAAAAGAGAGGATACAAAATGAACAAAATTGTAATTGCAAGTAATAATCAGGGAAAAATACAAGAAATAAAAGAAATATTTAAAGGCAAGGAAATTTTATCATTAAAACAAATAGAATGTCAGATAGAAGTTAAAGAAGAAGGAAAAACATTTGAAGAAAATGCTGTAATAAAAGCAAAAGAAACATATGATAAAATAAAATTACCTTGTATAGCAGATGATAGTGGACTTTGTATTAAATCTTTAAATAATTATCCAGGAATATATACAAATCGTTTTTTAGGAGAAAATAAAACTGATAAAGAAAAAAATGAGTATTTAATAGAAAAATTAAAAAACAAAGAAGATAGAACTGCGACATTTGAATGTAATGTAGTTTATTATAATGGAAGTAAAATATACATAGGAAAAGGAATATTAAAAGGAAAAATTGCAAAGAAACCAAAAGGCAAAAATGGATTTGGCTTTGATGAGATATTTGAATTAGAAAATGGAAAAACATTAGCAGAATTAACAAAAGAAGAAAAAAATAAGGTAAGTGCCAGAAAAATAGCATTAGAAGATTTGAAACAAAAAATGGAAAAGTGGGAGGAATAAAATATGTATGAAAGAAGTGCTATTGTATTAGAAAAATATTTCAATAATATGTTTGGATTCAATCAAAAGGTAAATTTAAAAAGCAATTATAAAAATTACAAAGAATTAGTTGAAGAAATAAAGAAATATCAAGAAATAATAAGTGGAGAAGAAAAAGTAATAAATGAATTTGATGAAATAGCAAATGAAATAAGGAATATACAACAAGAACAAAAAAAATTATATAAATCAAATGTAAAATTAGAAGAAGAGAGAAATCAAATATTTGAAGATTTAGATGAAACACCTGCACTTCTTGAAAAAAAGCTTGAAAAAATAGAAAATACAGTAGAAAAAAATAATACTAGATATGTTGAATTAAAAGAAAAATTTGTTAGTAATTTAGGTGAATTTGCAGATAGACAAAAAGAGAGAAATAAAATAGCTAGGACAAGAAGATCAGAAGAAGCAATACATCTTCAATTAGTAAAAGAAGTTAGTAGTAGTTTGGGAGAAATAGAAGAAGAAAAAATAAAAGAATTGAAGTCATTTGTTATAGCAGAAGATGATAGTAAGTTAAAAAATGAAATTTCCAAAATTATGATAGACAACGGAAAAGACGAAAGAGTCGGATTTGATGTAACAGTTATAGAAGAAGCTGTAACATTAAGACTTTTAATAGCAAAAAAAGAAGCAGAATGTTATTTATTAGCCTATGATAGAATGAAAAAGATATTGGCAGAAATAGATAGTGACGAAATAAAATTAGATAAATATATTAAATCATTGAGAGATATAAGCATAAAATTAGAATTTTTAAAAGCAGAGAAAAGTTATATAATAAGTTTCTTAGATAATGAAAGAATGTCTGCAATGAATGGACCAAAAGCACATAAAAAAATGATGCAAGACGCATGCATAAGTTTTAAATCAGATATAGAGCAAATTAATAATTTATATGAATTATTATTAAAAGAGATTTCAGGTAAGGTAACAAAAAAAGCATATAGTGAGTTATATAATAAAGAATATTTGAAAAAAATAGAAGAAAAAGAGAAAAATTTTGAAGAGGAAATAAATAGTATAAAAATAAATGCTGGAACAATTATTAACTCAAATTATTGGAGAATAGATGGAATAAAAAACTTATATCAAGTATTTAAAAATGAAGTAACTGAAAAATTTGGAAAAGATTTGTCAGAATTTGAAGTAGAAGAAGTAAATGCTGAAGAAATACCAGAAGAGGAAGAAAAAAATGAACCATCTATTGATGATATACTAGAATATAAATTTTCGAGAACAGTAAAACCAAAAACTAAAATTCCACAAGATTTGGAAGAAGATAATGAAGAAGACCAAGAAGATGATGATTATGAAGAACAAAATGAAGATGAAAACAAAGAATACAATAATGAATATGAAGATAGTGAATATGATGATGAAATAGAATACGAAGATGATTATGATGATGAGTATGACGATTATGATGAATATGAAGATGGTGAAGACGAATTTGACGAAGATGATGATGGAGAACTAGAAGATAGCGAAGAATATGAAGATGAAGAACAAGATGATGAAGATGAAAAAGGAAAAAATTCAAAAGGGATTTTTAATAAATTTTTTGGAGATAGAAAAAAATAAATAGTATAAAAAATAAGAGGTCGCAAAATGCGACCTTTTACTATTTTCTATAATTCAATTTTAGGCTCATACCTCTCAAGCCACATATTAACTTGGCACAAATAAGCCATAAGTTGAGGCCCAGTCCTTGGGTGTCAAAAAACAACACGAACAGATAACCGTTGATACTGTAAGAAAATGTGGAAAAACCACAATGTACAAAAATGAAGTTTTTTATAAAAATAACGAAAAAATAATATAAAACATGTGATTACTGAAATAAAGTGTTAGTTAATGGCACTTTATTTTAATATTATAAAAAAGTTGAAAAATGTCGTAGGACATGCTAAAATATAGGTAGATATTGTAAAATAGCAAAATAAACGAAAGTTTATGACGCAAAGCCAAAGGTCTAAAAGCAAATATGCTTATGATGGCTAGGTTGCACAAATGAAAAGGGGGAATTTATATGGAAATGAAAAAAATATTAAAAATTGTTGGAATTATAATACTAGCATTAATACTTATTATATTAATTTATTTTTCAACTATACATTTCAATGGTTTTCTAAAGAAAGACAATGTAATGACAAGAGAAGAAGTAGTGGCATTATTAAAAAAGGGAGAGGAATATCCTAATTATTATTACTCACCTGAAAATTACATATTTTTTAGAAATTTGAATGAAATGAAAACAGAATATTATATAAAAGATGGTGTTATAAAATGTGTAAACAATGGCAATATTTTAAGATGGGAAAATTATAATACCGACGAAGTAATTAGTATAATGGGAGAAAATAATGAAAGAAAGTATGCTGGAATTTCATCTTTAAAAAGTTATTATAATAATGAAGATGAAACAGTCTTATATAGTCAAAGTGGGTTTGATTATTCAATAATTGCTGATGAAAAAACTTTTAATACCAATTTTGAATATTTAGGTGAAAAACAGTATAATGAAAGAACGACTATACTTGTTCAAGTATGGAATAAAGATAGTATCAAAGTTAATTCAACAATTTTTTACATTGATAAGGATTCTGGATTAGTGATGAGAAGAATTGATTATAGTGCAATGGGGTTAAAAAAACTTGACTGCAATAGAAATGTAAAATTTGATGTAGTTACTGATAAAGATGTAGAAAAGCCAAATCTAGATAATTATGAAGTATTAAATAGTGAAGAATAAAGTCAGAAATGTTAGAGTGTAAAATTTGAAAAAATAATAAAATTTTTAGCAAGTGATTATTGATAACCACTTGCTTTTATAATACATGGAAAAATTATTTTAGTAATGAAATTAATATTATAGTTCAATTTTAGGCTGATACTTCTCAAGCCACATATTAACCTGACAAAGATATGCAAACAACTGTGCACCGTTCATAAGCTGACCAAACCATGGTCTAGTAAAAGCTGAACCATCTGTATTTAAAATATCTAAAATATACTCACGATTTAGTAGATTATTAATCGGAGCGTTTTTATCTTTCATAATATCAGAAAGCATACCCTTAACTTTGGCTAAATAAGTAGGATTATGAGTTTTTGGATACGGAGATTTTTTCCTATCAACAATTTCAGCAGGAAGAAAATCTTTACAAATATATCTAAGTAGACCTTTCTCACGACCATTTAAAGCCTTTATCTCCCAAGGAATGTTCCATACATATTGAGCTAATCTATAATCACAAAAAGGAACACGGAGTTCTAAACCGTTATACATAGCCATTCTATCAGAACGATCTAATAAGGTTTGCATAAACCAATTCATTGTTAAATATGATATTTTACGTTTTTCAGCTGTTTCTTTTGAATCACTATCTAAAATGTCAACTTCTGATAAACTTTCATTATATCTATAGTCAATATAACTTTTTAAATCAACAATTTTACCAATATTAGAATTTAATAACTTTTGTCTTTCATCAATTGCAATAGACCAAGGAAAAGTACCACTTTTTAGGCTATCTTCACGAAAAAACCAAGGGTAACCACCAAAAATTTCATCAGCACATTCACCAGTTAAAGACACAGTCATTTCCTTTTTTACATTTTTGCAAAATAGAAGTAAAGAAGAATCTATATCAGCCATACCAGGCATATCACGAGCAATCATTGCATCTTCCAAATATTCTGCAAGTTCAGGAGTATCAATAACTATTTTATGATGTCTTGTATGTAAATTTTTATTCATTAAATCAATGTAGTAGTTATCAGAATTGGGTTGAAAATCACTTTTAACAAAATTTTTATCATTATCTACATAATCAATTGAATATGTATCCAAAGGTGGTAATCCGTTATCTTTACAATAATCAGAAGCAAATTTTGTTATTATACTTGAATCTAATCCGCCTGAAAGAAAAGTACATAAAGGTACATCAGAAACAAGTTGTCTTGTAATTGCATCATTTAATAAAAATTTGACTTTAGAACATGTAGTACCTAAGCTATCTGTATGTTTTTCTGATTTTAATTTCCAATATCTTTCTATATGAAATCCAGAACTGTTAAAAATTGCACAATGTGCAGGTCTTAATTCATAAATATTTTTAAAAATACTAGTTCCAGGAGTATGACTAGGTCCAATTCCAAAAAGTTCACAAATTCCTTGACTATCAATTGTTTTTTCAATGCCAGGATATTCAAATAAAGTTTTAATTTCAGAACCAAAAATTAAGGTGTTATTTTTAACTGTATAAAATAAAGGCTTAACACCAAAGTGGTCACGAGCTATAAATAATTCTTTTGTTTTACTATTCCAAATGGCAAATGAAAAAATTCCATTTAAATGTTTTACAACATCAGAACCATAATAAATATAAGATTTTAGTAAAACTTCTGTATCACAATGACCATTAAAAGAAAAACCATTTTCTACTAAAGTTTCTTTAAGTTCTTTAGTGTTATAAATCTGACCATTATAAACAATAACATACTCACCATAAGAACGTTTTTCTACCATAGGTTGCTTACCACCATCAGGATCAATAACAATAAGTCTTTTATGAGCTAGAGCAACATGATTATTTATATAAAAACCATCTTCATCTGGACCTCTCTTAGAAATAGTAGAATTCATGTTTAGTAAAACATGTTTCATATTAGAAATATCTTCTTTAAAATTAACAAAACCTACAAAACCACACATAAAAAATCCTCCTATCATTCATTATATGCAATAAGAATGAAAAAGTTGCTTTTGAACAAAAAATATGGTAAAATTTATATTGTAGTAATAGGAGATGAAGAATTAGATGAAATTAAAAAATATAATAGGTCATTTTTGTTTAATAACAAAACACAGATGGGTAGTTTTTAAACTTTGCTTAAAAATTGGAGAACCTTTGAGAGGATTAATGCACGATTTATCTAAATATTCACCAATAGAGTTTTGGGAAGGAGTTAAATATTTTAATGGTGGACATTCACCAATAACTGATTGTAAAAAAAGTGAAGGTTATTCAAAAGCTTGGTTACATCACAGAGGACGAAATAAACATCATGCAGATTATTGGGTAGATTTAGGAGCAACTGAAAAAACACCAATTATTCCATATAAATATGCAGCTGAAATGATATGTGATAAATTAGCAGCAGGAATTATATATAAAGGAAAAGATTGGGAACAAGGATATGAATTAGAATATTGGCAAAATGAAAGTAAAAAAGCACTAATAAATCCACAAATAGCAAAATTTATAACAGAGGTATTTACACAAGTAAGTAAATATGGAATAAATGATGTATTAAATAAGAAGAACATTAGAGGATTATATAAAAAATATTGTATAGATTATGAAGAAAAAAATAAAATAGTTGACAAAATTTAAAAATACTTGTATAATCTTATAGTGCATAAAAATATAGTAAAATTTCAAATAGATATAAAAATATATCTTAAAGCAAGGGGGGAATTAAGATGGCACAACCAAAAAGAAGATGGTCAAAAGCAAGAACACATTCAAAAAGATCAACATGGAAAAAAGAAGAACCAAAATTTGCTACATGCCCAAACTGCAATGAACCAGTATTACCACACAGAGTTTGCGGAAATTGCGGATATTATGATGGAAAACAAGTAGTAGCAAAAAAAGAAACTGAAAACGCATAATTATGATAGCACCTAAAGTGCTATTTTTTCTTTTTTCTACAAAAAATAAAAAATTTTTTATAAAATTCATATACAATTTATAGTTAATGTGATATTATATAGGCATAAAATACTAAAGAAAGAGAGGGAGTATTATGTTTGAAAAATTTTTAAAAAGATCTAGTTGGACAGACATAGTTATTTCAATAATATTTGTATTATTTGGTGTTCTACTAATTGCAAAACCAGATCAAACATTATCTGCAATTTCAATGATATTAGGAATTGTATTTATAGCAATGGGAGTACTTAAATTAATAGAATATTATACTTCAGAAACAAAAGATGATTATTTATTAACAATAGCATTAGTTGCAGTAGTATTTGGAGTAATCGTATTATTCTGTTCAGATGCAATATTATCATTATTTAGAATAATCTTAGGATTATGGATAATTGCTACAGGAGTTATGGATCTTCAAACAACACTTATATGGAAAGATTTAAAATCTGTATATTGGACATTAGCTTTATTATTTTCAATGTTAATGATAGTAGCAGGTATTATAATCCTTATAAGTCAAAATATTTTAATAACAACAATAGGTGTTATTACAATAATCTATGCAGTATTAGATATAATTGATAGATTTATATTTATGAAAAAGATGAAAGACTATTTAAAAGATTAATAGTTAAGAAAAATATGAACTAAAAATAGACAATAATGTTTGTTTTTAGTTCATATTTTTTTTGCATTATTTTAAATTTTTTTATATAAAATAATAGACAATTTATAAAAAATAAATTAAAATATAAGCAATAATAATAGGAGGAAAAAACATGGCAAATGTATGTGATTATATTAAATGGAGAGGAGATTTAAGCCTAGAACAATCTGAGTTTAATGAGATAGATAATTTGATATTATCAAGATTTTCTTATTTTCCATTTGATAAAATAATAAAAGAAGATGAAAAAGTAACAATAAAAGAATTAAGTGAAAGATTTAGTAAACAAGATATAAGTAAGTTACCAATTTTGTGGAAAGATGATGTCGATTTATTTCCATTAATGGGTAAGTCAACAAGATTTGGAGAAATGGTAGCTACTAGATATATAAATAATGTAGATATTGAAGAAGAAAAACAATTTTCAGCAATTACAGTATTAATGCCAGACAATACAATATTTGTATCATATAGGGGAACAGATAATACAATAGTTGGATGGAAAGAAGATTTTAATATGAGCTTTAAAAGTCATATTGCATCACAAATATCTTCAAAAAAATATCTAGAAAAAATCGCAAAAGAATTTCCGGATAGAAGAATAAGAATAGGAGGACATTCAAAGGGAGGAAATATAGCGGTTTATGCTGCAACATTTGCAAGTGATGAAGTAAAAGATAGAATAATAAATGTATACAATAATGATGGACCAGGATTTTGTGAAGATGTAATAAAAACACCTGAATATCAAGAAATGATAAAAAAAGTACATACATATATACCACAGTCATCTGTAATAGGAAGATTAATGAACCATAAGGAAAAATATACAGTTATAGAAAGTACACAAAAAGGAATAATGCAACATGATTTATATAGTTGGCAATTACTAGGAAAAGAATTTATAACATTAGAAGAAGTAACAGATGGAAGTGAATTTATAGATAAAACAATAAAGGGATGGCTTGAAAATGTTGAACCTGCCAAAAGAGAACAAGTAATAGATGTTGTTTTTGAAATTTTAAATGCAACAGATGCACAAACAATGAAAGAATTAAAAGCAAATTGGTTTTTAAATGCAAAAACAATTTTAACTTCATATAAAAATATTGACAATGATACAAAAGATATGATTTGGCAAACATTAAATGCACTATTTAAAATTGCTAAAAACAATATATTTGAAGAACTTCCTAAATTACCAGAAAAATCAAAATAAAAATTAAATATATGCTAATAATAAATTAGTATAGGAGTGAATTTATGTGAGTGAAAATATATTAGAAATTGCCAAAAAAATTGAAAATGAAGGTGGCAGACTATATTTAGTAGGTGGAGCAATTAGAGATAAACTACTAAATAGAAAAATAAAAGATGAAGATTATTGTGTAGTAGGAATTACTTCTGAACAATTTAAAAAGTTATTTCCACAAAGTTTTACTAAAGGTAAATCTTTTGAAGTATTTGAATTAAATGGAAAAGAATTTGCAATGGCAAGAATAGAAAAAAAAACAGGATTAGGACATAAAGAATTTGAAATTACTACAAATAAAAACATAACAATAGAACAAGATTTGGCAAGAAGAGATATAACAATAAATTCAATAGCAGAAGATGTTTTAACAGGTAAGCTAATAGATCCATTTAACGGAAAGCAAGATATAGAAAACAAAATTATAAAAGCAACAACACAACATTTTTTAGAAGACCCATTAAGAGTATATAGAGTAGCAAGATTTGCTTCTGAATTAAATTTTGATGTCTCAGAAGATACAATAAAAATGATGAATTCTTTAAAAAATGAATTAAACACATTATCAAAAGAAAGAGTTTTTATAGAATTTAGTAAGGCACTTGCAACACAGAAACCATCAATATTTTTTAATATACTTAGAAAAGCTAATATTCTAGATGTGCATTTTATAGAAATATATAATTTAATCGGAGCACTACAACCACCAGAACATCATCCAGAAGGAGATGCTTATAATCATACAATGCTTGTTTTAGACAAAGCATCAGAATTAACAAAAGAATTAGAAATAAGATTTTCAGCATTGGTACATGATTTAGGAAAAAGTATAACACCAAAAGAAGAATATCCACATCATTATGGGCATGAAATTAATGGAGTAGATTTGGTTACTAAATTTGGAAACAGAATAAAAGCACCTACAAGATGGATTGAATGTGGCAAAGTAGCTTGCAGAGAACATATGAGAGGTGGAATTTTCTATAAAATGAAACCAAGTAAAAAAATAGAATTCATAGAAAGAATTGCTAAATCACCATTAGGATTGCACGGACTTCAAATTGTTGTTTATTCAGATAAATTAAGTAGCAGAAATATAGATAGTGGAAGTATAGACTTTGAAAGCATTGGAAAAGAATGCTTAAAAACTATTAATGGACAATATATTAAAGATAAATATAATATCAAAGAAGACATAGAGTTTGGAAATAAATTACATCAAGAAAGAATAGAATGGATAAAAAATAGATTATAATATAATAAAAAGAGAGAATGTTAATAGAAACACTCTCTTTTTTACATATGATATTTCACTACTTTTTTACAAATTCCGGAAAAGGCATAGAAATATTGCCATGTTTTAATTCATATAAATCAGATATAGAAATGAACATATGCTTTAGTTGAGCATGTTTATCTCTAAGATCCATGTTATGGTCCCTCAAATCTAGAGGCATAGAATTAAACTTAGTAGCAATTGAATTATGCATTTCAACAGCCTTTTGGTATTTCTCGTTAAGCTGCTTGTCAGTTAAATCTTTGTAGTCATCATAATCAATAATGAAATCAAGCTTTTTAAAAAAAGCAACCTCACTATCTTCATCAAATCTTACAAAATCAAAACGATTAGAATCATCAACAATAGTGACATTAGAAAAAACTTTTGTAATAATCGATTCCGGTATTGTAATATCAGTTTCATTAGAAATAAAAAATATATCATGTATTTGAACATATACTACATCCCGTCCATTTTCATTGTGAAATAATTTCATAAGTAAAACCTCCTAAAAAGTAATTTTACACGTTGCCTAATAAGTATAACATATTTTTCCAAATTTGAAAATAAAAACTTCTACCAAACTCTTGTTTTTAAGTATAAAATATAGTATAATAAAAATGTCCTTTTGGGGACGTTTCCCAAAAGGACATAGGAGGAATCAAAATGAATGATAAAATAATTATAAAAGGTGCAAAAGAACATAACTTAAAAAATATAAATATAGAAATACCAAGAGACAAAATGGTAGTAATAACAGGACTTTCAGGTTCTGGAAAATCATCATTAGCATTTGATACTTTATATGCAGAAGGACAAAGAAGATATGTAGAAAGTTTATCTTCATATGCAAGACAATTTTTAGGAATAATGGAAAAACCAGATGTTGAGTCAATTGAAGGACTTTCACCAGCAATATCAATAGACCAAAAAACAACATCAAAAAATCCACGTTCAACAGTTGGAACAGTAACAGAAATATATGATTATATTCGTTTATTATATGCAAATATAGGTGTTCCATATTGTCCAAACTGTGGCAAAAAAATTGAAAAACAATCAATTGACCAAATTGTTGATAATATTATGGAACTTGAAGAAGGCACAAAAATTCAAATATTGGCTCCTGTTGTTAGAGGTAGAAAAGGTGAATTTGTAAAACAATTAGAAGGATATCAAAAAGACGGATTTGTAAGAGCAAGAATTGACGGAGAAGTTTATGATTTATCAGACGAAATAAAATTAGATAAAAATAAAAAGCACGAAATAGAATTAGTTGTTGACAGATTAGTAGTAAAACCAGAAATAAGAAGCAGACTTACAGAATCTGTTGAAATAGCATTGAAACATGCTGATAATTTAGTATTAGTAAATATTATAACAAAGGAAGAAAATAAAACAGTTTTATACAGTTCAAATTATGCCTGCCCAGACTGTGGTTTTAGTTTTCCAGAGATAACACCAAGAATGTTTTCATTTAACAATCCATATGGTGCTTGCCCAACATGTATGGGAATAGGATATCTAATGAAAATGGATGAAGATTTAATAGTACCAGACAAAAATAAAACATTATATGATGGTATAAAAGCTTTTGGTGCAAGTACTATGAAAAAGGGCGACACAATGGCAAAAATGTATTTTGAAAGTATAGCAAAACATTATGGTGTAGAAATAAAAGGAGTTCCAATTAAGAAATTACCAAGATGGTTTATGGAAAAAATCTTATATGGTACAGGTGATGAAAAAATAGATTTTGAATATTCATCTGTTGCAGGAGTGAGAAAATTTACAGCCCCATTTGAAGGAGTTTTGCCAACATTAGATAGACGCCATAGTGAAACAAAATCACAAGGAATGAGAACTTTTTACGAAATGTATATGACAAATTCTCATTGCCATACTTGTAATGGAGCGCGTTTAAAGAAAGAAATATTATGCATCAAAATAAATGATAAAAATATAAATGAAGTAACAGATATGTCAATAAAAGCTTTAAAAGAATTTCTAAGTACATTAAAATTGACAGAAAAAGAAGCAATGATTGCAGACATGATTTTAAAAGAAATTAACAAAAGACTTCAATTTTTAATAGATGTAGGGCTTGAATATTTAACATTATCAAGAAGTGCTGGAACATTATCAGGAGGAGAAGCACAACGTATTCGTTTAGCAACTCAAATAGGTTCAGGACTTACAGGAGTTATGTATATTTTGGACGAGCCAAGCATAGGACTTCATCAAAGAGATAATGATAAATTAATAGCAACACTTAAAAAATTAAGAGATTTAGGAAATACTTTACTAATTGTAGAACATGATGAAGACACAATGTATGCAGCAGACCAAATTATTGATATTGGACCAGGTGCCGGTGTGCATGGTGGAAATGTTATGGCACAAGGAACTGCTGAAGAAGTAAAACTTGTAAAAGATTCTATTACAGGTCAATATTTAAGTGGAAGAAAGAAAATAGAAGTTCCAAAGAAAAGAAGAAAAGCTGTAAAATCAAAAGTAATAGAAGTTAAAGGTGCAACAGAAAATAATTTGAAAAATATAAGCGTAAAATTTCCACTTGGAGTATTTACATGTGTTACAGGAGTTTCTGGTTCAGGAAAATCAACACTTGTAAATGAAGTTTTATATAAAACAATAGCAAAAGAACTAAATGGAGCATCTGAAAAACCAGGAAAATGCAAAGAAATAAAAGGATTAGAAAATATAGATAAAATAATCAACATAGACCAATCACCAATAGGAAGAACACCACGTTCAAATCCAGCAACATATACAGGAGTATTTGATTTAATAAGAGATATTTTTGCAGGAACAAATGAAGCTAAACTACGTGGATTTGAAAAAGGAAGATTTAGTTTCAATGTAGCAGGAGGAAGATGTGAAAGTTGTAATGGTGATGGAGTTCACAAAATAGAAATGCACTTTTTACCAGATGTGTATGTACCATGTGAAGTATGTAAAGGAAAAAGATATAATAGAGAAACATTAGAAGTAAAATATAAAGGAAAAAATATTGCTGATGTATTAGATATGACAGTAGAAGAAGCATTAGAATTTTTTGACAAAATACCAAAAATAAAACAAAAAATTCAAACTTTATACGATGTAGGACTAGGATATATTAAACTAGGACAGCCATCAACAACATTATCTGGTGGTGAAGCACAAAGAGTTAAATTAGCAACAGAACTTTCTAAAAGAGCAACAGGAAAAACATTATATATTTTAGACGAACCAACTACAGGACTTCATATTGCTGATGTTCATAGATTAGTTGATATTTTACAAAGATTAGTTGATACAGGAAATACAATAATTGTTATTGAGCATAACTTAGATTTAATAAAAACATGTGACCATATAATTGATTTAGGCCCAGAAGGCGGAGAAGGTGGAGGACAAGTTGTTGCCGTTGGTACACCTGAACAAATTTGTAAGAATGAACAAAGTTATACTGGTAAGTTTTTGAAGAAGTATATAGAATTGACATAAACTGTTAAAAATGATAAAATAGTCAACATAAGAACACGTGGATAATAATACTTACAAATGGAGGTATATATATGGAAAAAGTACGGACAGTTATATGGGATTGTGACAATGTAATGTGGTTTCATAAAGAGGAAGAACCACAAGTAACTGCAAAAGCATTAGGAATTACAGAAACAGAAGAATTTTCTGCTGAATTTTACAAAATGTTTGAAAGCTTTATGGAGTATTTTAAAAACAAAAGAGTTAACATGAAAGAAACTTTGAAGCTAATAGAACGAGAAATGCCAATTTTAGGCATTTATGGAATTCAGCCGGAACAGTTTATGATAGTACATGATGGACTAAAAATACAGGTTAATGACTTTAATTATGATACTTTAACTGTAATGAAGTATTTAGAAAGTAAAAACATAAAAAGTATTGTAAAGTCAGACTGGTGGAGAAAAGTGCAAGAAGAAATTATGGGTTATTATGGTGTAATAGATTATATTGAAGAATTACATTGCTGTGATAACTCATATTTAAAAAGTAATCCACTATCAAGAGAAGGTATTGTAAAACCTGACAGGGAAGAACAGTACCTGATTATTGGTGATTCACTTTCAAGTGATATTGCTTTTGCTGAGCATGCTGGTATAAAATCTGTATGGTTAAACAGACAGCATAAAGAAAACAAAACTATGTATAAGCCAAACTTTGAAGTTGCTTCTTTATTAGAAGTGATGGAAATAATTTAGAAAAAACTCTCAATATCAATAGGAATTTGGTATTGAGAGTTTTTGTAAAAGTTTTCAATTGTCAAAAAACAAACAAAAATAGTTAATCAATTTTAAAAAATTACTAGACAAAAAGAACAAAAAGATATATAATTATTGCATATTAAAAGCAAATAAGAACAAAATAATAAATAACAAAGAAAAAGAGGAGTACATTTAAAACTAATTTAAAGAGAATAGAAGTCAAAGGCTGTGAGCTTCTAAAATAAAGATAAATGGAAAGTAACTTTTGAGTTGATAATCCGAAAATAAACTTAAGATTATCCGTAATACTGCGTTAAAGTAAAATGAGAAATTATCTATAAAAAGTACACAAAGTAAAAAACACAAATTATAAAAAGATAATAATTAAGGTGGTACCGTGAGATATAAACTCGCCCTTATGCTTAAATAAAGAGCATATTGGCGAGTTTTTTTGAATTATAAAAGGAGGCTTAAAATGCTAAAAATACAAACAAAAAAATCAGGTGCAGAGTTAACGAGCATACAATATGATGGCAAAGAAATGTTATTTCAAGGAGCACAAGTATTAGATAAAAATGGTAATGTTTTTTGGAAAAGACAAGCACCAATATTATTTCCAATAGTAGGACAAATTAAGAATTCAACAACTCAAATAGAAGACAAAACCTACGAAATGTCACAACATGGATTTGCAAGAGATATGGACTTTGAAGAAATATCAAAAACAGAAAATGAACATCATTATGTATTAAAATATAATCAAGAAACACTAAAAAAATATCCATACAAATTTGAATTACATGTTATATATGAGGTAAATGAAAATACTCTAACTGTAACATATCAAGTTAAAAATATAGATAACAAAACAATTTATTTTGGTCTAGGTGGACATCCAGCTTTCAATTGTGATTACAGTAATGATGAATATGAAATTATTTTTTCGGAAAAGGAAGAAAAAATAGAATTTTTAAAATTGAAAGATGGATTAATAGATACAGAAAAAGCAGAAAATATTTTAAAAGATAACAAAATTTGTTTAAAAGAAGATACTTTTGATAATGATGCAGTTATCATGAAAAATATAAAATCGAATAAAGTGATTTTAAAAAATCATAAAATAAATCAAAAAATATTAGAATTTGATTTTTCAGGATTTCCATATTTAGCACTATGGTCTAAAAAAGGAGCTCCATTTGTCTGCATTGAACCATGGCAAAATACAGCTGATAGAATAGACAGTACACAGATTTATAAGGATAAAGAAAATATTATTGAATTACCACAAGATAAAGAATATAAGTGTGAGTTTAAAATAAAAATAATATAAATTAAAGGAGATTGATCAAGATGAAAGATAAAAAATTAAATGACAAGTACAACCCACAAGAATTTGAAGAAAAACTATATCAAGAATGGGAAGAAAAAGGATACTTTAAACCAAGCATGGACAAAACAAAAGAAAGTTACTGCATAATGATGCCACCACCAAACGTAACAGGCAAATTACACATGGGACATGCATTAGATGACACAATACAAGATATTTTAATAAGATTTAAAAGAATGCAAGGATACAACACATTATGGCTTCCAGGTTCAGACCATGCAGCAATAGCAACAGAAGTAAAAGTTGTTGCAAAAATGAAAGATGAAGAAGGTTTGACAAAAGCAGACATCACAAGAGAACAATTCCTAGAAAGAGCGTGGGCTTGGACTAAAGAATATGGTGGAACAATCAAGAAACAACAAAGAAGATTAGGATGCTCATGTGATTGGGATAGAGACAGATTTACTATGGATGAAGGCTTATCAGAAGCAGTTTTAGAACAATTTATTCAATTGTATAATAAAGGACTAATCTATAAAGGTAAAAAAATGATAAACTGGTGCCCATCATGCCATACAACTATTTCAGATGCAGAAGTTGAATATGAAGACGAACCATCACATTTATGGCATATTAAATATCAAATTGCAGGTGAACCAGACAGATATATTATAGTTGCAACAACAAGACCTGAAACAATGCTTGGAGATACAGCAGTTGCAGTACATCCAGATGATGAAAGATACAAAGATTTAGTAGGTAAAAAATGTATTTTACCAATAATGAATAAAGAAATTCCAATAATTGCAGATGAATTTGTTGAAAAAGAATTTGGAACAGGATGTGTTAAAATTACACCAGCACATGACCCAAATGATTATCAAGCAGGATTAAGACATAACTTAGAAATTATAGAAGTATTTGACGATAGTTCAATTATGGGCGATTTAGTTCCAGAATATAAAGGAATGCCAGCAATTGAAGCAAGAAAACTAATTGTTGAAAAACTACAAGAATTAGGAAACTTAGTTAAAATTGAAGATTATACACACAATGTTGGAAAATGTTACAGATGCCATAGCACAATAGAACCAAGAATTTCAGAGCAATGGTTTGTATCAATGAAAGACTTAGCAAAAAGAGCCGCAGATGCAGTTAGAAATGACGAAGTTAAATTTGTACCAAAAAGATACGAAAAAATGTATTTTAACTGGTTAGATAATATCCAAGACTGGTGTATATCAAGACAATTATGGTGGGGACACAGAATACCAGTATATTATTGTGACGAATGCGGACATATGCATGCAGCAAAACAAATGCCAGAAAAATGCGAAAATTGTGGTTCTAACAAATTACATCAAGATGAAGACTCACTAGACACATGGTTCAGTTCAGCATTATGGCCATTCTCAACATTAGGTTGGCCAAATACAGAATCAGAAGACTACAAAACATTCTATCCAACAAATGTATTGGTAACAGGATATGATATTATAACATTCTGGGTATCAAGAATGATGACACAAGGACTAGAATTAACTGACAAAAATCCATTTAAAGATGTTGTAGTACATGGAATTGTAAGAGATTCACAAGGAAGAAAAATGTCAAAATCATTAGGAAATGGAATTGACCCAATTGAAATAATTGATCAATATGGTGCAGATGCATTAAGATTTTCAGTACTTTCTGGAACTACAATGGGAAATGACATCAGATATATGCCAGAAAAACTAGAACAAGCATCAAATTTTGCAAATAAAATTTGGAATGCTGCTAAATTCATAATAATGAATACACCAGACGAAGAAAAAGTAAAAGAATTTTGTTACAAAGTATATAATCACGAAACAAAAACATATAACCCAGATTTATTAACAATAGAAGACAAATGGATACTAAATAAATTAGACAAATTAGTAGCTGACATCACAAGAAATATTGAAAATTATGATTTAGGAATTGCAATTGACAAAATTTATAACTTCATTTGGAATGAATTCTGTGACTGGTATATCGAAATGGTTAAAACAAGAATTTATAGTGAAAATGAAGAAACAAAAGTTGCTGTAAGTGACATATTAAATTATGTGTTTGGAACATCATTAAAACTATTACATCCATTTATGCCATTTGTAACGTCAGAAATATATGACAAACTAGTAAAATACAATGAAACAGATTTAATAGTATCAAAATGGCCAACAATAAGAGAAAAATTTGCATTTGATGACGAGGAACAAACAGTTGAAAAAATAAAAGAAATCATTACAGAAATAAGAAATGTAAGAGCAAATATGAATATCCATCCATCAAAAAAATCTGAATTAATATTTGTAACAAAGAAATATGAAAATGAAATCTGGGAAGCAAAAGACTTCATCTTAAAACTAGGACTTGGAGAAAAAATAGTAGTACAAAAAGACAAAACAGGAATACCAGAAAATGCAATAAGCATCCTAAAAGATGGAATTGAATTATATATGCCACTTGAAGATTTGGTTGATATGGAAGAAGAAAGAAAGAGACTAGAGGAAGAAAAAACTAGATTAGAAGGCGAAGTTGCAAGATGTGAAAAAATGCTTTCAAACCCAGGATTTGTAAACAAAGCACCAGAAAAGAAAATACAAGAAGAAAAAGATAAATTAGAAAAATACAAAGATATGCTTGCTAAAGTAGAAGAAAGATTAAATTAAAAGACAAAAAGTGACAAGAGGAGACAAGAAAAGTGAAACAAACAAAACCTGTCCCTCTTGACCATCTTGGAAAGGAAATAAAAATTATGGAAAATATTGATAAAATTTATGATTTATTAGAACAAATACCAGTAACTGAAAAGAATCAATCTACTATATATGAAATAAAAGATTTATTAACACAAGGTGATTATTTAAAAGCTTTAACAAAAATGAAAAAATTAAGGGAGAATATGGCAGATAGTGATGAAGAACAAGATGAGATAATAGTAAAAGAAGATGATGGGGATGATGGCGAAAAGTATCCTAAAAAATTAAGTAATATAAAGTTAGAGCGTAGATATATAGGAATGTTATTAGAAAATCCTAAATTAATAATGAAGTATTATTTTGTTTTTGATATATGCAGATTTGAAGATGATCAAATGTTAAATATATATAAAAGTATATTGTTTAATGAGGGTTCTAAATATTCTTCTGAAAAAGCAAAAGATAAATTTAATTTTTCAAAAGATTCAGAGGAAGTTTATCAATTAAAACAAAATTTAAAAAAAGAAGTTAGAGATCAAGATTTTAATATAGAAAAAGTATACCAGGAGTTAAGAAAATTATTTGTTTTAAGAAAAGCATATTTAGAAACACCGGAAACAAATTTACAAAATAAAATTGTTGAAATTACTGATTATGAATTATATGATAAAATGTCTGTTGAAGAGGTAGAGGCAACTATTGAACAAATAAATGTTACACAAAAATTCAAACAGTCAATACTAAGTAAAGATTTAGTAAGATTTTTAGAAAGTGGAGAAAATGAACTTGCAAATGGATTAAAGTATCCTTTCCCAATATTAACAAATGTGTTTAAGGGAATAAGAAAAGGAGAAACAATGGCATTTGCAATGCCATCAAACTCAGGTAAAAGTAGACTTACAATTGATATAGCAGCATATACAGCTTTAATACATCAAAAAAAGGTATTAGTAATTTCAAATGAAATGTCTGAAGAAAAGATGAAATTATGTTTAATAACAACAATATTAAATAATCCAGATATTCAAAAAATACATGGTCAAAAACTTCATATCACAGAAGGTGAATTACTAGAATTTAAATTTAGACCAGATAATAAAAATGATGCAAAACTAGATGAAAATGGATATATTTTAAAAGAACAAAATGAAACACAATCACAATTTGTAAAAAGACTTACAAAAATATCATCAGATTTTAACAAAACAATTAAGGCAATTGAATGGGCAAGTAAACAAATTAATAATTCAATATATTTTATCAATATTACAGACCATACAAATGACGAATTACAAAAAGTAATTATAAATTATTATTATAAAGAAAAAATCGAATATGTATTTTATGACACATTAAAGACAGATACTGCAAATATTGGAAATCCTGAAGAAATTAAAAAGACAGCAACAATACTTTCAAATTTAGCACAGAACTTTAATATATTTATATGCTCATCTTTACAATTAGCAGAAAATGCTACATCACCAATTAATTTAGATGTAAATGATTTGGCAGTAAGTAGAACTGTAAAAGAAGTATTAGATACATTGTGTTTATTCAAACAAATAAGTAGAGATAATTTAGATGAATATGAATATTCTCTAAAAGAAGTAGATACCAAATTTTTTGATTTAGAAAAATCAAAAGATCCAGATGTAAGATATTATGCATGTGTAGTTGATAAGAATAGAGCAGGTGCAAAACCAAAATTAGTATTTAAATTGAATTTAGCTTATAACAGTTGGGAAGAATTAGGATATTTAAGATTAAAACAAGAAAAATAAAGTTGGCTTATAAAGCCAACTTTTTTATGTCCTTAATAAATCAATCCAGCTATAAAGGGTTTTCTTTATCATTGTAAAAATATTTATTTTATCAATATCCGAAGAAGCAATTAAATTTACACTTGCCAAAGTATTACCATCTAATGAAAAAT
Source organism: uncultured Clostridia bacterium (assembly GCA_934120645.1). Taxonomy (GTDB): domain Bacteria; phylum Bacillota; class Clostridia; order TANB77; family CAG-508; genus CAG-269. The sequence goes on from CAKOUO010000001.1 coordinate 88,783, forward strand.
TAATTTGACCTATTTTATCACCACATTTTATAGGAGCACTTATATTGTCATCAATTTTAACAGATTGAATTAGTTGATTTTCTTTTCCTTTTTCAATAAGAGTTCCTGCATCACTTTCTAATATAGCATCAACAGTAGATTTAACTCCCTTATTTACAGAAACTGATTGAATTACATCATTTTTATTTCCAAAATTTTTAAAAGAAAATTTACTAAAACCATAATCTAAAAGTTTTTGTGCTTCTGAGAATCTAACTTTAGTAGAAGGAGCTTTCATAATAACAGCAATTAAGGATAAATTATCACGGGTAGCACTTGCAGATAGATTATATAATGCTAATGATGTAGAACCTGTTTTTAAACCAGTAATTCCTTTATAAGTTCTAATTAATTTGTTTGTATTAACTAATTGAGATTTACCATCTCTTAAGCTATCCATCCAAATAGTTGTATATTTTGTAATATTTGGATGCTTTGATAAAAGCTCACGAGACATTAAAGCTATATCATATGCAGATGTAATATGACCATCTTCATCAATACCATGACAATTCTTAAAGCAGGTATCATTCATACCTAATTGCTTTGCTTTATCATTCATCATTTGAACAAATGCGGCTTCAGAACCTGCTATATGTTCAGCCATTGCTACAACACAATCATTAGCAGAAACTACACAGATAGCCTTTAACATTTCATCAACGGTTAAAGTTTCTCTTGGATCAAGCCATATTTGTGAACCACCCATAGCCTTTGCAGTTTCTGAACATGATATCTTATCTGAATATGATAATTTACCACTATCAATTTGTTCCATAATTAAAAGAATACTCATAACTTTGGTTACAGAAGCGGGGCGAAGTTGTTCATGTTCATTTTTAGAATATAAAACTTGCCCAGAAGACTGCTCTATTAAAATTGCAGCACCACTTTCTAAATCTAATGTATTAGATATTTTTGTATTTTCTGAAGAACTTGTTTCTATAGTAGAAGAAGATGGTGACCATATATATGAACAGGATTCATCATAAGCAAATGAACAAGAATAAAATAATAAAATTATAATAAAAGATAATAATAATATATTTTTTAATTTTTGCATATTAACCTCCAATTATTAAAAATGTTTATTAAAATATATGTTACTTATTATTTTTTAGAATTAAGATAAGACAAAAATGAAAGATAACTTTGACATGTTATGTAAATAGTGATATAATATATATAGTGCTAATAGCAAAGATACAATTAATTAATAAGCCCTCTAATTAGAGGCACAGACAAAAGGAGACAAAATGAGCAAAGACAAAGCATTAACAGAAGATGAACTGAAAAACTTTGACACAGTAAAAGAGTATTTAAAATCCAAAGAATGGAAACTTGAAACCTATCATATGGAATTCTTATCTCTTATGGTTACATTACGCAAATCATATGAAGAGGTAGCAAAAACGGAGGCAGACATACCAAAAATGCCGCAACTGGCAACAGAAACAATGAACTTGATGCCGGAAGTGTATTCGAAACACCGGGTATTAAAAACCAGTTGGAAAAGGAGCTTATTCAATTTAGAAGTAGCACTTGACAACGGCGGTATTCCGGATGAATACTTGTCTTCGAAAAGGATAGACGGAGATATGGAAACAGTTAGTAACTGTGTAAAGCGGATCAGCAAGGAAGTTTTCGGAAAAGAATAAGCCGAAAAAATAAGAGGAAATGAAGTGTACTTCATTTCCTCTTGACATTTATAAAGAAAAATATTAATATATAAATATTAAAATAAGAAGGATGTAGATAACAATGTGGAGTATAATTTTAAAAATAATAGGATTATTGTTAGTTTTGTGTGGAGTAACATTAATTTTTGACGCACGTATAATAACAAAAAGGTTTTTTGGGTTTGGAGATCAAAACGAAGGCTCTGCTGGTCTAAAAATTATAGGATTTATTATATCAATAGTAGGAGCTGTTATAATTTATTTTTGTTAATTTTATAAAATAAACATGAAAAAAATTATAAAAATACTTGACATTGAAAACTTAAATATGCTATTATAAATATTGTCAGTAATACATATGCGGATGTGGCGGAACTGGTAGACGCGCTGGTCTTAGGAACCAGTGCCAACGGCGTGGGGGTTCGAGTCCCTTCATCCGCACCAAAGTCGTATCTGTTCGAACTAAAATGAATAGATGATACAAAAATCAATCAGAAAATAAAATCTGATTGATTTTTTTGTTGCCTTAATATAATCTATTTTACAATTATATTACATTTTGCAAAATGCAACAAAATTTATTGACTAAGAAAAATCACAATGATATAATAACACTGAAAAATATGTAAAAAATAACAAAAAAAGACAAATAGATAGAAAACAAAAGAATTGGAGGAAAAACAAATGCAAAAAATGAAAAAAATTATAACTATGATTATAATTTTGACACTAATATCATATTGTTTTATATCATTAATAAATCAAAAAAATGTTTTAGCTCAAACAACAAGTCCAGATATAAATGGAATAAATACTTCAAAATATCCAGGAATAAAAGAAAAAATTCAAGCATTACAAAAAAAATATCCTAATTGGTCATTTAAAATACTATACACAGGATTAGACTGGAATGATGTAATATCAAATGAATATGTTGGACATGGAAGTTCACCTAAAAATTTAGTATATAATAGTTCAAATTATCAAGGTGAGTGGGTATGCCCAGTATGTGGTAATAAACCATATGACAACGGAAGTTGGAGATGTGCTTCTGAACAAGCTATAAAATATATGATGGACCCTAGAAACTCATTAAACGAATCTGATATTTTTCAATTTGAACAACTAACAAGTTCAGGTTCAGACTTAGGAATATTACAGTCAATGACAAAAGGAACATTTCTTGCAGGCCATGAACAAGCGATAATAAATGCAGCAAACAAAAATAATTTAAACTGTTATTATGTAGTAGCAAGATTAATTCAAGAACAAGGAAAAAGTGGAACTGTTTTAGCTTTAGGAACAGGATATAATGGACAATATGTAGGTTATTATAATGCTTTTAATATTTCTGCTACAGGGAATACAAAAGAAGCAATTTTGATAAATGCTCTTACATATGCTAAAAAGAAAGGCTGGACAAGCTTAGATGCATCTATTGAAGGTGGAATCAGTTTCTTAGGAAAACAATATATTAGTCAAGGACAAAATACATTATATTTACAAAAGTTTGATGTTATAGGAAATAACTCAAGTAATTTATATAATAATCAATATATGACAAATTTATTAGCAGCAGAAAATGAAGGTTTGACATTAAGAAATACATATATTAATACAAATTCAATGGCGTTACCACATACTTTTATAATACCGGTATATGAAAATATGCCACAGTCAGAATGTTCAAGACCTAATACAAATGGTTCAAGTGCTATAACTATAGATTTAGTAAGGGTTAATGTTGATAGTACTCTAAATATTAGAAATGCACCTAATGGAAGTGCAACTGGTGCAAGTTTAGTGAAAGATGAAATAGTAACAAGAATTGAAAAGGCAACAACTAAGGTTGGAGGAACTTATTGGGATAAGGTTAGAAAAAGTAATGGTACAATAGGTTATGCTGCTAGAGAAACTTTTGAAGGTGAAAATAAATATAAGTTGTATTTAGTACCGGTTAATGAGAATAGTGATAATAATAACAATGGCGGAAATGATGGAAAAAATACGACAAAAGTAAAAATTGATAAAAAAAATAATATTATAACAGTTGTTCCAAGTGCTATTGCAAATGATATATTAGATGCTTTTGGTGGACCTACTAAAATAACTCGAGCTGATGGAAGTTTTCTTAATGGTGGAAATGATTTGTTAGCTACAGGATTTATTGTTGAAGATAAGTATACTGTTGTAAAAAAAGGTGATTGTAATGGTGACGGAAATACTAATGCTTTAGATGCTGCAATTATATTAAGATATAATGTAAATCAATTTAGTTTAAAAGAGTGTTATTTAAGAGCAGGTGCTATATCAGATAATAATAATGCAACAGCATTAGATGCTGCAAAGATATTAAGATATAGTGTTGGACAATATAATATTGAATTATAAACAAAAGATATAAAAAAATTTGTATTTGATTATATTTTAGGAAAGGAAGAAATATAAAAATGAAAAAAATAATTAAAATAATAATTACATTTTTATTTTTGATTGCAACATATAATGTTGTATCAAAAGCTGCAATATCGGCAACATCAAAAACTGTAAATTCAGGAGAAAATTTTTCAATAGCAGTTACTTCAAATGTTTCTGTATCAGCATATACAGTTAAGGCAACTGGATATAGCGGATTAACTTTTGTGACAAGCTCAGGAGGAACAGGGGCTGGAACTGTTACAATTTCTGATGCTAAAGCAACTGGAGGAATGACTAATTTGGCAACATTTCAATTTAAAGCACCAAATGTTGAAAAAGATCAAACATTTAAAGTGAGTTTTTCTGCTAGTGGAATGGGAGATGTGAATTTATCTCCAATAGCAGATTCAACGTGTATTGCTACAATTACAGTTAAAGCTAAAAATCAAAGTTCTGAACAAACAGAAAATAATGCAGTTCAAACAACAACAAAATCAAATGTAGCAACACTTTCAAATTTGGGAATAACACCAAATGACTTTACAGGATTTAGTGCTGGAAAAACATCATATGATGTAACAGTACCAAATGAAGTTGAAAATATTACAGTATATGCAAATAAAGGACAAAGTGGACAAAAAATATCAGGAACAGGAAGTAAAACATTAAAAGAAGGATTAAATACTTTTAATATAACAGTTACAGCAGAAGATGGAAAAACAACTAAAACATATACTTTAAATATAACAAGAAAAGAATCTAGTTCATCAGAGCCAAAAGAAGAAACAACAGAAAATACTGAAGAAACAGAAAAATCTTTTGGACTATCAGATTTAAAAATAGATGGAGTAGAATTGAAACCAGAATTTAAGATAGATGTATATGAATATACAGTAACATTAACAGACGATAAAGATAAATTAGATATAACAGCAAATCCAACTTTACAAGATAGTAAAATTGAAATAACAGGAAATGAAAATCTTAAAGAAGGCGAAAATACAATAACAATTATAGTAACTGATGCTACAGGAGAAAAAATAGCTACATACCAAGTAATAGTAAATAAAACTTTAGCAAAAGAAACAAAATCAGAAAATATAAATATAAAAAACTTAAGCAAAAAGCAAATATTTATAATAGCTTTAGCTATAGTTGCTTTAATAATAATAATTATTATTGTAGTAGCTGTAAAAAAAGCAAATAAAGAAGAATACGAATATTATAATGGAGAAATTCCATATGCAAATTTAAGTAATGATAATGAACAAAATGAAAATGAAAAACAAATAGAAAAAAATAATGAAGAAGCTAAAAAGAAGAAAAAACATTCAAAAGGAAAAAGATTTAAATAGAAAATTTAGATGAGACTTTTATGGGTTTCATCTAAAAAAATTCAAAAAAACCAAATTTATGTTTGACATTTATTTGTTTGTATGATATTATATACAAAAATATGAAATGGAGTGATTTGAATGCCAAGAAAAAAACCAGAATTAAATAGTAGAGAAAAATCAATATTAAGATACATTGAAAAACAAATAATGACAGTAGGATATCCACCATCAGTAAGAGAAATAGGAAAAGCTGTTGGATTAAGTTCAACTGCTACAGTACATGGATATCTAGCAAAACTAGAAGATAAAGGATATATAAAGAAACAAGATAAAAAAGGAAGAACACTTCGCTTATTAAAAGGAACAACTGGAGAACCAAAAAAGACATCAACAAAAGATTTTTATACACAAAAAGAATTAGTAGAAGTACCAGTAGTTGGAAAAATAACAGCAGGTATGCCAATATTAGCTGTTGAAAATGTTACAGACACATTCCCAATCCCAATAGATTTTGTTGGAAATTCAGATTGCTTTATGCTTACAGTTAGAGGAGAAAGTATGATTGAAGCTGGTATATTAGATGGAGATTATATACTAGTAAGAAAACAAAGCAATGCAAACAATGGAGAAATAGTTGTAGCTTTAATAGAAGATGAAGCAACAGTAAAAACATTCTATAAAGAAAAAGACCATATAAGATTACAACCTGAAAATAGTACAATGGATCCAATAATAGTTCCAACATGTAATATATTAGGAAAAGTATGTGGTGTATTCAGAAAGATGTAGGAAAAAATGTTAAAAAGAGTTATATTTGATATTGATAATACTTTAATACCATGGAAACAAGAATATTTTAATGAAGTATATAATACTTTAGAAGAATTAAATATAGAATGTACGGATATGGAATTTAATGAAATTATAAAAGCTTTTGCAGAATATGAAAATACTTATTATGTATTTAATAAAGAATTAATGATTAATTATATTAATGAGTATACAGGAAAAAAATATCCTAAAGAATTTATAGATAAAATTATTGATAGATGGTCAAGATGCGTTCCAGAAAAATTACCAGAAAGTACAATAAAAACACTTAAATATTTAAAAGATAAATACGAAATGGTAATCTTAACAGATTGGTATGCAGAACAACAAATAAAAAGATTAGAAAAAGTAGATATCATGAAATATTTTAGCAATGTATATTCAGCAGAAAAAACGAAGAGAAAACCATTTAAAGAGGCATTTATACAAGCAATAGGAGAAAATAAGCCTGAAGAATGTATAATTATTGGAGATAACTTTGAAAGAGATATAAAAGGAGCATTAAATGCAGGACTACAAGCAGTTTATTATAATCCAAATAATAAAGTTAACATTCTAGAAAATAAAGAATATTACGAGATTTCAGATTTAGGTGAATTAGTAAAAATATTATAATTACAAGTTCACAGAAAATTCACAAAAAAATAGTTGACAAATGACACTGTGTCACATATAATATATGACACAGTGTCATTTTTACTTGAAATATTAATATCAAAGGTGGTGAAAATATGCCAAAAGAAACATTCTTAAAATTACCAGAAGAAAAGAAAAATAAAATAATCAAAGCAGCCAAAAAAGAATTCGAAAGAGTTCCATTAGAACAAGCATCAATAAAAAATATAGTAGAAGATGCAGAAATTGCAAGAGGTAGTTTTTATCAATATTTTGAGAGTAAAGAAGATTTATTACGGGTATATTTTAAATAATCATTTTAAACTAATAAATGAAGAAATAAAAAAGAATGTAATATCTGCCAATGGAGATATATTTAAAATATTCATATCAATGTATGATTGCATGGATTCTAGCTTGCTTAAAAACGAAGATATGAAATTTTATAGAAATATACTTGAAAATTTAAAAACAAGTGAAGATAGCAAATTATTCAAAAAATTTATAGAAGAAAAACCAAAAAAAATCAAAGACTTTTATGAATATATAGATACTAAAAATTTAAAAGTTAACTCAAAAAAAGAACTTGAAATTGTAGAAAAAATCTTATTTACAATAACAACAAAAGCAATAGTTATGAGATTTAAATATGACTCAAAAGAAGAAGCAAGGAACGATTACTTAAAACAAATAGAATATTTAAAATATGGAATTATTAAATGTCCTTTTGGGGACGTTTCCCAAAAGGACATTTAATTAACAAAAAGAGGAGCGAAGGGAGAAAAATATGATTAAGGTATTAAAAAATTTAAAAGAATCATGGATATCAGTAATTGCAATTGTATTACTATTAATTGCACAGGCTGCAGGAGATTTAACATTACCTGATTATACATCGAAAATAGTCAATGTAGGCATCCAAAATGGTGGAATTGAAAATGTTGCACCTGAGGTTATAAGAAAATCAGAAATGGAAAATCTATTAATCTTTACAGATTATGATAATCAAATTTTATCTTCATATGAAGAGATATCAAGAGATAATTTAGATATTAAAGAATATGAAAAATTAGTAAAGAAATATCCAGCACTAGAAAATGAAACATTGTATAAAATAAAGAAATTAAGTAGTAGTGAACAAGAAAATTTAGATTCAATAATGGCTAAGCCACTGATGATGTTAAGTTCTTTAGAAAATGAAGAAACTTCAGAACAAATGAAAGAACAATTATTAGAAGGTATGTCATCAAATATGCCAGCTCAACAAAAATCAGTAATGCAAAATATGAGTTTGATGGAAATAATTAAACAAATGCCAAAAGAACAGTTAGATAAAATGTTACAGACAATAAACCAAAAAGTAGATAGCATGCAAGAAAGTATATTGGAACAGGCAGCAATACAAGAAGTAAAAAGTGAATATAAAGCAATAGGAATCAATACAGATAATCTACAAAATAGATATATTATAATAGCAGGATTAAAAATGCTAGGAATATCATTTATAATAATGATATCAGCTGTATCAATAATGTGTTTATCTGCAAGAGTTGCAGCAAAACTCGCTAAGACATTAAGAGAAAAAGTATTTAAAAAAGTATTAAACTTTTCAAACAAAGAATTTTCAGAATTTAGTACAGCATCTTTAATAACACGTTCAACAAATGACATTCAACAGATACAAGGATTAATAGCAATTTTGTTTAGAGTATTAGTATATGCACCAATTATAGGAGTTGGAGGATTTTTAAGAGTACTAAGACAGAGTGATAATTCAATGGCATGGATTATTGGTGTTGCTATTTTAGCTATATTATTTGTAGTTGGAACATTATTTATTATAGCAATGCCAAGATTTAAAAAATTACAACAATTAATAGATAAGTTAAACTTAGTAGCAAGAGAAATTTTAACAGGATTACCAGTAATTAGAGCATTTAATACAGAAAAGAAAGAAGAAAAGAGATTTGATACAGCAAATATAAACTTAACAAAAACAAATCTTTTTGTTAATAGAGCAATGAGTTTTATGATGCCAATTTTAATGTTAATAATGAATGGAATTTCATTATTAATAGTATGGGTAGGAGCACATGGAATAGATGCAGGAACAATGCAAGTTGGAAATATGATGGCATTTATTCAATATACAATGCAAATTGTAATGAGCTTCTTAATGATATCAATGGTTTCAATAATGTTACCAAGAGCATCTGTATCTGCAAATCGTATTAATGAAATATTAGAAACAGAAGAAGTAATAAAAGAAAGTAAAAAACCTAAAAAATTAGACCCAAGTAAAAAAGGTGTTGTTGAATTTAAAAATGTTTCATTTAGATATCCAGATAGTGATGAAGAAGTTTTAAATGATATAACATTTACAGCAAATCCTGGAGAAACAACAGCTATTATAGGAAGTACTGGAAGTGGTAAATCAACTGTAGTTAATTTAATACCAAGATTTTATGATGTAACATCAGGAAATCTTTTAATAGACGGAGTAGATATTAAAGATATATCTAATGAAGATTTAAGAAAAATTATAGGATTTGTTCCACAAAAAGGAATATTATTTTCAGGAACAATAGAATCTAATATAAAATATGGAAATCCAAGTATGTCAGATGAACAAATGGTAGAAGCAGCACAAATAGCACAAGCAACAGAGTTTATTGAGTCAAAACCAGATAAATATCAAGAACCAATTGCACAAGGCGGAAGTAATGTATCTGGGGGACAAAAACAAAGATTATCAATTGCAAGAGCTATAGCAATTGACCCAGAAATATTAGTATTTGACGATAGTTTTTCAGCATTAGACTTTAAGACAGATAGTACATTAAGAGCTGAACTTGCTAAAAAAACTCATGATAAAACAGTAATTATAGTAGCACAAAGAATTAATACAATATTAAATGCAGACCAAATAATAGTATTAGAAGACGGAAAAGTTGTAGGAAAAGGAACACATGAAGAGCTATTAAAAAATAATGAAACATATAGACAAATAGCATTATCACAACTTTCTGAAGAAGAATTAAATATAGAAGGAGGTAAAGAACATGAGTAATAAAGAACAAATAGAGAATAAACCTCCAAAAATGAAGGGACATGGACCAATGGGGGGACCACATGGTGGAATGGGCCCAGCAGAAAAAGCAAAAGATGTAAAAGGAACAACTAAAAAATTAGCAAAAAGACTTTCAAACTATAAAATAGCAATTATTATAGTTATTATATTTGCAATAGGAAGTACAATATTTAGTATAGTAGGACCAAAGATATTAGGAAATGCAACAACAGAAATATATACAGGATTAATGAACAAAATAAATAGAACTGGTGGAATTGATTTTACTAAAATAGGGAAAATAATTTTATTTGCTTTGGGATTATATGCAGTAAGTACATTATTCTCAATGATACAAAGCTATATTATGGCAGGAGTTGCACAAAAAGTAACATATAAAATTAGAAATGAGCTAACAGAAAAAATAAATAAACTTCCAATGAAATATTTTGACAAAAAAACAAATGGAGAAGTTCTATCAATAATTACAAATGATGTTGATACATTAAGTATAGGATTAAATCAAAGTATTACACAAATTATAACATCTATATGCACGATTATAGGAATATTAGTAATGATGTTCTCAATAAGTTGGGAAATGACAGTTGTAAGTTTATTAATATTACCAATATCAGCAGGAATATTAAAAAAAGTAATAGGAAAATCACAAAAATATTTCTTAAAACAACAAGAGTACTTAGGACATGTAAATGGTCAAGTAGAAGAAGTTTATGGTGGACACAATATAGTTAAAGTTTTTGGAAGAGAAAAACAAGCAATAAAAGAATTTGAAAACGAAAATGAAGAATTGTATAAATCTGGATGGCGTTCACAATTCTTATCAGGATTGATGTATCCATTAATGAATTTTGTTGGAAATGTTGGATATGTTGCAGTAGCAATTTTAGGAGGATATTTTGCAGTAAAAGGTAGAATAACAGTAGGTAATATTCAAAGCTTTATACAATATAATAAACAATTTACACAAACAATAGGTCAAGTGGCCCAAATATCAAGTGCTATACAATCAATGATTGCAGCAGCTGAGAGAATATTTGAATTCTTGGAAGAAACAGAAGAAGTTGAAGATGTAAAAAAACCAGTATCAACATATGGATTAAAAGGAAATATTCAATTTAAACACGTACATTTTGGATATGATCCAGAAAAGACAATAATAAATGATTTTAATGCTAATGTTAAGGATGGACAAAAAATAGCAATTGTAGGACCTACAGGGGCTGGAAAAACAACAATGGTAAAATTGTTGATGAGATTTTATGATGTAAATAGTGGAGAAATTTTATTAGACGGTCATAATATAAAAGAATTTAAACGTGGTGACCTTAGAAAAATGTTTGGAATGGTACTTCAAGATACATGGCTATTTGGAGGAACTATAAAAGAAAATATTAAATATAGTAAACCAGATGCAACAGATTCAGATGTAATTCAAGCAGCAAAAGCAGCACATATACATCATTATATAAAAACATTATCAAAAGGTTATGAAGCAAAAATCAATGAGGAATCAACAAATATATCAGCAGGACAAAAACAATTGTTAACAATTGCCAGAGTTATACTTGCAAATCCTAAAATATTAATTTTAGATGAAGCAACAAGTTCAATTGATACTAGAACTGAACAACAAATTCAAGCTGCTATGGATAATTTAATGGAAGGTAGAACAAGTTTTATTATTGCACATAGATTATCTACAATTAAGAATGCAGACTTAATTTTGGTTATGGACCACGGTGATATTGTAGAACAAGGAACACATGAAGAATTACTTGCAAAAGGAGAAAATGGATTTTATTATAAATTATATAATTCACAATTTGAAGATTGTAATGACGAAGTAGAATAAAAAAAATATTAATATAGACACCAATTAGGCAAATATAAAAATGCCAAAATGGTGTCTATATTAGTTTTACTGCTTTTTATTATTCATGATATTCATAACTAGAGCACATTGATTCATCTGGATTTTTAGTATCACAGTCTTTTATTGGTGAAACTTGAATTTCAGCTAATTCACAACGATTTTCTAAATTGTTGTACTTACAACTTGTAACACTACAACATATTTTTTGATTCTTATCCATAATAAAAAACCTCCAATAAAAATAGAACGAATTTAATTTTAAATTCTGTATTATTATGTCTAAAATTAAAAAAAATATACAAAGTATAGAAATTTATAATTTAATATGATAATATTGGATTTAAAGGAGAATAAGATGAAAAAAATAATAAAAAAACCGTTAAAAATAATATTTTTTGTAATCCTCGTAATAATAATATTAACAATAGGAATAAATTTGATAATTTATTTTTCGACTAAAAATAGCATAATAACTGATAAATCAGAAAAATTAGAAAATATAGATTGCATTTTAATATTAGGCGCTGGAATATGGAATAATCAGCCGAGTCCAATGCTAGAAGATAGATTATTAGAAGGAATATCTTTATATAAAAAAGGAATATCTTCTAAGATAATAATGAGTGGAGATCATGGAAAAGTCGATTATGATGAAGTAAATATAATGAAAAAATTTGCAATTGAAAAAGGTGTAAATTCAGAAGATATATTTATGGACCATGCAGGATTTTCAACTTATGAAAGTATATATAGAACACAAAAAATTTTTCAAGTGAAAAAAATAGTAATAGTAACGCAACAATATCATTTATATAGAGCTTTATATATAGCAAAACAATTTGGAATAGAAGCATATGGAGTAGCTTCAAATCCACGTGAATATGCAAGACAATCAATAAGAGAAGTACGAGAATGGATAGCAAGAGATAAAGATTTTATAAAATGTATATATAAACCAACACCAACATATCTAGGAGATACAATACCAGTAAGTGGAAATGGAGATGTTACAAACGACAAATAAAAATCAATTATTTAAAGAAATTGACAAATTAAGACTAAATAATTGAAAAATTTTATTTTTTTTGGTATTATATATAACAGTGAAAAATAAAAAATAAAAATGGGGAGAAAAAATGATAAATTTACTTTTATGTGGAAATAGTAAAGTATTTGATGGTGCACTTACAGAATTAATATCAATTACTAACAAAACACAAGAAACTGTAAAATGTTATATTTTCACAATGGATGTTTCAAGAATAAAACCAGATTATACTTGTATAACAGATGAACAAATAAATTTTTTAGACAAAGTAGTCAAATCAAAAAAATCAGATAATGAAGTAATAAAAATAGATGTTACTAATTTATATGAAGATGAATTTGGTAATTGTGCTAATGAAAATGCATATTGTACGCCATATACTTTATTAAGATTATTAGCCGATTTGGTACCTGGAATTCCAGACAAATTGTTATATTTAGATATTGATATGATGGCAAATGGTGATATATCAGAATTATATAATATAGATATTACAGACTATGAATATGCAGCTGTAAAGGAAAAGTACGGAAGTAAGATAATAAGAAAAGACTATATTAATGCAGGAATGTTATTACTAAATATGAAAAAAATAAAAGAAACTAAACTTTTAGAAAAAGCAAGGAATTTAATAAAAACAAGAAAGTTATTGTTTGCAGACCAAGATGCTATTTATTGGACAACAACTAAAAAATTATTAATTCCAAGAATATATAATGAACAATCAAAGTTTAATAAAGAGGATACTATAATTTGTCATTTTTGTAAAAGACTATTGCTTTTACCTTATCCACATACAGAAAATTATAAACAATGGCAAGTTGAAGAAATTCATAAATACTTAAAATGCTATTCTTTTGATAATGATTTAAATGAATATCTAAAATTAAAAGAAGAATATAATCTAGAAAATAAAAGAGAAACAATTAGGAATTGAAAGGGGAAAAATAAAATGGAAAAAAATTTAGAAACAATACCAGTATTTTTTGCTGTTGATGATGGATATATACCATTTTTAGCAGTAGCACTAAAATCATTAATAGAAAACTCATCAGAAAAAAACAAATATGAAATAAAGGTTTTATATACAAATGTATCAAAAGAAAATATGGAAAAAATAAAAAAATATGAGAAAGAAAATATAGATATAGAATTTGTAAATTTAAATAACCAATTAGAAGAAATAAAAAATAAACTTTATACACGTAACTATTTTTCTAATACAACATATTTTAGATTATTCATACCTGAGCTTTATCCTCAATATGATAAAGCAATATACTTAGATAGCGATACAGCAATTTTAGCAGATGTTGCTGACTTATATAATCAGGATTTGGGAGATAATTTAATAGCAGGAATACCAGATGGGGTTATTCAAACAATAGAAATATTCCAAGACTATGTAGAAAAAGTAGTTGGTGTTAGCGATTATAATAATTATTTTAATGCAGGAATTATTGTAATGAACCTTAAAGAATTAAGAGAATATAAATTTCAAGAAAAATTCTTATATTTATTAGAAAAAATTAGATTCGAAGTAGCACAAGATCAAGATTATTTAAATAGATTGTGCAAAGGAAGAGTAAAAATATTAGACTCAGCTTGGAACACAATGCCTGTTATGGGAAAGAAAGATGGAGATATAAAAATAATCCATTATAATCTAGGAGCTAAACCATGGTATTTTGATGATGTTCTATATCAAGAATATTTCTGGAAATATGCAGAAAAAACAGAATTTTATGATGTAATAAAAGGATTTAAAAGCAAATATACAGAAGAAGACAAAGAAAGAGATGATGCTAGTAGTGCAAAACTTATAGCACTAGCAAAAAAAGAATCAGATTGCGTAGGCGATGATAGAATAAATAGGAGATAGTTTTATGAATGCAAGAAAAATACTAACAATTTCTAAAAGAGGAAAACAAGAAAAAGTAGTAGAAAAGTCACAATACAGAGAAGAAGTATTAGAAAAAATAAAAATGCTAGAAAAAGAAGGAAAATTTGATGTGGATGCTGAAAACGATCCTCCTACAATAGTTTTAACTCCTGAAAATATAGATTATTTAAGAAATAAAATGACAAGTAAAATAAAAAGAGTATTTGCAAATGAAGTTGGTGAAAGATTTTTAGATAGTCTACTAAAAAATAATAAATTGATTATAAAAGAAATAAATGGAATAGAAAATTTAAATAAAGTTTCAACAGGGGCAATAGTAACATGCAATCATTTTAATCCTTTTGACTGCTTTGCAATTGAAAAGGTTTTTAGAATGTCTGGAAAAATAGAAGAAAAAAGATTATATAAAGTAATAAGAGAAGGAAATTATACTAATTTTTCAGGACTTTATGGATTTTTCTTTAGAAACTGTGATACATTACCATTAAGTTCAAATAAAAGAACAATGGTAAAATTTATGAAAGCAGTTGATACATTATTAAACAAGGGAGATTTTATATTAATTTATCCAGAACAAAGTATGTGGTGGAATTATAGGAAACCAAAGCCTTTAAAAAATGGAGCATTTAAAATAGCAGCAAGAAACAATGTACCTGTTATACCAATATTTATAACAATGCAAGATAGTGAAATAATAGGAGAAGATGGGTACCCAGTTCAAGAATATATAATAAATATTAAAGAACCAATTTATCCAAATAAGGAATTATCTGAAAAAGAAAATACAGATATTATGAGAGATAAAAATTTTGAGGTATGGAAAGAAATATATGAGGAATTTTATAAAATACCATTAGAATATACTACAATAAAAAAGGAAGAAGATAAGGATAGTATAAATGAGTAATAATAAAAAAACAATCTATTATAGTGATGAATTAAATGAAGAATTTTCAACTGCTAAGATAATACCAAGAAAAATAGATGAAAACTATAAATATATTCACAAAAATCCTTTTTGGAATTTTGCATCATTAATAGCACAAAATATATTAAGTATGCCTATAAAAATGCTGTATTCTAAAATAAAATTTAGAATACAATATATTGGAAAAGAAAAAATAAAACCATTTAAAAATCAAGGATATTTTATATATGCAAATCATACTCAACCATTTGCTGATACATTTATACCAAGTATACCAATATATCCAAAAAGAAATTTTTTTATTGTGAATCCTGAAAATGTATCAATGAAAGGTTTTGAAACACTTGTTGAAATGTTAGGGGCATTGCCTATACCTAGCAATAAGGGAGCAATGAAAAAATTTTTGGAAGTAATTAGGCAAAAAATAGAAAAAAAATATTCTATAACAATATATCCGGAAGCTCATATATGGCCATATTATACAAAAATTAGACCATTTAAAAATGTATCTTTTAAATATCCTATTCAGCTAAATGTACCATCTTTTTGTATTACAAATACATACCAAAGTTATGGAAAGAATAGTGATAAAGTAAAAATAGTTACATATATAGATGGGCCATTTTTTGCGGATGAAAATTTAACAAGTCCAAAGGAAAAGCAACAAAATTTAAGAGATAAAATTTATAATTGTATGACAGATAGAAGTAAAAATAGTAATATTGAAGTTATAAAATATATAAAGAAAGATAACGAAAATATTAATAATGGAAGTGAAAAATGAATAATAAGAAGAAAATATTTAGAAATTTAATTATTTTTATTTTACTAATAACATTTACATTTTATATAATTCTTAAGGACCAAAATATATTAGATATTTTAAGTATATTAGTAAATGTAAAAATTCAATATGTGTTTATTGCTATATTGTGTATGTGCCTTTACTTTGTAGGGGAAACAATTAATATAGGAAGAACTTTAAAAATTTTAAATGAAAAATCTAGTTTTTGGCGAAATGTAAAATATACACTAATAGGATTTTTCTTTAGTTCTATAACACCTGCAGCAAGTGGGGGGCAACCTATGGAAATATATTATATGCATAAAGATAAAATTTCAGTTGCAAATTCAACATTAGCGCTTTTAATAAACCTTTGCAGTTTTCAAATTATAACAATATCTTTTGCATTAATTAGCATTATTTTTAATTTTAATTTATTAAATCAAAGCTTGATGTGGTTCTTTGTGTTAGGAATTACATTAAACTCAATGGCATTAGCATTATTATTAATTGGTATTTTTTCAAAAAAATTGTCTGAAGCATTAATAAAATTTGCTATAAAGATTTTAAAATTTTTTAAATATAGAAAAGTTGAAAAAGTACAAGAAAAATTAGAAAATGAAGTGAAACAATATCAAGGTAGTGCAAGTTATATTAAAAGTAATAAAGAGGTAATTGTAAAAACATTAATTACAACATTAGTTCAAGTGTTAATATATTATAGTATACCATACTGGGTTTATTTAGCATTTGGGTTATCTGAAAGTAATATTTTCCGAATTATAACAATGCAAGCTGTTTTATATGCAACAGTTTCTGGAATACCATTACCAGGAGCAGTAGGAATAACAGAAGGAGGATTTATGTCAATATTTAAACCAATATTTGCTGCTGGCATAATTAGTAGTGCAATGTTATTAACAAGAGGGGTTAACTTTTATTTATTTGTAATAATAAGTACTATTATAGTAATAATAAGTACACTAAAAGTAAAAAAGACAGAAAAAACAGAAAAAGAAGATATGATTGAAGAATAAAACTTTAATCATATCTTCTTTTTAATTTGCATTTTAAAACAAAAAACATATTTACTTTTAGTTAATATATGAAAAAATTATATCCCCCAGTTATACTGAGGGATAATTAGTTAACAATTTTTTGTATCGTCATTAGAAGAATGTTCACAAATTTCAGGTGGTTCTTTAAAACTCAAATACCAACTAATACCATTTTGGTTTTCATTAATATAATTTTGACGTTCTTCTAGCTCGGCAAATGTTTGAGGTGGAGGAACAATAACTGGCTGACCTGGAATCCAGTTAGCAGCAGTAGAGCCTTTACTACAATCAGCCATTTGCAAAGCTTGAACAGTTCTTATAATTTCAGGAATGAATCTGCCAACATTCAAAGGATAAACAAATATGGTTCTAACAATACCTTTATCATCAATTATAAATACATTTCTAACTGTTTGGGTAGTACTAACATCATTTGAAATCATACCATATTTTCTTGCAATTTGACCGCTTCTATCTGCAACAATTGGGAAAGGTAATTGAATACCAGTTCTACAATAAATATCATACATCCAGGCTAAATGTGAGGGATTGCTATCAATACTTAATCCTAAAAGTTCGGTGTTAATTTGTTGAAAATATGTATAAGCTCGTGAAAATGCAATCATTTCAGTTGTGCATACGGGGGTAAAATCACCAGGGTGACTAAAAAATACAAGCCATTTACCTTTATAATCATTTAAAGTCCTAGGTCCAAAAGTTGTTATAGCTTCAAAATCGGGTGCTTTTTGTCCTATTTTGACATTTCCGTTCATCATTAATTCATAATCCATAAAAAATAAACTCCTTTCACTTTTTAGATATAATATTAATGCTATACTAAAATGGTGTATTATTATTGAAAAAAGTATTATTAACAAAAAGCAGGTGTAGATTAGTAGATAACTACACTTGCTTTTATTATTTTACATTATATTTTATGATGCTTAAATATAAAAATAAAAAAATTAGTCATAAAACAAAAACTACGTGAATATAATAAAATAGAGTCAAAATTCGGCTCAAAATTCAAAAGAAAGGAAGGTATATTAATGAAAAAGTCAAAAGGACAAATTTCAAAAATAGTAAGTTCTCTAATATTACTTTGTATGATAATGACATCATTTACTAAAGTATTTGCAGGAGAAAACAAAAGTTATGATTATACATATTTAGGAGTGGTGGAATATGGAAATGAAATAGGAGATTCCGCTACTGCTATAATGAAAATTAAAGACAAAAACAATAATACATATAAAACTTATTGCATAGATAATGATACAATAGCTAAAGAAAAATCAAAATATTCAGTGGTAAATCTTGAAGATGCAAATTACTATTCAGTAGAAAGTGCTAATAAAATAAGAAATATTGTAATGAATGCATATCCTTTTATAAGCCTAAATGAAGTTAGAATAATGACAGGAATTAAAAATTTGACAGAAAAAGAAGCAATTACAGGTACACAAGCAGCTATCTGGAATTATTCTAATAATAAAAAGAATATAAAATTATCAGGAAATGTAAAAAAACTGTTTAACTGGTATACATCTTTACCAAGTAGAGTATATTCAAAAACTAATATAGCAAATATTGATATAAATAAAACAGTAAGTATAGTAAATGATAAATATGAGATTCAATTGTCTTATAAAGCTAATGGAAAAAATTCAGATGGAAGTAATTTAAAGTTATCATACAAATTTGACAAAGATATTAAAGCAATGTATGGAGCAACTATAAAGGAACTTGGGGTAGATAAAAATGGATATACAAATGTAAAAATTAGTAATATTAGCAAAAAAGCAGTGTTTAATTTTTATGTAGAAGCTGACCAAACATTATCTAAAAATGCATATTTCTATATGCCAGAAGGTGGAATAACAAGTTCACAAAGCTTAGTTGGTGTAAAAGACAATAAGACAAAAATATCTAATAGTATTAATATAGATTTAAGTGCTTCTGGATATACTCTTACATTACATAAAATAGACACATTGAGCTTACAAGGAATTGGTGGGGCAGAATTTAAAGTTTCAAGTAATAGTAATTTTACTGAAAATGTAGTTACAGTAACAACAAAAGCTGATGGAACAGCTAATATACCAGGTTTAAATACTGGTAAATGGTATGTTAAAGAAACAAAAGCACCAGAAGGTTATATACCAAATTCAGATGTTTTAGAAATATATATAAATGAAGCAGATATAAAACTAGATATAAAAAATAGTAAATATGGAAAAGCAGAAGTATTAAAAATAGATGAAAATAAAAATCCTGTAGAAGGCGCAAAATTTACATTATATAATGGAAAAACAATAACAGATGATAATATTATAAAAAAAGATTTAACATCTGATAGTAATGGAAAAATATTAATAGAAAATTTAATGCCAGGAACATATACTTTAGTAGAAACATCAGCACCAGAAGGATATATAATGAATAATGAATTTATAAGTTTTGAAGTTAAAGAATATGAAACTACAAAAATAACACATATAAATGAAACTTTAGGATATGGTATTATAAAAATAACAAAAAAAGATGCTGTAACTAAAGAACAATTATCTGGGGCTAAAATAGGTATTTATTCAGACAGTGAATTTAAAAATCTAATAAAAGAAATTGTAACAGATAGTAAAGATGCAATAGTAATTAATGATTTAAGACCAGGAACATATTATGTTAAAGAAATAGAAGCACCACAAGAATATTTATTAGATTCAGCACCTAAGAAAGTAACTATAGAAAAAAATCAAGTAGCTGAAGTAGAACTTTGCAATAGTAAAAATTATTCTACAGCAGGAAATTATTCAACTATTCTAATAGCAGGAAGTGTTTTGTTAGTAGCAGGTATGGCTTTGATAGTTATAAAAAGAATAGTTAATTTACAGGAGAAAAAATAAATTAGATGTTTAAAAGAAAAATATTTAATGTATTGATATGTTTTATAATAATTATAGCTATTATTTTGATAATAATAGGATTAGTAAAAATTATAAATGTAAATAAAGATTTAAAGAGCGGAATAAAAGAAGCTGAGGAAGTATTTAGTAGTTCAGATTCAAATGATGAAAATGTGGATTTAGAAACAAAAATTGAAAATGAACAAAAACTAGATACAAGTAAAGCAATTGGAATAATAACATTTAAATTACAAAAAGAATATAAAACAGCAATATATGAAAATATAACAGAGGACATATTAAGAAAAGGAGCTGGTAGAGCAACTGGAACAGGTAAATTAAATGAAAAGGGAAACTGTGTTTTATATGGACATAGAGATTCGGCATTTAGAGCTTTGTGGGATATAAAGGTTGGCGATTTGGCAGAAGTTAAAACTAAAGCAACTGTTAAACAATATAAAGTTTATAATATTTACATCACAGATAAAAACGACAAAAATATATGCAATCAAAATTTAAATGAAAAATATTGCAAACTTACTTTAGTTACTTGCTATCCATTTGTTTATTCAGGACCAGCAAACCAAAGATGCGTGGTTGAAATGAGAGAATTAGAATAAAAACTAATTCTCTTATTTTTGATATTAGAGATAATTTTGTATAATATAAAAAGGTTTTTGTAAAAAAATGAAAAAAATGTAGTAATTTGTATTATAATGTACGAACAAAGAAGGAGGAAAAAATGAAAAATTTAGAAACCAAAAGATATTTATTAAGAAAACCAAAGACAGAAGATGCAGAAGAAATATATGAAAGATGGGGAACAGATAAGGAAAAAATGGCTGAATATAAAGCACATAATGTATATAAGAATTTGATAGAAATAAAAGCATTAATTACAGCAGCTATTAAAGAAACAGAGTATGGAACACCATTTTGGATTATAGAAGAAAAGAAAAGCAATAAAATAGTAGGATATGTAAAATTACCTATATCATCTGAAAAAAATAAAAAATGTGAAGTTTCATTCTATTTTTTAGAGGGATGGAGAGATGATGGAACTCCAGAAGAAGTATTAGGAAGAATAATTAATTATATTTTTTCAGAAGGAGAGTTTGAAACAATTGTTATGAAATTCTATGGTAGAAATAAAAAAGATATTGAAATTCTAGACAGAGTTTTAACAACGATAGGAATGAAGAGAGAAGGAATCTTAAGAAATAGATTAATAAATAGTGAAGGCAAAAAAATAGACAAATATATATATTCAATTTTAAAAGAAGAATATTAAAACTATTGACATATTAATTATTTAGAAATAAAATAACATTGTTAAAAAAGTTAATAAAATTTGATATTTTGTTAACAATTATAATAAATAGTGTTAGGAGGAATTAATAATGGCTTTAGTAACAACAAAAGAAATGTTTGAAAAATCAATGAAAGAAGGATATGCAATAGGAGCATTCAATGTAAATAATATGGAAATAATACAAGGAATAGTAGATGCAGCAGCAGAAGCAAATGCACCAGTAATATTACAAGTATCATCAAGTGCAATAAAATATGCAAGAATAAATTATTTAATGAAAATGGTACAAGCAGCAGTAGAAGAACATCCAAATATTCCAGTAGCAATACATTTAGACCATGGACCAGATTTTGAAACAGCAAAAATGTGTATAGATAACGGATTTACATCAGTTATGATAGATGGTTCAAAATATGATTTTGAAGAGAATGTAGCATTAACAAAAAAAGTTGTAGATTATGCACATGCACATGGAGTTACAGTAGAAGCAGAACTTGGAAAATTAGCAGGAATCGAAGATGATGTAAATGTTGCTGCAAATGATGCAATGTATACAGATCCAGCTCAAGCAGAAGAATTTGTAAAAAGAACAGGTTGTGATTCATTAGCAATTGCAATTGGTACAAGCCATGGAGCATACAAATTTAAAGGTGAAGCAAAATTAAGATTTGATATTTTAAAAGAAGTTAAAGAAAGAATACCAAATACACCAATCGTTTTACACGGAGCTTCAACAGTAATACCAGAACTAGTAAATATGTGTAATGAATTTGGTGGAGATATACCAGGAGCAAAAGGAGTTCCAGATGAAATATTACATGAAGCAAGTATATCAGGAGTTTCAAAAATAAATGTTGATACAGATTTAAGACTTGCAATGACAGCAGGAATTAGAAAAACTTTTGTTGAGAATCCAAGCGTATTTGATCCTAGAAAATACTTAGGAGAAGCAAGAGAATTAATTAAAGAAACAGTAAAACATAAAATTGTAGATGTTTTTGGTTCAGCAAATAAAGCATAATGTCCTTTTGGGGACAGGTACATTTGGGACATTTTTGTAAAAATGTCCCAAATAAAAACGTCCCTAATGGGACATTTTTTGTTGTCTTATTCTTCTTTCGGCATCTTTTTTGGCAATATCTTCACGTTTATCGTAAAGTTTTTTTCCTTTTCCAATACCTAATTCGATTTTTATTATATTTCCTTTAAAATACATGTTAAGTGGTACTAAACTGTAGCCTTTTTGTTTGGTTAATCCAATTAATTTATTAATTTCACGTCTATTTAATAATAATTTTCTGTCACGTAATGGGTCTTTGTTAAATATATTTCCTTGTTCATAAGGACTAATATGCATTCCGACTATGTATACTTCGCCATTTTTTATTATGGCATAACTGTCTTTTAAATTAGCTTTACCATTTCTAATTGATTTAATTTCTGTTCCATAAAGGACAATACCCGCTTCTAATTTGTCATCAATTGTGTAATTATGAAGAGCAGTGGGATTTTTCGCGATTAATCTATTGTTAGACATTTATATACCTCGATTCTATATGTTTTCTTAAAGTATAACACGAAAAATCCAAAACTGCAATAAAACTAATCTAATCTATCATTATTATCATGATGGTTATTACGAGTATTTGTAAATTGCATTGAATAATACCAAACAACAGCAATTATAGCAATGGCTGCTATACCGATAATAAGCCAAGTCCAAGTATTAGAACCCATACCCATAAAATTTGATCCATTAGTTGCAACTCTACTAGTATTATATTTATGATTACTGTTCATTCCGTTTTCCATAGAACCAGTAGCACCTTTAGAGGTATTTGAAACATCTTTTGCAGCATTTTCTACTGTGTTTTCAACACCACCAACTACATTTCTTACATCGTTTGCGGCATTACCTAAACCTCCATTTGCAAAACAAACAGAAAAAGAAAAAATTAAACTAAAAAGTAATCCGATAGAAAGCAAAATTTTTTTGTTCATTTTAAGTATCCTCCTTTAAAAATAAAAAACATATTAACAGATTTAAAATGTAAATAAATCTATTAATATTATTTTTAAAATTGGACAAAATATACATACAAAAAAATACAAAAAAAGCAGATCTTAAAATCTGCTTTAAAAACTAATTTTTCAATTTTATTAAAATAGCTATTGCTAGTAAAATTAAAAGAATACCAACTACAATTAAAATAATACTTAAAATATTAGATAAACCTAAATTTGATTCTGGTAAAGTACTAACAACTCTAGCTGAAGAAGTACTTGTTGTATCAGATGTTTCATCAACAGAATTAGAAGAATTATACATATCTTCATCATCATCAATGGCATTATTTGTAGAAGTATTATTAATTGAATTAGAAGTATTAGTATTAGAAGTATTTGATGATGTATTTTCAGATAAATTTAAATCTACTGCAGATACTTTATTAAAACTTATAATAGCAATTAATGTAAAAAGTGTTATTAGAATAAAAACTATTTTTCCTATCTTTGACATAATTTACCTCCTAAAATTTCTTCATTTGATTTACGACATTATAATAATAGCACAAAGAAAAAAAGTTGTCTAGTAAATAAAAGATTATTTTAGAAAAAAAGAAAATTAAATAAATTATATTGACAATAAAATAGTATTAGTGGTATAAAATAAATGATTATATAAACGAAAGAGGAGAACAATGAAAAATAAAAATTATGGTATAACTTTAATTGCATTAGTTATAACGATGATTATTTTACTAATATTAGCAGGTGTATCAATAAGTGCTTTAACAGGGAAAAATAACTTATTTGAAAATGCAAAAAAAGCAAGTATAGAAAATAATAGAAGTAATATAAGAGAATTTTTAGATTTAAAATTATTAGAAGAAAAAACAGATAAATATGAAATAGAAGATAAAAGAATTATTATAGAAGCAACAAGAGAAAATGTTATAAAAAACCAAAATGATTTGAAAAAATTTGGGAAAATAATAGAAGTAAGAGAGGTTCTTGAAGAAGAACAGACAGATAATATAAAAAAATACTTTTTCTATGTAATTGTTGATGGTGAATTTTATGAAGTCAGTATAGATGGAACAAAATATGTAGGAAAAAAATCTTATAATGATGTAACATTAGAAGAAGGAGATATAAAATACACATATACTCCAACTACTGATACTAATAAAAATGTAAAAGTAAAAATTGAAACAAATAAAAATATAGAAGGGTATAAATTATTATATAAAACAGATTATCAAAATGATTGGAGATACTATAAAGAAGAATTAGAAATAGATAAAAATCAAAATATTTATTCTAAATTAGAAGGAATATCTGGACAAACAACTATTGCAACAGGAACTGTAGCAAATATAGATAAATTAGAACCAAATGATTTTACTCCAGAAATAACAAGCACAACAAATACAATAACAGTAACAGCAAGTACAACAGACAAAGAAAAAACAAATGACTATAAATGCAGTGGAATAGAAGGATATAGATTTAGTAAAGACAATGGAACATCATGGACAGATTATCAAGAAAGTGGAACATATAAATTTGAAAATTTAACTCAAAGTACAACATATAGTATAAAAGTTGAAGCAAAAGATAAAGCTGGAAATACTAAGCAAAGTACTACTATAACAAAAGATACTGGTACAGTACCAGGAATTCAAACCGGAAGTGTTGTATTCACATATGATCCAACAACAGATACTTCAGGAAATGTAAAAATAAAAATAAGTGGAAACAATACAGGGTATATATTACAATATAAAACATCAAAAACGGGAAGTAGTGGAGAAACAAAAGATTGGACAAATTATTCTAACGAGATAACTTTAACAAGAAATCAAGATATATATGCAAGAGTAGTAGATAGTACAGGACAATCTGCTTCAACATATGCAACAGGTAGCATAGCTAACATAGATAAAATAAAACCAAATGATTTTACACCAACTGCAACAAATACAACAAAAAGTATAACAGCAACAGCAAGTACAACAGATAAAGAAAAAACAGATGACTATAAATGTAGTGGAATATATGGATATAGGTTTAGCAAAGATAATGGAAGTACATGGACTTCATACCAAACAAGTGGAACATATACTTTTAATGGATTAACACAAAATACGACATATAATATAAAGGTTGAAGCAAAGGACAAAGCTGGAAATACAACACAAGGAAGTATAAATAAAGCGACAGGAAAAGTTCCTTCAAGTATATCAATTGGTTATAGTACACAAAGTTGGACTAATGGTAATGTTGTTGTTACAGCAAGTTCGAATGTTTCAGGATATACTTTACAATATAATAATGGAAATGGTTGGGCAACATATCCAAGTTCTGGAATAACAAGAACTTCGAATGGTAATGTATATTTTAGATTGTGGGATGGAGTTAATGCAGGAGATACTGCTACAGCAACAGTAGGAAATATTGATAAATCAACACCATCTAATCCAGGATTATCTGTAACTAGTGGTACAGGCGGAAACAATGGATATTATAGAAGCAATGTTAATGTAAAAATAACAGCAGGCTCAGACAGTATTAGCGGGGTATATAAAACAACATATACATTAAGTGGTGCTATGAGTAAAGGAGAAACTACAATATCTAGTGGAGGACAAATAACAATAACTTCAGATGGAAATACAACAATTACTGCATATTCATATGATAGAGCAAATAATAGGTCAAGTGCACAAATAACAATAAAGAAAGATTCAACACCACCGTCATTAACAGCAACAAGCTTTTCACAAGATGCAACATCAGCATCTGTTTCATTACAAGCAAGTGATAATATTGGAATTCAATATATCCAAACAAGTGGAAATAATAACAACACAGTAAATGCAACTACTTATACAATGAAAGTTTCAAATGATGGAACAACAACAATAAAAGCAGTAGATTTAGCAGGAAATACAACAACAAAAACTCATAATATCAAATTCTTATTTAAACAAAATGACCAGAGAACAGGAGTAACAGGTGGATGGAGCCAAAATTATTTTAGAGGTCTTTATGGTGATATTCAAAATTTAACATATTGGATAAGAAATGGATTATTAGGTATAACTGCAACATCAGCATCAGTTGCACAAGGAAGACTTGGAACTTGGTATACGAATAATGCAATTAATTTATCTGGATATGATACATTAAGATCTCTTTCTTGGAATTCAACTTCTTCTTCTGGGGCTTCAATAGAAATGAGATTACAAGGAAATACGGTGGCAAGCAAGGGAAATATTCCAGCATCCCATTGGGTAGACCTTCAATATAATATTTCTGGAATAAATGATTCCAGACAAGTTATGGTTGGAACAAATGGAGGTCAATATGATAATATAGATATGTATATTACAATTATTTATATGTATTCATTTAAATAATTATTAATAATAAAAGTGGAGGTATAATTATGGAAAATAAAAAAAGAAATATTATAATAGGAATAGTAATATTAATTATAATTGTTATTTTAATAGCAGTTTTTGGGAATAAAAAGAATAAAAATAAACAGAATGAAAATGAACAAACAGATAATCAAGTTACAGAAGAATTTGTAAATGTATTAGATGATGGCACAAGATTGAATACAAGTAATAAGTTAAAAGAAACAAAAACAATTGATGGAATGGAAATTAGTAATTTTCAATTAACAGCAAAAGATAATGTTACAATATTATTAGGAACAATAACAAATAAAAGTGATGCAGTAAAAGGTGATTATCCAGTAAATATAAAAATATTAGATAAACAAGGAAATGAAATAATAACAGTAGGTGGATATATAGGAGAATTACAACCAGGTGCTACAACACAATTAAATTGTAGTGCAACATTTGATTATGCAAATGCATATGATTTTGAGATTACAAAAAAATAGAAAAAATTAAAAGTCAATGAATATGAAAAAATAATTCATATTTGTTGACTTTTTTAATTTATATCTTCACCTACTTTAATAAAAACTGACCATTCGGAATAATAGAAAAAGACAAAAAAATATAATAAAATAACAACCATATAGATGGAGGAAAAAATGAAAATAAAAAAGTATGAAGAAATAAATTCTACCCATAAATACCTAAAAGAAAATTATAAAAAATATGAGAATAAAACAGTTATTATAGCTGAAAGGCAAACAGCAGGTATTGGAACAAAAGGAAGCTCTTGGTATACTGGGACAAATAAAAATATAGCAATGAGCATATTATACAAACCATCATGTAAAATAAGTCAACTAGAAGGACTTACAATAGAAATAGCAAAAATACTGCAAAAAGATATAGAAGAACTTTATAGTATAAAATTAGAAATAAAAGAACCAAATGATTTAATGTTAAATCATAAAAAAATATCAGGAATACTAACAGAAATAAATACACTGGGAGAAAAAATAAATTATTTAATTATAAGTATAGGATTTAATGTTAATGAAACAGACTTTACAAGTGAAATTGCAGAAATTGCAACTTCATTAAAAAAAGAATATGAAAGAGATTTTGATAAAGAAAAGATTATTAAAAAATTTATAGAAAGTTTAGAAAATATTGTTAATTAGAGGTGAAAATGAATTCTATAAAAATTATTGCAAATGGAAAATATCTACCTAAAAATAAAATTGATAATAAATATTTAACCAAAGAATTAGGAATTGAAGAAGAATATATATACAAAAGAACAGGAATACAAACAAGATTTTATAGTGAAAAAGAAGAAATTGAAGATATTGCTATAAAAAGTGTTGAAAATTTAATACAAAACAATCCTAATATAAATATAAAAGAAACTCAAATGATAGTTGTAGCAACAACTTCAACAAATATGCTAATGCCAGGAATATCTTATAAGGTACAAGAAAAATTAGGAATAGATAAATGTATATGTTTAGATATTTTAGCTGGTTGTGCAGGTTATATTAATGCATTTGATTTAGCAAGAAATTATATTGCAATGAAAAAAGTTGATCAAGCATTAATAATTGGTGTTGATATATTATCAAAATATATAAATAAACAAGATATAGGAACAACAATAATATTAGGTGATGGTGCAGGAGCTACATTAATAAAAAAAACAGAAGAACCAAAGATGTATCAATCAATAATAGAAAGTAACGGCTTAAAGGGAGATATATTAACTAATAACAAAAATGAAAAAATAAAAATGAAGGGTAAAGAAGTTTACAAATATGCTGTAACTGAAACAATAAAAAATATAGAAGAATTATTAAAAATAAGCAAAATAGATTTAGATAAGGTTAAGTATATAGTACCACATCAATCTAATTTAAAGATTATAAAATCAATAGCAAATAAATTAAATATTGATATAGATAAGATGTATATCAATATAAAAAATGTAGGAAATACATTTTGCGGAAGTATTCCAATTGCATTAACAGAAATGTTTGAAAAAGGATTACTTCAAGAAGGTGACAAAATAATATTAATAGGATATGGTGGAGGACTAAATACAGGAAGCATATTAATAGAAATTTAGATATATATGGAGGAAAAATTATGAAACGAGCATTTTTATTTCCAGGTCAAGGTTCACAAGTTGTTGGAATGGGAAAGGATATTTACGATAAATATGATGAAGCAAAAAAAATATATAAATTAGCTTCAGAAATATCTGATATTGATATTGCAAAATTATGCTTTGAAGGACCAGAAGAAATACTTAATAAAACAGAAAATACACAAATTGCTATATTAGTAACAAGTTTAGCAATATTAGAAGTTTTAAAAAAGTATGGTATAAAAGCAGATGTTGCAACAGGATTAAGTTTAGGAGAATATACAGCATTAATATATTCTGGAATTTTAAATTTTGAAGATGGCATAAAATTAGTAAAACAAAGAGGCTATTATATGGGGAATATGATACCAAAAGAAGAATATGCTATGGCAGCTGTTATTGGGTTAGAAAGTAAAACAATAGAAAAGATATGTGATGAAGTAAGCAAAGAAGGTAAATTTGTAATACCAGCAAATTATAATTGTAATGTGCAAACAGTAATTTCAGGAAATAAAGAAGCGGTAGATGAAGCAATGGATAAATTAAAAATGGCTGGAGCCAGAAGAGTCATACCATTAAAAACAAGTGGACCTTTTCATACTGTAAAATTAAAAAAAGCAAAAGAAGAATATGAGAAAAGTTTGAAAGATATTAATTTTAAAGTTGGAAATGTAAATGTAATAAAAAATATAGATGGAACATATTACCAAAAAGATGACAATATTAAAGATATACTAGCAAAACATATTATAAGTCCTGTAAGATTTGATAAAACAATTAAATTATTAGAAAATGAAAAAATAGATGAATATGTTGAAATAGGACCAGGCAAAACATTAACAGGATTTATAAAAAAAGAAAATAAAGAAGCAAAAGTATTTAATATTAATAATTTAGAAACATTAGAAAATTATTTAATGTTACAAAAGGAGGAAAAATAATGGAAGAAAGAAAAATAGCTCTTATAACAGGTGGTTCAAGAGGAATAGGAAAAGAAATTGCATTGAAATTTGCAGAAAAAGGTTACAACATTGTTACTAATTATGTATCTGAAAAAACAGATGTAGAAGCGTTAAAATCTGAATTTGATAAAAAAAATGTGGAAAGCTTAATAGTAAAAGCAGATGTAAGTAATTCAAATGAAGTAGAAAATTTAGTTAAAGAAGCAATAGAAAAATTTGGACAAATAGATGTATTGGTAAATAATGCTGGAATTACAAAAGATAATTTATTAATAAGAATGAGTGAAGAAGAATTTGATAAAGTTATAAATATTAATTTAAAAGGAACTTTTATTGTTACAAAAGCAGTTACGAAATATATGATGAAAAAAAGACAAGGAAAAATAATTAACTTAGCATCTGTAGTTGGTATATCAGGAAATGCAGGACAATGTAATTATGCTGCTTCAAAAGCTGGAATTATAGGTTTTACAAAAAGTATTGCAAAAGAATTAGCTAGTAGAAATATTTTAGCAAATTGCGTTGCACCTGGATTTATAGATACAGATATGACATCAGTTTTAAGTGAAGATGTTAAAACAAATATATATAATCAAATACCACTAAAAAGAATGGGAAGTAGCAAAGAAGTAGCTAATACAGTTTATTTTTTAGGTGGAGAAGAAAATACATATATAACGGGTCAAGTTATTAATGTAGATGGCGGAATGATAATGTAGTTTATAATAAGGAGTGGTAAAAATGGAAAGAAGAGTTGTAATTACAGGACTAGGAGCTATAACTCCAATAGGAAACAATGTAGAAGAATTTTGGAACGGAATAAAAAATGGAAAATGTGGAATTGATGAAATTTCGTTATTTGATACAACAGACTTTAAAGTAAAATTAGCAGGAGAAGTAAAAAAATATAATCCTGAAGATTATTTTGATAGAAGAAATTGTAAAAGGTTAGATAGATTTACTCAATTTGCAGTTATTGCTGCAAAAGAAGCTATGGAAGATAGTAAAATGAATTCAGAAAATACAGATATGGAGCGTGTTGGTTGTATTATTAGTTCTGGAATAGGAGGACTTGGTACAATAGAAAATGAAAACAAAGTATTTTATGATAAGGGACCAAGCAGAATTAGTCCTATGTATATACCAATGTCAATTTGCAATATGGCAACTGGAAATGTTGCAATAGAATTAGGTTTAAAAGGTGAATCTTTTGCAGTTGTTACTGCATGTGCTGGTGGAACACATTCAATTGGAGAAGCTTATAGATTAATTAAACATGGATATCAAGATGCAGTTTTAGCTGGAGGAACAGAAGCCTCAATTACTCCAACAGGAATAGCAGGTTTTAGTAATATGAAAGCATTATGCCAATCAACAGATAAAACAAGGGCAAGTATTCCATTTGACAAAGAAAGAAGCGGATTTGTAATGGGAGAAGGTGCAGGAATTTTAGTACTAGAAGAGTTAGAACATGCAAAAAAAAGAAATGCTAAAATTTATGCAGAATTAGTTGGTTATGGAGCATCTTCAGACGCATATCATATTACATCACCAGCACCAAATGGAGAAGGTGGAGCTAGAGCTATGAAAAATGCAATAATTGATGCAAAAATAAAACCAGAAGAAATTACATATATAAATGCACATGGTACATCTACACATTTAAATGATTCTTGCGAAACTTCAGCTGTTAAAATAGCTTTAGGTAATGCAAGCCAAAAAGTTATGATAAGTTCAACAAAAGGAAATACAGGGCATTTATTAGGAGCTGCCGGAGGAGTAGAAGCAGTTGTTTGTGTTAAAGCAATAGAAGATAGTTTTATACCTCCTACTATAAATTATAAGGTGCCTGATGAAGAATGTGATTTAGATATTGTTCCAAACCAAGGAAGAAATATAAAAATAGAATATGCAATGTCAAATTCTTTAGGATTTGGTGGACACAACAGTTCTATTATATTAAAAAAATATGAAGAATAAAGAATATTTATGAGAGGAGTTGTAAAGTTATATGAATTACGATGAAATAAAAAAATTAATGGATGATATGGGAAATGCAAATATAGATGAATTGAAAATAGAATTTCCAGAAGGTATGAAAATAAGTATGAAAAAAAATGCTGAAAAAGAAGTTATAGAAGTTAAACAAAAAAGTATAGAAAATAATATAGAAAGTACAGAAAAAAGAATTGAAAAACAAGAAGAAAATAAATGCAAAGAAGATTACAAAATTATAAAATCACCAATGGTTGGAACTTTTTATGCAAGCCCATCACCAGATAAAGCTCCATTTGTTAAAGTAGGAGATAATATTAAAAAAGGTCAAATAGTTTGCATTGTAGAAGCTATGAAACTAATGAATGAAATTGAATCAGAATTTGATGGGGAAGTTATAGAAGTTTGTATAAAAGACGGAGATGTAGTTGATTATGGCAAACCATTATTTAAAATAAAATAAGGAGGACAAAATGCTAAGTAAAGAAGAAATAAAAAAAATAATTCCACAAAGAGAACCATTTTTAATGATAGATGAAGTAGAACAATATGTACCTGGTGAAAGTTGTACTGCTTATAAAAATATAAAAGAAGAGGAATATTATTTTAAAGGACATTTTCCAGGAAATCCAATAATGCCAGGCGTACTAATGGTAGAAGCATTAGCACAAACAGGTGCAGTTGCAATTTTATCAATGGAAGAAAACAAAGGAAAAAATGCTTTGTTTGGTGGAATTAATAATTTGAAATTTAAAAAGCAAGTTATACCAGGTGATAGATTAAAACTAGAAGTGAAAATTATAAAAAGAAAAGGACCTGTTGGCATAGGAGAAGCAATAGCAACCGTTGATGGAAAAGTTGCAGTAAAAGGAGAATTAACTTTTGCAATAGTTTAAGATAAAAATTGATGAAAGGAAAATGAAAAATGCTAAGTAAAATATTAATAGCAAATAGAGGGGAAATAGCAGTAAGAATTATTAGAGCATGTAAAGAAATGAATATAAAAACAGTTGCAGTTTATTCAGAAATAGATAAAGATGCACTACATGTTAAATTAGCAGATGAAGCAGTATGTATAGGTCCTGCAAGTTCAAATAAAAGTTATTTAAATTTTAAAAATATAATAGAGGCCGCAAATATAACAGGTGCAGATAGTATACATCCAGGATTTGGATTTTTATCAGAAAATAGTCAATTTGCAAAGATATGTGAGGAATCAAATATAAAATTTATAGGACCTTCTTATAAAGTAATTGAACTCATGGGAAATAAGTCTAATGCAAAAGACTTAATGAAAAAAGCAGGAGTTCCAGTTATACCTGGATCTGAGGGTAGCATAAAAGGATTAAAAGATGCTATTCAAGTTGCTAATAAAATAGGATATCCAATTATATTAAAAGCTGCAGCTGGTGGTGGTGGAAAAGGAATTAGAGTTGTAAATACACCAGAAGAATTAGAAAGCAATTATAATATAGTAAAACAAGAAGCAAAAATTTCATTTAATGATGATGAAATATATATAGAAAAATTTATAAAAAATCCAAGACATGTAGAAATTCAAATTTTAGCTGATGAACATGGAAATGTTATACATTTAGGAGAAAGAGATTGCTCAATTCAAAGAAGAAATCAAAAAGTAATTGAAGAAACACCATCAACAGCAATAGATGAAAAATTAAGAAATAAAATGGGTGAAGCAGCTATAAAAGCAGCTAAAGCTTCTGGATATACAAGCTGTGGTACAGTTGAATTTTTAGTAGATAGTGATAAAAATTTTTACTTCATGGAAATGAATACAAGAATACAGGTTGAACATCCAATAACAGAAATGAGAACAGATGTAGATATTGTAAAATATCAAATAAAAATTGCAGCGGGAGAAAGTTTAAAGTTAAAACAAAAAGATATTAATTTTAATGGATATAGCTTAGAATGTAGAATAAATGCAGAAAATCCAAGTAAAAATTTTAGACCTTGTCCAGGAACAATTACAGGATTAAATTTACCTGGAGGAAATGGTGTAAGAATAGATACAGCTATTTATG
The DNA here is from genome assembly GCA_934120645.1 of uncultured Clostridia bacterium. GTDB lineage: Bacteria > Bacillota > Clostridia > TANB77 > CAG-508 > CAG-269. The sequence continues at coordinate 123,173 of CAKOUO010000001.1, forward strand.
TAGGGTATACAATTCCACCAACATATGATTCTATGATAGCAAAAATAATTACACATGGAACTACAAGAAATGAGGCTATAAGTAAAATGAAAAGAGCTTTAGAAGAAACAGTAATTGAAGGTGTTGATACAAATATAGATTTTTTATTTAAAATTATAAAAAATCCAAATTTTATAAGGGGAAACTTTGATACATCATTTATTGAAAAAGAGATGAGGAATTAATATGATAGTAGATAAAATTAAAAGAAGAAAGCCTACTGCAAAAACAATAGAAAATAAAGTTGATATTCCAGTTGGTAGATGGATTAAGTGTGATAATTGTAAAGAAATTTTATACAAAGAAGATGTAAAAAATAATTATAGTATATGTCCTAATTGTGGCAAATATTTTAGATTATCAGCTAGAAGAAGAATTAAACAAGTTGTTGATGAGGGAACTTTTGAGGAATTAGATAAAGATTTACAAACTACTGATATGTTAAAATTTGAAGGATATAAAGATAAAATTAAACAATTACAAGAAAAAACAAAGATATCAGAAGCGGTAAAAACAGGAATTGGAAAAATAAATGGAATAAAAGTAGCAATTGGTGCTATGGATAGTAATTTCTTTATGGGAAGTATGGGAAGTGCTGTTGGAGAAAAAATAACAAGACTAATTGAAAAAGCAATAGAAGAACAATTACCAGTAATATTATTTTGTGTCTCAGGTGGAGCTAGAATGCAAGAAGGTATTATATCTTTAATGCAAATGGCAAAAACATCAGCTGCATTAGCAAAATTAAATGAAAAAGGTCTGCTATATATATCAGTATTAACTGACCCTACAACTGGAGGTGTTACAGCAAGTTTTGCAAGTCTAGGTGATATAATATTAGCAGAGCCAAAAACTTTAATAGGTTTTGCAGGTCCACGTGTTATTGAGCAAACTATTGGACAAAAATTACCAAAAGATTTTCAAACTTCAGAATTTCTTTTGGAACATGGCTTCATAGATAAAATTGTTGAAAGAAAAGATATGAAACAAACTTTATATAAAATTTTAAAATTACATAAAAAAACTGAAAGCAGATAGCTTTCAGTTTTAACCAAAATTATTTAATTTTTAATACTATTCCATATGATTTAAATGGAAATTTACGAATTAAGTCTTTTTTGTAAGCCTCTATTTCGTAGCCAAAATTATGCAAAACTTCATTAATAGACTTTCTTTTGTACCTGCCAATAAAAAGCAATGTTTCTTCTGGGAGGTCTTTAGGGTAAAGCCTACTATACCGATAAAGAAGTTCTTTAATGAATTTGGATTTTTCGTATTCTCCCTTTTTCTCATATTCCTGTATTAATTTATGAGCTTTTAAAGGGTTAAACCGATTAGTTCTTTCCATAAGCTTATTCCTCCTAAATAATTATATGGTTTAATGTTATTTAACATAATTTGGATTATATCATAAATTTATATTATAGTCAAAGGAAGTGAAAAAATGAAAATTAAAGAAAAAACTGCTTGGGAAAAGGTAACAATTGCGAGAAAAGCAGATAGGCCAAAAGCAAAAGATTTTATAGAAAATATTTTTGAGAATTTTATAGAATTACATGGTGATAGACATTTTGGTGATGATAAATCAATTATAGGCGGAATTGCAGAATTAAATAGCATACCAGTAACAGTTATAGGAGAACAAAAAGGTAAAAATGCAAAAGAAAATATAGAAAGAAACTTTGGAATGCCAAATCCAGAAGGATATAGAAAAGCATTAAGATTAATGAAACAAGCTGAAAAATTTAGAAGACCTATAATAACATTTATAGATACTCCAGGAGCTTACCCAGGAATAGGAGCAGAAGAGAGGGGACAAGGAGAAGCAATTGCTAGAAATTTATTAGAAATGTCTAGACTAAAAGTTCCAACAATATCAATTGTTATAGGTGAAGGATCTAGTGGAGGAGCTTTAGCTTTAGGCGTAAGTGATAAAATTATAATGTTAGAAAATTCAGTATATTCAATATTATCTCCAGAAGGTTTTGCAAGTATTCTTTACAAAGACACTTCAAAACATGTTGAGGCTGCTGAAAATATGAAATTAACAGCAAAAGACTTAAAAGGCTTAAATGTTATAGATGAAATTATAAATGAACCAAAAACAGAAAAAGAAGAATTTGAAATGGTTTATAAAAAATTAAAAAGTAGTATAATAAAATATATAAAAGAATTATCTACAATTAATCCAGAAGAATTAATTGAGAACAGATATCAAAAATATAGAAAAATAGGAGGAAATGATTAATGCTATTAAAAAATAAAAAAATATTAATAATGGGATTAAGAAATAAATGGAGTATTGCATGGGGAGCAGTTAAATCAGCATATGAAAATGGTGCAGAAATAATAGTTACATATAATTCAGAAGAAAGTGGAGAAAAAGTAAAAAAATTATTATCTGAAATTGGTGGTGCAAAATTATATTCTTGTGATGTTTCAAATGATGAGAGCATAGAAAAATGTTTTAAAAAGATATTAGAAGAAAATGGTCAAATTGATGGTATTTTACATGCAATTGCACATGCAAATACAGAAGACCTAAGAAATGATTTTATAAAAACTTCAAGAGAAGGATTTGCACATGCTTGTGATGTTAGCAGTTATTCATTAATAGCTGTATCAAATATAGCAACAGAAATCGGATTGTTAAAAGAAAATGCAAGTATTATAACTCTAACATACTTAGGAGCTGAAAGAGCAGTAAAAGGTTATAATATAATGGGAGCAGCAAAAGCTGCATTAGAATCAAGTGTTAGATATTTAGCAGGTGATTTAGGAAAAGAAGGAATAAGAATAAATGCTATTTCAGCAGGACCAATAAAAACACTATCTGCAAAGGGAATAAAAGACTTTGGTAGTATTTTAGATATTGTTGAAGATAAAGCACCATTACATAGAAATGTAACAGCACAAGAAATAGGAGATGTAGCAAGCTTTTTATTTAGTGATATGTCTAAAGCAATAACAGGAGAAGTTATTCATGTAGATAATGGATTTTCAATTATTGGAGCATAAATAGAAAAAATAAAAATAAAAATAATATTGTATAAAAAAATATAGTTTGTTATAATTTGAATAGTTATATAAATACAACAAAAAGGAGAAAATTTATGGAGTCAATAGATGAATTGTTAATAAAGTTGAAAGACCCAGAAATACAAGTAGTTGTGCAAACAGCACCATCTATTAGAGTATCATTAGGAGAAGAATTTAATATGCCAATAGGGGCAAATGTTAAAGGAAAAATGATAACAGCTTTAAAAAAATTAGGATTTGATAAAGTATTTGATACAAATACAGGAGCAGATTTTACAATAATGGAAGAAGCTTATGAATTTAGTGAAAGATTAAAAAAAGACGAAAAATTACCTTTAATAACATCTTGTTGCCCAAGTTGGGTAAAGTATGTAGAAAAAAATTATCCAGAATTATTGCAACATGTATCTACATGTAAATCTCCACATCAAATGCTAGGAGCTTTAATAAAAACATATTATGCCAAAAAAGAAAAAATAGACCCAAACAAAATATATGTTGTTTCTGTTATGCCATGTATTGCTAAAAAATATGAAATAAAAAGACCAGAAATGAAAAATAACGGACTTTTTGATGTTGATAATGTAATTACAACTCGAGAACTTGCAAATATGATAAAAGAAGAAAATATAGAGTTTGAAAATTTAGAAGATAGTGAATTTGATAATCCATTAGGAGAAGCTTCTGGAGCAGGAGCCATATTTGGAACAACAGGTGGAGTTATGGAAGCAGCCCTTAGGACAGCACAAGATATTTTAACAGGAAAAAATTTAGAAAAGATTAATTTTAATCAAGTTAGAGGTGGAAGAGAAATAAAAAAGGCAACAATAAATATTAATAATAAAGATATAGAAGTTGTTGCTGTAAGTGGCTTGTTAAACACAAAAGAAATTATGGAAGAAATAAAAACTGGAAAATCAAACTATAAATTTATAGAAATTATGGCATGCCCTGGTGGATGTATAATGGGTACTGGACAACCAATAAAGGATTCTAAGACACAAGCTGAAGTAGATATAAGAGAATTGAGAGCAGAGGGTTTGTATTCTATTGATGAAAAGTCCAATATTAGAAAAGCACATGAAAATCCTGTTGTTAAAAAAGTATACGAGGAATTTTTGGAAAAACCAGGAAGTTATCGTGCAGAAAAATTATTACATACGAATTTATATAAAATGCAATAGAAATTAATAATATAGACTATAATATAAAAATAGCTTCTTATACAGAAGCTATTAAAATTATTTACAATTATTATTTTGTCTTTGATTATTTTGATTGTTTTCATTACTATTGTTCTTATTTTGATTATTTTTCTTATTAGATTTTGACATTGAAATGCACCTCCATTCAAGTTCTAAAAATATTTTCTCCTAAAAACATAAAAATATTCAACCAAAATTTGTTTTTTTTCTTAAAAAGATATATAATATGAAACGAAAATAAAAATAAAACATAAAATATATAAAAAGTAAAGGAGGAAAAAATGAATTACACAAATAAAAAATTAGAAGAATTTAATGAATACATAAAATATAGAAAAGTTGCAGTGATAGGATTAGGGGTAAGCAATCTTCCATTACTTGATTATCTTTATGAAAAAAAAGCAAATGTAACAGTTTTTGATGATAGAACAATAGATGAAATACCAAAAGACATTTTAAATAAAATAACAACATACGGATTTGATTTTTCTTTTGGAAAAGAGTCATTAGAAAAATTAAAAGGATTTAATTTAATATTTAGATCACCTAGTTGTTTACCAACTAAACCAGAATTAAAAGCAGAAGCACAAAGAGGTGCAATTGTAACAACAGAAGTAGAAATGCTTATGGAAATGTGCCCATGTAAAATGATTGGGGTAACAGGTAGTGATGGAAAGACAACTACAACAAGTTTAATAAATGCTATATTACAAAAAGCTGGATATAATACTTTTTTAGGAGGAAATATAGGAACACCATTATTTACAAAATTGCCTGAAATAAAACCTGAAGATATACTTGTTTTAGAGTTAAGTAGTTTTCAATTAATGAATATGAATGTAAGCCCAGATATTGCTGTTATTACTAATATAACTCCAAATCATTTAAATATTCATAAAGATTATGAAGAATACATAGAAGCAAAGAAAAGCATATTTAAAAATCAAGATGAAAATGGAATATTAGTTTTAAATTATGATAATGATATAACAAGAGAATGTGCAAAGGAAGCAAATGGAAGAGTAGTATTTTTTAGCAGTAAAGAAAAACTAGATAATGGATTTATAGTTGATGATAATGTTATAAAAGAATGCGAAGAAAAAGTTAGAAAGCATATTTTAAATACAGATGAAGTAATATTAAGAGGAAAACATAATTTTGCTAATATAGCAACAGCATTAGCAGCAACAAAAACATTGGTGGATTCAGACATTGCTGTCCAAGCAATAAAAGAATTTAAACCAGTTGAACATAGAATAGAATTTGTAAGAGAAATAGATGGAGTAAAATGGTATAATGATTCAGCAAGTTCTTCTCCTAGCAGAACATTATCAGGTCTAAATGCTTTTAAAGAAAACATTGTTTTGATAGCAGGAGGATATGACAAAAACTTAGATTATACACCAATAGCAAAACCTATTATAGAAAAAGTAAAGACATTAATTTTAATAGGTCAAACTGCTGAAAAAATATTTGATGTTGTTAAGGCAGAATCAGAAAGACAAAATAAAACAATGGATATTTATATGTGTGATAGTTTAGAAGAAACTATAAAAATAGCAAAAAAATCAGCTAAAAAAGGTGAAGTAGTATTATTTTCTCCGGCAAGTGCAAGCTTTGACATGTTTAAAAATTTTGCAGACAGAGGAAATAAATTTAAAAAATTAGTAAATGAATTATAACAAAAATCAAACCTTTCTCATATGATATAAAAAATATGAGGAGGTTTTTTTATGTATGATGGAACATATGATGATTACATAAGAAGTATTTTGGGATATCCACAAAATAATATGTATGATTATAATTACAATGATTTTAGGGCACAAAATAATAATAATATTTCACAAGAAGTTTCAAATGTAGGATTAGAAAATTATTATCCAGAAATTTATAAAATTGTATATCCTATGATTGCAAAAAAATGTCAAAATACTAGAGGACAATTAACAAATGATGATATTGAAAATATGACAGATGAGATATATTCTGCTTTAGAAGGTCAAAATGAAATACAACTAAATATAAATTTGGCAAATAATGTTAGAACAGCATCAAACAATTTAAATAGTATTGACAAAAAAGCACAAGTAAAAGTATCAGAATCATCAAAAGAAAAAATAGAAACAAGACAAGTAAATAGTGGCTTAAGAGATTTGATAAAAATATTATTAATTAGAGAATTGTTAAATAGACCAGGTATATTTCCACCACGTCCACCAGTAAGACCACCAATGCCTGGACCAAGACCGCCAATGAGACCACCATTTAGACCTGGACCTGGAAGACCACCATTTTCAAGAGAATATGGAACATATAATGATGATATATATGAAATTTAATTGACATAACACTAAAAATAGACTATAATAAATATATATATTTATATATAAACCATATGTTAAAGGAAGACAGGAGGAAAAATTATGCGCTATGAGAAACTGAAAAAACTTGAAGAGGAATGGGAATATTATAAGAAATTATCAAAAGATAATTCAGAAATTCCACCTCGAATCATTAATGACGAAAAATGGTCAATCGGAAAATCGGTTGAACTCACACTTGCTGAAATGAGAAAAAATGATGAATATGCAAAAGTTTCACCAGAGGACAAGGAAATTATCAAGGAAATTTTCGATTTCTTAAATGTTGAAGCTTTAACAAGGGACTAAGGAGAGAGAATATCTCTCCTTTAAAATTGTCAATAGGGACGGGCCTTTTTGACAACTTTTTATTTGGAAAAAAATGACAAATATGCAAAAATTAATTTGCATATTTTTTGTTTTACTACAAATAATAATTATGAAAAATTTTGAAAGGTGGTTATAAAATGAAAGTTAAAGATTGTATGTGTAATAATGTTTGCTGTGTAAAACCAGAAACAAAAATAAATGAAATTGCTAAATTAATGAGCGAAAATCATATAGGATGTGTTCCAGTATGTGATAATAATAATTGTATTTGTGGAATTATAACTGATAGAGATGTTTTGTTAAGAACTGTAGCTTGTAATAAAGATACATGTCAAACTACAGCAAGTGATATAATGTCAACAGATGTATGTACTTGTAAGGAAGATGAAGATATGACAAATGCAGAGAGTAAGATGGCATCAAATCAAATAAGAAGACTTCCAGTATGTGATGAAAATAATCATGTAATAGGAATTTTAACATTAGGAGATTTAGCACAAAATGATGAAGAATTAGGAAAACAACAAGTATGTTCAACAATAGATGAAATATGTGACTGCCATAGCAATAAAAATGCTGAATAATTTTTCTAGGAGCTTTTATAATATTAGCTCCTTTTTTCTTGTGTAAATAAGTATTATTCTTTATCGAAATACATATAATAAATAGTAAAATGGGAGAATAATATGATTATTGATATGTCTTATTGGACAAGAGTGTGCAAGAGAATTTTATATGTTATAGCAATTTTAATAGGCTTAATTATAGCATTAAAACTATCTGTATTTTATATGCCTTTTTTAATTGCGTTTATTATATCACTTATAATTGAACCGGCTATTAGATTTATTATGAAAAAGGCAAAATTAACAAGAAAAGCGAGCTCAATTATAATTTTTATACTGGTTTCGGTTATAATTCTTGGAGCTTTAACATGGGGAATTATATCTCTATTTTCAGAGGCTTCTAATCTTTTACAAGGTTTAAATGGATATATAGATAAAATATATAGATTATCACAAGATTTTATAAATAAATTCCAATTTAATAAAATAAAATTACCAAATGAAATAATGCGGAGTTTTACAAAATTCTACTGGTGGAATTTTAAATACAGCATCTAATTGGATTAGAAATTCGCTAACTGGATTAATTAATATTGTTACATCAATTCCAAGTATAGCAATTTATTTTGTAATAACCATAATGGCATTATATTTAATATGTGTAGATAAAGTATATATATTAGACCAAATAGAACATCATTTTCCTAAAAAATGGGTATTTAGATTAGGAAAACATATAAGAGAATTAATAAAAACATTAGGAGGATATTTAAAAGCTGAAGCAACATTAATTTTAATATCATTTGTAATTTCTTTAATAGGGTTGTATATATTAAAGTTTGCAAATTTTAATATAGAATATCCACTTCTAATGGCTCTTTTTATAGGATTTGTAGATGCTCTACCAATTTTAGGTTCTGGAACAGTTATGGTTCCATGGGCTATAATTTCAGCATTAAATGGAGATTTGAAATTAGGAATTGCAATTATTGTATTGTTTGCAATAATGTCTACAGTAAGACAATTTTTAGAACCAAGATTAGTTAGCAAACATATTGGAACACATCCTATTTTTACTTTAATTGCAATGTATACAGGTTTTAAATTCTTAGGAATAATAGGTATGCTTGTTGGACCAATAGTATTAATTATTATAAAAAATGTTTTTGCAACATTGATAGATGGGGGAGTAGTAAAAACAATTTTTGATAAAAATTAAAAAAATGCCCCACATAATACTTTTATGTGGGGCAATCTGATATATTATAAAATACCAGATGTTGGAATATAACTATCATCAGGAGGATAAACATATTCATCAGATGGAGTATTAACTTTTTTTATGTCTGTAATAACAACAATAGGCATATCACCATGGTATGAACCTTTTTTAATTTCACCAGTTATCTCTACCCATGTGTTATTATCAAAATCTTTAGAATTATCATATTCACACAAAAAACCAACAACAACAGACTGTGAACTAGAGTTAATAATCATATTTCTAGCTAGAACAAATTGATTATCTTGCAAATCTGATACCCTATAAATATACCCTGTAAAATTTATTTTTTTGCCAACATAAGAATCAATATCTTCATGAACAGTTTTTAGAATATTGGTATAACTTTTAGATGTGATTTTACAAATTCCAGAACCATCAATACTATCAGAAACAGTAAAATTATTGTTGGCACCAGATATTACTCTATGAAAAACAATACCTAAAATAATAATCATTATAATTATTATGAAAATAAAAAAAATCTTAAAAATCTTACTTCCATTTACTTTAACATTAAAAACAAACATATAAAATCCTCTTTTCTAAAGTTGATTAGTAAAATGTATGTTAAAGTTAAAAAAATATTACAATAAATACCTTTAAAATATTTATCAAAACCCCTTGATAAAAAATATTTTTAGTGATATAGTTACAAAGTAAAATATAAACTTAGGAGGAATGTACCATTATGAAACTATTCAAAACATATAGTGAGAAAGAAGTAAAAAGGGTAATGCCAATAGTAAACAAAATAAATAGTTTAGAACCAGAAATGGAAAAATTGACAGACCATGAATTAAGAGAGAAAACAAATTATTTTAAAAAGCAATTAGCTGAAGGAAAAACACTAGATGATATATTACCAGAAGCTTTTGCAGTTGTTAGAGAGGCCTCAAAAAGATCATTAGGAATGAGACATTTTGATGTCCAATTAATAGGTGGTATTATATTACATCAAGGAAGAATTGCAGAAATGAAAACTGGTGAAGGTAAAACATTAGTTGCAACATTACCAGTATATTTAAACGCATTAGAAGGAAAAGGCGTACATGTTATTACAGTAAATGATTACTTAGCAAAAAGAGATAGTGAATGGATGGGAAAATTATATAAATTCTTAGGACTATCAGTAGGCTTAGTAATTGCTGGAATGGAACCACAAGCAAAACAAAAAGCATATGCAGCAGATATTACATATGGTACAAACAATGAATTTGGATTTGATTATTTAAGAGATAATATGGTTATTTATAAAAACCAATTAGTACAAAGAGGATTACACTATGCAATTGTCGATGAAATTGATAGTATTTTAATAGATGAAGCAAGAACACCACTTATTATTTCTGGTAGAGCAAATGAATCATCAGATTTATATAAAAAAGCAGATAGCTTTGTTAGAAAACTTGAAGCTAAAGTTATAGTAGAAGAAGATGTTAAAGATTTTGAACAAGCAGAAGATAATGAAAAATATGATTATATAGTAGATTTAAAAGCAAAATCAGCATCACTTACACAAAAAGGTATAAAAAAGGCAGAAGAATTCTTTGGATTAGAAAACTTTAATGACTTAGAAAACTCTACATTAGTACACCATGTAAACCAAGCATTACGTGCGCACGGAGTTATGAAAAAAGATATAGATTACATCGTAAAAGATGGAGAAGTTTTAATTGTTGATGAATTTACTGGACGTATTATGTATGGAAGAAGATATAACAATGGATTACATCAAGCAATAGAAGCTAAAGAAAAAGTAAAAATAGCAGATGAATCAAAAACACTTGCAACAATTACATTCCAAAACTACTTTAGAATGTATGATAAATTATCTGGTATGACAGGTACAGCCATGACAGAAGAAGCAGAATTCGAAGAAATATATAATTTAGATGTTGTAGCTATTCCAACAAACAAACCTATGGTAAGAAAAGATGAAAATGATGTAATATACAAAAATGAAAATGCTAAATTTAGAGCTGTAATAGAAAGTGTTAAAGAAAGTCATGCAAAAGGACAACCAGTTTTAATTGGTACAATATCTATTGAAAAATCAGAAAAATTAAGCAAACTATTAAATGAAGCTAGAATACCTCATGAAGTATTAAATGCTAAATCACACGAAAAAGAAGCTATGATAATAGCACAAGCTGGTAAATTTGGAGCAGTTACAATAGCAACAAACATGGCAGGACGTGGTACTGATATTATGCTTGGAGGAAACAGTGAATATTTAGCTAAAGAAGAAATGAAGAAAAACAAAGTGCCAGAATATTTAATAGAAGAATCTAATACTTACTATGAAACAGATGACCAAGATATATTAAGAGCAAGAGAACAATTCAAAAAATTAGTTACAAAATTTGAAGAAGACATAAAAGAAGAAAAACAAAAAGTAATTGTAGCAGGAGGATTAAAAATAATCGGTACTGCAAGACATGAATCAAGGAGAATTGACAACCAATTAAGAGGACGTTCTGGACGTCAAGGTGATGTCGGAGAATCTAAATTCTACATTGGATTAGATGATGATTTAATGAAAATATTTGGTGGAGATGCAATTACTAAAGTATATAATACATTAGGTGCAGATGAAGATATGCCAATACAATCACGAATTATCTCTAGAGCAGTTGAAAATGCTCAAAAGAAAGTAGAAGGAAGAAACTTCAGTATTCGTAAAAATGTATTAAAATATGATGATGTTATGAATGCACAAAGAGAAATTATCTATAAACAAAGAAGAGAAGTTCTTGATGGAGAAGACATCCATGGAAATATCTTAAATATGATAAAGACAATTGCTGATGAAACAGTTGATATGTTTACAGAAGGAGAAGACGGAAAATCAGTAAATGTAGAAGCTTTAAATACAGAAATAACAAATCAATTCGGCTTAGATATGAAAGAATTCATTAAAGAAAATGAAAACAATTCAAAAGCTATAGTAGAAGAACTAGAAAAACAAGCATTAGATAAATATCAATTAAAAGAAGATGAAATAACACCTGAAAAAATGAGAGAACTTGAAAGAGTTGTAATGCTTAAAGTAGTTGATGAAAAATGGATGAATCATATTGATAATATGGACGAATTAAAAGATGGTATTGGATTAAGAGCATATGGACAACAAGATCCTGTTGTAAAATATAGGGTTGAAGGTATGGATATGTTTGAAGAAATGGTAGCAGATATAAAGACAGATGTTGTTAAAATTCTTATGAATATTAGAAAACAAAATGGTGATGTAAAAAGACAAGAAGCTGCAAAAATCACAGGTGCAGCATTAGAAGCTATTCAAAGTGTAGATGGTGGTAAAAAAATAAATACACCTGAACATAGTCAAACAGTAGTAAATGAAGGCCCTAAAGTTGGTAGAAATGATCCTTGCCCTTGTGGAAGTGGAAAGAAATATAAGAACTGCTGTGGCAAAAACGCGTAAATACTGAATTACAAGAATTTTTTTAAAAACAAAAATAGCAAAATCAGTTCGTTTTGTCAACAAAAATATAAAATTGCGAATAAAAATGCTAAAAAAGAAATGTAGACATATGATATATGTTAACATTTCTTTTTTTATGCAAAAGAGGAATCAAAAAGAGAGGCATATAATTCTTTGTAAAAGGTAATTTATCTAGATAAAATTGATGAAATAATAAGTTATAGCATAGAAAATTTGATATTGCTTGAAAAAATAGGAAAATAATGGTAAAATAATATTGAAAAGTATAAGATGATAGATAAAATAATGTAAATTTTGGAGGTAAAACAGTGAAAATTATATTTTTTTACTATTATTACGATGACAAGATAAAAGACAAGCAAAGAGTAGAGTTTCCACCATTAGGTATGTTATATCTGTGTTCAGCTTTAGAAAAAAATGGTTGTGATGTAGAAGTTAAGTATTTTGACGAAAATACTAAAATAGAAGATATTCCAAATGCTGATATATATGCATATTCAATTTCATCTACAGCTTCATATCCGACATATCTAAAATTATGTGAAAAATTAAAGAAAAAAGCTAAATATCATATTGCTGGAAACACTCAAGCAACGATATTTCCTCAAAAAATTTTAAAAGAAATGAAATTGGATGTAGTCTTCACAGGAGAAGGTGAAGAAACAGTTACAAAGTGGATACAAGACGGATGTAAAGAAAAAGGAATAATAAAAGGAGAAAGAGTTAATGTTGAGAATTTACCTTTTCCAGCAAGACATTTAATTCCAGATGAAAAGATATATATGAATAATCGTGTTGGAGGAAAGAGCAAAAATTCTATTAGTATGATTTCTTCAAGGGGGTGCTTATTTAGATGTAAGTTTTGTGCAATTCAAAATAGAGGAAAAGTAAAATTTAGAAATTTAAAAGATTTTGAAGAAGAAGTAAAATATCTCTTAAAAAGATATTATAAATGTGATGGAATTACATTACTAGATGAAACATTTACACTTAATACAAAGCATGCGATAGGAATTGCTAATATCTTTAAGAAGTATGGCTTGAAATGGGAATGTAATTCTAGAGTAGATACAGTCAATGATGAAATTATACAGGCTTTAAGAAATAGCAATTGCCAAGAAATAAGATTAGGAATTGAAAGTGGCTCACAAAGAATGGTTGATAATATGAATAAAGATATAAATTTAAAAGAATCAAAAAAAGTAATAAAAAAACTACATGAAAATGGAATACCGGTAAAATTATATATAATGCATGGATATCCAGGAGAAAATATAGAAAGTAGTTTAGAGACAATAAAATATTTAAATGAATTAAGGGAATATATACATAGAATTAGTTTATATAGATTTGTACCATTGCCAGGTTCTCCAGTATTTGCAGAAGGAAAACTTAATCAATTAGATTGGACAGATTACACAATATATGATAATAATAATCATTGGTGGGGAACACAAGCAGATTTTAATAATATGAATATAGGATATAGGATGTTAGAAAAATGTGTAAAATCAATAAATAATAAAGAATATAGAAAAGAATTTGAAGAAGAGAGGTAATAATAAAAATGGAATGTTCATTTTGTAGTGAAATAAATAATAAAGAAGAAAATAATTTTTTTGATATATATCTAAAAAAAGAATTTGAAAAAGAAGGATTAAATAGTAGAATAGTAGCAACTACAAAGAAATTTGTAATAATGCCTATGGTAGGACCACTAGTTCCAGGATATTTATTAATAGTACCAAAAGATCATTACTTATCAATAGCACAATTGCCAAAAGAACAAGTTGAAGAATTAAAAATGATAAAAGAAGAATTAAAAAAAGTGTTTAAGCAATATTATGGAAAATTTGTATTTTTCGAACATGGGGCATTGTCTTGTTCAGCAAAAGGCGGATGCTGTTCTGATCATGCACACTTACATATAGTTGCAGTTGATATAGATGTAAAAGACGAGTTTAGTAAATATGGATACAAATTAAGAAAAATAGAAGACTACAGCGAAATAATAGATCAAAAGCAAAGAAACACACCATATTTATATTATGAAAATCAAAATGAAGAAATGTTTGTTGCTGATGCACCAGTAGTAGAATCACAATTTATAAGAAAATTAATTGCGAAAGATATTAATGCATTAGATAGAGCTTTATGGAATGAAAATATTAGGAAGGATTGGATGATAGAGATAGTAAAAACTTTAAGACCACATTTTGAAAATTTGAAAGGAACTTCAATATGGGAATAAAACAATTTTTAGGAATAAAATGGATTAAAGATAATCCACAGATGCTATTTTATGATAATTTGACGCATTCTATAGAATATGAAGATTGTAGTCGGAAATATAGAGATTAAAAAGACTATGGAGAAACATTGCAAAGGCTATTATAATTTATTAAAAAGAGAAATAGTACCATGTCAATTTTTTACTGATTTGACGGGGAGTGAATATTGCCAATGCAAAGCATGTCAGACAAAGTCTGGATTTGATTTATGTTTAGGATGTAATGGTAGTATATGTCGAACAAATAGTGATACAGCAAGAAGATTTTGCCATGAAGAACATCATGTATACCTTGCTTATTTTGCAAATGATAAATTAAAGGTAGGAACTGCGGCTAGTTACAGAAAATATGAAAGACTATTAGAACAAGGGGCTATTTATTCTATATTTTTAGCTCAAACTCCAAATGGAAGAATTGCAAGACAATTAGAGAGTAGAATATCAAATTTAGGAATAGCATCTAGAGTGAACTCATCTTATAAAATGAATAATTTTATAATAGATAGAGACCAAGAAGAAATAGACAAGATGCTTATGAAAGAATATGAATCTATTTTACAAAGAATAGATGATAAATGTAAAAAATATTTTATTAAGCCAGAGTATAATAATTTTACAAATATTTCTGATAAAGTAAAACAAAATTTATTAGAAGGAAGTAGACAATTAAATCTTTTTGGTAACATGGATGAACCAGAATATAAAGAATACACAAAAGTATACAAACCAGAATATATATCAGGAGAAATCATGGCAACTGTTGGAAACTTGATATTGTTAATGAAAGATAATAAATATTCTGTAGTTAATATGAAAAATTTGGAGGGATGGATAGTCGACTTTAAAAAGAGAGAAATAGGAGAGAAAAGTAATGATAGCATTGACAAAGGCGAAAGATAGAAATTTAATATCTAAATATGGAAAATTAAAAGGATGGGATATTTGTAATAGTTTAGGACTGCCATCTTTTGGAGATGTATACATTTTAAGCGACTATATAGATGAAAAGGATCCGAAAATAAAAGAAATATTTGGTATAGACAAAATTATTTATGGTAATTTTCAGATGCCAAACAAACCATTCGGAATTATGATGAATATATATGAAGATAAATTTTGTGTATTTGAAGTGTGGAATATCGAAAGATCAATTAACAAAACAATAGAACTAGATAGATAAAACTACCTAGTTTTATTGTTTCTATAACCAATTATTGTCATATAGAACCTGTTTTGTAATATTACTTAATTTTCCTAACTTATCTAGTTCTTTTATTTCTTCTTTAGTATAAAATTGTGCGCCTGCTAAATCAGTTGCTGAGTGAACTAAATTTTTGTCATAATCTGCTGACCAGTAGATTATAATTCGATGTTCATCTGGATTATTAATAATTTCATAAGTTTTTAATTGTTTAATATTTGTAATTTCTAACCCTGTTTCTTCCATTGTTTCTCTTTTTACAGTATCTTCCATTCTTTCAAATAATTCAACACCACCTCCAGGTGTAATTATCATTCCTTTATTTGGTTCTTTATTTCTAATTCCTAATAATAATTTATTATTTGATTTTATTAGAACAGAACAACCTACCCTTATATTATTCAAAAGATATCGCCTCCTATGCATAAAGAATATAATAAGAATTATATTTTGTCAACATATTTAAAATATAAAAAATATATGATATAATTCAAAAAAAAGAAAGAAGTGATAATCTTGGAAATATATTTAGATAATGCTGCAACAACAAAAATGGATAATAGAGTTTTCGAAGAAATGGTGCCATATTTGAAAGAAAAGTATGGAAATCCATCATCAGCTTATAAAATAGGAAGAGATAATAAGAAAATAATTGAAGATTCAAGAAAAAAAGTGGCTTTAAATTTAAATGCAAATCCAAGTGAAATATATTTTACAAGTGGTGGAAGTGAAGCCGATAATATGGCTTTGAAGGGGATTGCATTAGGTAATGTTGATAAAGGAAAACATATTATTACAAGTAAAATAGAACATCCAGCAGTTTTAGATACATGTAAAGAATTAGAAAGAGAAGGATTCGAAATTTCATATGTCGGAGTAGATGAAAACGGAATTATAAAATTAAGAGAACTAGAAAATACAATAAGAAAGGATACAATTCTAATTTCAATTATGTTTGCTAATAATGAGATTGGAACGATTCAACCAATAAATGAAATAAGTCAAATTGCAAAAAAATATAATATTTTATTTCATACAGATTGTGTACAGGCAATAGGAAATGTTAAAATAGATGTAAAAAGTATGAATATAGATTCACTTTCATTGTCTGCACATAAATTTTATGGACCAAAAGGAATAGGCGTATTATATTTAAAAAATGGAATAAAATTTAGAAAATATTTGAATGGGGGACATCAAGAAAGAAATAGAAGAGCGGGAACAGAAAATGTTGCAGGAATTATTGGGTTAGCTAAAGCAATAAACATAGTTCATGATAACTTGGAAGAAAACAATAAAAAAACAATTGAATTAAGAGACTATTTTATAAATGAAATTAAGAAAAATATAGAAGAAGTAAAGATTAATGGAGATTTAATAAAAAGGTTGCCGGGAAATATAAATATTACTTTTAAATTTGTAGAAGCAGACAATATATTATATGAATTAGATAAAAAAGGTATATACATATCTACAGGTAGCGCTTGTACTACTGGGAGTATAGAATCTTCGCATGTATTAAGAGCTATAGGATTGTCAGATACTGAGGCACATAGTACTATCAGAATTAGTATAGGAAAATATAATAATAAAGAAGAAATAGATTATACTATAAAATGTTTAATTGAAGTGATTAATATGCTAAGAAAATTATCTCCATTATATTACTAATAATATTAAGTATTGAAAATTTCTAAAATTATTATTATAATTAATTTAGGAAAATAAAAAATACTATAATAAAGGGGATAAAATGAATAAAAAAACCAAAAGAAAAATAATAGTAATACTAATATTAGCAATATTAACATTTGCAAATATAGTATCAGCTGTAGCAGTACATTCTAACACAAATACAAATACAGTTGAAAATGGAAAAGAATTAGAATTTACAATTCGATTTAATGAAAAAGTTATAACTGCAGATTTTTCAGTTCATTTTGACTCAGATAATTTAACATATATTGGAACATCAATAGAAGATTTAAAAACCAATTATATAAAAGAAAAATCTGAAATGATTTGTTGTTATTATGATGTTAATAAAATTGGAACAGATACAATTTCGTTTAAATTTAAAGCAAATAAAGAAACAAATAAAACAAATATAAGAGTAACAAATATTACAGTACATACAAATTCTACAGAAATGCAAATTAATGATATTATTAGCGAAAATATTAAAATAATTAAAACTAATACAGAAACAAATAATAATATAGTTCAAAATATAGTTAATAATTCAAACATACAACAGCAATTAGATGATTTAACAAAAAATGAAAATAAAGATACTACAACGGCAATAAGAGCATTACCTAAAACAGGTTTAGAATTTGATTTAAAAGATTTTTTAACAATAGTTATAGTAGGTTTGATTTTAATAATAGTGATAAAAAATGATAAATTAAGTAAAAAAATAAAAATAATAATTTCTATAATTATTATTTTAATGGGAACAATGATATTTCTTAGTAAATATGTTTTTGCAAAAAATGATGACAAAATTTTTATAAATAAAACTGACAAAACTATTTTAATAGTACTTTCAACTTCAAATGAAGAAAGAAGTATGAGTATACAAAACTTTAAAGAAAAAACAAAAGCTGTAAATATAGATAATAGTATACTTTTATCAGGAGTAACAGCAACATTTAAAAATAATGAAAAATATACAATAGAAGTATTTAGAGATGAAAACAAAAATGGATATGTAAATTCAAGTGATATTTTTGAACTTTTAAATAATGAAAATATAAATACAAAAGATATAGAAGAACTTTGTAATTTTATTATAAAGAAAGAAGAATTTAAAAAATATAATAATATACAAAATGGATATGAAGAATTTAATGAAAAATCTATTATAACACCAAATGTAACACCATTAGAACCTGCAACAGATAGATATACACCTGTAAAAAATATAACAGAACTTAAAAACTTAAATGCAAAAGTAGGGGAGAAGTATAAAACATTAGGATATTATGAAGAAAATGATGGTGGTGCAGGAAGATATGATATTATAGAAAAAACTTCAAATATAAAAGTAGATAATGGCTTATATATTGAATTAAATAACGGCTTAATCGCAAAGCTTGCAATTATAAAAGATACTATTAATGTTAAACAATTTGGAGCCAAAGGAAATAGCATAAATAATGATACAGAATATTTAAGAAAAGCTATAAATTCTGGAATTGCTAATGTTGAATTTCCAAAAGGTGAATATAAAATTACAGACATTATAAGGTTGGAAACACCATCTACAAATATAATTGGAAATAATAGTACTATTTTTACAGATAATGATTTTAATCCAGAAAAAACAAGTGAATTTTTATTTATTATGCAATCAGATAACTGTAATATAAGTAATTTAAATATTGAAGCAAGAGAGACAAAAAACATTGAAAATTTATATAATTCTCAGGTTTATGTTGGTGCTACAAATATAAAGATTATAGGTTGCACATTTAAAATTCCAGAAACAGCAAGTAGGGAACATTCATATGGCAATATTGATTTATATACTGGTTGGCACAATGTGTTAATAGAAAATTGCAATTTATATTTAGCAAATGATGCCAAAGAAGGTGGATGCATTTGGGTTAGAGACTTATTTAATAGAGGGGCAAGTGACTTAACATTTATAAATAATAAATGCTATAAAAAGTGCCATGATGAAATATTAGCAGTATTTATGGGAAGTATAGAAAATGTTAATATTTTAAACAATACATTTATAATGCCAAATAGTACTGATCCAAGTACAATGTGTTTTACTTTAGGATCTGCTTCTAGTAAAAAAGCTGAAAATATTAGATTTGAAGGAAATACAATAGATACTAAGGCTACAATGAGCTTATTAATTTCTAGAAATGCTACTAATTTAAGCATTAAAAATAATAAAGTTAAATTTGAACGTGTAACAACATTAACAAATACATTTTTAATATATTTTCCAGAAAATAATTTAAAAGATGTAGTAATAGAGAATAATAATTTTGAAATTAATAATAATACAGATAAATCAATAAATGGATTTATAGCTTCAAATTCTGAAAATATAATATTTAAAGAAAATACAATAACAGTAAATAGTGAAATTTCTGAAGTGTTTACAGGTGAATATACTACTACAAATAATAATATAACTTTTAATGGCTTTGCTAAAATCTTAGCAAATAAACCAAAAGAATTTATAGGAAACCATATTATATTTAATAAAGGATTTGGTTCAATAGCTCAATATTATAATGGTAAACTTGATTGGGATAGTAATATAAAAAATAATATTTTTGAGAATAATTATGATGAAATTAGTGCAAATGAAAAATCAATATTACTAATGTTTAATGGAGGAAGTTTAAATAACCATATTGTTGATTTTGAAGAAAATACTATAAAGTCTGATAAAGCTAATTATGGACAAAATTTAATTTATCTTTTAAATTTGTCTGATGAAGAATCTCAAACTATCAAAATTATTAATAATAAAATTAATGGATATAAACAGGGATGGAAGGACAAAAATCAAGAAAAGCATAATATTATAACAGATAATAATACATAAAGACATATAATAAAATATTGCATAATTCGACAAAAAATGATAGAATAAAAAAGTACATTAAATTACATATGTTGAAAGGAGATATATATATGACAAATCAATATAATGTAGACATTCGGAATCTTCCAATTGTTGTCATAAAAGCAATCCGGGATGACGAAAACATTGTAAATGTATTATTATTAACAAAAGGTGCAAGTGAATGCTTGTATGTAATTCAGAGCCATTCAGAAGAAACAGGCAAAGAAATTTTTCGTGTGGTTTCTTATGGTAAGAGTGAGATAGAATATTTTTTGAAAAATGCAGACACTTCACAGTTAGATTTTCAAAAAAAGCATGCTATCGAAAAAATACATTTGCTAATCGAAACTTTAATTGAGGAATACTCAATCAAAGAAACGGATTGCTTATATATCGGCAAACAAAAAACAAGTATATCTTCTATCCAAAACATTGATGATTTTATTAAATTAATGTTTTAAAAGCCCGTTAAGGGCTTTTTTATTTTTATAATATTGAAAAATTATGGATTTTGTGTTAATATAATAAAGACATTTTAATAATAACATTAGGAAGGAGTCTTTTATATGGTAAAAGAAAGTATAACGTTTACAGAGAACGGAAAGCGGGAAGTAACAATAACCTTGCCTTTAAAAAGAACTATGCAAAATAAGGCAATAACAGAAAATGATTATGATGATTATCTGCAAAGAAAAACGCAGGTATTGTCATATGATGCATTTGCATATGATTTGACATTGACACTATATAAAGTGTCGTTACAGAATGCAATTGTCTTCAATTACCGCGGGTCCGAAGAAAATATTCAGAAGTTTATTTCTAAGTGGAAACCTGATATACAAGAATTTTAGAAGACTTCAATAGGGAGACGGAAATTCATCTCCCTATATTTTTATTAAACGGGAGAGTGAAAATATGTTAGAATTAGAAGAAACAATAAAAAAACTTCAAGAATTAAAAGAAAAAATAACGAATTTAGGTGAATCTCTTTGACATATCTAATTTACAAATAGAATTAAATGAATTAGAAGAAGAAACAAATAAACAAGAATTTTGGAATAATAATGAAAATACAACTAAAGTATTATCAAGAATAAAAAAAATAAAAAATAAATGTATAAAATATAATGAATTAAAAAAAGAAATTAATAATTTATTAGAATTATCAGAACTAGTAAAACAAGAATACGATGAAGAAATAGCAATTGATATTATAAAAAATACAAAAAAACAAGAAAAAAACTTTGAAAAATTAGAACTTGAAACACTACTATCTGGTAAATATGATTCAAATAATGCAATAATTACAATTCATCCAGGAGCAGGAGGAACAGAATCACAAGATTGGGCAGAAATGCTATATAGAATGTATACTAGATGGGCAACCAAAAGCGATTATGAAGTAAAAGAACTTGATTATTTAGAAGGAGAAGAAGCTGGGTTAAAAAGCGTTACATTTGAAATAATAGGACAAAACGCTTATGGATATATGAAAAGTGAAAAAGGAGTTCATAGATTAGTTAGAATTTCACCATTCGACAGTGGAGGAAGAAGACATACATCATTTGCATCTGTTGAAGTTTTACCAGAAATAACAGAAGATATAGAAATAAATATAAACCCAGATGATTTAAGAATAGATACTTATAGAGCATCCGGAGCAGGAGGACAACATATAAATAAAACATCATCAGCAGTAAGAATAACACATATACCAACAAACATTGTAGTAGCCTGCCAATCAGAACGTTCACAAATTCAAAATAGAGAAACAGCAATGAAAATGTTAAAATCCAAATTATTAGATTTAAAAGAACAAGAACATAAAGAAAAAATAGAAGATTTAAAAGGAGAACAAAGAGAAATCGCATGGGGAAGCCAAATACGCTCTTATGTATTTTGCCCATACACAATGGTAAAAGACCACAGAACCAATTACGAAGTTGGAAATGTTCAAGCAGTAATGGATGGAGATTTAGATGGTTTTATGGAAAGCTATTTAAAACAAAAAAGTTGTCAATAGGGACGCCCCTTTTTGACAACTTTTTTGTTTGTATATAATATAATGTATAGAGCCATATTTTTAATAAAATAAGGCTCGATATATTTTTTTAAAGAGGGTGGTCCAAATGGACACAATAGTTATGAAGTTTGGAGGAAGTTCAGTTGCTAATAATGATAGATTAAAGCTTGTAGCACAAAAAATAATTGATTTATATAATAAAGATAATAATATTGTAGTTATACTTTCTGCACAAGGAAAAACAACAGATAAATTAATTAAAGAGGCCAATGAACTTTCTAAAAATACAAAAGATAGAGAAATGGATATGTTACTTAGTTCAGGTGAACAAATATCAATAGCAAAATTAAGTATTTTATTAAATGAATTAGGATATAATGCAATTTCGTTAACTGGCTGGCAAGCTGGCATTTTAACTAATAAAACAAATCAAAATGCGATTATAAAAAATATAGATACTACAAGGATATTAAAAGAATTAAATAAAAGAAAAATTGTAATTATAGCAGGATTTCAGGGGTATAACGAAAATTTAGATATTACGACATTGGGGAGAGGAGGTTCAGATACATCTGCCGTTGCCATAGCAGCTGCTTTAAAAGCAAAAGAATGCTATATTTTTTCAGATGTTGATGGTGTTTATACGGCTGATCCAAATAAGTTACCAGAAGCAAAGAAGATACCTGCACTTTCTTATAATGAAATGATAGAAATTTCTAGTGAGGGAGCAAAAGTACTTCATAACAGATGTGCTGAAATAGGAGAAAAGTTTAAAATTCCGATTATTACTAAATCTACTTTTAATAATAAGGCCGGTAGTATTATTACAGATATCATTGAAGAAAATACTATAAAAAGTGTTGTAAAAAGAGACATTTCAAGAATTTCTATTGTTGGAAATGGTGTTATTAGAAATTATAATTTTATTAAAAAAATTTTAGATATTTTTGCTGAAAATAAGTTGGAAATGTTAGAGTTTAATGTTTCTGAATCTAAAATTTCTATAGATTTTAAAAATGTAATTAGTGATGAAATATTAAAAAAAGTCCATTCAATCATATTAAAATAAAAGACAGAGAGCCAAACAAGTAGTTTAGCTCTCTTTTAAGAAGTTATTATTTTTCAACAGCTTTGTCGATACCATAAGAGTTTACCCGGTACACATAGCCCATTCCAAGAATACCTGTTTTTTTGATACCAAGTTCTTTTTGTGCTCTTGCTTCAAGTGCTTCTTTATTTTTTGGCTCGCCATGATTGAATAGAATTGACAAAGGTGCAAATTGTAGAAAAAATTCAATTATCTGGTCTGCAGTTGCATGTGATGAAAATTCACCAGTTTGCTTTACTTCTGCATTTTTAATTACAGAGTGACCATCTTTAAATAGAATTTCTTCACCATAGTCTGCTTCAACAATCTTTTTAGCAAGAGTACCTTCAGATGCATATCCAGGGATATACAACAAAGCATTTGAATTGGATAAGAAATGAGGAATATATGTTGCTGCTGGTCCATTACTTCCCATACCAGATGTAGAAATAAATATTGCTCTTTCCGTAGAATTCAAGAGAGCCGGTCTTGTTTTATTATCTACAAACTGAATATTGTAAGGGAAGAAATTTTTGGCTTCTTCTCTTAAGCGCAGAATGTTACTGCGGTCAAGATATCGAAATGTATAGGCTGCTGTAGTTGTACCGTCAACCCGTACAGGATAATCTTTAGGAATTTTTCCTTCATCCTGCAATTTTCTTATACGGTACATTAATTCCTGAGCTCGTCCTTGACCAAAAGCACAATTAAATATTAATTGGTTTCTTGAACAAGCCTCAACAATGTCATCTTCCCAGATTTGCTGGATGTCACAAGAATTTGTAGAACCATATGTTGCTTCTGAAATGATAGTCAAATTGGGTAATGCATATACCCAATATGGAAATGGCTTAATATCCAAAAAGATGTTATTAGGCTTATAGTCTCCTGTATAAAGAAGATTAATAATTCCGCCCGGTTCATCAATTTGAACCAAAATACAAGAAGCTCCAATTAGATGCCCATTATTAAAGAATGTTACACTGATGTTGCTATGAATCTTTACAGTTTGTTCATACTTAACGGTTTCAATTTGCTTAATGGTCTGATTAATATCACTTTCTGAAAAAAGAATTGGCCGTTTTTTTAATTTAGCATCTCTTTTCATGATGTTGTAGCTGTCCAATAGACCAATATCTATAACAGCTGCTGATGCGTCAGACATGTAGATTTTCTTGTTGTAACCTTTTCTAACAAAGATAGGTAGTGCACCATCGTGGTCCAGGTGGGTGTGAGTAAGTAATATTGCATTAATTTTTTCTGGATTGACGCTATCATTATACTCAATACCGTGATGACCTTCACCTTGATACATACCATAGTCTACTAAAAACCGAAACTTTTCTCCATCAGAAAAATGAACGGTATTTCTAATACATGAACCTGTTACGCCTTTATGATATCCACGTATGTCGACATAAGGTTTTCCTTTTGCCATATTCATAACTCCTTTCTTTTCACAAAACTTTGATTTTATGCCATTTTATAAAACAGCAAGCTAAAGAGTTTCTATACAAATTTTATCATTATTACATGATTATGTCAATTAATATATACAAAATTTAAGATTTTTTGCTTCAATTGTTTACATTAACAAATAAAAGTGTTAAGATAATAAGTATAAAAGTGATTATTTCACTAGCAGAAAGGAGCTTCGCTTATGCTAAACCGGAAGAAAAATGGCAATATAGAAGATATAGCAATTGAAGTTAACCAATGGAGGGATGAAAAAAGGAAACAAGTAACAATAAACTTATTTCCAGGTGAGGAAGAATATCTAACAGAAAAATTAAACTGTATAGTTTTACCAATATTTTATGAAATTACAGACAAACATTTAGATAATATGAAAAATTGTCCTAATTTCGTAAAAGAAAACTACAGTACAAAAAGCAAAAAAGTTTTTAAGTTAAATAAACGCGAAAGACGATTGTTAGATAGTCAAGGAATTGAATATAAACCATTGGGGTATATTGTGTTTCTGTGAAAAAAGAGCAAGTTTTATTCTTGCTCTTTTTTTGGACTTAATTTGACAAAATTGTATTCCGGATGTAAAATAATTATGTTACTTATTATATAAACATTTATAAGGAGGCTTTATTATGAATAATCTAAAATTAAATAGTGATGTTTTTGTTTTATTACATGCATCAAACAAGCTTTGTAAAGAATTAAAATTAAATTTTACATCTGGGCTAATTACTTTTTTCATGCTTGCTTTGTTGAAAGAAAGTGCATTTCATCGGTACTTACTAAGTAGAAAAATTAGTGATGAAGAAATTTTACAAGTTGCACAAAAGCTATTATTAAAGTATCATAAAGATTTTTTTGATAGAGAAAGGCGTACAACTCTATATTACTTTTGTTTTAAAAATCTAAAAGAAAAAATAGCTATTAGTAATACACTTTATGATATTATAGTAAATGCTCAGGAAATAGCCCAAAACTACTATTATACTGAAACTATAACAAATCAATATATGCTTGCAGCATGTATTGAAAAATTTCCTGATATCTATGAAGAATTCATGAGTTCTTGCTTAGGAAAAGAAGTTTTTTTGCCTAAAGCACCAAGTTATTTGGAAAAATCAGATTTAATTACACTTCCAAATAATTTAGCAAGTTTTTTAACGGTTATGAACAATGAATATTCTTCAGATGATACTACTTGTAAAATACTTGGAAGAGAAGAAGAAACAGAACAACTTGTAAGAATACTTGCAAAGGCAACTAAGAAGAATGCAATTTTAGTAGGACCTCCTGGGGTAGGAAAAACAGCAATAGTAGAAAAATTTGCTTGGAGTGTTGTTACTGGAAATTGCCATGAAAAATTTAAAAAATCCAAAATAATTTCGTTGGATGTAACATCTATAATTGCGGGAACACAATACAGAGGGTCAGCAGAAGATCGGTTTAAAGACCTGGTTGAATACTTGAAAGACAATCCGGATTGTATACTGTTCATTGACGAAATACATAGCATATTAGGTGCTGGAGCTTGCAGGGACGGTGATTTAGATTTAGAGAATTCTTTGAAACCAATTTTGGCTAGGGGAGATACACAAGTAATTGGAGCAACAACATCAGAAGAATACAGAAAATATTTTTCTCAAGATGGAGCCTTGAAACGAAGATTTGAAAAAATAGAAGTAAAGGAACCACATGTAGAAGAACTTTATGACATGATTAAAAATCAA
This sequence comes from uncultured Clostridia bacterium, assembly GCA_934120645.1. Taxonomy (GTDB): domain Bacteria; phylum Bacillota; class Clostridia; order TANB77; family CAG-508; genus CAG-269. The sequence goes on from CAKOUO010000001.1 coordinate 149,858, forward strand.
ATATCTCGTTTGGAAAAATTTCATAATGTAATTATTCCGAGAGAATTAATTGATTTTGCCATATTGAATGCATCATGTTTCAATTATGAAACTAAAAATCCAGATAGAACATTAGATTTACTGGATCGTGCCATGGCTGGAGCAGAATTAAAAAACAAACATGTACTTGATAAGCAGGATATATTAGAGAATTTTGCTATTAGAAAAAAACAGTTTGATGAAATGCCATATAATAAAAAAATGGCAACAGCTTATCATGAGGCAGGGCACTACATTGTCCACCGTTTTTCTTCTGAGTTACAACATTATACCACCACATTAGCAATATCAATTATTCCAGCAGAGGATTACTTAGGAGTTAATGTATATGAACAAAACGAAGGTACAACTCCTTATGAAAACAAAACATTTTACATTCAGCTAATTGCTGAAAAATTAGGTGGTAGACTAGCAGAAAAGGCATATAGTGGAGAACTTTCTTCTGGAGCCTCTTCAGATTTAAAAAATGCAACAAAAATTGCTAAAAACATGGTAACATGTTATGGGTTGGATAAAAGGTTTACCCCAAATAGGACATACTTTATGGAAGATGAAAAGCCAATGTATTCAGAAAATGTAATTAAAAAAATCGATGCATCAATTGATAAAATCCTTAATGAAGCTACAAGATATGCTAACAAAATTTTAAAGAAGCACAAAAAGGAGCTTAATATGTTAGTAGATGAACTTATGCAAAAAGGGATGCTGTCAAAAATCGAACTCGATTCTATTTTTAAAGAAAACTAAGTATCTATGATTATTCAAAATAATTTAGTAGAAAATATTCTACTAATCATATCTCTAAAAGAAGTATTGCAACTGTAATACTTCTTTCTTTTTTGTTCTAAAAAAGACAACCCTTGAATATATATAAATATCAGAATAATAAAAAGTAAAGGAGAATGGTAATATGACAATTGATGAAAGAAAAAGTATAAATACAGGGGTAATACAAAATTTAATATTGGAAAATAGGGGAAAGCTAAGCATATCAGGAGTAAATGATGTATTAAGCTTTGATGACCAAGTAGTAATGGTAGAAACAGAACTTGGACTTCTAACAGTAAAAGGCGAAAATTTAAGAATCAACAAATTAAGTATAGATACATCAGAAGTCATAGTAGAAGGAGATATCTCATATCTAGCATATAGTGATAAAGAATTAGAAAAAAATAAAGGAAGCTTTATAAGCAAAATTTTTAAATAAAACAAAGGATGGATGAATTATGATTATAAATCAAGCACAATTATTTTTAATTTTTACATTAAATGGTGTTTTGATTGGCTTATTATTTGATACATTTAGAATTTTAAGAAGAAGTTTTAAAACAAAAGATTTTATAACATATATAGAAGACATTCTATTTTGGATTTTAACAGGTTTATTATTACTATACTCTATATTTACTTTTAGTAATGGAGAAATACGATTATACATGTTTATGGGCGTTTTAATAGGATGTATTCTATATATGTTATTAATAAGTAATCATTTTATAAAAATTAATGTAAAAATTATGTTGGTTTTAAAAAAGATAATAGGAAAAATAATAGCAATATTAATTTTTCCTTTAAAAGTGATTTTTAAACCTATAAACTTTATTACTATAAATATGAAAAAATTTTCTATTAAAGAATACAAAAAGATAAAAAAATCAATTAAAACACAAAAAAATAAATTACATACACAAAACCTACAAAAAAATTAAAAAATAAGAAGGATTTTTGCAAAAAAAGTAGAAATATATATTATATGGAATTTTAGACTGGAGAGATACTTATGAAAAAGAAATTATATAAAAGATTATTAATATTACTATTATTAGGATATGCATTATTTACATTAATAAATCAACAAAAAGTGTTAAATCAATATAACTCAAACAGTAAAGATTTAGCATCACAAATAGAAGAAGAAAAAACAAACAATAAAGAACTTTTAGCTGAAAAAGATAATGTAAATTCAAAAGAATTTATAGAGCAAACAGCTAGAGAAATGTTAGATATGTATTATCCAAATGAAAAAGTTTATGTCGATAAAGGAATGTAATAAAAAATCCTTATTTTAAGGATTTTTATTTTATTTAAGAAAGCACTTCCTTTTTCTGGAAAAATATGTTATAATAAAAACATAAATTAATTCGAAAACAAAATCCCACAAATAAACTTTATAAAATTATTTTATACAATGCATATTGAATATGTATTTTTTAGGAGGTATATATGATAGATTTAGAAGAAAAATCACTTTTAGAATTAAAAGAATTAGCAAAAGAAAATAATATTAAGAACATTTCAAAATTAAAAAAAGAAGAGCTATTAGAGATGCTAAAACAAGTATTAAATACAAACGAAAAAGAAGAAACATCTCAAGAACAAGAACTTTCAGGCTATAAACTTACAACTGAAGGTGATGAAATAGTAGAAGGAATTTTAGATATATTACCAGATGGATATGGTTTTTTAAGAGGGGATAATTATTTATCAAGTCCTAAAGATGTTTATATATCAATGGTACAAATAAGAAGATTTAAACTAGATACTGGTGATGTAATAAAAGGAATATCAAGATTTAGAGAAGGTGAAAAATTCCCATCATTAATATTTGTAGGAGAAGTTAATGGAGAGTCACCTGAAAAAGCTGCAAAAAGAAAGAGATTTGATGAACTAACACCTATATATCCAACAGAAAGAATAAAATTAGAAACAAAATCTGATGAATATGCAATGAGAATAATAGATTTAATGTCTCCAATTGGTAAAGGGCAAAGAGGAATGATAGTTGCTCCTCCAAAAGTTGGTAAAACAACTTTATTAAAAAAAGTAGCAAATAGCATTTCAGTTAATACACCTGAAGCAAAATTAATAGTATTATTAATTGACGAAAGACCAGAAGAAGTAACAGATATGAAAAGATCAATAAATGGAGAAGTTATATACTCAACTTTTGATGAATTACCAGAACATCATGTAAAAGTAGCAGAAATGGTATTAGAAAGAGCAAAAAGGTTAGTAGAACAAGGACAAGATGTTGTTATTTTGCTTGATAGTATTACAAGACTTGCAAGAGCATATAACTTAACAATACCATCTTCTGGAAGAACGTTATCTGGAGGTCTTGACCCAGCTTCATTACATAAACCAAAGAAATTTTTTGGTGCAGCTAGAAATATAGAAAATGGCGGAAGTCTTACAATATTAGCAACAGCATTAATTGAAACAGGTAGTAGAATGGATGATGTTATATTTGAAGAATTTAAAGGTACTGGTAACATGGAAGTACATTTAGATAGAAAATTATCTGAAAAACGTATTTTCCCAGCAATAGATATTAATAAATCTGGTACAAGAAGGGAAGATTTATTACTTACTCCAAAAGAAAGAGAAACAGTTTTTGCTTTAAGAAAGGCTATGAACAGTATGCCTGTAGCTGATGTTACAGAACAAGTTATTTCAATGATGGTAAAAACTAAGAATAACCAAGAATTTTTGGATGAAATTGATAACTATATAAGAAGATTTAAATAATTAATAAAAAAGAGCATTTTTTAATGTTCTTTTTTATTAATTGACATAATTTAAATTTTGTAGTAAACTATTAACATAAAAACTTGTAAATATTAATTTCAATAGGAGGAATCAACTATGAAAAAAATTAAATTTCCACAAATCAAACGGCAGCCGATTAACTATTCTACTATAAATGTAGTACCATTCAAATATTATCCATTTCTTTACGATTTGAATAATGTATATTCATTAGTAGACTCTAGCATTATTCTTGGAAGAGATAAAGAAATTAATAGGATTTGCAACTGCTTTTTTAGAAATAAGAAAGCAAATGCAATTCTGTTAGGAGACCATGGAGTTGGGAAGACAGCAATAGTACAAAAGCTAGTAGACAATGTAATAAAAAAGAAATGTCCTAAAGAAATGTATAATTATCATTTCTTATATCTAGACATTGGATTAATACTAGCTAATTTAAGTTTTGATAAAAAGATGCCTAAAAAACTAGGTCAAATATTTGAATTTCTATATAGTTATACTAATATAGTAGTAGTTATAGACCAGGTGCATCTTGTTCAAGCAAGTGAGCTTTTGTCTTATTATTTTGCGGTACTTGTAAAACATCCAAATATTAAAATTTTGGGACTATCAACAGAAGAGGAATTTTATCAATTCTTTGAATTTGATAAAAAAACACGGTCAAGGCTGGAAATTATACCGATTTTTGAGCCAAAACCAAATAAAATCTATCCAATGATTAAAAATGTTATTCATAGGCTAGAGATAGCTCATGGGGTTACAATTAGTAAAGCACTCGTGAGATAACATAATTTGTGTATCCCAAGCTTTTACAAACGAAATTTGCAATCCGGAACTCACAGTAGATATCGTAGAGAAATCTATGATTTTTGCAAAAGGAAAACATAAGGAGGAAGTTTCGAAAAAAGATGTTAATTCCAACTTCAATTTTAATTATGAACTATACAAAAAAATGTCCAAAGAAGATAAAGAAATTACAGCTTATCATGAAGCTGGACATTTTGTAGTTTCGAAAATGTCTGAGAATATTAGAAACTATAAAACGACAGCCATTACTATTGTTCCAGCGGAGGACTTCTTAGGACTTACTACTTTTGAATTTGAACTTGAAAAACAAACATCTTGTGACAAAAACTATTATATCGACAATATTGCTGTAGATCTTGCTGGAAGAGAAGCTGAAATTATTTATTACGGATCAGAAGACAAACTAACTAGTGGAGCGAGAGAAGATTTAATCAGTTCCACAAAAACAGCAAGAAGAATGGTTACTGAATATGGAATGACAGCTGAAACTGGAAAAAATATATCCTATTTGGGTATACAGGATTTTACAAATTTATCATTAATTAGTGAAAAAATAAAAGATGCTATTGATGAAGCTACAAAAAAACTTATTTCTGAAGCAGAAAAAAGGGCCAAAAACATATTGAAAGAAAATGATGAATTATTAAGAAGAATTGCACAGGAATTAATGGAAAACGAAGTACTTGATGAATGCGATTTGAATAGGATTTGCAAGGAGGTAGAAGAAAGTAAAAAGATTGGGAAATCAGAAGATTAAATAATAGTATTATCTGGAAATTTAAAAAGGGAAGATTTTAAATAATCTTCCCTTTTTAATGTAAATATATAAAACTTCAAAAGTTAATTTATTTAATGCAATGTTTTGTCAAAAAATCAAAAATATATATAATTGTTTTGTTTACATAACTGTGATATAATAATGACCAAAGGGGGGAATAATATGTTCGAATATAGTATATTGATTAAAAATGGAAACTGTCAGCCATATATTTTACAAACTTATAATAATATTGAAAGTGCAAAAGCAGCATTGTATAATATAGTTACATTAGAAGAAGATAGAGGACGATTTTTTTATGTTGATAATGACTTTTTTTATAATAAATATCCTTTAGGAAATGGCAAATATATTTGTATAAAAGAAAGAGAAGTTAGTAACTGGGAAAATTATTCTGAATATAAACGTAAATCTAAATCTAAGAATATATGTGTTTTATAATATGCTGTAAAGTAGATGGGTGTATGTATCTATGTTATTTTGCATATATAACATTGCACAAAATCAAAGTTTTGTGCAAAAAGAGATAGGAGCAAAATAATAGAACCCCTTTCAGAGTCCTACCCACAAGCTCTTGTAACTACTAGCCTTAAAGGCTTTACTAGCTATTTATTAGCTATCGTTTGACTAACAATTATTACTTCATAATTTATTACTTGTAATAATGTTAGTCTGGTCCCAGATATTTATTTCTAAAATCAATTTTAAATCAGTTTTATAATTTATCTTTATAATTTTATATTTAAATATTTTTTCTATTTAAAATTTATTTTATTACTTAATAATTTTTATTTCATATTATATTTTATATATTTTTTTCAAAAATCTTCAAAATGCCTATTTCTCTATATTTGCAGTATTTTACCAACAACAAACTATAAGCCTAAAAAATAAAAACGGCTTAAAATCGATTCTCGTGCGTCACTTTTTTAGCCTTTTTCAAGCATTTTTAATAAATGCCTAAAAATCAGAATTTCTACTTAAATTTATATATTTTATATTATAAAGACTATCTTTTAAAATTTATACATCTGATTAAAAAATATAACTTGTTAGATAAAATATAAAAATCTCTTAAAATCAATTTTAGCGTGTCTAAAATATAAAATTATATTATGGATTTGTAATCTAAAATTATATAATAGCTATACAAAAATTTTATTAAAGTATAATGAAAAATTTATTTACAAACAATTTTAACAAATGTTCGTTTTTTAAAATTTCATGTATAAAATTAACTTTACACAAAATTTTAAATTTTTAAATTATAAATTTTACTTATAAATTTTTTTAAATTCTAAATTTAAAATTTTATTATTTATTTTTTTAAAATTTTTATTTTATATATTTTAATAGTATAAAACTTTTTATGTGTTTATTTTTTAGTTTTAAAATTCTTTCTAAGTTTCTATTTTTGCATTTTCTTTGAAATAGCCTATTTTCCCTATTCCCCACTTATTTTGCTGCATATATGAAAAATATCTATATAACATTTAAGTTTTTGTTTAGCTAAATCTTACTAAAGTCTATATTAGGATAAAATAAAAGAGCCTCCTAGCTCTTTTATTTATTGATTTTTTGTTTGAATTTGAGTACGTATTTACTAATTTTTTCTCTTCTTTTAATTACTTTTCTAGATTTAAGGCTTTTTCTATATGCTCTTATTGCACTAATGCAATAACTATGATTCCAGAAATAATACCAGTAAAAATCTTTTATAGTAAAAAAAATTGAGTTTAGAAAAGAATTCTCTTGATTATTAATAATAAATAACTTTTTAAACCTGTTACATTTAAATTTTAAGATATACATCTTATCATATAATTTTTGTCTCTTGGGTTTACTCCAATCAATTACAATAATATCAGGTTTTTCTAAAACAATGTTATCATATTGATTTAGTATATACCCTTTTCGCCAATAATAATTAAGAACATCTTCGAGTTCTATATCTGATAATTCTTTTAAATCAAGTTTTGCTCCGTTTAATCCATATGCTAACTTTGATGTATCATAATGAAAAATTCCACTTGTCTGCATAGAATACAATTCAAAATTAATATTGCTAATCCAAAAAGAAATAATATCTTTTGCTCGTTTATTGGCAAAATTTTCTTCTGACAATTTTCTAAGCTCTATATTGTATTCAATAAATTCTTCAATTTGATTCCGTACTTCTTTTTTCATCTTTTTCCTCCTTCAATAATTATTGAAATGTTTATATATTCTATTTTTAGATTAGTACCTCGTATATAATTATACTTTTTCTATTCCGAAAAGTCAACTTTTTGTTTTTTTCGTAATAGAATATTGTTATTATAATCTATTATTAAATTAATATACATTAAAAAACTTGTTAGATAAAATATAAAAATCTCTTAAATAGTAGCTTAAATATTTGAATTTTACATATAGACATTTTAAAAAGACTCTGTTAGATTTCTGTTCTAGTAAGAATGAATCTCTTAAAATAATATCTGAATTACACAGTATGGTAAAGCCATTATCTGCACAAGTAGGTTCGTGGTCAGCTGTTGCAAGTATTGCTAACGAGTGCATGGCAGAAATTGAAAAAACATCTTTCATAAGTAAGAAAAAGTAAGCCTATCAAAAATAAAAGAGCCAATGGCTCTTTTATTTATTGGATTTTTGACCTTAAATTTATCCTCTTTTCACAACATGTGTTAGTTCTTTAAGGTATTCTTCATTTATTAACATATCTCTAATATTAGTAGGTCTTAAGTCTATATCTTTTAGTTCTTCCGAAGTAACCCACTTAAGCTCTAATAGCATTTTTTCACCTTTATCAATTTCAATTTTTTCATAGTTTTTCATTTGCAATTGTTGTTTAGGTTTTATTATGTAATAAAATTCTATTCCATGACATTTTTTATTATTTCTTGTCCAAAAATTTTCTTGTATTGCAAATAATTTTGTTTTTTGAACATCACAGCCAATTTCTTCTTTTATTTCGCGAACAATAGCTTGTTCTGAATCTTCTCCAATTTCAATATGACCTCCAGGTATATGATAATAAGGAGTCCTATTTACTCTCATAATTAAAAATTTCTTTTCTTGTTTAATTATTCCACAACTTCTTCCGTGAAACTCTTCTTTTTCTGCTTTTATTTTTAAATCCATAATCTCCTACCTATTTTTTCATTATATTAAATTTTAAAAAATAAATAAAAGAGCAAATAAACTCTTTTATTTATTTTACACAAATTAGGAATTATCCTTTCCATTTGTATAAAAGGCCTCTTCCCTTATTTTCATATGCAGTCATTAATAATCCTTTTGAGATTGATTCCCTAATTTCCTTTGCAAGGTCCTTTAAAGACAAAAAAACACTATGATTTTTAAGTATTTCTTGTAATTCTTCTTCTGACCAATATTCTTTTTGGGAAGCCATTACATTGTAAATAATAAAACTTTTTGTTTCTTCTGTCACTATAACAGGTACCAATACTTTTTCCATAAAATTTACCTCCTATTATAATAATTATTGATAATAGTTTCTACGCGATTGATTACAATTTCATTTACATTATAATATATTACTTTTCAAAAATCAATTATTAAATTTTTATTATAGTTGTTTTTAATATGTAATTAACCTATTTGAACTTATAATAAAATTATGCTATAATTTTTATGTAACTTATAATTATATATATTATAGAAAGGATATCTGGTAACTATGAAAAAAGAATACTCAAAAACACCATTAAGCAACACCAAAGTATATCCAATTGAAGGAGAGGTTTATCGGGCTATAATACCATTTGATGATGGTTCCTCTTTGAATATCATTTTTAAAGGAAAGGCAGGAAACGTTGAACCTTGTACTTCAGCAGATAAATTTATTTATTCTTCACTTTCAAAAGATATACAGGAAAAAATAGCTTCATTATATATGAAGCACAACAAATAATTTATCTGTCAATTTAAAATCCTTATAGTTTTAATGATTATTTTAACTATAAGGATTTTTTTATAATATTTCTGTTTATTTTTATTTATATATTTTTTATATATTTAGCACCATTTCCTAAATCAAATTTACCATTATTGGCGGCTATTTCAAAATGTTTTTTTGCAATTCCCAAATCAACCAAATCAAATTTAGCATTGTTAGGTACTTTTATAGTAATAATATCTTTTTTATAGTATATTGTAGGTTTTTGAGAATTCATAGCACTTGGGGCAAGTTTTATTGCTTCTAAACCGTTTATAATCCAACTAGGTATTTTTTCTGTATCAGTAATAATTCTTTCTTTTATATCTTTACGATTTTTACTTGATACGAGAGTCCTAACAATATTGTCCTTTAATGACTTTTGAATATTTCCTATTAATATTACACATACTAGTTCTTCATTATCAGGTATAATGAAATTGCTATTGTCATATGTTCCTCCAACCCAACAAGTTCCAAGTCCTAAGTTTGTAATTTTTAGTATTAAATCTTCGCCATAGTATCCTATTTTTTCTTTTAAATTAATATCATCTTTATTTCCTTTCATCAATAATAAAGATTTAACATTACTGAATATTCCATAACTTTTCTTTAAACTATTAAATGCTATATTTCCGTTCTCTATAAATTTTATGTTTAAATTAGATATTTCATTATTTTCTTTTACCAAGTCTTTAATTTTATTAATATTTTCTTTACTTAAATTTTCTTTGGAAAAGTTTCTTCTTGATATTCTTTTTTCTATGGCTTTATTCATTTTTATTCCTCTTTTCTTCAAACTTTAACTATTCCATATTATTTTGTTTTGAAGTTGAATTTACATTATTTTGAATGGTGTTTTTATTTATGTTGTTTTTGTTTGTAGTAGTAGAATTATTTATAGTGTTTGACTTGTTGGTATTTGTATTGCTAGAAGTATTATTGGTAGTATTAGAAATGTTTTGAGTTGTGTTTTGTTTAGTAGTATTTATCAAAGTACTATTATTTTTATTTGAATCTTTGTTTTCACTTGGTGTGGCTTTTATATCTAAATCTTCTTTTGTTGTCATATCAAATGAGTTTGTTACTGTGTTTGTTTTATTAGTGTTATTTTTTGTGTTGTTATTATTTTTTAATTCACTGCCCGTATGCTTTGTGCAATTATCTGGTGCTGTTCCAATTAAAAAGTATTCATCATAAGTATTTGGACAACCAGAATTAGCTTTTTTACCAGTCTCTGCACATACAGTTACTTTTAATACACTTGCTGGTTTTTCAAATTTTGCAGTTGATAAATTGCTATGTATTTTTGACATTATATTTGCCCATAGAATTCCTGCCGGATTCTTTTTACCATTATATAAAATAGTTTCGTTTTTGTCATATCCATACCATGTAACTCCAGTATAATAAGGTGTAAAACCACAAAGCCATCTGTCATAGTTTTCATCTGTTGTTCCTGTTTTGGCTGCTACATCTATTCCAGAAATAGAGCAGTATGTTGCTGTTCCATAGTTTCCTGTAACTGGTTCTGTTAATAATTCTTTTATAATATACGCTACTTCTTTAGAAAATATCTTTTTTGTTTTTGGTTTTGATTCTATTATAGTTTTATGGTTTGATGTTTCTGCTTTTGTATAGAAGGTTGGTTCTATATAAACTCCATCATTTGCTATAGTAGCATATGCACCTGCCATTTGTAATGGACTTATTCCTTTATCTAATCCTCCTAAAGCTAATGCTAAATTTTCATCTTTTGCAGTAAGAGATGTTATTCCCATATCTTTTAGATATTTCATAGATGTTTTTGGTGTTACTTTTTCCATCATTTCAACAAATGGTATATTTTGAGATGATTCTAATGCTCTACGAACAGTGATATCTCCCAAATAATTACTGTAATTTTCTGGATTATATCCATCAGCAAATTGCATTTGTTGGTCTGAGAATATTGTTGCACCTGTGAATAATTTTTTTGAAATTCCAGGGACTAATACAGCAATTGGTTTTATAGATGAACCTGTTTGCCTAATAGATTGTGTTGCACGGTTTAATCCACGTGATGTATTTTTTTTGCCTAGTCCTCCCACACATCCTATTACTTTGCCTGTTTTGTGATCTATTATTACCATTGCTGCTTGTGATGGATCTCCACCATTTTTGGATGCTATTTGGTATTTGCTTTTTTCAAATTCTTTTTCCATTTGGTTTTGAATATTTGAATTTTGTGTGCTATAAATTGTAAGTCCTGCCATATTAATATAATTTGTTGCAAATGTTTTTGTTATGTTTTTCTTTTTTGATAAATCTTCAATGACTTGTGAAAGTAAGGCATCTGTATGATAAGAATATATAGCATCATCTGTATTGATTTTTCCTTTTTTGAAATTTAATCCTTTATCTACATTTGCAATTGCATTATTATAATCGTCTTGATTTATATATTTTAATTCTAACATCTTTGATAATACTGTTTTTGTTCTAATTTTTATTTTGTCAGAATTATTTGTATCTGCAAATGGATTATATGAATTAGGAGAATTGTTAATACCTGCTAAAAATGCACATTCTTCTAAAGTTAAATCGCTTACAGATTTGTTAAAATAGTAATTTGCTCCTGTTTCTACTCCATAAATGTTTGGACCAACATAAATAATATTTAGGTATAGCCCTAAAATTTCATCTTTACTCATGAATGATTCTATAGAGAGTGCTTTCCCCCACTCTTTAACTTTTCTTGTAATGGTACTTGAAGAGTCTCCTGTTAGATTTTTAACAACTTGTTGAGTAATTGTACTTCCACCAAAAGAAGATGAACCTCTATGAAAAATATATGTTACAATAGCTGCAGTTGTTCTTTTGGTATCGATTCCTTTATGTTTGTAAAATCTTTCATCTTCTATTGCTACATATGCATTTTTTAAATTTTGTGGTATTTCAGAAGTTGATATTTTATTTTTTGCTTTTTCACTTCCTATTTCAGCAATTACATTTCCGTCTGTATCTTTTATAATTGAGTTTTCATTTTTAGCCATATCTTTTATTAAATTTTTCCAATTATTCATAGATATTGCTGTATAAATACCTAAAACTAATATTGATATTATTATAATTATTAGTATAAATAATTTGAGTTTTTTTCTTCTTTTTGTTTGTTCTGGTGTTTTTTCCTTTTTTTGTATTTTTTCAGCATTTCCTTTTATATGCTTATTTTTCTTTTTAATCAATTTTTATTTACCTTCTTATTTTAAAATTCGAGTTAAATTATATCATATAGAAGTAGAATCTGCAAACTTGATTTATTTACGAAAAAAGGTTTTATTTTATTATTTTTTGTTATATAATGTAAAAAAATATTGGAGTGTGAAACGTATGATAAATCATGAAGATAATCCAGATTATTTAAATTCTTTTTTGGACTATACAGTAACAATTTTAAATAAATCCCCAAATACAATTAAGGAATATAATTATGACTTGGCTATGTTCTTAAAATTTATAAAGATTAGATTTAATATGACTAATGAAGATGATTTTTCTAAAATAATAATTAAAGATATTTCTTTGGCTACTATTAAAAAGATAAAATTGGATGATATTCATGCTTTTTTAAGCTATTTAACTAATACATATAATAGTAAAGCTGCAACACGTGCTAGAAAGGCTTCTAGTATAAGGGTATTTTTTAATTATTTAAGTCAAAAGGCTAATTTAATAGATAATAATCCTGCACAGAACTTGGAAACACCTAAACTTGATAAAAGATTGCCTAAATATTTAAGTCTAGATGATAGTAAAAAACTTTTAAATGTAACTGCTAACGATGATAATAGAAATAATATAAGAGATTATGCTATTATTACTTTATTTTTAAACTGTGGCATGCGTTTATCTGAATTAGTTGGCATTAATATTCAAGATATTAATTTTAGTGATTGCAAAATGAATGTTATAGGAAAAGGAAATAAAGAAAGAACAATTTATTTGAATAAGGCTTGTATGAAAGCAATTAAAGATTATTTAGATGTTCGACCAAAAGAAGGAATAAAAACAGATAAATTAAATTCTAAAAAAGCTTTATTTTTAAGTGAAAGAAAAGAACGTATTAGTAGAAGAACTGTTCAGTATATTGTAGATAAAGAACTTACAGCTGCAGGTCTAGATACTAATAAATATTCTACTCATAAATTAAGACATACTGCTGCAACTTTAATGTATCAATATGGAAATGTAGATATAAGAGCACTTCAAGAGGTTTTAGGACATGAAAGTATTTCTACAACTGAAATTTATACTCATGTTGCTAATATTCAAGCTCGTGATGCTATAGAAAGTAATCCTCTTGCTGATTTGTAAAAAAATAAACCTGCTATTAATAATGGCAGGTTTGTGCTGATATTATGGACCTACTAAAATCTTATTGTAAGCTTAAAAGTGTTAATAAAATGATTTGGGTTAATGCAACAATATTTCTTTTTGGAAAGGCTTCAGAATAAATTTTTCCATTTACTTCATAATAAGTAATTTGGGTTTTAGTATTTAAAACTATCTTTTCTTTTAATTTAAAGCATTTTTCCCCAGAAACTTCCTGAATTACATATTTTGAATTTCTTAAAAAAGTTTCTCTTAGATAATTATATGCTTCAGTTATTTCTAACCCTTCATATGAAATATCTATTTTGGCATTTTCTAATTTTCGGCCTGATACTTTGAGTATTATTGTACCTAAGCAATTTTCCCGTTTAATTTCTTCTTTATTTTCCGAAAAAGAAATTATATTAGTTGTTTTTTCCATAATATATCTCCTTTATGATTAAACTTTTTTAGTTACTATTATTATTTTACTATAATTTTAAAGTTTTTTCAATATTATTTTATGTAAATATTAATTATATATGGGAATTATTAATTTTTGTCCTTCACTTAAATCAGAACTTTTTAAATTGTTTTGTTTTTTAATTTCATTTACAACCTCTCGTATGTCTTTATCTTCAAAATATTTATTATTGCTTAATTCATTTTTAGATATTCCCCATAATGTATCACCATGAGATACTGTTTCTTCTCTGTATTTTACTTGAACCTTTGAATATGTTTTATTTGCAAGTATTATAAATAATAATATAATTATTAATAATATACACATTGTTTTTATAAATTTTTTCTTGTTTACTATTTTCATTATAATTACCTCCATATAAGAATATTTGTTTGCTTTGTGAGATAATTATAAACGAACATTTATTCTTTGTCAATACTTTTTAAAAATATTTTGAAAAAATGTTCGCTTTATTTCTATTTATGAATTCTTATATAATAAGGCTGTATATCTTTTAAATATCCGTCAATATATACTAAATTACCATTAACATCTTGTACTTTTATATTAGGAAATGTTCTTATCATTTTTCTATCGCCCCAATATTTATATATGAATTTAGATAATTTTTCATTATTATATATTTTATTATATTCTTCTACTACCATTTCTTTATGTGGAACATTAATATTGTTTTGAACAATCATTCTTACTAAGAAAAATGACATTGCAAAAGCTGTAATAATACAATCTATTATTAAAATTATAATTGTTGTTAAAGTTACTGTTTTTAATGCTTTTAAGTTACATTTACTTTTTATCCAGTTAATTAGTTTATCTACTTTTGGATTTAAAGAAGCAACTAAGTACATTGCTAGAAATCCCCAGAATATTGAGAAATATACACATATTCTTCCATTTATATTAAGTGGCATATTAGAATAATCCCACCACTTTACATGTAAAAACATTTCTCCTATATAACTTACTAAATATTCTACTACTGATCCTAGTATAAATCCTCCAAAAAATAGTATATTATATCTTTTAGAAAATTTATGTAAAAACATAATTATAATTACCGCTCCTAATCCATATATAGCACAAACTGGTCCATATAAGAAACTCTGTCTACTTTCCCATACACCTTTTGTGATAATTCCAAAGATTGTTTCTATTATATATCCACCTATGCTATATATAATAAAATAAGCAAATAATCGCCATATGCTAATTCCCATTATAGAAAAAGATTTTTTACCATTTTTTTCTGTTTTTTCTAGTGTTTCTTCTGCCATGTTTTCTCCTCCTAATATTATTATATCTTATGTATTTTAAATTATTTTTTCAAGTTCTTCCATTTTTTTATTATAAAAGTCTATTGTTGTTTTATATGTTTCTTTACTTTCTAAGTCTACATCTACCATTTTCAATAGGTCTATTGATTTTTTACTGCATCCTTGTTTTAGCATTTCTATATATTTGTCTACAAACCCTTCTTCTTTATTTAATATTTTTGTAGCTATTGCAATTGCTGCTGAAACACCTGTTGAGTATTTATATACATAAAAGTCTGTATAAAAATGTGGTATTCTTGCCCATTCATATTTAATTTGTTCATCAATTTCTACATCTGCTCCAAAATATTTTTGGTTTAGTTTATAGTATGTATCGTTTAAATCTTCTGAAGATAATGTTTGATTATTCTCTATTTTTTCGTGAATTATTTTTTCAAATTCAGCAAACATAGCTTGCCTAAAGAATGTAGCTCTAATCATTTCTAGCAATTCATATATTAATTCAGCTTTTTTGTGTTTATCTTTTTCTTTATTTATTTGATAATCACTTAATAGTATTTCATTAACTGTTGATGCTACTTCTGCTACCATTATTGTATAGTTAGCATCTATTATTCCTTGTGTTTTGTTAGAATAATAAGAATGCATACTATGTCCTAATTCATGTGCAATTGTACTTACATCTCTTTTGCTATTAACAAAATTCATAAGTACAAATGGATGTACTCCATATACGCCCATACTATATGCTCCGCCTCTTTTATTAGGTTTAGCATATACATCTATCCAATTGTTATTAAAGGCTTCTTTTAATTTATTTATATATTCAGTTCCTAAAACACTTAATGCATTTAATACTTCTTCTTTTGCTTCTTCAAAAGTTATTTCGTCTTTACCTTGTTCAAATGGATTAACATATAAATCATACATATGCATTTGTGGTAATTTTAGTATTTTCTTTTTTAATTCTAAAAATTTATAATTTGAAGTTATATTTTCGTTAACTGCATCTATTAATGAATTATAGACTTTTATACTTGCATCATCATTTATAGTTGCACATTCTAAACTAGAATTATATTTTCTTAGTTTTGCTGTTGTAGATTTTGTTTTTACATTTGATATATACATTTCTGTTATTGTATTGATAAATTCACTATATTTTTTATACATTAAATTAAATGCTTGTTTTCTAACATTTTGGTTTTGACTTTTTAAATATAATGTATAAGTACTATCTGTTAGTTCAACTTCTTTTCCAGTTTCATCAATTAATTTTCCAAATTTAAATTCTGCATTTGTTAAAATGTCAAATGTATTTTCTGGTGCTGAAAATATTTCTGAATAATTTGCTAATAAATTTTCTTCTTTTTTGCTTAATACATGTTTTTTCTTTTCTAATATATCTTCTATATCTCTTTTATATTTTTTAAATTTTTCATCATTTAAGTATTCATGTATTTTATTTTCGTCTGCATATGTTATTTCTGGTGTAATAAATGCTGTTGCAACACTAAATTCTGTTCCTAAATTTTCTACTTCTTTAAATATTTTTATTCCTTCTTGATTTGACATGTCTATATGGTATTTTAACATCCCATAAGAGTATACTCTTTCAAATTTTTCTAATGCTTGTTCATATAATTTATAACAATTATATAAATTTTCTGATGTGTTGCATAATTTATTTTGATATTTTTGTATTTCTAGTAATATATTTTTTATTTCAGTTTTTGTTTGTTCAAATTCTTCTTCGTTTTTAAATATATCTTGTAAATTCCAATTATATTTATCTTGCATTTTTATCCCTCCTTAAAATTACTATTTGGATTTTATCATATTAATGATTTTTTTACTAGATTTATTTTTAAAAATATAAAAACAACATCTAAAATGTAATAAATTTTAAATGCTGTTTTTATAAATTTTAAATACTTTTTTTAAGTTTTAAGTATTTATTTCTTGTTGCAATACCACCCCGGTATGCTCTTTCTGCCTTATTTTTTTGTAAGACAACTTTTACTTGAGCGTATAAATCTAAAGATGTTAATTTTAACCGTTTAGACATATCCACATAAACTGTACTTTTTGAAATATAAAATACTTTTGCAGTTGCACGGATAGTAGATTGATTCTTAATAATATATAGAGCTTCCTCTACTACTCTTTCCTCAATTCTTGATTGAGTCTTTTTTAGCATAAATATTTCCTCCTTATACATTTACTATGCATATTATATGATATAATTTTTTAATTATCAATATATTTGGTAAATTTTGTAAATTTGTTATACCTAATTTTCATATAATATATAAATGTCGAATGAAAGGAGGTATTGT
The DNA here is from genome assembly GCA_934120645.1 of uncultured Clostridia bacterium. Taxonomy (GTDB): domain Bacteria; phylum Bacillota; class Clostridia; order TANB77; family CAG-508; genus CAG-269. The sequence continues at coordinate 167,445 of CAKOUO010000001.1, forward strand.
AAAATTTGGAACTTAAAGGTAAAAAAATAGGTTTTGTTTTAACAGGTTCTTTTTGTACTTTTAGTAAAACAATTCCTAAAATAAAAGAATTAATTAATATGGGCTCTGAGGTTATTCCAATTATGTCTTTTAATAGTTATAATTTAGATACTAAGTTTGGAAATGCTAAAGATTTTATAAATGAAATTCAAGAAATAACTGGAAAGGAAATTATTCATACAATTCAAGATGCTGAACCTATAGGTCCAAAACACTTGACTGATGTTATGGTGGTTGCTCCTTGCTCTGGTAACACTATGTCAAAACTTGCTACCGATATTATTGATACTCCTGCTACTATGGCTGTTAAATCTCATTTGAGAAATAATTTTCCTGTCGTTATTGCACCTTCTACTAATAATGGTTTGAGTCGGTAATGCTCCTAGTATTGCATTTTTACTTAATAGAAAAAACTACTATTTTGTTCCTTTTAGGCAAGATAATCCTATAACAAAGCCGCGTTCTATTGTTTTCGATTTTGATTATCTTATAAGGACAATTGAATTTGCTTTAGATGGTAAACAAATTCAACCTATATTGCTTTGAACATAAAAGATAGTTAAGAATTTATTTTTCTTAACTATCTTAATTTATTTTCTTAATAATTCACTTGTGAATGTTGTTTCATCAGTTTCAATATTTATATATAATTTGTTATTTTTTAATTTGTTTTTGTTTATATTAAAATGCATTTCAAATTCATCAACAGTAGCTGAAAAACTTGTATTATAATATTTTTTTCCATTTTCATCACTTATATAAATTGTTTCTCTTTTTATGTTATTCATACTTTTTATAATTTTATTAATATTTCCCTTAACAAACATTCCTGAATCTGTAATTATGATACTTTTAAATTCTGCCCCAATTTCATTGTCTTTTAGATACATTATTGCATCTTCTCTATCAAATTCATAATCATTAATTTCTATATTTTTAAATTTTAAAATTTTATTATCTCTTTCTGGTATAGAAATATTAAATGCTTTACCTATAAGATTTGTAGTCGAACCAAATAGTAATGTAAATTCTAAATTATTAATATTTTTTAATGATATTTTATATACATTAAGTCCGCTTCTAGGCTCATCCTTAATTGAAAATTGAATTCTATTTTCGTCACTATTTACATTTTTCTTAAACTCATTTGTAGAATAAAAATAATTCATGCCAGCATTTTTGTCCCTTAATAATACTAAAGTTTCATCACCTATATATCCTTTTATATCATAATAAAAATTTATATTATCTTCATCTACTGTTATATTATTAATTGTTAAAGTTCCACCTAGTGTGCTTTTTGCTGTATATTCTTTTGTTCCAGCTTTTATTGGGTACCATGTTGCTTTTTTATACATGTTTGCTTCTTCGTTAGTTCGGTCATTATATAACTTAGTTTTTGTTGGTATAACTAATAGATTTTTAATATCTTCTTGTTTGCCTAAAATAATTAAGTATTCTTCTTCAATTTTAATAATATCATTATCTTTTATATATTCATCTTTATCTACTTTTTCATATTCATTATTAGAATTTTTAATATATCTATTTATATTTGTTTCGCTACCATGATATATAGTACTTTGTATTTTTTCTCCATCTTCTGTTGAAACTATAAAACTTCTATATCCTATGTTTTGGTTTTGGTATTCTTTCCAAGTTATGCCTTCTGTTATATATTCTCCTTTTATGAATGTTTCAAATTTAGTATTTTCTATATCTTTTATTATTGCCTTGTTGTTACTATCTAATATTTGTTCTTTTGGCTCAAAATTTTTATTTTCTTGTCTTGATATTTTAGTGCTTATTTTTTTATCAATGTAAACTTTGTTAGAAGCTGTATTAATTGATGTACCAACATAAAAAGTGTCTAGATAAATGTCTAAGTTAATGTCTTTTTCTTCTATATTCATAACATTTATTATTTGAATATATTGATATTCAGAGTCTGAAATTTTATTAAATTTGTTTATAACACTTATATTTGCTTCATTACTGTTAATGCTAACTTTATTTACAATACCTATATTATATCCTGTATTTGTATCATATTTTATTTGTTCAAATTCTTGAATTGCTTTGTCTTTAAATTTAATTGTATATTCAGTGATTATATAAGAATTATCTCCACCAATACTTTCTAATGTCATTGTCATGTATTCGTTTTCTATGTTTTTGTTTACTATTGTTGCATTGTCTGAATAGTTTTCATCTGCTTTTAAAAACCCTAGCTTAGAAAAATCGATTTTTCCTTTTGTTGCATATACTATTCCTGACAAAATTACTATACTACATACTATTATAGCTAATGTTTTTGCAATTTTTTGTGCTTCTGTATATCCTTTTTTTACTAAGTTTTTCTTTAATTCTTTTTTTCCTCTATGCACAATATTTTTTATATTTTGAATGGATTCTCCTAGAATTTTTGCGGTTTCTTTATATGTTAGACCTTCTATATTTGTTAGATATATTGTATTTTTATATTTATCTTCAAGTTGATTTATTGCTTCTATTATTTCTTTTTGCTTTTCTTTCTTTTCTATTATTTCGTATATATCTTGTTCTATTGCTTCTGTTTCTTTTGATAAGTATTTTTTGTTTATTTCATTTCTGTGATTTTCTGTGTTTATATAATTTATAGCTCTACTTTTGGCAATTAAATAAATATAATATTTGAAACTATATCCTTCTCTTTTTGGATGTTGTAATATGTATATAAATGTTTCTTGAGCTATGTCTTCGGCTTTTTCATTATCTTTTATAATATTAAAAATAAAATATTGTATTTTATTTTTATATTTGTTATATAAGTATTCAAATGCTTCTTTATTTCCATTTATATAATCGTTATATAATTTTTCATCTAAATTTTTCATATTTTACTCTCACTTTCATTTATATATACAAGTGGAATTTAAAAAAGTTTCATTTTATATTTATTTTAGTTTATCATATTAAAAAGTTCTTTTCTAGTTTTATTAAAAAAAGTATAAAAGTAGTAAATATTTTTTTCTACTTCTATACCTTTTTATTAAAATTTATAATTGATTACTTCTTCATCTGATAATGCTGTTTCATATATTGCTAAATTTCTATAATATCCTTGTCCATATCCCCAATTACCTCCTGCACTATATGTTCCAGAGTTGCTAATTCCTCCTATGTATAATTTTGAATGTTGTCGTGTTGAGCTTCCACTACTACCGACTTTTTTTCCATCTACAAATAATGAAAATTCACTACCATTATATTTAATAGCTAATATATTCCATTTTTGACTAGAATATAAATTAGAATTATCATATGCTATAGTGCATGAATCACCAGATCCTGACATTGCATAAAGTTTGTTTGAATTTTGCCAATTAAGGATACCTAAAACCTTTTCACCTACATCACTACCTCCATATCCCATTGCAACCATAAAGCCTACTCCTATATTTTTTATATCTTTTATTTCTATTAAAATTGTATAGTTTTCTCCTAAATTAAAATTTTCTTTTGTACTTAGTATTGATTTGTTAGATAAGTATACACCTTCTTCTTTTCCTTTATATTCAGGTGTGCCTTGATATGCTTCAAAATAATTATTCTCTACTCCCAAATTCCATGTGTGTTTTACTGCAATTAAATCTGTTTCAATGGTTTGAGATTTTTTTGAATTTCCTGCTTTATCATATGCTATAACATATATTTTATAATTTCCAGAAAATAAATTACTTATTTCTTTAGTATCATATTTTGTATCTATTCCATTTGAATCAATAACATGATATTCATAGTAGTCTATTCCACTTTTGGTACTTGTATCTGTTTTATCTTCATCTTCAGTATTTGCTATTATTGTAAATCCATCTGATAAATTTTTGTCAATTGTTGGTGTAAAATCTTTAGGTTCTACTGTATCAATTTTATCAATAACAATATCTTTTATTACTTCGTTATTGTTAGTATCTATTATTTTAAATGTGTATGTTCCATTTTGAGTTACTTCATAATCAATTCCAATTTGTGTTCGTCCATCTGATAATATATTATCTTTTTTATCTGGTGTTGTTATTGCTTTTATCCCTTTTGAATTACTTATTTTTATTGATATTTTTACATTTGCTTTGTTTGTATAACCTTCTGGAATTGTTGTGTATGTAATTACTGTTCTATTTGCTTTTTCTATATAAGTTACATTAAAATTTGAATCTACATTAAATTTATAATCATTACATATAATTTCTACTGGGAAATTTTCTATATTTCCTACATCAATTTCATCATTATTAATTTGTGGTAAATTTTCCTTTGTTAATTCTTCCCCTTTTTCTTCTTGTTCTATTCTTAAATTTGCTATTGCTAATTCCAATTTTTCTTTTGCTTCTGATATTGAATATTTTTCTTTTGCTTGTTTTGTTTTTGAAATTAATCCATTTTCTCCCATTAGTGTTGCTATTACTATTCCTGATAGTATTAATAAAATGATTATTGTTATCACTAGTACTATGAGTGTTATTCCATTGGTTTTTTTCATTTTTATTCTCCTTTGTATGCATTTTTATTACCCATTTGGGGTACAAAAATATAATACACCGTATGGGGCAAATTGTCAACACCAAATGGTGTATTTTATATAATACTATTAGGAGTGAAAAGTATGTTAAGATTAAAAGATTTACGAGAAGATAATGAACTTACGCAAGAACAATGCGCTAAAATAGGATATATAGCTAAAAATTCATATATTAGGTATGAGAAAGAAGAAAGAATTATTCCTTTAGATACTCTTATTTATTATGCAAAATATTATAATACTTCTTTAGATTACATTGCAGGATTAACAGATGTATCAAAACCCTATCCTAGTAAAAAATATTAAAAACTCTAATCGCTTATGGCTTTTAGAGTTTTTTTATAAATCCTATTATTTTTAGACAAATTTCATCATTATAATGTTACAAATTAGACCTGTTCCTGTTGACATTGACATTGACAATTTCTTTCAATTCTTCGTTTCTTTTAACTTTTTTAGTTGTTGTTTTTATAAGTTCTTTGTCTGTTAAAATCATATTCATTATGTGCTTATATCTAGGTACTGTAGTATTAACTTCATTTTTTATTCTGTCCCATATAATATCTTTTATCTCATCAAAAGATATATCTCCGTATTTTTGTTTGACTTCTTCTTTATTGTAAACAACTTTTACAGAAAGTTTAATATCATTTTTGTCATTTTCGTCTGGCATTCCAAATACCATACATTCTTCAACTAAGTCTATTCTATTAACTAATGTTTCTATTTCTTCTGGAAAGACTTTTTTTCCGTTTTTTAGTACTATCATATTTTTTTGTCTTCCTGTTATGAATATAAATCCTTCTTTGTCTATGTATCCTAAGTCTCCTGTATAAAACCATCCATTTTTTAGTACTTTGTTTGTTTCTTCTTCATTTTCGTAATAGCCTAACATTATATTTGGTCCTTTTACTCGTAGTTCTCCTATTCCGTTTTCATCTTTGTTTGCAATTTCTAGTGTTACATTTTCCATTGGTACGCCTATTGATCCATTTTTTGATTTAAATTTGTTTTCTGCTGCTATTACTGGTGATGTTTCTGTAAGTCCATAACCTTGTACCATGTCTATTCCTAAATCTATAAAGCCTTTTTGTACTTTTGGGTCTAGTGGTGCTCCTCCTGAGATTACAAATCTCATTTTTCCCCCTAATTGGTCTATTATTTGTTTAAATAGTTTTCTTCTTATATCTATATTGAATTTTAATAAGAAATTGCTTATTTTTATTGCTTTTTTTATTAGTTTTGTTTTGCCTTGTTTGTCTATTTCTTTTACAACTTTATTGTATATTGCTTCAACTAATAATGGTACTCCTACAAATACAGATACTTCGTATTCTTTTAAGTTTTGTGCTACATATCTTAGTCCATCTGGAAATGATGTTCTAACACCACATGCAAGCATCATTATTAAGCATGTTGAACCAAATATATGGTGCATTGGTAAAAATGCTAGATTGGAGTCTGTACTTCTTATGTCTTCAACTCTTTGCATTGCATATACATTTGATGCTATATTTTTTTGTGATAGCATTACTGCTTTGGATTTTGATGTTGTTCCTGATGTAAATAATAGAATATTCATTGTATTTTCGTCTATTTTTGCAGAAATATATTCTTTGTTTCCTTGTTCTAATAATTTACTTCCTTGTTCTTTTAAAGTGTGTATATCATCATATCCTGCCATTTTTGACATACAAATATATTTTTTTATATTTGTAGTGTTTCTTTTCTTGATTTCTTCTATTTTTTCTATGTATTTTTCATCAAAATAAATTGCGTCTGCTTTACTTCTTATTAATGAATTTTCTAATTCATCTATTTGTAAATCTTTATCTAATGGAATACTAACAATTCCACCTAGTAAACTTGTTATATGTGCTAATGCCCATTCATATCTATTTCGTCCTAAAATGGCTATTCTTTTACTTTTTAATCCCATGTCGTATAATTTAGTGCCTAAGCTATTAATTTGTTTTAAAAATGCTTTATATGTTATATTTTCATATGTTTTATTTTTGCCATCTTGGTGTTTAGAAATAAATGCTATTTGATCTGCATATTTTTTTGCAGAATTATAAATTATTTCCTTTATATTTTTAAATTCTTTAATTTCTTCTACTTTTTTCATATAAACTCTCCTATATTAAAATAAGATGATTACAGTAATAATCATCCTATTTATAATATATTATTTTTTTAAAAATGTCATTAACCTATTTGGTCAGTTTCTATATGGCTTAGTTTTTTTTCTTTTATTATTTCACAAATTAGGTCTGCTGTTTTTTCTACTCCTAATGTATCACTATTTATACAGATGTCATAATTAGAAGGATTTTTCCATTCTTTTTCTGTATAATATTTATAGTGATTTGCTCTTAATTTATCTATCCTAATAATTTCTTTTTCAGCCTTTTGTTTGTCAAATCCATAAAATTCTGTTGCTCTTTTTACTTTGTCTTTTATATCACTATAAACAAATACTTTTAGGACATTGCTTTTGTCCTGTAAAATGAAGTCTGCACATCTTCCTATTATTACACATGATTCTTTATTTGCTACTTCTTTAATTAATTCTGATTCTTTAAAGAATAATTCATCACTATTTGTTAATCCAAAATAGTATCCATTATTTAGATTAGATAAACTATCTCTTTTTTGTTCATTACTTTCTATGTATTCTTCAGAAAGTCCTGTTTCTTGTGCTACTTTTTCAATAAATTCTTTGTCATATAATTTTATTCCTAATTTATCTGCAATTAGTTTTCCTATATATCTTCCGCCAGATCCATATTCTCTAGATAGTGTAATAATAATGTTTTTGTCTATTTTTGTTTCAGTAATAGTATTATCACTTATAGCATCTTTTCTAACTTGTGCTTTTCCAAGATGTTTAACTTCTAATGTTAATAATATTGCTGCTATTATAAATGCAAGACCATCTGCAAATGGTCCTGAGAATAGAACTCCTCTTATTCCCCATATGCTTCCAAAAGTTACCATAGCAGGTATTAAGAATAATATTTGTCTTGATAATGATAAGATTGCACTTTTTGAACTTTTTCCTATTGCTTGGAAGAAAATTCCTGATGGTATTTGAACACCATTGCAAATACATAACATTAAATATGTTCTGAATGCAATGCATGCAAATTCCATATAATTTTCATCTCCACTACCAAAAATTGATATTAATTTGTCTGGTATTGTTTGGAATAATATGAATGCTATAGTACTTATTATTGTGCTTAATCCTAATACTATTTTTAAAGTTTTCTTTACTCTATCATATTTTCCTGCTCCATAATTATATCCTAATATTGGTTGTGCTCCTGCTGCAATTCCTATTATTATACTATTTAATATTTGGCTAATTTTCATTACAATTCCTAGTACTGTAATTGGTATTTCTGAACCAAATTTTGAATTTGAACCATATTTTCCAAGTAAATTGTTTTCAAATGCCATTACAACTACTATGCTCATTTGAGTTATAAAACTACTAATTCCAAGCATTGATATTTTTCTAACAATATTTGATTTTAGTTTGAAATTGTTTTTGCTTATTTGTATTGTCTTAAATTTTTTAATGTATAGTATGTTTATTATGAATGTTAATATTTGGCTGATAATTGTTGCAATTGCTGCTCCTTCTACTCCCATTTTTAATACAAATATAAAAATAGGATCTAATATAACATTTAATAATGCTCCTGAAACCATAGATGTCATTGCATATTTTGGATTTCCATCTGCTCTTATAATAGAATTTAATGTTGTTCCTATCATCATAAATGGTAATCCTATTGCTATAACATATCCATATTTTAGAGCATATTCTTTTAGTGCCTCAGTACATCCAAATAGATTTAATAATTGTGGCAAAAATACTAATATACTTATACATAAGATTAAAGATACTATAACAGATAATGCAATTCCATTTGCTACACCTTTACCTGCTTCGTCTTTTTTCTTTTCACCAAGTTTTAAACTTAAATATGCAGATGAACCATCACCAAACATCAATGCAAATGCTAAGCAAATCATTGTTAGAGGAAATACTACATTTGTTGCTCCATTTCCTAAATAACCTACTCCCCAACCTATAAATATCTGGTCTACTATATTGTATAATGAGTTTACTAGTAAAGATATTATGCATGGTATAGAGAATTTTCTAATTAATTTTCCTATTTTTTCTTTTCCTAAAATATTTTCTTCGTTTTCCATTTTTCCTCCTTTTCCGCAAAAAAATACAACACCTTATTTTGTGTTGTTTGTTAACATTATAAGAATAATGTGCCACATACGATTTTGCTATATTTAGTTTTTTATCTTATAAATTTTATCACTTTAAACTTTTTTTGTCAAATGTAACTTTCGAATTTTTATCATAAATTTTGTTTTTTACTAATACTTTTTAAAAGGTGAAATTATGAGAGAAAAGAGTAAGTTATTTTTTATAAATGGTGCTATTTTAACAAGTACTGCTTTAATAATGAAGTTTGCGGTACTTATTTTTAATATATATATTTCTAATCAAATTGGTTCAGAAGCGGTTGGTGTATTCAGTCTTGTTATGGCTGTTTATATTTTTTTTATAACTGTTGCTACATCTGGTCTAAATATTGCAGTTACTGTTATTGTTTCTGAAAAGTTTGCTATTGATAAACAAAAAATTGGAATTAAAGCTGTTAGGACATGTATTCTTTTTAGTCTTTTACTTGGAATTTTTGCAGGTTTATTGATAATTCTTTCCTCTAAATTTATAACTAATTATTGTTTACACAATATGGTTTCTTCAAAGCCTTTATTTTATATAGCAATTGGTCTTCCTTTTATAGCTATGTCTTCTTGTATTAATAGTTATTTTACTGCTGTTAGAAAAGCTTATAAAAATGCTATTACTCAAATTTTTGAGTTTATAATAAAAATTATTGCCACTATTATTTTGTTGAAAATTAATATTTCAAATGGTGTTGAAGCTATATGTATTTCACTTATTTTTGCTGATGTCATTTCTGAAGTATGTTCTTTTAGCTTAATTTTTATTTTATATATTTTTGATATTACTTATAAAAAATTGAATTCTGTTCGTTCTTTTGGACAAAGATTTAATGTTATAAAAATTGCTTTTCCTGTTGCAATTACATCATATATCCGTTCTGGTCTTTCTACTTTAAAACAATTAATTATTCCGACTCGTTTAGAAAAGTCAGGTCTTTCTTGTACTAATGCTCTTTCTAAATATGGAATAATCAATGGTATGGTTATGCCAGTTCTTACATTTCCAACTGTTCTTACTGATTCTTACAGTATGCTTTTAATACCTGAGTTTTCTGCTTATGTAGCACAAAAAAATTATAAAGCCATACATTATATTAGTAATAAAATTTTTAAAATTACTTGTGCATTTTCTTTTTGTGTTTCTAGCATTTTTTTGTTTTTTGGTAATGAACTTGGCTTGGTTATTTATAACAATTTAGAAACTGGATATTATTTTAAAATTCTTGCTCCTTTAGTATTTTTTATGTATATGGATCATATTATAGATTGTATTTTAAAAGGGTTAAATAAACAATTTGGTGTTATGTGTTGTAATATTTTTGATTTAACTTTTACAATTGGTTTTATTTATTTTTTACTTCCTAAATGGGGAATTAATGGATATGTTGCTTCTATTTTATTTAGTGAAATATTGAATTTTAGTATTAGTTTGTTTCAATTAATTAAATTTTTAAAAATCAAATTAAATTTTGTTAATTGGGTATTACTTCCTTGTACTTGTAGTTTAATATCATATATTATTACTTGTGTTTTACATTTTAACTTTGTTGATTTAACTGTAAATTTAATTTTAAATATATTACTTTTTATTTTTATCTACATTATATTTTTTATATTGTTATCATTTATAATTGACAAATTAAAATCTTAGAATTATACTAACAGTATAGTATATTGTAACTTATGAAAAAGCCATTTTTGATTAAAAGGAGGCTTAAATATGGATTGTTTTCCTGAAACATCTATAATTCTTTCAATTCCTGAAGAATTGGGATTTATAGATAATGCTTATGCACATATAACATTATCTAATGGTACTTACTTTTGTGAAAAAGCATTTACAGATAGTAGATTTCGGTACCATTCTGATGGAAGTTCTTGGCCCAAAATTTTTAGAGAAGATTCAAAAGAACAGGTTTTAAACCTTCATGTTCCTAGTGTTGAGGATACTTCTCCAAATACAAGTGTTTTCGGTATTGTGTATCCTTTAAAGGATATGTCTTACTTGGAAGGTTATTGTGTTTTTACCTTTAGAGCAAATAATACAGATTATTACACAGAGAGCCTTTACTTTAAGGTAGATAAGGAAGATTACTTTTTGGAATTAGACGAAAACTAGTTAGCTAAAAAGCTAACTAGTTTTTTTGTTATTTATTTTAACCATTCTGGATTTGCCAAATACCAATCTATAGTTTTAACAATCCCATCTTCAAATTTTGTTTTTGGATACCATCCAAGTTCATTTTTTATTTTTGTTGGGTCTATTGCGTATCTATAATCATGTCCTTTTCTATCTGCAACATGTTCTATTAAATCTTCTGATTTACCTAATCTTTGTAAAATTAATTTAACAATTTCTATATTTCTTCTTTCATTGTGTCCACCAATGTTATATCTTTCTCCGGCAACACCATTATGGAATACTAAATCAATTGCTTCACAATGGTCTTCTACATATAACCAATCTCTAATATTTAATCCTTCTCCATAAACAGGTAATTTTTCGTCATTTAATGCTAATTTAATCATATGTGGAATTAATTTTTCATTGTGTTGATATGGTCCATAATTATTTGAACAGTTTGTTACATTTACATTCATTTTAAATGTTTCATGATATGCAAATGCAATTAAATCTGAACTTGCTTTTGATGCTGAATATGGGCTACTTGGTTTTATTGGAGATTTTTCTGTAAAATATCCATCTTCTTTAAGTGAACCATAAACTTCATCTGTTGAAATATGAACAAATTTATTTGGACTTCCTTCTCCCCATACTTGTTTAGCAGCTTCTAATAAAGTGTGTGTTCCTATTACATTTGTATGTGTGAATATAAATGGATTTTTTATACTATTGTCAACATGTGATTCTGCTGCAAAATGAATTACTCCGTTTATATCATATTTTTTAAATAAGTCTAATACGAAGTCAAAATCACAAATATCTCCTTTTACAAATGTTATTTTATCCATTACTTTTTTTAGGTTATCTAAATTTCCTGCATATGTTAATTTATCTAATACTATTACTTTATAATCAGGATGTTTATTTACAAAATATTCAGCAAAATTTGCTCCTATAAAACCTGCTGCACCTGTTACTAATACATTTTTACTCATTTTAAATACCTCTTTCTTATATTTCATTATATAATATTATAAATTACTAAATAAATTAGTCTCTTTCAACTCTTTAAGTGAAGGCCATTTTCCATCTTTTTCTGATGTTAATAGATCTTCTGGTTTTAAATCTCCCATAGGCCATTCAATTCCTATATCTGGGTCGTCCCATTTAAGACCACCTTCTGCTTCATGATTATATATATCATCACATTTATAAGCAAATTCGGCTTCATCTGACAATACTAAAAATCCGTGTGCAAATCCTTTTGGTATCATAAACATTTTTTTATTTTCTTCTGTTAATATAACACCTTCCCATTTTCCATATGTTTTACTTCCTGGTCTTAAATCTACAGCAACATCAAATACTTCTCCTTTTATGCATCTTACTAGTTTTGCTTGTGTATTTTCTTTTTGGAAATGTAATCCTCTTAAAACACCTTTTTTTGATTTTGATTGGTTATCTTGTATAAAGTTATAATTTAAACCAATTTCTTCAAACTCAGCTTTACTATATGTTTCCATAAAATATCCTCTATTATCACCAAAAACTGTTGGCTCTACAATGCATACACCTTCAATAGATGTATCTGTTCTCTTAAATTTACCCATTTTAATTATCTCCATTCTTTTTTGACATATATTGACAAATTCTTGTGACAAATTAAATCTGTCCCACTAGTTCCTTTAAATATTTTCCATAATCTGTTTTCATGTATTTATCTGCAAGCTTAGATAATTGTTCTGCTGTTATCCAATTTTTTTGGAAAGCTATTTCTTCTGGACAACATACTTGCATTCCTTGTCTTTTTTCTATTGTTTGAACAAAGCTTGCTGTTTCAAGTAATGCATCATGTGTTCCTGTATCAAACCATGTCATTCCTCTTCCAAAAGTTTCTACATATAATTTATTTCTTTTCATATACTCTTCGTTTACAGTTGTTATTTCTAACTCTCCTCTTGCTGAAGGTTTTACATTTTTAGCAATTTCTATAACATCATTTGTATAGAAATATAATCCTGGTACTGCATAATTTGACTTTGGATTTTCTGGCTTTTCTTCTATTGATATAGCTTTACCATTTTCGTCAATTTCAACAACTCCATATGCTCTTGGATCTTTTACTTGATATCCAAATATAGTTGACTCATCTTCTCTTTCATTTGCTTTTCTTAACATTTCAGATAAATGTGATCCATAAAACATATTATCTCCTAATATCATAGCAACATTATCATCACCTATAAAATCCTCTCCAATTATAAAAGCCTCAGCTAGACCATTTGGTTTATCTTGAACTTTATATTCAAATTTCATACCCCATTGTGAACCATCACCTAATAAAGCCTTAAATGTTTCTGAATCTCTTGGAGTTGATATTATTAAAACATCTCTAATTCCTGCTTCCATTAAAACTGACAATGGATAATATATCATTGGTTTATCATATACTGGCATAATTTGTTTTGATATTGCAAGTGTTAATGGATATAATCTTGTTCCACTTCCCCCTGCTAAAATAATTCCTTTTCTGTTTTTCATTTTTAACTTCAACCTCTCTTCTTAATTCTGTCAATAGGGACGGGCCTTTTTGACAGAATTTTTTATTTTTTATTTAATATTAATTAATAATTTTTATTTTCTGTCAAAAAGGCCCGTCCCTATTGACAGTTTGCTTCTTCAAGATATCTTTTTAGCCCGTCTTTCCAATCTGGTACAATAATTCCACATGCTTCAAGTTTTTCTTTTGACATTTGAGAATTGAATGGTCTTTTGGCTTGTGTTACTTTCATCATTTCTATATATTCTTCTGTTGTTACTGGATTTACTTTGCATTCAATTCCTTGTTCTTTTAGAATTTCTTTTGTGAAATCATACCATGTTGTATATCCTTGATTTGTTGCATTATATACTCCATAAGGTATTTTCTTTTCAATTGCTTGGTATATTATTTCTGTTAAGTCTTTTGCATATGTTGGACTTCCGTGTTGGTCTGATACTACATTAATTTCGTCTCTTGTTGTTCCTAATTTTGTCATTGTTTTTACAAAATTATTTCCTCCTATTCCATATAGCCATGCTGTTCTAAATATGTAATATTCGTCCATGTTTTTTTCTATTCCTTCTTCTCCATGAAGTTTTGTTATTCCATAAACTGTTACTGGTTCTTTTTTGTCATCTTCTTTATAATCTTTAGATATATCTAAATCTCCTCCAAAAACATAGTCTGTTGAGATATGTACTAGTTTTGCTCCTACAGATTTTGCTGCTTTTGCAAGGTTTGTTGGTCCTTCTCCATTTATTTTATCGGCTAATTCGTAGCATTCTTCTGCTTTATCAACTGCTGTAAATGCTGCACAATTTATAATATAGTCTGGTTTTATTTTATTAACAAATTCCATAACTGATTTTTCGTCTGTTATATCTAGTTCTGAGACATCTGTTGCAATTATTTCATTTCCTTTTGCAAATTTTTCTCTTACTTCTTTAGCAAGCATTCCATTTGCACCTGTAATCAATATTTTCATTTTTTTGCCTTCTTTCTTTTATTTTTCCTTAATATAATATCATTAAAACTAAAAAAGTGCAAGAAATTTTGAGTTTCTTGCACTAAAACTTTAATTATTTTTAAATTATTTTATATTTATCTTTTTATCTACTATATATTGTGGTCTTTGTTTAGTTTCGTCATATATTCTACCTACATATTCTGCAATAATCCATATTGACATTAATTGAATTCCTGAGAAAAATGTAATTGCTACCATTATAGATGCCCATCCAGCAGATAAATTTGCAGAATGACATGCGTAAGAAACTAATACGTATATCAATAATATAATTGATATAACTATTGATAACATTCCTAAAATCCCTACTAATTTTAAAGGTTTTGTAGAAAAACTTATGATACCATCAGATGCCAATTTTAACATCTTTTTTAATGGATATTTTGTTTCTCCTGCAAATCTTTCTTTTCTTTCATATTCAAATGGTGCTTGTTTATATCCAACCCAACTAAATAATCCTCTTAAAAATTTATTGTGTTCAGGCAATTGGTTTATTGTATCTACAACTTTTCTATCAACTAATCTAAAATCACCTGTATCTTTAGGAATCTCTACATCTGAAAGTGCGTTTAATGTTTTATAAAACATTTTTGCTGTGAATAATTTAAATGCACTTTCACCTTCTCTAGATTTTCTCTTTCCGTATATTACTTCATTTCCTTGTTCCCATAATTTTAACATATCTGGTATTAATTCTGGTGGATCTTGAAGATCAGCGTCCATTATAACAATAGCATCTCCTGTTACATATTGAAGTCCTGCTGTAACAGCTGCTTGGTGTCCAAAGTTTCTTGAAAAAGATATTACTTTAACATTTTCATCTTTTTCTGCAATATTTTCTAGTATTTCTAAAGTTTTATCTTTACTTCCGTCATTTACAAAGATTATTTCATGATTATAATTTTCTAATTTTTCTAAATTTTCTTTTACTCTTTTGTAGCACTCTTCTGCAACTTTTTCTTCATAGTACATAGGTATTACTAATGTTACTTTTTTCTTTTCCATTTTATTTTTTCTCTCCTTTTTTAAATACAAATAATTTACTAAAAATATAGTTAGATATAATTATTACTATTTGTGATACTAATTTAGTTATTTTATCATTAAAATGTAATACTGTTACTCCCAACCACATAATTACCATATCCATTACAAGTGTTGTAACTCTTGCTAAAACAAATTTGCTTGCTTCTTTTACTTTGTTTTTTTCTTGACTTTCAAATACAAATTTTCTGTTTGTAAAATATGCAAATGTAACTCCAGCTATCCATGAAAGAATATTTGCAATTTGTAATTGAACTGCATTATCTGGATTTAAAAATGTAAAAACAGATGCATAATATACTACTAAAGAAACAACTGTTGTTAATACACCAAATATTAGGTAATTTATTATTTCTTTATATTTCTTATATAGTTCTTTTATTTTTTCCATTTTGTATTCCTCTCAATTTAATATTTTTTATAACAAATATTTAAATCAGCATATCCTAAAATTCCATCTACAATTCCTTTACTTGTATGTTGCCATATTGCATATCTTCCATTATAACTAGGACCTGAACTAATATTTTCTTTATAACTTGCAATCCATGTATCATATTCAGATAAACCTGACATATTTAATTTGTTATAAGCCCAATCTACATTTGTATATATCATTGGTGTATATCCTGCGTTTTGAATTGTTTGACAGAATAATTTTGCTAAATATGTACGTGTGTTTTTGTCTAGATTTTGTGTTCTAGGTATATCAGTTGGTTTTTCTAATCCTGGAGCTTCTATGTCTATTGCAATAGGATATTCTAATTTATATCCTTTTATTTTATCTAGTACCCAGTTTGCCTCTTCTATTGCTTCAGCTGGTGTAATAGCTTGTGTTATAAAATATACACCTACTGGGATACCTGCTTGTTTCGCAGCTTGTATATTTGCTCTAAATGTTGCATCTTCTCTAAAATTACCGGCTTGTCCATATCCTCTGTATCCTACTCTTATCATTGCAAAATCTTTTCCGCTTCTTTTTACAAATCCCCAATTTACACTTCCATTATATTGGCTAACATCAATTCCATTATATTGATGTTTATACTTTGGCACAATTCTAATTCTTATAGCTTCTATTCTCTTTCCTTGTCCTACTGTTCCTGCTGTTTCTCCATCTATATACCATCCTGTCCAACCTATATTTTGCACATGTACTTGATATTCAATTGTATATTTATCCATATTTTCTAATTTTATTTGTAGAGCTTCTATTCTTAATCCAGCTCCAACTGTTCCTGCTGTCAAACCATCTTGTACCCAATTTTGCCAACCAATACTTTGGACATGTGTTCTATATACTATTTTTGCTCCAGCAGGGGCTCCATATAATTTTATATTTAACGCTTCTAGCCTTAATCCTCTTCCAGATGTTCCTGCTAATCCACCGTCATAAATTTTTTCTTGCCAGCCTACACTTTGCACATGTGTTTTATAACCAACATGTAATCCTCTATCTATATTAACATTTACTGCGTATCCTTGTATCTTTTCCCCTTTTGAAGAAATTATGAATACTTTTATTGTATGATTTCCTGACGAAATACTTGATGTATTTAAATTTATTTCAAATCCTGGTGTTGGATTTTCTGCACTACTACCATATCCAGATATTGCTTTTATTACATCATCTCTTTTTTTATAAACTATAGAACTTTCAGATATTGGTGTTGTGTTATTATCTATGTAAACACTTATTTTATTATTAGAAACATTTGCCATTTTCCATCCAGATATTTGTATACTTGTTGGGCTATAAAATTTAGTTCCACTTTTAGGGGTATCTATATGTATTAATCCCTTTTTAGTTTTTGGTACTATTTTTATTTCAATTGCTTCTAATCTTAATCCTCTTCCAGATGTTCCTGCCATTTCTCCATCTGTTTTCCAACTTTGCCATCCTACATTTTGTACGTGTACTCTATACATAACAGAATAATCATCTGATGTTTCTAATTGAATTTTTATAGCTTCTAGCCTTAATCCTCTTCCAGATGTTCCTGCTAATTCTCCATTTTGTTTCCAACCTTGCCATCCCACATTTTGTACGTGTACTTGGTATTTCACTTTAACTTTTGAAGCAATATCTCCTACTAATTGAATATTTATAGCTTCTAGTCTCAACCCTTTTCCAGATGTTCCTGCTGTTTCTCCATTTTGTTTCCAATTTTGCCATCCTACATTTTGTACGTGTGTTTTATATTGAATACTATTACTTACTGTTGCTTTAAATGTTTTTGCTTCAAATGGCTCTGCTTCTAATGCTTCTACCTGTGCTGGATTATTATTTTCATTCTTTTTAGTTGTGTTATTAGTTGTATTATTAGTTGTATTATCAACTGTATTATTGCCTATAGTATTACTTATTGTATTGTTTGTAGTATTATTTGCTATATCATTTTTTGTTGTATTATTTTTGGCTACATCATTTTCTGTAGTATTGTTTGCCTTTGAGTTATTTTCTTTTAAAGTATTGTTGATTGTATTTACCTGATTTTCTATTTCATTTGCATTATTATTAGATTCATTATATGCAAATATAATACTTGAAAACATATTAATTAATAAAGAAAATAACAATATCGTTGCTAAAATTTTACATTTAATTTTTTTCATTTTTACCCTCCTATTATCCATCTATATTTATTTTAATTTATTTTCTTATTAAAATCAATAACTTTTTATTGCATATTTTTTCTATTTTTTTCTTTATTTAATTCATATGCAAAGAAAATTGTTAATAATATAAATAAAGTAATAGTTGTAATCATATTAGATAATATAGCACCATTCATTTGCCACTTATTTACACATATATTTGAAACAATTAGTGCCAATATAGATGTTATAATATATGCTAAAGTTGTCAATTTCTGTTTTCTTATTGTACTTAATGCATATAACATAACTGTTGCTGATGCATAAAAAAATCCAGATACAACAAGTAATATCATTTCCATTTTATATGGTGTTAGTTCTATTCCATATATAAATGATAATACTGGTACTCCAAACAAAGCACATGCAATATCAATACAAATAGTAGCTCCTGCCAAAATTAATACTATATATATAATTGATTTTATAAATTTAGAATATTCTCTGCTATTCCATAAATCGCCAAATGGTTTTAAAAATGGTTTTATTACAAATGCACTAACTAGATTTATAACAAATGTTGGCATATATATTACATTAAAATATGTTTGCATTGTATAATCTCCAAAATTATCTATTGCATATTTAGTTGCATTTATAATATATAAGCTTAGGCAAGTTGATATTGCAAGCGGAAAACAGTCAATTAAAATTTCTTTTATATGCAATTTATCAAATTTTATTTCTATCTTTTGAAAGTTTGATAAAATTCTTACATCCCATAATAAAAATAGTACTAAATTAGTAATAACAAGTGTTATACAAGAGATTATTACATTTTTAGTTATCAAGTCTGCTATAAAGAACATTATTAAAGAACTTGATACTCTTATTACCATTGATTTTCCACCTAAATCTAGCCTATTTCTTAATTGAAATTCGCCTTGATAAGTTTCACTTAAATTGTCTATTACTTTAAAAGCAATTAATGAAATACATATCCATAGTTTTTCTGTTGTATAACCACTTAAATTTATAAATATAATTCCTATTATTACCATACTTATAACAACAACAATTCTTGCTAATAAGTAATCTCCAAATTTATATTTTCTGTTTGTGTCTGTTACTTGATAAATTCTTATTCCAAAATCTCCTATTGCATTTAAAATAGTAGCTGTTGCAAAGCTTATTGAAAACATTCCTGCTATTTCTGTTCCATTTAATCTTGTGCAAAACATTAATAATACTGCACTTAATAATGATTCAACAAAGCTTCCTAGTGTATTCCATATTATTTCTGACTTTTTTACCATTTTTTCTCCTCTGTTTTATTGATTTTTATACTTTATAGTTTCGGCTATTTTTTTAGCTGTAACATCCCATGAAAATTCATCTTTTACTTTTTGTTTTATATTTGTACTTAGTTTTTTAATTTCTTCTGTATTATCTATTAATTTTTCAATTTTTTCTAATATTTCATCTGTTTCAAAACCACATATATAACCTATGTCATCACTTGAAATAATTTCTGTTGTTCCTCCCATTGGTGTTGCTACAACTGCACAGTTCATAATTCCTGCTTCTAATATTGATGTTGGTAATCCTTCAGAAAATGCTGATGGGTTAACAAATATTGTTGTTTTTCCAAGTAATTTTAAAACTTCTTCATGTGATATTTTTCCTAAAATATGTATGTTTTTTTCTTCTTTGTTTTCTATTACTATTTTTTCAAGTATTGGTCCTGCACCGGCTAAATCTAATTCTAAATTGTTATATTTTTTTTCTAATTTTTTAAATGCTTCTATTAATTTTAAAACACCTTTTTCTTCTATCATTCTTCCAACATATGTTATAACAATTTTATCTTGATTTTCTTCTATATATTTTTGATATTTTTCTACTTCTTCTATATCTATAGAATTATAAAATACCCCTTTTGCATTTATGTTAAAATGTTTTAACCATTCGGTACATTTTTTAGAAACACCATAAAAATCTTTTACATTTTTCTTTATTCTATCTGTTAATTTATGTTCATATATTTCTCCGAATTTATCTAATATTTTATTATTTACTGTAAAATGTGTGCTTCCATGTTCTATTAAACAGGCAGGTATATTATTTTTTGCTATAAATTTAGATGCAAAATATGATGTTGTCCAAAATCTAGTTTGAATAATAGCAGAATCTATATTTTCACTTTCTAACATTTTAAATATTTCTTTAAATCTCTTATTTTGCTTATTTATTGGGTATCTTTCTGCAAAAATTTTATATGTTGGTAATCTATATATTTTTGCATATTCTGTTTCTTCTATTTCTTTTAAATCTTTACTATATCTTGAAGTAACAATTATTACGCGATATCCCATTTTATTTAATTTTTTAGCTAAATTATATGTATATCTTTCTACTCCCCCTAAATGAGGTAAATAATATCCTGAAAAAATTGCTATTGTTTTCATTTGATTTTCTCCTAATTATAATCTTCCAAATAAGAATAATATTCTACACATTATTTCATCTATAACATTTTGTCTAAACATTTTTGGATAAAATAATTTTTTTATAGATTTTATGAAATTATATTTTAAAGAAAATAAATTAATTATTTTCTTGTTATTTTCCTTTAATTCCGTATAAAATTGATTTTTATATTTATTTATTTGTTCTCTTATATTTTTAAAATATTTTCCAAATATAAATTTTTTAATTCTATAAATTTGTAATGTAATTCCAGCTTTTCCACTAGGACTTACATTACTTCCTGTTCTTCTATATTCTACTGTAGCTTCATTATCATAAACTACTTCTCCTAGTCCAGCTGCTATCATATATGCCCACCAATCATGGAAGCAAATATTATCTGTTCCTGATTTTAGTATTTTTTCTGCTAATTTTTTATTAAAGACTTCTACTATTCCAAAAGAAATACATTCTACTATTGAATTTTCAAAGCTTGTTCCCTTTTTATTTAAATTAGATTTGTTTACAAAATTTAAATTTTCGTCACAATAGTTAAATTCAGAAAAATATAGTAATGGTATCTCTTGGCTTTTTTCACTTAATTTTGTTATTGCTTTTTCTATTTTATCAGTATGCCATTTATCATCTTGATCACAATAAGCAAAATATTCTGCATTGCTATACGCTTCTTTTAGGCATTCATAAAAACTGCCTACGACACCTACATTTTTTCCTTTTATAAAGTGTATTTTATTTTGTTTTTGATAGTCTTCTAATATATTTATTGTATTATCTTTTGAACCATCATCTCTAACATATATTTCGATATTTTTATATGTTTGGTTTAATAGACTTTCTAATTGTTCTTTGACATATTTTTCTCCATTATATGTAGACATACATATAATTACTTTTGGATTATTTTGTTCTTCCATTTTTATTAGTTCCCTTCACATATGTAACTATTTGTTATTTTCTTTGTGTTCTTTTAATGCTATATAATGGTCTAAATCTTTTATCTTTTCATTTAACTCTGTTATATGTATATTATCAATAAATGTTTGCATTAATAAAAAAGCTATCATTATTAAAAATACAAAATTTACTGGAGCTACAAATCCTAATTTTTCTGATAACCATGCAACTGCATTTGAAAATATACTCATCAATATTAAAATTATACTTCCAAGCATCCATGTTACAGAATTTGCAACTTTTAGCTTTGACTGTTTTATTTTTTTTACACATAAGAAAAATGATATAAATGAACTTATTATTAATATAATTCTTAATGTTATTGACATATTTTTTCACCTCTAACTATTTATTTTTTCTTGTTATTGATCTTATAAATAATATTGAAAATATCATATTTATCATATATTTTGCAGATCTAATAGGATTTAAGTAGCTTTCTCCAAATTCTCTATCTTTCATTTCTACTTGAACTTCTTTTACATTTAATCCCTTTTTCATCATATATACTAGTGTATCTGGTTCTGGTGTTAAACTTGCATTTCTATTAAATTCCCATATAGCCTTTTTATTATAAGCTCTCATACCAGATGTCGGATCTGCTATTTTTTTACCTGTTGTTAATTTTATATTTAAAGAAATTAATCTACTACCTAACATTCTTGCTGTAAAAGGCTTTTTAACTGTTACAAATCTAGATCCTACTGCTACATCAACTTTATTTTCCTCTATTTCTTTAACAAGTTCTTTTAAATATTTTGCCTCATGTTGACCATCTCCATCAAATTGTATTGCAATGTCATAACCATTTTGATATGCATATTTCATTCCAAGTTGAATTCCACTTGTTAATCCATAGTTAATTGGTAGTGATAACATATTAAAATTATTTTTTTCACATTCTTCTTTTGTGTTATCTTTTGAACAGTCATTAATAACTATATAATCATAGTCAGTATTTTCTGTAACATCTTTTACTGTTTTTTCAATGTTTTGTGCTTCATTATAAGCTGGTATCATTATTAAAACTTTCATATTTTTTTACATATTTTAATTAATATGTTTCCTCCTTTATACATAATTTCTAAATACTGTTAGTAGTGTTGCTATATTTAAAATCATTGATATTGCCATCATTTTTTGATTTACATTTTTTATTTCCCAATTATTATCTTTTTTAACAAGACATAATAAAGCTAAAATTAAAATTGGTGTATAATATCTACCTTGAACTCCACAAATTCTTTCTAATCCGACAGGTGTAAAATAAATATACATACTTATTTTTAACAAAGCTGATATTGTTAATAAAATTGCTATAATCCATATTTTAGATTTAGTACTAAATTGATATTTGCTTTTTTCTGATATGGCAGATAAAATTAGTATAATTATATATGAAGTTATTATTCCCATATCAACTTTTACATTAAGCCATCCTAAGTCTGATCCTACTGCACCAAAAATATAATCTTGTCCATATATTACATATTCTCTGATAAATGTTTTTATAAATTTGGCTGGATTTTCCTTTATATAACTTATTTGTCTTCCTTGGTCTACATTTGCAATTCTATTATATTCTAAAGTAACATCTGGAGATGATTTATATCTTGAAACAAAAGCAAACCAACCTATTGCAAAAATACTTCCAATTAAAATCATTGTTATTACTGTTTTTAATTTTTCTTTTCTTGTTTCTTTTTTATTAAATATTGTTATAAATAAAATTCCTGCAACTAATATATATACATATTTGAACATTGCGATTAATGCTGTGAAAATATATAATATTATCTTGTCTTTTTTTGTAATTTCTGTTTCTTTAAATGTCATATAAATTAAGTGTGTTATATAATAAATTAATGTTGCATTTAAAATTGTATCTGCTGAGCATGATGCGGCTTGGTGTAACATCATTGGCATACATAAGTATATAGCCATAGCTAATTTTCCAAATGGTAATTTTTTTATAGTAAAATAACCAAATATTAAAAAAATTATTATATTGATTAACCTTGCTAAATAAATTGCAAGAACAATGTTTATATTAAATAATTTTCCTATACTTAATCCTAATACTGTTCCTAGATACAAAACTGGTGAATTTCCTTGTGCTGCACAAACTGTTTTTATTTGTTCATCATAATTAGTTTCTTGTCCAATTTCATCTATTACATTTTGATAGTTTTGGAAACGTGAATGTGAATAGTTTTCTAATGCTTTTAGTGATATACAAGATGAGTTACCTTCTTTATCAATTTGTGTAAATATGTTTCCAATTGATATATCATAAGCTTTCATTATATGTGTTCCTTCATCTGGAACATTTAATGGTAATACAAATATTGCATATCCTATACTTAATGGTATTGCAAATGCTACAAATATTTTTTCTATTACTTTTTTGCTATTTTTGCATACATATATAATTATTCCTAATACTAATATTCCTAGTATACATGTATAGATAATTTTATTTAATGGATAATATCCTTTATATGCTTTTGTAGTTAGTACATCAATTACTTGTGTTACTAATAATATTGATATTATAAACTCTATTATATATATTAATTTATTAAATATATTCTTAATTTTTTCTTTCATCAATTACCTTCCCTATCTATTTTACTTTTTCAAGTGATTCTGTTTTTTGTTCCTTTTTAAAAAAGTTTTGAATACTTTTGTTTATCATATATAAGATTTTTGCACATATACCAATAACTACCCAACAAGTTATATATAGGCATATTGTTTCAATTATTCTTAAAGAAGAATTTTGGAATGTGCTTTCTATTTTCATTATAATGTAATGGTGTACTAAAAATATTGCATATGAATATTTACCTATTGTACTAAATATTTTTTGTATTGTAATATTTTCTATTTTTTCACCTATATAGCCTAATACTATAAATAGGTTATATCCAATAAAATTAGCTATTAAAACTTTTATATTTGCATCATTGGCAGGTATTAAATATGCTACTATTGATAAAATTAATGCTATTATAAATTGCCATAATTTAAATTGTTTAATATATTTAATTATATACATTCCTAATACAAAACTATATGTGCATATTATTAAATTTTTATTTATTGGCATAATTCCATTTTTATAAAAAATTAATAGTGCAAAATTTATAATTGTATATACTGATATAAATGTTTTTGGGTATTTATTAACTAATTTTCTTAACATTGGGAATAGAACATATATTAATACTATACAGCCTAAAAACCATTCTCCTATTAAATAAAATGTTTTTGTATATGGACTTAAATATCCATCCATTGCTAATAATGATATTCCTAATTTATAAGTTGGTAAATCCCATATTATTTTTTTGCATCCATAAAAAATGTAAATAAATACAAGTGTATATGCTATCCAAAACATTGGGTATATTCCTAAAAATCTTTTTTTAGCATATTTTTTTATGTCTATATTTTCTCCATAGTTATACATTAATGAAGCTCCAGAAATCATAAAAAATAATGTTACACCTATCATTCCCCATTTTCCATTAGAAAATATTTTTATTCCTGTTATATTATTTTCTGCAAAATGCACATAGAAATGATATGTTACTATCATTAACATTGATATTACTCTTATAAAATCTAAATAAAATATCTTTTTCTTTTTTTCCATTTTAATTTCCTTTTATCTTTCTTTTTATTTTTTTTGCTATTTTCCAAATTTTTGTATTTCTCATTTTTTCATATCTATATATAACATGTCCATATAAAGCTTGATATTGTTGAAAATCAACTTCTAGAGTTTTTGTTCTATATTCCATAAATTGATATATATTTGCAATTTTATTAATATTTTCTATTTCTATACTTTTGTATAATTCCTCATAATATTCTTGCATTTTTTCTAATGTTTTAAATTCATACTTGTCAAAATTTGCTTTTTTTGTTTTATATTCTACATTATTATTACTTATTTCATTTATTTTTTCAAGTATTTTTGATGATTTAGTATTAAATTCTATTGTCCATCCTAAGCCATCTTTTTTTACTCTATCTCCTACTGCTCCTATATCAAATGTAAGTACTGGTACATGTGCCATATAACATTCTGTTAATGTATATGAATATGTTTCTGGCCATGTTGCAAAAATACAAACTAAATCTATATTATTGTCTATTAGTAATTGTGGTAATTCTCCTCTTTTATATGGTCCATGATTAATATAATTTTTTCTGTTTTTTGTTAATTCTGGTAGTTCTGATTTACCAAATAAGTGTATTTTTATATTTGAATTATTGTTTGTTTTTATTAAATCTTTTAATATATTTCCTCCTTTATGTATTGCCATTGCTCCTACGAATGCAACATTAAAAGATTTTATTTCTTCTTTTTGTTGTTTGTTTTTTACTTCTATTACTTTAACACCATGTTCTACAACTTCAAATTTTAAGTTTTTATATACTTTTTCAAAAATACTTTTTGTGTTTTCTGATGGAACTATTATTTTATCAAATTTTTCTAAAACTTTTTTACATGTTTCTTGCCAATTTTCTATTATATTACTGTTTACTCCATATCTAATATGTAGGCATTTGCTACAATCTTTTTCTTTATCGTACTCACAATAAATATTTTTATATATCATATTTATTGATGGACATATCATATATAAATCATGTAACGTAATTACTGAGTATATATTTCTTTGCTTTGCAATATCTATTGCATCAAATGTTTGAAATAAGAAATGATGAACATGTAAAATATCTATTTTAAAACTATCAAATATATTTTCTAGCATTTCTTTGTATCTGTTGTTTGTATATGTTATTTGTCCATATTGATTTATGTCTGTTTTAAAGTTTGCTATTTCTCTTCCATATTTGTCTGTATATAAATATAATTTGAATCTTGATAAGTCATTTTTGTCTGGTGCTAATACAAAACTTGCTATATTATTTTTATTATTAGCCATTATTATATCTTTTATATGTAGTGATGTTCCTCCTGTCATTTCCATATTGGCTTCCCATTCATTAACAAGATATAGTATTCTTTTTTTGCCATATAATTGTAAATTTAAGCTTACATTTTCTTGTATATCTCTAATTGGATTATTTGCTATAAAATTATCTGTTTTTTGAACATATATTGGGTGTTTTTTTCTTAATAGGTTCATATGTTCTTCTATTAATGCTGCTCTAGAAGCGGTTAAATTTTCTTTTTTAAAGCTTTGTGTTCCTTTGTGATATATAAATGTATTATCACATAAAACATTAGTATATCCATGATCTAATGCTCTATAGCAAAAATCGTTTTCTTCTCCATATCCTTTTCCAAATGTTTCATCATCAAATAATCCTAATTCATTTATTACATTTCTTTTTATATACATACAGAATCCATTTCCTGTTGTTAATTCTGGATATCTATTTTTTGATATTTCTTCTATCATTTTAGCATATTCTTCAAGTGTCATATTTTCTGGCAACTCATTATCAACTCCAAAATTTGGCACTGATGCTATTGTCCCATTGTTTGTAAGTGGTGTAACTGTGGCAATATATTCATTTGAATATGCACATTTTTGTATTTTTTCTATCCAATTACTTGTTACTTCTGTATCACTATTTAATAAAATTACATCATTTTCAGAATATTTCATACCTTTATTTACTGTTTTAACAAATCCCATATTTTGTTCATTATCTAATACAACTATTTTTTTATCTGAATTTTCTTTTTTGTATTTTAGTAGCATTGGTAATATTTTTTCATCTGGGCTTTTATCATTTATTAAAACTAATGTATGTGCTGTTAAATCCGTGTTTTTTATTACACTTTTTATACATTCTTCTGTAAATTCATAAGCATTATAAACTGGTACTATAATATCTATTTGTTTCATAATTTCCTCACTTTTAATACTATTATTTTTATTAATGTTAAACATTCAAACTCAATCCTGTATTTGTTTTACTTAAATTTGGGCTAAAATAAATATCTCCCTTTTCATACATATTTTGCCATTTCTTTTGTATTTTAGTTTCTTCTGATGGTATTTTTTCTGTTTGCCATATATTTTTTACTTCAAATGAAATTATTGGATTTATTACAACTTGCTTTCCAGAAGCTAATATTTTTAAACATGTATCAATGCTTTGTGCTAATCCTCTAAATTCGTCTGTAAACTCACCTATTTGCATAAATATATCTTTATCTATCATGGCATATTTTACATATACACAAGAAACATTATGTATAATTAGTAATCTTTGCATGTATGTTCCTATATCTTTTGGTGCTCCTTTATATAAGAAGTCACCTGCTCCATTCATTCCTAAAATAATTCCACTATGTTCTACTTGTCCATCTTTGTTATATAATTTTGTTCCTACTATTCCAACATTTTTATCTTGGCAAATTCCAACTAAATCTTCTATGTATGTTGATTTATCTATTTTATTTAGGTTATCATCTACTATAATAAAGTATTTTCCTTCTGCTTGTATAACTGCTTCATTATAATCTTTAAATACATCATTTGTTGGTGCTATTACTTTTTTTACATTTTCTAAATATTGATTAGAAATAGCTATTATTTCATAATTTTCGTAATTTGTAATATTATCTATTTTTCTTATTATTTTTTCTATATCATTTTCATAGCAATTTCTACCATCTACTATTATACTAACTTTTGGATTATCTTTTACAGTATATTTTATTTCATAACTTCCTGGTGTTAGCCCATCTGTTACTTCTACATCTGTATTTAAGCTTCTTTTTATATGGTCTTTAATTACTTTTTTTCCTACTTCAAAAGCATATGGTTTTGAATCTGAATTTTGTGCTGTTGAATTTTTATGTGCTCTCCAATGATATAAAACCTTTGGTATGTGAACTATATTTTGTGTTAATTCAGATGCTCTTGCTACAATGTCAAAGTCTTGACTTCCGTCATATTCACTTCTAAATCCTTCTAGTTTGTCCATTAATTCTTTTTTGAAAATACTAAAATGGCAAATATAGTTTGCACTATTTAATGTGTATGGTGAAAAGTCCGGTTTAAAAAATACTCCATATCTAGGTCCTTTTGCTGTTTCTAATTTATCTTCATCAGAATATAAAAATTCTACATCTGGATTTTCATTTATTGCTTTTACTACTTCATATAAAGAAAATACTGGCAATAAATCATCATGATCTAGTAGTCCTATAAAATCACCTGTTGCAAGTGTTAATGCTTCGTTAGTATTTCCAGAAATTCCTTTATTTTCTCCTATTATTTTATATTTTATTCTGTTATCTTTTTTAGGATATTCTTGCATATATCCAATTGGTTCTGGTGAACCGTCTGCTAGACATAATTCCCAATTAGAATATGTTTGTTTTTGTAAACTTTTTACTAATTCTTCAAAAAACTTTTGTGGTGTATTATATACTGGAACAACTATACTGATTTTAGGCTGAATTTTAAATTTAGTATTTCTTTGTTCTTCTAGTTCTTTTTTGCTTGGTTCATTTTCATCTATCCATTTTTTATATATTCTTTCTTCTTCACTATATTTTGCAAAAAAATTTGCATATATTTTTTTAGCAAATTCTCTTCTTTTTGATCCTCTTGGTAATATTTTTTCTATGCACATATTTTATACCTCTTTTAAAATAATTTTCTTTTCTTTTTTGCTGCATTTTCTTCTAGAATTTTAATATATTCTTGTTTCTTGCTATTATCATTTTTTAAATCTTCTACATATTTTTCTAATTTTTTTATGTAGCAATCTTTATTTTCTAATTCTTTAAGATATGATTTGTTGTCATTAATCAAATTATCAATTGCTTTTAAATTGTCTTTTTTATACATTGCTTCATGTATTTGTTTATCTATTATTTCTTCTCTTAATTTTTCATCTATTTCATCAAAGAAAGCTTTATACTGCAAAATATTTAATTTTTCTAGTAATTTATCTACATCTATTTTTCTTACTAAATCATAAGAATTTATAATTGACCTGTATAATATAAATTCAACTGGTAAATAGTCTTTTTCCCATTCTTGATCGAAAAATATAAATTCATCATTAATATAAAAGCAGTTTTTAGTAATCATATCCCAATATCCTTTTTTCATATAGTTCAATTCTTGTAAGATATTTTCATTTGTTTTAAATTCTATTTTATCTTTACAGTCTATATATTTTATAGAATTTTTTAATAATATTTCTTTTAGTTTATTTAAGATTTGGGTTATCTTTTCTATATCATTTGAATTACTTGATAAAATTCTATCTAATGTTTTTTCGTTTTTTATTAATTTACTGTATATTTTTCCATCTTTTTCATAATCTAATACTTTTATTTCTTCACTTTTTATGTCATTTATTATGTTTATCATATTTTCTATATGTTTATTAGCTTCTTCATTTGCTGGTATTTTTTCTACTACATCATCTTTAATTATTGTCATTAATTGATATTGTTCTTTTCTGCAATTATTAAAAGATATATATCTTATATCATTATATTCTTCTTTTTTTGATGCTTCAATAAAATAAGAATTTGCAAAAAAGTTCATTGTTTCTGGGCTATTTGTTATTATTGTTTTTAATACTTTTATTTCATCAAATACTTTTATTTCGTTTTCTGAAATATTTGGATTGTATTTTTCAATGTGCCCTTTTTCTACTTTAAACTTTTCGTTTATTATTAATTCTGATGTTTTATAATCTGGAAAAGCAAAAAATGTATTTATGTTTAATATACCTTTTTCTTTTAATTCACTTTTAATTTGGTTTATTGTATTAAATTTCTTATGATGATTCTCTAATCTTAAAATTCCTGTTTCATTCTCTATATTGTATTTGCTCCAATTATTAATACCTGTTTCATTATTTCCTATTATTAATAATTTTCCATCTTCATCTAATATATCAATAATTTTTTCTATTATATTATTATAATTTTCGCATCCGTATACTAATACATAATTGTATTTTGTATTAGATTCTAGTTCTTGAATATTTTCAATTACTTTTACATTATTAAAATTTCTTTTTAGTTCCTTTGTTATATGTTCATTTAAGCCTATTTGAATTATTGATTTGTCTTTTATAAATGGATACCATTTAATTATATTTGAATTAAATATTTCTAATATATTTTGATTCATTTAAGCTCCCCCATTTTCATTAAAAAATCTTTATATTTTGAGTTCCGTCTTTTGCTATATAATTTTGCTTCACTTTTAAATTTTCCATCCATCTTCTAGTTTCTTTTGTTTTCCAAGGTCCTGAGTCTTCTGTTCCATTTAAATTGTTATTCCATAACCAGTCTGTTGTTGGCCATAAGCAAATTTTTGGTTTTATTATCTTGTATAATTCCTCTGTTCCTCCTGCTTGTCCATGATGTGCTACTTGTACGATGTCAGATTTTAAATTTTTTTCTTGGTTTTTAATTAGTTTTTCGCTACTTTCTGTTCCTGTATCTCCCAAAAATAGTATGTTTTTTTGATTAACTGTTAACTTTATTACCATACTTGAATTATTTATGGCATTTTTAGTTATTTCTGGATTTTTTATTCCTAATATTTTTGCTGTTATATTATCAATTTTTATAATATCATTTACTTGTGGTTCTATAATTTTATCTTTTATTTTTTCTTGCTCAATTATTGGAAAAAATGCTTCTATATCATCTTTTCTTTGTGGTTCATTTTGTATATACCATTCTTTATTATTTATTGACATATATATTTTTCCAATATTTATATTTTCATTTTGTGATATAACTTCAAAAGCTCCTGCATGGTCTGAATGTGGATGTGTTATGAACCAATAATCTACTTTGTTTCCATTGTCTACAATATATTTTTCTAATTGTTCAGCATCATCTGTTGTTCCACCATCTATTATAATTATTTTTCCGTTTATTGTTTTTATTGCGTATCCCATCATTTGTCTTGTTGAACATGGTGAAAATTGAGTTAATATTATATAATTATTTATTCTTTTTAAATAAAAAATACTACATAATAAAAATACTATAATTGCTAAAGCTACTAGTGTTTTTATTGTTTTTACTCTTTTTTTCATTATTTTCCCCTTTTACATTTTTGTAACTGTTATATCTGAATCTAGCCTATATAATCCAACACAATCTTTATTTGATGTTATTTCAACTAATAATGCATCATATTTTCTGCTTAATACTTCTAGTTCACCATTTGCATTAAAGTGTGTGCAACTAAAAGACAATGTATATTTATTTGGAGCTAAACTTAATTTTTGTCTAAATTCTGCAACTGCTGTATCTCCTTTTTCAAAATCACCTGTTACTATTTTTTCTTGTACTGTGTTTGTTCCCATCATATCTAAACCTTTAAAGTCTTTTACTGTCATAGTAAATATTGGGTCTGTAACTTTATCATGAAATACAACTTTGGATTTTAATACAACTTCTTTATCATTTTCTATTGATGTTAATATGTTTCCTTCTGTGTCAAAAATACCAAAGTCTATTAAATCTGCCTGACCGTTTCCATATTCTATTATGTTAGGATTTATTGTATAGTTTTTCTTCCATTCTCCTTGTGGTAATTTTACTTTTTTTGTTTTTATATCTTGAATTTGTTCTTGCTCTAATTTTTCTTTTTTATCTATTTGTTCTCTATCTTCGTCAAGTTTTACAATAATTTTTTTATATTTTTCAACTCCACCTTTTACATCACCATCATATATTTTTTTACCGCCATTTATAATTATTGCTCTTGTGCAATTTCTTATAACATCTGTAACATTATGAGTAACAAAAAGTATTGTTTTTCCTCTTTCTTTAAATTGTTCAAATTTTTTAAAACATTTTAATTGAAATGCCATATCTCCAACAGATAATACTTCATCAACTATTAAAACATCTGGATCTACATTTATTGCACATGCAAATGCAAGTCTTGCAAACATTCCTGATGAATAAGTTTTAACTGGTTGATATAAATGGTCTCCAATATCAGCAAAATCTATAATATCTTGTTTTGTTGCTTCTATTTGTTCATTTGTTAGTCCCATAACTTGTCCGTGTTGATAAATGTTTTCTATTCCTGTTAATTCTGAATTAAAAGCAGCTCCTAGTTCTAGTAATGAACTTATTTTTCCATTTACTTTGATTTCTCCGCTTGTTGGAGTTACAACACCTGTTATCATTTTTAATAATGTTGATTTTCCAGCTCCGTTTTTACCAAGAATTCCTAGTACTTCCCCTTTTTTTAATGTTAAGTTTAATCCATCAATTGCACTAAATGTTTCATGATTTTTATAAAAAGGTACTACAGCTTCTAGTAGTCTTGCTTTTTTGCTTTTATACATTTTATAGTCTTTTTTTAAATTTTTAATTTCAATTATATTTTCAGAATTTTCTTCTTTATTCATTTTTTCCTCCACTGTTTTTAATTACAATACATCTGCAAAATCTTTTTTGTTTTTCTTAAATACATGGTTTCCCCATATAAACATGAAAATTGTTACAATCCAGAATATGATTGTATAAATTCCGTTATTTGCTGTTATTATATCTCCTCCCATAAATGCTTGTCTAAATGCTGTTACTAAATATGTAAATGGCATATATTGCATTATATTTAATAATGTAGGATGATTTACAAGTCTTGTTAAACTCCAAACAACTGGTGTTGCCCAGAAAAATAATTGCATTAATATTCCTAATAAATTTGAAAAGTCTGGTACTAATGTTGTTATTGCTGATGTTAATCTAGTAAATGCTATAATAAATGCATATGTTGCAAAAATAACATATAATATAATCCATACATTTGGTATAAATTTGAATAATGCACAAACTACTATTGCAACTATAAATAAGAATATTGATACAAAGCTACTTCCTATTAATGAAATAATTGGTATAACATCAACTGGGAATATTACTTTTTTTACTAAATAACTATAGTTTCTAATAGAACTACTTGCACTCATAATACTGTCATTTAAGCATTGCCATATTGCCATTCCAGGTAAAAACCAAACTACATATGGTGCTCCACCTTCTCCAGGTGTTTGAAATATAAATTGAAACACAAATACATACATCATCATAAATATAAATGGTTGTAAAAATCCCCATATACTTCCTAAACTTGTACTTGCAAATCTATTTTTAAAATCACTTTTTCCTAATTTCCATACTATTTTTTTGTTTTTCCATACTGTTTTTATAAATTCCATATTTTTCGCTCCTGTTAATAAAAAAATCTGCCTATATTGTATATTTAAATTGTTTTTTTGTCAACAAAAAAGAGTTCTTTTTGAACTCTTTAAAGTAAATTTATTATACTTTCTATTATGTCTTTTTCTTCTAACTGTTTATTACTATTTTTGGTTATAAAAATAATCATTTTATTGTTGTCTTCAAAATATTCATAAGTTTGATATTTATCCATATTTTCAAAGTTGTAATCTAAAATTTTTCCAGTTACATCATCAACAATATAGCAAATGCTTGATATGCTAAATATGTATTGTTTTGAACCATTTATTATATTTTCTAGTTTTTTATCATTGTCATTTTGTTTTCCTTTTTCCTTTATTTTTACATATCCATTTTCGTCTATTTCATACTTTGAATTAAGTAAATTGCTATTATTTAATGATTCTTCAATTTTATTTCTACTATTTTTTTCTATCCAAATTCCATTATTTTTAGGAATATTATTAATATATATATCATCTACTTCTGAAAATTCTGGTTTTTTTCCTTTTATCATTCCTGCAAAAGCTACTTTATATTTTATATTTGCTTTTACTTCTAATGTTTTTCTTCCATCATATTCTGTTTGAATTTCATATATATTGCTATCTCCGTGTTTTTCCAGAATCTTCTTTTAATTCATTTATATTTGCATTTTCTTGGTATGAAACTTGATTTTTGTCAACTTGTGTATATATGTCATTTATAATTTCTGTATTTGAACTATTTTCATTATTTTCTTTTTTTGTTTTTTTATTAATTACTATGCATAACACAATTGTTAAAATTATTAATATTACAATTGTAAAAATAATTATTTTATTTTTTTTCATATTTTTTATACCTTTCATCTTTAAATATTTTTAAGCATTGAAAGTGTTGCATTTATATATCTTTGACTAAATTTTTTGTCTAATACTGTTTGATGATTATATACACCTTGATATGGTAATTCAATTAATGCAGATTTTGCTGCAATTCCATTTGCTCCTAATGAGCTTCTTGCCCAATTTATTAAATATCCATCTCCATATCTTCCGACAGAAGATTTATTGTTTTCTGGAAATTGGTTTGCATAGAATGAACATACTTGTTCATTACCAATTAATTGTTGTGTCCATCCATGTAAGTCTACTAATACTGTTTGTCCATTTTTTGATTTATTATTTAATAAAAAGTTTCTTAAATATTGTGCTTCATATGCTTGGAATCCTGCTGTACCATTATAATTTCTATTGTCTGTATATTTTTTATAATAACTTCCAACTTGCCAGCATCTATTTAAATCTATTCCTTTTCCATTTGGAGCTTGGCTTACTAATGTTGTTCTTCCTGGTCCATTATTTGTATTTCCATAAATTGCTCCATCTAAATTTATTCCTGGGAATATATATATTGTCCATTTTTCTGCTAATTTGTAATCTTTACTGTTAACTAGTTGATTATAAAAGTCATTTGCTATTTGTATTAATTCTAATCCATCTCTACTCCATAAATCTTCAAATCCATGTATAGCAAATGTTGCATAAAATACATTTGGTCCATTACCCCATTTGTAATATTCTAAGTTTCTTCCTGCTGAACTTCCTGCTGCTTTTAATCCAGTAATTCCATATACACCCTTTGAATAACTAATTTTTTTATTTACTGTAAATTCTCTTGCATATGTTGATATTGACTGATTTTTTTCATTAAGTACTTCTACTAATACTGTATGTTTTCCTAATGAATATTTAGAATAATCTATGTTCATTTCAAATCCTGGTGTTTTGTTATATATTGTTTCGTCTCCATATCCTTTCATTGAGTTTAAAACATCTTGTCTTTTTGTTCTTTTTAGATTATTTACATCAATTTTGTTTCCATCTATATATATTTGTAATTTTGTGTTTTTTGTTGTTGTCATTACCCATCCATTTAATTTCCCAGTTTCATTTGCAATTTGGCTTTCAGGGTTATCTATATGTACTTGTGTTTTATTTTTTATAATTTTTGGAACAATTTTTATTTCTATTGCTTCTACTCTTCTTCCTTCTTCTGCTGTTCCTGCTGTTTCTCCATCATAGCACCAATCCTGCCATCCTATTCCTTGCACATGTGCTCTATAAGTAATTGAATATGTTTCTGTTCCTTCTAATTTTATTTTTATAGCTTCAACTCTTTTACCTTGTCCTACTGTTCCAGCAATTTCACCATTTGTTTTCCAATCTTGCCATCCTATGTTTTGAACATGTGCTTGATATTTTATTTTTACATTTTGTGGTAAGTTTATTCCTTCTATTTTTATGCCTTCTACTCTTCTACCTTTTCCTGTAGTTCCTGCTGTTTTTCCATCAACACAATAGCTTTGCCATCCTATATTTTGAACATGTGCACTATATTTTACATGTATATTTTTATCTAAGTTTATCTTTACTAAATATCCTTGTAATGTTTCATTGTCTTTTGACATTAAAAATATTTTTATGGTATGTTCTCCTTGGTCTAAGTTTAATGATGTAAGGTTAATTTCAAATCCAGGTTGTGCATTTTGTTCTCTTGTTCCATATCCTGTTATTGCTTTTAAAACATCTTCTCTATTAGTATATTTTATTAAACTTTTGTCTATCTCTTTATTATCTACTGTTGCTCTAATTGTAGTGTTTGCTACATTTGCCATTTTCCAGCCTGTAACTTTAATATTTTGATTTGTATAATATGTTTGCCCATTTGATGGTGTATCTACATGTAATATACCTTTTTTAACTTTTTTTACAATTTTTATTTGTATTGCTTCTAATCGTAATCCTCTTCCTGTTGTTCCTGCAATCTCACCATCTGTTTTCCAATCTTGCCATCCTATGCTTTGAACATGTACTCTATAACTTACACTATATTCGTCTGAATTTTTTAATTCTATTTTTATAGCTTCTAGTCTTCTTCCTTGGCCTTGTGTACCTGAAAGCGTTCCATTTTCTTTCCAATCTTGCCAACCAACATTAGATATATGTGTTTGATATCTTATTTTTACATTTGCTGGTGCTCCATATAAATTTATATGAATAGCTTCTAATCGTAATCCTTTTCCTTGTGTACCTGATAATTCACCATCTTTTTTAGTAAAGGATTTTTCCCATCCTATATTTTGTATATGTGAATCATACATAACTCCTATTGTTGATTTTGTTTGGCTGTCAGTTGCTTGATTTGTTCCAACTAATCCTAATATAAGTGCTATAATTAAAATTAATAGCATAGATATTTTTGATAGTATGTCTTTCTTTAGTTTATTCATTTTTTATCCCCCTCATTTATAATATATACTAATATATACCAATGAAATCTAAAATAGTTTCATTTTTTAAAATTTATTTAATCTTTATAAAGTTGATTTATAGAGTTGATTTTTATAAAAATGTAAAAGCCAAATAACTTACTAATGGAAAATGTAAAATCATAATTTCCTTGCATTTTCTTTTTCCAATTCCTTTAAAATACATATATTTAAAATATTTATGTATTGGAAAATATATTATTTTTGATTTTTGTGAATTTTCAAAATATTGTATTACTTCATTTTCAGTTTTTGCCAATGTATTATTTGATATTTTTTTACTATATTCCTTGCACATTAGAACTCCAGCTAAATATGTATCAGTTATTACTTTATGTCTATATTTTAAATAAGATTTATACCCATTTCCATTTTCTTTTTTCCATATTTTCATATTTTGCTTAAAACTTCTACCCCCAAAAGCATTATTACCATGAAGTCTATATTCAAATAATTGTTTATCTATACAGTATATGCCTTTTAAT
The DNA here is from genome assembly GCA_934120645.1 of uncultured Clostridia bacterium. Taxonomy (GTDB): domain Bacteria; phylum Bacillota; class Clostridia; order TANB77; family CAG-508; genus CAG-269. The sequence goes on from CAKOUO010000001.1 coordinate 205,160, forward strand.
TTACTAGCAATATAAAGAGAATGCCAGTCATGAGCAATTGTATTTTTAGAAAATGGTATCATTAAATCCTTTACTTGCTTTGTAAATAATTGACTACATCCAATAGCAATATGCCTTGAAAATGGTAAAATATCTTTATTATATTTTTCATTTAAAATTGGCATATTTTTATATCTTAAATAACTCTCATGCAATATTTTTCCATTTTCATCAATTTGTTTAGCATCACAATATACCAAATCAACATTTTTCTCTTTTAAAAGCTTTAAGCTCTCCTCTATTTTATTAGGATACCAAATATCATCATGATCACTAAAAGCAATATAATCAGACTCTGATTTTGATAAAACGAACTCAAAATTCTTTGTATATCCGTAAATTATGAGATTGAAAATACAATTCAATCCTACTATCCTTTTGTTCATACTCTTTTAAAAGCGACTTTACATCCTCATTTGGTGAACAATCATCTGAAACAATCAACTTAAAATTTTTATATGATTGATTCAAAATACTATCCAACTGCATTTTCAAATATTCTATTTTTGTATTATAAGTTGTTAATAATATATCTACTTTATCTTCCATACCTTTTCCTTTAACAAAAGTTCAACATGTGGGTCAACGTGTTTGTCAACAGGTCAACAGGGACAGGCTAAAAATGTTACATTTTTTATGTCCTTTTTTGTCGTTTTTTAGTTTTTTATTTTTCAACATTTTTCGATAATTATATGGAACATTTTTAGCCTGTCCCCTTTGACCACCTGTTGATCAACCATTGGTCTCTTGGTTTTATTTTACACTTTTTTATCTTATTAATCAATACTTTTTATATAATATTAATTTACTTAACTGCATAATATTCTTTCCAATAGTTATCCCATACTAAATAATCACTTGTTGAGCCTCCAATTATTTCGCCAGTTGTGCAATCTACAAAATAACTATATTGTCCTTTTTGTGTTCTTTCAGCTAAGTTTTCAAATTCATTTTTATTTTCATCATTTTGTACTCCATATTTTAAAACAACAATCCAAACTCTTCTTACTCTATTGTCTGTTTTATATAAATAGCTTTCATTATCCGGTACATCTGTCTGCATCATAGGCTTATAATAATCATCTGTATATTTTAATCTTGCATATGCTTGGCCATTCATTTTTTCAATTCTGAGTTCAGCATTTACTCCAATAATATCTTTAGTTTCAACTTTTCTATCTTCATTTTTAGCAATTTCTATTGCTTGTTCTTTTGTTATTTCTATTGGATTATTTTCAAATTTATTATTTAAGACACTGTAGTTATATAATTGTTTATCTTTTGCTAAAAAATCTATTTCTACTGTTTCATAACTATTAGTTAATCCATCATAAATTTTACTAAATTGTGCATAAAAGTGATACCCAGAATCACCATTACCTTTCCCTTTTTTATCATTTGCACGTAATGAAACTAATTTATATTCTCCTTCTTTATATCCAAATTGATTATAAAAATCTTTTGCTACTTCTATTGCTTCTTTTCTAGTGATTGTATAATTTTCCCATTCTTGATTATATTTTCCTAATGCTAAATTTTCAAATTCTGATGTTTGTGCGTTTATTGATATTATCCATTTATTGTTTGTTTTAAAACAATATGATGTCATCATTTTGGTTTGGTCAGGTACATCTGTTGTTTCAACTATTATTTCGTTTGTAAAGCCTATTTCTTTCAACTTTTGTTCGGCTATTTTTTTAGCTTGTTCTTCTGTAATATATTGTTTTTCTTCAATTGGTTCTTGTTTTGCCTCTTCTAAGCTAATTCTTTCTGGTTCTTTCCATATTTTCTGATATATTTCATGTCCTGCAAAGCTAACTCCTCCTGCTATTAATATCCCAGCACATGCTGTTGCACATACTTTTGTAAATTCTATTATTTTATTTTTTGTTTTTGTCTCCTTATATAATGCACCTTGTATTGTCTGTGTGAATTTTAATGGAACATTTTTATTTTCATTAAATTTTGACTCTATCTTTTTATCTAACTCATCCATATTAATTTTCCTCCTCTAGATATCTTCTTAACTTATTTTTTGCTCTTGATAATTTCGTTTTAATGGTATTTTCATTTTTGTTTAAAATTTTTGCTATTTCCTTTGTTGTATATCTTTCTAAATAATACAAAGTAACTATTATTCTTTCGACATATTCTAATTTTGAAATTATTATATAAAAATCTATATCTGTTTGTATTTCGTTTTCTTTAATTTGATTTTCAAAGTCATTTTGTTCATATGATATATTTTCTTTTTTGTTTTTTCTGTATTGTTTATTGCATTTATTTATTAAAATTTTTATTATCCATGTTTTAAAATATTGATTATGCTTTAATTTCTTTATTCCTTTATATGCTTCTATCATTGTTTCTTGTACTGTTTCATTTATGTCATCTTCATTGTATAATCTTGTTTTTGCAATTTTATATAATTCACTTTGTATATCTAATATTAGTCCGCGTAAAGGCTTGTTTATCTCCTTTTTTGGCTTTTTCTATTAATTCTTCCATTTGTTTCCTCCATTTTCAAACGTTTGATATCTATTAGAGTTTTTATTTTTAGTAAAAAGTTTCAATTTTATTATATTTTTTTATAAACATTTTTAAAGCTGTTGATTATTAACATAATTTATGCTAATATATTAACATATCGAGTATATGCTCTCTTAGTAACTATTAACAAGTAACTGGAGGGCAAAACCTCCAGCACAATTTAGGAGGTAACATTATGTGTGATACGTATCAATTCAGATTCGGATGTGACGAAAAACAACTTTCAAGAATCTTTAAAGATTCAGAAATTTCAAGGGCTTTTGAAACCGCTTTTATGGAGAATTACTGGCTTTTATTAAATCGTTTAAGAGAATATAAAGATTTTATACAATCCCAAAATGTTCCTAACAAAGATGGTACATTACCTTTTAATTTTGATAACTTAGATGAAGATATAATAATCCAAAATTTCAAGCAGCGTTTACAGGTCCATATCTTGCATCTTGCAATTAATGATATTTTTTCATCAAAGTTAAGTATTAGGAACAATATCCTAGAAAGACTCAATGTCAATTTTATTAAAGATAATATTTTAAGTGAACGTCTATTATTTTCATTTAATGAATCAGTTGGTGTATTAAATCCTAGCACAGGTGTTTATTGCAAAGGCGATGTTCCTGATGAATTCATATCTGAATTTTTACAAAAGTAACATTAAAGGTAGATATAATGATAATTCTTATATCTACCTTTTCACTCATTGTTTTTTTCAAACTATTTTACTAATCTCAAAGTTTCTTTAGCTATCATTAATTCCTCATTTGTAGGAATAACATAAACTTTAATTTTTGAATCTGGTGTAGAAATAACTTTTTCTTCCCCTCTCATATTATTAGCGTCAACATCTAATTTAACACCCATAAATTCTAATTTTTCACAAATACCTTTACGGATATTAATTTGATTTTCACCAATTCCACCTGTAAATATAATGTAATCAACACCATTCATTGCAACTGCATATTTTGCAACATAACTTGCAATTGTATAATTAAAGTTTTCAACTGCAATTCTAGCATCTGGTTGTCCTTCATTTGAAGCAATTTCTATTTCTCTAAAATCAGGAACTAAGTTAGACATACCAGAAAGTCCTGATTTTTTATTTAATAAATCTTCCATTTGTGCAGGTGTTAAATTTTCTTTTTTCATTATATATGTTACAACTGATGGATCTAAATCTCCACTTCTTGTAACCATTGGAAGTCCACCAAGTGGTGTTAATCCCATACTTGTATCTACTGATTTTCCGTCTTTTATAGCACATATACTTGAACCTTGTCCTAAGTGACATGTTACAATTTTTGTACCTTCTAATGATTTATTTTCAACTTCAGCAAGTCTTTGTGATACAAACATATGTGATGTTCCATGGAATCCATATTTTCTTACTCCATATTTTTTATAATATTCATATGGTATTGGGTAAATAAATTTATCTTTTGGCATTGTTTGATGGAACGCTGTATCAAATACCCCTACCATTGGTTTTCCTGGCATAACTTCTTGACATGCTTTAATTCCTAATATACAAGCTGGATTGTGTAAAGGTGCTAAGTCTGTATATTCTTCTAGAACTTTTATAACATTGTCATCAATTACAACAGATTCTGCAATTTTTTCTCCACCATGAACTAATCTATGTCCAATTGCATTTATTTCGTCTAAACTATCTATTACATTATATTCTGGGTTTGTAAATTGTTTTAATGTAAAATCTATTGCTTCTGAGTGATTGTATGCCGGATTTTTTATTTCTATTTTTTGTCCATTTACTTTATGTGTTATAAAAGCCTCTGCTTCTCCTATTCTTTCATATTTTCCAGAAGCCATTACTTCTTCTGTCTCCATATTTATTAATTGATATTTTAGTGATGAACTACCACAATTTAATACTAATATTTTCATTCTATTTTTCTCCTTCTACTTTTTTAATAAATTTATGAAACATTTTTACACTGTTCCACTTGTTTCATTGTTTCTCTTGCTATCATTAGTTCTTCATTTGTTGGAACTACATAGACTTTTACTTTTGAATCTTTTGCTGAAATTTCAACTTCTTCGCCTCTAATTTTATTTTTCTCATCATCTATTTTTACTCCAAAGAATTCTAATTGGTCGCAAATAGCTTTTCTAGATAATGGACCTTTTTCTCCAACACCTGCAGTAAATGTAAGTACATCAATTCCACCCATAGCAACTGCACATTTTGCAACATATGATGCTGTTAGATAATGATAAATATCCAAAGCCATTTGTGCATGTGTTCCACCTGCTAGTGCTTCATTTTCAATGTCTCTAAAGTCTACTGATACACCTCTTGACATTCCATAAACTCCAGACTTTTTATTTAATATATCTTCCATTTGTTGTGGTGTTAGATTTTCTTTTTTCATTAAATATGTTACAACTGATGGGTCCAAATCTCCACTTCTTGTTCCCATTGGTATTCCTCCAAGTGGTGTAAGCCCCATACTTGTTTCTACAGATTTACCATTTTGAATTGCACACACACTTGCCCCTTGTCCTAAATGACAATTTACTATTTTTAATTCTTTAATATCTTTTCCCATTATTTCTGCAACTCTATATGCAACATATTCATGAGATGTTCCATGAGCACCATATTTTCTAATTCCATATTTTTTATAATATTCATATGGAATTGGGTAAATATATCTTTCCTTTGGAATTGATTGATGGAATGCTGTATCAAATACTGCAACCATTGGAATATTTGGTGCTATTTTTTTACAAGCATTTATTCCCAAAATAGCTGCTGGGTTATGCAATGGTGCTAAATCACTACATTTTTCTATTTCAGATATAACATCATCTGTAATAAGAACTGGCTGAGAATATTTTTCTCCACCTTGAACAACTCTATGACCAATTCCACCTAATTCATCTAAACTTTTAATTACACCATAATGATCATTTGTCAATCTATTAAATACAAATTCTAAAGCTTGTTCATGGTTTGATACACTTTTTTCAAATTTATGTTTTATTCCATTTACTTTATGTGTTAAAAAAGAATTTTGTTGTCCTATTCTTTCAAAATATCCCTTAACAAGCATTTCTTCTGTCTCCATATCAATCACTTGATATTTTAATGATGAACTTCCAGAGTTTAATACTAAAATTTTCATATAAGACCTCCTCTTATCTTTTGTCCTTTTGGGGACGTTTCTCAAATGGACATTAACATAATTTATTTTTATTAAATATCGTTTTTTAAATAATGTCCATTTGAGAAACGTCCCCAAAAGGACAAATTATTATTTTTGTGCTTGTACTGCTGTTATCGCAATAACTCCAGCAATGTCTTGATAACTACATCCTCTTGATAAATCGTTTACAGGTTTTGCAATTCCTTGGCATAATGGGCCATAAGCTTCTGCTTTTGCTAATCTTTGTACTAATTTATATCCTATATTTCCAGCATCTAAATCTGGGAATATTAGTACATTAGCTTCACCAGCAACTATGCTTCCTGGTGCTTTTGATTTTGCAACTTCTGGTATTATTGCTGCATCTAATTGTAGTTCACCATCTGCTTTTAATTCTGGTTCTTTTTCTTTTAACAATTTAGTTGCTTCTATAACTTTTTCTGTTAATTCTGATTTTGCACTTCCATATGTTGAATAAGAAAGCATTGCAACTTTTGGTTCTTCACCAACAAGTTGTTTAAAGCTTTTGCTTGATGATATTGCTATTTCGGATAATTCATCTGGATTAGGGTTTGCATTTAATCCTGAATCTCCAAATATAAAAGTTCCTTTTTCTCCATATTCACAATTTGGAACAACCATAACAAAAAAAGCTGAAACTAATTTTGTATCTGGTGCTGTTTTTAAAATTTGTAATGCTGGTCTTAATGTATCTGCTGTTGAATGTGCTGCTCCTGAAACTAATCCGTCAGCTTTAGTTTCTTCATCTTTTACCATTAACATACCAAAATATACTGGATTTAGTATTATTTCTTTTGCTTGCTCTAATGTCATTCCTTTATGTTTTCTTAATTCATACAATAAATTGGCATATTTCTCATAATCTGGTGATGTTTGTGGTTCTATTATTGTTGCGCCTTCTATATTTACATTATTAGCTTTAGCTTTTTCTTTTATTTCTTTTTCATTTCCTATTAAAATTATATTTGCATATTTTTCTTTTAATGCTACTTCTGTTGCTTTTAGTGTTCGTATATCTTCTGCTTCTGGAAGTACAATTGTTTTTATGTCTTGTTTTGCTCTTTCTTTTATCTTTTCTATGAAATTCATTTTTTCTTTCCTTTCATTTTATCTATTATTTTGTCTTTTTTATATTTTTTATTATATATATAAATTGTAAAAAGTACAAGTCTTTTTGAAAAACTTGTACTTTTTATTTCTTTATAACATTTTTATTATTTTGCTAATACATAAGGGTTTGCTTCAGTTCCATTTCCAGTAGCTATATCTGTCTATATTATAAACTATTTATTTGAAATATGTATATTTTCAACTTTAGCATTCATTTCTCTAGAAATTATATTTTGAACTTGAGCAACTTGCTCTTTGCTTAAAGTATCAGCCCTTATAACAACACTAATACTATCACCATTAACAAAAATAATACTATTTTCAAATCCTTTTGTTTGAATTAAATTTTCACAAATCATAATACTATTTTTAGTATTATTAATTTTTGTTATCTCATCAGTTGCTGACTGTTTCTGAGTTTCTAAAGAATTACTACTATTCAAAACTTTTTCGTAAGTCTCTAACATCTGAGAATACATTGTATCCCTTTCCAATTTTGATGTTGTAAAATAATCATTACTATTTTTTACATTTGTTGTACTTGTTTTTACTGCATCATTAGAAACTATATTTTGTGTTGAAGTTGTATTTTCAACTATATTATTATCACTAGTATTATTATTTTCATCAACAGCATTACTACTAACTAATTGTGCATCACCAATATTTGCCATTTGTGTTAGTTCTTCTTCACTACTGCTTGTTTGCATTGCACTATTTATACTATCATTATTTGTTGTATAATTTAAATATCCCGCAACTACCAACATCAAAGCAATCGTATAGATAATTATTTGATTTTTCTTAAATAACCTCTTCATATTTTTACCTCCATGTAAATTAAATTAATCTTATTTTTTATTGTGACATTTCAAAAACCTGTATTTTATGTGTGGCTAAACCTGTTGCCGCTTCTACTGCTTGAATAATATTTGTTTTTATTGTTGGATTAGAGGCTCCTTTTGCTGTAATTATTGCACCTTCAATCTTAGGTTGAATTTTTTTTTGAACAATTGGTGTCTTATTACCATCTACCTCTTGATATATAACTTCTTTATCACTATCTGTTTGTTCAATTTTTCTAGTCCCACCTGATTTATCTGTTTCTTCTGTTGTACTAGTTTTTGAGTTTTCATTATACATTGCAACAGTTTCGCTTGACTCTGAATAATTTATAAAAACTTTTACATTCCCAACCCCCTCAATTTTTTCCAATATTGTTTCTAATTTTCCTTCTAATTGATTATCATCTTCGCTTATTTGAGTATTATTGCTTTGAGAGCTTTGACTTGCTAGCTGTTTTCCAGCTGAATTTGTAATAGTTTTATTTGAACTTTTTTTACCATTCCAAACATAATTTATTATTACTATTGTTATTATTAAAACTATTACGAAAAATACTAGATTCTCAATTTTCCTTTTGTCATTTCCAACATTGTTTTCATCTTTTGTTTTTATCAATTTTTCTAATTTATTTTTAAACATTTTTCACTCACCCCATATTCATCTATTAAAAATTTTTTAATGTTTTGAATATCTGCATTTGTAACATTTGTATCTTCTTTATTTTCGCTTTTCTCATTTGAATTATCTGTGCCTATATTAACATTTTGTATTTTTTGTACTTCTGTAACTATTTTTTCTTCTATGGTTTCACTATTTTTTGCTTCAGTGCTTTGATCATTTTTCTGTATATTTAAAACAATTTTATTTATTCCACTATCATTTTCTTTTTCAGATATATATGCATCAACTTTACAACTTTCTACATCATAACCTTTTTCTTCAATTTTTGTAGTTATATCATTTTCCAATTTTTCAATATATATTTGTTTTAATCTTGTATTCATTGAATCCTGATTTACCTCTTCTGTTGATACTTTTTGTGTTTTCTCTATATAAGAATTAAAGTCTAAATTATCAATGTTAAATTTATTACTGTTTTCTATAAATGGTGATATTATACTAAATAAAACATATAACCCCATAACCATCCTTATATATTTTTTTGTTTTATTATTTGGAATTATCATTTCTAATATTGATACTATTATTAATGCTAAACTTAAATTTTTTACCCATGAACTTAAAAAACTTACCAATTTTATTTCACCTCTACTTATACATCATTCCACTATTAGACATTTTTACTAATAAGGTGGTTCCTATTATTACCATAAATGAAATTGAAACTAATATTGCAAGTAAAATTTTAAAAATATCGCTAATTTCATCAAGTAAATTTACTATTTTCTTATCTGCAATAACTTCACTTATACTTGCCACCAGTTTATATGATATTGTTAAAACTGATAATTTTAAAATTGGTAATATACATATTCCAATGATAATTATTACTCCTAAAAATCCAACCGCATTTTTTAATATAACTCCACATCCTAAAACACTATCTACAACATCTCCTAAGATTTTTCCAACTACTGGTACAGCTGTACTTACAATTGTCTTTGCTGTTTTTGCTGTTATTCCATCAACACTACTAGATAATGTTCCTTCTAATGAAACAATTCCTACAAATATTGTTAATATAATTCCTAAAAACCATGTTGTACTTGATTTTAAAAATTTTGAGATTTTTTCAATTTGAACTTTGTCTGATATTTTAGATATTATACTTATTGATGCTATTATTAATATAATAGGTATTAGTATGTCTTGTATTATATTTCCTATAAAATTTACCATAAATAATATTATTGGCTCTAATATACTACTTGTAGCAATACTTCCCGTATATAATATTAACGAAATTAGAACAGGAATTAATGTATTCATAAATCCAATTAAATTTATAGATGTTTCTTTTACTAAATTTATAATGTCTGAAAAATTACTCATTATAATTGTAACTATTGCTATATATTGAACATAATAAATTAATTTTGATATATTATCATTTTCTAAGCTTTCACTTATAGATTTTAGTATGCTATGTATTATTATAATTGCTAAAATACTAATAAGTGATTTTATACCTGTTTGTACTTCTGTTCCTAATAAACTAAGTATTTTTTTATAAATTGAAGAATTATCAACTTTGCCAGCTATTGCTGAATTCAAAATTTCTTTTATATCTATGTCATTAAAAAATTCTCCAGAATACTTTTCTGAGTTTTTTAAAAATGAATTTATTCCAAAAGTTTCTTCTTGACTTTCTATTGTATTGCTGTCTATGTAATTACTATTTGTAGTTTCTGCATATGAAATTTTAAAATCTAAACTTACTATAAATATCATTAGTATTATAATAAATATTTTTTTTTGTTTATTCACATTTGCCTTGCCTCCTTATGGTAATATTTTTAAGATAATTTCTAATAAATTTGATATTATTGGTATTGACATTGATATTATTATTATTTTACTCCCTAATTCTATTTTGCTTGCAATAGCTGCTTCTCCAGAATCTTTGCAAATACTAACAGCAAATTCAGAAAGAAAAGCAATTCCTGTTATTTTTATTAATATTGCTATAAATTGTGTATTAATGGCAAATTTATCTTGAACTGATTGAATTAAATTTATAATTCCAGTTAACTTGTCCATTACTAAAAATAAAATTAAAATTCCTGTTAACAAGCTAACAAATACTGCATATTCTGGTCTATATTGTTTTAGTAAAATAATGATTATTAAAGCAATTAATGCAATTCCAATTATTTTAATAATTTCCATTACAAAATCGCTCCTTTATAGATTGAATAATGTTCTAACTGTATCAAATAACCCACTTATTTCTTTTATTACCATAGTTAAAACTATTACTAATCCTGCAAGAGTTGTCATCATAGCTTGATCTTCTCTTCCTGCTCTAACTAAAACTTGATACAAAACAGCAACTAATATTCCTATTGCAGCTATTTTAAATAATAAATCTATACTCATAAAATCAATCCCCTTTTAAAATAGTTTTTTATTACACTAGAAGAATTACAATTGCAAGTCCTATTGTTGTTCCTAATTTTGTATATAATTTTTCGTTTTTGTTTTTTTCTGTTTCTGCTTCTTTTATCTGTTTTTCTAAAAAACTTTCTGTAACTTCTATTTGGCTTATTTGCCCTTCAGTGTCTGTTGTTCCTAATAATCTTGATAATGTTTTTATTGTTTGCTTGTCCTCACTATTTAAATTTGTTTCTGCTTTTTCTATTGCATCTTCCCATGCTTGACTTGCAGTTTTTGTTTTCATTTCTATTTTGGCTTTTATAAATATATTTGATATATTTTTACTTGTATTTTTAGCTATTTCATCAAATATTTCAGGTATAGGTTCATATGTAAATTTTATTTTTGTTTTAAATATGTTTAATGCATTTTTTATTTCTTCTAGTTCTTCTAATCTATATTTATATTTTTGTGATATGTATTTTCCAATTAATGCTGATGCTATAAACACCAAAAAAAGCATACAATATTTAATAAACTGCATTTTTATTCTCCTTGCATTTTATTTTTAATATTATATGCTTCTTATTCAATTTTAGAACTATATTATTTTAATTTATTGTAGCCAACTAAATGAATTAGCAATTTCATTTCCTTCTTGCTCTATTTCTTGCTTGTCTTGTAAACTATAACTATATACAGTTATACATGCTAATTTTCCATCTTTAAAAATGTAATAATAATATGCTACTTCTTCTGGTTTACTATGATATTCCATTTCTACTTTTGCCATATCATAATTATTTGAAGTTTTTTCTATATCTATATTTAAAATATCTGGCTTATCTTCTGTTTTTTCAAATGTTGTTTCTAAATTTGATTTTATATCCTCAATTGTTTTTATTGATTCTGTATCTACTGTATCATAATATAATGATATAATAGCAGGATATGTTGAATAATCCTGTGTAGAATTTGATACTGTTACATTATTTGTAGTTGAATTTGATACTGGAAAAGTACTGATATATTTATAAAAGTTCCATTCTGATGTATAATTTGATTTTATATTTGTCCAATCTTCTCCAATTTTAAAACTTATATTTGAATCTTGATAAGTTGCTTTTGAGTTTTTCTTAATAGTATCAGAAATAGTACCTATTCCTATAAGAATTATTGCAATTATAATTAATATAATACTAATTATTCCTAGAACTGATATTTTTCTTACTTTAGTTTTTTTATTTTCATCATCTTCTGAATAGTAATATTTTCCCTTATATTTTTTTATAATTCCTAATTGTTTTAAATATTGAAATTTTTGTTTAGCTTTAGAATCCTCTATTTCTGCTAGTACTTCTTCTTTTATCATAGCTTTTTCTTTGTTTACAGCTTCATATTTTACAAAAATTGGTTTTACTAATTCTATAGCTTCTTTTTTTATCTTATTGGTTTGTTCATTATTATTTAAATCTAGCTTTATATCTTGTCCGTCATTATTTTCTAATTGTTTTTTTATATTTGTTGTTATAATACTTGCTCCTAATATTGTAAATACAATTGCAACAATAAAATCTTTAATTATTGCCGTAAAAAATTCTTTATTCGAATACATTTTTTCTATGTTTACTAGGCTTGGATTTAATCCTTGCTTTTGTATTAATAATGCAGGTATTACAACTAATGTTACAATTGCTACTATTATAATTGCTACTACCATAATAATTGTTGTTAATTTTTTGTCCATTTTTCCTTTTGCTATTTTATATCCATAAAATTCTCCTGCTGCTATTAACGCTGCTAGTATAGAAAACATCATATTCCCATATACATATGTTAATATCCATGGAATACTTGCTATTGCTCCACCTATTATTGCCCCTATTATTCCTGCAAGATAACTTCCTTTTTGTGTTTTTACTACATCTTCTTTTTCCATATTTTCACCCTCTTTTATTTTTATACTGTTAATATATCATATATATTTTTTTATTGCAATCACTTTTTTATTTTAAGTTCATATGTTCTACAAACACTTTTTTGACTTTTTTGTTTTAATATGGTATAATATAAGTATATAACAAATAGTTTAAAACTAATTACAAAGGAGAGATACAGTATGCAAAATGTACGGTATGCAAAAGTAACATCAAATGAAAGTAACTTTATAGTAACATTGTTTGGCAGGCAGCACAAAGAAGTAATTGTCCCGTTTTCAGATATTGAAAACAAATTCAGAAAAGAAAAAGGTCCGGATTTAAAAATGTTATTCTTAAATATTGTAAAGAGTAAATTTCCTGATCTAAGCAGCCTCTATCTTGATACCTCTGCCGCAGACAATAAAATGCAGCAACTTGCTGAAAGAACCGGTATTGAGTATATCTAATCTTAAAGCCCCACATCTAATTTGATGTGAGGCTTTCTCTTTATCTAATCATAGCATTGTGTGTTATGTTGACTTTGCTTGTAAAAAGATGTATAATGTATGTAGTGTTACTAATAAATTTAGCATTAGAAAAAGGAGATTAAAAACATGGCTAAAAACAATTTACGGTATATTTCATTATGTAGTAACAGCAGCATTAGTTGTCGGAAAGTATCTTACTACAAAGTAAGTGTTGAAGATGATTGTTTTGTTTTGACACCAGCTGACAAAAAAGGAAAACCTGTTAAGGATTCTTCACCTTTAGAAGTCAAATATGCTGATTTCTTATATCCTCAGCTGAATTCTAGTGAAGCTGTCTTGGAGGAAATCAAAAATCATCTTCCTTCAGTAGATGACAAACAAACTGTAACTACCCTGGTTGCTCATGCCGATTTTATTGCCAAAGTTGATCAGCTGGCTTTAAAAAGCGCAATTGAATTTGCTTGATTGATCTGCAACCACTAAAAAATCTTCTACCCTATCACATATACTTTATGTGATAGGGTCTTTTCTTTGTTAGATTGACTTTAATTTAAAAAAGATATATAATATATATAAGTATTACTGTTAATCTAGCATAAAAGGAGATTAAAGATGAATAATAAAATGTTTTATGTTTCATTAAGTAGTTACAGTATAATTGATAATCTCAAAAAACTAGATAAGCGGGGGACGTATTACAAAGTAGCTGTTGAAAATGATTCTTTTGTTTTAACACGTAGTGACATAAAAGGAAAAATACAAAAAAATGCCTTTTCATCTAAGACTAGTTTTGATAATTTTTTCTATCCTATGTGTTGCTCTAATAGAGTTGCTTTTCTTGAGCTGGAAAAATGTCTTCCATTATCATCGATGAGGAAAAGGAAACGCTGCAAATCTGGATTTTATTTGATTTTTTCTTCTGATTCAATGGAAAAAGTCGATAAAATATTAATGAAAAACATAGTTACATTTGATTTGTAGCACCTCTAAAAATCTTCTACCCTATCACATATACTTTATGTGATAGGGTTTCTTTTTTATAATAATTTTTCAAGTTCTCTTATTTTATCCCTAATTTCAGCTGCTTTTTCAAATTCCATTTCAGCTGCATATTTTAACATTTCATCTGTTAATTTATTAATTGTATCTTTAAGATCTTCTTGTTTTTCCATTTTGAATTCAACACCAATATCTTCTTGTTTAATAGCACTTATTGCATCTCTTACAGATTTATTTATTGTTTTTGGTATAATTCCATGTTCTTTATTATATTGTTCCTGTATTTTTCTTCTTCTATTTGTTTCTGTAATTGCCTTTTCCATGGAATCTGTTAATTCGTCTGCATACATAATAACAGTTCCATCTGTATTTCTTGCAGCTCTTCCTATTGTTTGTATTAAAGAACGCTCTGAACGTAAAAATCCTTCTTTGTCTGCATCTAATATAGCAACTAATGAAACTTCTGGTATATCTAATCCTTCTCTTAAAAGGTTTATACCAACTAAAACATCAAATTCTCCCAAACGTAAATTACGTATTATTTCCATTCTTTCTAATGCCTTTATATCTGAATGCATGTAATTTACTTTTATATCTAAACTCTGCAAATATGCAGTTAAATCTTCTGCCATTTTTTTTGTTAATGTTGTTACTAGAACTCTTTCATGTTTTTCTATTCTTATACGTATTTGTTCAATCAAATCATCAATTTGGTTCGTAACTGGTTTTACTTCTATTTTTGGGTCTAATAGTCCAGTTGGTCTTATAATTTGTTCAACTACATTATTTTTACTATGTTCTTTTTCATAATCTGCAGGTGTTGCACTTACAAATACAACTTGATTTATTCTTTTTTCAAATTCCTCAAATGTTAATGGCCTATTATCAAATGCTGATGGTAATCTAAATCCATAATTTACTAATGATTCTTTTCTTGCTCTATCTCCATTATACATTGCTCTTACTTGTGGAATTGTTGCATGTGATTCATCAATTAAAAGTAAAAAGTCTTTTGGAAAATAGTCAAATAATGTATATGGTGGACTTCCTGCTGGTCTTTGACTTAGGTGTCTTGAATAGTTTTCTATTCCTTGGCAGAAGCCTGTTTCTTTCATCATTTCTATATCAAAATTTGTTCTCTCTTCAATTCTTTGTGCTTCTATTAACTTATTGTTATCTTTAAAATATTTTATTCTTTCTTGTAGTTCTTCTTCTATTGTTCCAATTGCTCTATCTAATTTATCTTTGCTTGTAACATATTGTGATGCTGGTGGTATTAAAATATGTTTTCTTTCTCCAATCGCCTTTCCTGTTAATGGGTTTATTTCTGTTATTTTTTCTATTTCATCTCCCCAAAATTCCACTCTAACAGCGCTTTCACTTTGTGATGATGGATATATTTCTACAATATCGCCTTTTGCTCTAAATGTTCCTCTCTTAAAATCTACTTCATTTCTTGTATATTGCATATTTACTAATTTTCTTAATACTTCATCTCTTGACTTATTCATTCCTGGCCTTAAAGATAACATCATTTCTTGATAATCTACTGGGTCACCTAGACCATAAATACATGATACTGATGCTACTATTATAACATCTCTTGTTTCAAATAATGATAATGTTGCAGAATGGCGTAATTTATCTATCTCATCATTTATTGAAGCATCTTTTTCTATATAAGTATCTGAACTTGGAATATAACTTTCTGGCTGATAATAATCGTAATATGACACAAAATATTCAACATTGTTTTCCGGAAAAAATTCCTTAAATTCTGAATATAGTTGTCCCGCTAAGGTTTTGTTATGTGCTAATACTAATGTTGGTCTTTGCACTTTTTGTATTATATTTGCCATTGTAAATGTTTTTCCAGAACCTGTAACACCTAAAAGTGTTTGATATTTTTTGCCTTCTTCTATTCCTTTTGATAAATATTCTATTGCTTGTGGTTGGTCACCTGTTGGCTTATATTCTGAATGTAATTTAAACATATATTTTTGCCGCCTCCATTTATTTTATAATATCTTTTACTACTTCACCAGCAATAATTAAACCTACAACTGATGGTACAAATGATATACTACCAGGAATTTGATTTCTAATTGTGCATTTTCTTTTTGTTCCTGGTGGACAAATACAGTTTGTTTTACAACTATTTTGAATATTGTCATATGGTTTTATTGGATCTTCTTTAGAATAAACAACTTTTAATTTTTTTATTCCTCTAGCTTTTAATTCTTTTCTCATAACTTTTGCAAGTGGACATACACTTGTTTTATATATATCTGTTACTTCAAATTTTGTAGGGTCTAGCTTATTTCCACTTCCCATTGCTGATATAATTGGTATATTTAATTTATTAGCTTGCATAACTAATTCAATTTTTGCTGTAACTGTATCTACTGCATCTATTATATAATCAACACTTTCATCTATTATACTTTTTTCAGAATTTGGCATATAAAATTCTTTAAATGTTTCAACAGTTGCTTCTGGATTTATTTCTAAAATTCTTTCTTTCATTACATCAACTTTATATTTTCCTATTGTTTTTCTAGTTGCTTCAATTTGTCTATTTAAATTTGTTAGGCAAACTTTATCATCATCTACTAAAATAAAGTTTTCTATTCCTGCTCTTACTAGTCCTTCTGCAACAAAAGATCCTACTCCTCCTATACCAAATATTGCAACTTTTGATTTATTTAATTTTTCTATTCCTTCTTTTCCTATTAATAATTCTGTTCTTGAAAATTGATTTAACATTATTTTGCTCCTCTTTTTTGATAAAAATTAATAGCACAAAATGTGCATATTAGAATAATTCATTTATATCACATTTTGCGCTTATTGTAAACATTGTTACTTTTTTAATACTATAAAATTTTTAATACCATTTTATTCATTGTAGATAAGTCTGTTGCTGTTATTTTTCCGTTTTCATCTAAGTCTGCTGATATTTTATATTCACCATCTAGTTTTATCATTTTAAGTACAGTTTGATTCATTGTAGATAAATCTGTTGCTGTTATTTTTCCATCACCACTTAAATCGCCTAAAACAGATATTTTTAGTTCTACTTTTTCTCCATTTTTTGTTATTATCATAGTCATTCCAGTTCCTACATATTCATCATTTTTTAATTGTGTTCCATCTTCTTTTATAACTTTTATTTCTCCGTTTGTTTTTATATTATTTATATAATTATTTAATTTAGTTTCTTTTCCAACTTTAGATATATATTTTTCTTCTATTTTGTAATTGTCTGATGATATATATAGTTTTTCTTCTGCTTTTTTGTTTATTATAATTTTAAAATCCTTTGTAGTAATATTATTGTCTGAATCACTAATTTGTACTTGTGCTGTATATGTTCCTTCTTTTGTTGCTATTAAATTTTCGTTTGGTACATTAAAACTTATCTTTGTATTTTTATCATTTAATGTAATTTCACCATCTTCTAAATCATTAGCTTTAAAATAGTTTGGTTCTATTTTCAATTTATCTCCTACTGTAAAATTAATTGTGTTTATATCTGCTATTTCTGGACTTGATCCATTTAGTAATGTTTTTTCTGAAGATAATAATTGATTTTTATATTTTTCATTTAATGCTAAAATAGATGAAAGTAATTTATTTTTATAGATAAAATAATTATTTTTGTTTTCTTGTTTTTCTGTTGATATTATATTTTTTATTTTAGTAATATATTGTTCTACTTTTCTTTTATAAATTTCATATTGTTCTTCGTCTGATGTTCCTTCTTTTTGTAATCCATATTCTGTAATTTTATATGTAGTTTGTTTATCTGTTGTATTTGAAAATTCTTCTTTTTGATTTAACATTTGGCTTTGGAATATTAATCTTCCTGGTTCTCTATGTTTTATTTTTATTGTATATCCTATATCTACAGGTATAGTATCATCTCCTGGATTATTAACATTTCCTATATAACTCTTTTCGTATATTTGTTTTCCGTCTTTATCAAATATTTGAATATTTGCATATTCATCTGTGAAATAAGAGTGTGAAGATTGATTGTTACTTTTTATTCTTATTTCTTTGTTTTCTAAATTCATTGTTGCACTTGCAAATAGGCTATCTCCTAATCCTTTAAATTGTATTTGTGTATCTGATGCAATAGGATTTATTTGCATTTTTTGATATTGAATTTCTTTTTGTGTATTACTATTTTCCTTTATTACAACATAATCATAAGAATAGTTATATGCATTTGTTTTTGCACTTGGCATTTGTAATGTATATATACCAACTGGTAAATCTTTTATATCTATATTATTATTTTCTATTAATATTTCTTTAATAATATTTTTTCCATCTTTAATATAAAGTTTTTTACCTTGTAATTGTTCTAAATCATCAATTGTTATTTTTAATGATAAACTACCCTTCATATTATATTTTTCTAGTTCTTCATTACTTACTAATGAATAGTTTCCTTCTAAATTAAGGTCTTTTCTAATTTGCTCTGATTTTTCATCACTTTCTACAAAATCTCTTAAGTAATATATCATTGGTAATTCCTTTTCATATATTTCTGATTGTATATCTTCTGATGGAACTATTTTCCAAGAATTCATGTATGGAATTACATTATATCCTGATACTTCACTAAATGATTTTGCATACATATTAGATGCATTATATCTAATACCTTTACTTAGATATTCTCTATATTTTGAATGAACATATGCCATTGATTTTTCTGGTCCTATTTTATCTAATAAATCAACAAAGAAATATAATTTTTGTTGATAGCTAAATTCGTTAAATTCATTTGTATTTTCTCTTGCTTTTTCTATATTATTTTCTATTTTTAGTTTTTTACCTAGCCATCCTCCATCATTTTCATTCAAAAATGTGATTTGATAATAATGTGATAATATGTTATTCATAACATCTACTAATGCTAAATCTTGGTTTGCTAAACTACCTTCATATCCATGCCCAAATTCATGTAAGTTTAACCATCCTTTTGATAAATATCCACTTATTGAATCTCCATTTTGAGCTGTATGGTTTCCACTATAATAAGCTGCTCCTGCTCCATGTTTATTTGCTTTTACAAAGAATTTTGTTTTTACATTTTTATCTAGTTCGTTATCTGTGTTATATGACAATCCTAAGAAACGGTCAAATTGCTCAACAAAATCATGATAGTATTCAAGCATTTCGTCTATTGATTTAAATGCATAATTACCACCATTTGGTCTTACTATTGTTTCTCTGTCTTTTAATGGTACTAAAAAAGTTGCTCTATCATTTTCTATTACTGCATAAGCATGATTGTTTTGGTTCCATTTATTAAAGAATTCCTCTTCATTATCTCCATAATAATAATATGTTAAGTCTTCTGTTTCATTTAAATTTTTTATTTCTATTGTTGGCTTTTCTTCAATTCCGCATAATGTTCTAATAAATGGTACACTATCATAATCTACTGATATTGTAACCCAATCGCCATTTTTTGGAATTGTAAATGTTTTTTCTGTTTGGCTATCATTATTTAAGCAATCTAATGTTAAATTTTGATTTAATTTTAAATTTGTTTGTCTTATTTCAAAACTTGCTCCTGCTTTCATGTAAATTCCTAAATTTTGACGATCATGCCAGTTACCACGATTTGTTCCTGATAATGACATATTTGCTACGCTTTGATTTGTATATAATGTTTTTGTTATTGTGTTTTCATCGTTTTCCCCTACTATTGCTGCTAAAACCTGTGATTCATAACTAAGAAGAAGTATTGTTACTATAATTAAAATTGATAATTTTTTTAAATATTTCATAATATCCTCCTAAAATTACATCTATTTTTATTATAGCACAATTTGCCATTTCTGTAAACTTTTTATGTTTTGTTCTTAAATTCTATATAAAAAAATAGGCAGAAATATTCTGCCTATTTTTACTATAAATTTAAAACTTTTTGCTTCTAATTTCATTCAGTGAAACCGGAATTGCTATTAATGTAGTTACTATAATGGCTACTGTTAATACAAACAGTATTATGCTGTGTGGCATAATTTCTAAAACTTCTCTGAACTCTGGTATTATGTATAACACCAGTAAAGCTACAAATATTACTGCCGTATCCATTACGACAATATTTCTTACAAATATTCCGGTTTTTCTAATAATTTTTCTCCGGCTTTTTCTCATAAAATTCTCCTCCTGTAGGTTAAAATTTATAGTTTTTATGGTTATCTAAAAATATTTTATCATATATTTCTGTTTTTTGCAAAAAGCTATTAATACTTGATATTATTTTTTTTATTTATCCACGATACCGATAAGTCCATTGCTGCTCTACATGCATTAGTATTGTCTAAGCTGTTTAACATAACAAAATCATGAATTATTCCTTGGAATCGTACCGCTGTTACATCATTACAAGCTTCTCGTAGTCTATTTGCATATGCTTCTCCTTCATCTCTTAAAACATCTGCTTCTCCATTTAAAATCATTGCATCTGGTAGATTTCTTAGCTGTTCTAGTGTTGCTTTCAATGGTGTTGCTAAAATATTATTTCTCTTTTGAATATTTGGTTCATAATTATTCCAGAACCATTTCATTCCGTCTCGGTATAAATAATATCCATTTGCAAATTCAATATATGAATTTGTATTAAAGTTGTCGTTTGTAACTGGATAATATAATAATTGTTTATGTATCTTAGGTCCGTTTTTTTCTTTTGATAATAATGTCATTGCAATAGCCATATTTCCACCAACACTGTCTCCTGCTACTGTTAGTGTATTTAAATTTGCTGTTATATTATATTGTTTTAGTATTTCTGGAATTCGATTTAAAATTGAATAACACTGTTCTATTGCAATAGGAAATTTTGCTTCTGGTGATCTCGTATATTCTGGAAAAATAGCAATAGAATTTGTTCTGTATGCCAATTCTCTTACTAATTTTTCGTGTGTGTGAAAACTACCAAACACCCATCCTGCACCATGTATATAAAAAATTATATTTTTGGTTGTATTATAATAATTAGGTATAACTGTATATACATTTATGCATCCATGGCATTTTGTATCTATTGAATTTACTTTTATATTAGCTGGGCACATATATACTGGCATATTTTGTGCTTCTTCTAATTTTTTTCTTCCTTCTTCAACAGGAAGTTGGAAAATTAAAGGTGGCTTAGAACTTCGTCTTGCCACCTCACATGCTGGTTTTTCTAATATTATTTTTGAATTCATAACTTTTCTCCTTTAGAACTTTTTATCATAATATATTATGAATGTTTTAAAGGTTTAGTTACATGCAACAAAAATAAGTACTATTATTTTATATCAATAGCTCCTATACCACCATCAATTTTTATTAAATTATCTCCTTCTCCAAATTCTGTATCATCTTTCATTTCTTTTCCGTCTATTTTAATTGCTCCAATTCCTTTGCTTATTTCCATTTTATAATTTTTTATTCCATCTGATAAATTAATGTCTAATTTTCCTACTCCTGCATTTATTTTGCTTTTTCCTGTTAATTTTGATGTTAATTCAAATTTTCCTACTCCCATGTCTAAATTTAAGTTATTCATTTCTCCAGATAAAATATCAACTTTACCTGCTCCACCTTCTATTTGTGCTTTATTACTTACATTAAGTTTTTCTATTTCTACTTTTCCTGCTCCTATTTCAAAGTTTAATTCTTTTGCTTGTAGTTGCTCTATTTTAATATTTCCAGCTCCTGCTTCTATTTTTACATTTTCAAACATCGTATTTTCTGGTATATATATAGTTAATGAATTTTTACTATTACTTCTAGAAAGCCATTTATTTACATCTTCTTTTATTTCTAACTGATTATCTTTTGGTTTAATAGAAACGTATTTGTTATTGCTTTCTACTTTTAAAGTGTCTCCTTTTTTTATGGTTAAATTAGAGTACACTAATTTTATCTTTAATGTTTCGAATTTTTCATTTTCTAAATTTGTTATTTCTTCTTGTTGACTTATTATTTCATTTTGGTTTGCTGTTTCTGTTTCGTTTGTTTTTGTTAACCCTAAAACACTTGCTAAACTGTAAAGCCCAAATAATATTCCTGATATTATGTTTGCAATTATGAATATCGCTAATGCTATAGCTAAATATTTTATTACTTTTTGTGCTGTACTCATTTTATATCAACACCCCCGAATACACATGTAGAATTTATATATATTGTATGCACAGCTTCTTTATTTGCATGTACTGCCTTGTCTGATACTCCACCAAATATAGGTGTTGATTTTATTTTTATATTTACGTTTTCTGGTATAAATATTTCAATTCCTCCAAATATTGCTGAACAGTTTATAACTGTATCTTCATTTATTATTGCTTTTCTTAAATCACATTTAACTCCACCAAATACAGCAGTTAAATCTGTTCCTTTGAATTCTTCGTTGTCAAATCTTACATCTTGCCCTGCAAATGTTGCACAATATTCATTTTGTCCTTTTTTGTTTTCATTTAACTTTTTTATTTCTTTGTTTAATTTGCTATTAATTGTGTCTTTGAATATAAATGAAATTCCTATTGCAACTAATATTGCTGGAACTAATAGTTTCCAAATTGTATCGAAATCTAAATAATTCTGACAACATAGTAATAATGCAATTCCTATTAATAGTCCTATAATATTTCCTGTTTTTTCATTTTCTTTAAATAGACCTATAAAGCATGGAATTATAATAAATAATGTCCACCATCCATCAAAAAATATATTTATGTTTGTAATTCCAAGTGCATTACCTGCTAATATTAATCCTACTATTATAAAGACTAATCCCCATAAAATATTTCCAAATTTTTTCATTTTAAATTTCCCCCTTTTATTTTGTTACTGTTAGTTTATCATTTTATTGTTATATTGTAAATATTTTCTAAAAATATAAATAAAAGTATTTTTTTTTAATTTTTGATAATAATATTATTAATATTATTCAAATAGGAGGATTTTTATATGGAAAATCAAAATTTAAATATTTTGGATGAAATAAATAAAGGTGCAACAATGGGCATGGATGCTATTTCTTATATTTCTTTAAAAGTTAGTGATGATACATTTAAAAAAGTTTTAAATACAGAATATAATAAATATAAAGATATATCTAATAGGGTTAATGATTTGTACGAAAATTATAGTGATAAAGAGCCTCATGAAACAAATGCTATGAATAAAATGATGACATGGTATGGTATTCAAATGAAAACTATGGCAGATGATAGTACTTCTAAATTGTCTGAATTATTAATGCAAGGTACTAATATGGGCATTATAGAAGGTAGACGTTTATTAAATCAAAATAAAGATGCTGAGCCTGATGTAAAAAATATTTTAAATGATTTTGTTGTAATGCAAGAAGATAGTGTTGAGACTTTAAAAAAATATTTGTAAAATAAAAGGGACTTTTTACAGTCCCTTTTATTTTTAATCTACTAATACAACTTTATGTTCTTTTAGACTTTCTTGAACATTTATAACTCTTTGATTTGATGAACCTTTCCATTTTAGTGTAGGATTATGTAATTCATCAACATATTGACCATCAACTAGAACATCTAAATATTTAACTACTTCTTTATTTTTTAAGTCTTTATCAAATTTAAAACCTGACCAAGCCCATAAATTTTTGTTAGGATATTTTTCTTTAAACGCTTTTGCTAATTTTGTTGTTCCTTCTATATTTTTAGGATTCATTGGTTCTCCTCCTAAAATAGATAATCCTTCTATATTTTCATTATCACATAATTCTAATACTCTTTTTACAGTATCATCTGTAAATTCTTTTCCACCATTAAAATCATGTGTTTCTGGGTTAAAGCAATTTTTACAATTAAATGTGCATCCTTGCATAAATATTGATACTCTTACACCTGGCCCATCTGAAATATCCATTTTTCTAATTTTATTATATCTCATTTTCTTCCCTCTTATTCATCATCATCTTTATTATCTATGTGTAAAACTCTCTCTTTTATTTCTTGTGTTCTTCCTTTGTTCCAGAAATTACTACCTATATACCCACATGTTCTTCTTGCTACATTTAATGTGTTATGATCTCTATTTCCGCAATTTGGACAATACCATTCTAGATTTTCATCTATTAATACTTCTCCTGTATATCCGCATTTTTGGCAATAGTCTGATTTTGTGTTTAATTCTGCATACATTATGTTATCATAAATAAACTTCATTATTTGAATAACAACTTCTAGATTGTCTTGTAAATTAGGTGTCTCAACATAAGATATAGCTCCACCTGGACTTAATACTTGGAATTCACTTTCTAATTTTAATTTAGAAAATGCATCAATTTCTTCAAATACTGGTACATGGTAAGAGTTTGTTACATAATCTCTATCTGTAATACCTTTAATTACTCCAAATCTTTCTTTTAGGCATTTTGCAAATTTATATGTTGTAGATTCAATTGGTGAACCATAAACACTATAATCTATATCTTCTTTTTCTTTCCATTCTTTACATTTGTCGTTTAATTTTTGCATAACTTCTATTGCAAATTCTTTTCCTTCTCCATTGTCTGTATGACTCTTTTCTGTCATATATTTAACACATTCGTAAAGTCCTGCATATCCTAGTGAAATTGTTGAATATCCTCCATGTAATAATGGATGAATGCTTGCTCCTTTTGGTAATCTAGCAAAAGCTCCATATTGCCATAAAATTGGTGCAACATCACTTGTTACTTTGCTTAATCTCTCATGTCTTGCTTGTAATGCTCTATGGCATAATTCTAATCTTTCGTCATAAATTTTCCAGAATTTTTCTCTGTCTTTTCCTGATGTTAATGCAACATCAACTAAATTTATTGTTACAACACCTTGATTAAATCTACCATAATATTTTGGTTTATTTGTTTCTGGGTCAACATATGGTGTTAAGAATGAACGACATCCCATACATGGGTAGCAATGTCCTTCTCCGTTTTTATCTATTTTGAATTCTTTCATTTTCTTTTCAGATATGTAATCTGGTACCATTCTTTTTGCTGTGCATTTTGCTGCTAGTTTTGTTAAATACCAGTATTTACTGTCTTCATGTATATTATCTTCTTCTAATACATAAAGTAGTTTTGGGAAAGCTGGTGTTATATAAACACCTTTTTCATTTTTAAATCCTACTATTCTTTGTTTTAAGAATTCTTCAATTATCATTGCTAATTCTTCTTTATATTCTTCTGTTTCTCCTAAATACATACAAACTGATAAGAAAGGGGCTTGTCCATTTGTATTTGTCATAGAGTTTACTTGGTAATTAAATGTTTGCACACCATCTGCAACTTCTTTTTGTGTATCTTGTTTAGCATATTCTTCACATTGTTTTTCTGTTAATCCTCTATCTTTGTATTTTTTGTAATATTTATTATAACTACTTTTTACAAATGGTGCTAAGTGTGCTAATGATACTG
Organism: uncultured Clostridia bacterium; assembly: GCA_934120645.1. Lineage (GTDB taxonomy): Bacteria > Bacillota > Clostridia > TANB77 > CAG-508 > CAG-269. The sequence continues at coordinate 230,817 of CAKOUO010000001.1, forward strand.
TTGCTCCTCCATAAGTTGAAGAAGTAACTGCTAAAATAATTTGTGTTGCTATTGTGCATGCTGTTATAAATCTATGTGGTTTTTCTATCATTACTCCATTCATTATAGTGCCATTTTGTAGCATGTCTTCTAGATTTATAAGTTCACAGTTTGTTAATGCGTTTTGTGCAAAATAATCTGCATCATGGAAATGTATTATTCCTTCGTCATGTGCTTTTACTATGTCTTCTGGTAATAAAAATCTTCTTGTTATATCAGTGCTTGTAATTCCTGCTAAATAGTCTCTTTGTGTTGTTACAACAGTTGCGTTTTTGTTAGAGTTTTCGTTATTCCAATATTCACTTTCTCCTTCTATTAATTCTTTAATAGATTGGTCTGTTGTATTTGCTTTTCTAACTAATGCTCTTGTATAACGATATGTAATATATGTTTTAGCTAATTGATATTTTGCAATTGCCATTAATTTTTGTTCTATAATATCTTGAATATCTTCAACTAATATTCTTGATTTTTTTAAATCTTCAATATAAGTTATTATTTCTTCAATTTCTTCTTCTGTTGCTTTTTCTTTTCTAGATACTTCATTATTAGCTTTTTTTATTGCTACTCTTATTTTTTCCGGATTGTAGTCAACTATTGATCCGTCTCTTTTTATGATTTTCATTTCCATATCCTCCCCTTGTTTTTGTATGCACTTATTATATATCATCCGGATACTTTTTCTGTTGCAATTGCAACATTTTATGAAAAAGATTTTTTTTTGTTTTTTTCTTGGCTTGGCTCTAAGTTTTTTTCTTTTATTACATTTTTGTTACAAATTTTGTAACAAATTCTGTAACCTTGTCATATTTTATATAAGAGGTGTTTTAATATGAATAATTTAACCCCAATGTATACTTATCCAGACGATTATTGTATAAGTACAAATGAAGTTAATCTATTGAAAAAAATGAATTTGGGAACAACATATAATGTGGACACGAATGCTTTTAATAAGTATTGCTGAAAATTTAGGTGATTTAGATGCTACTCAGACTCGTTTGTTACAAAACCCAAAAGATATTGCTAATGTTTTTAGAATGTATTATGGTGTAAATGTTGCAAATACATTAGAAAAATTGTTAACAGAACATTTAGTAATTGGAAAAGAATTAATTGTTGCTTTAAAAAATAATAATCAACAATTAGCAAAAGAATTAAATGATAAATGGTATAAAAATGCTGATGCTATGGCAGATGCTTTTAGTAGTATTAATCCTTTTTATCCAAGAGAACAAGTACATAATATGTTTTATAACCATCTAAAACTTACAAGTGATATGAAGTTGCTGCTCGTTTAAGAAAAGATTATACTGCTGATATTAAAGCTTATGATATAGTTCAAAGAGAAATTTTAGATATGTCTCAATTTTTTGTAGATGGAATTGTTAGACAATTTCCTAATTTATTTTAATATAAAAAATTAGAAAGTGGAAATTTCTCTTCTTTCTAATTTTTTATATATTATATTTTACAAGCTTTGACTTTAACTATTCTTTTATCTTCATATTTTTCTATTTTGTATGTTACTTTATCTGTTTCTATAATTGGCTTTTCTTCATCTTCTGGTATTCTTCCTAATTCATCTTGCAAATAACCGGATAATGTTTCATAATCTCCATCTGGTATTTCTACTTTTAAAATTTTCTTTAGTTCACTAATTGATATACTTCCATTTAATAGGTAGGTATTATCATCAATTTTTTCATATTCATTTTCTATATCATCATACTCATCAAATATATCTCCAACTAATTCTTCTAATATATCTTCCATTGTTACAAGTCCTGCTGTTCCTCCATATTCATCTACTATTATTGCCATCTGGTTATTTCTTTTTTGCAGTTCTTTAAAAACTTCGTCAATTGGTTTTGATTGTGCAACAAAATAAGCTGGTTTTATAATTTCTTTCAATTTCTTATTTTCTTTAGTTTTCATATATTTTAATACATCTTTTAAATACAATATTCCTTTTATTTCATCAATACTACTTTCATATACTGGTATTCTACTATATTTATATTCATCTAACTCTTCTATTAATTCATTAACATTAGAGTTTATTTCAATTGCATATATATCAGTTCTATGTGTCATTACTTCTGATACTGTTATATCATTAAATTCAAATACATTATTTATTAACTCTTTTTCATTTTCTTCTATTGCTCCTTTTTCTTCCCCTTGGTCTACCATCATTTTTATTTCTTCTTCTGTTACAGTTTCTTCTTCATTTTGATTTATTCCAAATAGTTTTGATATTTTGTTTGTTACTACTGTTAGCAATTTTACAAATGGTTGTGTAATTATATAAATAATTCTAATTATACCAATTGAGCTAAATGCTACTTTTTCGCAATATTTCATTGCTATTCTCTTTGGTACTAATTCTCCAAAAACTAATGTAAAAAAAGATAAAATTATTGTAATAATTATAATAGAAATTGCTTTCCAAGTTCCTAAACTAATGGCTGGAAATATATTGTTTAAATTTGGCGCCAAAATATCAGCAAAAGTATCTGAAGCAAATGCACTAGATAAAAATCCAGCAAGTGTAATTCCTATTTGAATTGTTGCTAAAAATTGACTTGGATTTTTTAACATTTTTAATATTTGTTTTGCTCTTTTATTTCCGTCTTTTTCCATTCTTTCAATTTTTAAATCATTTAATGATATAAAAGCAATTTCACTTGCTGCAAAAAATGCATTTAATAAAATTAATATTACTAATATTAAAATTTGAACTAACATATATTGTTTCCTTTCTTTGTATATTATAACCAATATATGTTTTTTCTTTCAAAAAAATGTGCCAAATAATTGACACATTTTTTTAATTATTTTTATCTCTATAAACTTTTATAATATCTTTAAAAGTCATTTTTGTTCCATAATTTAGTATGGCATTAGAATAAATTTTTATTGCAACTTTGGCAATTATTAAAATTGTTACTATTAATATAGCTATTGAAATAATTACATCTTTTGTATTTGCTAATCCCATCATAATTCTAAATGGCATACAGAATGGTGATGAAACTGGGAACATTGATGCAAAAACATTTAGTTCACTTGTAGGATTCATCATTGTAAAATAAGATAAGTAAAAGCCTATAACTGCTAATAGTGCAACTGGTGTATTAGCTGATTGTATATCTTCTGGTTTACTTACTGTTGATCCTGTAAGTGCATATAATAATGCATATGTAAAATATCCTAGTATAAAGTATATAATTGTTACAATTCCTAAATATGGTGTAATATTTGACATATCTAATATAGAATCTAATGTACCTGGTTCTAAAAATGCTTTTGCACTAATTATAGCTGTTCCTACAATTAATATCATTTGTATTAGTCCTATTATTCCAATTCCTATTGTTTTTCCTAATACAATTATTCTTGGGCTTGTTGATGTTACTAATGTTTCCATTATTTTTGATGTTTTTTCTGTTGTTATTGAACTTGATACTTGATAAGCACAGAAATATATAGCATAAAATAGTACTAAGCTTAGAAGCATTATAGCAAAAACATTTCCACTTGCTTTTTGTTCTTCTGTTTGTTCAATACTATAATTAAAATCAGGTGTAATAGATTTTAATTGTTCTGGTGTTAATCCTAATTTATTTATTTGTAAATTAGAATAAATAGAATTTATTGCATTTACTAGTTCTTCTGGAACAGTTGTACTATAAGAATTCATATTTTTTACAATATATCTTATATTTGTATTATCAGATTGTTTTTCTATTAAAAGTACTGCTTCAAGTTCTTCATTTTCTATTTTTTCTTTTATTTCATCATATTGTATTTTTTTATTTTCTACTTCTATATTATATCCTAAATTTAGATTTTTTAATTGTTCTAATGTTCCTTCAAATACGTTTTCACTATCTATAATTAATAATTTGTCTTGTGTATTTTCGTCACCTTTAATTGTTTTTATAAATTTAGGAATATTAAATCCTATTACAATTAATACTAAAATAATTAATGTTGATACAATAAATGATTTTCTTTTTGCCATATCTTTCATTGTAAATTTTATTACTGTTAATAAATCTTTCATTTTATTCACCCACCTTTTCTATAAATATATCATTTAGTGTTGGCTTTTCAATTTCAAATTTATTAATTTGTATACCATCTTCTACCAAATTACTTAAAAGTTCTCTTGCTTTATTTTCATCATCTATTTTTATTGTGTATTGATTATTTTTTTCATTTTCTATTTTTAAATTAAATTTTTCTATATAATTATCTATTTTTTGGTTTGTATCTATTTCTAGTCTATTTGCTGGATAAGTTGCCTTTATTTCTTTTAAGTTTCCTTGTAATACTGTTTTTCCTTTATTTAAAATTAAAATGTCGCTACAAAATTCTTCTATTGTAGCCATTTGATGTGCTGACATAATAACATATTTTCCATCTGCTACTAATTTTATTATAATATTTTTTAGAATTTCTGTATTTACTGGATCTAATCCACTGAATGGTTCATCTAATACTACCAATTCTGGATTATGTATAATTGCTGTCATAAATTGAATTTTTTGTTGATTTCCTTTTGATAATTTTTCTGCAGGCATTTGTAAGTATTCTTCTACTTTTAATTCTTTTGCCCATTTTTTTATTGCATTATCTGCTTCTTGTTTTTTCATTCCCTTTAATTCTGCAAAATACATTAATTGGTCATATATTTTTGTTTTTGGATATACACCTCTTTCTTCTGGTAAATATCCAAAGTTAACATTTTTTCTTTCTACTGTTTTTCCATTCCAAGTTATTTCTCCACTATCTTTTTTTATAATTCCTAATAGCATTCTTATTGTTGTTGTTTTTCCGGCTCCATTTGTTCCTAGTAATCCAAAAACTCCTGGTTTATCTAAAGTAATTGATATATTGTCAACTGCTTTTTTACCTACAAAGTTTTTAGAAACATTTTTAAGTATTAAACCCATTTTTTCACTCTCCTTTTATTTTCCCTTTGCAATTCTATCATTAACACTTTTAATTGTCTATATTTCTTATCTTTTTGACTACTTGTTCTAAATTTTCTAATAAGTAATCCACTTCTTCTTTAGTATTATATTTTCCTATTGTAACTCTAAGTGAACTACGTGCTAATTCATTTGATAGACCTATTGCTATAAGTACATGTGATGGATCTAATGAGCCTGATGTGCAAGCACTACCACTTGATGCATATATTCCTTTTAAATCTAAATTTATTAGTAAACTTTCTCCATCTACATTTTTAAATGAGATATTACTGTTTCCAGGTAATCTTTCTTCCATATTTCCGTTTATTGTTATATCTGGTATTCTTTTTTGTACTTCTGAAATATAATAATCTCTTAATTTTCTTATTTTATCTGTATGCTCATTTAAATTTTTATATGCAATTTCAATTGCTTTACCAAGTCCTACAATTGCTGGTACATTTTCTGTTCCAGCTCTTTTATTTCTTTCTTGGTGCCCACCATTTATAAATTTTTGAAATTCTACATTTTTTCTAACATATAGTACTCCTATTCCCTTTGGTCCATAGAATTTATGTGCAGACATTGAAAGTGCATCTATATTCATATTTTTTACATCTATTAGTTCACTTCCAACTGCTTGCACAGCATCTGTATGGAATATTATATTATGTTCTTTTGCTATTTTTCCTATTTCTTTTATTGGTTGAATAGTTCCTATTTCGTTATTTGCAAACATTATTGTTATTAATATTGTTTCTGGTTTTATTGCTTGTTTTAGTTCTTCTAAATCTATGATTCCATCATTTTTAACATTTAAATATGTTACTTCATATCCTTCTTTTTCTAGTTGTCTACATGTGTCTAAAACTGCTGGATGTTCTATTTTTGATGTTATTATATGTTTTCCTTTATTTTGATATTTGTATGCAATTCCTCTTATTGCTGTGTTGTCACTTTCACTTCCTCCTGCTGTAAAATATATTTCGTCTGTTTCGCAGTTTAGAACTTTTGCAACCTTTTCTCTTGCTTCTTCTATTGCTTCTTTACTTTGTCTTCCTATTTTATAAATACTAGATGCGTTTCCATAATGTTCTTTTAAATATGGCATCATTTCTTTTAAAACTTCTTCGTCTAATTTTGTTGTTGCACTATTGTCAAAATATACTTCTTTCATTTTATTTCTCCTATTTTTATACTTTTATATTAAAAATTATAATGTTTATTTTTAATTATGTCAATGTTGTTATATTGTTTTTGTTTCCATTAGATTAAAAATTAATATAGTTCTATTTTGATATTTTTTGGATGTGATTGGAGCAATATTAGAAAATCTTAAATACTTTTATGGAAAGAGTTCATTTTTATAATGGAAGGGTGCCATAAAAGTATTTTAGAGTTTCTTAATTGCGTATTGAACTTAAAAAAATATCAAAATAAAACTATATTAATGTTATACCTATGAATATTTTAAAGATAATCATCAAAAAAAAGGAAATAGACAAAATATCTATCTCCTTTTAGTTAATTACATAGCTCTTCTATATAATTCAATGAAATCTTCTTTAGAAACTTCTCTTGGATTTCCTGGTTTACAAGGGTCTTCCATAGCTTTATCAGCAAGCATTTCAAAATCTTCTTCTCTTGCACCATAATCTTTTATTGTTTGAGTAATACCAACTGCTTTAGAAAGTTCGCTAATCATCCATACAAATGTATTTATAACATCTTGGTCATTTAGATGTGCAGCGTCTGGTCTACCAATTTCACATAGGATTTCTCTAAATCTTTGTGCTGTTTCTGGATTTTCACCATTAAATCTCATAACTGTTGGTAAAAGCATAGCATTTGCAATTCCGTGTGGTGTATCATATACTGCTCCTAATTGATGTGCCATTGAGTGAACTATTCCAAGTCCTACATTTGAGAATCCCATTCCTGCAATATATTGTGCCATTCCCATCATTTCAACAGCCTTAGGGTCTTTATCATTTACAGCAGCTGCTAAATATTTGAATATTAATTTTATAGCTTTCATATGGAACATATCTGACATTTCATTATGTGCTTTTGTTATATATCCTTCTACTGCATGTGTTAATGCATCCATTCCTGTTGCTGCAGCAAGTGATTTTGGCATTGATGCCATTAATTCTGAATCAACTATTGCTACAATAGGAATATCATTAGGGTCTACACATACCATTTTTACTTTTCTTTCTTCGTCTGTTATTACATAGTTTATTGTAACTTCTGATGCTGTTCCTGCTGTTGTAGGTAATGCAATTAGTGGCATTCCTCTATTTATTGTATTTGATACTCCACATAAAGATTTTATATCAGCTCTATCTGGATTTGTCATTACTATTGAAATTCCTTTAGCTGTGTCCATACTTGAACCACCACCAACTGCAACGATTACATCAGCTCCTGATTCTTTACATGCTGTTACTCCATCTGTTACATTTTTTATTGTTGGGTTTGGTTTGATTTCGTCATATAGTGAATATTCAATTCCTGCATCTGTTAATATTTTTTCTACCTTAGCAGCAACTCCTGCTTCTACTAATGGTTTATCACTTACTAAAAATACTTTCTTAAAATTTCTTTTTTTTATTTCCTCTGCTAGACTTTCTCTAGCTCCATTTCCAAAATAAGATGTTTCGTTTAATACAAATTTTACTGACATTTTAAATTCCTCCTTAATTTATCCTTTATGGATTTATAAAATATTTTTTAATACTATTGTTTTTAATCTTGACATTTCGGCTAAAGTTGTTGCTACTCCTTCGTTACCTATTCCAGAATGTTTCCATCCTCCAAATGGCATTTCAAATGAGCGATAAAAGCTTGCTCCATTTATAACTGCTCCACCACATTCTAATTTGTCTGCTATTTTCATTCCTAATGAGTAATCTTTAGTTATAACACATCCACATAATCCATATGATGAGCTGTTGGCTATCTCTATTGCTTCATCCACAGTATCAAATCCTATAACACTTACTACTGGTCCAAATATTTCCATATCCTTTGCAACTTCCATATCTTTTGTTACATTATCTAGCACTGTTGGATAATAATATGCATCTTCTCTTTTTCCACCACATATTATTTTTGCCCCTTCTTCAACCATTTTATTTACTTGTTCTTCTATCCTTTTAGCTGCATTTATATTTATCATTGGTCCCATTTCTGTTTTTTCATCCATTGGATCTCCAACTTTTATACTTAATGCTAACTCTTTTGCTTTTTCAATAAATTCTTGTTTTCTTGAATTATGAACTAAAAATCTTTTGCTTGCACAACATACTTGTCCACCATTATAAAATCTACCCCATTTTAATTCTCTCATTGCTAATTCTATGTCGCCATCTTCTAAGAATATAAATGCATCATTTCCTCCTAATTCTAGCATTACATGTGTTAGATTTTTTGATGCTGTTCCCATTGTTTGTATTCCTGCTGCTGTTCCTCCTGTTAATGATACTAGATGTACTCCTGGGTGTCTTGCTAGTGCTTGTCCTGCTTTTGGTCCATCACCTGTTAATATTTGAATACATCCTGCTGGAACTCCTGCTTCTATCATTAATTTTACATATTCTATCAATGTTAATGGGTTATAGTTTGATGGTTTTACTATTATACTATTTCCCATTAATAGTGCTGGTGGTACTTTTTGGCAGAATAAATCACTTGGGAAGTTAAATGGTATTATTGCTGCTATAACTCCTATTGGATATCTTTTTGTTATTTGCATTGTTGTTTCTTGCCCAGCTTCTGTTCCTGCTGGTATGCTTTCACCATAAAAATGTTTTGCTCTTTCTACAAATGCTCTTACACCAATTCTTACATTTGCAATTTCTCCTCTTGCTTCATTTATTGGCTTTCCTGTTTCATTTGATAACAATGTTGCTAATCTTTCTTTATTTTCTTCTACTAAATCAACAAATTTATATAATTTTTCTGCTCTTTCATATATTGATACTTTTTCCCATTTTTTTTGTTCTATTAAAGCTATTTTTACAGCTTCATCTACATCTTCTTCTGTAACATTTGGCACAGTATCAATTAATTCTTGGGTTGCTGGATTAACAACCTCTATTGTAGCTCCATCGCTAGCTTCTTTCCATTCATATCCTATTAAATTTTTCATAGTAGCACCTTCCTTTTTATTTAATATTTTACATTCATCTGCTCTTCATTTTCCAAATGCTGTAAATGATAGCATTAAACCTCCTGTTGTATTTCCGCCATTATCTTCTACTCCATATTCTCCAAATGTAAATACTGTTAAAAATGGTACTCCTTTTGCTTCTTTCTTTAATTGTTTTGCTACTTCGTCTATTCTGTCTCCAATTCCTAATCTTCTTCCTCCACAATGAACTAAAAGGTATGCTCCTGGTTCTGTGTTCATTTTTTTGTTTACATTTTTTAATGTTTTTCCTGTTGAATCTATTAATTCATCAACTGTTGCTTCCATTTGAATTACTGCTGTATTAACTGCTAAATTTGCTCCTATATTCATAGAATTATCTTTATTTGCAAACATTGGATGTCTTATTGCTACTAAGTCACCTAATCTGTCTTTTACCCCTAAAGGTGCTGTTATTGTTTGTACTAATAGATTGTTACCTTCTAAATCTTTTATTTTTTTACTTGTCCATTTAGAATACTTTTCAACTGCTGGTTCTCCATCAATTGTAACTAGTGTTCTTTTTCCTTTAACTTCTGTTATTATTCCTGAATTTGTTGTTTCGTGATATTCTCCTGTAAATACATTTACAATTTCTTTGTCTGTATAGAAAAATGCTACTGCTACACCATCACTAAATATTTTATCGTTTGTGTATATGCTCCATTTTCCTTCTACTGTATTATCTGCTGCACTTCCTCCAAATACTGGTACCATACCAATTACTTCTTGTATTCCTTTAATGTATTCTTCCTCTTCTGCTGGTGATGCTACCATATAAAAATATGCTGGTGCATCATTTCTTCCTGCATTTTTCATAGCTTCTTGTGCTACTTTTTTTCCTGTTTCTCTTGGGTCGTTTTCTCGTGGTGAACTTGCTACTCCTACATTTAAGTCTGGATCTCCTAATGCTAATATTCCTGTAAATCCGTTTTCTGATGAGATAAATCCATCTGGTGTTATTATTCCCGCACTAGATGTGCATCCTATGATTGGTGCTGTTCCTAATTCTGATTTTGCACCTTCTAAAACTTTTGCTACATTGCAATCTACTGATGTATATAAAAATGCTACTTTTGTTTGAATTAAATCTACTACAGCTTTGGCAGCTGAGTCCTTTCCTTGATTATAACTGTCTGCGTTTGTACTCCATCCTACATTTGATTTTAACATATAAGATTCCTCCTTCGTATTAATTATACCCAGATTATATCAATAATAATTTTTTTATACAAGTGTTTTTGAAAAAATCACAAAATATTCATATTTTTTAAAAAAGTGGAAAAAACCAGATAGTTCTGGTTTTAATCCTTTGCTAATATATATGGGTCAGCATCTATTCCTGTTCCACTTGATATGTAGACTCCATCTGCCATTGTTACTACTGGGCGAATGCCAAAGCAACGATTATAAACATTGAAACTGTGAGCATCGTAAATGTTACCACCATTGTCCACATACCATAGGGAGGAATCATAGCTTGCAGACGCAATCCAGTAATAATCTCCTGTATTTTTCATTCCGTTAGTATTACTTATTCTTACTTCATCATAATCCATTGCATGTATATCTTTTATTGGATTTCCATTTTCATCTGTTTTTTCTGTATTTTTTATTAAATCTTTTTGGTCTTGGTCTATATACATTTGCCAACTTCTTGGATTTATTGCTGTCTTTCCATCACCTAATGTACTATATCCTGTTTGTTTTGTTCCTCCTGATAATATGTACTCTGTTCTGTATGCATCACCAATATTACTATAAGAATATACAAAGTTCTCTGGGGTTCCTGCATGAACTATCTTTGTTACATAAGTTTTTCCATTTTCTTCTTTACTTTCTAATATTTGCCATCCTGAATATTTTGGCTTGCCATATTGAGTACTTACACTTTCATCTTTACTTGTTATTATATTTCCACTATCTATATTATCTTTATTGGCTGTGTCTCCATTATATGTAAATCCTCCAAATGTAAAATTCAATCCATTATTTTTATCATTTAAATTAAAAGTAGAATTATATGTTTTTTCTTTATTTATCATGTATAAATTTTGATTTTGTAATTCTTCTATCTCTTCTTTTGTCCAATTTCCTGCATGATAATCTACAACTCCTTGTGCTGAAATATATTGATTGACTAGCACTTCTTTTTCTTCTGTTATTGTTTTTTCATTATATGTTCCTGTAACTATAAATGTGTATTTTCCATTCTTCGTTACTGTATATGGTATTGGTTTATTATCATCTTTATTTGTTATAGTGCAATTTGTTCCTTCTAAATTAGCAACTATATTTATATATAATGTTGTTCCTGCAGGTTGTGTATTTGCTCTTAATGAAGTTGTTGCACTTGAACTTGTATTTACAGCTATTACTGTATATTTTATTTCTAGTTTCTTTGCTGTTGCTGTTATTTCTATATCATCTGTTACTTTATCTATATTTATTACTCCTGTTGTTTTATCTACTGTTACTGCTTGTCCTCCCATTGTTACTGTTATTGTATCCATTATATAATTTTCTTCTGCTGTTATTGTTGCTTGATATGGCTTATTCCATGCTGCTTTTATTGCTGTATTATCTATTTTTATTCCTTCATCTAAAGTTTTTGTTACTTTATAATAATAATCATCTATCTTTATTGTCTTTTCTACTACTTCTCCACTTTCTGATGTTATCTTAACTTTGTATTCTACTCCTAATTCTACTGAATAATCTATTCCTACTTGTTCCTTTTTGTTATATGGATATATTGTTCCATCTGGCATTTGTACTTCTTTTATTCCATTTATTTCATCTTTTATTATTATAGCTATATTTATTTTATTGCCTTCTCTTTCTCTTGTTTCATATGAGAATTCTATACTACTTTCGTTATATTCTTCTTCAATAATATTTAAATTTCCATCTATTAAAAATTTTCCTATAATTTTGTCTTTTTTCATTATTACTTGTTTTCCACTTAGTGATGCATCATCATTTACTGTGCATTCATATTTTTTTATTTGCTCATTTATCCAATCTTGTGTTACATCATCTAATGTTGCTTCTGCTCTTTTTTCTATTTGCAAATCATGCAATGCTAATGTTAATTCTTCTCTCATTTCTGCTTTTATTTCTGCTTCTTTTGCTTTTTTTACTTTGGCTAATAATCCATTTTCTCCTCCTAATGTTGCTATTGTTATTCCTGCCAATATTAATAATATTATTATTGTTATTATAAGTGCTATAAGTGTTATTCCTTTTTCTAATCTTTTGTTCATATTTTCCTCCTAAAATTTTCATTTTTACGCATTTATTTAAATGCTCTTAAAATAAATATATCATTCGTTTGAATGCTTGTCAATGCATTTTTTTGAATTCATGATATTATTTTTTTATACTTTATTTTGAGAGGTAATTTATAATATGTATTTAAAAAGATTAAGAGATTTAAGAGAAGATAAAGATGAAAAACAAATTGCAATTGCTAAACTTTTAAATATTACTAGACAACAATACAGTTTATACAAAACTGGTAAAAGAGATTTACCTATTAAATATTTAGGTATTTTAGCAAAATTTTATAATACATCTAGCGATTATATTTTAGGTTTAACTGATAACCCTAAATCTTATAAATAAAATTTAAGTTGACAATTAATACCTTAAAAATCCATAAAAACAAAGTGGTCGCAAATTGCGACCACCCATATACCATTTACTCTTTTAATTACCATTATATTTTCTTCTACTATTTTTTTTACAAAACTTAATTCCTGTAATTAATATTCCTAATCCTCCTACTATCACCATAATAAGATTTACAGTTGGACTAGACATTTTATATTCCATAAAACTTAATCCCAATCCAAACATAATAACAAATATAATCATTAAAGTGAGTAATACTTTCTGCATATTTTACCTCCTAAATAGTCTTATTTATAGTTACATATATATTTAACCTACCTTAATATTTATTAAGATAAGAGGATTTTCTATTAATTTATTACAATATTATCATAAATTTAAAATTTTTTCAATAAAATGTATTCTTTCTAATCACTTATCCCATCAAAGATTTTCTTAATTTCATCATTATAGTAAATAGCGCCACAAGGTCTGATATCCTCACCAATTTTAACCTGAACATTCATATTATTCTTATCACCAGAAAAATACTTAATAGCACATCTCAACTTTTCCTTTTGTTCTTCATTAAAATCAGTAATATCAAAAGTCACAACTCGTGGCTTTTCTTCACCTAGGTCTTTAATTTCATTTGCAATTATAGTTGGTTCTTGGTCATCTCTAATACTTAAACGTCCATCAACTACAACAATATTTTCTTCTACTAAACTTCTTCCCGCTGCTATAACTGAATTTTCAAATGCAATTATTTCGGCAGTTCCATATAAATCTTCTATTGTAATAAATGCCATTATTTTATTGTTTTTTGTATATTTCTTTTTAATTGATGTTATTATTCCAGCATATTTTACTTTTTGTCCATCTACAAATTTAGGTTTACTATTTCTTGCTTGAACATTTGCTATTTCATCTCCATTAGTACTATTATCAGCATTATTTGCTAGATTTTGTTCACTTATTTGTACTAAATCCATACTACTGATATTTGTTGAATGCATAATTTGTTCTCTTAATTTTTCTAGTGGATGTCCTGAAATGTAAATTCCAAGCATTTCTTTTTCCATTGAAAGTAGTTCTTTTTCAGGCATTTCTGGATGTTCTTCAAATTGATATTTTTGCTTTTCCATTTCTTCTTTTTCTTGTTCTGTTCCTATATCAAACATTGAAACTTGTCCATTAAAGCCTTTTTTCTTTCCACTTTGAATTGTGTCCATTATTGTTTCAAATGATGCTAATAGTGTTGCTCTTGTTTGTTCAAATTCGTCAAACACTCCTGCTTTTATTAAACTTTCTACGCATTTTTTGTTTACTTGTGTGTCTGCTATTCTTTCACAAAAATCTGTAAAACTTTTGTATTCTCCATTTTCTTGTCTTTCTGCTACTATGTTTTCAACTGGTACTGTTCCTACATTTTTTATTGCTCCAAGTCCAAAACGAATTTTGCCAACCGCTTCTGTTTTATTAACTTCAACTGTAAATTTTTCAAAGCTTTTATTTATGTCTGGTTTTAGTATTTGTATTCCAAGTCTTTTACACTCATCAATATATTGTGGTGCTTTATCTAAGTTTCCTAAATAACTATTTAAAGTTGCAGCCATAAATTCTGCTGGATAATATGCTTTTAAATATGCTGTTCTATATGATACTACTGCATAACATGCTGCATGTGATTTGTTAAATGCATATTTTGCAAATTCTGCCATCTCGTCAAATATTTTATTTGCTGATACTTCATCTATTCCATTTCTTACGCACCCTGGTACAACTACATTCCCTTCTTCATCAACTTGACCATGTATGAATACTTCTCTTTCTTTTGCCATTACATCAAGTTTTTTCTTACCCATTGCTCTACGAACCAAGTCCGCTCTTCCTAGTGAATATCCTGCTAAGTCTCTAACTATTTGCATAACTTGCTCTTGGTAAACCATACATCCATATGTTACATTTAATATTGGTTCTAGACTTGGATGTGTGTATTCATTGTGACCTGGATTTTGCTTTCCTCTGATATATCTTGGTATTTGGTCCATTGGTCCAGGCCTATATAAAGAAACACCTGCTATTAAATCTTCCAAACAGTCTGGTTTCAATTCTTTCATAAAGTTTGTCATTCCCTGTGATTCAAATTGAAATATTCCTGATGTGTTTCCGTCTTGCCATAATTTATATACTTTTGGGTCTGACATATCATGGTCAAATTCTACATCAATTCCGTGATTTTCTTTAACCATATCTATTGTGTTTTGAATAACTGTCAAGTTTCTTAATCCCAAAAAGTCCATTTTTAAAAGTCCTAATTCTTCAAGTGTTGTCATTATGTATTGAGTGTTTATTTGTCCATCTCTTACATAAAGTGGAACATATGTATCTACTGGGTCTTTTGTTATAACAACTCCACATGCATGTGTTGATGCCTGTCTTGGCATTCCTTCAAGTCCCATTGCTATGTCTAATATTTTTCTTGTTTGCTCATCTGTTTCATATCTATCTCTTAATTCTTTGTTTTGTTCTAGAGCTTTTTTTATTGTTATATGAATTTCATTTGGTATCATTTTTGCCAAAGCATCTGCTTCTGCATATGGATAGTCTAGAACTCTTGCCACATCTCTTATTACCATTTTTGCAGCCATTGTTCCAAATGTGATTATTTGTGATACATGGTCATGTCCATATTTTTTTGCAACATAGTCTATAACTTCTTGTCTTCTTTCATCTGAAAAGTCAACATCAAAATCGGGCATACTTATTCTTTCTGGGTTCAAAAATCTTTCAAATAGTAACCCATATTTTATTGGGTCAATATCTGTTATTTCGATTGCATATGCCAAAATAGAACCTGCACCGGAACCTCTTCCTGGTCCTACTGGTATTCCATGTGTTTTTGCATAATGTATAAAGTCCCATACTATTAGGTAATAATCAACATATCCCATTTTTTTAATTATTCCTAATTCATATTCTGCTCTTTTTTGTATCTCTTCTGATAAATTTTTTCCGTATCTTTTTTCTAGACCTTTGTCACATAATTCTTTTAAGAAATCATAATGTGTTGGGTATTCTGGTGGTACATCATAATTTGGTAATATTGTGTGTCCAAACTCAAATTCCACATTACATTGTTCTGCAATTTTTACTGTGTTTTCTATTGCATCTGGAAATGCTTTGAAATATTCTGACATCTCTTCTGGTGATTTTACATATAATTCATCTGTGTCAAATTTCATTCTATCTTCGTCACTCATTCTTTTTCCAGTTTGAATGCATAACAAGACTTCATGATTATATGCATCTTCTCTTTTTAAATAATGTGCATCATTTGTTGCAACTAATGGAATGTTAAGTTTTCTTGCTAGTTGAACTAACTTTTGATTTGCTAAAACTTGTTCTTTTATTCCATTATTTTGTATTTCTATGTAATAATCATCTCCAAAAACCTTTTTATGCCATAATGCTATTTGTTCTGCTTTTTCTGTTTGACCACTTAATAGTGCTTGATTTACTTCTCCAGCTAGGCATGCACTTAAACATATTAATCCTTCATGATATTGTTCTAGTATTTCTCTGTCTATACGAGGTTTATAATAATATCCATCAACAAAACTTAATGAAACTAGCTTACTTAAGTTTTTATATCCTTCATTGTTTTTTGCAAGTAAAATTAAGTGATAATAGTGGTTGTCTATTCCGGGTTCTTTTTGTAATCTTGAACGAGGTGCGACATATACTTCACATCCTATTATTGGTTTTATGCCTTCTTTTTTGCAAGCTTTATAAAAATCAATAGCTCCAAACATTACTCCATGGTCTGTTATTGCTATTGAATCCATTCCTAATTCTTTTGCTCTTACTGGCAAGTCTTTTATTCTGTTTGCTCCGTCTAATAAACTGAATTCACTGTGTATATGTAAGTGTACGAATTTTGACATTTTTCTCTCCTTTTGGCTATTATTATATTATTTATAAATTCTAAAGTCAAGAATTTATATATTTAGTTTTGTGTATATAAAAATAGAACCAGATATAATCTGATTCTATTTTAAGGTTTTCCATGTTGTTTTTAGTAATCACAAATCTCCTGTAACTTTTTCCACACTTTTTTATGGTGACAACCGATTTCAAATCCGTCAAAATCGTATTTATAAACGGTTTTGTAGTACAGCTGATTATTCTCTGCTGTGCTGTCCCAATTGATGTAGATTTCTTTTACCAGCGGCATAATGTGAACAATCCTTTTGGATATTTCGTTGTTTTCAGGATTTCCCTCAAGAATTTTTTGGAATTCTTTTAACACACTGTGTCTGTCTTTTGATGTTTTGAAATCCCTTCCATTTTTTCTCCACTTAAGCTCAAATGTGTTTGGTATTTCTTCTCCATTGAAACAGTAGCCGTTTAAAAGAGCTCTAACAACCTTGTGTTCACTTCCAATTTTCAGTTTTCCTTTTGTACCATCAGACAACCAGAAATATAATTTCATATCATCTGATTGTGATGTTACATCAAAGTCAATGAAGATGTCGTCTGAGATCCGGATAATTCTTTTCAATTCTTTGGAGTTTGAATTGTTTTTCGGATGTTTTTCTATAAGATCCTCAAACTCTTTAATTATTACTTGTTTTTCCTTTTTCCTCCAAAAGAATTTGTTATTCCTTTTCCACCTTACTATTACTACATGGTCTCTCATTTTTATGTCCTCCTTTTTCTAAAAACAAATTATTAGTTTTTTAGTTTTTCGGAGGTATAATAATGTGAATAAAATAGCCCTCCGAATTTTTCGAAAGGCTTCTTAAATTTAACCTTTTGTGCCATTCATTATAACACTTTTAATGTATTTTGGCAAATGCTATTTTAAAAATTAAATTATTTACAAAATCTATGCTTACCTATTGTAACAGTCATTGGTCTAGACCAAATCCATTTATTAGTTGCTGTGGATGGATTAAAATAATATATTGCTCCATAACTTGGGTCCCAACCATTTAATGCGTCTTGTGCAGCTTTCCTTGCAGTTGAATCAGGGGTTAAATTAATTTGTCCATCTTTTACAGCATCAAATGCACCTGATTGGTAAACTACTCCTGATAATGTGTTTGGAAAAGAGCTACTCTTTACTCTGTTCATAACAACTGCACCAACAGCAACTTGACCTGTATATGGTTCTCCTCTTGATTCTCCATAAATTACTCTTGCCAGCAAATTTAAATTACTATTATAGTTTGATGACGAACTACTAGAACTAGATGATGACATTATTCCCATAGCTTTTAATGTTGCTGGTCCTGCTATTCCATCTACAGTTAATCCGTTTTTTCTTTGAAAATATTTTACGGCATTTAATGTTTGTGTTCCATATATTCCGTCTACACTTCCTGTATAATATCCCCATCTTTTTAATTTTGTTTGTATTTGTGTTACTTCTGAACCTCTTGAACCATATTTAGATAGTGTTTCTATACTTTCAGTATTCTCCTTATACATTTTAAACATTGAAACTGATGTAAATAATGTTATTAGCAAAACTTCAATTATTATAAATTTCATTATTTTATTATTTTTCATAAAAAAATCACCTATCAATATAAATTTAATTATATTTTGGCGATTTTTTTCTTTTTTTATTCATTTTTTATTATATTAAGAACAATATCTGCAAAGAATTGTTTCCATTCCTATTTGTAAATCAATTTTTCCACTTTTAAATTTATAGTCTAAATCACATAGTTCTTGTAATATATTTCTTAATTCCGCTTCTTTAAAATATTTTGATTGAACTTTGTATTTTGTTGTTAAAAACATTTGATTTGGTTTTAAATTTAGGCAGGCTGTCAATTCTTTGTTTTCTCTTAATGCCATTTTTGTAATATATAATTTTTTAAAATGATTATATAATGTTACCAATATTTTTGCTAAAGGTTCTTTTGCATATAATAAATTCTCTAAAACTTGTAGTGCTGATGATATATCTTTTTTGCCTAAATTATCTGTTAAATCAAATATTACACTTTCAAGTTTTTTAATTGATAATTTATCAATATCTTCTTTTTTTATTGTTCCGTTTTCTCCTGCAAATTCTATTAATTTTCTTATTTCATTTATTAAATCTTGCATATTTGTTCCACAACATTCAATAAAATATTTTGTTGTTTGTGAATCTATTTGAACTTTGTATGCATTGCAAATTGCCTTTATTCTTTGTTCTAATTGTATTGGTTTTTGATAATCAAACTTACAAGTTATACCATTTTTTTCTATTACTTTAAATATTTCTGATTTTTCATCTGCTTCCTCTTCAGTAAATACTAATACTACTGATTCGTTTATAATTTTTATATTTTCTTGTATATATTTAACTAGTTTTTCTTTTAGTTTAGAATTTTCTCCGTTTTTTCTTTTTCCTTCTTTTTTAAACAATCCTGTATTTTTGGCTACTATTAATTTTTTTTCGTAACCAAAACTTGGTGTTTCTATATCAGATATAATTTCAGAAACATTTTGTTCATCTATTAATATATAATTAATTCCTTTTACACATTCTCCAAATAATGATTTGATTTTTTTTAGTGAGCTTTCCAATAAAAATTGTTCTTCTCCATATAAAAGGTAAATTGAATCCAATTTTTCCATCTTTAAATCTTTTTCTAAATTTTCAATTGTCATTCTTTTTACCTCCTTTTATTTAATCTACAATTCTTATAATTTCAGCAACACTCCACGCTTGTGCTATTGCTCCTTTTGGTTCTTGTGGTTTTCTAGAATCATATATTTCTGCAATGTTTCCTATACATCCATTTTCATTTATTTCTTTTCTAAATGTTGTTTGAGTTGTTTCTATAAATTTTTGTAGTTTTTCTTCTAATTCTTTTTTATATGTTTTTCTTTTTTCTGCTTCTATCATATTTTTTAGTGCATTATAATATAATCCTAATAGCCATGTCCAAGTTATTCCTTGGTGGTAGCTCATATCTCTTTTTAAACCATCTCCTTCATATACATCAACATAGTTTGGTTCTCCTTTTGCTAATGATTTTAATCCATATTTATTTAGCAATTTCTTTTCTACTATATTAATTATATTGTAGGCAATTTCTGAATTTGGTTCTATTATTGGATATGTTAGGCTTAAGCTAAATAATTGATTTGGTCTTATTTTGCTATCTCCTAAAACATCATATAAGCATTTTCTTCTTGCATTATAGAATTTTTCATTAAATGATTCTTTACATTTTTTTGCCAACTCTTTATATTTTTTTGCATTACTCTTTTTGCCTATTTTTAATGTTAAGTCAGACATTATCATTAATCCATTGTACCATAAGCTATTTATTTCAACAGCCTTTCCATTTCTTGGTGTTGCTGCTATATCTCCGCATTTAGCGTCCATCCATGTGTTTTGTGTGTTTTCTGTTCCTGATGATATTAAAAAATCTTTGTCTAAATATATATTGTTATTATCTACATCTATTCCTTTGCAGTAATTTTCAATTATTTTTTCTAGTTTTTCATATATATATTCTTTTATAAATTCATAATCACCTGTATAATCTATATATTTTTGAACTTGTTCAAATAGCAACAATGAAGCATCTACACTATTATATAATGGTCTATTATCAAATCCTGAGTATCCATTTGGTACTAAGCCAAATTTTATATCTCTTATCATTGTTAGTAAAACCTCTTTTGCTATTTCATACCTTTTCGTTTTTAATAATAACCCTTCTAATGATATTAAGCTATCTCTTCCCCAGTCTAAAAACCATGGATATCCGGCTATTATAGTGTGTAACCCAAATGCTGGTCTATATACTATAAATTTGTCTGAAGCTATAATTAATTCTTTTATTAGTTCTGTATCTTTATCGTTTTTTTCTATGTTTTCTATTAATTCTGTTTTATCTATAATATTTTTTAATCTCTTTGTTTCTTTTTTTATTAAATCTTTTACATTAATTTCTTCTATATTTTCTTCAAAAGAGCATATAAAAGATAATTCTTTTTCTTCATTTGGATTTATTTCTACTTCATAAATACCTGTTACACAATGATTTTCTTTTGGATAAAATCCTCTTTTTTGTTCTTCAATATAAAACATATTTTTAAAAGTATCATTTTCATGTCTTATATAGCTTCCTTCTGATAAATTCATATATACTGGAAATTTTGCCATTCCATCTATTTCTAGTTTTACTTTTGTGCCATTTATTTTTTGTTTAACATCAAATATATGGTCTGTACTCATACTATGAAAATCTCTAAAGTTAACAATTGGAGCTATTGTTAATTTAGCTTTTTTGTTTCCATTTGTTATTTTATAATAAACTCCAACTGTATTTTTACCATACTCCATACATATTGTTTTTGTTATTTTTACATCTTCTATTTTATATTCAAAAGTTGGAACATATTCATATTCGAATTTTTCTTGATATTTATATCCTTGTGATACATAGTTTTCACATACATTTGTATATATATCATGTTTTATTCCTTCTATTTCTATGCTTTCATCTACTTTTGATAATATTAAATATCTTCTTGCTGGAGGTGTTAGTGGTGCTATTAATAATCCATGGTATTTCCTTGTATTTGCTCCTATTATTGTTGAACTTGAGAATCCCCCAATTCCATTTGTTATTAGCCATTCTTTCTTTAGTCCTTCTTCTAAATTTAAATTATCTTTTGTTAGTTTCATTTTTTCCTCCATTATTTGAATTTACTTTCATCTAAATTTTTCAACATATCTTCTCTTATTTCTTGTGGTGACTTTCTCCTTCTTCCTCTTGCACTTTTTGGTTTTGAAGCAACACTTGATTTTTTTGTTTCTTTTTTTAGTTGCTTTTCCTTTTTCATTTTTTCTTCTTTTAATTTTATCATTTCATCTGCTTCTTTTATAGATGCTATTCTGTCACTATATTTATCATTAAATTTGCTTTTTCTCTTTGTGTTTTTTTCTTTAGAAGTATTTTTATTTTTCTTTTCATCTTTTTTCATTTGTTTTTTTATCTTGCTAATTCTTTTGTCTTCTCTTAATTTATTATTTAACATTAAGTATTGTGGATCATTTTGCTTATCTTGATATTTTAAATCATCACATATTAATTCTATTATTGATGATGCTACTAAATCTGGGTCATGTCTTATGCATCCATTTGTTATCATTGATAAATTTCTTTGTAAAAATGTAATTCCTTTTATTTTATCTATATCAGGATATACTAGGTCTTGTCCTTCTAAATTATATTTTTTTATAAATTCTGGAACAACTTCTCCTGTATCATATATACAATAATCTACAATTCCTTTTCCACAATGTTCAATTATAGCATTTAAGTGATCAGAAACACTATATTCGTCAGTTTGTCCAGGTTCTGTCATGATATTACTTATATATACTTTTAAACCTGTTGATTCTTTTATTGCTCTTGCTACACCATTTACTAAAAGATTTGGTATTACATTTGTGTATAAACTTCCTGGTCCTATTACAATGCAATCTGCTTCTTTTATTGCCTCTATTACTCCTGGTGCTGGTCTGCAGTTTGTTGGATTTAAATAAATTCTATTTATTTTTGTAACTTTTTCATAAACCATTTCTGGTATTTTTGATTTTTCTGTTACTATGTATCCATTTGCAAGTTCTGCTGTTATATTCATTTCGTCTAATGTTACTGGTATTACTTTTCCAACAATATTTAAAACCTTATTACTTTTTATTATAGAATCTGCAAATTCATTATCATTAATATTTTTCATTGCAGAAAAATATATATCTGCAAATGATATGTTGTTTAATTTTCCACTTTTAAATTTATAATTAAATAATTTTTCCATTTCATTGTCTTGAGTTGAAGCAAGTGCTATCATACTGTCTTTTATATCATCAATTGGTAAATTACCTAATTCTTTTCTAGATTCTGTTTCTGTTTCTCCATAGTCTGAAACTGTTACAATTGCTGTTAAATTATCTGTATATTTTTTTAATCCAGATAATACTGTATTTAATCCTGTTCCTCCTCCAATAACAACTATATTAGGTCCTTGATGATATACTTTTTTGTCGAATATTAGTGATTTTACATTGACATTCTTTTTATCATTCATTCTATCATCTGTTGATTCAATTAATACTTCTAGTGTTCTCTTATTTAAAAATACTAATCCTAATATAATAGAAACAAATCCTATAACAAATATTATTATTATCTTTGCAAGTTCATTAAAAGACATTTCTTTTAATACTAATATTTCAGCTATTCCATAGCATGTAAGCAAAATACCTATTAAAATTAACATTATCCATCTTTTCATTTTACTACTTGATTTAAACCATTGCATAAATCCATTCATTTTTTGTTCCCTCCATTATGTTTTGTTGCATATTACAAATTACTCTCCTATAATTTGTATTTCTAATTTTATTTTCTTTCCAAATTTTTCATATACTTTTTCTGTTATGTATTTTACTAATTCTAATACATCTTTTGCAGTAGCATTTCCCTTATTTATTATAAATCCTGCATGTTTTTCTGATACTTGTGCATCTCCTATTGAATACCCTTTTAGTCCTGCTTGATCTATTAATTGTGCTGTTATATAATCTTCTCCTCTTTTAAATGTGCTTCCTGCACTTGGGTATTCTATTGGTTGTTTTTCTTTTCTGTATTTAGAATATTCTTCCATTTTTTGTTTTATATTCTCTTTTTTCCCTTTTTCTAATTTTAAAACTATTTGTAATATAATATATCTTTCATCTATGAATTTACTTTTTCTGTATTGAAATTCACATTGTTCTTTTGTAAATTCATGAATTTTTCCATTAAAATCCATAGCAATTACTTTTTCTGTTATATCTTTTAATTCTTTTCCATGTGCACCAGCATTCATTGTAATTGCTCCACCCATTGTTCCTGGTATTCCAGATATTTCTTCAAATCCTGTTATTTCTAAGTTTAATAATTTTTGTGCTAATAATCCTATTGGTACTCCGCAGTCTGTAATTACTTCTATTTGGTTATTTTTGTCTTCTATTTTTATTTCCTTCATGTCTATTTTTGCAACAATTCCTTTAATTCCTTTATCTGTTACTAATAAGTTGCTTCCATTACCTATAATTGTTATTGGAATATTGTTTTTTTGGACAAATTCTAATACTTTTCTTAATTCTTCAATTGTAGATATTTTAACAAAAAAATCAGCTGCTCCACCAATTTTAAATGATGTGTGGTTTTTCATTAATTCATCTTGTTTTATTTTATCTTTTGGAATTATTTTTTCTAGGCTCTTTTTTATTTCTTCCTTTTCCAAATTACACACTCACTTTCTTTTTAAGTATCACTTTTTGAATACGTATATAATGCTCTTTTTTCATTCGTTACTTTTTTGGTTTTATTTATAACTTCTCCTGTACTATAATTTATTATATATATATCGTCTTCATTCGAAATTCCTAGATTTTTTAAATCTGTCTTATTTAACTCTTTATACTCACTTGTTGTTCCTTTTAAAATTATATTTGCTCCTGATAAAGAGTTTATTTCATCTATTAGTTCTTGAACTTTTGATTTTTCTACTACTGTTCCTGGTAATTCTTCTTTTGTTAATTGTGCTTTTGTATATCTTTCTAATGCAGCATGTTGAATTATATCTAACTCAGATATTTCTGCACTTTCACTTGTTTTATCTTTACTATTCATTGTTCCTATTATTGATATTCCTGATAGAATTAACAATATAACCATTGTTAATATTAAAGCTATTAATGTTATTCCTTTTTCTTTTCTTATGTTCATCTTTTTCTCCTTTGTGTTTAAAATTTTCACTAATACTATATCATTTTTTTATCAAAAAAACAATGCTTCATTTTTATTTAATTAAATATTTTATAGTTTTATTAGTAAACAATAATAAAACTCACTTGTTAGACATATAACTGTCTTTCTAAGTGAGTTTATTTTATTAATAATACATTTCGTTTACTCTTCCATGTGATATATATCCATCTGATATTACAAATCTTATCCAATAAGTATTTTCTGTAATATTAACTTTGCTCGTAGAAGTTGTGTTATTTCCTTGTTGTACTGATGTTAATATATTTCTATTTTCGTCTAATGTCTGCATTGTAATCGTAACCCAAGATGAGCCATCTGCCCAATTAACATTTAGTGTTTTTCCAACAGCACTTCTGTCTACTTTTACATATCTATTTACTCCAGCTCCATTTATTTCATTCCATCCTGTTCCAAGTTTTACATATCCTGCAAATGTATTTATATTTCCATCATATGCTCCTTTTCCTAGTGCATCCTCGGCCATAGAATCAAATGATGAGTCATATACATAGCCTCCTACATTAATAATATCAGATTCAATTTCATTACTTATGCTTTTAACTTTTATTAATCCATAATCATTATAAGTTGTTTGGACTATACCTGTATATTTTTCCCATGTATTTCCACCATCTAGACTATAATAGTTAATACAATCATCATCATTTGTTAATTCTATTTTTATTTGTTCTCCTTTAGATATTTCTGTACCGCAATTCATTACTCCAGTATCTGTTAATGTTGGATATTCTATTTCATAATTTTTATCATTTACTTTTATTTTAGGTACTTTTGGCTTTGAATATGTGCTCATTAATATTTCATTTGAAGAAACTTGGTTGTCACCATATTTAAGAATAACTCTTACTTTATACTCTGTTCCATATTCTAATTCTTCAATTGTTTCACTTAAACTTGTTGTTTCCTCTATCTTTTTTTCATCATTTATATAATAGTCATATGTTATTCCTTCTAAATTTGTATTATTTTCTGTTATGTTTATTTTTATTGATGTTCCCTTATTTTCACTAATTGCTATTGTTGGTGATTTTATATTTATGTCTTGTAATGTTATACTTCCATCTCCACCATTTCCACCTAGATTTTCTCCAGTTCCACCTGTTGCTTCTATTGTTCCTTTATTTATAAGTTTATTATAGAATATGTTTATTGAGCCTCCTCCTGATGCTCCACCATTCGTACTATTGGTTCCTTTTGAAGTTATATTTCCGTTTAAATTATTAAAATTATTGGCATATATTGTTAATAATCCTCCTGTTCCTGTCGTTCCACTTTGGATACGTCCTGTCCCTCCGGGATTTCCAGTACCTCCTATAGCTCCACTTCCTCCTGTTCCACCATTTTCTTCTCCAGCAGAGCCTCCTACATTTTGATATGAGCTTCCACCCTCTGATACAGACTGTCCGCTTCCTCCTCCTGGGCCTCCTGAATAAGAACTTCCAGAAGCTCCACTTCCAGAAGTAATAGACCAATAGAATGAAGAAACTCCTCCAGAAGCACCTCCACCTGTTTGTCTTCCTATTCCATTATTGCCTTTATTTCCATGTGCACTACTTGAGCTTACACTTTCTCCTCCAGTTGCTCCAACTGCTGGTACATAATCATTTTGCCATAAGTATACATTTTGTCCTTCTGCTTTTGCTCCTCTTGCTGTCATACTTATTTCTCCATTGTTTGTTAAATCTCCTGCAACATATAAAAATATTCCTTTTTTCCTTGTTTGTGCTGTTATTATTCTGTCTGTGTTAACATTTAAGTTTCCATTATATTTCATTATTACCATTCTGCTATCTTCTTCTGATGTTCCTAAATTCTTGTCTGTTATATAATTTACATTATCATCATAATTATATATTTCAGCTGGATATTCTTCTCCTTTTACTTTTAATGTATAATTTCCTGATTTTATATTATTATCTTTAATACATGCTATTATGCTATCTCCTTCTAGCACTTGTTCTTCATTATTATATAAATCTGTTGTAATTGGTAAATCTGTTATTTTTTTATATACATCTACTGTATTTCCATCTGTTGCTACTTTTTTTACTTTTAGTGTTACATTTCCTTCTGTGTCTTGCCAGCTATTTTCATTTATTTTATATTTGTCTACATTTACTATTTGATAATCTGGAATCTCTATCCATTTATCATTATTTTCTCCTATTGAGTAATAATATTTATATTCGTTTTCTCCATCATATTTTTTCGTTATTTTATAATCTTGTTCTGTTGTTATTTCTTGTATCTTTTCTATTCCTATTAAACTATTTCTAAAATTTTCATCTACATTTATTGTTTCTGTCATTGTTTCTCCTGTTGTTGATTTACTTGTAAATGTATATGTTCCATCTTTTTCTATTACATAGTCTATTCCAACTTGTTCTTGACCTGCACATGTTAATTTATCACCATCTGGATATTCTATTTCACTTATTCCATTTTCAGTGTCTGTTATTTTCATTATCATTTTTATTTTATTATCTGTATTTGAGTATATTTCATATGTTATTTTTTTTGTTTCTAATCCTAATACTTTTTTTGCTGTTTTTACTATATTTTGTCTATTTTGAATTATTATAATTGACAACAAAAGTACTACTATAAAAATAATTAATATAATTCTTATTTTCTTATTTTTTATCTTTTTCATAAAATTTATCCTTTTCTCCCTATTTTATAAAATTATATCATAACTTTTATTTTTTGTATGTATCATTTATGTTACAATTTTATTACATATAACATTTAAAAAAATTCGATAATAAAATATTTTATACACAAAACATTTTGCCTGTTTTTTTGCCAGAAATACTTTATTTTTCCAACAATTTATAGTATAATATAAATGTATGCAAAATAAATTTAATTAAATGGAGATGAATTTTATGTGGCAAGTTTGGTTAATTATTGCTGGTTTATTTTTTATTGGTGAAATAGCAACAGTAGGCTTTTTAATATTTTGGTTCGGAATTGGAGCGTTACTTGCAATGATAGTAAGTTTCTTTGTATCAAATGTTATAATTCAAACAGCCGTATTTATAATATCTTCAACAATTCTAATTTTTGCAACAAAACCTTTTGTAAAAAAATTTGTTGATGTCAAAAAAACAAATACTAATGCTTTTTCAATTATTGGCAAAAAGGCTTTAGTTATAAAAGAAATCAATCCTATTCATTCAACAGGTCAAATAAAAATCAATGGTGAAGTTTGGTCTGCTGAAAGCGAAAATTCTGAAATAATACAAGAAGGTTTAGAAGTTGAAATTTTACAAATAAAAGGTGTTAAAGCAATTGTAAAACCTATTATTATTAATGAAAAAATTTCATCTTAAATTTAGTTTTTTATATTACTTAAATTTTTTAAGTGTTTTTATATACATAAACAAACATAATTTATAAGGAGGATTTAATTATGGTATTTTTATTAATTTTATTAGCTATAATATTAATCATAGCATTTAAATCAATAAAAGTTGTTAAACAATCTGAGGTTTATATTATTGAAAGATTAGGTAAATTTTATAAAGTAGCTGATGCCGGTCTTACAATTATAATTCCATTTTTTGATCATGTAAGAAGTGTTGTAAGTTTAAAACAACAAACAATGGATGTTCCACCTCAAGGAGTTATTACTAAAGATAATGTTACAATTACAATAGATACTGTTGTTTTCTATCAAATAACAGACCCTGCAAAAGCAGTTTATGAAATTCAAAGTTTGAAAAAAGGTATTGAATACTTAGCTATTACTACAATTCGTGATATCATTGGTAAAATGGACTTAGATGAAACATTTAGTTCAAGAGATGGTATTAATAATCAATTAAGAGTTGTTCTTGATGAAGCTACTGATAGATGGGGATGTAAAATAGATAGAGTTGAAATTAAAGATATTACACCACCTGCTGATATTAGAGATGCAATGGAAAAAGAAATGAATGCAGAAAGAAATAAAAGAGCTTTAATTCTAGAATCTGAAGCTCAAAGACAATCTGCTATAACTATTGCTGAAGGTAAAAAACAAGCTGCTATATTAGAAGCTGAAGCTGATAAAGAAGCAAGAATTACTAGAGCTGCCGGTGAAGCACAAGCTATTAAAGAAGTTGCTGAAGCTAAGGCAAAAGAAATTCAAATGGTTTATGAAGCTATTAAGAAATCAGATCCTGATGAAAAATTAGTTCAATTAAAATCACTTGAAGCTTTAGAGAAAGTTGCTGATGGAGAGGCTAATAAAGTATTTATTCCTTTTGAAGCAACTAGTGCTCTTTCAAGTTTAGGTGCTATTAAAGAAGTTGTAAAAGATGATAAGAAAAAATAATTTTAAAATATGAATTAGGGACCAAATAATTGGTCCCTAATATTAATTTTTACATTTTTTCAGGCATTTCTATTCCTAGTAATTTTGCTCCTTGTTTTAAAACTTCAGATGTTGCATATGTTAAATATACACGAGCATTTTGTATCTCTTTATCTTCAACAATTATTTTATTTTCATTATAGAAACTGCTATATGCTTTTGCTAAATCTATTAAATATCTAGCTAAAATTGATGGTTCATTCTTTTCTGTTACTTGAACTAATATATCTTGGAAATTGTATATTAATTTTAGTATATCTTGTGAACATTCATCTGTTAGTATTTCAGTTTTTACTTCTTCAATTTTTGGTAAATATTCTGCTTTTTCTAATATGCTTTTTGTACGTACATATGTGTATTGAATATATGGTCCTGTTTCTCCTTGGAAGTTTAATATTGTGTCCCAATCAAATACTTCATCTTTTATTCTTGATGCTGATAAGTCGTTGAAAATAACTGCTCCTATACCAACTTTTTTTGCTACCTCTTCTTTATTTTCTAGTTCAGGATTTTTTTGTTCTATTATTTCTTTAGCTCTAGAAATTGCTTCTTTTAGTAATTCATCTAATCTTATTACATTACCCTCTCTTGTTGACATTTTTCCTGTTGGTAATAATACCATTCCAAATGATACATGTTCTAATCCTTTTGTATATTTTTCATCTAGTCCTAAAAGTTTTGCTACTTCAAATACTTGTTTAAAGTGTAATACTTGTTCATATGATGTTACATATAATGCTTTGTCAAAATCATATGTTCTTGCTCTATAAAGTATAGCTGCCAAATCTCTTGTAGCATATGTTGTAGAACCATTTGATTTTTCTATAATACATGGTGTATTTATTCCTTTATCTTCTAAATCTATTATTTTAGCACCTTGTGATTCTACTAATTTACCTGTTTTTTGTAATATGTCTATTACTTCTGGCATTTTGTCTGAATAGAAAGATTCTCCATTCCATGAATCGAATTTACTTCCTAATAAATCATATACTTTTTGGAATTCTTTTAAACTTAGTTCTCTAAATTTTTTCCAAATTTCAACACATTCTTGGTCTCCATCTTCTAATTTTTTGAAGTTATTTCTACAGTTTTCTAATATTTTTTCATCTTCTTTACAAGCTTCATTTATTCTTATATAAATTTTTGTTAGTTCATTTATTGGGTCTTTTTCGATATTATATTCTTTTCCCCACATTTTGTAACCTTCTATTAGTTTTCCAAATTGTGTTCCATAGTCTCCTAAATGATTTACTCCTGTTACATTATACCCTAAATATTTATATATGTTGTATAGGGCTCCACCTATTACTGTTGAACGTAAATGTCCTATATGGAATTGTTTTGCTATATTTGGTGCAGAATAATCTATTACTATATTTTTTTCTTTTCCTAATTCAGATTTTCCATATTGTTCTGTTTTAGATATTTCTTCTAGCACTTCTTTTGCTAACAAATTTTTATTAATATAAAAATTTAAATATCCTCCTATAACATCCACCTTTTCTATTGTCTCATCTTTTTCTTTACTATCTAGTTGCTCTTTTATCTCATTTGCAATAACTGGTGGTGCTTTTTTTAGTTCTTTTGCTAATCTGAAGCAAGGAAATGAATAATCACCATTTTTTGTATCCTTTGGTGTTTCTATATATGTTTTTAATTCATTTTCATCCATTTTAGTTGCTTCTGCTATTTGTTTTGATATTATATCTTTAAAATTTTTCAATTTTTTCCTCCAAATTTAAAATGTTTATAACTTACATTACATTATTGTTTATAGTTGTATTTTCATTATAATCTAAAGAATTTGTAACTGCTTTATTGGCTTTTTCTAATTCTTTCTTCTTTTTATCTTCTTGAGCTTTTACTTTTTCTAAGTTATCAATCAATCCTTGTAGTTTTTTAATATCTGTTCCCATCAATTCCCAATCATTATTACCTGTAGATTCAGATAAGTTTTTATTTGCTTTTACAATTGCATCTATTAGTCCATCTAAATCTTCTGTATTTTCAACTTCTATATTTGATGCATCTTTAGAAAGTAAATTTTCTAGTGCTTCTTTTAAATTATTTCCAATTGCTACTTTATTTCCTGATGCTACTACTATTTTTCTAAGTGCTGGTACTTTAGATTCATTTAACATTGTTTGATATATTGATTCTACATATAAAAGTGTATTATTAATTGGAACTATTGTCATATCTTTTGTTACTTTAGTTCCTGTTGTGTTAAGTGCTTGTATTTCTGTTGATATTGCTTCATCTTGTTCTATTTGTTTATCTAATTGCATTGGTCCTACAATATTGCTATCTTCAGAAAATTTATATAGTTTTAATTTATTGCTATTTTCTTCTGTTGTTCCTACTAAGTAAGAAATCAAATTCTGTTTTGTATTTGGTGTATAAATTTGTATTAAACCTATTTTTTCATTTTCTCCATCTTTTACCATAGTATAATATGGTTCTAATATTGTTCCTGATGATTTTGCAATTACTGTATTATTATATTTTGCAAATCCCCATAAATCATCTGTTCTATATAATATATCTGCTTTTACATTATGATAAGCTTTTAGTAGTTTTGCTTGAACATTGTATAAATATTTAGGATATACAAAGTGTTCTGATATATCTTGTGGTACTACTGTATCAAGTTTTTCAAATAATGTTGGATATATATTTCTATATGCCATTGCTATTGGATCTGTTTTATCCGTTATATAAAATTTCATTGTTCCGTCATAACTATCTATTATTACTTTTACTGAATTTCTTATATAATTGATTTTCTCTTTAATATCATCATGTTCTATTGATGTATATTGTGAATATGGATATTGACTAGATACTGTATATGCATCTAATACCCAAACTATTTTTCCTTCATCTGTTACAACTGTATATGGTTCATCATCATATATTAAGTATGGCATTGCTTTTTTTGCTCTTTCGATAATATTTCTATTAATTAAAATTTTGCTTTCTTTTGCAACTTCTGTTGAAAAAGCTAATTTTAAATCTCCTGTTTTTATTCCTAAAATAATTCTATCAATGAAATTTAAATTTAATCCAGCTTTACCATTATATGTTGATGTATGTTCTAATCCATCTTCATCTGTATAGTCATATTCTTGTTTATTTTTTGCATTTGTTGCAACAGTATCATTTGTTTCTAGTCCAAAATATATTTGTTGTGTTTTTGTTCCTAATTTTTCGTCTTTTCCAGATACATCTTTTTGAACATAATTTAATTTTCCTGTTTCTGATACATCTGTTGCAGATGCTACAATTTGTCCCATTCCATGTGTATATTCATATGTTTTATTATTATATGTTCTTCCTGAATTTGCAATTTCTCTAGTTGATACATATACTAATTTATTTTGTCCAGAAATTTTATATTGTGCTATATTTGCATTTCTATATGAATAATATCCTGTGCCTGTTTGATTATCTTCTAATGTTTTTAATACAGTATCTTCATTTACTATTCTTGTATTATCTATTACATTTTTATTTTCATTTACTTCTGTTTGTGTTATTGTTCCAGAATTTTCTAAGTTTTCTTCCTCTATGTTGATATTATATGCATTTCTTGTATTGCTTATATTGTAAGCTAAATATTCTTTTTCCTTATCTAATTTATTTGAATTTACAAATATTAAATTAAATACTACTATTACCAAAAATAATCCAACTAAATATGTTGGTATTACAGCTAAATTTTTTATAGTCTTTGCTGTGTTATTTTCTCTAAATCCTTTTGCTGCTCTTATTACAGCAATTACCATTACTACTGAAAAGATTAAATATCCCCATCTTTGAATCATAACTTCTGTATAACCAGCACCTGTAATTTCTATATTTTCTGTGCTATCTGCTGTATTTTTTATTGTTAACATTTTATTAAATACTATATTAGTTGTATTTAATGCTGTTATTAATCCTATTCCTATTACAATTAATACTACATTTTTTATTAGTTTTTTTACTAATAAACTTTCTTTAACCATTTTTCCGTCTACACCATCAAAGTATTTATTAAATACAATTATGTAATATATTGCCATATAAATTGTTAATCCTGCAACTATTCCAATAAAATACCATAATAGTGTTTGTATTAGTGGTTTTTGAAACATAAAATATGCTATATCTAAATTAAATATTGGGTCTTGCACACCAAATGATGCATTACTTGAAAATAGTAATATTTGTTTCATTAATATGTTTGACATAACAGAACTTACTATTACTGATATTATAAATGAAATTGATTTTCCTGGTAATTTTGGCATTTCTTTTTTGTCTTTATCAAAAAATACTTTTAAACCTTTTTTTATTCCTCTGGTTGTCAAATATATAATTGAATATAACAATATAAAATTAATTCCAAATATAATATATTTATATTTTAAATTTGTAAAAAAAGGTTGTATATAATTTTCACCTAATTCTTTGTATTCTAAATAGCTTCCTCTTAAGCTTATATAACTTATGATTATAAATAGTGCTAAAAATAATAATACTAATATCATTCTTGTCTTATTTTTTTTCTTATTTTCCAATTCTACTTCCTCCATTTTTGTAGTTATACATTTTTTAAAATATTATATTATTGCTTTTACAAAATCTTCTGAGTTAAAGATTTCCATGTCATCAATTTGTTCTCCAACTCCGATAAATTTAACTGGTATTTTGTTTTCTTCAACAATTCCAATTACTACTCCACCTTTTGCTGTTCCATCTAATTTTGTTAATACAATTCCTGTAATATCTGCTTCTTGTTTAAAAGCTTTTACTTGTGATATTGCATTTTGTCCTGTTGTTCCATCTATTACAAGTAATACCTCTTTATCAGCTTCTTCCATTTCCTTATTTATAACCTTTTGTATTTTATTCAATTCATCCATTAAGTATTTTTTGTTATGAAGCCTTCCTGCTGTGTCTACTATTAGTACATCTGCATTTTGTTCTTTAGTTTGTTTAATTGCATCATATACAACAGATGCTGGATCTACACCCTCATCTCTTTTTACTACTGTTGCTCCAGCTCTATTTGCCCATATTTCTAATTGTTCTACTGCTGCTGCTCTAAATGTATCTGCAGCTGCTACTACTACTTTTTTGCCATCTTTTGCTAATCTGTTGGCTATTTTACCTATTGATGTTGTTTTTCCTACCCCATTTACTCCAACTACTAAAATTACTGATGGTTTTGTATTTAAATGTAATTGTATATCTGTTACATCAAGTATTTTTTGCATTTCTTCTCTTAGTGCTTGTTTTACATCTTCTTCATCTTGTATTTTTTCTTTTTTTATTCTATTTCTTAAATTTGATATTATTTTTATTGATGTATCCATTCCTATATCTGACATTATTAATACTTCTTCTAGTTCGTCTAAGAAGTCTTCGTCTACTTTTCTAAAGTTACTAAATACATTATTTATTTTTTCATCAAATGATGTTTTTGTTTTATTCAATCCGTTTTTTAGCTTATCAAAAAATCCCATTAGTTTTTTCACCTTT
This sequence comes from uncultured Clostridia bacterium, assembly GCA_934120645.1. Lineage (GTDB taxonomy): Bacteria > Bacillota > Clostridia > TANB77 > CAG-508 > CAG-269. Next base: position 265,416 of record CAKOUO010000001.1, read on the forward strand.
CTTAGTTAAATCTTAGTTTATTTTCTCATTAAAAATTGACATTTCTATTATAACATATTTTACCAAAAAGGGCAATCTTATTCTTATTCGAATAGTAAAATAATTGTATTTTATTTTTTATGAATATATCTAGCATTTTATGTTATCTTATGGTATAATAATAGTTATTAAAAAATATTTTCAACATGTTATAGGAGGAATTTTTATGAAACTCAATTATGAAGAACTATCAGATTACCAAAAATTCTGGAAAGACAATCAAAATTTATCTCAGCAGAAAAAAGACTCTCTTATAAACTTATCTACTAAGTTTATGCAGCGGGTAAAAGATAATGGTGATGAATTATCTGGTGTTAAGCTTTTGTACCCAGAAGATTGTCTTGATTTTTCAGTTTTTAGTCATTTTGCTACTGTAATGAAAGCAAGTGTAACTACAAGACGAAATGGCGGTTGTAAAATAGACAACTGGTTTTCTTATAGTAAGATTAAAGTAGGCTAAACCTCCAAACAGGCAAGTTAAATTAACTTGCCTGTTTATTTTGTTTATTTCTATTAAGTATATCTTTTCTTCTATAAATAGCTAATATTAAAGCCAAACACATCATATTAACAATAAGATTTAATCCACCATAAGAAACAAAAGGTAAATTAAAATTTGCTTCGATTATTAAATTTAAATTCATAAGAATATTAAATATACTTTGCAAAATGAACATACTAGATATTCCAATTATTAATAATTTTCCATTAATTTCTTTTATCTTAATTGAATTTATAATTAATTTAATGCTTAAAGCTAAAACTGCTATTACTATTCCAATACTTACTACCCAGCCATAATGTGCTAGAATTGATATAAATGCATAGTTTACATCTTCATCTATTTGTTCTAAAGCGTTGCTAGTATCGTCTGCTTCACCAAATGTTTGAGCAGAATTTATAATTAGTTTTCTATTTAAAGCAAACCATCCATAATTTTCTGCTTGGCTTTCTGGATTATATACAGCTACAAATCTATTAACAATATATGGTGTTTCAATTATCACACTTAGCAATAAAATTGTTCCTAAAATTATTGGTATTCCCCATAATATTAGTAAATTTCTTTTTCTATTTTGTTTAATTTGTATTAATTTTACAGTTCCTATTATTAAGTAGATAAGTCCTAATATTAATGCTGATGTTATAGATGGAATATTTGCTAAAATTATTATTGAAATTATGCTTAAAGTTATTATCTTGACTAATTTTAAGTTTATATTTTTATTGAATATTGTAACATTCTTTTGGTTTTGTTTTTCACTATTTAAAAATCCTACAAATGCAATAATATAAAGAGGTATTGTTATAATAACTGGTGAAAATGCACTTAATTGTGAAATATTTATGTATGGTAAACCATTTACTCTTATTCCGAAAAGTGCTGAATAAACATCCATTGCAGTTGCAATTATATAAAATATATTTGAGTATTTTATTATTTTTGTATAATCAATAAAATATATAAATATACTTAAAATGCTACCCATTATTAAAAAACTAATATATTTTGCTATAAAATCATATCCATCTGTTACTATTATATTACTTGCTCTAGTAAATGCTACTAAAAATCCAAATCCTAGAAGTACTATTAAAATTATTAATAATTTCCAATCAAGTTTTGGTTTATGTATTTTATTTAATCTTTTTCCAATTTCTTTAGCATCTCCCATTTGGATAATTGCTTTTTCTTCTGCTTCTTTTTCCTTTAAACCGTCTTGAATATAATTTTCTTTTGATTCTTCTATGTGATTTTCTAGTTCTTCTGCTATGCTATTTCGTATTGGTTTATATTTTATTTGTTCACATACAGTATTTAAAAATTCTTTAATTTGCAAATGAAACACCTCCTAATACATGATTTATTCCATTGCTAAAAATTTTCCATTCTTCTTTTTTCTCTTTTAATTGTTTTTTTCCTTTTTCTGTTATAGCATAATATTTTCTTTTCTTTGCTGTTGTTTCGTCCCAATATGATGTTATAAAACCATTTTCTTCTAGTCCATGTAATATTGGATATAGTGTTCCTTCTTTTAGTTCAAATACATTTTCTGATTTTTCTTTTAATTTTTTTATCATTTCATATCCATACATGTTTTGATTTTTTAACAAATCTAGCACTAGCATTGTTGTGCTTCCTTTTAATAGTTCTTTACTAATTTTCAATTTTATCCCCTCCTTTAAAATAAATATGCCTAGATATTCTATGTATTTTTTACATTGTATATCTAGGTATATTTTTTGTCAATAGATTTCTTTATTATTTACTAAATTTTTAGGATTATTTTTTTACAAAAGAAAAAATCAACCAGTTTGTTAAAGTTTTAAAATCAAGCAAAAAAAACCTAGAGTATAAACTCTAGGCTATTTGAATGACTTAGAGCTTCGAAAGTTTTCTAAGTACCACTCATAAATATTATATTATAATCTTTATCAAATAAATGTTGAAATTCCTGAAATTTATCTTCATCTAATAAAACTTTCATACATTCTATCATCATATAGTTCAACGAAAATGCATTATGGAGCCAATAAGCAGAATCGAACTGCTGACCTACGGGTTACGAATCCGTTGCTCTACCAACTGAGCTATATTGGCATATAGTTTTTCTTTTGTAAAAAAACTATTTCATTATATTTATATATTTTGCTATTGATAATAAAAAATCAATTACTGCTATAATTACTAATACATATAGTATTATAGATTTATATTTTTTATTTATTAACATGGTATACCTTTCAATTTTTCTTTTTATAAATGGATGTATTCTTTCTACAAATATCACCCCTATTGTTCCCCATGCTATTGAAAATGGTAAACTTATTCTTCCTTGGAAATTCAATGGTTCGTTTGTATAGTCCCACCATCTTAATCCAAATAATTCTTCTAATACTGCTGATACTATATATTCAAATGCTGTAAATGCTACCATGGCTATAAAGAATTTTCCTATTTTATTTGCTTTTATACTTTTTAAACATTCTATTAGTATTATTGCTCCAAATCCATATATTGGGCATATTGGTCCATATAAAAATCCTCTTTTGTTGAATACGCCTAATGTTGCTATACAATATATTGTTTCTAATATCCAACCTAAAAAAGCATATATGAAAAAGTATAATATCATTTTTTTCTTTTCTGTTAATTGTTCTGTTTCTATTAAATTTGTATTATTCATGCATCCCCCTATAAAGCTTTGTGCTTTACTACAGATGTATTTTAACATATTTGTTTTTTTATTGCAATATATAAATATTGACTATTCTAAAAATAAAAATGGCAATTAATTTTTGTTTTTAATCGCCATTTTTATTTTAATCTTTTCCTAATATATATGGGTTTTCTTCTGTTCCATCTCCACTTGCTATGTAGACTCCGTCTACCATTGTTACTACTGGGCGTATTCCCCAACAATTATAAATTGTTTGTCTACCTTTTTTCCATCCCGAAGAATTAACATACCAAATGCAATTTCTAAAATCATATCTTCCATTAATATATCCAGCATAGTAAGATTCTGAGTCGGCTAAAAAGTAATATGAATCTATAATGTTATTTTTAATTAAATTTACTCCTGTAAGACAGTTAACGCTATCTATATAGCCTTTATCATCTAGATTTTTATCTTTATACATATCCCAATTTCTTGAATTTATCGTTGTTCCATCATTTAATGTATTATAATCTGTTAATCTTTCTCCATTTGATAATAAATATTCTGCTCTATATGGATTTAAAGTTTCAGAATCACAATATACAAAATTCTCTGGACAGCCTGCGTGTATTATTTTTTTTACATATTCTCTATCAGTTTGGTCTGAATTTTTTATTACATTTCCATTTTCGTCCATTTTTGTTTCTGTTTCTAATATTTGCCATCCATTATATTTAGGTGTTCCATATCCACTTTGTGGACTTACACTTTGATTTCTACTTGTTATTATAGTTTCAGAATCTATTGCACTTTGATTAGTTGTATCTCCTTTATATGTAAATCCTCCAAATGTAAAATTTAATCCTGTATCATCTGTTAGTTTGTATGTTAAATTTACTGTTTTATTTATGTTTATATCATACAATTTTTGCTTTTGTAATTCTTCTATTTCTTCTTTTGTCCATTCTCCTGCATCATATTTTACCAATTCTTGTGCTGCTTGATATTTTTTTATTATTACTTCTTTCTCTTCCTTTATTGTTTTTCCATTATATGTTCCTGTTACTATAAATATATATTTTCCATTTTTTGTTATTGCATATGGTACTGGTTTATTATCATTTTTATTTGTTATAGTGCATTCTATTCCTTCTAAATTAGCCTTGATATTTATATATAATTCTGTTCCTTTTGTTTGTGAATTGTCATCTACCGATGTTGTGTTATTCTGACTATTACTTGTTCCTATTGCTATTATTGTATATTTTATTTCTAATTTTTTTGCAATTACTGTTATTTCTATATCATCTGTTACTTTATCTATATTTATTACTCCTGTTGTTTTATCTACTGCTACTGCTTGTCCTCCCATTGTTACTGTTATTGTATCTATTATATAATCTCCTTCTGCTGTTATTGTTGCTTGATAAGGCTTATTCCATGCTGCTTTTATTGCTGTATTGTCTACTTTTATTCCTTCTCCTAAGTTTTTTGTTACTTTATAATAGTAGTCATCTATTTTTATTGTTTTCTCTACTACTTCTCCACTTTCTGATGTTATCTTAACTTTGTATTCTACTCCTAATTCTACTGAATAATCTATTCCTACTTGTTCCTTTTTGTTATATGGATATATTGTTCCATCTGGCATTTGTACTTCTTTTATTCCATTTATTTCATCTTTTATTATTATAGCTATATTTATTTTATTGCCTTCCCTTTCTCTTGTTTCATATGAGAATTCTATGCTACTTTCGTTATATTCTTCTTCAATAATATTTAATTTTTCATCTATTAAAAACTTTCCTGTAATTTTGTCTTTTTTCATTATTACTTGTTTTCCACTTAATGATGCATCATCTTTTACTGTGCATTCATATTTCTTTATTTGCTCATTTATCCAATCTTGTGTTACATCATCTAATGTTGCTTCTGCTCTTTTTTCTATTTGTAAATCGTGCAGTGCTAGTGTTAATTCTTCTCTCATTTCTGCTTTTATTTCTGCTTCTTTTGCCTTTTTTACTTTGGCTAATAATCCATTTTCTCCTCCTAATGTTGCTATTGTTATTCCTGCTAGTATTAATAATATAATTATTGTTATTATAAGTGCTATAAGTGTTATTCCTTTATTTTTGCACATTTTAATTCATAAACCTCCTCTTTTGTTATATGTTTTTATATTACTATACTCTTTTTCTCATTTTTATTTTTATCTCAATATGAGATAAAAATAAAAACTATTTAGATATTATTTTATATTGTATATATTAGTTTTATTATGTTAAAAGGATTGATATAAATGAGATTAAAAGATTTAAGAGAAGATAGAGATTTAACTCAAGTTTATATTGCTCATTTTTTAAATTGTAGCCAAAATACATATCATCAATATGAGGCTACTAAAAGGCAAATACCTTTAAATCTCTTAAAAAAACTTGCTATTTATTATAATACCTCTGTTGATTATATTTTGGAATTAACTGATGATCCAAAGCCTTATAAAAGAAAAAAAGGATGTCGTTCTTGACATCCCTTTTTATTATTTTACAACTTCAACATCTAATTTTAAGTTTTCTCCGTTTATATTTGTTTCTGTGTAATCTGTTCTTTCTGCATTATAAACAATTTCTAATGCTAAAGTATCGTGTTTAATTAATTCTGCATTTTGTTTGATAACATTTTCTAGCATTTCGTTTCCAGATACATAAAGATTTATTTTATCTAAAACTTCAAACCCTTTGTCTTTTCTCATGTTTTGAACTTTTGATAATACTTCTCTTACATATCCTTCTTCTTTTAATTCTTGTGTGATATGTGTGTCTAATACAACACCGATTTCACCTTCACCTGCAAATGCAAATCCGTCTTTACCATTCATTGTGATTAGTAAGTTTTCTGAATTTAATGCTATTTGTGTGTCGTCTATTTCGATGTATTCTACTCCACCGTTTTTTACTGTGTTTGCTAAGTCCATTTGATTTTTCTTAGCAATTTCTTGTTTTATTCTAGGAATTAATCTTCCATATTCTTTTCCTAAAACTGGTAGATTTGGCTTGATTTCAAAGTTTACGTAGTCTGACATTTCTGCTCCTAGTTCAACTTTTTTAACATTTAATTCTTCTTTTACAATGTCTGAATAGTATTCAGGTAGTGTGTTTACAGATATTAGCATTTCTGATAATGGTTGTCTGTTTTTGATGTTTACAGAGTTTCTTGCACTTCTTCCTAGTTTTACTATTGTGTATGCTAAGTCCATTTCTCTTTCTAGGTTAGAATCAACTGCACTTGAGTCATATTCTGGCCATAAGCATAAGTGGATGCTTTCTGGTGCTTTTTCATCTAATCCTACAACTAAGTTTTGATAAATTTCGTCTGTCATAAATGGTACAAATGGTGCTGCTACTTTGCATAGTGTTACTAGAACTTTGTATAGTGTTACATATGCTCCGATTTTGTCGTCTGTTAATTCTTGACTCCAGAATCTTTCTCTGTTTCTACGTACATACCAGTTTGAAAGTTCGTCTGTAAAGCTTTCAATTTGAAGTGCTGCACTTGTTATATCATATTGTGATAATTTCTCGTCTACTTCTTTTACTAATGTATTTAATTTTGAAATTATCCATTTATCCATTATATTTGTAACTTTGAAGTCACTGTATTTTAATGGGTTGAATTGATCTATTTCTGCATATAAAACATAGAATGAGTATACATTCCATAATGTGCTTAAAAATCCTCTTTGTGTTTCTTGTACATTGTTTAGACTAAGTCTTGTTGGTAGCCATGGTGCACTACATGTATAGAAGTGCCATCTTGTTGCATCTGCTCCAACTGAGTCTAATAATACCATTGGGTCTACACCGTTTTTCTTTGATTTTGACATTTTTTGTCCGTGTTCGTCTAGAACATGTCCTAAAACTATACAGTTTTCAAATGGTGTTCTTCCAAATAATGCTGTTCCTAATGCTGTTAATGTATAGAACCATCCTCTAGTTTGGTCAATTGCTTCTGAAATGAATCCTGCTGGGAAGTTGTTGTCAAACATTTCTTTATTTTCAAATGGGTAATGCCATTGTGCAAAAGGCATTGAACCTGAGTCAAACCAACAGTCTATAACTTCTTTTGCTCTCTTCATTTCTTTACCACATTTTGGACATTTTAAATGTACATTATCAATATATGGTTTGTGTAATTCTATATCATCTGGACAGTCTATTGCTTTTTCTTTTAATTCTGCAATACTTCCAATACATTCTTGATGTCCACAGTTTTCGTCTTCACATGTCCAAATTGGAAGTGGTGTTCCCCAATATCTGTCTCTTGAAATTCCCCAGTCAATTACATTTTCTAGGAATTTTCCAAATCTTCCTGTTCTAATTGTGTCTGGATACCAGTTTACTTTGTTGTTATTTGCAACTAATTCGTCTCTTAGCTTGCTCATTGCAACAAACCAACTTTCTTTTGGATAGTAAAGTAATGGTGTGTCACATCTCCAACAATGTGGATATGAGTGCATGTGTTTTTCTTTGCTGAATAATTTGTTTTCGTCTGCTAACCATTTGCAAATATCTTCGTTGCAGTCTCTAACAAATCTACCTGCCCAAGGTTCAACTTCTGGTACGAATTTTCCTGATTTATCTACTAAGTTTACAAATGCTATTCCATTTTGTTTTGAAACTAAGCTATCGTCTTCACCATATGCTGGTGCAATGTGAACGATTCCAGTACCGTCTGTTAATGTTACATAATCACCATGGATTACTTCAAATGCTTTTCCATCAACTTTAGCAAATGGCATTAATTGTTCATATTTTACTCCTAATAATTCTTCACCTTTGAATTCTTTAATTATTTCATATGGAGTTTCTTTTAATACTGATTCAATTAAATCTTTTGCTAAGATGTAGTTTTCATATACTGGCTCTTCGTCTGTTCCAATATTTGCTTTTATTTCTGCATATGTGTATGATTTGTTTACACATAATGCTAGGTTTGATGGCAATGTCCATGGAGTTGTTGTCCAAGCTAGTATGTATGTGTCTGGTTCAATTGCTTCATTTCCTATATTTTGACCTTCTAGAACTTTGAATTTAGCAATACATGTTAAATCTTTAACATCTTTGTAACCTTGTGCAACTTCGTGTGAAGATAAAGCTGTTCCACATCTTGGACAATATGGCATAACTTTGTGTCCTTCATATAAAAGTCCTTTTTTCCATAATTGGCTTAATGCCCACCAAACTGATTCGATATAGTCATTGTGGTATGTTACATATGGATGTTCCATATCAACCCAATATCCTACTTTGTTTGTCATTTCTTCCCACATATGAACATATGTGAAAACACTTTCTTTACATTCTTTAACAAATTTTTCTACACCATATTCTTCAATTTGTTGTTTACCAGAAATACCTAATTTCTTTTCAATTTCAAGTTCAACTGGTAGCCCATGTGTATCCCAACCAGCTTTTCTAATAACTTGATATCCCTTCATAACCTTGTATCTTGGGATTATATCTTTCATAACCCTTGTTTCGATATGTCCAACATGTGGTTTACCATTTGCTGTTGGTGGTCCATCATAAAAAGTAAAATATCTTTTACCTTTATTCATATCAAAATTTTTCTTAATTATATTCTTTTTCTTCCAATTTTCTGCGACTTCTCTTTCCATTCCTACAAAGCCATCTTTTAATTCAACTTTCTTATACATAAAAATTCCTCCTTTTGAGACAATAGTCAAGTTGTCAGGTGGGACAGTCCTATTTTGTCTCATTATTTTTGTTATATTTTGTCACTTTTTGTATTTAAAAAATTTTAATTTTATTTAAAGTTTTTTGCTACACTTTCTATTTCTTGTAATTCAAATCTGTATTTTTGTTTTACATTTGGATATTTTTCATGGTCTACTTCTGATAAAAACATTTCTTTTGGTCGTACCCATAAATCTCCATCACCATATAATCGTCTGTATATTACCATTTCATTTTTGGTTTCTGAGTCTTTTGCAATTCCTTCTACTAAATAGTAGTCTCCTTTAAAATGTTTATAAATTCTATTAATCTTTAGATCTTGCATTTTTACCTCCTTTTTTATATAAAAATTTATTTTGAATAAATTCAAGGTTTATTTTTGACATTTTTTGACACTAGTTGTGGTACATATTAAGCCCGTCCCCATTGACCGCCCATTGACCAAATAAAAAAGCTATTTCTGTCCTAGTTTATTAGGACGAAATAGCTTTTTATTCCGCGGTACCACCTATTTTAATAATGTGTTTTAATGTATTTGTTTTTTTGTTTTACATTATTCTCTCAATTATCTTTAACGCAGATTTACGTTCAAACTTACCTTTTATTATTTTGTTTTTATTTTATTTTTGTTTAGTTCTTTTTCTTTTTCAGTTTGACAACAGTTAAGGTGATAACATATTATTTTTACTTACCAAATTCGCAGCTACCTTTGGTTCTCTTTAAGATATTTTATAATGTGTGTTGTCCTTACTTTTGTTTTTTCTAATCTAATTTAATTTGTATATTATTATATCATATTTTTTTGCAATTTCAAGTCTTATTTTTATAAAATCTTATTTATTTGTAAATAATATTATTTAAGGTGTGTAGATTATGAATCAAATTTTAAATACAAAACAGCCAAATAATAATAATAATAATAATGGTAAGTATAATAGTAACAGTAAGTTAAAAAAGTTTAAGGGAATATTAAAGTTTCAATTATATTTTTCTATTGTTCTTATAATTATTATTGGCTTATATGTTTTTTACAATACTTATAAATTATCAAAGCAAGAAAAGTATTCTAAGCAGATATTGGAAAATTATAATTTAACTAGATTATATTCTAATGTGGTTTCTAATAATTCTTATTCTGATGATAATCAAAGTACAGATTCTTTTGTTGATTCTTCATATGTTATAGGTGTTATAGATATTCCAAAAATAAATGTTAATTATCCTATTTTTTCAAATTATGATGAGAATTTATTAAAGATTTCACCATGTAGATTTTATGGTCCTTTACCAGGAAAAAATGGTAATCTTTGTATTGCTGGTCATAATTATGATAATGATAAGTTTTTTAGTAAAATTGTTCTTTTAAATACAAATGATCAAATTATTTTGAAAAATAATTATGAAAAGAATTTTTACTATTTTGTTTCTGAAATCTATGAAGTCAAGAATTATGATTTTTCACCTATTTATGATTTTGATAGAAACAAAAAACAACTTACTCTTATTACTTGTAATAATATTAATAAAAATAGAATAATTCTTAAAGCTTTTGCTAAATAATTTTTCTAAATAAAATTGTATAAATTAGACATTTTTCCAAAACCAATCTAAACTATTATCTATACTTTTCTTGTTAAGAGCTTTACATTCAATATCATCTACCCATAAATATGCCATAAATGTTATTAATAAAAATACAAGATCTAGTGCTATATTAAATGATAATGTTGAAAACAAATAATTGTATTGCTCTTTTAATGTTAAAATTTGTATACTATGGATTACTAATAATGTTAAATAACCAAATAATGGTATAGCAGTTACTGCACTTTTTTTAATTTCTTGTGCTAAAAATATAAATAATATAGTTGCTATTAATAATAATATTAATGTTAGTGGTTGTGTTATATCAAATACAAACATTTTTAATCCCCCTATTTTTTCTTTTGTTTTTATTTTTTATTATGCAAATATGCAAATTTACTTTAATTTTTCTTCTATTAAATTAGCTATTTCTTGAGCTTTTTTTGTTATATATGCTTGATCTTCTCCTTCTATCATAACTCTAACTAGTGGTTCTGTTCCAGAAGGTCTTATTAATACTCTACCGTTTCCTGCAAATTCTTTTTCTAGTTTTTCAATAGCTTCTTTTATTTCATTGTCATTTTCATAATTATATTTCTTTTCTGAATTTACTTTTGCATTAATTAATACTTGTGGATATAATTTTATTATTTCAGCCATTTTTGATGCTGTTTGTTTTTCTTCTAATATTGCTTGGATTAGCATTAATGATGTTAAAATTCCATCTCCTGTTGGGTTATAATCAAGTAAAATTACATGTCCTGATTGTTCTCCTCCTAGATTGTATCCATCTTTTAGCATTTCTTCTAATACATATCTATCTCCAACTTTTGTTTGAATTAATTCTAATCCATTATCTCTTGCATATTTGTGTAATCCTAAATTACTCATAACTGTTGCAACTATTGTATCTTTAGCTAGTTTTCCTTTTTTTCTTAGATAGTTTGAAACAATAGCCATTATCATATCTCCATCTATTTCATTTCCTTTTTCATCAACAGCTAAACATCTATCTCCATCACCATCATATGCAACTCCAAGACTTAATTTGTTTTCTACAACAAATTTTTTCAAAGAATCTAAATGTGTTGATCCACAATTATCGTTTATATTTATTCCATCTGGATGATTATTTATTATTTTATAATTTATTCCTAATGCTTTAAATACTTTTTCTGCTACTACTGATGTAGCCCCATTTGCTGTATCAATTCCTACAACAAAATCATCTCTGTTTATTTTATCAAAGTTATCATCAAAATTTTTTCTAAAGAAATATACATATTCATCTAATAAATCTAATCTATATTCAGATACACCAATTTTGCTACTTACAGCTGTTAATTCATCTATTTTTCCTGAATCCATTACTTCTTCAATTTCTTCTTCTAAGCTATCTGGTATTTTCATTCCTTTATTACTAAAATATTTGATACCATTAAATTCAAAAGTATTGTGTGATGCAGATATTACAACACTTGCATCAGCTTGTAATTTTCTTGTTAAATATGCAACTGCTGGTGTTGGTATAACTCCTAACAATTTTACATTTGCTCCATAACTTAAAAATCCAGCTACCATTGCACTTTCTATTAATGTTCCTGATATTCTTGTATCTCTTCCTATTAAAATTGTTGGTGTATGATCTGTATGTTTTGATAAAACATATGCTCCTGCTTTTGCTACCTTATAAACTAACTCTGGTGTAAGTTCTGTATTTGCTATTCTTCTTATACCATCTGTTCCAAAATACCTTCTCATATTAATCATCCTTTCATTTAGCTTATTATAAACTTATCTCTTTAAATACATCATTAGTTTTTCTTTAAGAGTTAATTCTATTTCGGTTGGCTCTTCTATTTCTATTCTTTTGTTTTCTAATGCTAACATAGGGTTTGTTGTTGTTAGTTCTTCTATTTTTTTCTCACCAACAATTGATTTTATTTCTTCAATTGCTTCTGGTATCATTTTATATATTGTATTTGGTCTATGAACATCACTTCCTAAGAAATGTATCATATTATTTTCATAGAATTTTCTTACTATCATTTGTGCTTTTTTTCCATATTGACCAAGTATACTTGCATAATTAGCTTGCATTAATACTCCTTTTTCAATTAAGTCATAAATCAATTCTGGATCTTTTTGCACAAAAGAATATCTTTCTGGATGTGCTAATACTGGTATTAGTTTATTCTCTTGCAAAGAATATATGACATTATATAAATTCATTGGTTCTATATTAAGTGGCATTTCAAATAATACATAACAAGTATCATTTATTGTAGATGCCTTACCATCTATTAATAATTGCATCATATTATCAGATAAATATATTTCATTTGCTAAATAAATATTAATATCTATTCCTTTATTTTTTAAATTTTCTGTAATTGCTTGTACCCACATATTTCTTTCTGGTACATTTGTTTCGTAATAATTTTCAATGTAATGTGATGTTAATATAATTCCATCAAACCCTACTTCTTTTGCTTCTTTTATTAAAGTTATTGTTTCATCTATATTTCTTGCTCCATCATCTATATTTGGTAATATATGTGTATGAAAGTCTATCATTTTAGTTCTCCTCTTAGTTTATTTATGTTTTTTTGCGTCTATTGGCATTTTATTAATTACTACACCTGCTAATTTTCCACCGACTTCTTTAATATTTTTTATAACTTTTTCCAAACTATCTTTTTTTGTCTGTTTGTATGCAGTTACAATCAAAGTTAAATCAGCTGTTCTAGATAATATAACAGCATCTGTTACTAATTCACATGGTGTTCCATCTATAATTATTAAGTCATATTTTTCTTTTAACTCTTCTAATAATGTTGTCATTTGATGTGAAGTTAGTAGTTCTGAAGGATTTGGTGGTATATTTCCTGCTGGCATTAAATCTAAATTTTCTACTTCAGTATTTTGTGTATATTTTGAAAAATCTATTTTTTCTATTTTTTTCTCATTCATTTCAGTTAAACAATTAGAAAGTCCTGGACTTGGTAATGCTCCAAATATTGTATATTGTCTTCCTTTTCTCATGTCTGCATCAACCAATACTACTTTATTTCCTGCTTGTGCAAATGTTACTGCTAAATTGGATGACACCCAACTTTTTCCTTCTCCAGGAAATGTTGATGTTATTAATAAAGTTTCTAATTTTTTATCTGTATTCATAAATTGTATATTAGTTCTTAATGTTCTAAATACCTCTGATACTGGAGATTGTGGATTTATTTGTGTAACTAATTCTTTTTTAGTTTTCATTTTTTTCCTTACCTCCTTTTTCTTCTTTTTTAGAATCAAAAGTATATAATGGTATTTCAGCTAATACTGGTACTTTAAATGTTTTTTCTATTTCTTCTGATGTTTTTATTGTTGTATCTAATAAGTTTGCTATTATTACATATATAACTGATATAACAACTCCAATCATAGCAAATAATAAAATGTCTTTTTTATGATTTATGTTAGATGGTGAGTTGTTAACTTTTGCTTCATCTACTACATGAACATTGTCTATATTATAAATTTCTTCTACTTTTTTTGTGAATACTTTTGCTATTTCATTTGCAATACTAGCTGAGTCTGAAGCATTTTGTGTTGTTACTGTGATTTTTATTAATGATGTATTTGTTACTGCATTTACAGTTATATTATTTCTTAATTCTTCTTCATCTATATTTATTCCTAAATTGTCTATTACTTGTCTTACTACTGTTTTACTTTTTATTAGTTCACTATAGGTTGTTACTAATTTTGTATTTAATGTAATATCTGTTGTTGTTATTGAATTTTTTGTTGTTGATGTATTTTCTGATGTTGATAATACTAGAGTTGTTGATGAAGAGTATTTGGGTGTTGTGTATTGTGTTGTATATACTAATCCTGCTACTGCAAATGTTAGTATTATTAGTATAATTTGAAGTTTTTTGCCCCAAAATGCTTTGAATATGTTTTTTAAATCTATTTCTTCCATATTTTTCCTCTTTTTTCTTGTTTTTTAGCGCATTGTTATTTTATCACATTGTTGTTTTGGTATCAAGTTTTTTAGAGTAAAATTTTATTACAGTTTTGTTACAAAAAAAGAAGCTTTTTTTAACTTATACAACAAAAAAAATACACTTTCAATATAAAACTTTAATATCAAAAAGTGTATTTTACTTTATTTTACTAATTTTACATGATTTATGCAATATTCTATCAGTTCTTCTAAATTAGTATTAGATGTCTTCTTTAATTTTTCACACATTTCTTGTAATTGCTCTACATCATCTTTTTCTACTATTTTCTTAGAATTTTGTGGAAATAATTTAATATATGTATCAGCTTTTTCTGAATCTTTTATTTTTTCATAATGTATTTTACTTTTTTTCATAACATCTTCTAAGTTGTTTATGTTATATATTGGATATATATAATTATATAATTCATGTTTTTTAAACATTGATTTATTTATATAGTTATTTTTTTCTTCTTCATTACAATCATCTGTATCCATAATTGTAAAGATTTTAAAATCGTTCAATTTCTTTTTATCATTTTCTATTGTATACCTTTTTAATAATGTTTTTTGATTTTTAAAAATTGTATTACCTAATTCTTTAATTAGACTTGTAATCTGAATACTATTATTTCCTTTTTTCTTTGCGTATATTTCAATTGGTAAGTGTAGACTACTTTTTATATGTTGTACCATCAAGTATTCAGATTTTCCATGAACAATTACTACTGCTTTACAATAGTTTACATTTATTGGCTTTTTATTTTGGGGCATTTAAATTCCCCCTTTATCATCTTGATTTTTAGAATTTAATCTTTCTTTTATCTCTGTAAAGTCAATCATATTAATTGAAGGTATTCCTCCGAATACGCCTTTTAAATATAGTTCTCTTATATTGTTATTCTTTTGAATATTTATATCATAATCATCTATGCAATTTACTATTTTTTGTCCTTTATAATCTGAAACAATAATATATATATCTTGTTTATCTAATGTTTCCATTAATAAAGTATTGTGGGTTGTAATAATTAATTGTCCTGTTATTTCATCTTTTAAAGATTCTATAATTGCTTTCATTAATAAATCATGAACTCCATTATCTATTTCATCTATAATAACAGTCTCTCCCCATAATGTTCCTATCATACTATTAAAATGATTTAATATTTTTCTAGTTCCTGATGATTCTTTTTTATATTCTATATTGATTAACCTATTTGCAATTTTCTTCTTAAAATATAATTTATATTGGATTTTTTCTTCATCATCTTCTTTTATTTCATAATATACATCTTTTATATCTGAATATGTTTGTGTGAAAAAATCTTTTAAAATTGCTTCATATCTATTTAAAATTTCTATTTTATTCTTTTTTATTTTTCCTTCACATAAATTGTTTAATATTTTGTCTTTTGGTGCTGTTCCCTGTATTATAGTTGCAATTGGTGAATTTCTATATACTACTGATAAATTCATAAATGTATTTAATACTTCAAATATATTTATATTTACATTTTTTTGCATAAATTCAGCATTTTTTTCTTCACCTTCTTTTATCATAATAGATAAAAATGTATTTTTTCCCCAATACTTATCTATTTCTGTTAAAAGTTCTTTTTTATATTCTTTTCCAAAAAATATATTATCATTTAAATTTTTTTCTATATTCTTATCATTTTCGTTAATTTCAAAGATAATTCCCCTATTTTTTCCTACTTTATAATATAATTTTTCTGATTTTATTCTATCTCCAAATATAATTTTATAGTATCCTTCTATTGCATTTATTTCAAAACCATATTCAATCTCTGTATATTCTTCATTATCTATCATTCTTACATCTTGCATTTTTTTTGAAAAATCTACCATATTCATCATAAAGTTTACTTTTTTCTCTTTATCTTCAATTTCACTTTCCATTACTTTTTCTGCTATATTTTTAAATAATAATGTAAACAATGAATCATTTAAAAATGAATATGCAGTAACAAAATTTGTTTTTCCTATTCCATTTTCTCCATATATTGCAACAAATTTTTTTGTTTCTGTATTTGTTCTTTTGAAATTAAATTCTATTTCATCAAAAGATTTAAAATTTTTTAATTTTAAATATGTGAACATTTTACCACCTTCTAATATCTATTATATACAATATTATCATAATTATTATATTTTTTCAATATTTATTATTAATTTTTATACATTTTGTATTAATTTTTATAATTTTATACTATTAAATTTTAAAATTTTAAAATAAAAGAACAACTTTAAAATCAAAAATTGTTCTTTTATTTTATTCATTATTTTCCTTACTATTTTTTTCAGTTAAAGCCTTATATACAGAAATAATAATAAGAACTATTATTATTCCTAAAGAGACTCCACAAGTGTCAATACAAACATCTCTTATAGATGCCGTTCTTCCTGGTATAAAACTTTGATGTATTTCATCTGTTATTGCATATATTAATCCAACCAATATGCTTATTGAAAATTTATATTTTAAATGAATTTTATATGTACTTAAAAAACTCATTATAAATATTCCTACTAGTGTATATATTGATAAATGTGCTCCTTTTCTTATTATTGGTTGTGATTTTTCTACTATTTTGTTTTTTGTGGTTTCACTTAAATTTTTTGTATATGGAAATGCATCTACTATTTTTCTTGCTACTTTTCGACTTAATCCACTTGATGTTTGTCCATTTTGATTTGAAAAGTTGAATATAGATGCAAATGTTAGTCCTAGTAGGATTAACATTGTTATTCTAAATAGGGTTCGTTTCAAAATATTCCTCCTAATAAATTATATATTCTTATTAAATTTAAATTTTATAGCATCAAATATTTTCTTTTTTTCATCTTTTTTAAATAGTAATAAAAATGTCAACACATAACCTAATATAGCAAATATTATTGCTACTAGTGCTAATTTTAACCATGAATTTATTATAAAATAATTTCTTAATAAACTAAATACTATTATTATTATTATAAATACTACTAAATTTTTTAAATATTGTGGGTAAAATGTATACCATTTTACTCTTAAATTTTTTGCAGCATTAATTGTATTGAAGAAAAATACTTTTATACTCCAAAAAATTGAACTTATTCCTGCAACAGCATATATTCCTAAATTTGTATTTTTTAGTACTATTAGTGTTGCTACTGTGCTAAGTACACTCATTATTAATGTTACTAGTACTGGTCTTTTTAGTTTGTTAGTTGTAGTATCCAATATAAATAAAGAATAATTGCATGAACTTATAATATATGGTAATAATGATAAAATTGATAACACTTGTATTAATTGAATTTCAGCTTGAGGTTTAGTTGGTAACCATAATGAAAAAAACTCATTCCCAAAAACTATAAATCCAGCTAGTGGCACAATCATTATAAATGATATTATTTTTATTGAAAAATTAACAGCATTAATTAGTTCTTTTATTTTTCTCTTAGAATATAGCATTATGAATTGTGGAGAAAATATATTTGCAATTGTAGCTAATAGATTTTCAATTGAAGTTGGTATAGTTTTTGCAATAGACAATATTCCCATTGCATCTGCACCTACAAACATATTAGCAATTAATAAATCTAATCCTGTTAGTAATGTTTTTCCTAAAGTATTTATTGCATTCCATGAACCAGACTTTATTAATTGATATATAGAATCTTTATCACAATTTTTAATTGAATATTTTAATTCTGGTGCTAATTTTTTTGTTAATCTGATGTTAGCAATTATTATAATTATTGAGTATAAAACTCCTCCTATTGTTATGTAATATATTTTTGGTGTAAATATACTAAAAACTGTAATTAAGAAAATTGCCTTTATTATATTAGCTATAATATTTCTTATTGCTTCTAAATCTAATCTATTCTTTGCAAATGATGCAATTGAAAATACTGTATTCATAATTGATAGTATTAAATTTATAAATGCAAATGCAAATGTTAACTGCACATCAAATTTTAAGTTTTCTGGAATATCTAAAAATGAATTCAAATTCAAAATAATTACAACTGATGCTATTGCAACTATAATAGACATTATAATATCCATTACTAAAACTGACGAAAAATATTTATTTGCTTTTTTTAGATTTTCTTTATTTAATTCTAGTGTAATAAACCTACTTGCCATAGAATTTATTATTACAGTTAGTATAGTTGCATAACTAACAAAATTATTTGCTAATCCTATAAATCCATATGCTGCATTTCCTACTTTTTCTGTTATTATTGGTGTTAATATAAAATTTATTCCAAGTTGTAACAGAAAAGATATAATATTTGATATTAAATTAATTAACAGTCTTTTTTTTCTCATCTATATTTCACCTTATATTTTACCTTATATTTTTTCTGGGAATTTATAAATATATCCATTTTGTGTCCCATATTTACAAATTTCATTAATTTTATTTTTATTTTCATTATTAAGAATCCATTCATGAGTAAATATTATCAAATTTTTATCTTTAAACATTTCTGAAGTTGATTCTATCTTTCCTTCTATTCGTTCTATTCTATAATCGGTATTATATATATAAATTCCTGTTTCATCATCATTATAATAATCCTGTGAAAACAATTTTTCATTTTGTTCTTTATTCAAATAGTAGTCTGTCCTATCTACAGTATCTGCACCTAATAACCCCGTAATAGGTAATTCCTCTAAATTAGCTAAAGCAATTATATTTTTCTTATTGCAAGTAAACTTTTCCATTCTTACCACTGTTGTTATAGATTTTTCTCCTACAATTCTTTTTAATTCTGCTATAACTTTATTATAATCATCAATTGTTTCTTTTTCAGATAATTTTGAATAATCTCTCTCACTATTCAATGCATGAAATCCAAATTTTAGCCAATAACTATTTTCCTCGAATTGTTCTTTATATTTATCTGTGCATTCACTCAAATTATTGTTATCAAATTCATAAAAACAGTACATAGAAAACTTTGAACCATACAATTCATTTAACTCCTTTAAATATTTCAAAGTTTTATTTTCAAATATTGAATTATAAGAATTGTGTGTTATATCAGCAAAAATATCTATAACATCGTCTATACTAAAATGAATATATTTATCCGTATCTTGTTCATAATTTTTTATTCTTGCTAAGTATATTTGATTTTTATTATTAATATTAATTATTATAATAGTACTTAATATAAAATTCAACACACAAGTAATACTTAACACAATATTAACTATTTTTGTTAATGTATTTTTTTTACATTCATTTTCTTATTATTCCTTTTAATTTTCTTTTTAACCTTTCAATATATATTTTTCTTTTATTTCTTTTATTTATTTTTTTCTTTTCTTCTTCATTATATTCTTTATTAGATTCCACTAATTTTGATTGCATAAAAGCTTTCATTTCAGGTTGCAACCACTCTATACCATTACTTTGTACTCTGTTTCTTAACTTATCATATGTTGGTGTTTTCATTTCTGGTATATCACCAAAAGATAAAAATGCATGTCCATTATAACAATGTGGCTGTGTGCAATTACATCCAATTGGTAAAAATTTTATTGGTTTATTTATATCTTTGTATATATTGTCTAATTTTATTCCACAATAGCATTGTCTTAAATCTCCTGTTACTAAATTTAAATAACAAGACCATTCTCCTGCATAACAAAATTCATTTCTTTTCTTTCCAAATATGTCCTTTTTAAAATCCATTAAATCAGAATCAAATTGTTTCCATATATCTAAATAATCTTTAAATTCATGATTTGTTAATGGTGGAATATCATCAGAATCTTTTCTTCCTATAGTAATATGTGGTAATGCTCCCATTTTTTCCATCATTACATTTTTTATTTCATCTATGTATGGTTCTAATTCATCGCTTGGAGTTATCTCTATTGTAAAAGATGCTCCCGCTTCTTGCATCATTTTTACATTTTCAAAATATCTATCTAACATTTTTAGTCTAACTAATTCTTGATAATGAAATGAAAATTTAAAGAATAGATGTTTTAATAAATCTTTAGGAAATTCCGCTATTTTTTCAAATCTTTTTGTTAATGATCCATTTGTAACTATCATTACATAATGTCCTTGTTTTAAAATTTCTTTAGTAACATCTATAACTTCTTCTGCTATTAAAGTTTCTCCTCCTGCACACAAATTAAACATACATATTCCGTCCTAATCTTTCTTTTGATAGTGCTTTAGCTATATACTCTGGTGAATATTTAAATTCTGCTATTTTGTTATTAAATTTTCTATGTTGTGCAATATAACAATAATGGCATCTAAAATTACAAGTTTCTGTAGGTATATAACAATCTATAAATTTTTTCATTTTATCCATTTATAATTTCCTCCAATACTTTACTAAAATCATAGTATTTTTTTTCTGTATTATCTATTTTCTTATTTAATAATTGTTTTATATCGTTTTGAATATTATTTATGTCTTTTTCAAATATAATGTTTTTATCAACATTCTTAATCCATTGATATACACCTTCAACTTTATAATTATAATTACTAAATACAATGCATGGTGTATTTGTAATTGTTGCAAAAATCATTCCATGTAATCTATCTGTAATAACTAATTCTGAAGATGCAAATTCTTTTAATTTTTCTTCTATTTCTTTATTCCTTTTTTGAGGACTTATTGAGTAATCTACTACTGTATCAGTTTTAATTATTTTTTTATTGTATTGTTCTAATTTATTATATAATTTTTCTTTATCTTCTTGTGAGAATATTCCTTCAACATCTTTTCTTAAACACAATAAAACTCCATTTCTTTTATATGAATTTTCCATATGATCTAAAGATAATACAATATCTGGTACTAATATTACTTTTGCATTTTTATAAGTTTTACTTGCAAATTCATATGTTTTACTTTCTCTTGCAAAAATTGTAAGATTTAAAGCTCTGTCAAATATTTCAATTGATTTTTTAAGTTCTTCTCTTCCATTTTCATCTTCTTTAAAATATATAGTTTGTGGGAAAATTATTATTTTATAATTAGCAAATTGTTCAATAACTTTATTAACTAAATTTTGTTCTATTTTCCATTGTGATCCTATAAATCCCCCACCTGTTATACTAATTATTGCATCTTTTGATATATTATCTTTAATATATTCAAAATAATATTCTTCCTTATATGTAGGAACTTCAAATGCTTTTATCTTCAATTTTTCTAGTATTTTATATTCTGCATAAATAATTGCATGATCGCCTATATTTCCATGAATTGGAGTATTGAATATTATAAATTCCTTTTGTTTATTTTTTTTACAGTATTCTTTATATTTCTTATATTCTCTACTATATATATACTTTTTTATATTGTTCTTTAATTTTGAAATTATTTTTTTTATTTTATTCATTATAATTTTCCTTTCTTAATTAAATAATATAAATTAGGAGTAATATAAAAGAATCCTGTTTTTATTTTATATATTCTTTTAAACATTTTTATTTTAATAATCTTTTTATATGTAATTCTATATTTATTTTTTAATTTTTTTAGTATTTCATTAGTTTCTTTCTCATTTTTCATGTATTTTTTTACGCACATATAGAAATATCTAATATTTTCTAAGTAACATTTTAGTGTTAAATTATATAGTTTTACTTCTTTATTTTTTTGAAAAAATTCTAATCTTTCTTCTATAGCAATTAAAAAGTCTAATCTTCTACTATTAAATTTTTTTCCTGTTATACTTTCTGAATTTTTTCTATAATTATATAATCTTTCTTTAATAATTGAAACTTTTTTTATTTTATATAAAATTTTATATGTTGTAAACTCATCTTCATGTATTTTATTTATTGGGAATTTAATATCATTAAATAAACTTCTTTTATACATTTTATTCCATACAACAGTATTTTCCCATTTGCCATAATACAATTCTTCGAGCATTTTTAATGTTGATTTTACTTTATCTTCTTTTTCACCTATTTCATTTGTTAGTTTTTCTTCTTCGTTTACTTCATTTATTCCGCATTGAGATATTTCTGTATTATTTTGTATTATTGCTTTATATAGTAACTCTATATATTGTTCTTCAACATAGTCATCAGAATCTATAAAAGTTATGTATTTTCCAGTAGATATTTTTAACCCTTCATTTCTTGCGTCTG
Organism: uncultured Clostridia bacterium; assembly: GCA_934120645.1. GTDB lineage: Bacteria > Bacillota > Clostridia > TANB77 > CAG-508 > CAG-269. The sequence continues at coordinate 288,127 of CAKOUO010000001.1, forward strand.
ATAAACCACCATTTTTTTTATGTATTACTTTAATTCTTTTATCTGCTTGAGCATATTTATCACACATTTCCCCACAATTATCTGGTGACCCATCATCTACTAATATAATTTCAATATTTTGATATGTTTGTTTTTCTATACTTTTTATACATTTGTCTAAATATTTCTCAACATTGTATATTGGTATAATAATAGAAATTAGTTCTTCGTTCATTTATTGTTTCCTTTCAATTATTTTTATCTTAAATTCACTATTGTTTGTACCTATATAATTATATTTTTTTCTTTATTTTTGAAACTTTGTATCTAAATTTATTAAAAGTAATAAGTAATAATTTGTTCTTTTTTTGTATTAAATTTATACTTATTTTTCTTTGAAATGGTATATAATTTTCTCCTATGTCATTTTTTAATAATTCTTCTAATTTATTATCTTTAATCATCTTGTCCAATATTTCATTATCAATTTTTTTATCTGAACAAACTCTATAAAAAATACTTTCTATACCCATAATAATTGCAAATGTTAATATTTTTTTTCTATTTTCATTAAGTTGTTTTTGATTTTTTAATTCATTTATTATTAAATCATAAACTTTTAGCATATCACAAAAATTTCTATAATAATATTTTGGTGAATTGCATACACTTTCCGTATTTATAAAATAATTATATAATCTATCATTCATTATATACAAATTATTTGTTTTCGACAATATATTTATATAAAATAATAAATCTTCCATCATTCCAATTTCTTTGTTAAATCTTATGTTTCCTATTATTTCTCTTTTTATTACTAATGTCCATACATATGCATTAACTTTACCTAATAAAATATTGTCTATAAAATGTTCTATGTTTTGTTTATCAAGATTTTTTTCTTTGTATTCTTCGTAATCCTCGTTTCCTTTTTCTTCTTTTCCATCTGAAGTTGTAATGTTATAATTGAATTTAATTAAATCAATATCTTTTTTATTTATAGTGTTTATTATTTTTTTTATCATATTTTCTTCCAAATAATCATCAACATCTATAAACATTATATAATCTCCAGTTGCCTCTTCTATTCCTCTATTTCTAGTATCTGATACACCTGTATTTTCTTTATCTATGACTTTAATTCTATCATCAATATTCTTAAATTTTTTTAATATATCCATAGATTTATCTGTTGAGCCATCATTTATTAAAATTATTTCTAATTCTTCATAATCTTGATTTATAATTGATTTTAAGCATCTTTCTATATATTTTTCTCCATTATAAATTGGTATAATTATTGATATTTTTGTATTCATTTTGATATCACTTCCTAATAAATTCGTTTAAATTATTTGTTATCTTTACTAATCTTAATCCTCCAAATGATGCAATTAAAAATAATTTTATTCTAGGATAAGTATCTTTATCTTTTAATAGTTCTTTTCTATATTGTTTTATATATTTTTTTATTTTAACTATATATGTTTTATACTTTTTAGTTAAAGGAATTTTACAAGCTAAAAATAAAGATTGTGTAACTAATAGATTTTTTCCAGCTAGTAATAATTCTTCTTTGTAATTTTTATTTATAAAATCATATATTTCTTCTGCCCAATGTAATAAAATTAATTCTCTTTCTCTAAATTTACTTTTTGTTATTCCAGTAGGATTATAAACATAATTATACCCTTGATATGAAGTTATAGCTATTTTATTGCAGTTATTTACCACTTTATACATTGTTGCTAAATCTTCATATATTTGTCCATTTGGAAATTCTACTCCATCAAATAATTCTTTTTTATATAATTTACAATGTGGTCCATTTTGTATTTCATATTGATATAATAATTTTTTTAATCCTTCTTTTCTATCAACAACATAATTTTTTAATGGTTCTTTTCCTTTTTTTAATACATCTTTTTCATTTTTGCATTGAAATATATTTGATGATACCATATCCACATTATATTCTTTTAATATGTTGTAATTTACTTCTATATAATCTTTATCTAAAAAATCATCACTATCTAAAAAAATAAAATATTTTGCGCTACATTTTTTTATAGCTTCATTTCTTGAAAATGCAACGCCTTTATTTTCTCTAGTATATATTTTAAATCTATCATCATCTCTTATTATGTTTTTACAAATCTCTAAGCTATTGTCTGTTGAACCATCATTTATTATTATAACTTCTAAATTTTTATAACTCTGTTCTTTAACACTTTTTAAGCATTTATCTATATATTTTTCACTATTATACATTGGTATTAGTATTCCTATTTTTTCTTCCATTCTTAGTTCTCCTATTATCAAATATTAAATCTGCAATAAAGAATATTCCCACATTTGTAAATGCATAAAATAATATATTTTCTGTAATTGAATAAAATAACATTGCTAATATTATCATTATTCTTTTATAATTATATGATAAGCAATATTTTTTTATCAATTTCAATTGAGCTATATGAAATAGTATATTAATTATTATTCCATATGATAGCAGTGGACTTATTATTCCCTGATCTACTGTAATATATATGTTATAGCCAAATCCTGTATCAAAAGCACTTGAAATCTGTTGTCCAAACAATGTTAATAAATTATATCTTTGTAATACTCTGTTAGCAAATTCTAATCTTCCTGTCATTAATTTGTTTGCATAATTAAATATTGTTGTACCATTAAAAAAACATACCATTATTATTATTGATATAATTATTAATATATAAAATATTTGTATATTTCTATAATTTTTTATAAACAGTTTATAATTATTTTGGCTGTATACTATGGATAATATTATTGCTATAACTGCAATTATTAATCCTGTTCTAGATTTTGTTAATGTATATCCAATTAACACTAATATTAGTGCCACAAATGTATATAACATTTTCTTTTTTGGATTTTTTATACTCATAAAATATGTATATAACCATAAAATTAATATTACATCAAATAGTAATTGTAAGTTGTTAGCATGAGAAAATCCAAAATAATATCTTTTTTCTACTACTCCTCTTCCAAAATCTCCTTGCTCATACAATGTGCCCATATTTAATACTGCTGAGCAAAAGATATGTATAAGTAATATTATTACTCCAAAATAAAAATACCATTTTATTAGTTTATCTATATCTTTGTTTTTTGCAGCAGAAAGAATTAATGTTATTTTCAATATGTTCATCGATTTAGAAAATATATAAATAATTAATCCTAATATATTTAGTGCTATTATAGTTATAATTTCTTTTTGATTTAATTTTTTAAAATTAATAGATAATATTATACACATAAAAGCTGGTATATAAAAAATATATTCATTAATTATAAATAGACTATTTGTCCAAAATTGAATAAAAAGTAATAAACATCCAATTATAAATAATGTATCTCTTTTTATTTTCAAGCCATTATCAGTCACTTTATTTCTCCTTCTACAATATTTTTTATAAATTTTTCAATTTCTAATGCCATATTCTTTTCATTAAATTTATCTATAACCATTTTTTTTGCATTTTCGCCTATTATTTTTGTTTTTTGTTCATCTTTTAACAATTCTATTTTATTTTTTAAATCTTCTATATCTTGGCTTTTATAAAGTACTGCTGTTTTTTCATCTTGAACATAATCTCTTACACTTGGTACATTTGCTGTTATTACTGCTTTAGAATAATACATCTGTTGTAATAGTGTCATTTGTCCAAATGAAAAATTTTTATATTCTAATGGTAAAACGCAGAATTTAGCACATTGTATTTGATTGTTTAATTTTCTTTTATCTATTGGTGGATAATACTGAATGTTATCTTCTTCTTTATATTCGTTAGTTGATCCTATTATTCTTAATTTATAGTTTATATTGGCTTTTTTATATGCTGCAATTAATGTATCATTATCCCTAAAATTATATCCAATACTTAATATATAGTCCTCTTCACTTTTTTCTATTTTGTCGTTACTTATGTCTCGTTCAAAATAATCTATATCTGTCCCAAAAGGTATAAATTTTGATTTTTCTACTAACCATGGAAAACATTTTTTATAATATTCAATTTGTTCACTTTCATGGTATATTATTCCATCTATTGATTTACTTGCAAATTGATTTAATTTTAAAATTTTTCCTGTTTCTTTAGCACTATTAAATGCTCCTATATCAAATACAATATGTTTTTTTCCATTTTTTCCAAATATTCTTCTATATAGAGCAATTAAAATACCGCTTGGCATACCATGAGATATAATTACATCATATTTTTTCATTTTTCTTATTGCTTTAAAAGCTTGTATAATATAGAAATGTAAAACATTTCTTTCAAACTTTTCAAATACTTTATTTGAACTTATATCTATAACATCTACATCTATATCATCTTTAAAATGCTTAAAAAACCAATATTTTTCATTTGATGTATAATAGTCTGGTGATTGTATATCTTTTGGAATATCAGATGTATATTTTACCTTCCAATTTACTAACATTAATACTTTCATATAATTTTCTCCCATTCATTCTTCACAAAATTATATTTTTTTATTACTTTTGCAGGATTTCCAACTGCTACTGAATAATCTGGTATATCTTTATTTACTAAACTGTTTGCTCCTATAATACAATGTTTTCCTATTTTTACATTTCCTACTATAACAGAGTTTATTCCTATCCAAGAGTCATCTCCTATTTCTATTCCACTTTTAAATATATTTACTCCTTGATTCATTATTGGTGTGTTTATATCTGTATATTTATGATCTTGGTCTGCTACATAAATATTAGGTCCAAATAATACATTTTCACCTATTGTAATTTTATTTGCACAACAAATTCTAGCTCTTGTTCCTATATCTGTATTTTTCTTTATTTTTAATTTTGCATTTTCATTACATGTGATAAATCCATATGGTCTAATTGAAACATTATCTTCTATTTCTATATCTTTTCCACCTATAATTCTATTTTCTTTTCCTATATATATTTTTTTTCCAAATTTACCTATTCTAAATTTTATACAATTAATTATACCTAATATTTCTTTTAAAAATTTTTTCACCTTTATTCTCCTTTATAAAGAAGTTCTGTTTTACTTTGTACGTCATCCCAATTATATCTACCTAAAATATAATTTTGTACTTCGTCACTATCAAATAATGTTTTATCTTTTACTATTAATTCTTCTAGTTTATTCTTTAAATCTTCTATATTTCCCTTTTTAAAACTATATGCATATTTACCACTTACTTGTGTATTTTCCTCTATATCACTTATTAGGCAAGTTTTTCCATAGCTCATAGCCTCTAATAAAGATAGTGGCATTCCTTCAATATCACTAGGTAAACAATATAAATAGCAATTACTATATAATTCTTCTAATTCTTGTCCCTGAACAAATCCAGTCATAATAATTCTATCGTCATCTTTAGCTATTCTTTTTATTTTTTCTAAGTAATCATTTGTATGGCTAGCACCGCCAGCTATAACCAACTTTTTATCTGTATTTATTTGTTTAAAAGCATCTATTAAATAATGTAAGCCTTTTTCTGGAACAATTCTAGCTAAAAATAATATATAATCATTTTTTTCTAAACCATACTTATCCTTTATTATTTTTGCATCTCTTATTTCTGGCTTATTTACTCCATTTGGTATAAAATTTGTATCTCTATTATATGTATCTTTAAAATATTTTTGTACTCCTTGTGAAAGTACTATTATTTCATCAGCATATTTTGCTGCTAACTTTTCTCCTAATTTTATATATTTAGTAGCAAAACCTCCCCATTTAGAACGCTGCCAATCTAATCCATGTATTGTTACTACAATTCTTTTCTTAAATAAATGAGGTATCCAAAGCATTGCACAAGATCCTTCTGCATGATAGTGTAATACATCATATTTTCCAAATAAGGCTCTAATACTTGCAAAAAATGAATATATTAATGCATCTATTCCTTTTACATTAATTGTTGGAATTGTTATTATTCTTACACCTTTATATTCTTTTAGTTTTTTATTCTGTTTATCAGCATTCTTGTCTTGAACATTTTTCCCTTTTCTATTATATACATCAACTTGGTGTCCCTTTTTTACAAACCTAGTAGAAAGTTCCTCAACAACAACTTCTACTCCACCTTCTCTTGACGGAACTCTTTTATGTCCTATCATTGCAATTTTCATAAATATTCTCCCTATTTTTTATTATTTTTCATTTGATTTGCAATATCTTCATCAACAATTTGCTCTCCTGTTTTTCCTTTTAATGCTTCTTTTGACTTATCAGATAATCCATCATTTATAACACAATTCATATCACATGTTGAGCACTTGTCCAATTCTTCTTTTGTAACTTTTCCATCTCTATAATCTCTTACAATTTTATTTTCAAACATTGAATATTTTTCTTTCTTGAAAAATCTTAAAAACTTATGTCTTATTACCCACCATGCTGGTTTCCAAATATATTTATGCATTGCAGGAGATACAGATCCTATCATCCAACAGTTTCTATCACAATGTCTTACTCTATTACGAACTTCTCTTGCTTGTTCTGAATTCCATAATTCATCCCATGTTTGTTCATTTAAATTTCCCATAACTTCTTTTTCTTTAGTACCATTACATGGCATTACATCTCCATATGGATCTATAAAAAATGTATCAAAAGCCATATCACATGGTAATAATCTTTTTTGTCCAAATATATAATTAATTAGACCATGATTAAAATATGCTCTAAACCATTTTTTTGGAGAATTTGATTCTAATAATTTATTTATTAATTTTTCAAATTCTTTTGCTACCATTAGTCTATCTTTTATTATATTTTTAGCTTCTACAAAATAGAAACTATTATGTAATGAGGCTGTTGCAAATTCCATATTTAATTCATTTGAAAGGTCATATAGTGATACTAAATCTTTAGCATTTGCATCTTGAACAGTCATTCCAAAACCAACATCTGGATGTTTCATTTCAACTAATTTTTTTAATGTTGAATATCCTCTATTAAATCCATCATCTAAACCTCTTATTTTATTGTTTGTTTCTTCTAATCCTTCTATTGAAATTCTAATACCCACATTTGGAAATTCTTCACAAAGTTTTATAATTCTATCTGTAAAGAATCCATTTGTTGATATTACTATTCTGTCTGATTTCTTATATAATTCCCTTACAATATCTGCTAAATCTTCTCTTATAAAAGGTTCTCCCCCAGTTATATTTGTAAAATACATTTGTGGTAATTTTTTTATTGTTTCTATGCTTAATTCTTCATCTGGTTTTGAAGGGCATTTATATCTATTACACATAGTACATCTCGCATTACAACGATATGTAACAATAACTGTTCCATTTAATTTTCTCATTTTTTAATTCCTCCCTCTTATTTCTTTTATTGTTTTTATTGGATAAAAGAAAAAATTTGTATATTTTATTTTTTTACTTATTAAAGAAATTATCACTGGCATATAAATACTTACTATTAATCCCATTATAAAATGTATAGTATAATTATATATACCAATTTTTATTAAAATAATTCTCATTCCTGCAGCAAATATAGTATGTAATAAGTAAATTTGAAAAGTATATTCTTTAAATGTATCTAGGACTGCTATTTTTTTTATATTTTTAAAAGCATTGATACATATATATATCCCTAGTATAGCAAAGAATACTTTTATAATTTCATTCATATATGTAGATATATAATCTTTGAATCTATAAAATATTATAGAAAAAATTATATATATAAATATTAATATTGTTGTTTTTGTACTATTTAAATTTTTGTCATCTACTATAATACTACCTAGATAAAAATAAATCGAATAGCTCATAATTGAGTCTACAAAATATATATTAGTTTTTATAAATATTGATATTATTTTTAATATAACAAATATAATCATTATTTTTTTCTTATCATTTTTTAATAATTTTTCTAATATTGGTACTATTATAAAAATTGATAATAATGCATATAAAAACCAATATGGAGCAATTGGGCTATTAAATATTTTTAATAAATCATCTATTCCTCTAGATGTATTAACACTTTTGGAAAATACCATATTTATTAATATAAATAATAAATAAAATGTAAAATATGGTACTGCTAAATTTATAAATTTTTTTAATTCAAATTTTTTGTATTCTTTCCATGAAAATTCTTTTTTTGTTTTTAAGTACAAATATCCACTCATACACATAAATAAAGGCATATGAAATAAATATATAAACCAAATAATAAATGTTGTAATATTTGGGTGTAAATCTATTTTAGATATTTGAAGTGACTGCAATAAATGTCCTAATACAACTAAAAAACATGCAAATGCTTTTAAATAGTCGACCCACTCTATTCTTTTTATTTTCTCCATTGTTGCTCCTTTATTCTTTTCTCATTTTTATTACTTTTGCTGGTACTCCACCAACAATTGAATAATCTGGTATGTCTTTATTAACTACAGCACCTGCTGCCACAATAACATGATTTCCTATATTAACACCATCTAATATTACAGCTTTAGAACCTATCCAACAATCTTCACCTATTGTTATTCCCTTTCTTGTAGCACCTTGTAGTCTTATTGGCTTTTCTAGGTCTGAAAAATTATGATTTTCTGCATGTATGCTTACTCCTGGTCCAAATATAGTATTACTTCCTATTTTTACATTTCCTCTAACTGCAATGAATGCATTTGCTGCAATTCCTACATTTTCTCCAATTTCAAGTGTTTCTCCTAATTCTCTTAAAACTCCAGTGCATTCAATTATAGAATTTCTACCAATGGAAAAATTATTTCCAATTTTAACTCCTCCTTTTGATAAAGCATCTATTTTAGTATAATCTTCTATTGTTGCACTACCTAAAAATTCAATTTTTTTCTTACATCTGATATCACATTTTTTACCTATAAACAATGTTCCTTTTGCTTTTTTAAAAAATGGTTTATTCACTAATCCTCTTATTATCATTGTTATTTTTTTTAAAACTAATCCAAATATTACAGAAAAAGTTATATTGGAATCAATTTTGTAGTCTTCCTTTTTTATTTTGCTAATTGCTTTATTTAATAACTTATTAAACATATTTTTTCTCCTTTATTAAAGAATTGTATATTTCTATTATTTTATTATAATAAATTTCTTCACTATAATTCTGTTCAAATAATTCTCTTGATTTTTTACTTTGTATGTCTACTAATTGTTTATCCTCAAATAACTTTTTCATACATTTTTCTAGTTCATCAATATCATCATATTTATATAAAAATCCATTTTTATTGTTTTCTATTAATTCTGGTATTCCGCCTATCTTACTTCCTATTATTGGTTTTCCTATTTCCATTGTTTCTAGTATTGAATATGGGCAATTTTCATACCATATTGATGGTACTACTATAAATTTAGATTTTTTTATATAATTTCTTATTTGTTCTTGGTTTAAATATCCTAATAACTGTATTTTATCTTGTAGTTTATTTTCTTCTATATATTTATTTATATTTTTTCTTTCAGGGCCATCTCCTGCAATCAATAACTTTCCATTTTCTATATTCTTTATTGCTTTTATCAAATTTAATATTCCTTTTTCTTCTGATAGTCTTCCAAAGAAAAAAGCATAACCATCATCTTCATTTTTTTCTATTCTTTCTTTTGATATAACAAAATTATGTATAGTTCCTATTTCATTATACTCTAATTTTCCTTTTATAAGTTGTTTTTTTATAAATTCACTAGGTGTTATAATATAATCTATTTTTTTATAAATTTTATTTTTTCTGTAATAATTAGATTCTATTACACCCAAAAGACTTTTTAATTTAGAATCTTTAATGCATGATTTTTTTATACAGCATCTATATCCTTTTTCTATGCAATCTTCACAAATTTTTCCTTTATATAGCATTGCACTTGCAGGACATATTGCTTGCATATCATGAGCTGTGAATACTATTGGAATGTTTCTTTTTTTTATAGGATTTATAATAGATGCAGATAATTGCCTTTGAAAATTATTTAAATGTACTATATCTGGCTTAAAATCATTCAATGCTTCTTCCATTTTTTTCTCATTTGCTCTTGAATAGATTACATCAATTGCTTTTAATTTACTTCCATTATTTAAATCAATTGCTTCTACAAAGTATTCTTTGCAATCTGTTTTTATATTTTTTTCGTCTTTCATAGAAAAAAAGGCGATTTCGTGACCTTTTTCTTTCAAAAGTTTAGCTAACTCAAAATAATATTTTTCACTTCCGCCTTTTAAATAATGGTATTTATTTACCATAAGTATCTTCATTTATTACATTGCTCCCTCTTTTACGAATATTTTCAAAAAAGTTTTTATTAGAAATTTTGTATCTTTCCACAAAGTTCTATCACTTATATAATCCATATCCATTTTCATTCTTGTTTTAAAGTCTGTTGCACTTCTACCATTAACTTGCCAATATCCAGTAAGTCCAGGTTTAACTGAAGTAATTACTTTATAATTGTCCCCCATATCTTTTATTTCTCTATGTAAATATGGACGTGGTCCAACAAGACTCATATCTCCCTTTAATACATTTATAAATTGTGGAAATTCATCAATACTTGTTTTTCTTAAAAATTCTCCTAATTTAGTTATTCTAGGATCATGTCTTAATTTTTTGTACTTTTGATATTCTAGTCTTGCTTCTTCGTTTTGTTCTAGATATTCCTCAAGTTTTTCATCTGCATTCATTACCATTGATCTATATTTATAAAACCTAAATTCTTTACCATTTTTTCCAACTCTTAATTGTTCATAAAATATTGGTCCGTCATTTTCTTTGTTTATTACTCTTGCTATATATATACATAAAGTCATAGGGATTAGGAGAATTACACCAACTAATCCCCCTATTATATCAATAACTCTTTTTAAAAATTTATATACCATTAATTTTCCATTCACTTTTTCATTTATTTTTTGTTGTATTGTAATTGTTTTGTCGGAAATCATTTCGTTCCCTCCAATATTCACATTCATTTTATATCCCCCTTATTGAATGTTTTACTTTTAATACACAAAACTAAATTTTTTATCTATATCCTGTTTTCTTTATTATGCTATCACTTACATTTTTTACTGTTTCTGAAGGAGTATAGTCAGATTCTCCAAATGCTTCTTGATGTAATTTCTTAACATTTTCTTCTAGTGTTACTGGTACTCCATACCATCTATCTAATGTAATTCCTTTTGTTTCATATGGCCATCCTATGCTTTCTCCTACATTATATTTTGCCATACTTGGTACCATAGATATCAAATCTCCTGTTGATAAGTTTGTATATACTGCTGGTAATATTTTATCTGCAAATTTATTTATTTCTCCAACACTCTTTGTTTTTAATTTTGTAAGCATTGCTTCCATAACTGTTCTCATTCTTTCTGTTCTTTTGTAGTCTCCTCCTGCTGTATATCTAATTCTTGAATAAGATACAGCTTGAACTCCATCTAAATTATATGTTCCTGCTTGTGTTATATGGCTTGATGTTTTTCCTGTAACTTTTGATGTTTCATCTATATATCCGTTTATGTATTTTGTTTCTTCTGATGTTATGCTTAATGTTATTCCTCCTAGTTGATCTACTGCTTCTGCTACTGAATCGAAATTAACTGTTACAAATTCTTTTATATTTAAGTCTAAGTTTTTATTAAGTGTGCTTATTGCAAGTGGTGCTTCTCCATAAGAATAAGCATGTGTTATTTTATCTAATCCATGTCCATCTATATTTACATATGTATCTCTATATACTGATATTAATTTTATTTCTCCTGTAGAGTTGTTTATACTTGCTATTATAATACAATCGCTTCTATTTCCTACTCCATAGTCATCAGATCTACTATCTACCCCAAATATTGCTATATTTCTATATCCAGATAGACTTTTATTTGCTGTTTCTGATATTCCTAAATCTGATTCGTCTATTTTTACTTGTTGCATTTTTCCTAGTTTATTACTTACATACCAGAATATTGTCCCTAATAATATTGCTAGTATTATTACTAGTGCTAGTACTACTTTTCCAAATGTTTTTAATTTTTTATGTTTTGTTTGTTTTTTTCCCATTTTTCTTTTTTGTACCTCCGGATTTCCTAAATTATCATCTTTTCTAAATGCTTTTGGTATTTCTTCGTTATCAAATGATGTGTATTTGTTATCATCATAATTTTTACTATGTTTTCCTTGCATTTTAACCTCTTTTCCATTGTTTAAAATTGTTACAATTTTTAAAATTCTATATCTCTTTTATTTTAATATTTCTAGTTATAAAATGTCAACTATATGTTGTCTTTTTTTGTTGTTTTTTATCATTTAACTTGATGCCCATCTTAGCATTTTTATGTCATTATATTTTTTTAGTACTTGTTTATATTTCTCATATTCTTCATCCCATAATTCTTCTGGTACTTTGTCAAATGCTGTAAATATTCTTTCTGCTTCTGATAAGTATATTACTTGTTCTTGTGATGACATTGATTGATATTGTTTTGCAAATCTGTATAATTTATCTAGCATTTGATTTGCTTCTATAAAATCCCAAAAATCTTTAACTTTTATACCCATTAATCTTATTTGCATTATTGCATATAAAATTAATGCAAATATTATGAATACTAATATGTATATTACTGCTAATAATCCCATTTTTATACCACCTTTGGCTTTTTCGACTGTATATTTCAATTATACCATATACGACATATTTTTGCAAATATTTCGCTTATTTTATCTATAAAAAATACTTACTAACACCTTAGATATTAGTAAGTATTTTTTTAGTTATTTTCTAATCTTTTTTCGTTTTTTATTATAGTCATTATTATTTGAACTGTCTTTTCTAAATCATCGTTTTTTATTACATAATCATATAATCCAATTTTTGATTCTTCGTATTCCAATCTTCCAAGTCTTATTTGCATTTCTTCTTCTGTTAAGTTATCTCCTCTTTGTTCTAGTCTTCTTCTTAATTCTTCTTTATCTACTTTTAAAAATATTGGAACTATTTTTACATCATTTTTTAATAACTTTAATAAATTTTCTGTTCCGTTTACTTCAATATCTTTTACTATTATTTTTCCACTTTGTATTTTTTCGTTCATTAGTTTTCTTGATGTTCCATAATAATTGTTATGGTGCTCATCATATTCATAGAATTCATTGTTTTTTATTTTTTCTTCAAATTGTTCTTTGGTTATAAAATGATATTGAATTCCTTCGCTTTCTCCTTCTCTTGGGCTTCTAGAGGTAAAAGATGGAAGTGATATAACCTCTTCCATTCTCTTTATTATTTCTTTTTTTATTGTGTCTTTTCCTGCTCCTGAAACGCCTGATAATATAATTAGCATTTAATTATTCATTCCCTTCTTTGTTTTCTTCCTCATTTTCTTCATTTTCTTCTCTAACAATATTTACTTTTCCCTCATATATTTCGTTAGCTGCTAATGTAACAGGTGATTCTTCTTTTACTTTTGTTAGTGGTTTATCACCAGCTGCTATTTGTCTTGCTCTTTTTGATGTTGCTATTACTAGCTCATATCTATTCTTTGCTTTTGTTAATAATTCTGTAACACTTGGTTTTACTATCATTTTTATATTCCTCCTAAATATTTTTATTTATTCTTCATCTTGTGAAGAAATAACTGTTGATGTTATGTCTTTATCTAGTCTTCCAGATACTGTTTCTGGTTGTACTGCAGACAAAATTATATGTCCTGAGTCCATGATTAATACTGCTCTTGTTCTTCTTCCACATGTAGCATCTACTGCTGTTTTATTATCTTTAGCTTCTTGTACCATTCTTTTTATTGGTGCTGATTCTGGGCTTACTATTGCTATTATCCTTTCAGCAGAAACAATATTTCCAAATCCTATATTTACTAATTGCATAAAATCATTCCTTTCTATTCTATATTTTGTATTTGTTCTCTTATGTCTTCTAATTCTGTTTTTATATCTACAACTCCATTTGTTATGTCTAAGCAATTTGCTTTAGAGCCTATTGTGTTTGTTTCTCTGTTCATTTCTTGAATAATAAAATCTAATTTTTTTCCTATTGATTCATTATCTTGTGAATTAATTAAATTTCTAAGTTGGAAAATATGACTTTTTAATCTTGTTATTTCTTCTTCTATTGAACTTTTGTCTGCATATATTACAACTTCTTGTGCTAGTCTGTTTTTATCTACTTCTTGTGTTTTTAGTATTTCTTTTATTCTCTTTTCTAATTTTACTACATATTCTTCAATAAGTCCAGTAGATTTTTTAGATATTTCTTCAACTTTGTTTTCTATGTTATCTATTCTCTTTAAAATATCTTGTGATATTTTTTGACCTTCTATTTGTTTCATGTTTAAAATTTTTTGTGTTGCTTCTTGTGTTGCTTGTAATAGTTCTTGTTTTATTTTTTCGTCTTCTTCGTCTACTTGTATTGACAATACATCCGGAAATTTAGCAATTTCTATAACTTCTATATTTTTTGATATTTTTTCTTCTTCTGCTAATTCTTTTAATTGTTTAATATATACTTTTGCTAATTCTTTGTTTATTTTTATATTTCTACCCTCTTGACTGTCATTCTCAAATGTTATAAATACATCTATTTTTCCTCTTTTAATTTTAGATGATATTTGTTTTTTTATATCTTCTTCTAAATAACTTAGTGTTCTTGGCAATTTTATTGTTATATCTAAATATCTGTGATTTACACTTTTTATTTCTACTTGATATTCTCTATTTTCAACACTTAATGTTCCTTTTCCATATCCAGTCATACTTCTAATCATTTTCTTTTACCTCTTTTTTTCTTTTTTTTGCTTCTTTTTTTATTGGCTCTTCTTTTTTTACTATTTCTTCTATATCACTAAGACTTTTTGCTATATCGTTTCTTCCTTTTGTGTAAATTATAATTGATTTTAATATAAAATATATTGCAAATATGTAAGATGCTGATAATGAATATGATTTAAAGTTAAAATGAAATCTATTTGTTATATATTCTATTGTTAATGTAAATCCTGATAGTATTAATATTTCAATTCCTTCTATTATTGTTTTATTGTCATCTTTTTTATATGCTTTTTCGAATAAATATATTGCTATTAATAAAAATATCATAGTACATACTTGTACTGCTCTTTTGAAAATTTCATCATTTATTTTTTCGTATACTAGATTAACTATTAAAAAATAGAAAATTACTAATATTGCTTTTAATATATTTAAATAAATGTTTTTTAAAACTTTTTCATCTACTTCTTTCATTTTTCCTCCTAATTTTCTAGTTCATACATTATAATGCTTAACATATTTAATGCTACTGTTTCTGTTCTTAATATTCTTTTTCCTAATGTAATTATTTGTGCTCCACTTTGTTTTAATTCTTCAACATCTTTAGGTTCTAGTCCACCTTCTGGTCCTATTATTATTCCAATTTGTATTGTTTCATCTTGTTTTTTTATTGTATTTTTTAGTTGATTTATTTGTTGTTTTAATGTATTTTCTTTTTCATTTTCATAAGCTACTAATACTATATCATACTTTTCTATTAAATTACATATATTTTTTATATTTATTATATTATTTATTTGTGGTATCATATCTCTTCCACATTGTTTTGCTGCAACTTCTGATATTTTTTGCCATCTTTCTATTTTTTTATTTTTATCTTTTTCATTAAGTTTGACTACACATCTTTTCATTTCTACTGGTGTTATTTCATATACTCCTAGTTCTACTGATTTTTGTATGATGTATTCCATTTTATCTGCTTTTGGTAATCCTTGAAATATTGATACTTTTATATTAGATTCTGTTTTTTCTTCTAATTTTTGTTTTATGTTGCATTCTATAGTTTCATCATTTATTTTGTCTATGTTGCATAAAAAGTTTTCTCCTGTTTGACTATTGCAAATTTCTAATTCTTCTCCTGTTTTTGCTCTTAGTACTTTTTTTATGTGATTTACATCTTGGCCTTTTATTATTATTTTATTTTCTTTAATTTGTTCTTCTTTTATAAAAAATTTTGGCATAATTTCCTCCATGCTTTTTTGGATGTATTATTATTTATATTTGGAATTATATCATATTATTTTTTCTTTTTCAAACAAAAATGTTATCTCAATAATTTTGCTGTTTTTTATTGACCTTGGTACAATAATATGTTATAATATTATTGTATTTGCAAAAGCAAATGCATTGTCACTGCTATAAGTATTTATTATTTTAAATACTTAATAGTTAAACCCAGCTTTCAATTATGGAGGTAGCTTTATGATTAGAAATGGACCCAACGTTAATCTTTCATACTTAAATCTTAAAAAAAGTTTCAGGTGATGATTAGGCGGCCGATGTAGCACGCGCGATGCGATGGGAAGGGTAAACTTATGAAAAAAAATGGCAGTTTCCCAGTGGGATTTGTCCCACTTATGTGGTTCACTTACGAAAGTGAAAAAAGATGTGATTGAAAGAGTCTAATCATCTTTTATACCACGAAAAAAGACTCATAATTTAATTAAAAAAAGAACTAGAGAATATATTCTCTGGTTCTTTTTTTTTAATAATTTTCTGCTTTTATTTCAAAATATGCTTTTGGATGGCTACAAACTGGACATATTTCTGGTGCACTTTTTCCAATTACTATATGTCCGCAATTTCTACATTTCCAGATTCTATCTCCTTCTTTGCTGAATACTAATCCATCTTCAACATTTTCTAATAGTTTTAAATATCTTTGTTCATGTTCTTTTTCTATCTTTCCTACTTCTGAAAATAGATATGCAATATGGTCAAATCCTTCTTCTTTAGCTTCTTTGGCCATTCTTTCATACATATCTGTCCATTCGTAGTTTTCTCCTTCTGCAGCTGCTTTTAAATTTTCTTCTGTTGTTTTTATTTCTCCACCTTGTAATAATTTGAACCACATTTTTGCATGTTCTTTTTCATTGTCTGCTGTTTCTTGGAATATGGCTGCTATTTGTTCATATCCTTCTTTTTTTGCTTTACTTGCAAAATATGTATATTTATTTCTTGCTTGAGATTCTCCTGCAAAAGCTTCCATTAAATTTTTTTCTGTTTTTGATCCTTTTAATTCCATTTTAATTCCTCCCTATTTGTTATAATTTTTATCCATATTTTATATAAAAACATAGTTTTTGTCAATAGATTTTTGTGTTTACATTTAAAACTATTAAAATAGCACTATAATTGGTAATTATACCCTTTATAGTGCTATTTTTTCAATTACTTGTTAGCCCGTTTTTTTCATCATAATCCAAAATAATAACTCTTCTTTTTACATCTCTTTCAAATCTAAGAAATGCTTCTTTTGTTACATTTGGAATAGAGTACTTTTTCCGAATCAATTCGTTCACATCTTCCATCTGAATTTCTTCACAGCTTAACACAAGCATTATTTCCGCTTTTGCTTCTGCTTCGTTTGATGCTTCTTCAAACTCGAACCTTATAGGCATAATTTGCATAGGAATTCCTCCTTTTTTTTACTGCAAAACTACAAGCTACTTGATATTATTCTATCATTTGACTTTTTCTTAGTCAACATTTTTATTATAAATTTTACAATATTGTCGAATAATGTTATAATATTTAAAAATATTATGGAGGTTAAAAATGATTGACTTACTTTCGCCAGTTGGTGATTTTGAATGTCTAAAAGCTGCTGTTCAAAATGGTGCAAACAGTGTATATTTTGGTTCTGATTTATTTAGTGCAAGAGCATATGCTTCTAATTTTAATTTGGAAGATTTAGAAAAAGCAATTATATATGCAAAAACTCGTGGTGTAAAAACTAATTTAACATTAAACACTTTAGTAACAGATACTGAATTTAAAGATGCTTTTGATCTTGCAAAAAAAGCTTATGAATTTGGTATAGATGCTATAATAGTACAAGATTTAGGACTTGCTAAGCAATTGATAAAACACTTTCCTGATTTAGATATTCATGCAAGTACACAAATGACTGTGCATAATTTACAAGGTGTATTAGAAATGCAAAAATTAGGTTTTAAAAGATGTGTTCTTTCTCGTGAACTTTCTATTCGTGAAATAGAGTATATTTGTAAAAATTCTAATATAGAAATCGAATGTTTTATCCATGGTGCTTTATGTATTTCTTATTCTGGTCAATGTTTATTTTCTAGTATGATAGGTGGTCGTTCTGGTAACCGTGGAAAGTGTGCACAGCCTTGTAGATTGCCTTATGAATTATTAGAAAATACTAAGACTATAGATCATGGTCATCTTCTAAGCACTCGTGATTTATGTGGTTTAGATTTTATTCCTGACTTAATAAATGCTGGTGTTACTTGTTTAAAAATTGAAGGAAGAATGAAAAATCCTGAGTATGTTGCAACAGTTACAAAGATATATAGAAAATATATAGATTTAGCTATTAGTTCTGAAAATTATAAAATAGATGAGGCTGATAGAAAAACTTTATTACAAGTTTTTAATAGAGGTAAGTTCTCTAGTGGTCATCTTTTGGATGAACCTAATAAAAATCTAGTGTTTAAAGAAAAGCCTAATAATATGGGGTTATTTTTAGGTAAAGTTGAAAAATATAATAAAAATAAAGGTCTTATAACTGTAAAATTATCTGAAACTATTGAACTTGGGGATACAATTTCTTTAGAAAAAGAAAATGGTTCTTATAATGTTTCTGAGTTGATGATTAAAGATAAAAATATAAAAGAAACTTATATAGGTCAAACTGTTACTATTGGAAGAATGAAGGGAAACATAAATTTAGGTGATAAAATCTTTAAAATGTCATCTAAGAAGTTAAATTTATTAGCTCATGATAGTATAAATGGAGAACATAGAAAAGTTAATTTAAATTGTAAAGTATTAATTAAGCATAATCAACCTATGCAAATAGAAATTACTTCTGCTAATAATTTAGATACTTATTCAAATCTAGATATTATTTGTACTTCAGATATTATTCCTGAAGTTGCTAAAAATAAACCTTTAGATAAGGAAAGAGTTTTATCACAATTAAATAAAACTAATAATTCTATTTATGAATTTAAAAATATTAAAATTGATTTGGATGATAATATTTTTATACCAAAAATAAGTGCTTTAAATGAATTAAGAAGAAATGCTTTAGATGCTACATACAATTTTGCCATTAAGAATATAAAAAGAAATTCTTCTGATATAACAACTTATGATAAATTAAATATTTCTTATGATTCTAATCTTTCTAAAAATAATCAAGTTTCTGTTTTATTAAATATTTTAAATATGGATTTTGATTACTCAAATTTAGATGGTTTTGAAAATGTTTATATTCCTTTAAAGTATTTTTCTATAAAGAAATATTCTAACATTTTAGAAACTTTACAAAAAAAGTTTAATATTTATGTTTATATGCCTACAATAATTAAAGCTAATTATAGAAATTTATTTTATAATAATATTGAAAATTTGATCAAAAATTATACTATTAAGGGATTTGTTATTTCAAATATATCAAATCTAAAATTGCTAGAAAATGTTTTAAATAATAAATCTTATAATTTTGAATTAATTTCAAATTATACTTTTAACATTTTTAATTTATATAGTGTTAGTGAACTTAAAAATTTAGGGGTATCTAGGTTTACTATTTCTCCTGAATCTAATAAAGATATAATATTAAGTTTGTGTAATAATTCTTGTTTACCTAAAGAGTTAATTGTTTATGGGAAAACACCTCTTATGAATATAAATTACTGCCTTGTTCGGAAAAACTAATAAATGCTACCCTACTTGTGTTTCTAAATGTATGTCAAATAATTCTTATTATTTAAAAGATAGATTAAATATGAATTTCAGAATTTTATTTGATAATATACAAACCGTTTCAACAATCTATAATAGTAAAATTACTTCTATTTGTGCTAATGAATTTAATATAGATTGTCCTAGAATTGATATTTTGGACGAGTCTATTGACGAAATTAATCATATTGTTGAAGTTGTTAAAAGTGGAAACCGATTAGAAGGTAAAGAATTTACAAACGGAAATTTAAATAGAGAAATATAATGTCCTTTTGGGGACGTTTCCCAAAAGGACATTATATTTGTTTACTACTTAAATCAATTAATAAATCCATATTATCATCTTTAGCAGCTTTATTTCTTCTAATAGCTCCACATTTTTTACATCTAAAAACAATAACATATCCTTTTTTACCATCAATTTCCATACTTACAGGTTCTAAATCTCCATGACATTCTTCTGCTCTATCTCCTGGATTTTTATCTACATGTTTTGAATGCAAACAATATGGACAATGGTTTCTACATGAATATCCTAGTTTAGGTACTTTTTTACCACAGTTTTCACATATAAATTCTTCATCAATTTCTGTAAATTTACTATCTTTTAACATTCTATTCTCCTTTTAAAATAAACGAACTAATAATGTTTTGTCCTTTTTGATGACGATGTCCTTTTGGGAAACGTCCCCAAAAGGACATTAGTGTAAGTCAAATGTTCCGCCACCTAAGAATTCTTTTAGTAATGAGTTATCTGGTACATAGTTGTTTGGTATTTCTTTAAAGTATTTTAACATGTCTATTAATCGTTGTGCTTCTGCATATTCTACATTGTCTTTTCCTATTTCTTCTAATAGTGGCATTGCTATTGGTTTTAATGCACTTAATTCATAGATTAATGATGTGTTAAATATTTTATCTGCTTCTTCTTGGAATGGGAATATATTTTTTTCTTCTCCTTCTGTTACTTTATGCCAGGTGTTTAGTGTATGTATTGCAGAATAATTTCTAAATTGATAATCTCTTACTATTCTTCTTATTAGTCTTGTGTCTGTTGTTGATATTCTGTTGTATCTATCCATGTTTAGTACTGTTAATGCACTTATATAAATTTTATATTTTTGGTCTTTTGATATTTGACTTGTTAGTTTGTCGTTTAAGCAATGTATTCCTTCCATTACTAGTACTTCGTCTTCTGCTAATTTCATTTTTTTGCCATTATATCTTTTTGTTCCCACACTAAAGTCAAATTCTGGTACTTCTATTTCTTCTCCATTTAATAATTTTACAAGATGTTCATTTAATAATTTTAAATCTATTGCTTCTATACATTCAAAATTATATTCTCCATTTGCATCTCTTGGTGTGTCTTGTCTTTCTACAAAATAGTTATCTACTGATATTGTTACTGGTTTTATTCCATTTAGTCTTAATTGAATTCCTAATCTTTGTGCAAATGTTGTTTTTCCTGATGATGATGGTCCTGCTATTAATATCATTTTTACATTTTTTCTTTTTGCTATATCATCTGCTATATTTGCTATTTTCTTTTCATGTAATGCTTCTGCAAGCATTATTATGTCTTTTATTCTATTTTCTTCTATTGCTTTATTTAATTTATATACTGTAATAACATCTAATACAGAGTGTATTTTTTCAAATTCTTCTAATGCCCATGCTAATTTTTTTGTTTCTACAAATGCAGGTAATTTTTCTGGTGCTTTTGAACTTGGATATCTAATTAAAAATCCGTCTTGATATTTAATTATATCAAACATTTTTATAACTCCAGTTCTGTTTGCAAGTGTTCCAAAACAATAATTGTAATAATCTTCACAAAAATACATGTATATTATTTTATTTTGTTTTAAATCAAATTGAAGACGTCCTTTTGATGTGTTATTTTTTTCATAAAATTTTTTAGCTTCTTGTCTTGTCATTTCTACTTTTTTTATCTCTAGGTCTTCTTCTACTATTTTTGTAATCTCTTCTTTTAAATTTTCAACAAATTCATTTGTTATTTTTATTTTGTCGCATTTGCAAAACATTGCATCTCCAAGTTGATATTCTACTGTTAATTTTTCATTTGGATATAACCTTTCAAATGCCTTTCCCATTATATATACTAATGTTCTTATATATATTTTCATTCCTTCTTTTGATTTTGTGTCTATTAGTGAGATTTTTGCTCCATCTTCAATTTCTGTTTCTAAGTTTCTATATTCATTATTATATCTACAACCTAATACTTGATATTTATTCTCTTTTATTTGTTTTTCAAACAGTTTGTCTACTGTTGTTTTTTCTTCTATTTCCATTTGTTTGTTTTCATATGTTATTTTCATGTTTGTTCCTCCTTAATTTTGTACTTTGTTATTTTATCTCAATTACAAAAATAAGTCAATTAAAAAAAGATAACCAAATTTAATTTTGATTATCTTTTCTATTTTTAATTTATTGCTACTGCAGATGTTAATTCTTTGTTTAAATCTATAACACATGTTGATAATCTTTCTAGATCATCATAATCTATGCCATCTTCGATTTTAAATACTTTCTTGTTTGATTTTTTTCTCTTTTCTTTTAATGATTCAAAACTTATAATATTTGTATGTTTTTCTTTATCTTCTTCTAGTTTTTCACTTATTTCTTGTAATTTTTCTTCATATTTCATATTTGCTATTTTTTCTAATAATTCTGTATTAGTAGTTGCTTGTGATTCTTTTAAATTTTTAATTTCACTTTTTAAACTATTAATTTCTGATATGAATTGTTGAATTACTGCTGTAAGATTTTCATCATCTTTTTCTTTAACTTCTGCTATTGTTTTTGAATATTCTTCCCTGTTATTTATTAATTTGTAATTTATATCTTCTATTGTTTTTAAGTATTCTTCTTTATCACTTGTTAATTTATCATTTATGTTTTCTATTGTCTTTGAATATTCTTCTTTATGATTTACTAATTTATCATTTATTTCTTCTATTGTTTTTAAGTATTCTTCTTTATCACTTGTTAATTTATCATTTATGTTTTCTATTGTTTTTGAATACTCTTCTTTATTGTTTGTTAATTGGTTACTTATTGTTTGAAATTTTTCTAATAATTCTTTGTTGTTTGTATCTTGATTTTCTTTTAAATCATTCATATTGTTAGTTATATTGTTTATTTGTTCTTCTGTATTATCATTTTGTAATTCTGCTATAAATGATTTCTTTAATTTCTTAATTTCACCTAATATTTCATGTTTTACATTTCTTACTTCATAATTGATTTGTTCTTTTTCATCTATTTTATCTAATTCATTATCTTGTTTTGGTACTATTATTTCTTTTTCTAGATTTTTTTCTTCTTCATTTATATTTTCTTTTGCTGTTTTTATAATTTCTTCTAATGATATTATTTTTTGTTTTTCAGTAATTTTTTCTATTCCTTCTGCTTTTTCTCCATAATAATATCCATATTTTTTTCCGTAATATTTTCCTTTTTGTATTTCTGATTTATTTGTTATTACACCTAATATATTTCCATTTACATCTTCTATTAATCTTTTTGCTTTTTTCAATTCTGCTATTTTTGTTTTCTTATTTTCTGCTACTAAAATTGTTCCATCTACCATTGATGATAAAGCAATACTATCTGCTACTGATAGACATGGTGTTCCATCTAATAAAACTATATCATACATACTTTTTAATACATCTAATAATTTTTTCATATTACTTGATGATATTAACTCTGCTGGATTTGGTGGTATTGTACCATTTTCTAATATATGTAAATTTGGTATTTTTGTTTCTTTTATATATTTTCTTGATTTTTCTAAGTTTTCTAATTTTTCTTCAGATATTTCTTTAATAAAATCTGATAATCCTTCTCCTTTTTCTATATCAAATACTTTACTATAATCATTTGCTTTTCTTAAATTTGCATCTACTAATATAATTTTCTTTCCTGCTTGTGCAAATGCTACTGCTAAATTATTTGCTACCCAAGTTTTTCCTTCTTTTTCTTTGCTACTTGTTAATAATATAACTTTTTTATTTGTTGCATATAATATATTTGTTCTTATTGTTTTTATACTTTCTACTATATGAGATTTTGGATTATTTTCTGTTATTAATTCTTCTTTATCTTTGTCTCTTGGTAATGTTCCTATACTTTTTAATTTTATGCTTTTTTCTATTTCTTTTTCATTTTTTATTGTGTCATCAAAAAAGTATATAATCATTATTACTACCATTGATATAAATAATCCTATACCTGTAAATAATATCATGTCTTTTGCGTGATTTACATTACATGGCATACTTTCTATCTCTGCTTTATCTACTATACTTATATTTTCTAGATTGTATATTTCTTTTATTTGTTCTGTAAATACTTTTGATAATTCATTTGCTATGTCTTTTGCTGTTTCTGCATTTTCATCTTTTACTGTTATTTTTAAAAATTGTGTATTATCAATTTGTTTTGCTTCAATATTTTTTTGTAATTTTGAAACAGATATATTTAGTCCTAAATTTTTTATTGTTTTTTCTATTACATTTGTACTCTTTGCTATACTACTATATGTAGATATAAGACTAGAGTTTATGTTTAAATCTGTTTGTGTTAATTCTTTGTTTGTTTTGTTTTCATCTGCAACTAATAATATTTTTACAGATGATTGGTATTCTGGCTTTTTGTAATAGTATGAATAAACATAACCTAAAATTATGCTTAATAATAATATTAATATGATAAATATTTTTTTAGAAAATATTATTTCTAAAATTCTTTTGATATCAATATCTTCATAATTTTCCATTTACATCACCTA
>CAKOUO010000002.1 GCA_934120645.1 uncultured Clostridia bacterium
ACAAAACGTTAAGTAGAGAAGTAATCGGAACGAAGAATTCTAAAACTAAATTCATCTATGTATTTTTGAGTGTGCTAGAATATTTTACAATATGAATAATTTAAAAAAAATTGTAAAAAATATATAAAAATACTTGCAAAAATTATACTAATATAGTATAATGCAAAAGTAGTTAAAATAAGTTATCAATTTTCTGGTAATTATGACACTTGGGGTAATACCTGTTCCCATTCCGAACACAGAAGTCAAGACCAAATGTGCCGAAAATACTTGTGGGTTACCCTGCTGGGAAGATAGGTTATTGCCAGATTTATATATATTCCTCTTTAGCTCAGTTGGTAGAGCGCTCGGCTGTTAACCGATAGGTCGTTGGTTCGAGTCCAACAAGAGGAGCCAATAAAAAAGCATTGTAAATATTACTTTACAATGTTTTTTTGTTATTTATAAAAAGTCTAAATTATACAATTCTTGATAAATTAATATAATTATGATATTATTTAAAAAAATAGTTATAATAATATAGATAAAGTTAAATAAAAATGTGAAAAGAGGAAAGTAGATGACAGAAAAAGAAAAAAGAGATAAACAGGAATTGTATGATGGTAACTATAATTTGGAATTAATAGAAGAGATGAAAAAAGCAAAAGACTTGTGTTTTGAATACAATAATATACAACCTTCTAAAAGAGAAGAAAGAGAAAAATTAATAAAGAAAATTTTGGGTAAAACCGGAAAAAATATTTTAATAGAATCTAATTTTTATTGTGATTATGGATATAACATAGAAGTTGGAGAAAATTTTTATATGAATCATAATTGTGTTATATTAGATGGTGCAAAAGTAGAGTTTGGTAATAATGTCTTTGTTGCACCAAATTGTGGATTTTATACAGCAGGTCATCCAATAGATATAGAATTAAGAAATCAAGGGTTAGAATATGCAAAACCAATAAAAGTAGGAAATAATGTATGGATTGGTGGTAATGTAATTGTATTACCAGGTGTAACTATTGGAGATAATGTAACAATTGGAGCAGGTAGTGTTGTTACGAAGGATGTAGAATCTAATAGTATAGCTGTTGGAAATCCTTGTAAAGTAATTAAAAAAATATAAAAATAAAAAACAAAGGAGTAAATATGTCAGAATTAACAAAAAAAGCACTAGCAGTATCTTTAAAAAAACTACTTTCAAAAAAAGAACTATCAAAAATAACAATATCAAATATAACAGATGAATGTGGAGTAAACAGGCAAACATTTTATTATCATTTTAAAGATATATATGATCTGTTAGAATGGATATATAAAAATGAAGTAATAGATGAAATTGATAATAAAGATGAAGATTGGCAACAACGATTTTTGTATATTTTTAAATATGTGTTAAAGAATAAAGAATTTGTAAAAAATACATATAATTCAATAAGTAGAGAGTTTTTGTTGAGATTTATTTATAGACAGACAAATAAGTTATTAATAGATTTTATTGATAAAGAATCAGAAGGAATGAATATAAAAATAGAAGATAAAAAATTTATGGCTGATTTTTATAAATATGGCTTTGTAGGTATTTTGCAGGAATGGATTGAAGATGGTATGAAAGAAGAACCAGAGGGAATAATAAGAAAGTTAAACAATATTATTGAAGGTGATTTCAAAAAGGCACTAGAAAAAATGCAAAATTA
The DNA here is from genome assembly GCA_934120645.1 of uncultured Clostridia bacterium. Taxonomy (GTDB): domain Bacteria; phylum Bacillota; class Clostridia; order TANB77; family CAG-508; genus CAG-269. The sequence continues at coordinate 1,686 of CAKOUO010000002.1, forward strand.
AAATTTATACAAAAAATCAAAAATGTCTAAAAAACATACAAATTCTAACATTTGTATATTGAAATTTCAATAAAATTGTTTTTATAATTTTTAAATAACAAAGGAGGAATAAATTATGTATTATAGTAATGGAAATTATGAAGCTTTTGCACATCCTAGAAAACCAGACGGAGTAGATAACAAATCAGCATACTTAGTAGGTGCAGGACTTGCATCACTTGCAGCAGCATGTTTTTTAGTAAGAGATGGACAAATGAAAGGTGAAAATATTCACATATTAGAAGAAGCAAAATTACCAGGAGGAGCATGTGACGGAATTGAAGATGCACAAAAAGGATTTATAATCCGTGGTGGAAGAGAAATGGAAAACCATTTTGAATGTTTATGGGATTTATTCCGTTCAATACCATCATTAGAAACAGAAGGGGCATCAGTATTAGATGAATATTATTGGTTAAATAAAAAAGACCCAAATTATTCATTAATGAGAGCAACAGTAAAAAGAGGTCAAGATGCACACACAGATGGAAAATTCACACTATCTGAAAAGGCGTCAATGGAAATAATAAAATTATTTATGACAAAAGATGAAGATTTATATGACAAAAAAATAACAGATGTATTTACAGAAGAATTCTTCAAATCAAATTTCTGGCTATATTGGAGAACAATGTTTGCATTTGAAGACTGGCACAGTGCACTAGAAATGAAATTATATATTCAAAGATTTATACATCATATTGGTGGATTACCAGACTTTTCAGCATTAAAATTCACAAAATATAATCAATATGAATCATTAATATTGCCAATGGTAAAATACCTAGAAAGTCATGGAGTTCAATTCCAATATGACACAAAAGTTACAAATGTATTATTTGATATTGATGGAAAAAAGAAAACTGCAAAACAAATAATATGCATTCATAATGGAGAAGAAGAAACAATCGATTTAACAGTAAATGATTTAGTATTTGTTACAAATGGAAGTTGTACAGAAAGAGCAATGCTTGGAGACCAAAACACTGCACCAGATTTAACTATACAAAATGGCGAAGGTGCATGTTGGGATTTATGGAGAAAAATTGCAAGACAAAGCCAAGACTTTGGACATCCAGATAAATTCTGTTCAGATATTTCAAAAACAAACTGGGAATCTGCAACAGTTACAACATTAGACGATAAAATTCCACCATATTTAGAAAAAATCTGCAAAAGAGATCCATTTAGCGGTAGAGTTGTAACAGGTGGAATCGTTTCAGTAAAAGACTCAAATTGGCTAATGAGTTGGACAATAAATAGACAACCACACTTCAAAAATCAACCTAAAGGCCAATTGGTTGTATGGGTTTATGGTTTATTTACAAACAAACCAGGAAACTATATAAAGAAACCAATGAGAGAATGCACAGGTAAAGAAATTACAGAAGAATGGTTATATCATTTAGGTGTACCAGAAGACCAAATAGAAGAATTGGCTACAAATTCTGCAAACTGTGTACCTTGTATGATGCCATATATAACAGCATTCTTTATGCCTAGAACAGCAGGTGACAGACCAAAAGTTGTTCCAGATGGATGCAGAAACTTTGCATTTTTAGGACAATTTGCAGATACAGTTAGAGACACAGTATTTACAACAGAGTATTCTGTAAGAACTGCTATGGAAGCGGTTTATACATTGTTGGATGTAGATAGAGGTGTTCCAGAAGTATTTGGTTCTTGCTATGATGTTCGTGTTTTACTTGATTCTACATCAAAGATGATGGATGGTAAGAAATTGACTGATATGAAGTTGCCTTTTGCTACTGAACTTGTTGCTAAAAAGGCTTTGAAAAAGGTTGAGGGTACTGTTGTTGAGGATTTATTAAAAAGATATAATTTGATTTAATGCAATTTTGATGTCCTTTTGGGGACGGTTCTGTTTGAGACATCGTAGTAAAAAAGGACATTAATAACGGTAAAAAATATGATATAAAAAAGCAGAAAATTTCTGCTTTTTTGTTGTTTTTGAATGTAAAATTATATATAATATTTATATAAAAATCTTGTATGACGATGAATGAATGGCCCAAGATTTGGCAGACAAAATTTTGAAAAAATTTTGGATGACGATGAGCGAAACGGCCCAAGATTTGGCAGACAAAATTTTGAAAAAATTTGGATGACGATGAGCGAAACGGCCCAAGATTTGGCAGACAAAATTTTGAAAAAATTTTGGATGACGATGAACGAGCGAAGCGAAGTGAAAGCAAAGGGGAGAAAAGATTGTGAATAATGAAGAAAGCATAGGAATTTTTGACTCAGGAATAGGAGGAGTAACAGTCCTAAAAGAAATAATAAAAATATTACCAAACGAAAATTATAAATATTATAGTGACTCAAAAAACAATCCATATGGAGACAAAACAGACGAAGAAATAATCAAAATCTGTGACAAAATAGTAAGCAATTTTATTAAACAAAAATGCAAAGCAATAGTAATAGCATGTAACACAGCAAGTGCAAAAACAGCAAAAACATTGAGAGAAAAATACCCAGAAACACCAATAATAGCAATAGAACCAGCATATAAAATGGTGCATGACTTTGCATATGACCAAGTAACACTTGTAATGGCAACAAAAGGAACAATAGAAAGCGAAAAATTCCATAAACTATACAATAAATATGATAATCACAAAACATATCTAATGGCATGTCATGGTCTAGCAGATATTATAGAAGAAGGAAATCAAGAAAAAATAAAGGATTATTTAAAGAAAAAATTGAAAGAATATGTTGGAAAAGTTCATAATGTTGTTTTAGGTTGTACGCATTATCCCTTGATTCAAAATGAGATAAAAGAAGTATTAGGTGATGTTGAATTTTTTAACGGTGCAGGAAGCCTTGCAAAACATTTAAAAGATATTTTAGAAGAAAAAGATTTAATAAGTAATTCTAAAATTAAAGGAACAGTTGAGTTTATAGACTCAAGTAATTCGGAGTATAAAAGAGAAAGATTTTTGAGACAGTTGGGACAGTCCTAATTTGTCTCACTTTTTTGTCGAAAAATGTAACATAAAAATCAATCAAAATTTAAACAAAAAAACTCAAAAAAATGTTCGTAAAAGTATTGACAAAATAAAATCAAAAATATATAATAAGACCAAACAAAAAATCGCAAACAATTTGTTCGATAAAAAGAATTTTTTAGGAGGTCTTTTTTATGATATCAACATTACATATAAAAAATATAGGAATAATAGATGATTTAAGCATAGATTTAAACGAAGGGCTAAACGTATTAACAGGAGAAACCGGAGCAGGAAAAACGCTAATAATAGACTCATTAGGCATAATATCAGGTGGAAGATTTTCTAAAGAAATGATAAGAAAAGGTGAAACAAATTCATTTGTAGAAATATGTATGTATGAACCAGAAAACGAAAACTCAATAGATGGAAACATCATTGTATCAAGAGAAATAAATAGCAATGGTAAAAATATGTGCAAAATAAATGGAAGAATGGTAACTGTAAATGAACTAAAAAACTTTATGAGTAAATTCATAGAAATACACGGACAAAATGATAATCAAAGTTTGCTAGATAACAAATTTCATTTAAAATATTTAGATGGATTTATTGGTGATAAAATAATTGATATAAAAAAACAATATAAAGAAAAATACGAAAAATATTTAGAGATAAAACAAGAATTAAAAAACAACTATGGAGATGAAAAAGAAAGAGAAAGAAAACTTGATTTATTAAGATATCAATTTAATGAAATAGAAGAAGCAAATTTAAAAGTAAACGAAGAAGATAATCTAGAAGAAAAAAGAAAATTGATGTTAAACTCAGAAAAGATATCTAAAAATTTAAATGAAGCAGATATGGCGATAGGTGAAAATAGTATAGACAGCATAAATGTAGCAATAAGAGCATTAGAGAAGATTGAAAATATAGATAAAAAATATGAAGATATTTCTAGTAATTTGAAAAATATATATTATGAATTACAAGAAATTTCAAGAGATATATCAGAGCATAAAGAAGATGTGTATTTTGATGAACAAGAAAGAAATGAAGTTGAAGAAAGACTAGATTTAATTTACAATTTGAAAAGAAAATATGGTAATGATGTGCAAGAAATATTGAATTACAGGGATGAGATAGAAGCGGAAATAAATCACATTGAAAATTTAGATGAGTATAATAATAAACTAAAAAAAGAATTAAAACAATTGAAAGAAGAAATGACAAAATTAGCAGAAAAAATGAATGGATTAAGAAATGAATACGGAAAAGTTTTAAGTATAAATATAAACAAAGTTTTAGAAGATTTAGAAATGAAAAATGCTAATATTAATATTCATGTAGATTACAATGAAGAAGAGTTCTTTGAAAACGGAAAAGATATAGTGGAATTTTATATTACTACAAACCTAGGAGAAGACGAAAAGCAATTAGCAAAAATTGCTTCAGGTGGTGAAATGTCAAGAATAATGCTTGCTATAAAAAAAGTATTAGCAGATACAGACAAAATGCCAGTTTTAATTTTTGATGAAATAGATACAGGAATTAGTGGAAAAGCCGCAGGAGCAGTTGCAGAGAAATTAAATGGAATTTCTAAAAATCATCAAGTATTATGTATTTCACATTTACCAAGTATTGCAGCAATTGCAGATTATAATTATTTTATTAGTAAAAAAGTAACTAATGAAAGAACTAATACTAATATAAAATTATTAAACGAGAAAGAGACATTAGAGGAGATTGCTCGTATTTCTTCTGGTGAAATTAATGAAGCTACTATTCAATATGCTATGCAGTTGAGAAATAAGAAAGTAAGCTAAAAATAGACAGAATAAAAAGCAACTTAGAATACCCAAGGAGTTCGTTTGTAATTACTCATTTGAAATTAATTATATTGGATCGTAAAATAGATTAAAAATTACTAATAATGTATAAAATGGGAAAATTTAGTATAAAATATAAAAGTAGAAAGGTGGTATTATATATGAAAGAATATTTAGGAATAGAAAGCGTTGAAGCTCTAGAAATATTAGACTCAAGAGGAAATCCAACAGTGCAAGTTGAAGTTGTAACAGAGGGAGGATTTTCAGGAATAGCAATGGTTCCATCAGGAGCATCAACAGGAAGTTTTGAGGCAGTGGAATTAAGAGACAATGATAAAAATAGATTTATGGGAAAAGGTGTAAGCAAAGCTGTTGAAAATGTAAATAAAAAAATAGCAAAGAAATTAATAGATATGAATGTATACGAACAAAGAAAAATAGATGAGGAGCTTATAAAACTGGATGATACATTAAATAAATCAAATCTTGGAGCTAATGCTATTTTAGGAGTTTCTTTAGCAGTAGCGAAAGCTGCAGCAAATTCATTAGGAATGGAATTATATAATTATATTGGTGGAATAAATGCAAATAAATTACCAATTCCAATGATGAATATATTAAATGGAGGAAAGCATTCTGATAATAATATAAATATACAAGAATTTATGATAATACCAGTTGGAAGTATAACATTTGCTGAAAGATTAAAACGAGGAGTTGAAGTATATCATACATTAAAGAAAGTATTAAAAGATAAAGGATATTCAGTTGGAGTTGGTGATGAGGGTGGATTTGCACCAAATTTAAAAGATGAGGAAGAAGCATTAGACTCAATAATTGAAGCAATAAAAAGAGCTGGATATGAACCTGGAAAAGATATATGTTTAGCATTAGATATTGCTAGTACAGAAATGTATGATGAAGCACAAAAAATAGGAAAGGATGGTTATTATTTCTGGAAAACAGATATATTTAAAACAAAACAAGAGATGATTGAATATATTGTAGAATTAACAGAAAAATATCCTATAATATCAATTGAAGATGGTTTAGCAGAAGAAGACTGGGAATCATGGAAAGAGCTAACACAAAAGTTAGGAAATAAAGTGCAATTAGTTGGAGATGATTTGTTTGTAACTAATATCAAAAGATTACAAAAAGGAATAAAAGAAAATGTAGCTAATGCAATTTTAATAAAACCAAATCAAATTGGAACTTTAACAGAAACTTTAGACACAATACAAGAAGCTAAAGATAAAGGTTATAAGACAATTATTTCACATAGATCAGGTGAAACAGAAGATACAACAATAGCGGATTTAGCAGTAGCAATAAATGCAGGACAAATAAAAACAGGAGCACCTTGTAGAACAGATAGAGTTGCTAAGTATAATAGATTATTAAATATAGAATATCAATTAATGGAAAGAGAAGATTAATTAATATAAAAAACAGGACTATTTATTATAATAGTCCTGCAACACTGTTAATCTGTAAAGTAATATAAAAATCCAATTACCTCTTCATTTACATCAGCGATAAGTAATGCCCATTCTTTATTAACAAGGCTACTTTCAATAGACTGATTTTTTGGAAGCGGGTTAGAGTTTCCATTTTTTGAAGTAGAAAATTTTATTTTTACTCCATGGCTAAATAAAACTCTAGCATTTTTTAGCCGTTCGCCCCAAAGAAGAATTTCAGAATTGATTGTACTAATCAATGGAGCTCCAGAACGAGGAGACGAATCATATATTTTAATCTTCTTTAGGTTATCTGGTATATCTACTTCAATAGTAAAATAATCAGATAGTTTTTTTTCAGGTAGTGGAATCTTACAATTCTTGTCAGAAAAGTAAAGAGTTTTTTCACCTGAAAATGTAATAAAAACATTTTTTGTGTTTTTTGGAATTTTTATTTTCCGCATCATAAAGTGTTCCTCCTTTTGCATTGGCAAATAAGATTGTATTATCTAAAAAGATAAAGTAAGTATATCATAAAATCGTGTATTATTCAACTCTTCTTTGGCCTCTTTCATTATTATTTGAATTGCACATTTTTTCATATTCTTTACATTTTATCTTATAATCCATTTGCATACATAGATATCTGTAATATAAAAATGCTTGTTCATATTGAGCCATTGGATTAAACATGGGATCTCTATATAATTCATTCATATCAGGACCATTGGTTGAACCGCATTTGTTGAAACATAGAAAAATCCATAAAAGGTGGCATATTATTAAAATCTTTATCCATTTAATCATCTCCAATCAATATTCAATAAATTATATTCAAAAAGAATTTAAATATTCAGAAATTAATTTTATAAAAAGTATTTATAAATTAAAATTAAAAAAAGGAAATATATTAATTGCAATAAAAGTATAAAATGCAGCTAAAAGCCCATGTAATAATTTTCCATATATATAAGGTTTTATTGATAAATCAGTTTTTGAAGTAATGCTTAAAACTTGAAGTAAAACAGATAATCCACCAAATCCAAGTAAAAAAGCCGTAATAATAATATTTACAGAGATATGTTTTATATTAATACTAGAAATAGAGTTAATACCATTAGTAATTTCAAGTAAACCTGTGAGTATACCATATATAAAAGAAGTATCTATATGCAAAAAATTAAAAATGGGTATAAGCATAAAAGTAATACTGCTAAAAAATCCACTTGAATTTAAAATTGATATTATACTAGAAAATATTACAACAAAGCCACCTATCATTAAAATGGTAGAAATACTATTAGTAATACTTTTCCCTAATACTTCTCCTAAATTAGAAAAAGTAATATTTTTATATTTATTGGAAGTAGAATTTATATTATTAGAAAAATTAAAAGTTTCTTTATCTTTTTTCCAAAATTTAAAAATAATTCCAACACTGATGCAAGCTAATATATGAGTAATAAGTAATAAAAGACCAATTGTAGAGTTACCAAACATACTGATTCCAACAGTTCCTAATATAAAAAGAGGACCAGAATTATTTGTAAAACTTAGAAGTCTTTCACATTCTTCTTTAGAACAGATATTATTTTGTCTAAAGGAACAAGCAATTTTTGCTCCTACAGGATATCCACTAATTAATCCCATTATAAAACCAAAAGAACCTTCACCTCTAATATTAAATAGAGGTTTCATAATTTTATTTAAAAATCTTCCTAGAATATTTACAAAATTAGTATTCATTAATAATTCAGTTGATACAAAAAAAGGAAAAAGAGAAGGAACAACAGAATTTGCCCATAATGATAATCCTTTTTTTATAGCTGGCAAATTACTTGAAGAAAATAGAAGTAAGCTTGTAGCAAAAAAAAGAAAGAAGAGAGCTAATATATTTCTTTTAATTTTTATTATATAAAAATGACATTTCGAAAACATATAATCACCATATTAAAATATATGATACTAATAAAATTTATATGTATTTAGTAAATATAAAATCACTAAAAAAGATTCCAAGAATACAATATATAAAGTATTTTAGGAGGATATTTAATATGAAAAAACAAGTATTAAAAATTTCTGGGATATTTATAGTGTTTATATTTACATTTTTAAATTCAATATATGCATTAACACCACAGAGTGAATTAAAATATGAAGGAATTGATGTTAGTGATTGGCAAGGGTATATTGATTATAGTAAAGTAAAAGATGCAGGAATTCAAGTAGTATATATTAAAGCAAGTCAAGGAAATAATATAAAAGATCCATATGTTGATATAAATTATGAAAATGCAAAGGCAAATGGTTTGAAGGTGGGATTTTATCATTTTTTAACAGCAACCAACATAGAAGAAGCAAATCAACAAGCAGAATTTTTTTCAACAATAATATCAGGAAAACAAGCAGATTGTAAATTAGCATTAGATTATGAACAATTTGGTGGAATAAATAAAGAGGAAATAAATCAAATTGCAATGGCATTTATACAAAGAGTAAAAGAACTAACAAAAAAACAGGTAATAGTTTATAGTGATTTATATAATTCAGAAAATATATTTAATGACCAATTATCAAGTCAAGGAGAGTTATGGTTGGCTTATTATGGAGATTATGAGAATTTAAATAGTGTTAATTCTAGTTGGAATTCTTTTATAGGAGTTCAATATACAGATAGAGGATTTGTTTCTGGTGTAAATACATATGTAGATAGAGATTTATATTCAGAAGATATTTTCTTAAATGATAATTCGAATATTCCTAGTAATGAAAATTTAAATAATAAAGAATATCAAACAGAAAATTTATATTATACAGTAAAAAGAGGAGATACATTAAATCAAATTGCTATAAAATACGGAACAACAGTACAAGAAATTGCAGATATAAATGGAATTAGTAATGTGAATCTAATATATCCAGGACAAATTTTGAGAATAATAACAAATTCAAATATTTATGGGGTGCAAACAAATGCAACAGGAAAAACGTATTATACTATAAAAAGAGGAGATACTTTATGGGAAATTGCTAATAAATATGAAACAACTATACAGAATATTGCAAGTTGGAATAATATAAAAAATGTAAATTTAATATATCCAGGTCAAAGGATTGTTATTTTCGGAAAGTCTAGAAATGTAAAAGAACAAAGATATTATACAGTAAAAAAGGGAGATAACTTATGGTCTATTTCTAGAAGATATGGGGTAACAGTAAATTGGATTGTAAGCATGAATGAAATAAAGAATCCAAATTTAATATATCCAGGTCAGGTTTTAAAAATATAATACATAAAGTATACAATCTGTAAAATTGGTACATAATCATAATATCTTTAGTAAATAAAAATAGAAAGGTGTTGGGATTATGGGTAAGAAAAATAAAAAAGAAGATGAGATAGATGCTATGGCAACAGAAGTAGGAGAAGACAGTACAAAGTATGGAGAATTTATCTCATCTTATTTTGCATGGATATCTTTACCAGCTCAAAAAGAAAAAACAGAAGAATTAGAAAATATGACAAAAAAGAAAGATAAAGAGAGAAAATAAAAGAAAAAGGAAGTATAAATATAAATAAAAGTCAAAGAAGGTCAAACAAAGTCAAAAAATAGACTTGAAAAAATAATAAAAGCAGATATAATATTATTATAGGTCAAAGAAAGTCAAAGACAAAACGATAACATATTTCATTAGTTTGTAAAAAGACAAGAATAAAAGGAGGCTATTAAAATGAGAATGTCAGATGTAATAGAAGGATTTATAAAGGATTTATTTGATGAAGACGAAAATGATTTTATAGAAATACAAAGAAATGAATTAGCACAACATTTTAATTGTGTACCATCACAAATAAATTATGTAATATCAACAAGATTTAAACCATCACAAGGTTATTATGTAGAAAGTAAAAGAGGTGGTGGTGGAAACATCAAAATAAAGAAAATAAGTAATACAAAATCAGATTATATTATGCATATAATAAATAATATAGGAATGACAATAACAGCTAATGATATAGATATCTTGTTAAGTGACTTTTTAACATATAATATAATTACTAAAAAAGAAGCTAAACTTTTAAAAGTTGCAACAAGTGATAATGTATTAAAGCTGAATAAAGATATTAAAGACGAAGTAAGAGCAAGAATATTTAAAAATATGTTATTGAATATAGAGTAAAAATTAATATTTCTAATAACTTAATTCTAAATTAAATTATTTATTTTTAGAGTAAGTAGAAGAAATAAAAAGGAGTGATTAATATGTTATGTGAAAATTGTGGAAAAAGAGAAGCAAATGTTAGATACTCAGAAAATATCAATGGAGTAAAAAAAGAAATGAATTTATGTGAGGAGTGTAGCAAAAAATTAGGAATAGTAGATAAAATGGATTTTAGAATGCCATCATTAGATTTTTCTAATTTCTTTGGAAGCTTTCTAGAAGACTTTAATACACCAGAATTTATGCCATTATTAAATGAAATGAAACAAGTAAAATGTGATAGTTGTGGATCAACATTTGATGATATCATAAATACAGGAAGATATGGATGTCCAAATTGTTATGATGTATTTGAAGATAGAATGGACCCAATTTTAAAAAAATTACAAGGTGCAAATAGACATATTGGTAGATTAGGAAAAATATCAGATAACAAAGTCAAATTTGATAAAAAAGAAGAACAAAACGAAAAAAATAAAACTGATAACAAATTAGAGAAACTACAAGGAGAATTAAAACAAGCAATAAAAGAAGAAAGATATGAAGATGCAGCCAAAATAAGAGACGAGATAAAAAAAATGTCCCATTAGGGACGTTTCCCATTGGGACATTTTAGAAAAAGTACAATTAAAAATAGAAATTTAATCTATTTTGTTTCTTATAAAAGTGTCAAATTTCAATAATAAGAAAGGTGATAAATATGAATTGGTATTTACAAAGTGGAAAAGATTCTGATGTAGTAGTAAGTACAAGAATAAGATTTGCAAGAAATTTGGAAGGATTTAAATTTAATTTAAAAAGTAGACAAGATGTAGAAAAATTGAAAGATAAAATAAAAGAAAATGTATATGCAATAGGATATGGGCTAAAATATCTAGAACTAAAAGATATGGACGACATAACAAAGATGAGTTTAGTAGAAAAAAATTTAATAAGTCCAGAATATGCTGTCCATGATGAAAATGGAGCCATTTTAATAAATAATGAAGAAAATATTTGTATTATGATTAATGATGAAGATCATTTAAAAGTTCAAGTATTTAGTAGTGGATTTGAATTAGAAAATACATTAAATTTGGCAATAGAAATAGATCAAAAAATTGAAGAAGTTTTAGGATATGCAACAAGTAAAAAATATGGATATTTAACAAGTTTACCAACAAACTGTGGAACAGGTTTAAAAGCATCAGTAATGGTACATTTGCCAGCGTTAAAAATTACACAGAATATTAATAAGGTGTTTTATACTATTAATAATTTTGGAGTAAATATAGTAGGTGCTTATGGTGAAAATAGTAAAGAATTAGGAGATATTTTTCAAATTTCAAATAAGAGAACTTTAGGAGTTACGGAAAAGGATATTATAGAAAATATTAAGGTTGTTACAGAAAAATTAATTGAGCAAGAAAGAAAAGCTAGAAAATTTTTAGCTAAAGATTCTATGGAATTAGAAGATACTATTTATAGAAGTTATGGATTATTAAATAATTGTAGAAAAATATCTTTAGAAGAAGCACAAAATTTAATTTCTAATATAAAGATGGGAACTGACTTAGGAATTTTACCAGAATTAACAGATACTAAAGTTCAGAAATTAATTTTATATACGAAACCTGCAAATATGCAAAAATATTTGGGAGAGCAGTATGAAACATTGGAAAGAGATATAAAAAGAGCAGAAGTTATTAAGAAAATAATTAATGAAAAATAAAAAAGCCTCCAAGGAGGCTATGACTATTCTAACTACTTTTTCTATCTTTGGAAACTAGATAAAAACCAATAAGAATTGAAGCAAGAGTCATTATTTTATCTTGAAAAACAATAGTTACTACAATAGAAATAGCGGCAACACAAATGTATCCTACTATTTTGGTAATATTCATAGTAATCCTCCTTGTAATTACTAGCATTACGCTAGGTACAGATATAATTATTAATTATATCAATTAACAAAGTAACTTTAAAAATTATAGCATGATAAACATAAAATGTCAATTTAAAATACAAATGGTTCAAACAGAACCGTCCCCAAAAGGACATTAGAAAAGATACATGATTTCTAAAATTATAAAAAACCCCATATAGGGGCAATACTTTAATCAGAAAGAAAGTAAAAACCAATAGCAGCAAGCATGACAACTAAAGTAGCTTCTTTGGTTAAGTACAAAATAGCAATACATATTGCTGCAAGTGCAATATATCCAATTCCTTTATGTATTTCTTTCATATTATATACCTCCATATGGATGAGTGATAGATAAATCTATCGCATTAATAAGTAACTTAAAGTAAGTATACTAAAAAGTAACTAAATTGTCAAATTAATACTAAATAAGAAAGAGAAGGTGATAAAAATGACATATAAATTTACAAATAGAGCAAATAAAGCAATAGAAATTGCAAATGATATAGCCTTAGAACTAGGACACAGCTATATAGGAACAGAACACATATTATATGGACTAGCAAAAGAAGGCAATGGAATAGCATCAAAAGTATTAGAAAATCAAAATGTAACAGCAGATGATATTCTAAACAAAATTGAAGAATTAATTGGCAGTGACGAGCCAATTGAAAATATAGTAGACTTTACACCAAGAACCAAAAGAGTAGTAGAGTCAGCATTTATAGAAGCAAGAAAACTAGGATACAACTTTATAGGAACAGAACATCTTTTAATAGGAATATTAAGAGAAGGAGACTGTGTGGCAGCAAAAATTTTGTTAGACTTAAATGTAAATATTCCAAAACTTTATAATGAAATTATAAAAGTAATAAATGAAGGTGAAGATTATAATTCAAGTGATGACAGTTCGAACAATGCAAATGGTGGAAAAAGAAGAGGCAAAGGAAGTTATAACCAAACACCAACATTAAATCAATTTGGACAAGATTTAACTAAAAAAGCAGAAGAGGGAAAATTAGACCCTGTAATAGGAAGAAAACAAGAAATTGAAAGAGTAATTGAAATTTTATCAAGAAGAACTAAAAATAATCCATGCTTGATAGGTGAACCTGGTGTTGGTAAAACAGCAGCAGTTGAAGGATTGGCTCAAAAAATAGCAGCTGGAGATGTTCCAGAAATTTTGAAAGATAAAAGAGTGGTAACACTTGATATTTCTGGAATGGTTGCTGGTAGCAAGTATAGAGGCGATTTTGAAGAGAGAATTAAGAAGGCTTTAAATGAAGTAAAAAAAGCCGGTGATGTAATTCTTTTCATAGACGAAATTCACACAATAGTTGGTGCAGGTGCAGCAGAAGGTGCAATTGATGCAGCTAATATTTTAAAACCTTTACTTGCAAGAGGTGAAATCCAATTAGTTGGTGCAACAACTTTGAATGAATATAGAAAATTTATCGAAAAGGACGCAGCTCTTGAAAGAAGATTTAGCCCAGTTACTGTAAATGAACCATCTGAAAAAGATACAATTCAAATTCTAAAAGGAATTAGGGATAAATATGAAGCACATCATAATGTAAAAATAACAGATGAAGCAATTGAATCTGCTGTAAAATTATCTATAAGATACGTAAATGATAGATTTTTACCAGATAAAGCAATTGACTTAATTGATGAGGCATCTTCAAGAGCAAGATTAAAAACATATACAGAGCCTGATAGCTTAAAAGAATTGCAAGAAGAAATTGAAAAAACAAAAAATGAAAAAGAAGAGGCAGTATTAAATCAAAAATTTGAAAAAGCGGCAGAATTAAGAGATACAGAAAAGGCTTTAAGAGATAAATTTGAAAAAGAGCAAAGCAAGTGGAAAAGCAAAAATACTAAATCAATTGTAACTATAACTGAAGAAAATATCGCTGAAGTTATTGCAAATTGGACAGGTATTCCCGCTAAAAAAATAACAGAAGATGAAAACGAAAAATTAAAAAATCTTGAAAAAGAATTGCATAAAAGAGTAATTGGTCAAAATGAAGCAGTAGAAGCAGTATCAAAAGCAATAAGAAGAGGAAGAGTTGGACTAAAAGATCCAAAGAGACCAATAGGTTCATTCTTGTTCTTAGGACCAACAGGGGTAGGAAAAACAGAATTATCAAAAGCATTGGCAGAAGTTTTATTTGGTGATGAAAATGCAATGATAAGACTCGACATGTCAGAATTTATGGAACCACATTCTGTGTCTAAATTAATAGGTGCACCTCCAGGATATGTTGGATTTGATGATGGAGGACAATTAACAGAAAAAATAAGAAGAAAACCATATTCAGTAATATTATTTGATGAGATAGAAAAAGCACATTCAGATGTAATGAATATGTTACTACAGATTCTTGAAGATGGTAGATTAACAGATAGTCAAGGAAGAACAGTAAATTTCAAAAATACGGTAATAATTATGACATCAAATTTAGGTGCAAGACTAATAACAGATAGAAAACAATTAGGATTTACAAATAAAGATGATAAAGAAAATAGTTCACAAAAAGAATATGAAGAAATAAAAAAAGAAGTAATGGCCGAATTAAAAAAAGAATTAAGACCTGAATTTATAAATCGTATTGATGAAATTATAGTATTCCACAAATTAACAGATAATGATATTAATCAAATTATAGATATTATGCTTAAAGAAGTTGTAAACAGATTAAAAGAACAAAAATATGATATCGAATTTGAACCAGATGTTAAAGCAATGATTGCAAAAGAGGGAATTGATAAAAACTTTGGTGCAAGACCATTAAGAAGAACTATTCAAAATTTAGTAGAAGACAAATTAGCTGAGGATATTTTGGATGGAAAATTAAATAAAGAAAAATTAACGAAAGTTGGTTTGAAAAACGGAAAAATTACAATAAATGGGACAGTTTAAACTGTCTCATTTATCATATTCAACATCATTAAATATGTCATCATTAAAAAAATCTTTAATAGTAATACCTAAACCTTCACAGATATGAAGTAAAGTATCTAATTTTGGAATACCGGAATCTTCTTTCATTAATGCACATAAGGTTGATTTGGGTACTCCTGAAGCTTTATAAAGTTTCCAAATAGTCATATTATTTTTTTCTAAATAATATTTAATTCTTTTGCGAATTGCATCTGAAAATAACATGATAAAACCTCCTTAATTATAAAAATAAGTATAGCAATAAAATTTAAAAAAATAGTCCAATACACTAGACTATTTTGTGATAATATGATATAAATTATTCTAGAAAACATAGGAGGAATAAAAAGATGAAAAAACAAAAAAGAGAAAATGCTATTACATTAGTTGTACTAATAGTGACAATAGTTATATTATTAATATTAGCAGGAATAACAATAGCAACATTAAGCGGAGAAAACGGGTTGTTAGAAAAAGTTAAAAAGGTAAAAGAAGCAGAAATAAAAGCAGAAATGAGAGAAGAATTAATATTAATGAGATAAATGGAATAAAAGAAGTACAAATGCCAGATGGAACAATATATCCATATAACAAAAAGGAACAAGTAGGAATAGATTATTCAGTAGAATTAGGAGTAGAATACAAAGTAAAAATAACATCAGAAAGTGGAGAAGTGGTAGAAAAGACAATAAAAATAGATGACTACTATTATAAAGTAATAAAAGACATAGATGAAGGAATATTAATAGACAATAATGAAACAAAAGCAGCTTATAATAAACCATATGAAGCAACTATATCAGTATCAAATGGTGATGTTATAACAACATTAAAAGTAACAATGGGAGAAAAAGAAATAACAACATCTGAAGGTTATATAGTTGATATAAAGACAGGAAAAATAAAAATAGAAAAAGTAACAGATGATATAAAAATAATAGCACATATAAGTGATAATAAGTTAATATTTAAATTTGATGGTAATTCGTTTATAAAAATAAAAGTAGATGAAGAAGATAGATTAGGAGATAATTTTATTATTGATTGGTGGGAAAAACCAGAAAATAACGGTACAAGATTTTATAGTTTTTATCAAGGGCAAAGAGATACAGGATTGTTAGTAAATTATTATGGAACATTATATGCTTCTGAAAATGCGGTATCATGGAATATCTTTCGTGCAGCTGATGCATTTTGTAAAAATGAATTTTATGTATGGGCACATTGGCAGTTGGTAAGGGATGGTAATACATGGACAACATATAAGAATGATAAAAAATATTGGCAAGAAAATAAGAGTGGAACAATAGGGTTTGATAAAAATGCATATTATACTATAGGAAGATATAGAGATGGAGATGCAAGCTATTATAAAGGATATATAGATGAATTTAAAATATATATCAATAAAGATAATTAAAAAATAGAAAAAATAGTCAAGCATACTGGACTATTTTTTTTATGTATGTTATAAAATATATATAATATAAAATATAAAAAAACAAAGGAGAAAGAAAAAATGAGAAAGATAAAAAATGAAAAAGCTATAACGTTAATATCTCTAGTTATAACAATAGTGATTTTGCTAATACTGACAGGGCTTGTAATACAATCTTTAACTAATACAAGATTATTTGAAAAGACAAAGCAAGCAAAGGAAGAGTATCAAAATTCACAAGATAAAGAAAACGAAACAATTGCAGAATATGAAAATAAAATAGCAAGTGCAGGTACAAATATTAGTAAAGAAGTAACAGAAGATAAATTGAATGAAATTATAGAAGAAAAAGTAAATGAAATTAATTCTATAAGTTTTGAAGAAAAGAAAATTGGAAAATTTATCGATGATAAACCACTATATCAGAAAACAATTAAAGCTGATTATACAACAGAAGATACGCAATATATTAATCATAATATACCAGATGTTGATAATATATATATAGATGTAGGAAATACATTTCTTGTGAAGTATAATTCAACCAGAAATACTAATTTATATAGCCCATTTATATTAATGGGGGTTAGCAAAGGAGTAATTGCTGATGGATATCTTACAGTTATTCAATGTGTGGATAAAGAAAGAATACAACTAAGATCTTCAAACAATGGTGGTTCAGGTACTGCATATATAACTTTAAAATATACAAAAACAACAGATTAAATAATATCCAATTGTAGATAGATGCAAAGTAATAAAAAAATTCTTCAAAACCCTTGATAAATCTTTCAAAATATAGTATACTATTCAAGTAAACCTTTTACTTAGCTTTCAAGAAAAGCACCAAAACTAAAAGCTCAGTTAAAGGTGGAAAAAAATATAGGAGGTGTAAACATGACAAAGGAAAGAAAACAAGAAATCATTAACACATATAAAAGAGAAGAAAAAGACACTGGTTCACCAGAAGTACAAATCGCTCTTTTAACAGAAAGAATTAATGAATTAACAGAACACTTAAAAGTTCATGTAAAAGATAATCACTCAAGAAGAGGATTATTAAAAATGGTTGGTAAAAGAAGAAACTTACTAAACTACTTAGCTAAAAAAGATATTCAAAGATACAGAGATATCGTTGAAAAATTAGGATTAAGAAAATAATTTCATAATAGAGCCTATGCAAAAGAAAATTTAGCATAGGCTTTTTGTGGAAAATTTAGTATAAACTATATTTAGGGAAGTAGCTTGTATAATGTGCTGAAAGAAAATCAGAATATTATAGAGGTTACAATCTAAATGAGATTATACTAAATTAGTGAAAAAATAATAGGGAAAAAAAGGGCGTCCCCAATTCCCTAAAAGGAGGACAAGTATGTTTGATTTTATTAAAAAATGGTGCAAAAAAGAAAATGGAAAGGAAGAAAATAAAATGTTCAAAACTTATGAAACAGAATTAGCAGGAAGAAAATTAACAATTGAAACAGGAAAATTTGCAGGTCTTGCAAATGGAAGTGTAACAGTTAGATATGGAGATACAGTTGTAATGGTAAATGTTACAGCATCTAAAGAACCAAGAGATGGAATAGACTTTTTCCCATTGTCAGTAGACTATGAAGAAAAATTATATTCAGTTGGAAAAATTCCAGGTTCATTCCAAAAAAGAGAAGGTAAACCAAGTGATAAAGCAATTTTAACATCAAGAGCTATAGATAGACCATTAAGACCATTATTCCCAAAAGATTTTAGAAATGATGTAGTAGTTGTTGCAACAGTTCTTTCAGTAGAACAAGATAATTCACCAGAAGTAGCAGCAATGATAGGTGCATCTGCAGCACTTTCAATATCAGATATTCCATTTGGTGGACCAACAGCAGCAGTAAATGTTGGGTTAGTTGATGGTAAGATAATCATAAATCCAACAGAAGAACAAAGAAAAGTATCTGATTTAACTTTAACAGTAGCAGGAACTGAAGAAAAAATAGCAATGATAGAAGCTGGAGCAAATGAAGTTCCAGATGATGTTATGTTAGAAGCAATAAAAGAAGGTCATAAAGAAATTAAAAAGATTTGTAAGTTCATTGAAAAAATGAAAGAAGAAATAGGAAAACCAAAATTTGAATATAAATCTTTTGCTGTTGACCATGATGTATATGAATTTATAGAAACAAACTTTGAAGAAGATGTAAAACAAGCACTTCAAGAAGCTGATAAGGAAACAAGAGATAATAATGTAGCAGAAGTATCTGACAAAATAGCAAATGCATATGCCGAAAAATTTGGAGAAGAAGCTGCTGAAGAACATAAAGCTGATATCGGAGAAGCAATATATAAATTAGAGAAAAAATGTGTAAGAAACATGATATTCTTTGAACATAAAAGAGTTGATGGTAGAGCAATAGATGAAATTAGACCATTATCATGTGAAATAGACTTATTACCAAGAGTACACGGAAGTGCATTATTTACAAGAGGACAAACTCAAGTACTTTCAGTTACAACATTAGGAATGATAAGTGAAGAACAAACTTTAGATGGAATTGATACAGAAGAATCAAAAAGATATATGCATCAATATAACTTCCCAAGTTACAGTGTTGGTGAAGCAAGACCACCAAGAGGTCCAGGAAGAAGAGAAATAGGACATGGAGCGTTAGCAGAAAAAGCATTAGTTCCAGTACTACCTTCAAAAGAAGAATTCCCATATGCAATAAGAGTTGTATCAGAAGTATTATCATCAAATGGTTCAACATCACAAGCAAGTATTTGTGGAAGTACATTATCATTAATGGCAGCAGGTGTACCAATAAAAAGACCAGTTGCAGGGATATCAACAGGACTTGTAACAAATCCTAATGATGAAAATGACTATGTAATGCTTACAGATATTCAAGGAATTGAAGATTTCTTTGGAGATATGGATTTTAAAGTTGGTGGAACAGAAAAAGGTATAACTGCAATACAAGTAGATATCAAAGTTGATGGATTATCATATGATATAATCAAAGAAGCTTTTGAAAGAACAAGAATTGCTAGAAAACATATATTAGATGATATAATGGCACCTGTAATTTCAGAACCTAGAAAAGAAATATCAAAATATGCACCAAGAATAGTTTCAACAAGAATAAAAGTTGAAAAAATAAAAGATGTAATTGGAAAAGGTGGAGAAACTATAAACAAAATAATTGATGCAACAGGTGTAAAAATAGATATTGAAGAAGATGGACAAGTAATGATTTATTCAGATAATAATGAAAAAGCAAACGAAGCATTAGAGATGATAGAAGATATAGTAAGAGATGTTGAAGTTGGTGGAATTTATTATGGAACAGTTACAAGAATAATGAACTTTGGAGCATTTGTAGATTTAGGTGTAGCTGGAAAAGAAGGACTATTACATATTTCTAAGATATCTAAAGAAAGAATTAAGAAAGTTGAAGATGTTCTTAATGTAGGAGATAAAGTAACTGTAAAAGTTACAGATATAGATGAACAAGGTAGAGTTAATTTAACAGCTATTTTATCAGATGATAAGAATGAAAATAAAAAAACAGAAGAGTAATAAAAAAGCAAGAAAATTGGAGATATTTCTTCAATTTTTTTGTTGATTAAATGTAGCTTTTCTTGTATAATATAATTAGACAAAATATTACAAAAAAGGATAAAGTATATGGAAACACAAAAAAATAATAAGATAAAGAAAATTGCAAATTGTATAATATGGATTATATTAATATTTATTTTATTTTTAGCTTATAAATTTTATAGGGAAAATAATTTTAATGAATATATAAGAAGTGAAGCTACATTATATACATCACAATTTAAAAGAGATAGTAATGTAAAGTATTCAAAATCTGATAGTTATAGAATAGTATCAAAAATAGAAAATGATGCTACTTTTTATAAAGCAGTAAAAGTGCAAAAAAATACACCATATAAAGTAACTTGTATGGTAAAAACTGAAAATGTAATTCCTGAAGATAATAAATCAGGAGTAGGTGCACAGATTTCAATTATAGGAACAACTGAAAGGTCAACTGCAATTAGTGGAACAAGTGACTGGCAAAAGATAGAGTTTATATTTAATAGTAAAGATAGAGAAGAAGTTGATATAGGATTTAGATTAGGTGGTTATCTAGGAAATTGCACAGGAACAGCATGGTTTTCAGATTTTACATTAGAAGAAGGTGTAGCTGAAAGTAATAATGAATGGCAATTTGCTTGTTTAATATTTGAAAATACAGATGTAACCATTGATGGAAAAGAAATAAAATTATCAATGACAGATTCTGATTTTTCAGATGTAAAAGATACTATAAGAAGATTTGAAAATGTATGTGGTACAATTTCAAAAAATAAGATGAAAGCTGGATGTGATATTTATAAAATAACAGAACCAATAACTAATTTGACTTATGATGAAGAATTTGGATATTATGTTGCACCAGAGGATATAGAAGATAGTATAAAAGATATAGTAAATAAAAATGATTATGATCATATTTTTGTAATAATTAGATTACGGTAATGAAAAATATAAAGATGATATAGAAATAAATGATTGGATAGGACTTCGGTTCAATGGATTATTATGGAATAGGATATTCAAATATTAGATTACCAAATTCTTCTAAAAGTTATATATATAAATATGATACAAGAATAAACACATTTCCAGAAGAAGTATTTTTACATGAATTTTTGCATTCATTAGAAAGAACAGCACAAGAATATGGATATAAAATACCGGCATTACATGATTATAAAAAATATGGATATAAAGATGAAAGTTTAATAGGTCTAAAAAATTGGTATGCAGATTATATAAATAAAACAATAAAAACTTCAGAAGGAAATATTGGATTACCAGAAGAAGTATATACATTAAAACCAGCTAAAACTTCAAATTTTGAGTATTCTTATAAAACTTCAGAATTTAAAGAACCACAAAATATAATTGAAGAAATAAAACAATTATTTAAAAATATAGGAAATAATTTTAAAAATATAAAAAAGAAAATGACTAGTATTAATGATTTAAATTCTAACGAATTAGAATAATGGAGGAGAAAAAATGAAAGTATCAGAATTCAACTATGATTTACCAGAAGAATTAATAGCACAAGTACCTTTAGAAAAAAGAGATGAATCTAGACTAATGGTATTAAATAGAGAAAAGCAAACAATAGAAGATAAAGTATTTAAGGACATTATTGATTATTTAGAACCAGGAGATTGCTTAGTTAGAAATAATACAAAAGTTATTCCAGCAAGAATTTATGGAAAAAAGGAAACAGGAGCACATGTTGAATTTTTATTATTAAATAACATCGAAGGAGATATATGGGAAAGTATTGTAAGACCAGGAAATAAAATTCATGTTGGAACAAAAGTAATTTTTGGAGATGGATTACTAGAAGCAGAAATATTAGATATAATGCCAGGTGGAACAAGAAAAGTTGAATTTCACTATAAAGGAATATTTAATGAAATATTAGATCAAATAGGTTTGATGCCATTACCACCATATATACATGAAGAATTAAAAGATAACGATAGATATCAAACTGTTTACGCAAAATACGAGGGTTCAGCAGCAGCACCAACAGCAGGCTTACATTTTACACCTGAACTATTAAAAAAGATAGAGGAAAAAGGTGTAAAAATAGCAAATGTAACATTACATGTTGGAATAGGAACATTTAGACCAGTAAAAGAAGATGAAGTAGAAAATCATGAAATGCACTCAGAACATTTTTATATAAAACAAGAAGATTGTGATAAAATAAATGAAACAAGAAAAGCTGGAAAAAAAGTAATAGCAGTAGGAACAACATCATGTAGAGTACTAGAAACAATTGCAGATGAAACAACAGGAATGGTACAACCTATAGAAGGAGATACACAAATATTTATATATCCAGGTTATAAATTTAAATGTATAGATGGATTAATAACAAATTTCCATTTACCACAATCAACATTACTAATGCTAGTATCAGCATTAGCAGGTAAAGATTATATAATGAAAGCATACAACCAAGCTGTTAAAGAAAAATATAGATTCTTTAGTTTTGGAGATGCGATGTTTATAAAATAAGTTGTCAATAGGGACGGGCCTTTTTGACAACTTTAGAAAGAAAACTATAAATAGTATAATAGCAAAATATAAAAATAAAAGTTGTCAAAAAGGCCCGTCCCTATTGACAACTTAGGAGGAAAAATGAAACACGCAGTAACATATGAATTATTACATGAATGTAAACAAACAGGAGCTAGGAGAGGGGTTATACATACACCACATGGAGATATACAAACTCCTATATTTATGCCAGTAGGGACACAGGCAACAGTAAAAGCAATGACTCCTGAGGAGTTAAAGGAAGAAGTAAAGGCTCAAATAATATTATCAAATACATATCATTTATATCTAAGACCAGGGCAAGATATTGTTAAAGAAGCTGGGGGTCTTCATAAATTTATGAATTGGGATAGACCTATATTAACAGATAGTGGTGGATTTCAAGTTTTCAGTTTAGGAGATTTGAGAACTATTACTGAAGATGGTGTTGAATTTAAATCACACTTAGATGGAAGTAGACATGTATTTACACCTGAATCTGTAATGAAAACAGAAGAGGATTTGGGAGCAGATATTATAATGGCATTTGATGAATGTTGTCCATATCCTTCAACATATGAATATACTAAAAATTCTATGGAAAGAACAACAAGATGGGCAAAAAGATGTAAAGATGCTCATGTGACAACTGATAAACAATCTTTGTTTGGAATTATTCAAGGTGGATTTTATAAGGATTTAAGAGATAAAAGTTTAGAGGATTTAATGGCTTTAGATTTACCAGGGTATGCAATAGGTGGAATAAGTGTTGGAGAGCCAAAAGATGAATTTTTAGATATACTTTATTATACAGCACCTAAAATGCCTAAAGATAAACCAAGATATTTGATGGGAGTTGGAACACCAGATTATTTGATAGAATCAGCAATTGCTGGAATTGATATGTGTGATTGTGTATTACCAACAAGAATAGCTAGAAATGGAACAGCATTAACATCACATGGAAAAGTTGTTGTAAGAAATGCAACATATGAAAGAGATTGGGGACCATTAGATCCAGAATGTGATTGTTATACATGTAAAAACTATACAAGAGCATATATAAGACATCTTGTAAAAGCAAATGAAATTTTAGGAGTAAGATTATTATCAATTCATAATTTAAGATTCTTGACTAAATTAATGGAAAGAGTTAGAATAGAAATAGAGAATGATAATTTGTTAACATTCAAAAATGAATTTTATAAAAAATATGGTTATATTAATTAATAACTATATTCGGAGGGGAGTACAAATGAATTTAATTGATGAGAGTTTTCAACAAAAAAAGACAGATAATTCGAAAAAAATAGCAAAGATAATATTAATAGTTATTAGTATTTTAATAATTGCTATAATAGCTTTAATTGGAGCTATTTTATATATACAAAGTAATACTTTAAGATTATATATAGATGGAGTACAAAATAGCAAAGTAAAAGATATGATGGTTGTTGAAGAGGATGGAACAGTATATTTTCCAATAAAAGAAATAGCTTCTTATTTAGGATATAAAAGTTATAATGGTGAATATTCTGATAAATCTGAAGATGCAAGCAAATGCTATATACAATGTGATGATGAAATTGCAAATTTTGCATTAAATTCTAAAAGAATATATAAATTGACAACATCAAATAAAGATGCAAATTATGAATATTATTATATATCAAAACCAGTAAAAGCAATGAATGGTAAGTTATATGCTACATCAGAAGGAATTGAAAAAGCATTTAATGTATCATTTTCATATAATACAGAAACAAAAAGAGTATATATATATACAATGCCATACTTAATAGAAAATTATTCACCTAAAGTATTAGATTATGGATATACAGCAATTAGTGAAGACTTTACAAACAAAAAGACTGTTTTAAATAGTATGATAGTTGTAAGTAAAGAAGATAAGAAAAACTTTGGAGTAATAGACTTAAAAGGAAATGCTATAATAGAACCAAAATATGATAATATTGAATACTTACCAGAATCAGGAGACTTCTTAGTAGAAAGTAATAAAAAAGTAGGAATTATATCAGCTAAAAAAGAAATGAAAGTACAAATATTATATGACAGCTTAGACTTAATAGATAATGATGCAGGATTATATCTAGCAAAAAGAGATAATAAATATGGAGTTATAGATTCAAAGGGAAATATAAAAATTTATATAGAATATGATGAAATAGGAATTGACAATACAAAATTTGAAAAAAATGATATCAAAAATAAATATTTATTAGTTAATAATTTAATACCTGTAAGAAAAGATAAATTATGGGGATTATTTGATAAAAACGGAAACCAAGTAGTAGACTTAGAATATGACAGCTTTGGATATATTGCATCAAGTAATAAAGATGCTATAAACTTATTAGTAGTTCCAGACTATAATGTAATAATTGCATGTAAAAATAAAAAATATACATTAATAAATTCATCAGGAAGAAATTTATGTGCAGCAGTATTAGATGATGTATATATGGTAATAAGTTCAGGAACAAAACATTATTATATGACATATAATGATAAAACATTAAATGTAGAAGAATTTTTAGATAGTCAAAGTGTAAAAGAAGCTACAAAAAATACTGAAAATACTGATAACACATCTAATACAAATACAGTAGAACAAAACACAACATCAAATGAAAATGTAACTGAAGAAAATAATCAAAACGACAATAATGGAGAAGAAAATAATGGCGAACAAGAAAGCCAAGAATAATAAATAAAAATATGAAATGCAGAAAGCATTTCATATTTTTTTGTTATGTCATATTTTTAATATATGTAGAATAAATTATATATAGTAAACTTAGGACAAGGAGAATATATATGTTTAATGTTACAGTATTAAAAATGAGAGATATTATAAAATACCTTGTAGGAATAATAATAGCAATATTTATTATTGTATATACTGCAAGATTTTGTTCATCATTAAAAAATACCAAAAAAGAAGAGAATAAAATAAAAGTAAATTTAAAATCAATTTCGGCAAATCAATTTATTAAATGCTTAGATAAAACAATACCTGTAATGTCAAATATTAATAATGAATATAGTAAAGATGAAAAACAAAAAGGAAAAATAACAGATAATAATTATTTAGAAGAATTTTTACAAACTGAAATAGGCAGTATTAAAGGAATGGAAAAAATAGAAAATAATAATCAAGAGAAGAGTAAAAATGAAGAAAACCAAAAAACAGAAGACAAAAAAGATGAAGATACAACACAAAAAACATCTGAAAACATTACACCAGCACAAACCTCAAATATCAAAACAGAAGTAGTAACTCAAAATCCAATATCAGAAAATTTTAATGTTCAATATAAAAATGTAAAAATAAAAAATCAAACAAAATACAATTTGACAGAAGAAATGATGACACCAGATATAAAAATAGATAATAAAAATATACTAATATTCCATACACACAGTTGTGAAAGTTATACATCAAGTGAAAAATACCAATACCAATCAACGGGAAATTATAGAACAACAGATTTAAATTATACAGTAACAAGAGTTGGAACTGAACTTGAAAATTATTTAAAACAATACAATATAAATGTTACACATGATACATCATATCATGATTATCCATCATATACAGGATCATACACAAGATCACTAAAAACAGTAGAAAATATGTTACAAACAACACCAGCAGATATAATTATAGACCTACATAGAGATGCTGTAGGAAGTAGAAGCGATTATGCACCAACAGTTAAAATAGGAGATGATTACGCAGCACAAATTATGTTTGTAATAGGAACAAATGAAGGGGGATTATACCATCCAAATTGGAATGAAAATTTAAAATTTGCTATAAAAATACAAGAAAAGGCAGAAGAAATGTATCCGGGATTGTTTAAACCAATAATGTTAACACCATCAAGATATAATCAACATACAGGCAAATACGCAAATATTATGGAAGTTGGAGCAACCGGAAACACATTAGAACAATGTTTAACAAGTATGAAATATCTTTCTGCTGTCATAAATGAGGCATTAGGGACAGATTAAGTTTGTCTCATTTTTTTTGAACATTTTTGTCGAAATTTGTTAAAAATTTAAAATATAAAAAATTAAAAAATGTGTTGACAAAAAAATTTTATAAGCATATAATATAATTACATATGAACAGTTATTCATATAATCAAATGAAAAAGAAAGGAAAAAATTATGGAAGAAAATTTTACAGAGTGTAATATATTACACGAAGATGCAGTAAAAAAAGTAAAACAAAAAATGCCAGAAGATGGATTTATATATGATTTAGCTGAATTATTTAAAGTATTTGCAGATTCAACAAGAATGAAAATAATATATGCATTATTAGAAGAGGAACTATGTGTATGTGATATAGCAAATATTTGTGGAACAACTCAATCAGCAATATCACATCAACTAAGATTACTAAAACAATCAAAATTAGTAAAATTTAGGAGAGAAGGAAAAACAATATTTTACAGTTTAGATGATGATCATATCGCTCAAATTGTAAAGAAAGGAAGTGAACATATTGAAGAGTTATAAATATACATTAGAAGGATTAGATTGTGCAGCTTGTGCAAAAAAAGTTGAAGATGAAATAGCAAACACAGAAGGATATAAAGATGTAGTTGTTAATTTTTCAACATTAAAATTAACATTTAAAACAGATAAAACAAATCCAAAAAAAGAAGTAACAAAATTAGTTCAAAAATTAGAACCAGATGTTGAAGTGTTAGAAGATGGGGAAGAAAACCATGATAAAGAAGAACATAATGGAAATGATTTTGCAAGAATAATTGTGGGAATTTCAATATATTTAATTGCAATAATTGGAAAATTTAATGCAATTACTACAAGTGTTTTAACAATAATAGCATTTGCAATATTACTATATAAAACAGCCAAAAAAGGATTTAAACAATTATTTAAAAACAAAGTATTAGACGAAAATATGTTGATAGTTGTATCTGCAATTGGAGCATATTTGGTTGGAAAAAATTCAGAAGGATTAATGGTAATAACTTTATATGAAATAGGAAAAATATTAGAATCAAAAGCAGTTAACAAAACAAGAAAATCAATATCAGATTTAATGAATATAAAACCAGAATATGCAAATTTAAAACAAGGTGAAGAGTGTAAGCAAGTAACTCCAGATGAGGTTAAAATAGGAGATATAATTCTTGTAAAAACAGGTGAAAAAATACCATTAGACGGTATTGTTATAAAAGGAGATGCACAAATTGATAATTCAGCATTAACAGGTGAAAGCAAGCTTATAGAAGTTACAGAAAATAGCAAAGTATTATCAGGAAGTATAAATACAAATGGTTTAATAGAAGTAAAAGTAGAGCAAACATATGAAAATAGTACAGTAAGTCAAATATTAAATTTAGTTGAAAATGCAACAGATAAAAAAGCAAAAACAGAGACATTTGTTTCAAAAGCAGCCAAAATTTATACACCAGTTGTAATGGGACTTGCACTATTAGTAGCAATATTTATGCCACTAATTATATCAGGTGTTACTTATAAAGAAAGTATTTATAAAGCACTAATCTTTTTAGTAATATCATGCCCATGTTCAATAGCAATATCAGTTCCTTTAAGTTATTTTTCAGGAATAGGTAAAGCATCTAAAAAAGGAATATTAATTAAAGGTAGCGATTATTTAGATGGAATAAAAGATATAAAGGAAATTATTTTTGATAAAACAGGAACAATTACAACAGGAAAGTTTGCAGTATCAGAAATAAAAGCAATTGATACAACTTATACAGAACAAGATATTTTAAAATACTTTGCAATGGGTGAAAAAAATTCAAATCATCCAATAGCAAAATCAATATTAAAGAAATATGAAGAAATATCAAAAGAAATAGAAAATGTTGAAAATTTTGAAGAAGTTTCAGGAAAAGGACTTCAATATCAATATGAAGGAAAAACAATAAAAATAGGAAATGCAGAATTTACAAGTGCAGAAAAAGAAAATATTATTGGAACAGTTTTATACTTAAATATAGACGGATGCGTTGTTGGAAAAATAGTTTTAACAGATGAAATAAAACCATCAACAAAAGAAACTATGGAAAAATTGCAAAAATTAGGTGTAAATACAAAAATGTTCACAGGAGATAAAAAGGAAATAGCAGAAAAGATTGCAAAAGAAGTAGGAATAAAAACAGTAAAATCAGAAATGTTACCACAAGACAAATATAATGAATTAGATACAATAATTGCAAAAAGAGATGAACATCAAAAGGTTGCATTTGTTGGTGATGGAATAAATGATAGTCCAGTACTAGCAAGAGCAGATATAGGAATTTCAATGGGTGGAATTGGTTCAAGCTCAGCAATAGAAGCATCTGATGTTGTAATTATGACAGATGAACTTTCTAAGATTGTTGATGCAATTGAAGTTTCTAAAAAGACAAATAAAATTATTAAACAAAATTTGATATTTTCAATAGGTGTTAAAATATTGACATTAGCATTAAGTTTACTTGGTGTTGCAGATATGTGGCAAGCAGTTTTTGCAGATGTTGGTGTTACATTAATTACAATATTCAATACACTTAGAATTTTAAAATAAAACAAAATAATACTAAATACTTATTAAAAAATACTCTTGAAATATAGAGTATTTTTTTGTATTATATGTATAAAGAAAAGGAGAAAATGATGAAACAAGAAATTAAGAAAAAATTAATAGAATTATCAGATTCTAAATATAAAGAATTTCATGGAAGTTTATGTCCTGGAACTGAAAATATAATAGGGGTAAGAGTTCCAATATTAAGAAATTATGCAAAAGAATTATTTAATAAAGGAGATTGGAAAGAAACTATAAATTTGATAGATAATGAATACTATGAAGAAATAATGTTGCAAGGTATGTTAATAGGCCAAGCTAAGAAGGAAAATATAGACATTATTTTAAAATATGTGGAAAACTATGTACCAAAAATAGATAATTGGGCTATTTGTGATGTATTTTGTGCAGGTCTAAAGATAACAAAAAATTATAAAAAAGAAATGTGGGATTTTTTACAAAAATATTTGAAATCAGATAAAGAATTTGAAATAAGATTTGCTATAGTAATGATTTTAGATTATTATATTGATGAAGAATATTTAAAAAAAGATTATAAAATATTTGATAGTATAAAACATGAAGGTTACTATGTTAAAATGGGAGTTAGTTGGGCAATTTCTATTTGTTTAATAAAGTATTATAAAGAAACTTTAGAATATTTAAGTAAAGCAAAGATAGATAATTGGACATATAATAAGGCAATTCAAAAAGCTATTGAATCTTACAGAATTTCTGATGATAAAAAAGATGAATTAAGAAAAATGAAAAAATAATAAAAAAATATTTTATAACTTTTGTTTTTATGATATAGTATATGAGCAAAACAAAAGAAAGGTTGGTAAAGTATGAAAAATAAAAATAAAAAAAAGGGATTAATCAAAGCTATCATAATAGCAATAGCTATTGTATTAATAGGAATAATATTATATAAGGTAAATGATTATATTATATGGGACAAAAATCAAAATATTAATTTAGTAATAAATAATAAAAATGTAACATCAAACTTAAAAAAAGATATATTAATTCAAGATGGAGAAATATATATATCAAAACAGGATTTAGGAAATTTCTTTGATAAATATATTTATGAAGATAAAGACAATAATCAAATAATAACAACATATAATACAAAAGTTGCAGCAGTAAGCTTAAAAGAAAATAAAATAAATATAAATGGAGCAAATAAAAATACATATACACATGCAATAAAAAAAGATGAAGTTATTTATATACCAATAGAAGAGTTGAAAGATGTTTACGGAATAGAAATATCATATTTAGAAAATTCTAAAGTATTAACAATAGATTCAACAGCAAAAGAGCAGAAAAAAGCAATAATAACAAAAGATGTAGCTGTAAAATCTTCAAAAAATATTATAGCAAAAACAGTTGATAGAATAAAAAAAGGAAGTTATGTAATTGTTGCTTCAGAAGAAAATGGGTATACAAAAGTTAGAACAGAAAATGGAAAAATTGGATATGTAAAATCTAATAAATTAGCAAATATAGTAGTAACAAGAGAAGCAATGGAAACAAAAAAACAAATAGAAGGAAAAGTAAATTTAGTTTGGGATTATTATTCAACTGTTTCAAAGACACCAGATAGAACTGGAGTAACAATGGAAGGTGTAAATGTAGTTTCACCAGCATTTTTCTATTTAGACAATAATGGAAATTTACAAGAAAATGTAGGTGAAAAGGGACAAGCCTATATCGAATGGGCTCATAATAATGGATATAAAGTATGGCCAATGGTACAAAATTCAGAAACAAGTTCTATTAGTGTAACATCAAGTATAATGAATGATTATGAAAAAAGACAAGACTTAATTTCACAAATAATAGTGTATTGTGTTAGATATAAATTAGACGGTGTAAATATAGATTTTGAAAACATGAAACAAGAAGATAAAAATATGTATTCTAGATTTATTATAGAATTAACACCAAGACTAAAAGAAATGGGATTAGTAGTATCTGTAGATGTAACAGCACCAGATGGTTCAGAAACATGGTCTTTATGTTTTGATAGAAATGTAATAGGAGATGTTGCAGATTATATTATATTCATGGCATATGATGAATATGGTGTATCTAGTAACAAAGCAGGAACAACAGCAGGATATGATTGGGTAGAATTAAGTTTAAAGAAATTTTTAGAAACAGAAGAAATTGAACCAAGTAAAATTGTACTTGCAATTCCATTATATACAAGACTTTGGGTAGAAGATAGTTCAGGAAAAATAGTAAGTAAAAAAGCTGTAGCAATTAATAATATTGATAATATTTTACCAAATGATGTAGAAAAAAAATGGAATGAAGATTTAAAACAATACTATGTGGAATATAAAGATGGTTCATATACTAAGAAAATGTGGATAGAAGATGAAAAATCATTGCAAGAAAAAATATCATTAATTACAAAGAATAATTTAGCAGGTGTAGGATCTTGGGAAAAAGGTATGGAAACAGATAATTTCTGGAATTTCTTAAATCAAGAAATATCTAAATAAAATTTGTAAAAATACTTGACTTTATGCGATTTTCCAATATATAATTAACTAAAGTAGCAGTCGGAGGTATTTAAGACATATGCAAAACGAAAATATATATTACACAACAGACAAATATGGTAACTTAACAGATGAACAAATAATATCTCAAATTAAAGATGGTGATGAACAAGCACTAATATTTTTGTTGGAAAAATATAAAGACTTGGTAAATTCTAAAGTGGGAAAATATTTTATCATTGGAGCTGAAAGAGAAGATATTGTTCAAGAAGGAATGATAGGATTATTTAAAGCTATTAAAAATTTTGACGGTGAAAAACAAAATACATTTAAAACATTTGCAAATATTTGTATAGAAAGACAATTAATAACAGCTATAAAAAGTTCAAATAGACAAAAACATATGCCATTAAATTCATATCTATCTTTAAATACATCTGCATATGAAAATGATGATAATAATACAGAATTAATAGAAACATTGAATAATGAACAAATAGAAGATCCATTAGAAACAATTATGAAAAAAGAGTACTTTGAAGAAATACAAAATACAATGCATAAATCATTAAGTAAATTTGAAGAACAAGTATTAGAAAGATTTATGCAAGGAGAAAGTTATGAAATTATTGCTCAAAAGTTAGATACTCCAGTTAAATCGGTTGATAATGCAATACAAAGAATAAGAAAAAAAGCAATAAAAAATTTATTTTAAAAAATGTCCTTTTGGGGACGTTTCTGTTTGGGACATCGGTTCCAAATGGGACATCGTCTAAAAAGGACATTAATCATATATGCTTGCATAGCTCAGTTGGTAGAGCGCAGTCTTGGTAAGGCTGAGGTCACGGGTTCAATTCTCGTTGTAAGCTCCATACATATTTTTTAAATTTATGAAGAGTAATAAAAAAATATGAACTTTACTTTTAAAAGTATTGTTCATATTTTTTTGACTTTAGTTATTAGTAGAACGATATTTATTTCCTAGAAGTTTTCGAATCAAAATCTGATGATTTAGACTACTAAGTGCTTGTCTTAAATCAAACAAAGTTGCTTTGTCATCAGGTGTAATTTCGGCTATTTCTTTTCTTACTTCGTTCCGAAGATTTTCAAGTTTTTCTAAAGTCATATTTTGGAAGTCAATTTTGACTCCTTCCATTAATTCTTGCAAGATGTAATCCTCCTTAGGTATTTAATAAATAAATTATACCATAAAATCAATAAAAAATCAAAAAATCAATTGACTTTTAAATAAAAAGGTATTAAAATAAAAATGTAATAAGAAAAAACAAGTAAGAGAAAAAGTAAAATAAAGGTTACTTAAAGAGAGAATTAGCCAAGGCTGGAAGCTAATTTAAGAAAACATATTTGAAAGACTAACTCTTCAAAAGTTTTGGTGAATAAGCCAAACGTGTAAGATACGTTATAATCTTATAAATTAAGTTAAAATTAGGATGGAACCGTGTAATAAAAGCACTCCTATAGATGTAAAAATCTATGGGAGTGTTATTTGTCCTTTTGGGGACGTTTCTGAAAAGGACATTATAGAAATAATTATAAAAATATAAATGTATGAAAGGATGTCCTTTTCAGAAACGTCCCCAAAAGGACAAAAGTGAGAGGAGAATTAAATATGGTTAAATTAACATTAAAAGATGGTTCAATAAAAGAAGTTGAACAAGGAAGTACAATATATGAAGTAGCAAAGGAAATAAGCGAAGGGTTAGCAAGAGTTGCAACTTGCGGAATAGTAAATGGAGAAGTAAAAGATTTAAGATATGAATTACAAGAAGATTGCAATTTGAGTATAGAAACATTTGACAGCAGTCTAGATGGTAAAAAAGCTTATTGGCATACAACATCACATATTATGGCACAAGCTGTTCAAAGATTATTTCCAAATGTAAAATTTGCAATAGGTCCAAGTATTGAAAATGGTTTTTATTATGATTTTGATGTGGAAAAGCCATTTACAGATGAAGATAAAGCAAATATAGAATCTGAAATGAAAAAAATAATTAAAGAAGATATTGAAATAGAAAGATTTTCTTTACCAAAACAAGATGCTTTGAAATTAATGGAAGGACAACCATATAAACAAGAATTAATAAATGATTTAGCAGATGGAGAAGAAATTAGTTTTTATAAACAAGGTGATTTTACAGATTTATGTGCTGGACCACATTTAATGAAAACAGGAAAAGTAAAAGCTGTAAAAATATTATCATCATCAGGAGCTTATTGGAGAGGTGATGAGCATAATAAAATGTTACAAAGAATTTATGCAATATCATTCCCAAAAGCAAGCCAAGTTGATGAATATATGCAAAAATTAGAAGAAGCAAGACAACGTGACCATAGAAAAATAGGAAAAGACTTAGAATTATTTATGACAAGCCCATTAGTAGGTTCAGGACTTCCAATGTATTTACCAAATGGTGCAACAGTAAGAAGACTATTAGAAAGATATATTCAAGATAAAGAAGTTGAAATGGGATATCAACACGTATATACACCATCACTTGCAAATACAGAATTATACAAAGTTTCAGGACACTGGGACCACTACAAAGAAGATATGTTCCCTGTTATGAAAATGGATAATGAAGAAATGGTATTAAGACCAATGAACTGTCCACATCACATGTTAATATACAAAAATAAAATGCACTCTTATAGAGATTTACCAATAAGAATTGGAGAATTAGCACATGACTTTAGATATGAAGATAGTGGAAGTGTTTGCGGTTTAGAGAGAGTTCGTGAAATGTGTCAAAATGATGCTCATTTATTTGTAAGACCAGACCAAATTAAAGAAGAAGTTGGAAAAGTTGTACAATTAATCTTAGCAGTTTACAAAGATTTTGGATTTAAAGATTATGAATTTAGATTATCATTAAGAGATAAAAAAGATACACACAAATATTTTGATGATGATGAGATGTGGGAAAAAGCAGAAGGACAATTAAGAGAAATTTTAACAGAATTAGGAATAAACTTCTATGAAGCAGAAGGAGAAGCTGCATTCTATGGACCAAAACTAGATGTTCAATTAAAATCAGCTGTTGGACATGATGTAACAGTATCAACATGTCAATTAGACTTCTTATTACCAGAAAGATTTAAGTTAGAATATGTTGGAGAGGATGGAGAAAAACATAGACCAGTTGTAATTCACAGAGCTATTTTAGGAACATTTGATAGATTTATGTGTTTCTTAATTGAAGAAACAAAAGGAGCATTCCCATTATGGTTATCACCAACACAAGTAAAAATATTACCAATTACAGATGCACAACATGATTATGCAAAAGAAATTCAAAAGAAACTTCATAAAATAGGAATACGTGTAGTTTTAGATGACAGAAATGAAAAAGTGGGATACAAAATTCGTGAAGCTCAACTTGAAAAAGTTCCATATATGCTAGTTGTTGGAGCAAAAGAGGTGGAAGAAAATACAGTTTCAATACGTTCAAGAGAAAATGCAGAAAATGAAACTATGAATGTAGATGAATTTGTTGAAAAAATAAAAAAAGAAGTAGAGAATAAAACAAAATAAGTGAAATAATTAAACAGCATTTTTTAGTATTGAAAAAATAAAACAAATAATATATAATAATAATAAATAATCGATAAAGGAGAAAAGGACAAATGATAAAAACAGCTGTAAACTTTGATACTGTAGAGAGAGAGAGAGAGAGAGAGAGAGAGAGAGAGAGAGCTATACTTTAGTAAATAAAAAAATAAATAATATAAATATGTATAACCAGACAGGAGTATTAACCTATATGAATATATAGGTTAATATTGCTGTCTATTAATTATGTGAAAAATTATAGTATTAAAAATATTATAAAAATACTGTTATTAAATTTAAAAATATAAAAAAGAGGTTAAGGTTATAGTATATAAGTAATAAAAACCTCAGGAAGGAAGAAAAAATGAAAATAAAAAACAAAATATTAGTATTATCAATAATACTATTTGCAGTAGCATTAATACCTGCAGGTCAAGTAAAGGCATCATTACAAGCAAATCCAAATACACATAATAAAAAAGGAGATGGAGTAACAAATTGGATGTCAAACATAAGAAGTATGGAAAAATCAGGGGAAGCAATGGGATTGAGTGAAACATTAAATACTGATTTAACAGCATCAAGTGATAGTAATGGAATAGATGTGCATATGATGAAAAGTACAGAATATGGAGCAATAGCAATATTATCAGCATCAGGATATGGAAATCCAAGTACATTACAAAATAGTAAAGTAAAAACAACAACAGGAAATAAAACAGGAGTATACTTTTCTGGAGCAAACTGGGAATTTGTGGCAGGAGGATTACAAGGAAGTATATTTAGAGGGGTTAATTCTAAGTATTACGATTCATATACAGGCTCTCAAACATCAGCAAAAGTTGGTGATGCATTAGGAACTTCAACTACTGAAAATCCAGGATGCACTCGCTGGCACTCAGCGTCTGAAGGCAGTATGGTTCATGATAGCAGCTACTGTTACTTGTTACGTGGTAAAGGAGGGTTGTTTAGTTTCTGTCCCAGTATTGACATCAACAGCTTGGCCCGTGGTGTAGCTGTGTGTGGTTCTGGACTTTAATTTCTTCCTTAACTGGTAATATACAAACTAAGAAAAATTAAAACATTTTATTATGGAAAAACATATAAGATGGGAGAAAATAATGAAAAATAATAAAAGAAAATCACGAGGAATAACATTAATAGCACTAGTAATAACAATTATTATTCTTCTATTATTAGCAGGAGTTACAATATCAGCAATAGTAAACGGAGGACTTATAGCAAGAGCAAATGAAGCAAAATTCAAGCAAAAAATGGCAGATTTTAGAGATGAAACAAATACATATGTAGCATGGCAA
Organism: uncultured Clostridia bacterium; assembly: GCA_934120645.1. Classification (GTDB taxonomy): domain Bacteria; phylum Bacillota; class Clostridia; order TANB77; family CAG-508; genus CAG-269. The sequence continues at coordinate 38,641 of CAKOUO010000002.1, forward strand.
ATAACATCATGGCAAATTGATGGGACATTAGAAACAAACACTGATAAAATAAATGCTGGAGAAATTTTAAAAGATGCAATAGATAAAGAAATAATAACAGATATAACAAAAACAGATGTAACAATAAATATAGAAGATGTAATAAAAGATATTAGTAAAAGTGACAAAAATCTTGTAGTGGTATACAAAGGTGAATTGTGTTATGTATCAAGTGATAAAAATAAAAACAATGATAAGCAAGTGAAGTGGTGTAATGATATAGGAATCAAAGTGCTAGAATATAAAGAACCAGAAGGAATAGTAGTTAAAAACGGAAAATATGAGCTAGTAAATGGACTATATTTGGGTACTCCAAAATTAGATGAAGGATTTAAAAGTGATAGAACAAGATATTTAGAGGTAAATAATCAAGGAAATTTAACACCGGGAAAATGGATAGATCAAAATCCGACAGAGAGTTGGTATGATTATAAAAATAGTAAATGGGCAAATATTTTAGTCGAAAATAATGGCTCAGAAATTTATTATACATGGATACCAAGATATTGCTTTAAATTAGACCAAACAAATCAAACTAGTGATGTTAAATTTATAGATACAGACAATAATTATAAAGATAAAGATGGAAATGTAACAACATGGGAGAGTAAAGATGGAATAAAAGGATTAAAAGAGCAGGGATATCAAATACCAGAAGCATTTACAGTACAAGCAAGTGCAATAAAGACATGTGAACTTTCAGGATATTGGGCAATGAAATATACAGCAGGAGATATTTCAGTACCATCAACAGTAAGTTATGATATGTCTGTAAGTAAAGGAATAATAAATATAAAAAATATAAGCTTAAATACAAGTGTAACAAATTCAAATCCAATAACAACATACACAGTAGCTTTAAATGGAGAAGTCGTACAGACAATAAATAATGCATCAGAAGTTAGTAACATAGGAAGCAAGGTAATAGTCTTAAACAACATGAAAGCAGGAGACAATGTTATAAATGTTACAGGATTAAATGCAGGTGGAGAGGTTGTCGGAAGCATGACAAAGAATTATTCACCAGCAGTAGTAAATGTACCAGATTTAAGTGGATTTAATAAAGATACTACTTTTTATGTAACATATGATGATGATGGAAAAGAAACAAGTACAACACCAATAAGCCAAGCTGTACCACAATATTGGTATGAATATGGAGAAAGTAAATGGGCAAATATTGTAACAAGAAATAATGGATTAGAAACATATTATACTTGGATACCAAGATATCAATTTACATTAGATCAAACAAACCAAAAGAGTACAATAAAATTCATAACAGGAACAAATACAGCGGTAGATGGAGGATACCAAATACCAGATGCATTTTGGTTTGATAAGAATGGAAATGGAGTGCAAGAAGATGGAGAACAATTAACAGGATTCTGGGCAATGAAGTATACAGCAGGAAGTGAGTCAGCACCAAGATTTGATACAGAATTAATGGCAACAAGTGCAAGTATAAAAACAAAAGGTATAACAGGAACGGCAGTAGGAAATGGACAAGTTTATAAATATTATATAAATGGAGAGTACAAAGGACAAAAGACAACAGCAACGGATACATTTGAATTTTCGGAATTGAAAAGTAATACAAAATATACAATTTTAGTAGAAGTAAGAAATAGCTCAGATGAATATGTTGGAAGTGTAGTGAAACAAATATCAACAATAGATGCAAATAAACCAGAATTAATAGGATTTAATGAACAAAATACATATTATGTTTTATATGATGAAAGCGGAAATGAAACAATAGGAGACAAAATTGTTAATAGTGGAAATAATATGCCATCAAATTGGTATAACTATTCTGAAAGCAAATGGGCAAATATAGTTGTAACAGATGGAACAGTAAGTGGAGGTAAAATAACAGGAGCAACAAAAACAACATATTTTACATGGATACCAAGATATGAATTCCAAATAACAAGTAGTCAATATCAACAACCAGCAGTAGCAAGAACAGAAGTAAGATTTTTACAAGGAACTTCAAAAGATACAGATATTGGATATCAAATACCAAATGCATTCTGGTTTGATAAAAATAGTAATGGAGTAGAAGATGATGGAGAACAGCTAACAGGATATTGGGCAATGAAGTATACAGTAGGAAGCTAAAGAATGTAAAATAATTAGAAAAATAGGAGGAAATTGTAATAATGCCAGAAATTAATAAGAAAGAAAAGAATAATGTGATAACAACTAAAGATAATAAAAATATTAATTTAAAAAGCAAAAAAGTTATTTTAATAATTATAATTATAATTTTAATATTAATGTCAACAATTACAGCAATAATTACAATTCCTTATATAATAACAAAAATACAAGCACAGAAAAATACTTTACTTTCGTACGAAGTAAAAAATACACTTGGAGAAGGAGAGTATCAAATATTAATAACAATAAAAAGTAATGATGGTTTAGAGTATGTTAAATTGCCAGATGGTGATACATTGAATGTTATAGATAATAGAAATATTATTGCTATAGATTATGAAATTATGGAAGAGGTTAAATATGATTTTGTAATAAAACAGGTTGGAAAAGATGAAGTTACAGAGTCAATATTTAAGGAGGTACAAAAAATAGATGGAGACTATACATTTGTAAATGGAGTATATTCAAATAAACCAGATTTTACAGGATTTAATGCAAATTATACAAGATATATGAAAGAAAATGATCAAGGAAATATGTCACCAGAAAATTGGATAACAGGAGAAGAACCACAAAATTGGTATAGTTATAAAGATAGTAAATGGGCAAATGTATATGTAGAGTCAGGAGGCCCAGAAACATATTATGTATGGATACCAAGATATTGCTTTAAATTAGATCAAGAAGCACAGAAAAGTGATGTTAAATTTATAGATACATCAAATAATTATAAAGATGAAAATGGAAAAGTAACAACATGGGCTGAATTAAAAAATGACGGCTATCAAATACCAGATGCTTTTCAATTTGATGGTTACAGAATACCGGGATATTGGGCTATGAAGTATACAGCTGGAGATATAACAACACCATCAACGATAAATTATAATATGTCAGTATTTAGAGGTGTAATAACAATAAGAAATATTACATTAAATACAAGTATTACAAATTCAAACCCAATAACACAATATACAATAGCACTAAATGGAAAAATCGAGAAAACAATTGATGATGCAGATACATTAACAAATATTGGAACACAAGTAATAGAATTTAACAATATGACAAAAGGAGATAATGTGATAAATGTAACAGCATTAAATGCAGGTGGAGAAGTGGTTGGAAGTATGACAAAAATATATTCACCAGCAGTGGTGAATAAACCAGATTTAAGTGGATTTAATCAAGATACAACATTTTACGTAACATATGATGATAGCGGAAAAGAAACAAGTACAGTTCCAATAACTGAACAAGCTCCAAATGATTGGTATGAATACGGAGAAAGTAGATGGGCAAATATTGTAACAAGAAATAATGGACTAGAGACATATTACACATGGATACCAAGATATCAATTTACATTAGACCAAACAAACCAAAGAAGTACAGTAAAATTCATAAGTGGAACAAGTACACAAACTGATGAAGGTTACCAAATACCAGATGCGTTTTGGTTTGATAAAAATGGAAATGGAATGCAAGATGATGGAGAGCAGTTAACAGGGTATTGGGCAATGAAATATACAGCAGGAGATGTAGCTGCACCAACATTTGATACAGAAGTAGTAGCAACAAGTTCAAGCATAAGAACAAAAGGAATAACAGGAACAGCAAAGGCAGAAGGACAAGTATATAAATATTATATAAATGGACAATATAGAGGTGAAAAAACAACAGCAACAGAAGAATTTGAATATACAGGATTAAATAGTAATACAAAATATACAATTTTAATAGAAGTAAGAAATAGCTCAGATGAATATGTTGGAAGTGTAGTGAAACAAATATCAACAATAGATGCAAATAAACCAGAATTAATAGGATTTAATGAACAAAATACATATTATGTTTTATATGATGAAAGCGGAAATGAAACAATAGGGGACAAAATAAAGAATGATGGAAGTAATATTCCAAATAATTGGTATGATTACAGTAAAAGTAAATGGGCAAATATAGTCGTACAAGCAAATGGAAAAACAACATATTACACATGGATACCAAGATACGAATTTATGATAACAAGTAGCCAATATGCTCAAATAGAATCAGGAAGAACAGAAGTAAGATTTATAGGTGGAACAAGTAAAGAAACAGATATAGGATATCAAATACCAGAAGCATTCACATTTAATGGACAAGAATTAACAGGATATTGGGTAATGAAATATACAGCAGGAGAATAAAACATAGGGCAAAATTAATATATTTTCTTTAAATAATATTTGACATGTTTTACATAATATGTTAGAATCTATAAGCAACAAAAACAGAAAAATCTTTTGTAGGAGGAATGCATATGCGGAGAAAAGATGGAGTATTTGTTTTAGATTCAAAACAAACAACAGATGAAAAAGAGCGGTATGAGGGATTTCAGGGAATTATTGTCAGAAAAACGACAGATATACCCGGCTTGATTAGTATTAGCGAAGGCTATTACTGTTATGAAGATTATAAAATATCAGATATTGATACTTCTATAATCTTCAATGAGGATCATGATATGGATTATATAAAAAATATAGTCCGTGAGGTATTGTCTGAACAAAAAGTAAAAGAAAAAATGGATTGCAACATCCCGGAAATAGCAATTACAGCGGAAGTAGAAGAAATGCTTTAAAAATAATCGCTATTGCAAAAAAAATAAAAAAGTGATAGAATAGTCAAAGAAAAATTTTCTAGGCTATTCTATTATTTTACAAATATAGAAAAAGAGAGGAAAACAATAAATAATAAATTTAATTTGCTTTGGATTTTATTTAATAAATATTAAAGATGAAAAGTTTGAAATAAAAACAAAAATATAAAAAAGGGCACAACCTTTTTATTAATATAGGAGGAAAAAATGAAATTAGGAATAGTAGGACTTCCAAATGTAGGAAAAAGTACATTGTTTAACAGTATAACAAAAGCAGGAGCAGAATGTGCAAATTATCCATTCTGTACGATAGAACCAAATGTTGGTGTTGTAGCAGTACCAGATGAAAGAATAGACAAACTAACAGAAATGTATAAACCAGAAAAAACAACACATGCAGTAATAGAATTTGTAGATATAGCTGGATTAGTAAAAGGAGCAAGTAGAGGAGAAGGATTAGGAAATAAATTCTTATCACATATTCGTGAAACAGACGCAATAGTAGAAGTTGTAAGATGTTTTGAAGACTCAAATGTAGTTCATGTTGATGGAAGTGTAAATCCTATTAGAGATATAGAAACAATCAATTTAGAATTAATTTTTGCTGATATAGAAACTGTTAATAAAAGACTAGATAAAGCAAGAAAAAATTTAAAAGCTGATAAAAAATATCAAATAGAAATAGATTTATTGGAGAAAATATTAAAAACACTAGAAGAAGGAAAATCAGCAAGAACATTAGAATTTAATGAAGATGAACAAGAATTGGTAAAAGATATGTTTTTATTAACAACAAAACCAATTTTATATATAGCAAATGTTTCTGAAGAACAACTAGAAAATGCTGAAAATGATAAATTAGTAAAACAAGTAAAAGAGTATGCTTCAAAAGAAAGAGCAGAAGTAATTCCATTATGTGTAAAAATTGAAGAAGAGCTTTCAGGACTAGAAGATGATGATAAAAAAGAAATGTTAGAAGCATTAGGATTAGAAGAATCAGGACTAGATAAAGTTATTAAAAAAAGTTATGATTTATTAGGATTAATGTCATTTTTAACAGCAGGAGAACCAGAAGTTAGAGCATGGACAATAAAGAAAGGAACAAAAGCTCCACAAGCTGCTGGAAAAATTCATTCAGACATAGAAAGAGGATTTATAAAGGCAGAAGTTGTATCATATAATGACTTAATAAAAGAAGGTTCAATGGTAGCGGCAAAAGAAAAAGGATTAGTTAGATCTGAAGGAAAAGAATATATTATGCAAGATGGAGATATAGTTTTATTTAAATTCAATGTATAATGTAATAATTTTGTAATATTTTTGTAACATAAAAGTAAAACAAAAATGCATAAAATATATTGACTTATCAAAATATAAAGTATAAAATTAAATAAGAAATTATAAATATGTATTTTTATTTGCAATTATTTTAAATATGTGGTATAATTACCTGTGGTTGTAGAATAATAAACATATACGGAGGAGAGAAAGATATGAGAAAATCAAATTTAGTAAAAGTAGTTTTAAGTATATTAGTAAGTTTAGTAGTTATTGTAATGGCAAGCCAAGTATTTGCTGCAAATGATTTTACAGATATAACACAATCACTAAATAATACAAGTAGTTCAAATAATACAGTTAATAACACAGCAAGCAATAATACTGTAAATTCAGTAAACAATACTACAAATAAAACAAATAATACATCAGTATTAAAAACAAACAATACAAGTAGCTACAATAATTCTTCATTACCAAAAACAGGAATAGAAGATTCTGTACCAGTAGCATTAGTAGGAATTGTTTTAATAATATCAGCTATATATGCTTATAAAAAAATACAAGATTATAGAAATATTTAATTTAATTAAATAGAGAAAATGTAAAGATAGAAAATTAAAAAAGATTTTCTGTCTTTTTTTGTTTACAAAATTATTTTTATTGATGCAATTTGTATAAAATACTTTAAAAATAATGTAAAATGTTATACAATATATAAAAATAATTTTAAGGAGAGGAATATGACAAAAAAATGGCAAATATATGATGTAGATGAGGAAAAGGTAAATAAAATATCTGAAGAATTTAAAATAAATAAATTACTTTCATCAATATTAGTAAATAGAAATATAGAAGAGAAAGATATAAAAGTATTTTTAAATCCAACAAGAGAAAATTTTCATAATCCTTTTTTAATGCCAGATATGGAAATAGCAGTAAATAGAATTATAAAGGCAATTGAAAATAGAGAAAAAATAATTATATATGGAGATTATGATGTTGATGGAATAACAAGTATAACAGTATTAAAAAGCTTCCTAGAAGATAGAGGAATACAAGTGGGACAATATATTCCTAATAGATTAGATGAAGGATATGGATTAAATATACCAGCAGTAAAGAAAATTTCAGAACAAGGATATACTTTAATGATAACAGTAGATTGTGGAATTTCTGGAATAGAGGAAATAAAATATGCTAATTCATTAAACATAGAAACAATAGTAACAGACCATCATGAAGTTGGAGATACTTTACCAGAAGCAATAGCTGTTGTTGATGCAAAGAGAAAAGATAACCAATATCCATGTAGAGATTTAGCTGGTGTTGGCGTTGTTTTTAAATTAATACAGGCAATAGGTATAAGATTAAATTTAGAAGAAAAAGAGTATTTAAAATATTTGGATATAGTATGTGTTGGAACAATATCAGATATTGTTCCATTAGTAGATGAAAATAGGGTAATTGCAAAATTAGGATTAATGTTAGTTAATCAAACTAGAAATATGGGATTGAAATCATTATTGATGTCATCTGGATATAAAAATATAGATTCAAATACAATCTCATTTGGTGTAGCACCAAGAATAAATGCATGTGGAAGGATGGGACATGCAGACGAAGCATTAAATTTATTTTTATCAAAAGATATATATGAAGTAAATGAATTAACGAAGAGATTAAATGATTATAATAAATTAAGACAAGAGATAGAAAAGAAAATTTATGAAGAAGCAATAGAACAAATAGAAAATAATAAATTAAAAGAGAAAAGTGCAATTGTAATTGGTGGAGAAAATTGGCATCATGGTGTTATTGGAATAGTTTCTTCTAAGATAACAGATTTATATTTTAAGCCAAGTATATTATTGTGTTATGAAGGAGAGTTAGCAAAAGGATCAGGAAGAAGCATACCAGGATTTGATTTACATGATAGTTTAATGAAATGTCAAGATGTAATTGAAAAATTTGGTGGACATGCTATGGCAATTGGAATTACTATAAAAAAGGAAAATTTTAATAAATTTTATGAAGAATTTAACAAAATAGTTAAAGATGCTAAAATAGATGAAATAATTCCAATTATAAATATTGATGCAAAAATTAATTTAAATGAAATTAATAAGCAAATAGTAGAAAGTTTAAAAGAATTAGAGCCATTTGGAGAAGGTAATAAAATGCCAATATTTGCTTTTAAAAATTTAAAAATAGATTCTATTAGAGCTTTAACAGAAGGAAAACATATAAAGATGACTTTAAAAGATGGAAATACAGTTATAAATGCTATTGGATTCAATTTAGGACATTTAGCTGATGAATATAGAATTGGAGATAAAATAGATGTTGCTGGAACATTAGAAATAAATAGCTTTAATGGAGTAGATAATTTACAAATTAATATAAAAGATGTAATGAAGTCAATATAAAAATCTGTCAATAGGGACGTCCCTTTTTGACAACTTTTAGAGAATGTTACGGTGTAACTAATATAATAAGAGTAATCAAGGTTGTCAAAAAGGAACGTCCCTATTGACAGATTAAAATAAAGAGGTGATAATATGCAAGAAAATAATAAAGAGATAACAATACAAGATGTAATTGCTAAAAAGAAGGAAGTAAGTAGAAAAGTTGATACAAAGCAGATAATGAAGGCTTATAATTATGCGGTAGAGCATCATGGGAATCAAAAAAGAAGATCTGGAGAGCCTTATATAATTCATCCATTAAATGTGGCATATATATTAGCTGGTGTAGGTTTGGATGATGCAACAATATGTGCTGCTCTTTTGCATGATGTTGTTGAAGATACAAGTGCGACTGATGAAGATTTAAGAAAAGATTTTGGTGAAGAAATTGCAGATATGGTGGCAGGGGTTACTAAGCTTGGAACAATGCAATTTTCAACAGTTGAAGAGCAACAAGTGGAAGACTATAGGAAAATGTTTTTAGCAATGGGAAAAGATATAAGAGTTATAATAATTAAACTAGCAGATAGACTTCATAATATGAGAACTCTTAAATTTCTTAAGAGAGATAGACAGATAGCAAATGCTAAAGAAACAATGGAAATATATGCTCCATTAGCAAATCGTTTAGGTTTATATTCTATGAAATGGGAGTTAGAAGATTTATCTTTTAAGTATTTATATCCAGAAGAATATCATGAGTTAGTAGAAGGCATAAATAAAAAGAGAGAAGAAAGACTAAAATTTATAGAAAAAATAATGGCTGATATACGAGTACAATTAAAAAAACAACATATAGATGCAGAAGTAACAGGAAGAGCTAAACATTTATATAGTATTTATAAGAAAATGAAAAGAGATAATAAAACATTAGACCAGATATATGATTTGTTTGCATTACGTATATTAGTAAATTCCATAAAAGATTGTTATGCTGCATTGGGAGTTGTCCACGAAATGTATAGTCCAATGCCAGGAAGATTTAAGGATTATATAGCAGTACCGAAACCAAATATGTATCAATCAATACATACAACATTATTGGGAGATAAAGGTACACCATTTGAAGTTCAAATTCGTACATGGGACATGCATAGAGTTGCAGAATATGGTATTGCAGCACATTGGGCATATAAAGAAGCTAGTTATTTTGGAAAAAAACAAGCAGTAAAAGTTGAAGAAGATAAATTAGCATGGTTAAGAGAAACACTAGAATGGCAAAAAGATATGCAAGATCCACAAGAATTTTTGGATACACTAAAAACAGAGTTATTTGAAGATGAAGTATATGTATTTACGCCAAAAGGAGCTATAAAAGTGTTACCAAGAGGAGCAACGCCAATAGACTTTGCGTATAGCATACATGCAGAAATAGGACATCACATGACAGGATGTAAAATCAATAGTAAAATGATGCCAATAATAACACCACTAAAAAGTGGAGATATTGTTGAAATTTTAACATCAGACAACTCAAAAGGACCAAGTAGGGACTGGCTTAAATTTGTAAAAAGTACAAGTGCTAAAAATAAAATTAATAGTTGGTTTAAAAAAGCACAAAAGGCCGAAAATATTGAAAAAGGAAAAGAATTAATAGAAAAAGAACTAAAAAGAATAGGAATGTCACATGCTGATTTATTTAAACAAGAATATATGGACGCAATGCTTGAAAAATATAAATATAAAAACTTGGAAGAAATGTATGCAGCGGTAGGATTTGGGGCAAATTCTGCAGTTAAAATTATAGCAAGAATGCTTCAAGAATATAGAAAAGAACATCAAGAAGAAGACATAGAGAAAAAAATTGAAGAATTAAGAAAACAAAAAGAAAAGAAACAAAAACCATCAAGTTCAGGAATTATTGTAAAAGGCATAGACAATTGCTTAGTTAAACTTTCAAAATGCTGTAATCCACTTCCTGGAGATGAAATAGTAGGATATATTACAAAAGGAAGAGGAGTATCTGTTCATAGAAAAGATTGTGTTAATGTAAAAGATTTACTTTCAGAAGAAAACAGAATGATTGATGTTAAATGGTATGAAGAATCAAAAGAAAACTATAATGTAAATCTAGAAATTTTAGCAAATGATAGAAATGGCTTACTAGTAGATGTTTTAAATGTTATTAAAGAAACTAAAGCAAAACTTATGGGAGTTAGCACAAAGACAACAAAAGAAAGAATTGCAATAATGGATATAAATCTTGAAGTAGAAAATATTGAAGAATTAAACAAAGTAATAAGAGCTATTAGAAAAGTTGATAGTGTATATGAAGTAAAAAGATGACCTTTTGGGGACGTTTCTTAAAAGGACATCGTTTCCAAAAAGGACAAAGTTTGTGAGTAAAAATGTCCTTTTGAGAAACGTCCCCAAAAGGACAAAAGGAGAGAAAAATGATTTTAAAAGAACTAAAGATAGATACTTGGATAGGTGATCCAACAAATTGTTATGTTATATTTGATGAAGAAAGTAAAGAAATAATGTGTATAGATCCGGCTGGTGATGTGGATAAAATTGAGGATTTAATAAAAAATGTGTTTAAAGGAAATTTGAAATATATTTATTTAACACATTGTCATGGTGATCATATTGCTGGTGTAAATGAATTAAAAAGACGTTGTGGTGGTAAAATTTTAATTCATAGAATTGATAGTGAGGGCTTAAATAATGTGGATATTAATTTGTCCGAATATATTGGACTACCAGATATAGAGTTAGAAGCGGATTCTAGAATTGATGATAATGATTTAATACATTTAGGAAATTTGGAATTTAGAGTAATTCACACACCTGGACATACAGCTGGAAGTACTTCTCTTTATTGTGAAAAAGAAAAATGTTTATTTTCAGGGGATACAATTTTTGCTGGTACATGGGGTAGAACAGATTTACCAACTTCAAGTAGAGAAGATATTATGAATTCTATTATTAATAAGATTTTAGTCTTACCAGATGATACCTTTATATATCCAGGACATGGTAAAGCAACTATGTTAAAAGATGAAAAACCGATTTATTTGGAACTAAAACCAAAGAAGTGGTAATTAAGATTGAAAAAAAATAATAAATGTGTTATAGTATTCTAGAAACAAGATAATATAGTAATTGCAAGGACAGGAGGATGCGTATATGTTTAATGTGAGCCTTAGTGAAGAAAACTTAAAGAAAATGCAAGAAAAGTGGTATGTTATAGAGCATAGCACTGAAATGATATCAATACGGGGGGAACGTGGAGAAACATTAGGAGAGATAATTTTCATCGAGGAAAGTAATGAGATACTTGTGATGACAGAGGATGAGGTAAAATGGGGCAAAAAGATAGAAAACATAGAAGTATTCTATGATAATATTGTTATCTTTTTGGCTAACAAGGAGAAAATGCACAAGATCGAAATTAAAGGCAAATCGTACTACAATACTATGGACGAGCTATAAGAACCTTGCAAAAAACATAGGGAATAGATATCTATTCCCTATATTAAAAAATAGGAGTTGAAATATATGAATAAAACAGAACCAAGAACATTAGCTGGTTTTATGGAGCTAATGCCAAATGAACAAATATTATTTGAACAAATAAAGCAAAAAATAGAAAGAACATATCAAAAATTTGGATTTTTACCACTAGACACACCAATACTTGAACTTTCAGAAGTGTTATTAGCAAAAGCTGGTGGAGAAACGGAAAAACAAATATATAGATTTGAAAAAGGTGATACAGATATATCAATGAGATTTGATTTAACAGTACCACTTGCAAAATATGTAGCAAAAAATTATGGAAATTTAAGTTTTCCATTTAGAAGATATCAAATTGGAAAAGTATATCGTGGAGAAAGAACACAAAAAGGAAGATTTCGTGAATTCTATCAATGTGATATTGATATAATAGGTGATGGTGAATTAAGCGTAATAAATGATGCAGAACTTCCAAGTGTTATCTATAATGTATTTAGAGAGTTAGGATTTGAAGATTTTACAATAAAAATAAATAATAGAAAAATATTAAATGGATTATTTGAAAGTTTAAATCAAAAAGAAAATGCAGTTGAAATTTTAAGAATAATTGACAAAATAGAAAAAATAGGAAAAGAAGCTGTAATAGAAGAACTAGAAAAAGTAGGAGTTCCAACAGAATCAATTAATAAAATACTTGAATTTATTGAAATAGAAGGAACAACAGATGAAAAACTACAAAAATTACAAGACTTAAATATCGAAAACGAAGCATTCCAAACAGGACTAAAAGAATTAACACAAGTTGTTAAATATGTAAGATTATTTGGAATTCCAGATAGTAATTTTAAAGTAGACTTAACAATTGCAAGAGGACTAGATTATTATACAGGAACAGTATATGAAACATTTTTAAATGAATATAGAGAACTAGGAAGTGTATGTTCTGGAGGTAGATATGAAAATTTAGCTGAATATTATACAGACAAAAACTTACCAGGTGTTGGAATATCAATAGGTTTAACAAGATTATTTTATAAATTAAATGAACTAAAATTAATAAAAGCAGATAAAAAATCAGTAGCAGAAGTTTTAATAGTTCCAATGGTTGAAGATATGACAGTTCCTATAAAATTAGCAAGTACTCTAAGAAATAATGGAATTAATACAGAAATATTTTTAAATGATAAAAAACTAAAAGCAAAAATGAAATATGCAGACAAACTTGAAATTCCATATGTAATAGTTGTTGGAGAGGACGAAATAAAAACAGAAACTGTAAAGATAAAGAATATGAAAACTGGAGAAGAAAAAGAAATTCAAATGAATGAAATTGCAAAATATCCATTTTAGAGAACTGAAAATTTAAAAAGCTGGAAATTTAATTTCCAGTTTTTTATTTATATAGAAGAGTAATTTTATTTCCAGTTTTTTTAATAAAACCTTCATCTTTTAGTAATTTTAATTCTCTCATCATAGCACTTCTATCAACACTAAGAAAATCTGCTAAATCAGTTAAAGAAAAAGGAATTGAAAAAGACTTAGATAAATTTCTAGTAGATAAAATAGTAAAATAGCCAAGTAATTTATCACGAATAGTTCTTTTTGTTAAAATTTCAATTCTAGTATTAAGACTAGTAACTTTATTTAAAATAAGTTCAGAAAAATTTTCGGATAATATTTGATGAAATTTACAATTATTTCTACATTTATGATAAACATTATCATAAATAAAAAATAAAACATCACAATTTTTTTTAGCTTCAACAGATAGTTCATTATTAGTTGTTACAACATAAAAGGCTTCACCAAAAATATCATTTTTAGTAAAATGTTCAATGATTGATTTACCACCATTAAAATCATACCTTACTAAATCGGCTTCACCATTTTGCAAAATACAAATTTGATTTCTTTTTTGAATGTATGTAGTTATTGTTTGATTTTTTTTAAAAGATTTTTTTTGAACATTTTTACAATTGCATGAGAAATCTTCAAAGAAATTTTCAAATTGATCTGTTGAATTCATTAAATTTTCCTTACTTTCTAAATATTATATTTGTTGTATTATACAACAAATAAGTTGCAAATGCAACAATAAAAATGTAATATAAATGTAACAAAACTGATTTCCTTAGAGTTTAAACTAAATGACAAAAAGTAACAAATATTTTTGGATTTTTGTTGCTTTTGCAACAGAAAAAGAAGCAGTTTGATATATAATAAAAACATAAAATAAAGGAGGAAATGCAAAATGAAAATAATAAAAAGAGATGGAAGAGTTGTAGATTATGATAGACAAAAAATTTCAACAGCAATTGAAAAAGCAAACAGAGAAGTTAAAGGAAAAGAAAAAGCAGACAAGGCAGATATTAAAAATATAATTAATTATATTGAAGATTTAGATAAAAAAAGAATGTTGGTTGAAGATATTCAAGACACTATTGAAGAACAATTAATGGAATTAGGAAAATATGAATTAGCAAAAAAATACATAGTATACCGTTATAATAGAGCTTTAGTAAGAAAATCAAATACAACAGATGAATCTATATTAGGATTAATTAGAAATGAAAACAAAGAATTAGCAGAAGAAAATTCTAACAAAAATACAATGCTTGCTTCTACACAAAGAGATTATATTGCTGGAGAAGTTTCAAGAGATTTAACAAAAAGATTATTATTGCCAGAAAAAATTATAGAAGCAGATCAAGAAGGAATTTTGCATTTCCATGATGCGGATTATTTTGTGCAACCAATTTTTAATTGTTGTTTAGTTAATATAGGAGACATGTTAGACAACGGAACAGTAATGAACGGAAAAATGATAGAAAGTCCAAAAAGTTTTCAAGTTGCATGTATAGTTATGACTCAAATTATTGCAACAGTAGCAAGCAATCAATATGGAGGACAATCCATAGATATGAAACATTTAGGAAAATACCTAAGAATAAGTTATAATAAATTTAAAAAAGAAATTGAAAGTAAATATAAAGGAAAATTATCAAATGAAATAATAGAAGATTTAGTACAAGATAGATTAAAAATAGAATTAAAAGCAGGAGTTCAAACAATACAATATCAAATAAATACATTAATGACAACAAATGGACAAACACCATTTGTAACATTATTTTTACATTTAGATAAAGATGATCCATATATTAAAGAAAATGCAATGATTATAGAAGAAATCTTAAAACAAAGATATGAAGGAATAAAAAATGAAGCAGGAGTTTATGTAACACCAGCATTTCCAAAATTGGTCTATGTTTTAGATGAACACAATTGTTTAAAAGGTGGAGAATATGATTATTTAACTAAATTAGCAGTTAAATGTTCAGCAAAAAGAATGTATCCAGATTATATTTCTGCTAAAAAAATGCGTGAAAATTATGAAGGAAATGTATTTTCTCCTATGGGATGTAGAAGCTTCTTATCACCTTGGAAAGATGAGAATGGAAATTACAAATTTGAAGGAAGATTTAATCAAGGTGTAGTAAGCATTAATTTACCACAAGTTGCAATTATAGCAGATGGGGATGAGGAAGCATTTTGGAAACTATTAGATGAAAGACTAGAATTGTGTAAAGAAGCATTAATGTGTAGACACTATGCATTACTAGGAACATCATCAGATGTAAGCCCAATACATTGGAGATATGGAGCTATTTCAAGACTAAAACAAGGAGAAAAAATAGATAAATTATTATATGGTGGATACTCAACAATGTCATTAGGATATATAGGAATTTATGAAATGACAAAACTAATGAAAGGAGTATCACATACAACACAAGAAGGACATGATTTTGCAATAAAGGTAATGAAACATTTAAGAGAAAAAACAGACGCTTGGAAAAAAGAAACAAATATAGGATTTGCATTATATGGTACTCCAGCAGAAAGTTTATGTTATAAATTTGCAAAAATAGATAGAGAAAAATTTGGAACAATTAAAGATATAACAGATAAAGGATATTATACAAATTCTTATCATGTAGATGTAAGAGAAAAAATAGATGCATTTGAAAAATTAGAATTTGAAAGTGAATTTCAAAAAATATCTTCAGGAGGAGCCATATCATATGTTGAAATTCCAAATATGCAAAATAATATAAAAGCACTTGAAGAAGCAGTAAAATTCATTTATGAAAATATTCAATATGCAGAATTTAATACAAAATCAGATTACTGTCATGTTTGTGGATTTGACGGAGAAATTATTATAAATGATAATAATGAATGGGAATGCCCAAATTGTGGAAACAAAGACCATAAAAAAATGACAGTAGTAAGAAGAACATGTGGATATTTAGGAGAAAATTTTTGGAATGCAGGAAAAACAAAAGAAATAAAACAAAGAGTTTTACATATGTAGTATTTTGTCCTTTTGGGAAACGTCCCCAAAAGGACAAAAAGGAGAAAGTAAATTATGAATTATGCAGATATAAAAAAAATAGATGTAGCAAATGGTGAAGGTGTAAGAGTATCTTTATTTGTAAGTGGATGTAACCACCACTGCAAAGGGTGTTTTAATCAATGTGCATGGGACTTTAATTATGGAAATGAATTTACAGAGAAAGAAGAGCAAAAGATAATTGATTATATGAATCATGATTATATTGAGGGATTGTCTCTTTTAGGTGGTGAACCTTTGGAACTTAAAAATCAAGAAGGATTATTACCTCTTGTAAAAAAAGTAAAAGAAAAATTTCCAGATAAAAATATATGGTGTTATACTGGCTTCGATTTTGAAAAAGATATTATGAAAGATATGGTACAAAATAACAGTGTAACAAGAGAATTATTAAAATATATTGATGTAATAGTTGATGGAAAGTTTGAAGAAGATAAAAAAGATTTGAAATTACAATTTAGAGGCTCATCAAATCAGAGAATTTTAGATGTAAAAGAATCATTAAAAACAGGAAATATTATTAAAGAAAATCAGTATAGATAAATAAAAATAGTAAGTGTTATACTTGCTATTTTTATTTTTTGTTTATATAATATAAAAAAAGCAAAGGAGGTAGTATCTATGATTATGGATTTACCAAAGGAATTTTCTATAGGAAATGCTAGGCAAAAAAATGATGCTTTTATTGAAGACGGAATATTAAAAATACGGAAGGAGGCTTCATACCGGTATGTAATTTACGAATTGACTTTTAAAATGAAAGGTGGGAAACATTTTTGCAATTATTGTAAAAAAGAATTTAGTGATAGAAAGGTGACAATGGACCATATGTATCCACAAGATATGGGAGGCCCAACTATTACTAATAATTTAATACCATCATGTCAAGAATGCAATAATAAAAAATCTGACATGACTAAGGCTCAATATGAAAAATACTTGGAATTGAAAAAGATTGGAAGACATAAGGCTTTTTTGAAAAATTTAAAAGAATATAAGGAATTTATAAAAAAATGGTATGAATACGAGATTCCAAAAGAATGGATTTCTAAGAGAGAAATTTCGACGATTATACTAGAAGTTAGGCTAGAAGATTGTACTAAGACTTCTAAATACGTGGCTGTAGAAAACTTTTATTCAAAATATGGCCATATACCTAAGCCTATTATAGTAGATAAAAATGGATTTCTTTTGGATGGTTTCTATTCGGTAATTTTTGCCAAAAATAATTTAATTACTAGTTTGCCAGCAATTGAATTAGAAAATGTAGAAGTTATAATGTAACAAAAAATAAAATGTACTAATTGGTACATTTTATTTTTACTGTATGTTTAAAAATCTATTCAATAACTGTTCTCTACATAAATTCTCAAAATTATCGTTTAAAGGTTCTAGTGAAATATTTTCATTATATTTTTTATCTAAGCAATACTTAATAATATAATCAGCAACATCTGGATTTTTAGAAAGAAGAGGACCATGTAAATAAGTAGCAATAACATTTGATTTAAAGAAGCCTTCTTCAGAATCCCCAAATTTATTACCATTTCCAAACAAAACTTTTCCAAATGAATTATTAATATTAAAAGTTTGACCACCATGATTTTCAAAACCTATAACTTTTGTTTTTTGTCCATTTAAATTGGCCTCTATAACAATATTACCAATACATCTCTTTTTTCTATCAGGATTAGCCTCTGTGTAATAATCAAAGATTTCTAAGCCAGGGATAATATTACCTTCAACACCTTTATAATACTTACCAAATAATTGATAAGCACCACATATAAGAAGAAAAAATACACCATTATCAACAGCAGACTTTATATTTTCTTTATATTTAACTAAATCTTCGGCTAAAATACTTTGCTCATTGTCAGCTCCGCCACCAGCAAAAACAATATCATAATCATTAAAATTTGGAGTATCATCTCCAATTGAATATCTATCAATTATAGCAGAATATCCACGTGATTCTATTCTATATTTTAAAACTTGAATATTTCCATAATCTCCATATAATTCTAACATATCAGGATATAAATATAATATTTTTATTTCTTTCATTTTATTAATCCTCCAAAATGTTTTAATTCATGTCTTGTAGGTTGCAAAGAAGTATAGTTTGCAATAACATATTTTTTAACATTAGTTCTATATAAAGCTTTAACAGCTTCAGATAGATCTAAATATGGTTCTATTTTCTCACAAGGAAAACCACTAGTTTTAATTCTTATAGCTATATCATAAGCTCTTGTTCCAGAAGTAATAATTCTAGAAACATTATTTAAATTATTAAAATTAATATCCCAAATCCAAGAAACATCAAAACCATCTGCAATATTATCATTTAATACAAAAAGTAATTCCTTTTTATCATCATCTTCATTTAAAATTCGTAAACTAACATTACTACCAGTTGGGTTTTTGGCTAAATTTATTATTGTTGGAACTCCTTTTATCTCTAATTCCTCTAATCTACCATTGTTTAAAGCAAATGTAGATAAAGATTTTTTAATAATTTCAGTAGGAATATTATATAAATTGCAAACAGATATAACAGCAGTATAATTATAAATTAAATAAATACTATTACCTTTAATTGAATATGTTTCATTATCAACAATAAAACTTCTATTTTTTAAATCAACATTTTTAGCTAATTTATATATTTCATTATCACCAAAATTGCAATTTGGACATTTAAATTTACCAACATGAGAATATTGGTAATATTCATATACCAATCGAGTTTTACAGAAAGGACAGAATTTACCTTCACCAGCCTCTTTTATTTTTTCTGTTGCAAAATCATATTTATCAACACTAAAATAATAAATATTTTTATTTTCTTTGTTAGCTTGTCCTAACCTAGAAACATTTGGATCATCATTATTTAAGATTAAATTACCATTATAAGTTTTTAAGAATTCATTTATTCTTAAAATTAAAGATTCAACTTCTCCATTTCTATCTAATTGGTCGCGGAAAAAGTTAAGAATAACTAAAGTATCAAGTCTAAAATCTTTAAAAACTACTGGTATGTAACTTTCATCAACTTCAAATATTAAAAAGTCTGCTTTGATTTTTCCTGTTAAAGTACAATTTTTTAGTATTGTTGAAAGTATACCAGTCTCCATATTATTTCCCTCAACATTACTTACTACTTTATAACCAGCTTGTTTTAAAGTATATCCAATACAATTATTTGTCATAGTTTTTCCATTAGTTGCAGATACTGCAATTACAGGACAATTTACTTTGAAATATTTAAAAATTTCTGGGTTCCAATCAAAAGCAATTTTTCCAAGAAAATTACCACCATTTTTTCTACAAATTTTTAGTATTATATTTAATAATTTCATTACCAAAATTATAAAAAAGTTTTTCATATATTTTCTCCTAAAATTTATTTTTTTGAATTATATCACAAAGAAAAATTAACTACAAGTAAGAAAAAAAATTTTAATTATTCAAAAATATTGACTTTTAAATTAGTTATGTTAAAATAAAAATAGATGAAAATAAAAGGAGACAAAAGAAGAGATGAGAAAAAATTTAAGAAAAATTTTATTATTAATTATTTTTGTGATATTATCAATGACATTAACAATATCACTTGCAAAAACTGATGTAGTAATTAAAAATGAAAAACAAAATTCAACACCAATAAAACAAAGGGATATAAATTTAACCAAAGAAATAGAAAACATAAATAAAGATACAAATGAGATAAAAATGAAATTATCATTAGATGCTTATAAAGATGTAACAAATACATTATCTAGTAGTACAGAAATTGTATTTTTATTAGATAATTCTGGAAGTATGAAATCTAATATAGATAATCAAATGACAAGGAAAAGTAAAGTAATACAATCTGTAAAACAATTAATAACTAAAATAAGAGAAAATAACAGTAATGTAAAAATAGGAATAGTACAATTTAGTGATGATGGAAAAACTTTATGTGCTCCAACAAATGATGAAAATAAAATACTTTCAGCCATTTCTAACTATGAGAAAATAAATGGAAATGGAACTAATATATATAAAGGGTTAGTAGAAGCTAATAAATCATTTAGTGCTGGAAATAAAAGTAAAACACTAGTACTTCTTACAGATGGAAGTTCATCTATAAGTGTAGAAGAGACAAGAAAAGAATTACAAAGAGATGATATTTACACAATAACAGTTTTAGCTGGATTGAAAAAAAATAATCAATCAGAAACAGTCCAAAAAATCTTTGGAACAGAAGAAAATCCAGTAGCAGATAAGTTTTATAATATAGAAGATGCTAATATTGCAAATACAATATCAGAAAATATATATAACAATATAATAGAAACATCAAAACCTACAATAACAAACATTATACTAAAAGATTATTTCCCAGATGAAATATTAAAAAATTTTGACATAACAATAAATAATACAACAAAGGGAAAAGCAAATTTAAAAGATAATAATATAGAATGGAATATAGAAAAATTAGTAAATAAAGAAAATGCAACATTAGAATATACTTTAAAATTAAAAAATAATTATGATGAAAATCTAATAGATAAGATTATAGATACAAACAAAGAAGTATCTGTTTCATATATAAATGATGAAAGCCAAAATAAAGAAAACAAATTAACAAATAGTCCACAAATAAATATAAGTTCTACAAAAGAAGATGATTCAAATAAAAATAATTCTGCAAATACTATAAAAGATACTAATAATACTGTTAACAACAATACTAATACAAATAGAAAAAATATTGTTGATAATACAGTAACTTCTAGTAAAAAACTACCAAATGCAGGAAACAAAGGTGTAATACTATTAGTAGGAATAATAATGCTAATAATAGTTATAATAATACAAAAAATTAATTTAAAAAGATTTGAATAAATAAATGGAAAAGATTTTAGCAATAAGATCTTTTCTTTTTTTAACATTTTCTAGACAAAAGGTATAAAATGTGATAACATAATAAGGAAAATTTTAGAAAAAGAAAGAGGATGAGATTTGTGAAAAATACATTTTATGTTACAACACCAATTTATTATCCAAGCGGAAAATTCCATATAGGAACAGCATACTCAACAGTAGTAGCAGACACATTAAAAAGATATAATAAATTAAAAGGAAAAGAATGTTACATGTTAACAGGAACAGATGAACATGGACAAAAAATAGAAATAAAAGCAAAAGATGCAGGAAAAACACCACAAGAATATGTAGATGGAATGGCAGAAATGGCAAAAGAATTATGGAAAAAAATGGACATACAATATGATGACTTTATTAGAACAACAGACGAAAGGCACGTAAAAGTAGTTCAAAAAATATTTGATAAATTCATGGAACAAGGAGACATCTACAAAGGTGAATATGAAGGACTTTACTGCATACCATGTGAAACATTTTTTACACCAACACAATTAGTTGATGGAAAATGTCCAGACTGTGGAAGAGAAGTAGTGCCAATGAAAGAAGAAGCATACTTCTTTAACATGAAAAAATATACAGACAGACTTTTAAAATATTATGATGAACATCCTGATTTTATCAAACCAGAATATAGAAAACAAGAAATGATAAACAACTTTATTAAACCAGGACTAGAAGATTTATGTGTAACAAGAACATCTTTTGATTGGGGAATTAAAGTTTTGAAAGATCCAAAACATGTAATATATGTATGGTTAGACGCATTAACAAATTATATCACAGCTTTAGGATATATGTCAGAAGATGATACATTATTAAAAAAATTCTGGCCAGCAGATGTTCATGTTGTAGGAAAAGATATTGCAAGATTTCACTTAATATATTGGCCAATATTCCTAATGGCATTAGATTTACCATTACCAAAAACAATATTTGTCCATAACTGGATAACAATGAAAGATGGAAAAATGAGTAAATCAAAAGGAAATGTAATATATCCAGAAGATTTAATAGATAGATATGGACTAGATGCAACAAAATACTTCTTACTAAGAGAAATGCCAACATCACAAGATGGATTATTCTCTCCAGAAGAATTTGTAGAAAGATATAATTTTGATTTATGTAATGATTTAAGTAATTTATTAAATAGAACAGTATCAATGGTAAATAAATATTTTGGTGGACAAGTACCAGAATATAATGGAACACCAAATGATGTAGATGAGAGCTTAGAAAAGGCAAGTATGGAACAAATAGAAAAGTTTGAAAAATTATTTGAAAACTTTGAAATAGCAAATTCAATACAAGAAATATGGAATTTAGTATCTAGAACTAATAAATATATAGATGAAACAATGCCTTGGCAATTAGCAAAGGAAGAAAATGTAGAAAAATTAAAATCATCTATGTATCATTTGATAGAAAATTTAAGAAAAATAGCAATATTAATAAAACCATTTATGAATGAAACATCTGAAAATATATTAAGACAAATAGGAATTACAGATGAAGCTCTAAAAACATGGAACAGCCTAAAAGAATATGACAAAATAAAAAACACAAAAGTAATAGAAAAAGGTGAACCAATATTTATGAGATTAAATGCAGAAGAGGAAATTGAATATATAAAACAAGTAATGAAAAAATAAAAGAGTTATAAAAAGGATGTAAATTATGTGGTTATTTCATAATAAAAATAAATATGAATATGAATATGATAATATTTATAGCTTAAAAAAATATGTAGATAAAAAGAAAATTATTTTTTACGTGTTTTTGGTAGTGTTGATACTTTTGGCTTTGATATTAATAACTTATTATACAATTGATACAAGAAAAAGAATAAGTAAAGAAGAAAGCTTTGAAAAACAAGTAATAGAATACCAACAAAAAGTGGAAGAAAATAAAAGAAAAGAAGAAGAAAGACAAGCAAAGATTCCAAAATTGACAGATGAAGGAAAAGAAAATATAAAACATATATATAAATCAGATATAAAAAGAGCATTTATAACATTTGATGATGGACCATCAAATAATACAGGTTATATCTTAGATATATTAAAAGAAAAAAATGTAAAAGCAACATTTTTTGTATTAGGTATGCAAGCAGAAAAATTTCCAGAAACATTAAAAAGAATATATGATGAAGGACATTATATAGCAAATCATGGATATTCACATTCATACTCAAGCATATATAGTTCTCCAGAAGAGGTTTTAAACGAATATAACAAATGTAATCAAATAGTTGCAAATTCATTAGGAGTTCCTGAATATAATTCACATTTATTTAGATTTCCAGGTGGATCTGTAGGAGGAAAATACAAACAAATAAAATCACAAGCAATACCTTTACTAGAACAAAATGGAATAGTATATGTTGATTGGAATGCATTAACTGGAGATTCAGAAAAGCAAAATCCTTCAGAAGAGTATTTAATGAATAATTTACAACAAACAACAAAAGGAAAAAATAGTTTGGTAGTATTAATGCATGATTCAGAGGCAAAAAAAATAACAGCAGATACATTGCCAGAAGTTATAGAATATTTACAACAAGAAGGATATCAGTTCCAAAATTTTTATGATGTTATGAAATAAATTGAAAGGAGAAACTTTAAATTGCCTAGAAAGAAAAAAATAGTAGTAGAAGGAATAGAAGACAAGATAGAATATTTAGGAATAGATTTAGACAAAATACCAGACAAAATAAAAAAATTTGAACCATTAGAATTTAGAGTTCCAAGACTTTATGATGAAAAACAATACAGACAATATAAATTTGTTCCTATAAACGATATTCAAATATTATTATCTCCAACCAATAGATTAGATACTTTAGAAGAAAAGTATAAAAAAGCAAGCCCATTATATGAATATTTAGATAATAAAAATGAAGAAAATTTATTAAAATATACAACATTTTTAAATATGCTTAAAAATATGAATGTAGAAGATGTAGAAAAAATTGAAAAAGAACAAAATAATTTAAATAAAAATTTACCATTTAAAGTTAAATTTAATGGAAATTATTTATGGCAAATTTACTATTCAGAAAATACAGATAAGTATTTTATGATAGTACCAACAGAAGACACAGATTATTCAACATTTTTCTATTTATTAAAAAAACAATTAGAAAATAAAAAAACTGGTAAAGTTTTTGTGCCAATAAACAATGTTCAATATTCTAGTAAATATTTAAAAAAATCAGAATTTGAAGATATAGAAAACTATTTATGGTTATTTACAAAAGATTGGCCATTAATTTATGAGGTATATGATAAGAAAAATAATTTATCAATACAAATAGTCGGAGAAACAAATGTATATGAAAAAATAAAAACAACATATAAAATTGAATTAAAAACAGCAGAAGATGCTAATAAATTTTATAAATTATTAAAAGCTATATTTATATTACAAACAGAATTACCAAATTATTATAATTTTACAACAAATATAGACAAAAAAGGAAGTCTAGAATTTTATTTAGATGACTATAAAATTGAATATGAAAACATAACAGAATTTATAAGAGAACAATATAAAAATGGACTAAAAAGAAGAAAAGAAATAAAAATTAAAATCCGTACTTATAAAAAAAGATTAGAAGAATTAAAACAAATAGCATCTATGCAAGAAATAGAATACTTAGCAAAAGAAAAGCAAATATCAACTTTTCTAGAATGTAAAAAAACATTTTTTGGTAAATTTAAATATTATTTTAAATATGGTAAAAAAAGTAATAAGAATAAAAAAATAATAGAAGAACAAGAAAATGAAGAAGAACTAGACATTGAAAACGAAGTAACAAAAATTAATAATGCAGATAAGAAAAATAGAAAGAAAATTCCAATAAAGAAAGTATATACATTAGAAGAATTAATAACAAGCTACAAAGAATTAGAAGAATTAGAAACAAAGATGAAAAATCTATTGTTAGATATAAATGCATTAAAATTAAAAAATAAAAATCTGGAAAAGAAAATAGAAAATGCAAGTAAATTTATAGAAGAAATAGATAAGCATAAAAAAAGTATATTCGAATTTTGGAAATATAGTAATAAAGATGAAATGTCTGTATTACCAGAAGGAGAACAAGAAGAAGTAAATGTTATAAAGAAAATAGAAAAAACATTTGATTATGAAGAAGATTTAGAAGAATTTGGTAAAAAATTAGATAAAATTCAAAGTAAAAATCTTAATAAAGAAGAAACAGATAGTATATACATAGCAACAACAAATTTAATAGAATTATTAAATAAAATAAAAACTAATAATGCAACACCAGAAGAATTAGAAAAATCATTAAAAGACATCAAAAAAGAAGCAAAAGAAGAAAAATCTTTAAGAGAAGAAGAATATGATATATTTGGAAGCCTAATAGAAGATTCTACAAAAGTTAGAAAAATAAAAAATAAGAAACATAGAGAATTGCCAAAAGATAAATATAATATATTATCTATTAACAAAAACACTAAAACAATAGGTTATAGATTGGATTTAGAAAATGTTATTGAAAATATAAAAAAATCTTTAGAAAAAATAGTAATTCCAGACAGTTTATCAATATATAAAGCAATTTCAGATGACAAATTAAATAATAAAGAAATAAATGTATTTAATATAAACCCTGAAACAGAAATGAAAGAAGCGGTAAAAAAAGAAGGAAAGAAAATAAATTTATACAAAATAAACATAAAAGAAGGCACAAATGGATTAGGATTTACAAATATTATTTTTTATGATAATCAAAATAAAACATTACCAGCAGGAATGGATTTATCTACAAAAATGATAATAGATACATCAAAAATACATTTAAATTTAATTAATAAAAAATCTTTTAGAATTGCAAAATTTGAAGATGAAAGTAATGATTTTTCAAATGTTAACATGAAAGATGTTGATGTTTTTGAATACGAAATAGTTGAAATTGAAGATTTAGAAAACTGTCAATAGGGACGGGCCTTTTTGACAACTAATATAAAAAGCTTAAAGTAAATCTTTAAGCTTTTTTGGTGCCAATAGAATATTTTAATCATTAATGTAATCATAACCATTGAAACATATAATAATTACTACAATGAATGCCAGTACTGCATAAAAGGGACTTTTTAGCAAGTTTGCCTCTACTATGAACATCCCCAGATGAAAACCTAATACAGTATTGACGAGATAAAAAATAATTTCTTTACGATGTGTTTTTGTAAAATGTTCCATAATTTTACATAAAATTACAACAGACAGTAAAAAAACAGCCAGAAAATAAAATCTGGTTGGTTTTTGTATCTTTTTGTTCTACTAGTTTGAACAAATATGTAGTTGGTGCCGGTGGTGGGACTCGAACCCACACGCCATTGCTGACAACAGATTTTGAGTCTGTCCCGTCTACCAATTTCAGCACACCGGCAAATAATTTATATTACATAAATATTATATTAGCATAATTATAAAAAAAAGTCCAGTAAAAATTGAATTTTTTATAATCAAAAAGCTTATAGTAATCAAAAATTGAAAATTATGTAAATTTGTGATATAATATAAATATGTAATTATAAAATTCAATAAAATGATTATTTTTTTGGAGGAATAGATATGAGCAGAAAAGAAAAAATAGCACGGAGAAGAGAACTTGTACGCAAATACTTAGAAGAAAACCCCAATATAACAGGAGTAGAAATAGCAAAAAGACTCGAGGTTTCAGAAAATACAATATGGAGTGATATAAAAAGTTTTCAAAATCAAAAATGGTCAAAACAGAAAATTGAAATTAGAAGACAGAAAGTACGTAACCTCTTAGAAAATTCATTTAAATTAAGTGTCGAAGACATTGCAAAAGAGCTTGGAGTTTCAGTATGCACAGTAAGAAAGGATATAGAATTTTTACAGTTAGAATGTAGGCAACAAAAAGTAATTGTTAGGAAAAATAAAATAAAAAAATGCATAGAACAAAATATGACTGTATCAGAAATTGCGGTTGAACTTCAAGTTATGAAAAACACTGTACGTAAAGACCTAAAAGAAATGAATTTAAAGGTAACAGCCAAAAACATGAGGATGAATAGAATAAAAGAGGACTTAAAAAACAAAATGACAATTAAAGAAATTGCCCAAAAAGAACAAATTACTGAAAAAACAGTATGGCAGTATTTATATTTAATAAGAAAAAGTTAAGCGTACAAGAAAAGGAGATAGACTAGATTTATAGTCTATCTTTTTTTGTCATTATTAAAAAATAAAAACATATATTTTAATAATTAAAATTTTGGGTGGTGGTAAATTGAAAAATGAATATACAGTTGCATTAGCAGGAAACCCAAATGTTGGAAAATCAACAATATTTAATAGCTTAACAGGTATGCACCAACATACTGGAAATTGGACAGGAAAAACAGTAGCAAATGCAACAGGGGAACTTAAGATAAAGGATAAAAAATTCACATTAGTAGATATACCAGGTACATATTCAATAATGTCAAGCTCAGAAGAAGAAGAGATTGCAAGAGACTATATATGTTTTGGAAATCCAGATGTAACAATTGTAGTAGTTGACAGCACATGTTTAGAGAGAAATTTAAATTTAGTTTTTCAAATAATGGAAATTACTAATAATATAATAATTTGTGTAAATTTATTAGACGAAGCTAAGAAGAAGAAAATAAAAATAGACTTAAAAAAGCTATCAGAATTGTTAGGAGTTCCAGTTGTAGGAACAATTGCAAAAAATAAACATACATTAGAAAATTTAAAAAGTACAATATATAAAGTTTGTAATAATAATATAAAATGTAAACCAAAAGAAATTAAATATAATAGTGAAATAGAAGAATGCGTAAAAAAATTACAAGACAAAATGGACGAAATTTATAAGAAAGAAAATATTAGAGAAAATAGAAGTTTTGAAAACACAATGGATACAATATCACCAAAATTATATAGATGGATATCTATAAAATTAATAGATGGAGAAAATAAAATTTTAGAATCAATACAAAGTAATTTGAAATTAGACTTAAAAAATGAATCACTTGAAAATGAAGTAAAAAAAGTAAAAGAAGAATTAAGAAAAAATAATATAGATGATAGTAATTTTAAAGATAAAATTGTATCAAATATTATGCAAAAGGCTGAAGATGTAAGAAATGAAGTTTGTACTTTTCAAAATGAGGATTATGGTAAAAAAGACCGAAAAATAGACAAAATATTAACATCAAAAAGATTTGGAATTCCAATTATGATATTATTTTTAGGAATAATATTTTGGATAACAATAATTGGAGCAAATTACCCATCAGAGTTACTGTTTAGTGTATTTAATTGGTTACAAGATAAATTAATGCATTTTGCAAATTATTTAAATTGGCCATTATGGCTTTCAGATATGTTTATAAATGGAGTGTACCAAACATTAACTTGGATTATAGCTGTAATGTTGCCACCAATGGCAATATTTTTTCCACTTTTTACAATTTTAGAAGATTTAGGATATTTGCCAAGAATAGCATTTAATATGGATGGATTTTTTAAAAAAGCATGTTGTAGTGGAAAACAAATGATAACTATGTGTATGGGATTCGGATGTAATAGTTGTGGAGTAACAGGATGTAGAATTATAGATTCTCCAAGAGAAAGATTAATTGCAATATTAACAAATAACTTTGTACCATGTAATGGAAGATTTCCATTTTTAATATCAATAGCAACTATATTTGTTGCAGGAGCATTTGCAGGTAATAATGGATTTTTATCTTCAATATTATCTACAATTTCTGTAATAATAATTATTATATTTGGAATAGTTTTAACTTTGCTAATATCAAGAATTTTATCAAAAACAATATTAAAAGGAATGCCATCATCAATGGTATTAGAATTACCACCATATAGGAAACCACAATTTGGAAAAATATTAGTAAGGTCAATATTTGATAGAACAATATTTGTATTAGGTAGAGCAATATCTGTTGCTGCTCCTGCAGGATTAATAATCTGGATTTTTGCTAATATTGGAATTAATGGTCAAAGTTTACTTACTATTATTGCAAATTTTTTAAACCCATTTGCACAACTAATGGGATTAGATGGATATATACTAACAGCATTTATATTAGGAATTCCTGCAAATGAAATTGTATTACCAATAATTTTAATGTGTTATTTAAAAGGTGGTACATTAGTAAATATAGAAGATACAATACAAATAGGGCAAATTTTAATACAAAACGGATGGACCATGCTTACAGCCATGAATGTGATGTTATTTACAATTTGTCATTTTCCATGTGCTACAACTTTATTAACAATAAAAAAAGAAACTGGAAGCTGGAAGTGGACTGCAATTTCTTTTGTTATTCCTACTGTTTGTGGAATTATTTTATGTATGGCAACAAATTTGATTTACAATATATTTCTAATTTAAATATATTTTTTTATATCTCTTGAAAAAAAGCAAAAATTAATGTATGATATCAAAAGATAAGATAGAGGTGGATTATGAAATCAAATTTGTTCAAATATATTTTTATTATATTTGCAATAGCAATAATGATTTTTGCAATTGTAAAAATAAAAAAAGACGAAAAAAAAGTTGATAATCAAACGAGCCAAACACAAGAACAGACACAAGAAATAATTAAAGAACTAAAATTAGGAGTGGCTTCTTTTGATAGTATAAATCCAATATTAAGTAAAAATAAAAACATTCAAGATATATCAAAAATAATGTTTGATCCATTAATAACAATAACAACAGATTACAAAGCAAAAGGATGCTTAGCAAAAGAATGGGCAAAACAAACTGACAATACATATCTAATAAAATTAAGAGATGATGTAAAATGGTCAAATGGAGATAAATTTACATCAGAAGATGTACGTTTTACAATAGATAGACTAAAAGACTCAGATACTATATATTCTTCTAATGTAGAACATATAACTTCTGTAGAAGCAGTAGATAGTACCACAGTAAAAATTATATTAGATGCAGAAGTACCATTTTTTGAATATAACTTAACATTTCCAATACTATCCAATAATTATTATAGTGATAAGGAATTTGTAGCAGATATAGTTCCAGTAGGAACAGGAATGTATAAAGCTGTAGAAGTACAAAATTCATCAATAATATTAAGTAAAAACGAAAATTATTGGAATAGCGAAGAAAATCCAATAATAGATAAAATAACAATAAATTTGTATTCAACAGCAGGAGAATTATATAATGCTTTTAAAATGGGAAATATAGATTTTATTAGTACACAAAATAGTAATCTTTCAGATTATATAGGTACAATAGGATATTTTTCAAAAGAGATGAAAGGTAGAGAACATGATTTTATAGCATTTAACACTCAAAGCAAATTATTGTCTGATATAAATATAAGGAAATCAATATGTTATTCAATAGATAAATCAAATATTGTATCAAGTATTTATGGAGATAAATATTATACATCAAGTTTTCCACTTGATTATGGTTCATGGATATATAAACAAGAAGATACAAGTTCAGGATATAATATTGAACAGGCAAAGCAAATATTAGTAGATAATGGGTGGAGCTATAAATATAAATATTGGCAAAAAACAGTAAATTATAAAACACAAAGAATCTCTTTAAATTTTGTAGTAAAATCAACAGATGCTACACGAGTAAGTGTAGCAGAAAATATAAAAACACAACTAGAAAATCAGGGAATTAGAATAAATTTAATAAAAGCTTCCAACGAACAATATAATAATTATTTACAAACTAAAAATTATGACATGATATTATGCAGTATAAATCTTTCAATAAGCCCTAATTTGACAACATTTTTTGGTGAAAATAACTTAGCTAACTATTCAAATGATGAAGTTACGAACATAATGAATGAAGTGAAAAATTTAACAGATGAAAATAAATTAAAAGAAGATTATAAAAGATTAGGAGAGATATATAAAACAGAAATGCCATATCTAAGTTTATATAATAATAAATATATAGTTGCATATAGTACAGGATTATCGGGAACAGTTGAACCTAACTGGTTTTACCAATTCTATAATATAAAAGATTGGCATAAATAAAAATAAATAAAAAATAAATAGAAAAAGTATTGACAAAACAAATTTTTGATGATATAAACTAATTATCAAACAAAAGTTCAATAATTAAGGAGGAAAAACAATGGCAGAAAATATAGAAAAAAAGAAAGCATTAGAGGCTGCAATGAGTCAAATAGAAAAACAATTTGGAAAAGGATCAGTTATGAAACTTGGAGAGTTTAAAGCAATGGAAATAGAAGCAATTCCAACAGGTGCTTTAAGCTTAGATATAGCATTAGGTATAGGAGGAGTTCCAAGAGGAAGAATAATAGAAGTATTTGGACCAGAATCTTCTGGTAAAACTACTTTAGCATTACATATAATTGCAGAAGCACAAAAAATGGGAGGAGAAGCAGCATTCATAGATGCAGAACATGCATTAGACCCAGTATATGCAAAAAAATTAGGAGTAGATATAGATAATTTAGTTGTATCTCAACCAGATACAGGAGAACAAGCATTAGAAATTACAGAAAGTTTAGTAAGAAGTGGAGCTTTAGATGTAGTAGTAGTAGACTCTGTTGCTGCATTAGTTCCAAAAGCAGAAATTGACGGAGATATGGGAGATTCTCATATGGGACTTCAAGCAAGACTTATGTCACAAGCATTAAGAAAACTTGCAGGAGCAATTAATAAATCTAAAACTGTATTAATATTTATTAACCAATTAAGAGAAAAAATAGGAATAATGTTTGGAAACCCAGAAACAACAACAGGAGGAAGAGCATTAAAATTCTATGCATCTGTAAGACTTGATATTAGAAAAATTGAAAATATTAAACAAGACGGAGAAGTAAAAGGAAATAGAGTAAGAGTAAAAGTTATAAAAAATAAAGTAGCACCACCATTTAGAGAAGCAGAATTTGATATAGTATATGGTGAAGGAATATCAAAAGCTGGTAATATATTAGATATGGCAGTTAACTTAGATATTATAGAAAAGAGTGGTTCTTGGTTTAGCTATAATGGTGAAAGAATTGGACAAGGTAGAGAAAATGTTAAGAGATATTTAAAAGAAAATCCAAAAATATTAGAAGAAGTTGAAGGAAAAGTAAGAGATAATTTTGCAAAAGCATTTGAACAAAGCCTTGGAGAAGAATTACCAGAAGTAGATGAGGATGAAGAAGAATAAAATTACTAATTTTTTATAATAGAATTCTAAAAAAGGAAAATAAAGTATATGTATTCATTAGAAGAATTTGATAAAGCAAAAACAAAAGTCTTAAAATATATATTATATAAAAAAAGAAGTGAAAATGAAGTCCGTAATAAATTCTCAAAAGATATAGATGAGAATTTATTAGAGGATGTAATTGAATATTTAAAAGAAGCAAAATACATAGATGATAAAGATTATATAAAAAGAACTGTAAATAATTTTATTGCTTTAAAAAATTTATCTATAAAAGAAATAAATTATAAACTTTTAGCAAAGGGTTTAAATAAAAATGATATAGATGATTATATATATGAAAATAGAGATGTTTTAGAAGAATATGAAATAAAATCAGCAGCAAATATAATTTATAAAAAGTCAGGAACATTAGAAGATGATGAAATAAAACAATATCTTATGAAAAAAGGATACAAAATTGATAATATAAATAAAGCATTTGAACAATAAAAGGAGAAAGTAAATGTCAATATTAGCATTAGAAACAAAGAAGTACTCAATAAAAATAGATAATTTTGAGGGACCATTAGATTTATTATGTTATTTAATAGATAAGAACAAAATGAATATATATGATGTAAATTTAACAGAAATAACAGAACAATATATTGAATACTTAAATGCAATGGAAGAAATGAATCTAGAAATTGCAAGTGAATTTATTGTTATGGCATCAACACTTTTATATTTAAAATCTAAAAATCTTCTACCAAAACAAGAAGATGAAGAAGAAGAAATAACAGAAGAAGAACTAATTAGAAGAATTATAGAATATAAGAAATTTAAAGAAATAAGTAAAGTTCTTAAAGAAAATTATGCTATATTTGCAAATAGATTTTATAAAAATCAAGAAGAAATAAAACTTCCAAAACAAAAACTAGAAAAAGATTATGGACCTGAAAAGATTCCAGAAGTGTATAAATTGTTGGTTGAAAGAAATAGTGTTAAAATAAATCAAAATGCTAAAAATATTGAAAAAATTGCTTTAGTAGATAAATATACTGTTGCTGACAAAGTAAAAGAAATGTATAAAGTATTAGTAAAGCAAAAAAGATTTATTTTTAATAAATTATTTGCGGTAAATAGACATGAAAAACAAGAGGTTGTAACAGCATTTAGCGGACTTTTGGAAATGTCTAGAAGAGATAAAGTTCAAACAGAGCAAGAAGAATTATTTGGAGATATTGTTGTTGAAGAAAAGAAAAAAACAGCAAATTAATAAAAATTAATAAATCTAAACAAAAAAGTTTAAACATAAAAAAAAAGGAAAAACTAATAATATTACTTTAAAAGAAGGTGATATATTGGTTTTTCTTTTTATTTTATTAATAATAGTATTGATGATAATAACAATAAGAATTAAATTTGAAATTAAAGAACTTAAATTTAAATCTTTAGAAAAAGACCATTTTAATAAAAATTATGAAGTAAAAATAATTATATATACATTTAATTTTATACCAATTTTAAAATTAACAATAACAAACAAAAAAATCAAAAAGACATTAAGTAATGAAAAAGTAAGAAAGATAATTGATAAACAAAAAACAGAGATTATAGAAAACAGAAAAGATATAGATATAAAAGCTATTAAAGAAATAAAAAATATTAAAATAAAAATAGATGAAATGAATTTGAATATTCAAATAGGAACAGAAAATGCATCAATAACAGCATTTATAATACCAATTGTTAGTACATTTATAGCAGTATTTTTAAGTAAACAAATACAGGAATATAATAATAAACAAGTTTTTTCTATTAAACCCATATATATTAATCAAAATTTAATAAATGTGGAATTTTCAGGTATATTTGAAATAAAAATGATACATATTATAAATACAATATGTATCTTAAGTAAGAAAAGGAAAGGTGATAAAAATGAGCGAACATCCAATAGAAGGTCTTATGACTACAGCTATGAATAGTATTCAAGATATGGTAGATGTAAACACAATAATAGGCGAACCAATTGAAACATCAAATAATATAGTAATCATACCAATTTCAAAAGTATCATTTGGTTTTGCAGCAGGAGGAAGTGAATTTAAAGGAGAAACAATAGATGAATATAAAAAAGTAGAAAAAGAAGAACAAATTCAATATAGACTTCCATTCGGTGGAGGTGCTGGGGCTGGTGTTACTATAAATCCTGTTGCATTTTTAGTTATTCAAGCTAATAATGTGAAATTAATGCCAGTGAATCATTCTTCAAGTTTTGATAAGCTATTAGATTATGTTCCAGATTTAATAGAGAGAACAAATAATATGATGAACAAAATGATGAATAATAAAAAGGAACAAACAGAAAAAGTATTAAAAGAAATGCAAAGAAGAAATAATAAATCAAATAATCCAGAAATAAAGAAAAAAGAAAATAAACCAGAAGAAACAGGTTATGAATATGAGTATGATGAAAGTATGGATGATGAATAAAGAAATTAATTCTTTTCCTCGAAAGAGGTTTCTTTTTTTTTGCCTAAAATTCTTATATAGTATTTTAATTTTATTGTCGAAAACTTCTATAAATTCGACAAAACTTCTACAATTTTGCTATTGGAAAAATATGGAAAAAGTTTTATAATACCATAGAAAACTATAAAAAAGGAGAGGACAAGTATGGAATCAAAATTTTATGAAGAGGACAAGCTTTTAGTTTTTAAGATTACAGATGAAATTGATGATTATAGTGTTCAAAAGATAAGGAGGCGAGCAGACCATGAAATTGAAAGATATATGCCTAGAAAAGTTATATTTGATTTTGATAGTGTTACATTCATGGACAGTGCAGGAATAGGATTGATAATAGGAAGGTACAAATTTACTAATATGCTTGGTGGAAAATTAGAAGTTGCAAATTTAACACAAAGTGTAAAAAAAATATTTGAAATGAGTGGATTATTAAAGTTAATACCAGTTACAGAATTATCATTAAAATAATGGTTTATAGGTAAAACCACAAAAACCTAAATTTTTACATATTTAAGGAAATATTATGAAAGAACAATTTGAAAATGAAATGAAATTAGAATTTATAAGTAAAGCTGCTAATGAAGCATTTGCAAGAATTACAGTAGCAGCATTTGTATCTCAACTTGATCCAACAATAGAAGAGTTAGCAGATATAAAAACAGCAGTTTCTGAAGCTGTTACAAATTGCATAATACATGCTTATGAAAATAGACAGGGAATTATAAGAATAAACGCTAAAATAAAAGATAATGAAATAATAATTCAAATTTCAGATAATGGAAAAGGAATTGAAAACATAGATGTAGCTAAAGAACCACTATATACTACAAAACCAAATTTAGAAAGATCAGGAATGGGATTTACAATAATGGAAAGTTTTATGGATACAATGAAAGTTGAATCAATTGTAGGATTAGGAACAAAAATAACTTTAACAAAAGTTATAAAAAAAGAAGAGGAACAGCAAAATGACGAAAGTTTAGAATTCGTAACAAAAGAATAATTAGGGGTAAAGCTATATGTATGAAAATGATATTAATTCAATAAAAAGGGCACAGAATCGGAGATAAGTTCGAAATGGAAAAACTAATAAAAAGTAATAATCGGACTTATTTGGAGTATAGTAAAAAGATTTATAAATAGAGGTTATGAAGTGGAAGATTTATATCAAATAGGCTGCATAGGATTTATAAAATCAATAAAAAGATTTGATACAAATTTTGAAGTTAAATTATCTACATATTCAGTACCATACATATTAGGAGAAATAAAAAGATTTATAAGAGATGATGGACCAATTAAAGTTAGCCGAAGTATAAAAGAATTAAATACAAAAATAAATGAATTAAAAAAACATTATTTAATAACAAAAGGAAAAGAAATTACAATAGAAGAAATTGCAAAAGAATTAAAAGTTGATAAAGACGATATAATAATAGCAATGGAATCAACAAATACTGTAGAATCAATAGATGGAACAGCAATGACCGAAAACAAAGATGGAAAACAATTAACAATTTTAGATAAAATATCAACTGGAAAAAATGAAGAAGAAAGAATTACAAATAAATTGGTAATAAAACAATTAATAAATGAATTAGGAGAACGAGATAAAGAAATAATTTTACTTAGATTTTTTAAAGAAAAAACACAAACAGAAGTTGCAAAAATACTAGGAATTAGCCAAGTACAAGTATCAAGAATTGAACGAAGAGTATTAGATAATATGAAAACAAAACTTACCTCTGCATAATAATATAAATGAGGTGTGAAAATTGAAAAAAATTTTAATTTATTTAATATCTTTTATATTAATATGTTTTATTGTACCAGCAATTTTTACAAAACCAACAATAAAAACAACTTCAAATGATGTTCAAAATCAAGAAGAGAAAATTAATGAACAAAGCCAGATAATACAGTCTAATAATAATCATTATGAATACCAAAAATATGGTGTAATAACATTATTACATTCGAGCACAGGACAAGTTGAACAGGTAAATTTAGATGATTATTTGTGTAATGTAGTATCAGCAGAAATGCCAGCTGATTTTGAGGTTCAAGCACTAGAAGCACAAGCAATTGTTGCAAGGACATATACAATATATAAGATATTAAGTAAAAAACATAATAATGCAGATATATGTGATGATTCAAAATGCTGTCAAGCATGGATATCAAAAGAAGATAGACTAGCAAGATGGGAAGAAGGCAAACGAGAAAGTAATTGGCAAAAAATTTGTAATGCTGTAAATAATACAGCAGGAAAGATAGTTACATATAATAATCAACCAATAAATGCATTTTTCCATTCTAATAGTGGAGGGGTAACAGAAATACCAGTAAATGTATGGGGAGGAACAGGTTATCCATATTTACAAAGCGTACAAACATCAGGAGAAGATGGATATAAGCAATATGCATCAGAAATTGAATTTACAAAAGAAGAATTGCTAAATAAGTTAAAAGAAAAATATGCTGATATATCAATAGATTTTTCTAAAGATGATGATATAAAAGTACTGGAATATACAGAAAGTACAAGAGTAAAAACTGTAAAATTTGGAAACCATAATATATCAGGAGTAGAAGCAAGAACAATATTAGGATTAAGATCAACAAATTTTGAAATAACAAAAGATGGAGACAAAATAAAATTTTCAGTAAAAGGATATGGGCATGGAGTAGGAATGAGCCAAACAGGAGCAGATGCAATGGCAAAACAAGGAAGTTCATCTGAAGATATTATAAAACATTTTTATACAGGAGTAGAAATTAAAGAAGTAAATTCTCTTTAAATGTATAAATCTATAAAATCCGGAAATAATTGTAATAGAAATAATTTTTAAGGAGGATTTTATGAGAAGAGATGTAAGAAAAAGAAGTAATCAAGATGATGAATTAAATTCAAAGTTAATAAAATATACAGGTATTGCAATTGCTATAGTTGCAGTTATTGTAGTTGCTCTTTTAATTTATAGTAAAAATTTAAATGATGAAGTTAAAGATGGAACATTAAGTAGTGAACAAATTTCTAGTATCTTAAATAACTCAAATTCAACACAGAATTCAACAGGAAATACACAAAGTGCTAGTACAGAAATAGGAAAAAGTGTAAATGAAGCAAGTAATGAAATAACAAATAATACTACCAAAAGTACTAAAACAAATGAAGTAAAATCAAATAGTACTAATGTATTAAATACAAATAAAATAACAAATAGTGCAAATGCTACAAAAAAAGAAACAAATACAACAAGTGGCTCAAATAAAGTAGAAGAAAACAAAAAAGCAGAAACAACAACAGAACTTAATTTTCAAAGACCAGTAGAAGGTGACATAGTAAGAGACTTTGCAGTAGATAGTTTAATTTATTCAGAAACACTACAAGAGTGGACAACACATTCTGGTATAGATATAAAAGCTGACAAAACAACAGTTGTAAAATCAGCAGAAGCAGGAACTATAAAAACAATTAAAAATGATCCAAGATATGGTTTAACTGTTACAATTGAACACGCAAATGGATTTCAAACAATATATTCAAATTTGTTAACATCTGAATTTGTAGTAGAAGGAGAAAAAGTAGAAAAGGGTCAATCTATAGGAACAGTTGGAAATACGGCTGCATTTGAAATTGCAGATGAACCACATTTACATTTTGAAATCTTAAAAGATTCTTCTGCAGTTGATCCAAATATATATTTAAAATAATTTACAAACAGTACAAGTTGTGATATAAATAGAGTATTCTATTCGAGCACAATATGTGCTGTTATTTTTATTTCAAAGATTTAAAATCTAATAAAAATCAGGAGGTATAAAAAATTTGAATATTTTTGAAAAGTTAGAAGAAACATTAAAAAATACAATAAAACAAGAAAATAAAATTGAAGAAAATGAAAAAATAAAAGAACAAGGAATAAATGAAGAAGAAATAGAATTGGCACAAAAATTAGATGCAATAGAAGAATTTTCAATAGATAGATTTGAAGAAAATATGGCAATTTTAGAAAATAGAAAAAATGGAAAGATAATTAATGTGCCAAAAGATAAATTGCCAAAAGAATGCACAGAAGGTGACATCATAAAATGTATAAATGGAAAATATTTTATAGATGAAGAAGAAACATTAAAAATAAAAGAAGAAATTCAAAATAAATTTAAAGATTTATGGAAATGAAATTACAAGGGGGAAAACTAAAGATGATAAATAAAAAAACAAAGAAAAATATAAAGAAAATATTAGAGTTAATAATATCAATTATAGTAGCAATAATTTTATTGATATATGGTAAGGAGAATAAAAGTCAAGTATCCCAAGTACAAGAAAATGAAAATGGTATAAAAACCATAGTAATAGGAACAGGAGATGCTACTAGTGAAAATAATTTGCATGTATATTACATAGATGTAGGACAAGCAGACAGTATATTAATTAAAAATAAAGATGAATCAGCACTAATAGATGCTGGAAACAACGAAGATGGAAAAAATGTAGTAGAATTTATAAAGTCAAAAGGAATAACAAAATTAAATTATGTAATAGGTACACACCCACATGAAGACCATATAGGTGGACTAGATGATGTAATAAATAATATAGAAATAGATAAAATATATTTGCCAAATGTGCAAACTACAACAAAAACATATGAGGATGTGTTAACAGCTATAAAAAATAAGAACAAAACAATAAGTTCATTTTCAAAAGGAGATAAATTTAATATAGGAAATGCCAAAGCTGAAGTAATGACAGATTCTATAATAAATGAAAACAATTTAAATTTATCATCTAATATTATTAGAATGCAATACGAAAATACAAGTTTTTTATTTACAGGAGATGCAGAAAAAGAAAATGAAAATATGAGAAGCAATTGGCCACAGACAGATATTTTAAAAGTTGGACATCATGGTTCATCAACAAGTACATCTCAAAAGTTTTTAAATCAAATAAAACCAAATTATGCAATAATTTCAGTAGGAAAAAATAATGATTATGGACATCCTAATGCAACTATATTAAAAAGGTTAAATAACATTGGAGCTAAAGTATTTAGAACTGATGAAAGTGGAACAATTGAGATAATAGTTACAGAAAATCTTTAAAATCACTTGACAGTTAAGCTTAATAAAGATAAAATATAAGAGGTAAGAAAAAAATATATTAAATATAATAATGTCAATATATATTTGATTCGAACATTGAAAATTAAATAAGAAAGAGGTGTAGATTCATGAATATAGGAATCACTATCGCCGCTGTCTTAATCTCATTTGCAATAGGTGTACCAGTAGGTATAGCTTATAGAAAGAAAATTGCAGAATCTAAAATAAGTAGTGCAGAACAAGAAGCTAAAAAACTTGTAGATATGGCTAGAATCGAAGCTGAAAATCTAAAAAAAGCAGAAATAATTAAGGCTAAAGAAGAAATAGTAAATAGTAGAAGAGAACTAGATCAAGAGATTAAAGAAAGAAGAGGCGAGGTACAAAGACAAGAAAACAGACTAATTCAAAAAGAAGAAAATTTAGAGAGACGTTCAGAAAATTATGAGAAAAAAGAACAAACTCTAGAAGTAAGGGCTAAAGAGTTAGAAAAACAAAAAGAAGAGATTGAAGGATTACATCAACAACAATTAGAAGAACTTCAAAAAATTTCTAGATTAACAATTGAAGAAGCAAAAGGAAGATTATTAAAAGAAGTTGAAAAAGATGTAACAGCAGAAAAAGCAGCAATTATAAGAGAAGCTAACCAAAAGGTCAAAGAGGAAGTTAATAAAAATGCTAAAGAATTATTAGCATATACAATACAAAAATGTGCAGCAGACCACTCTCAAGAAACTACAGTATCTATTGTAGCACTTCCAAGTGATGAAATGAAAGGAAGAATTATAGGTAGAGAAGGTAGAAATATAAAAGCATTAGAAACATTAACAGGAGTTGACTTAATAATCGATGATACACCTGAAGCAGTAGTTCTATCAGGATTTGATCCATTAAGAAGAGAAGTTGCTAAAATAGCATTAGAAAAATTAATTGAAGATGGAAGAATACATCCAGCAAAAATAGAAGAAATGGTAGAAAAAGCAAAACAAGAAGTTGAAGAAACTATCAAAGAAGAAGGGGAAAGAGCAGTCCTAGAAACTGGAGTAATAGGATTACATCCAGATTTAGTAAAATTAATAGGTAAATTAAAATATAGGACAAGTTATGGACAAAATGTATTAAACCACTCAATAGAAGTTTCTAATTTAGCAAGAATTATGGCAGAAGAATTAGGATTAGATGCAAAACTTGCAAGAAGAGCAGGATTATTACATGATATTGGTAAAGCATTAGACCATGATATGGAAGGAACACATGTAGAAATAGGGGTTGAAATACTTAAAAAATATAAAGAAAATCCATTAGTTATAAATGCTGTTGAGGCACATCATGAAGATGTAGAGCCACAAACATTAGAAGCAGTATTAATCCAAGCAGCTGATGCAATAAGTGCATCAAGACCAGGAGCAAGAAGAGAAACATTGGAAGCATATATTAAAAGATTACAAAATCTTGAAGAAATTGCAGATTCATTTGATGGGGTTGAAAAATCATTTGCAATTCAAGCTGGTCGTGAAGTTAGAATTATTGTAAAACCAGATAAAATCAATGATGACCAAATGACAATTTTAGCTAGAGATGTAGCTAAGAAAGTTGAAAATGAAATGGATTATCCAGGTCAAATAAAAGTTAATGTTATAAGAGAAACTAGAATAGTTGATTATGCTAAATAAAAAGGTTGTGACTAAAAAGTCACAACCTTTTTTTGTATTGCAAACTTGATAAATTTTAAAATATATAGTATGATAATAACGAAATAAGAAAAAGAAAGAAGGAATTAATGTGAAAATTTTAGCAGTTGGAGATATAGTAGGTTCAGCTGGAGTAAATGAATTAAAACTAAGATTAAAAGAAATAAAAGAAAAAGAAAATATAGATTTTGTAATAGTAAATGGAGAAAACTCAGCAGAAGGAATGGGGATTACAGAAAAGAATTTTAATGATATAGTTTCACAAGGTGTTGACTGTATAACAATGGGAAATCATACTTGGGGTAAGAAAGATATATTTAAATTTATAGATAATCCTAAAATAATAAGACCTGCTAATTATCCAGAAGGAGTTGTTGGAAAAGGTTATAATATTTATAATTGTAAAGATAAAAAAATAGCAGTAATAAATTTAATGGGTAGAGTTGATATAAATATATTAACAGAGAATCCATTTTTAAAAGCAAAAAAAATAATAGAAAAAATCCACAATCAAGTTGATATGATATTTGTAGATTTTCATGCAGAAGCAACAGCAGAGAAAATAGCTTTAGGATATTATTTAGATGGAAAAGTAACAGCATTATTTGGAACACATACACATGTCCAAACAGCTGATGAAAAAATATTACCAAATGGAACAGCATATATAACAGATATTGGAATGACAGGTCCAGAAAATTCTGTTATAGGAATGGATATAAAAGCTTCTATAAAAAGATTTGAAACAACACTTCCTGAAAGATATAAAATAGCAGAAGGAAAATGCATACTTAATGGAGTTATTTTTGAAGTAGATGATACTACTTTAAAAGCTACAAAAATAAAAAGAATATATATGTAAAACGCAAAAAAACTAATGTCGAAAAAAGCTTTTTATTGCGATGAAAACACCTAAAAATTTCCAAAAATATATTTACAATTATTTCCATATATTGTAAAATATCATTATAAAAAGTTGCAACAAAAAATAAATTATAATAGGAGGCAAAAGAAAATGGAAAT
This sequence comes from uncultured Clostridia bacterium, assembly GCA_934120645.1. GTDB lineage: Bacteria > Bacillota > Clostridia > TANB77 > CAG-508 > CAG-269. Next base: position 81,629 of record CAKOUO010000002.1, read on the forward strand.
TTTAAAAATTTCATCAAAATCAAATCCTAATTCAGTAGCAGGAGCAATAGCTGGATTAGTAAAAGAATCAAGTAAAGCAGAAATGCAAGCAATAGGAGCAGGAGCATTAAACCAAGCTGTGAAAGCAGTAGCAATAGCAAGAGGATTTGTAGCACCATCAGGAGTAGATTTAGTTTGTATACCAGCATTTGCAGATGTAGAGGTAGAGGGAGAAGGTAGAACAGGAATAAAATTGATTGTTGAATCAAGAGCATAAATAATATATTTATTAACAAGTCATATTCATGGTAATATGACTTTTTGATTTGTATAAAAAAGTAAAGAAGATACTTGACTTTTATAATAAGGTATGTAAAAATAAGTGATGAAAAATGGAGGTAATAAAAATGGAAAAAACAAGAAAATTTGAAGTAGCAAAAGGATTCGAAGACAAAGGAATTAATTTACCAGTTAGAAAAACAAAATATTCAGCAGGATATGATATAGAAGCAGCTGAAGATGTAATTGTTCCTAGCTTTAAAAAAGGAATGAATCCAACTTTAGTAAAAACAGGAATAAAAGCATATATGCAAGATGATGAAGTTTTAATATTAGCTAATAGAAGTTCAAATCCAAAGAAAAAAGGATTAATATTAGCTAACAGTATAGGAGTAATAGACAAAGATTATTATGGAAATCCAGATAATGATGGACATATCATGTTTGCATTTTATAATATAAAAGATGAAGATGTAGAAATAAAAAAAGGTGATTGTATAGGACAAGGTATATTCCAAAAATACTTAGTAACAGATGATGATATAGCTGAAGGAGAAAGAATAGGTGGATTTGGTTCTACAAATAAATAGAATGATGAGTCTAATAAATAAAAAAAATAAAAATTTTAAAACCTTGAAAATAAAGGAAAAAATGGCAAAATAACATAAAAAGTCAAAATAAAAGCTTTGACTTTTTATGTTTTTTGTTGTATAATAAATATGGTTAAAAAATCCAATAAAGTTATTTCATATTGACATAACTTTATAATATTTTTTTGCTGAAAATTTATAAAAATACTGAAAGGAGCTGACTTACATGTTTAATGTAGGAGACAAAATAGTATACCCAATGCATGGTGCAGGAACAATTGATGCGATAGAGGAAAAAGATATATTAGGTGAAAAACAATCATATTACATACTAAAAATGCCAAGTGATGTAAAAGTAATGATACCAACAACAAAGGCAGAAGAGGTAGGTGTAAGAAATATAATAGATAAAGAATCAGCAGAAAACGTATTTAAAGTGCTTGGTCAAGATGAAACTGAAATGGACAAAAATTGGAACAAGCGTTATAGAGATAACATGGATAAAATGAAGAGTGGAGATATTTATGAAGTAGCTGATGTAGTAAGAAATTTAAGCTTTAAACAAAAAGAAAAAGGACTTTCTACTGGTGAAAAGAAAATGTTAAACAATGCTAAACAAATTTTAATAAGTGAATTAGTCTTAGCAGAACACTCAAATCAAGATGAAGTTGAAGAACAAATTGAAAATAAAATAAATACATCATTTATGACATTTAGAGCAGATGGTGTTGAACAAGAAAGTATTGTTAATAAATTTATTCCATTTGATGGAACTAATTCATCAACAAATGTATAAAAAAATAAGAAGTACATACAACAAAGTATGTATTTTTTTTTAATTGTATGTTAAAATAGATTTAATTAATATTAAAATTGTAATGAGGTAATCATGGATAAATTAAAACTAAAGAGTAAAACATTAATTAAATATTTTAAAAAAGATACTATAACAGCAAAAGAATTAGAAAAAATAGAAAAATTTATTCTAAATGAAAATGGAGAAAAAATAGATAAGCAAGAAGCAGAATTATTTCAAGAAGATTTGTATGCTATTTTTAAGATAATTCCAAATATAAAAGAGATTCAATTAAATGGGATAGATATGGGAAATATATCAATACCTAAAATTTTAAAGGAATCACCTATTTCTGAAATATCATTTGATGATTCTGATAAATATTTTATACAATTAGTAACAAATAAAGTAAAAATTTCTGAGTTAATGAAAGAAAAAAATTTTTTATATAAAAAAGATAAAATATCTGAATTTGATGTGTTTGAAGCATTAAAAATATTCAAAAAATATCATGGCTTTCCAACTGTTGAAGTAGAAGATTTAGAATTAGTATTAAAATATATTGATATTTCTGAAATAAGAATAAAAGTAAGAACTCAAAGTGATGTAGATAAAATAGAAGAATTAGCAGAAAAATCTAAAACAACACTTGTGTTTGATACAGCTGATCTAAAAAATATAGAAAAAATTCCAAAATCTTTTTCAGTAGATGTTTCAATTCATGATATGTCAGAATTAGGTTTAGATGATATAGAAAATTTTGAAAAAAGATTTAACTTAAGTAAAGTTTTAATTCAACATAAAATGAATAGAAGAATAGATAAGTATTATGAATTACCAAAGAAACAAATTGAAAAATATAATATTGAAATGTATAAAAAATTAAGGAAAGAAATAGATTTAATTACTGAAGGTATTAATAAAGAAGGTCCCGAAATAGAAAGATTTTTAAATGTATATAAAAGATTAGGTAAGAAAATTTTTTATGATTGGGAATATAGAAATGAACTTGATGCAGATAATAATTTTTCTATTGGTGATTATCCACCTGCACATAATCTTATTGGAGGATTAATAACTAATACATGTGTATGTGAAGGATATGCAAAAATATTAAAACAAGCACTTTCATGTGTAAATATACAATCTGAAATTATTTGTGGAAAATTAGTAGACAAAGAATATGGGCATGCATGGAACCAAGTAAAAATTGATGAAACATGGTATAATGTTGATTTAACATGGGATGCTGATAAAATAAAGGAAAATAGAGAATTAGATTATTGTTTACAAAGTGATTCTGAATTTATTAATCATGGAGTAATACCATATACAGCAAAAAAATGTAGAGAATCTTTTAATAGAAATAAAATGAATAAATATTTAGGAATTCCATTTGCTTTTGATTTTGAAGAAAAGGATTATGCTATTGCTGATGTGATTTCACTAATTCAAGAACTTAATAGCTGTTCTAGAAAGGGAACAAGAATAGGAATAAAGAAGGATTCTACTGCAGGTGATTACAAAATGTATTTAGGAAATATTATTGAAAATGATTATATTAAATGGTCAGAAAATAAAATTACTTTAGATACTCCAAGTCTTGTAGAGTTTTTGGTACAATATGCTGAAAATTTTAATATTAAAAATAAAGGAAAAATCGGAACGGTAGGTTTTACAAAAACACAAGAATCTACAGAACTTATAATAGATGAAAGTTTCAAAACGGTTATGAAAGATTATGGCATTGATATGGATAAACTTTTAACACCTAGAAAAGAAAAGGATAATAGTTTAGTAAAATATAAAATTAGTATTTGGTCAAGGATAATGAATTCTTTTAAAAGTAAATTAAAGAATATGAAAAAAAATTTATTTAAAGAAGAAAAAATAAAGGAAAATAAAAAAGCAGAACATTTACCATCTTGGGATTTGAAAAATTGGAAACAAGATAGATCGGAATTTTATGCTGCTGAATCTAAAAAAGAAAAAATGCAGAAAGATGAAAGAGAAGAAAAAGAAGAATATCAAAATAATAGATAAAAAATTAAGTCAAAGTAAAAAATACTTTGGCTTAATTTTTTTAATTAATTATTTTCCATAGTAAGATGGCGTAAATAACTTTTTAAATGTTCTCTATTTTCTTTGGATAAAGATTGGTATTGTTCTATAACATTAGAGAGTTCGATATTTTCTTTATCAATTTTGTTAATTTTTGTTGGTATATTTGTTCTTCCTAATAAAAAATCAGTTGAACAATTAAAGTAATTAGCTATTTTTACTAAATTTTCTATTGTTGGATTTGATTTTCCAAGTTCATATTGGGAAACAAGCTCTTGTGATATTTCAATATCAACCGATAATTTTGTTTGGGTTATATTTTTTTGTTTTCTTAAAATCTTTAAATTTTCCATTTTAAATTTTTCTGGTTCCATAGTAACCTCCTAACTTGCTATATATTATATCAATTATGAATGTAATCAATAGAAGTATAATTTATTATTTACAGATGTTTTAGAAGCTATACTTGTAAAAGATACAAATTTGTGCTATATTGAGTTTGAAATATCATTTTGTATATTAACTATTTTTTTAGTATGTGGAGGTGAATTAAATGTAAAAATATAATAATAGAATAAGCAAAATAAAAAGGAGAATGTAAGAATGTTAAAAGAAAAATTTAAATTTTTAATAATAATATTAGGCATAATGTTATTGATGTTAATTGTTAATAATACTACTGTTAATGCCTCAAATATTACAAGTGAAGATAATAATGTATTTACAAAAAATGAAATTTTAGATGGATTAGCAACAACTGTTAATAAATATAATGGAACTTATGGTACAAGTTACCAATTTGAACTTGACTCTGCAAAAGCATTAGATTTAGTAACAAATACAAATAAATTAAACAGTTTAATAAAAGGTGATTATATATATCAAAATATATATTTAAAAGTAGATAATGATATTACAAAAATAGTTATGAATTATCATAATGATAATAAAGAACAAGAAGTCAAAACAGTTATTATAAATAATATAAAATATGCTGAAATTCCTGTAGGACTTATTGTAAAAATAGATGGTAAATATCATGTATGTGCTAGTGGAGATGGACTTGGTTGGATTGGAAATAATCAAGAAGCAACTGTAAAACTTTTTAAAGATAATGAATTAATATCTACAAATCTTTTAAGTTTTACTCTACCAGAAGGTGGAGATAATTTAAAAACAAATACAGCTTGGATTTATTTAACAAGTGATACAAAAAAAGAATATAACATGGGAGAAGCCGGCTGGGGAACTGGTTGCGGTAGCCAATATGATAGAGTTTTAGCAGAAGGAAATTGTTACATAAATGTTGAGCTAAGTTCTAATATAGGAAATACTTTGGAAGTTGATTCTTTTGGAACTCTTACTTATATAGGTAAAACAAGTGAATATGGAATGGATACATATACATATCAAGCAAAAATAAAAGATAAAACAATATTTAATAAAGATAGAATTATGTGTAGTATTGCATCAAAAAAATATAATATATTAACAACTGCTGCATTTTATTTTACAGGTGATTTGATTAAATCTGATAGTATACAAATAGATAATAAAGAAACTAAAATAAAATTAGATGCTTCTTCTAGTGTTGTACCAGAAAACACAGTATTAGAAACAAAAGAAGTTAAAGAAGAAAACACATTAAATTTAGTAAAAGAAAGCTTAAAAGGAATATCAAATAAATATATTACTTATGATATTTCATTATTAAATAATAATGTTAAAATACAACCAAATGGAAATGTAAAAATTAGTATTCCTATTCCTGATAATTTTGATGCATCAAAATTAGTTGTATACAGAGTTTCAGAAGATGGAACAAAAATAAAATATGATGTAACAATTGAAGAAAACTTTGCTACATTTGAAACAGACCATTTTAGTACATATGTATTAGCTGAAAAAGTGGCAGATGATACTACAACTAAACAAGAAAATACTGCAACAGAAACAAAACAAGGTGAAAAAGATAATACACCAAAAACAGGAATAGAATCAAAAATATCAAATGTTTTTATTGCTATACTATTAGTAGGAATATTGGCAATAATAAAAAAAATAAAATAATAAAGAAAAGAGGTTACTATGAAGAAAAAAGGAAAACACTTACCAAAGACCAAAAAAACAAAATATATATTACCAATAATCTTTATAGTAATAATTATAGTTTTTACATGTAACACATACTATAAAGATAAAAATAAGAATATATTAAATGATATTAAAATAGATACAACACAAATTACAGAAAATAAGACAGAACGAATGTTAAAACTAGAAGAATTAAAAAAAGAAAATACAGATATAATAGGTTGGTTAGAAATACCAAATACAAAAATAGATTTCCCAGTATTACAAGGAACAGACAACGAATACTATATGAAACATACATATAAAAAAGAATATTCTGTGGATGGATCTATATTTCTAGATAAAAATTATAATTGGGATTTACCAAGTAGCAATTTATTAATATATGGACATAATAACAAAAATGGTAATATGTTTCAAAATTTATTAGAATATAAGGATGAAAATTATTATAAAGAACATCCTAATATAAGATTTACAACAATAAATGATGATAGTGAATATGAAATAATCGCTGTATTTTTATCAAGAGTTTATTATAAAAATGAAAAAAATGTTTTTAGATACTATTATTTTATTGATGCTGAAGATGAAGAGCAATATAATAAATATATAGAAGAGAGTAAAAAAGCAAGTTTATATGATACTGGAAAAACAGCTACATATGGAGAACAATTATTAACATTAAGTACATGTGAATATTCACAAAGTGATGGAAGATTTGTAATTGTAGCTAAAAAAACAAAGTGAATATAAATGTAATGGATTAAAAATTGTTACGAACTTATTTATACAAAAATAAAGATTATAATAAACAGAGTAATAAATTTTACTCTGTTGTTTTTATTTTTCTTTTGCTTATAATAGCTACAAAAAAATGTTAGACAATATATAAAAGGAGTAAATATGAATGGAAAATAAAAAATCTATATTAAAGTTATTTTCACTTTATAAAGATGATATTTATAAAATGGATTCTTCGTATTATCAAATTTTAGAAAAGGTACAAGAAAAAGAAAATATATTTTATGAAACTTTATCAGATAAACAAAAAATACTTTTTGAAGAGTTAAATATGTATAAATCTGAGCAAAACAGTTATATGCATCAACATATTTTTTCTTATGGTTATTCATTGGCAAATAGTTTACTTATTGAAAGTATAACAAATAAAAATAGCTTGAAAGAATAATATAGTTTATTAGAAAAAATTTAATTAGTCTTATAAAGTAAATAGCCGACATACCTTTTGAGTATGTCGGCTATTTCTTTCTTAGGGCTAATTAGTCAATAGAAGATACATATACTATATTTTACATAAAATTTCAAATTGTTAGAAATTTATTAGAAAATTCTATCAGTTTTTATAATAAAAGTACCAAGTTATATCTTACGAAAAACTTGGTACTCTTATGGTGCAGATGGCCGGAATCGAACCGGCACGGTTTATTCAACCGCAGGATTTTAAGTCCTGTGCGTCTACCAGTTCCGCCACATCTGCATTTAATATTTGAACTGGTTGTCCTAACGACAATTGATATTATAATATTATATAAAAAATTTGTCAATACATTTTAAAAAAAAATTAAATATTTTTAAAAATAGTATTATTTATTAGTGTGTTTATAAAAATTACAATATTTATTAATAGGACACTTTTCACATTTTGGACTTCTTGCTACACAGATATTTCTTCCATGCCAAATAAGTAAATGATTGACATCTTTCCAATAGTTTTTAGGAATAAGTTTTATTAAATCTTGCTCAATTTTTGCAGGATCAGATTCATTGGAAAAACCAACTAAATTAGAAATTCTTTTTGCATGAGTATCAACAGCAATTCCCATAGGAGTATCAAAAACTTCAAGCATAACAACATTGGCAGATTTTCTTCCAACACCAGCAAGATTCATTAAATCTTTCATATTGTTAGGAACAACACCATTATAATCATTTAAAACTTGATTAGCACATAATTTTATATTTTTTGCTTTGTTTTTATAAAAACCACAAGGATGAATAATATTTTCTAATTCATTAATATCAATATTTGCAAAATCTTCAATGTTTTTACATTTATTAAATAGTGCAGGAGTAGTTTTATTAACTCTTTCATCAGTACATTGGGCAGATAGCATAACAGCAACAACCATTTGAAATGGAGTTTTAAAATCTAAACTGCATTGTGCATCAGGATATGTATTTTTTAAAATTTCTATTATTTTTATGGCATCAGACTTTTTCATAATAAAACAATCTCCTTATATACATTATAATAAAATTATATATCAAAATAATTGTTTTTTCAAGGTAATAGCAAAATGACAAACATAAATGGTAACATAAAAGATAATAAAATAATATAATATATAAAAACAAGGGAGGTAATAATAAATGTTTTGTGTATTAAAAAAAACTATAGGTGTTGTTTTAATAGGAATAGGTCTTGGAATTTTGTTAGTATTATTACTTCCTCTTACAGGTTGGCTTTTTATCATAGGGGTAGCATTAGCTTGTATAGGATTAATGTGGCTTGCTTGCTAATAAGTAGAATTTTAAGGAGGTATACATATGACTATAGTTGTTAAGAAAGTTCCAAAATTTTTACGCGGATTTGTAAAATTGATTTTTGGAATAAAAGATTAAAAAATGGGGACTTGTTTAAAATCCCCATTTTTTAATAACTCAAATTTTAATAATTCCAACAAAAAAAGAGCTTAAGCTCTTTTTACTTTTCCATTTTTTAAACATTTTGCACATACTTGAATTCTTTTTACTTCACCATTTTCCATAATAGCTTTAACGCTTCTTAAATTTGGTTTCCAAGTTCTTGGACTTCTTTTACTTATATGTGAACGAGTTATGCTAAGTTTATTTCCATTACTTTGTGATTTATCACAGATTGCACATTTAGCCATTTCTTTGCACCTCCTAATTTTTAAATTAAAATTGACTGCTATCTAGTTTATCATAAAAATAAAAAAAAAACAAGTATTTTTATAAAAATTATAAAAAATCCTTGCAAATTAGGAAAAATATGGTATAATATAAAAGCTATATGAATAAATGAAAGGATTGAGAAAATATTATGAAATGTAAAGTTGAAAAAACAGAAAATGCAAATGAAGTAAAATTAGAGTTAACAATAGAGGCTCAAAAATTTGATGAAGCAATTAAAAAAGTATATTTCAAGAGTGCAAAATATTTTAATATACCAGGATTTAGAAAAGGTAAAGCACCAATGAATATTGTAGAAAAATATTATGGAAAAGAAATATTTTATGAAGATGCTTTTAACGAGGTAGTACCAGAAGAATTAGAAGCAGCATTAAAAGAAAACAAAATAGAAGCAGTTAGCAGACCAGATATTGATGTAAAACAAATTGAAAAAGGAAAAGATTTAATATTTACAGCAGTATTCCAAACAAAACCAGAAGCTGAACTAGGAAAATATAAAGGTATAGAAATACCAAAAATAGAGTATACTGTATCAGATGAAGACATCAACCATGAATTATCACATATGCAAGAACATAATGCAAGATTAATTTCAATTGAAGACAGACCAGTAGAAAAAGGAGATATAACAGTTATCGATTTTGAAGGATTTGTTGATGGTAAAGCTTTTGAAGGTGGAAAAGCAGAAGGTCATGAATTAGAAATAGGAAGTAATACATTTATTCCAGGATTTGAAGATCAAATTATAGGAATGAAAATTGATGAGGAAAAAGATATTAATGTAAAATTCCCAGATGAATATTTTTCTAAAGATTTAGCTGGAAAAGATGCAACATTTAAAGTAAAATTACATGAAATAAAGAAAAAAGAATTACCAGCTTTAGATGATGAATTTGCAAAAGATTCTAGTGAATTTGATACATTAGAAGAATTAAAGAAAAGTATTAAAGAAAGACTAGAAAAAGATAATGAACAAAAACAAAAATATGAAACAGAAGATGCTGTTATCAAAGCTGTATGTGAAAATGTAAAAGTTGATATTCCATCAGGAATGATTGAAAATGAAACAGAAGATATGTTAAGAAATATAGAAACAAGACTTTCATATCAAGGATTAAAATTAGATCAATACTTAAATATGATGGGAAAAACAGCTGAAGAAGTTAAAAAAGAATATGAACCTCAAGCAATTGAAGCTATCAAATCAAGACTTATGTTAGAAGCAGTTATTAAAGCTGAAAAAATAGAAGCAACAGAAGACGAAATTACAGAAAAAGTAAAAGAAATGGCTAAAAATTATGGAAAATCAGAAGATGAATTATTAAAAAATGAAAATGTAAGAAATTACATAAAAAGCGGATTAGAATCAGAAAAAGCATTAGAATTTTTAGTTAAAAACGCAAAAATGAAATCAAGTAAATAAAAAGAGAAAGGTTGGGGTGAAAAAACAATAATATTTTCATTACCAATCTTTTTGCTTAAAAGTTGTCAAAAGGGACGGGGCATTTTGACAACTTATAAATAAATTAAATTTATTATAATTAATATAAAAATATTTTGTCAAAATACCCCGTCCCTTTTGACAACTTAGGAGGAAAAGTATGTTAGAAAAAAATAGTTTAGTACCTTATGTAATTGAGCAAACAAGTAAGGGAGAAAGATCATATGATATTTTCTCAAGATTATTAAAAGATAGAATTATATTTCTAGGTGAAGATGTAAATGCTACAACAGCAAGTTTAGTAATAGCACAATTATTATTTCTAGAGTCAGAAGATCCAGATAAAGAAATATCATTATATATAAATTCACCAGGAGGATCTATTACAGATGGAATGGGAATAGTAGATACTATGAATTATATAAAATGTCCAGTAACAACTATATGTGTAGGTTTGGCTGCAAGCTTTGGAGCTGTTTTATTAGCAAATGGTGAAAAAGGAAAGAGATATGCTACACCAAATTCAGAGATATTAATTCATCAACCATTAATAGGTGGTCAAGGTGGAGGTATTTCAGGTCAAGCAACTGAAATAAAAATTCATGCAGATCATATGATAAGAACAAGAGCAAAATTAAATAAATTATTAAGTGAAAAAACAGGTCAACCAATTGAAAGAATTGAACAAGATACAGAAAGAGACCATTATATGACAGCTCAAGAAGCTTTAGAATATGGATTAATAGATGGAATTATGGATAAAAGAATGTAGTGAAAGGAGATTGTTATGGCAAAAAATGACATACCTAAAAATGTAAGATGTTCATTCTGCGGTAAATCACAAGACAGTGTAAAAAAGATAGTAGCAGGCCCAGGGGTATATATATGTGATGAATGTGTAGATTTATGTACTAGTATAATTGAAGCTGAGAAATATGAAGATGATGATGTAGGGTATACACTAAATGATTTAGATAAAATACCAAATCCAAAAGAAATAAAAAAAATATTAGATGATTATGTAATTGGTCAAGAGGAAGCTAAAAAAACTTTGTCTGTAGCAGTTTATAATCACTATAAAAGAATAGCACATGGAGAAATGCAAGATAAAGATGGAGTTGAAATTCAAAAAAGTAATATATTACTTTTAGGACCAACAGGATGTGGAAAAACACTTCTTGCAAGAACATTAGCAAAGATATTAAATGTTCCATTTGCAATAGCTGATGCAACAACATTAACAGAAGCTGGATATGTAGGTGAGGATGTTGAAAATATTTTATTAAAACTTATTCAGGCATCTGATGGAGACATTGAAAAAGCTCAAAAAGGAATTATTTATATTGATGAAATTGATAAAATTACAAGAAAATCTGAAAATTTATCAATTACAAGAGATGTTAGTGGTGAAGGAGTACAACAAGCTTTACTAAAAATAATAGAAGGAACAGTAGCATCAGTACCACCACAAGGTGGAAGAAAACACCCAAATCAAGAAATGATACAAATTAATACAGAAAATATATTATTTATCTGTGGAGGAGCTTTTGAAGGTTTAGAAAATATTATAAAAGATAGAACTGGTAAAAAAGGAATTGGATTCGGAACAAAAATTGAAAGTGCAAAAGAAATTAATAAATATGAAATTTTCCAAGAATTATTACCACAAGATTTATTAAAGTTTGGATTAATACCAGAATTTATAGGAAGATTACCTATTATTGCAACATTGAAAGACTTAGATAGAGAAGCTTTAATAAAAATAGCTACAGAACCAAAAAATGCATTGGTAAAACAATATCAAAAATTATTAGAAATGGATAATGTTGAGCTAGAATTTAAAAAAGAAGCATTAGAAGCAATAGTAGATAAGGCAATTGAAAGAAAAACAGGAGCAAGAGGACTTCGTTCAATTATAGAAGAAATAATGAGAGATATTATGTTTGAAATACCATCAACACCAAATATATCAAAATGCATTATAACTAAAGATACTGTTTTAAATAATGCTGGACCAGAATTAATAATTGAAGAAAAACAAAATGTAATTAATGAAAAGAAAAAAAGACATATACCAGAAAAAAAGAGTAAAGAAACAGCTTAAAAATATAATAAAAAGGGGTAATTAAAATGGAAGAAAATGAAAATAAAAAAATAGATACAGAAGAACTTAAAAATGAAACTGTAAATACTGTAAAAGAAGTTAAAGAAACAATAAAAAATGTAGATGTAAAAAAAGATGCAGTAGAAACAAAGGGATTTATAAAAGAAATGTTTACAAATCCATTAGAAAAAATAAAAAATATAGTTGATGATAGTAATAATAAATTCTTTAAAAATGCTGTTATATTAGTAATTATATGGATTGCTGCTATTTTAATAAAAGAATTATTTGATTCATCTTATTTATGGAAATATGGAGTATTTAAAAATATATTAGGAATAATAAAATCAGTAATTGCTCCAGTTGTAGGAATATTAGCAATGTCTATAATAATGTTAGTATTAAATAAACAAAATAAAAAATCATTATCAAATATTATTAGTGCAGTTACAGCAGCAAAATTACCATTAGTAATAGCTTCAGTTGTAAATTTATTAACTATTATAGGTTCATCAATAACAGCTTTTACAAATCCATTCTATAAACTTTGTAATGTGATTTCTGCAATATTTATGTATTTTGCAGCAAAAAATATTTTTGAAGAAAAAGAAAATTCTAAATTTATAAAAAAATTCATGTTAATTGAATTAATTTATTATATAGTTTATTTTGTATTTACTTATTTAGGAATATATATTTAGTAATGTAAAAAAGGTAGAAAATTATTTCTACCTTTTTTTGAATTAGGAGAATTTTATTCGAATACCCGATTTCCAATAACTCTCAGATGTTGATATCTTCCTGGACCATCGCTAAGAGGGTTATCTTTTTGTTCTTTTAAAAATTCTTCTAATGCATGCATTGCATCTGGTACAGAGTCAAATGTTGTGGATAAAAGTTCTTCTTTCGTCATATTCGTGTCCTCCTTTTTATAAATTGTTTTAATTTAGTATAATATTTAGATAAAAAAAAGACTGTCGAAGTTTGAAGGTTAAAAAAATTTTTTATAAGATAAAAAATTGACAAAAGTAAAAATAGATGTTAATATATAAAATAAATTAAGAGTTTACCTAGAGACATATAAAATGTTTTGAGCGGTAAAGGATAAGTATAATAAATACTTATTTACACGAAGTAAGAATATAAAGCCTTACAAAGGAGTCTTAAGGACTTTTTTGTAAGGCTTTTTTGAATAGGAGGTAGAAAATATGGAAATAAGAAAAGGAAATAGAAACGATTTAGAAAAAATAATACTGTTATTAAAACAAGTTTCTATGTTACATATAAAAATGAGACCAGATATTTTTAAAACAAAAACAAAAGAAAATATAAAAGCTGAAGCAATAGAATTTATAAATGATAAAGAAAGAATAGTGATAGTTGCGGAAGAAAATAAAATAATATTAGGAATTATGGTTTTAAAAATTAAACAAGTTAGTAATCATATTAATTTAAAAGATGCAAAAATTTTATGGGTAGAAGAATTATGTGTAGATGAAAAAAATAGAAGAGATGGAATAGGAAGAAAACTTATAAACAAAGCAATAGAAGTTGCTAAAGAAAATAATTGTAAAAGATTAGAATTAAATTGTTGGGAAGAAAATTATAAAGCAATTTCATTTTATGAAAAGCAAGGAATGCAAACACAGAGAAGAATTATGGAAATAAACATATAATAAAGGAGGAAAATATTTATGAAGTATTTTAAAAAATTAATAGATAAAGGTGCATTTTTATTTTATTATAAAATTGCACCTAAAATTAAAATACCTAAATTATCACTATAAATTTCATCAAATTGCTCAATTGGCAAAGGATTTTCACCAATACCAGCCTCAATTGTGTAACCAGGTTTATTATAATCTAAAATAAACCAATCTTTAAAACCAGCAAAACTAGAATTATATGGAACATCTGTTAAAAGGTATCCACTAGAAATTGCAAACTTTTTACCAATTTCATATCCATCAGGTGGATTAATATTTTGGAAGTTCCAATAAATTTCTTTTCCTTGAGTGTGGTAACAAATAACGAGCCTAAAATTATGTAATAAAGTAAAATTATAAATAGATAAAGATTCAGGTTCTGCTAATGGGGCAGATCCGACAAAATCACGAGGGGCAGGCTTAATAAAACCTTGTGAATATTTAATTTCTTTAGCTTTTTCCCAATAAGCAGGGTATTGCAAATTTAAATCCACACCATTAATATTAGCCTTCCATCCGACTTGGAAAAGGAATATCAGGATAACTTTGAGCAATATTTTGAACTTTTTTATATATTGAAGAAGAATTAGATATATTACCAGTAACTAAATCAACTCCATCAGGATTAACCATAGGCATAATATAAATAGAAACATTAGTAAATAAATCTCTTATAGAATATCCATATATAGTAGAATTACTAACATAAGCATTGCAATAATCCTCTATAAACTTCATCATAATAACACTAGTAATCCATTCGTTAGCATGAAAAGAGGCAGAATAGAAAACTTCCTTTTTACCTGTTCCTAATTTTATAACATATAAATTTTTTCCTAATACACTTTTTCCAACAGTTTGAACATCAAGAAAAGGAAAATAAAGACTTAAAGTTATTAAATTATTAGTTAATAAAGTAGAATTATAAGTGCTATTTGTAGGAATAATATTCATATAAATCACCTAAAATATTATATGAATCAAATAAATAAATGTTGCGAAAAAAATTCAAGTATAGTATAATAAAATATATAATTAATATGGGGATGTAATGGTTTCGACATATTACTAGAAAAATAGATAGCAAGTAGTGGATTCTCGTTGGCCACTTAAAAAAACGGGAAACTAAAAATAAACGCTAACAATGAAGAATTAGCATACGCTGCCTAGGTGCAACGTCATCCGAACTGAGTAGCCTACTGATTTAGTAAGGGTGTCAAATTAAAGTAGGAAACAAAGCTATTTTTGCTTTAGAAATAGTGGGTATTTTATAAAGCTATATTTTTAATTAGCTTGTCTATTGGCGAATTAAAGATGAAAATAAAAGATAGAATAAACTTGTAGAAGTCTATTTGGAAGGTATTATGGACAGGAGTTCGACTCTCCTCATCTCCACCAAAAAAGAAAAAGAAGATGTCATTTGACATCTTCTTTAAATTTTTAGAAGTGTTTAAAAATTAAGAATTCAAGAAATCAATTACTTTAAGACGTGCTACATAAAATGATACAGCTAATTCCATTAAATCCTGATGCACTATTTTTGGATCTTTACCTTGTGTAATTAGAAGACCTGCTTGCGGTTTCAAAAAACCAATTATTTCTGAATAAAACTCTTCTTCTGTAACTAAAGGAATATTAACATCTGATGATATTATGGAAAAAAACATTAAAGTTCTTAAAGAACATTGTTCCCGCTCACATTCCCAGCAATTTACTTTACAACCAATATCCATATATTGCATAAAAACACTCCTTTCAGGATGGTATAATATATATTATATAATTATTTACATAAAAAGTCAATTTGAACAAAAGGTATAATTACTTATTCCAATGTAAAAATTCTGTAAAATCACTTGTAAAATTCCATAAGTTGGTGTAAAATACGAATAAATTGCAAATAATATTAGGAGGAAGAAAATAAAATATGAGATTTGTAACAGATGAAAAATCAAAGCAAGAATATAAAAAGTTTTTAGAAGGAAATGAAAGATGTAATTTTCAACAATCATTAGAGTGGGCAGAAGTAAAAAAGCCAAATTGGAAACCAGAAGTAATTCTTGCTGAAGATGAAGAAAAAAATATAATTGGTTCATTATGTGTATGGATTAGAAAAATGCCAATATTCGGTAATATTATGTATTCATCAAGAGGACCAGTATGTGACATACATGATATATCAGTTATGAAACAATTAACAGATGGAGCAAAAGAACTTGCTAAAAAATATAATGCATTAGCTTTAAGAATAGAACCAGACATATTAAAAACAGATGATAATTTTAGAGAAATAGTAACAAGTTTAGGATATAAGATAAAAGATGATGCAAAAGATTTTAAAGATGAAATACAACCAAGATTTGTATTTAGACTAGATATAAAAGACAAAACAGAAGAAGAAGTTATGGCAGGATTTCATCAAAAATGGAGATATAACATCCGTTTAGCAGGAAGAAAAGGCGTAGTAGTAAAAGAAGGAACAAGAGAAGACCTAAAAGACTTCCATAAAATAATGATAGAAACAGGAAATAGAGATGGATTTATAACAAGACCACTATCATATTTCGAAAAAATGTATGATAACATGGTACCAGGAGGACATATGAAATTGCTAATGGCATATTATGAGGACAAGCCAATTTCAGGAGTAATTCCTATTTTTTATGGAAATAAAACATGGTACTTATATGGAGCAAGTAGTAATCAACATAGAAATTTAATGCCAAACTATTTATTACAATGGGAAATGATAAAAATGGCAATAGCAAGACATGATGATATATA
This sequence comes from uncultured Clostridia bacterium, assembly GCA_934120645.1. Classification (GTDB taxonomy): domain Bacteria; phylum Bacillota; class Clostridia; order TANB77; family CAG-508; genus CAG-269. Next base: position 98,421 of record CAKOUO010000002.1, read on the forward strand.
TGATTTTAGAGGTGTATCAGGAGTTGTAGATGAAAATCATCCACAATATGGATTATATAGATTTAAAAAAGGTTTTGGAGCAACATTTACAGAGTTTATAGGAGAAATTTATATACCATTTAAACCACTAAGATATAAATTGTATAAATTTTCAGAAAAAGCATTTAGAACATTAAGACAAATGAAAAGAAAATTAAATAAATAATTTGTCCTTTTGGGGACGTTTCCCAAATGGACATTTTCTTAAAGGGTCAGCTATAAAAAACTAAATTATGTTAATGTCCATTTGAGAAACGTCCCCAAAAGGACAAAGACACAAGGAGGAAATTGTGAAAGCTGTAGTAATAAATAAAGAAGATTTAAGATATAATATAGAAAAAATAAAAGAATATGCTAATACAAATTTACCAGATGATAATGGAAATAAAGTTAAAATAATAGCTGTTGTTAAATCTAATGGTTATGGTTTGGGGATAGTTGAGTATACACAATTTTTAATAGATAATGGAATAGATTTTTTTGCTGTTTCAACAGTAGAGGAAGCGTTAAAGTTAAGAAATTCTGGAATAAAAGAGAGGGTATTAATGTTATCTTCAACTGCTATAAAAGAAGATGTTAAAAAGTTAGTAGAGAATAATATAACTTTAACATTGGGTTCAAAAGAAGCTGTTAGTATGGCAGAAGAAGTTGCAGATGAACTAAATAAAAAAATAAATGCTCATATAAAAATTGATACAGGGTTTGGAAGATATGGTTTTGTATATAATGATAGAGATGAAATGATTAAAACTTTAAAAGAATTAAAAAATATAAAGGTTCAAGGTACATTTACACATTTTTCAAATGCTTATTATGATGATAATTATACAAAATTACAATTTAAGAGATTTATTGATTGTATAGAAGTGTTAAAGATGAATGGTATTGAAACAGGAATGTTACATGCATGCAATACATCAGCATTTATAAAATTTCCTAATATGCACCTAAATGCAGTAAGGGTTGGTTCAGCATTTACAGGAAGAATATCATTTAAAAATTCTATGGGATTAAAAAACATAGGGTATTTAAAATCTAATGTTGCAGAAATAAAAGAACTTCCAAAAGATTTTAATGTTGGATATTCAAATGTTTATAAAACTAAATCAAATACAAAAGTTGCAATTGTGCCATGTGGATATATGGATGGAGTAAATATTCAGACAGGAAGAGATATGTTCAGAATGGTAGATAAAATTAGATATATAGTTAGAGATATTAAAGATGCACTAAAAAAACAAACATTATATGTAAAAATAAATGGTACAAAATGCCCAATTTTAGGAAGAATAGGAACCTATCATGTTACAGTAGATATAACAGGAAAAGATATTAATATAGGTGATGAAGTAATATTTAATACAAGTTTAAAACATGTAGATAGTAGTATAAGAAGGGAGTGGAATTAATGGAAGAAAATCCACAAAAAGAGCAAAAACAAGAAAGTAAAAAAGGCTTTTTTAAAAAAGTATGGTATTCAATTTATAAAATTGAAAAATATTCAGAATTATCTGCAGAAGGATTTCCAAGAGCAATAAAATATTTAGCACAATTAATATTAATATTGGCAATATTAATATCATTAACATCAGTATATAAAGCTAGTTCAAAAGTTGGACAAATTGCAAAATATATAAAAGAAAATGTATCTGATTTTACATATAGTGATGGAACATTGTCAAGCAAAACAGAAGAAATTAAAAAGAATGAAAATATTGATTTTGGAAAAATAATAGTTGATTTAAATGATGAAAATCAAGAAGAAATAGATAAATATATAAATGAAATTTCAGAAAACGAAACAGGAGTAGTAATATTAAAAAATAAAATTATATTAAAACAAGCTGAAATAAAAGGAACATTAAATTATGAATATAAAGATTTATTTGGACAAATAGGAATTACAGAATTTTCAAAGCAAGAACTTGTTGATTACTTGACAAGCACAAAAATGGTTTCATTATATTTAAATCTATTTTGTATAATGTTTATATATGCATTTGTAATCTATTTTATAAATACTTTAATAGATATCTTAGCTGTTAGTATATTTGGATATATAGCAACAGTAATTGTTAGAATGAAAATTAAAAATAGAGCAATATTTAATATGGGAGTTTATGCTATAACATTATCAACATTACTAAACATGATATATATAGTAGTTAATGCAGTTACAAATTATACTATACAATATTTTGATGTCATGTATATAGTAGTTGCAGCAATTTATATGATTGCAGCAATATTTATACTTAAATCAGAATTCACTAAAAAACAAGAACAAGTTACAAAAATAATAGAAGTACAAAATGAAATAAAACAAGAAAAAGAAGAAAATAAAGAAGAACAACAAGAAGAACCAAAAGAAAAAGAAAATAACAAAGGAAAAGATAAAAAAGAAAAGAAAGATACAGATGGTGAAGAACCAGAAGGTTCCAATGCTTAAAAGTTAAGTTTAAAGGAGTAAAACCAAATGAGTAAAAAAAGAGAAAAAAATAATGAAGATAAAAAACAAAATAAAAAAATATTAATATCATCAATAATATTAATATTGGTAGTACTTATTTTATCTAGTTTTGCAATTTATTATATGACAAAAAATTCTAACAAAGAAGATGAAAATACTTTAGCATATACAGATTTAATAAAAGAAATGTCATATGGAAACATTGAAAAAGTTGAGATGACAGTTGGAAGTACAAAAGTAAAAGTAAAGATAAAAGGACAAGAAGAAGAGAAAAAAGCTATAGTACCAAATACAGAAGCTTTTATAAAACTTGTTCAAGATAAAGTAGCAGAAGGAAATGAAATAGAATTAATCCAAAAACCAAAAAGCATACTTGCACAAATACCTTCAACAATATTTTCTTTATTACCAACAATCATAATGTTAGCATTATTTGTTATGATATTTAAAATGCAAGGACTAGGAGAAAAAGGACAAGTATATGAAGATACAGAAAGAAAAACAAAAATTAGATTTAAAGATGTAGCAGGCTTAGATGAAGAAAAAGAGGAATTAATAGAAATAGTAGATTTCTTAAAAAGACCAGAAAAATTTACAAATATGGGAGCAAAAGTTCCAAAAGGTGTTTTATTATATGGAAAACCTGGAACAGGTAAAACTTTAATAGCAAAAGCAATTGCAGGAGAAGCAAATGTTCCATTTATATCAATGAGTGGATCAGAATTTATAGAAATGTTTGCTGGACTTGGAGCATCAAGAGTTAGAAAATTATTTGAAAAAGCAAGAAAATTAGCACCATGTATTGTATTTATTGATGAAATAGATGCTATTGGAGCAAGAAGAACTTCTAATAGTGGAGCAGAAACAGAAAATAACCAAACATTAAATCAATTATTAGTAGAAATGGATGGGTTTAGTTCAGAAGAAACTGTAATAGTATTAGCAGCAACAAATAGACCAGAAATGTTAGACCAAGCATTATTAAGACCAGGTAGATTTGATAGACAAATAACAATACCAGTTCCAGACTTAAAAGGAAGATTAGAAATATTAAAAATTCATAGTCAAAACAAAAAAATAGATGATAATGTAAATTTGGAAAGTATAGCAGAAGATACTGCAGGATTTACAGGAGCTGAACTTGCTAATATCTTAAACGAGGCAGCTATTATAGCAACAATTAATAAACATGAAGAAATAGAAAACGAAGATATAGAAGAAGCGGTTAAAAAAGTAACAGTAGGACTTGAAAAGAAAGGAAGAACTTATTCAGACAAAGATAAAAAATTAACAGCATATCATGAAGCTGGACACGCAGTAGTTAGTAGATATCTTCCAACACAAACAGATGTAAAAGAAGTATCTATTATACCAAGAGGTGTTGCTGGTGGATATACAATGTATAAATCTAATGAAGATAAATACTATATTTCTAAAACTGAAATGCAAGAAAAATTAGTAGCATTATTAGGAGGAAGAGCAGCAGAAAAATTAGTATTAGATGATATATCAACAGGTGCAAGCAATGACATAGAAGTTGCAACAAAAATAGCAAGAGAAATGGTAACAAAATATGGAATGAGTGATAATTTAGGACCTATTGATTTTCAAGGAAAAGACCAAAATGAATACTTAATATTTGGTGAAAATATAGGAGACAAAATTGGAGCAGAAGTTAAATCATTAATAGATATAGCATATAATGATGCACAAAAATTATTAATAGAACATAGAGATAAACTAGACATAATAGCACAAACATTATTACAAAAAGAAAAAATAAATGAACAAGAATTTAATAAAATTTTTGAAAATTAATAAAAGAAAAAGACCAGAAATATTATATTTCTGGTCTTTTAGAAAGAATTGAATCATAATCATAAGCTTTCAGCAATGAATAAGTTCAATGCCATTAACTTTTCAAGATTCTTGAAATTTAATTCAATCTTAGAATCATCAAAATTAGGCAAAGGTTCATAAAAATCATCCGCATTAAGCTCCTTAGAAAGACCATTCTTGATGAAAGGAAGATATGAAGAAAATCCCGATGTATCATATTTAATATATGACACACCATCATACTTTGACTCAAAGGTAATTATTAAAGGATTACCTTTTTTTTCTTCAGTGTCTTTCGCCAAAAACTGCTCTCTTAAGTTTCCAGGTTCAGTACCAGTAATGTGGTAATACAACCCTTTTAAAAGTTTGATGTAGAAACTCTTCAAATGGGAATCTCTTGGAAAATACAAAATCCTATTTGAAGGACTACCGGTCTCATGAAATGAAAATTCATAAGAATTTTTGTTGAAATCAATAAAACATAAAATATAATCTACAAATTTTTCAGGAAATGCAGATGTATTTAATGTTATAGAGATTTCGGTAGTTGACCGACCAAGGTTTGTTAATTTCAGTGATTTCATGTTGCATCCCTTTCTTTCCTTATAAAAACAATGTTTATATGTAACTAAAGAGATTATATATAACATATATGAAAAAATCAATATTAAATATATTACAAAAATATTAAATTTATATTACAAATATTGAAAATGTATAAATATAATATTACAATGTAAATAATTTAAATGGAGAGGGAAAGCTATGGTTGAAAAAAAAATAGAAGATATAAAAGAATTAGAACAAATTTCTAAAAAAATAAGAAAAGGAATTATTGAGGCTGTATATAGTAATAAGTCAGGACATCCAGGAGGATCACTTTCAATTGCAGATATTTTAACAGTTTTATATTTTAATCAAATGAATATAAATCCTGAAAATCCTAAAGATGAAAATAGAGATAGACTAGTACTATCAAAAGGACATTGTGCACCAGCACTATACTCATCATTAGCTAATAGAGGATATTTTGATGTTGAAGAATTACAGACATTTAGAAATATTAATGGTAGATTACAAGGACATCCTGATATGAAACATATACCAGGAGTTGATATGACAACAGGCTCTTTAGGACAAGGACTATCTGCAGCAAATGGAATGGCAATTGCAGGAAAGATAGATAATAAAAACTACAGAGTATACTGTATTTTAGGAGACGGAGAAATAGAAGAAGGACAAGTTTGGGAAGCTGCAATGGCTTCATCAAAATATAAACTAGATAATTTATGTGTAATTGTTGACAATAATAACTTACAAATAGATGGAACAATTGAAGAAGTTATGAGCTCATACCCAATAGATGAAAAATTTAAAAGTTTTGGATTTCAAATTATAAATATTGATGGACACAATATAAAAGAAATAATAGATGCATTTGATGTAGCTAAAAATATTAAAGGAAAACCAACATGCATTATAGCAAAAACAATAAAAGGAAAAGGAGTTTCTTTTATGGAAAATAAAGCAGAATGGCATGGAAAAGCTCCAAGTGAAGAAGAATACAAAAAAGCAATAGAAGAAATTATGCAAAAATAGTTGACAAGCAAGGCAAATAATGGTAAAATTAATAACTGTAATCCGCTTAGTCAAGGTTTATAAACACTAATTAAGTTTAGTTACCTTTTTTAAGAAGATTAGCGAGTATACAAATAAGGGAGGTGCATTTTAAATGTACGCAGTAATTGAAAGTTGTGGAAAACAATACAAAGTAGCAGAAGGTGATGTTGTATTTTTCGAAAAATTAGATGCTGAAGAAGGTAAAAAAGTTACTTTTGATAAAGTAATATTAGTTTCAGATGAAGGAAAAGTACAAGTTGGAAATCCTTATGTAAAAAGTATGAAAGTTGAAGGAAAAGTTGTTTCACATGGTAAAGGTAAAAAAATCATTGTTTTCAAAATGAAAGCTAAAAAGAACTACAGAAGAAAACAAGGACATAGACAACCATATACTAAAGTAGAAATAACAGCAATAAAATCAACAGCAAGAAAAACAGCAGCAAAAGCTGAAGAAAAAGTAGAAGCTTAATTTTTTCTACATATATTAATTAAAAAAGATTTTAATTAAGAGAAATATATAAATAAAGATGAACGAAATGAAGGGAGTGAGATAGATGGCTCATAAAAAAGGTCAAGGTAGTTCACACAATGGACGTGAGAGTGAATCAAAACGTCTTGGGGTAAAAAGAGCAGATGGACAATTTGTTTTAGCTGGAAATATATTAGTTAGACAAAGAGGAACAAGAGTATACCCAGGAGTTAATGTAAAAAAAGGTAGTGATGATACACTATATGCAGTAGTAGATGGTACTGTAAAATTTGAAAGAAAAGGTAGAGACAAAAAACAAGTAAGTGTTTACCCAGTAGAAGCATAGTTTTATAAAAAAGGAAGTATTTCTACTTCCTTTTTTTGTTTATATTTTTTATACAACATCTTCTTTTTTTAATTCCTCAATAAAATCAGTTAAAAGTTCTTCTACAGGAACTCTAAATACAATTGATAATCCAAATAATTCATAATCTTTTAAAATTCTATTTCCTGTTTCTAATTTATGAAGAGAGGGCTTTGAAATATCAATGCCTAAAAGGGCAAGTTTTGTTGATAACTTTGATAAAGATAAATTGTTTTTCATACGAAGTTGTTTGATCTTTTTTCCAGATACATTTAAATTATTATTATATTTACTACATTGATACATATACTTAGCTCCTTTCAATGTAAATAATAGATTAATACTATTGTAAACAAATTTTAGGAACCATTGTATCTATTAGTGATACGATATATGCAATAGTTGATATTTAGTATATTTTGACAAAAAATAAATTTATGAAAATACTTGACATTAAAAAACAATATAGTTAAAATGAAAATGTATACACTGAAGATACGAAAATAAAAATACGAAAGAAAGGGATTGTTTTATAATGATAAAAATAAGAGAAAAAAATAAGGGAATAACACTAATAGCCCTTGTAATAACAATAATTATATTATTAATATTAGCAGGAATAACAATAGCAACATTAGGAGGAGAAAACGGTTTAATAGCCAAAGTAAAAAAAGCAAAAGAAGCAGAAATAAAAGCAGAAATGAGAGAAGAATTAACATTAGCATTGCATGATTTACAAATAGAAAAAAGAGCAGAAGCAACATTAGATGATGTAACACAAGACTGGATAAATGGGCAAATAAAAAAATATGAATGCACAATAAAAGATGATGCATCATTAAGTGGAAAACAAGTAATAATGAAAAAAGACAAAATTATAGGAAAGTTTTTAATAGATGGAAACTTAAATATAGTCGAAGAAGAATATAATGAAAGTAGTATAGAATTCTCATATGAAACAAGAGAAAGAGAAGGCAATAAAATAAATATAGCTATAACAATAAAAGATGAAATAAATGGAATAAAAGAAGTACAAATGCCAGATGGAACAATATATCCATATAACAAAAAGGAACAAGTAGGAATAGATTATTTAGTAGAATTAGGAGTAGAATACAAAGTTAAGATAACATCAGAAAGTGGAGAAATAGTAGAAAAGACAATAAAAATAGATGACTATTATTATAAAATAACAAAGAACTTAGGAGAGGGAATAAAAATAGACAATACAGCAATAAAAACAGCATGGAATAAACCTTATCAAGCAACAATAACAACAGAAGGAGATTATATAATAGACACAATAACAGTAACAATGGGAGGACAAGCAGTAACAGTAGATAAAACAACAGGAGTAATAAACATAGAAAAAGTAACAGATGATATAGAAATAACGGTAACATCAAAAAAAATAGAAATAGTAACAACAGAACCAATAATAAATACAACAACAACAGCAACAAGTTCTGCTGAGAAAAATACACAATTTAAATTAAAAACATTATATATAAATTTTAGTGCAACAATAGAAGGAACAAAATGTACTATAAGTCCAGAAGTTCCATATGCGATTAATGATAATGGAACATATAAATTTACAATAACAGGAAAATATAATGAAAAAACAATAACAAAAGAATTAGAGGTAGAAGTAAATCAATATAAAGTAGCATCAGGATTGGTAAAATATGATGCAGGAGATTGGACAAAAGAAGAAATAGATGAATTAAAAAAATTAAAATTATATGATATAAATGCAAATCATTTACCAAGTACAGATGGTACATTTAAATTAAATGATGACAAAGGAATAAATTTCACATTTGGTGGTTTTACATATAAAGGAGATGTTGCAAATCAGAGTGCAATAGATTCAGGAAAAGTAATAACAAGTAAAAATCAAAGTGTAAGTCCTCAAGATGGTATTGGTATACCTCAATATAATGGATGGAATGTATTTGCTACAAAAGTAGAAAAAAATAATGATGGAACAGAAAAAATATATGTAACAAAAATAATACATGCAGGAGCATCAGAAAATTTTGTTTTTTATTACAATTATGACACAGATCAAGAAAAATATTATGGATACAGAGCAGAATATTTATTATCATCAGGGGAAAGATATACAGGATATAATTTATTACCAGATGGAACAAAAATAAATTCAAGAATTTGGGATATGTATAAAGATAAGGAATTAGATAAAAAAGGATGGATAAAAGAAATACATTACATAAATCAAAATGATATAAATGAAACAGGCGTATTTGATGAAAGATTAAATATAGGAAGCACATATTGGTTAGCAAGTGCTGGATGGAGAGGAATAGCATTGAATTGTATGACAGCAAATAGTGGAAAGCCAGAAGGAAATAGTGGATGTAGGGGTATTCGACCAGTAGTAGAAATGGTAGACGGAGTCTACATCGCTAGTGGAACAGGAACAGAAGCAGATCCATATATATTAGGAAAAGATTAAATATAAAGGAGAAAAATACAAATGAAATTAAAAAGAGAAAGGGCGATAACACTAATAGCCCTTGTAATAACAATAATAATATTGTTAATTTTAGCAGGAATAACAATAGCAACATTGGGAGGAGAAAATGGATTATTAGCCAAAGTAAAAAAGGCAAAAGAAGCAGAAATAAAAGCAGAAATGAGAGAAGAATTAACACTAGCATTGCATGATTTGCAAATAGAGAAAAGAGCAGAAGCAACATTAGATGATGTAACACAAGATTGGATAAACGGTCAAATAAAAAAATATGAATGCACAGTAAATGATGATGCATCATTAAGTGGAAAACAAGTAATAATGAAAAAAGACAAAATTAGAGGAAAGTTTTTAATAGATGGAAATTTAAATATTGTTGAAGAAGAATATAACGAAAGTAGTATAGAATTCTCATATGAAACAAGAGAAAGAGAAGGTAATAAAATAAATATAGCTATAATAATAAAAGATGAAATAAATGGAATAAAAGAAGTACAAATGCCAGATGGAACAATATATCCATATAACAAAAAGGAACAAGTAGGAATAGATTATTCAGTAGAATTAGGAGTAGAATACAAAGTTAAGATAACATCAGAAAGTGGAGAAGTAGTAGAAAAGACAATAAAAATAGATGACTATTATTATAAAATAACAAAGAACATAGGAGAAGGACTAAAAATAGACAATACAGCAATAAAAGCAGCATGGAATAAGCCTTATCAAGCAACAATAACAGCAGAAGGATATTATATAATAGATACAATAGCAGTAACAATGGGAGGACAAGTAGTAGCTGTAGATAAAACAACAGGAGTAATAAATATAGATAAAGTAACAGATGATATAGAAATAAAAGCAACATCATCTAAAAATTATGGAGCATTAGTAGAAAATTATAATGTAACATATGATTCTACAGAGGGAGCATCAAATGCATGGAGAATATTTTACTCAGATGGAACTAATATATATTTAATAGCTGATGATTACATTCATTATGATTATGCACCATATAAAACAACAACTAATAAAATCTATAAAAATAATACTGATTATAGATTATCATTTAATAACGTTTGTAAAGATTATACAGAAAGTCCAAGCATAAATAGTGGTTTTGCAAGCAAATGGTTATCATTATATTGGAAAAATAATTCAGAAAGTACAAATACAAATATAATGGCAGTCGCATATATGTTAGATACATCAATATGGAATACAAAATTTAGAAATAGTGAATATGCTGATTATGCGATTGGAGGTCCAACATTAGAGATGTATTGTGCGTCATATAAAGATACACATCCAACTAAATATATAGAATGTGAGGCTGAATCTAATACAAATGGTTATAAAGTAAAATGGAATAGTGATTCTTCGTATTCAACTTTAATTTCAGGATTAGCGACATCAAATGACTGTAACAACATTTACATAAAATCTGATACTTCCAAGGCGTATGGTATGTGGCTGGCTTCTCCGTCGGCTGGCAACGCTAACGATGTGATGGGTGCGTACTTCAACGGCCTTGTGAGCTATAACAACTACCATGGCTACTATAACGACTACTATCCAGGGCTTCGTCCGCTAGTTTGTCTATCATCTGATATCCAATTGAAAAAATTAGATAATGGAAATTATCGAATAGTGAAATCCACAGAATAATCAAAATGGAATAAGAAAAATAGGGAGTTATTATTACTTAGCATCTGCAAGAAGTTATTTAGCTATATATGCTGTCAACGGAGAGGGGGACAGAGGTTATACAGGATATGGAGATGGAACAGAGGAAAATCCGTATATATTAGCAAAAGAATAACAAGATAAAATAAAAATGTCCTTTTGGGAAGCGTCCCCAAAAGGACATATAAATTAATAGCAGAAATATTATTCTCATTAACTTCTAATGTAATGCTTTTTAAATTTAGAGATTTAGATAAAGAAATTAAATTTTCTAAAAGAACAGAGCCAATACCGTTTTTTCTAAAATTCTTTTTAACAACAATATAATGGATTTGCTACAAAAGTAGAAAAAAATAATGATGGAACAGAAAAAATATATGTAACAAAAATAATACATGCAGGAGCACCAGAAAATTTTGTATTTTATGGAGTTAGGGCAGATGAAGGAAAAGAGTATGGAATATGCAGATAGAGATGAAATATATACATATCCGGCTGATGAAAGATTAGATATTGGAAGTCACTACTTTTTAGCTAATAGTGCATGGAGAAGTATATATTTATATTATATGAGTTATAATGATAGCACTGGATATGCAGGAGATAGTGGAAATGGGTGTCTAGGTATTCGTCCAGTAGTAGAAAGGGTAGACGGAGTCTACATCGCTAGTGGAACAGGAACAGAATCAGACCCATATATTCTAGCAAAAGATTAAAATAAGAAAACACAAGAAAAAACTTGTGTTTTTTTGTTTGCTAAAAAATTACAAAATATTTTTCAAAAACCATTTACATTTTTTTTAAATTTGTATACAATATATCAAAAAGAAAAAATGTCAAAAACAAAAGAAAATTGTCAAAGATTTATAAATTAAAAATAATTTATAATGATTGAACGCTAAGCGTAAGCGAAGCAAAGTGAAAGGAAGAAAAGTCAATGAAGATATTGATGTTAACATGGGAATATCCTCCAAGAGTAGTAGGAGGAATAGCAAGAGTTGTATATGATTTATCAAGAACATTATTAAAAGATGGACATGATGTAACAGTAGTCACATATAAAGAAGGAGATGCACCAGCATTTGAAGATGACAGAGGTGTAAAAGTATACAGAGTCGAAAATTATATGATACATTCTAACAATTTTATAGACTGGATTTTGCAATTAAACTTTAATTTAATTGCAAAAGCTAGTGAAATAATTGCTAAGGAAGGACCTTTTGATGTAATACATGCACATGATTGGCTTGTTGCATATGCAGCAAAAACATTAAAAGACTCATATAATATTCCAATAGTAGCAACAATTCATGCAACAGAATCAGGAAGAAATAGTGGAATACATGACGAAACACAAAGATACATAAATGATACAGAATGGATGTTAACATATGAAGCATCAGAAGTAATTGTAAATAGTAATTACATGAAAAATGAATTACAAAGATTATTTGGATTACCATATGAAAAAATAAATGTAATACCAAATGGTGTAAACTTGAACTTATTCAATGGAGTTGAAAGAGATTATAACTTTAGAAGAAAATATGCTATGGATAACGAAAAAATAATATTATTCATGGGAAGACTTGTTTACGAAAAAGGAATTCAGTATTTAATATCTGCAATGCCTAAAATATTAGAAGGATATCATGATACAAAACTTGTAATAGCAGGAAAAGGCGGAATGCTAGACGAATTAAAAGAACAAGTTAATAATTTAGGAATATCACAAAAAGTATGTTTTGCAGGATATATGAATGGTAAGGATGTGCAAAAAATGTATAAAGCAGCTGATATATCAGTATTTCCAAGTACATATGAACCATTTGGAATAGTTGCATTAGAAGCAATGTTGTCAGAAAACCCAGTAGTTGTATCTGATATAGGTGGATTGAATGAAATTGTTCAACATAGAGAAAACGGAATGAAAACATATTGTGGAAATCCAAATTCAATAGCAGATTCTATATTAGAATTACTATATGATCATAAATTATGTGCAGAAATTACTAAAAAAGCCAAAAATAAAGTAAGAAATGAATATAATTGGAGTAAAATATCACAAGACACACACTTTGCTTATCAAAAAGCAATTTGTCAGTCAATGGCAGAAAAACAAAAAAGAGAATTGGAACAAGAAAGAGCAAAGAAAACAAAAAAAGCAAAAAATACAGAAGGAGAAATCACAAATTTATTGGATTTCAAAAAAAGACATGCTTATGCATAATGTCCTTTTGGGGACGTTTCTGGTTGGGACATTTTGTCTTAGCCAGAATTTTTAATTTTTAGAAAAATTTTCAAAAATTCTACAAATTTAGCATTAAAATGGTGTATAATATAAATGTCCATTTGGGAAACGTCCCCAAAAGGACAAAATAGATTGGAGAGTAAAAAGTGGAAAAAGAATTTAAATCAGGATTTGTAACAATAATTGGAAGAACAAATGTGGGAAAATCTACATTAATTAATTTATTGGTTGGTGAGAAGGTTGCAGCAATTGCTAATAAGGTTCAAACGACAAGGACTGCGATAAAGGGGATTGTGAATAGGGAAAATTCACAAATTATAATAACAGATACTCCAGGGATACATAAGCCTAAGCATAAATTAAATGAAACAATGGTGGAGACGTCTTTTACTTGTTTACCAGATTCAGATGTGGTTTTATTTTTAATAGAGGCTACTAGTGAGGATATTGGTAGAGGGGATAGGATGATATTAGATAAAATAAAAGAGGCAAATAGAAAAACTATATTAATAATTAATAAGATAGATTTGGTAAAAAGAGAGAATTTGTTAAAATTAATAGATTTGTATAGTAGAGAATATAAATTTGAAGCTGTTATACCGATATCAGCAAATCAGTCAAAATATAAAGAAATTGTTTTAGATGAAATTGAAAAGAACTTAAAACCGGGTCCTGCATATTATGATATAGAAGAATATACAGACCAAACTTTGAGACAATTGGCAGAAGAAACAATTAGAGAAAAAGCTTTAAAATTATTGCAAGATGAAGTGCCACATGGAATTTATGTAGAAGTTGAAAAAATGAATTTAAGAAAAAATAAACAAGATGAAGATATTTATGATATAGAAGCAACTATATATTGTTTAAGAGAGTCACATAAAGGAATTATTATAGGAAAAAATGGAGAAATGCTAAAAAGAATAGGAAGAGCAGCAAGAATAGATATGGAGCAAAATTTTGGAATAAAGATAAATTTAAAAACTTGGGTAAAAGTAAAACAAGATTGGCTTGATAATGATTCAATTGTGAGCAAATTTAAATTGAAATAATAAAAAAGAATAAAAATGTAAAAAATGCAAAAGATAAATTAAAGGTAAAACTTTAAGATTGGAGATGAAGCATATGATTAAAAAAATAGCATGGGATGCATTTAAAAATACAGGAGATATTAATACATTTTTGGAATATAAACAAATAGAAAACATAGAAAATGAAATGAAAGAAACACAGGAAATAGATGAAAAAATAAATATAGAAAATGATATACAATTATAATAAAAGGTGAAGAAATGGCTAATACAAAAATAAATGGAATTGTGATTGCAGAAAATAATTTAGGTGATTATGATAAAATGTTAACAATATTAACTCCAAATTATGGTAAAATATCATGTGTAGCTAAAGGAGCAAGAAAAAACCAAAGTGCTCTTTTAGCTGGCACACAATTATTTTGCTTTGGAGAATATTTGGTATATAAAGGGACAAGTACATATCATATGAATTCTTGTGAAATTATAGAAGTTTTTTATAATTTAAGAACAGACTTAGACAAACTAAAATATGCCATACATATAAATAAAATAATACAAGATGTAACAGAAGAGAATGAAAACTGTTACAGAATTTTACAACTTTTTTTAAATACTTTATATACTATATCAGAAACAGATAAAAATTTAGATTTAATATTAAGTGTATTTAAACTTAGACTTTTAACAATTTTAGGTTTTACACCTAGAATACAAGAATGTGTAAATTGTAAAGAAAAAGATAAATTAACAAAATTTAGCATAAAAGATAATGGCTTTAAATGTGATGCATGTGGTAGACAAGACAAATCAGCTTTAGATATGAGCGAAAGCACAAAAAATGCTATAAAGTATACTATTACTGCACCTCCAAAAAAATTGTTTTCATTTAATTTAAAAGATGAAGGACTAAAAGAATTTGAATTAATAACTAAAATATATTTTAATGAAAAATTAGAAAAAGAATATAAAATAGAAGAAATATTTTAAACTACTTGCAAAAAATGACAAGAAAATATATAATTGAGTTAGGCAAAAGTAAAAGAAGAAGGGAGCGATTTTTATGAAAATAAAAATTATAGGAAAAGAACTAAAGATAACAGAAGCAATTAACGACTATGTAGAGAAAAAATTAGACAGAATTGATAAATATTTTGAAGATGCCGAAGCAGATGTTACTTTAAAAACAGAAAAAAATGTGCAAACAGCAGAAATTTGCATTATAGCAAATGGAGAAAAATTCAGAGCTGTTACAGAAGACAAAGACTTATATGCATCTATAGATAAAGATATAGATATATTAGAAGGTCAAATAAGAAAATTTAAAACAAAAAAAGAAAAAATGATGAAAGATGGAAGTATTAAAACAATGGATACTGTACCAGATCACATTGCAGAAATTTCAAATGAGATTATAAAAACATCTTATTATGAAATAAAACCAATAACACCAGAAGATGCAGTACTTGAATTACAAGCACATCCAACACATAATTTTTTAGCATTTATTAATGTAGAAACAGGAAAAGTAAATGTTATACATAAATTAAAAGATGGAAAAAACTATGGTTTAGTAGAACCAGAGGCATAAATAAAAAGGAAAATATATGAAAAATAAAATTAGTAATTCAAAAGGTTCAATTACTTTATTTGTATTAATAAGTGTATTATTTTTCTTAGTAGTTGTATCAGGAATATATATTGGAGTTAGTAATAGAACACAAAAACAGGAAAGAGATATTCAAAAGATTCAACAAGTATATGAAAAAGAAAATGTAGATGATTTATACAATAAGTCAATTGAAAATAAAAAATAAAAAGGCAGGAAATCAAATCCTGCCTTTACTTATGTAAATAGCAAAATTTAACTTTCTACCCTCAATCATAAAGTTTTAAAAATCTGTCAGTCTATCAAAAAATGATCCTATTTCATGTTGTTTTCAACTTGTTGTATCATTTTTTTAACCATGTTTCCACCTATTCTACCAGCATCTCTAGCAGAAATGTCACCATTGTATCCGTCTTTTAAATTAACTCCAACTTCACTTGCAACTTCATATTTGAATTTGTCTAAAGCTGTCATAGCTTCTGGAACTAATTTTTTGTTTGAATAGTTTGCCATAATATTCACCTCCTGCAAATATACATTTCTAGAAAAAAACATTTGCTTTTTCTAATACTATCATTTGCAAATTTAGATAAAATAAACAGGAAATTTTTTCAAAATAAAAATAAAACAAAAAAGCATAGAAAATATTGGAAAATAAAGCATTAAAAACGAATATTACAAATATATTACAAATATATTAACTTTTTATTACAAAAGGCTATTTTATTGATTTTGATATTGATATGAGGTAAAATATAATAAAGATTATTTTGTAATTTTATAAATATTTTTAAGTTTTAAAGGAGGAATTTGTAATGGCAACAAATCCAATGCAAAGAAAAGCAAGAAATTCATTTTTATTAGGAATGTTAGTAACATTAATAATTGCAGGAATAGTAATAGCATTATTATTTGTTCAATTAAAAAATTATAAAGATAAGGAAAATCAAGAAAAAGCAAATAGTGTAAAAGTGTGGGTATTAAGTCAAGATGTTATTTCTGGTCAAGTAATAACAACAGATATGCTAACACAACAAGTTGTTAATAAAACAACAGTACCAGCTAATGCAATGGGAAATACATCAATATTAACAAACTATTCACTAGAAGATAAAGAAGGAAATGAAGTAATTACTGAATATAAAAACAACAATGCGACATTATATTTATCTAAAGATGGAAGTAAATCAGAACTTAAACAAGAAGATAATGGTAGTTATTACATACAAAAAAACGGAGAAAAAGAATATGTAGACCTTGTTGAAGCTCCAATTGTTGCAAAAGTTAATATGAATAAAAATACTATTATAACAACAGAAATGGTTGCTAAATCTGAAGAAGTTACAACAGATGATTTAAGAAAACAAGAATATAACATGCTTGTTTTACCAAGTCAATTACAAACAGGAGAATATGTTGATGTAAGATTAGCATTACCAACAGGACAAGATTATATAGTAGTATCAAAAAAACAAGTTGAAATTCCACAAGTTTCTGGAGTAGATGTTGACGATACTATTTGGATGAAATTAAAAGAAGATGAAATAGTAACTATGAATAATGCAATAGTTGATGCATATAGAATATTAGGAGCAAAATTATATGTAACAACATATACAGAAGCTGGATCACAACAAGCAGCAACACCTACATATGTACCAAGCAGAGAAGTTGCAATTTTAATTCAAAACAATCCAAACATTATTGATAAAGCAAAAAATGAATTAATAAATAGATATAGTCAAAATTCTAATGTAAGAAATGATGCAATAAATTCAGCTATTTCAAGTAGTGGCGAAGATGGTCAAGAAAATGTAAAAACAAAAGTACAAGAAAGCATAACAAATTCAAAAGAAGATAGACAAAAATATTTACAATCATTAGGTGGAGATTATTAAAATAAAAAGAAGGAGAATTACGTATGAAAAAGATAGGATTTATAGGGGCTTATGACAAGACAGATATGTTATTAAATATTGCTAAAATTTTAACAACAATGTCTAAAAAAGTTTTAATAGTAGATTCAACAATAAATCAAAAAGCACGTTATGTGGTACCTAATATAAGTCCTACTGTATCTTACGTAACTTCTTTTGAAGATATAGATGTGGCAGTAGGATTTGACAATGTAGAAGATATAAAAAAATATATTGGAGATGTGCAAACATTACCATATGATGTATTACTAATTGATGCGGATACTCCTCAAAAAATAACAGAATTTCAGCTAGATATGGCAGATAAAAATTATTTTGTAACATCATTTGATATCTACTCTTTAAAAAAAGGTATGGAAATATTAAGTTCATTAACATTTCCTCTTAATTTAACTAAGATATTATACGCAAAAGATATGATTAAAGAAGAAGATGACTATTTAAATTTTTTATCTCTAGGACTTAAAGTTATATGGGATGAAAATAGAATATATTTTCCGATAGAGAATGGAGATTTAAGTGTTATTGCTGAAAATCAAATGGTTCAAAAAATCAAATTTAGAAAATTAAGCGTACAATATAAAGATAGTTTAGTTTTTATAGTACAAGAAATTTTAAATGAAAAGAGCGATTCAAATATAAGACGAGCTGTTAAAACAATAGAAAAAGGAGTGTAAAAATGTCAATTATTACATTTGTTAATAACAAAGAAGAAGAAACAGGAAAAACAATGTCACTTGTAGCATTAGCAACATATATGTCAATCGAATATAACAATAGAATACTAATAATTTCAACAACAAACAAAGAAGACAAAATAAAATCTTGCTTCTTTGAAGAAAGACAAGTGAAAAAAATTAGACGAGGAATATTTGGTGAAAATACATCAGCAATTGATACAGAAAGTGGAATAGAAGGAATAGCCAAAATAGTAAGAAGTAATAAATTAACACCAGAGATGATAACAAATTATACAAGAGTAGTATTTAAAGATAGATTAGAAATACTTTTAGGTACTGAAAATGGACAAAGAATATCAGAAGAATATGCAGATATTATAAATATTGCTAGTATGTATTATGATAAAGTTTTTGTAGATTTAGACTTTAATGTAGATGAACAAACAAGAAATAAAATACTAGAAAAGTCTGATTTAGTAATTGTTAATTCAAGTCAAAATTATAGAAGTATAAAAAGCTTAAAAGAAAACAAAGAAAAGAGTGAATTATTAAAATCACCAAAAACACTATTATTAATAGGAAAATATGATAAATATTCAAAATATAATTCTAAAAATATTACTAGATTTTTAGAAGAAAGAAATCAAGTACTTACAATACCATATAACACATTATTTTTCGAAGCTGTTAACGAAGCTGGAGTGCCAGACTTATTTTTAAGACTTAGAAAGTTATCAGATTCAGATGATAGAAATGCAATTTTTATAGAAGAAATAAAGAGAGCTTCTGAAAATATTGTATACAGACTTCAAGAATTACAAGCAATGATGTAAAAAATGAATGAAGTGAAAGAAAGGAAGAATATCAAATGACAATAACTAATATATTATTAACTTTAGTTGTTCTAATAATTGCAATAGCAGCAGTCTATTACTATATTAAGAAAAAACATGAAGCGCCTTCAGAAGAAGTACTTAATGTAGATGATAAGACATATACACTAGAAAAAATGCAAGAATTTGTAAAAAGAAGACTAGACGAGATAACAAAAGTAAACTTATATGATATAGGTCTTTCAGAAGAAGAACTAGTAAGAAGAAAAAATAAAAAATATGAATTAAAAAAGGCCTTAAAAGGATGCACATATGGAGATGTTAATGATAAAAAGTATGTAAAAGAATTGATATTCGATTTACTTTCAAAAGAATATGGGGTAAATGAATCAAATATATCAAGAGCAATTCCATTTGATGTACCATCTTTATTAACTGCTCAAGATAAATTTGATATATTAATATATGTATATAAAAATGAATTTGGATATGAAGCTTTAACAGAATTAATAAAAAAATATAATTTGGCAGTTTTAAAATATATAGAAGGAGAAACAAAACCTTCTTATGTTATAACAGCACAAGAAATTGAAGATATATACGAAAAAGAAAATATACAATTAAGCTTTACAGATAAGCTATCAATTGTAGTACAAAGAATTTACCAATATTATAAAGGTTATAGTTCAATAGATGAAGTAAGAGATATGAATATAGATGGTGTATCTGGTGGTGTATCTGGTTTACCAGAAAGCTTTTTAAGCCAAGTTGCACAAACTTCTGATAGTGATTATTTAGCACAAATATCAGAACATAAAGTTCCAAGAGCTTGTGACAGTATATGGATATTCTTCCAAGGTAAATCAATACGTTTAGCATTCTTAAGTTTCGGAACAGAATCAGAATTAAAAAGAGTATGTCAAAATATTTATAAATACAATAACCCAGGACAATTATCAGATACAAATGGTTATAAAATAAATGAAATGAAAGATGGTTCTCGTGTAGTTGTTGTAAGACCAAGCTTTTCAGAAACATGGGCATTTTTCGTAAGAAAATTTGATGTTAAAAGAGCAACATTAGAGCAATTAGTAAAAGGACCTGGATGTGATGATGTAATTGAATTATTAAAATATTTAGTAAAAGGTGCAAGAATTACATCAATTACTGGTGAACAAGGTTCTGGTAAAACAACATTATTAATGGGAATGATAGAAAATATATATGAAACAATGAATATAAGGGTTCAAGAAACAGCATTCGAATTACATTTAAGAAAAATTTACCCAACAAGAAATATTCTTACATTCCGTGAAACAGATACAATATCTGGACAAGAAGGTCTAGATGTTCAAAAGAAAACTGATGGATCTGTTAACATCATAGGTGAGGTTGCAACAGACCCCGTAGCATCTTGGATGATACAAGCAGCACAAGTTGCATCTAAATTTACATTATTTACACACCATGCTAAGACATTTCCAAACTTAGTAACAGCATTAAGAAACTCAATGCTTAGAACAGGTGTATTTAAAGATGAAAAGACAGCAGAAGAACAAGTTGTTCAAGTTTTAAACTTTGATATACATCAAGTTAAAGACTTTAGAGGAAAAAGATATATAGAAAGAATAACAGAATGTATACCATTAGAGAATAAAAATGAGTATACATATGATCATAGAAATGAAAAAACATTAGAAGGAAAATTTGATAAATTTTTTGATAATGCAACACATTATTTTTCAAAGGTTACAGATAAACAATTATATACATATAGAAACATTATGGAATATATAGATGGAGAATATGTTATAACAAATCCAATTACAGATGAAAACATTAGACAAATGAGAGAAAGTATGGATGAATCAGATGTAGAAAAATTTGATAAATTTATAGAAAAACATTGGGGTAAAACACAAAAAAGAGAGACTGTTTCTGTATCTGCAGAAACAGAAGAAACCAAACCAAAAAGAAGAGGAAGAAAGCCAAGTACAGACAAAAAATCAGTATAAACGATTTTTCAGGAGGTGAATAGCAAGTGTCAAATCAAATAATATATATAATAATGGGAAGTTCAGTAGCAGCAATTGCTATAATTGCTATTATATATTATATATTGTCAAAGAAAATGCAAAAATCAGAATATAAAAAAATACAAAAACTTCAACAAGGAACTAAATCAAGTGCATTTTCTTCAGAAGTAATGTTCCAAAAATTATACTTAACATATGTAAAAATACCTTTTATAAAAAGATACATATTAAAATTAAGAAGAAGATTAGAAATAATAAACATTGAAGATGAATATGCCACAAGAAGAGACTCAGCAAAAATAATGACAAAAGCACTTTGCATATTACTTCCTTTAGTTATACTAACAATAGTTTTTACAAAATCTAATTATCTATTAATGTTCATATTATTGATATTCGAAATATTTATGATAGATATTTTAATAGAAGGTTCAATAGATAAAAAAGATGATGAATTATTATTACAACAAGTAGATTTCTTTTCAGAAATAAGACATGCTTACCATGAATTTAATATGGTTGAAGAAGCAATATATCAAGTTTCACAAGATAATGAAAAAGAAGTTTCAAGACAAGGAGAAAAAATATACGAAATTTTAATTTCAGATGATCCTGAAACAGAATTAGAAAAATATTATGATGTTGCTCCAAATAACTTCTTAAAAGAATTTGCAGGTTTATCTTATTTAACAAAAGAATTTGGAGATAGAAAAGTAGATGGAGCTTCATTATATTTAAAAAATGTTGATAACATCACACAAGAGATGCAAATGGAAATATTAAAAAGAGATAAATTAAATTATGTTTTTAGAAGTTTATCTTTTATATCAATAGCTCCAGTATTATTATTAGAACCATTAAAAAACTGGGCTGTATCAAATTTCTCATTTGTAAAGAACTGGTATTATGGCAAATCAGGAATGATTGTTCAAATTTTAATTTTAATAATAACATTTGTTTCTTACATATTAGTTAGAAAATTAAAAGATAACGGATCAGTTAATACCAAAACACAAAATACACAAAATCCTTGGCAAGCAAAAGTTTATAAAAATAAATTTTTGAAAAAAATAGTTGATTTATTTTTACCAAAGGATGGAACAAAAGAATATAGAAAAGTACAAGAATTATTAAAAGATGCTGCATCTCCACTAAAAATGGAGTGGGTATATGTAAATAGATTAGCTTTAGTAATTGTAGTATTTATAGTATCATTGTTTACATTTTTACAATTACACAAAGTTGCTATAAATTATGAATATACGCAGCCAACAACCGATTATGACTTGATAGGTGGTTTATCTGCCAAAGATGAAGCAAAAGCAATGGAATTAACAAAACAAGATAATGTCTTTTTAAATATGTTTAGAGGAAAATTAGATACAACAACAAAAGATATAGAAAAAGCAGTAAAAAATTCTAAATATTATAAAGATGCAGATGATGATGATATATCTACAGCAGCAAAAAGAATATATAAAAAATTACAAGTTGTAAATAGTGAGTATTTAAAATGGTTTGAGTTATTATTAGCATTTGTATTTTCATTAATTGCATATATGGCACCAATGTGGATTTTAACATTCCAAGTAAAAATGAGACAACTTGAAATGGAAGATGAAGTAATGCAATTCCAAACAATTATACTTATGCTAATGAGAATAGAAAGAGTTAATGTAGAAATTATTCTAGAATGGTTAGAAAGATACTCAAATATTTTCAAAGGACCAATTACAAAATGCGTAAATAACTATGAAGCTGGTGCTTGGGAAGCATTAGAAGAAATGAAAAATGAAATATCTTATACACCAATGATAAGAATTGTTGAAAGTATGCAAGCAGCAGTTGAAAAAATCCCTATAAAAGATGCTTTTGATGAATTAGATTCAGAAAGAGAATATTATAGAGATAAAAGAAGAGAATCAAACGAAAGATTAATAAAGAAAAAAGGTATGATTGGAAAAGTTATTGGATTTGCACCAATGGTTTGTATGTTTGTTGGATATTTAATAGTACCATTAGTATTCATAGGACTTACAGCAATGTCAAATTCATTTAGCTCAATGTCAAAAACTAGCTTCTAGAAGGGAGTAAAGTATGGAAAATGCATCAAAAGCATTATTAATGGCTGGTGGAATTTTAATAGCATTATTAGTAATAGGTACTCTGTTATTGATGTTTAATCAAATATCAGTTTATCAAAAGCAAAATTCAAGTTCAGAAAAAGAAGCACAAATAGCAGCTTTTAATCAAGAATTTGCAAAATATGCAGATGAAGATGAATTAAAAGGAACAGATATAATTTCATTAGTTAATAAAATTATTGATTTTAATAAAAAAGATGGAATAGGTAATTCTATTGATTATGATAAAAAAATTACATTAAAAGTAACTTTTGGCGAGGACTTTGCAAAACAATATGGAACAGGTGGAAAATTATTAGTCTTTAAAAATGTAAAACAGCCTTATGTAATTGATGCAAATACTAATAGCTCTAATAATGATTTTGTAGCAGCAATAAATAAATTTGGAGAATTAGAAAGAAAATATTCATTAAGTGTTATGAGTGTTTTATCTGCAAATTATGATACTATAAAATCTGGAACTAAAACAATAAAAGAACTTACTGGAAAAAACATAAATATAACAACAGAAGAAATAGAACAATATAGAGAATACTCAGAATTTAAAACATCAACATTTATACCTGATTCAAAACCAACTTATACAAATGAGCAGATAACAGGATTATCTTTTAAATATAAAAAATAGAGGTGAATTATGGAAAATGCATCAAAAGCATTGATTATGGCTGCAGGAGTACTTATAGGAGTATTAATAATATCATTAGCAGTGTATTTGTTTGCAACATTTGGCGCAACATCTGCACAAATCCATAGTCAAAATGCAGAAAAACAAGTAACTCAATTTAATACAAAATTTACTTCTTATGAAGATAAAGAAGGGCTTACTATTTATGACATAATTACTGTTGCAGGTTTTGCAAAAGAAAATAATGATTATTATGGAAATGATGAAAATTATACAATAGAAATTATAAAGCAAGGACAAAGAAATTTTCAAAATAACTTAGATAATAAAAATAGTATTATTACAAAGGAAACAGGAACTGATGGTTCATTACCAACATACAAATGCAAGGTAACAGATTACCATGAAAATGGAAGAGTAAAGACAGTAGTTTTTACTAGAAATTAAAAATAAAATGTTGAAAAAAGTAATACTAAATGTTATAATGAAAAGGATAGAAATACATGAAAAAAATAGCTATATTTTTAGTAATTATAATAATTATAATATGTGGAATTTCATATTTATATTTAAACCATAAAGTAAGTTATAATGTTTCAAAAAAGGCTAACTT
Source organism: uncultured Clostridia bacterium (assembly GCA_934120645.1). Taxonomy (GTDB): domain Bacteria; phylum Bacillota; class Clostridia; order TANB77; family CAG-508; genus CAG-269. Next base: position 123,170 of record CAKOUO010000002.1, read on the forward strand.
AGAGTTTGAGAATTATTTAAATGAAGAAGTATATGGAACAGATTTAGCAACTGTAATAAATAGAGCAGTAGATAGTAATGAAAAAAATCAAGTCTTAAAAAATAATAAAGGAATTTATTTAAATAATGATAAAAACTCAATATCAATTGAAATAAAAATGATAGATAATGATTCTATATATCAAATGGAAACAATATATAATAAAGGAATCCAAAATTTTATAAATTATTATTATAATATAAAATTTAAATGTGTAGAAATTAAATATCATGAGTCTACAAATAAAGTTAAATATATGTTATTTAATCAAATAACAAACTAAACTAAGTTTTTAATGTTACTAATAAAAATTGTTAGTAAATTATAAATAAAATTTTTTATACATATGAAGGAGGAAAAAAAATGGAGAACGCATCAAAAGCATTAATTATAGCAGGTGCTATATTACTTTCAATATTAATAATTTCTTTAGGAATCTTTATTTTTACACAAGCATCTAATACAATAAAAAGTTCAGGTATGTCAGATGCACAAGTAGAAGCTTTTAATAACAAATTTACTAAATACGAAGGAAGTAGAAAAGGAAGCGATATTCGTACATTAGTACAAGAAGTTTTAGCTAATAATAATAATGATCAAGCATCAGATGAAACAGTTGTATCAATAGATGGTGTTGTTACATTAAAAGGAGAAGTTGGATCAACATCACCAAATTATGGAACTTTAAAAAATACAAAAACATATGAAGTTTCTTTTGATTATGGAAATGGTGGAAGAGTAACAACAATACATGTTAATGAAGCTAAAAATAAATAATAGTTAGAAGGGAGAATAGTAATGGAAAACGCAACAGACGCATTAAAAATGGCTGCGGCCGTATTAATATTTGTATTAGCAATTTCTATTACTATTTTGTCTTTTGGACAAGTAAGACAAGCATCAGACACAATATTAGATTATAGAGATAGAGAAACAACATATATAGATGGAAATTATTACTATAAAACAAATGGAACAGAAAGACAAGTAGGATTAGAAACAGTTATGCCAGCTGTATTTAGAGCTTATTTAGAAAACTATAAAATAGTATTTGAAGGTTTGCAAGAACCTATTTATAAAATAAAACTTAATGATGGGACATTTCAAGATAAATTTAGTTTAGACTTAGAAACAAATCAAAATACAATATACAAAAATGTAGTATTAGCAAATAATGATCAAAAAGCTGAATTTTTATGTGGAATTTTATATGGAAAGTTTAGAAATAATTCAAATAAAGATATATTCGAAAAAAGATATAATGTAGAATTAACAAATACCACATTATATAAGCAATTACAAAACAAATTGAGTCAAGGGTATATTATAAAAGAATATTTAGGGGTTTATTATCAAGATGATAATGAGAGTACACCAGATGTTAATAAAACAGAAAAAAGAATTATCACATATAAAATTGTGCCAAGTGGGAGCTAATTAAGGAGGTAGAAATGAGCGATACATTTATAACAGTAGTTGTAATAGCTGTAGTAGCAATATTAATATTTGTACTACCATTAGTTACAATGGCTGAAAGGGTGGATTCTGCCTCACAAACTGATGTGCAAACATTGGCATCAGATTTTATAAATGAAGTTAGAACAACAGGAAGAGTAACACCCGAAAATTATAATAAATTTTTAGAAAATTTAACTGCAACAGGAAACACATATGATGTTAATATGGAATTTAAAATTCTAGATGAAAATCCAGGGAAAAAATCAACACAAGCAACAAGAGATAAAATAGGTGAAAATGTGTATTATTCAGTATTTACATCACAAATATTGGAAAAATTAGATAATGAAGAAACATATCCTTTAAAAGAAGGAGATATAGTATCAGTAACAGTAAAAAATACAAATTTAACATTATCACAACAATTAAGAGATTTTGCATATAAAGTTGTAGGAAATGACACATATACAATAGCAGCATCTCAAGGAGGATTAGTTACATCAACATATGCACAAAATTAGTGAACTTGAAAAAAATGCTGAAAAATGTTACAATATAAACAGAGTAAAATTTAAGGAGGATAAATAGATGAGTGATACATTAATTACAGTAGTAGCTATAGCATTAGCAGCAGTATTAATGTTTGTATTTCCATTAATGACAATGTCAGATAGAACAGATGATGTTTCTCAATTAACTGTTGAAACAGCGACAACAGAATTTGTAGATGAAATAAGAACAACAGGAAAAATAACACAAGATAAATATAGTAAATTCTTAGAAGCAATAGGGTCAACAGGTAATACTTATAATGTAGAAATGGAAGTAAAAGTATTAGATGAAAATCCAGGAAAGAAATCAACACAAGCAACAAGAGATAAAATAGGAGAAAATGTATATTATTCTTTGTATACATCTCAAATAGAAGAAAAGTTAAAAAGTGGTACTTATAACTTAAAAGAAGGAGATATTGTTTCTGTTAATGTAAAAAATACAAACCAAACATTATCACAACAGTTGAAAAACTTTTTCTATACAGTAACAGGAAAAGATACATATACAATAGCTGCATCACATGGTGGTATTGTAACAGCAACAGGAAAATAAAAACTTAAACAATAGCTTGTAATTATATTATTACAAGCTATTTTAAAAATAAAGTATTTGTAATGCGGAACAAAGTGAAGCGAAAGGAAAAAAACTTATGAAAATACAAAGTTTAGCTATAATGTTTATAATATTAATTTTACCAATTTCATTAGTATTATCATCATACACAAGAGGTAGAGTTCAAACCATAAGTTTACAAGCAGAATATGATTCAAAACTTAATGATGCAACTTATGATGCATTAAAAGCATATCAATTAAATAGTTTAAATAGTGATACATCAGATTATACAAACTCTAAAATGCGTGATATAAAAGCATCTGTAAATACATTTTTTAATTCTATATCAACTAATTTAAGTACAGCAGGGTATTCAAAAACAACAATCCAAAATTATGTACCTGCAATTGTATATACAATGTATGATGGATATTATATTTATTCACCATATGTTAATACTTGGGATGAAGAAACTGAAGCAAAATTTCCAGAAGGTGCATATCATAAATATAATAAAGATGAAAAACTATATGGACTAAAACCATATGTATATTATAGTTGTAGATATAAAAAAGGAAATACAGATGTTGTAATAACATACACATTAGATAATTATATTGAAATACAAGGAACAGTAGACGGAAATCCAGTTAGTAAGTATGGATATGTATTAAATAATGTAGTAGATAATGGAAATAATACTGTAACATATGAATATGCAAATGGAAAAACAGTAACAATAGAACCAGAGGTAAATCAACTTAGAGAGAATATACAAATTAATGGGGAAGATAATTATAGCTTAGTACCTTGTTTAAAAAGAAATGGAACAAAATATTATACTAGTAATGCAAATACCGTATTTTCAGTATTAAGTGGTAAAAGTATAAAACAATCTGATGTTTCTGCATCAGAAATTAATAATAATACAAATGCAGTAGAATATTATAAAGAAGCAGCAGAATTAAAGAATTTTATTGAAAATTCAAGTTTAAAAGATTTAAGCACTAATGATATTGTAGATTTAGATGGTAATAAATATGCAGAAGGAAAAAGTCCATATTATTCAATAGGAAAAATATTTGACTTTGGTAATATAGAATCTGATTCATCTAATTTTAATGCACATAGAATAGATGTTATAAAAAATTCTATAATAAGAAATCTTTCTGTGGCAATATCAAACTTTAATAATTATTCAAATGTTACAACAGATTTTCAAATGCCAGAACTAAAAGATACAGACTGGGATAAAATAATGGATAATATATCAATTATAAGCTTTTTACAAGGATTAAATATAGGTGGAAAAGTATATAATGGATATTCAATAATAACAAATACAAAAAATGAAGATGTTGTTATGAATAGTTCAATATATATACAAACAAGAACATCAAATGGTACATTAACTTTCCATAGAGTAACAGAAACAGGATTAAACGAACAAAAAAATTTACTTGGAGTGTTTAATGTTAACTTAGAAAGAAAAACAGCACAAAATCAAAGTGGAACAACAGTGTATTATTATCCTATATTTGGAACATTATCATATGATTCAATAGTAACTCAAAATAATATAGCAAAAGAGTCTGATCAAGCATTATCAGAATATTTAAGTGATAAACCATATTTAGCTAAAGTTTATTATACAGCATTAGGAAGAGAAAGATATGGATTATATAGACAAAAATTAATAATTAATGAAGGAGATTATCCAAATAGTAATTAATAAAAAGTAAATAGGGAAGTTCAAAATTATACTTTGAACTTCCTTATTTTTGTATAAAAATTAATAAAATGAAAATAATAATAATAAATTATTATGAGGAGAAAATTTTGAAAAAAAATAAAGTAATTTTAGGGATAATTTTGATATTATTATTATTAGTTGTTTATTCATATATTATTTGTGTTCAGTCAATACCAGATAATATTGTTATATTTCAGGGAGAGTCAGTTAACTTTAAAACAGTATTAGGAATGAAATTAAATTTATCTGAAAAGGGTGAAATAGTAGAAACATTATCAAGTAATCAATCAAAGGCAATAAATAATGCTGGGAGAAAGATTATGAAGTTAAGTTTATTTGATAATATTTTCTTAAAAAATGTAAATTTGGATGTATTACCGAAAACAACAGTTATTCCAGTTGGCAGTGTTGCTGGAATAAAATTATATACAAGTGGAGTTTTGGTTGTAGGAATGTCAGAAATTGAGGGAATTGACAATAAAAAATACAAACCATATGAAAATACGGGAATTGAAGAGGGAGATACAATTGTTGCAGTAAATAGTAATAGAATAGAAACAACAGAAGAATTAATAGAAAATGTAAATTCATCAAATGGTGGAACTATACAAGTAGAATATATTCATAATAAAAAAACAATTCAATGTTCAATAACACCTGTAAAAACAAGTAATACAGAATATAAGCTAGGTTTATGGGTAAGAGATAGTGCTGCTGGAGTTGGTACAGTATCATTTTATGAACCATCAACAAAATCATTTGGAGCATTAGGTCATGGAATAACAGATATAGATACAGAACAGCTTATTGATATAGCTTCAGGAGAATTTGTTACAACTAAAATATTAAATGTTATAAAAGGTGAAAGTGGAAATCCAGGTAGAATTCAAGGAACGGTTGATAATCAAAGAAACATAGGAATTATATCTAAAAATACTAAATTTGGAATTTATGGAAAAGTTGATAATTTATCATCTTTAAATATTGATACATCTAAAGAAATGGAAGTTGCTTTAAGAGATGAAATAAAAACAGGAAAAGCAAAAATTATGTGTAGTACAGAAAATGGAAAAATTGATGAATATGAAATAGAAATTGAAAAAATTTACAAGGAAAATAATTATGATAATAAAAGTATGTTAATAAAAATTACGGATAATAGATTATTAGAAAAAACGGGAGGAATTATTCAGCGGAATGAGTGGTTCACCAATTATTCAAAATGGAAAATTTGTTGGTGCAGTAACACATGTTCTTGTTAATAATCCAACAGAAGGATATGGCGTTTTTGGAGATATTATGATTAAACAAATGAAAAGTACAGATTAATAAAAAGACCAATATAAGATAATATTGGTCTTTTTATATTATTTATTTAAAAGCATAGGTCCAATTTGAGTAACAGTACCAGCACCTAAAGTTAAAATTATATCATTTTCTTTTACATTTTCTTTTAGGTAAGATACACAATCATCAAAACTTGGTATATATTTAGCATCTTTTCCTAAAGATTTAATTTTATTTACTAGATCTTCAGAAGAAATATTGTAAGTGTTAGTTTCTCTTGCAGCATAAATATCTAAAACAATAATATTATCAAAATTTGTTAAAGCATTTGCAAAATCATCTAAAAGATTTTTTGTTCTACTATAAGTATGTGGTTGGAAAACAACCCAAGATTGATTATAAGTTTTGTTTTTCATAGATTTAGCAGTTGCTAATATTTCAGTAGGGTGATGACCATAATCATCATAGATACTAGCACCATTTATTTTTCCTTTAAATTCAAATCTTCTATTTGCTCCTGTAAATTTTTTTAGAGCTGATTGTATATCTTTTTTATCAATTCCATAATAGTCACATAAAGCAATACAAGCTAATGCATTTAAAACATTATGATTTCCAGGAACAGATAATGATATTGTGCAATAAAATTCGTTATTTTTAAAAACATCGAACTTAGGAAAACCATCACAATCAAATTCTATATTATCAGCATAAAAATCAACATTTCTATTTTCAATGCCATATTTTAAAACTTTACAATTAGTGTATTGAGGTAAATCTAAACAATTTTTATCATCACCATTTGTTATTAGAACACCATCATCTGGTAGTAATTTTACATATTTTATAAATGCATTTTTTATATTATCAAAAGTTTTAAAATAATCTAGATGATCATTATCAATATTTAATATAATTTCAGCTTTTGGACTAAATTTTAAAAAGCTTTCTACATATTCACAGGCTTCAATAATAAAATGCTCACTATTACCAACTTTATAATTTCCATTAATAGCTTTTAAGAAAGCACCAACTTGAATGCTAGGATCTTTAATTGCTTCTAAAAAGCAAAGTGAAATCATAGAAGTAGTTGTTGTTTTACCATGTGTTCCAGAAATACAAATAGTATCTTTAAAACATCTTGTAAGCTTACCTAAAAAATCAGCTCTTTCTATTGTTGGAATGTTTAATCTTTTTGCTTCTTGCATTTCAGGGTCATCTTGTTTTATTGCTGCAGAATAAACAACAACATCTGATGATGCAACATCTTCTAAGTTATGACCAATTGTAACTTTTATTCCCATTTCATTTAATTTGTCAGTTGCGTCTGATTGTGTTCTATCAGAGCCAGTTACATGAAATCCCCAATTAGTTAAAATTGCGGCTATTCCACTCATACTAACTCCACCAATTCCTATCATATGTATTTTTTTATATTGTTTTAAGTCATCTATATTTGGCATATGTTATTCACTCCTAATTTTTATATATTTTTAACAGATAGATTATATAATTATATGTAATAAAATTCAATAGTTTTTGCGAAATTTATGTTTATTTCAAACTTTAAGGTGTTATACAACCTTTTTAATAAATATTATTATGTAATAAAACTAGATATTACAAAAATATATAAAATTTATTTAAAAATATTAAAAATATAAATAAAATAAAAAAATGTAAAAAAAAGAAGGAAAAAAATTTTTTATGGAGAATAATAAAATAAGTACATAAGATTAAAGTTATATGTACAAAATAATTAAAACTTAAGGAAGGCGGTGCACACAGATGCAAATTACAGACGTACGTTTAAGAAAAGTAAATTCAGAGAACAGAATGAAAGCTGTTGCTTCTGTAACATTTGATAACGAATTCGCAGTACACGATATCAAAGTTATCGAAAGTCAAAATGGATTATTTATAGCTATGCCTAGCAGAAAAACTCCAAACGGAGAATTCAAAGATATAGCTCATCCAATCAATGCTGAAACTAGAGAGAAAATTCAAAAAGCAATTTTAGATGCTTACAATGCTCCAGAAACAGAAGAATCAGCAGAATAATTATAAAATAAAAAAGAAGGATTATAAACAATATGTTTACAATTCTTCTTTTTGTTTTATATCCATTCATTATATTTTTTGATATAAATCTTTTTGGCAAATAATGCAACAAAGCAATATAAAATAGGTACACCAATTATAATAGTTAAATAATAAATTGGATTAGAAACTAAACCAATAAAATGACCTAAACTAGTATAAGGGAAAACAATTGCTATAATACTTAAAAGAATAGTTGAGGCATAAACAATTTTATGAGCGTTGCTTTGGATAAAAGGAATTTTTGATGTTCTTATTACATGCATTCCAATTAAGTTTGAAACAACACCATATGAGAACCAAATTGTTTGGAAAGTTGCAGCATCTCGGATATTAAATATAAACCAAATTGATGCAAATACTATCATATCAAATAATGAACTTAATGGTCCCATAAATAGCATAAAATTTTTTAAACTTTTAATATTCCATTTTTTTGGTTCTTTTAAATAATCATCATCAACATTATCAAAAGGAAGTGTAAGTTGACCAAAGTCGTATAATAAACTTTGTACTAATAATTGAATAGGTGTTATTGGCAAAAATGGAAGTAATATACTAGCTATAATTACTGAAGAAACTTCACCAAAATTAAAGCTAATAGCAAGTTTTATATATTTCATTAAATTTGCAAATGTTCTTCTTCCGTTCAGTTACACCATCTAGTAAAACATTTAAGTCTTTTTCTAAAAGAATTATATCAGCAGATTCTTTTGCTATATCTACTGCTGTATCAACAGATATTCCAACATCTGAATTAATAAGAGATGGACTATCATTTATGCCATCACCCATATATCCAACGATATTTCCACTTTCTTTTAAAAGTCTTATTATTCTGGCTTTTTGGATAGGAGAAAGCTTTGCAAATATATTAACTCTTTTTAAAATTCTTAGCATTGCTTGATCTGATAATTTATCAATATCACTACCTAAAAGAATTTTTTTAGAATTTATATTAACTTTATTACAAATACATTTTGTTACTTCAGCATTATCACCTGTTAAAACAATAACTCTAATACCAGAATTATTTAATTTTTCAATAGCAATTTTTGCACTTTCTTTAGGAGGATCAAGAAAGCCAATAAAACCTAAAAGTACCATATTTTTTTCTAAATTTATATCAAAAATACTATTTGAATCTATTTCATTTTTTTGACATATAGCAACAACACGTAAACCTTCTTGATTTAAATTTTTACTTATTTTTTTAATATTTTCTTTAATATCTTTTGTAATAGGGGATACAGAACCTTTATAATCAACAAAATTGCAAATACTTAAAATTTCTTCAACAGCACCTTTGGTAATAAGCTGAGTTTTTCCATTTTTATCAGATACAGCAACAGATAAGCGTCTACGAGAAAAATCAAAAGGAATTTCATCTATTTTTTTATATTCTTTTGTTAATGATTCTAAATTGTTTTCTAAGCCTCTTGCTATAACAGCCTCATCAATATTTCCTTTTAAACCAGTTTGAAAATATGAGTTTAAAAATGCGTGTTTTAAAATTCTAATATCCTCATTTCCATTGATATCTAGATATTTTTCAAGAACTATTTTATCTTCTGTTAAAGTTCCAGTTTTATCAGTACATAAAATATTCATTGCACCAAAGCTTTGAATAGAATCTAATTTTTTTACAATAGTTTTCTTTTTAGACATTCTAACAGCACCTTTAGATAAACTAGAAGAAAGGATTACCGGTAAAAGAAGTGGAGTAATTCCAATTGCAATAGCAACAGCAAATGTAAATGCTGTTAAAACTTCGTGTTTCCATGAGGTTATAATAAAAACTATAGGTATCATTATAAGCATGAATTTTATTAATAATTTACTTATACTTTTTACACCTTTTTGGAAAGAGGTTTGAGGTTTACCATCTGTTAAAGTATGTGCTACTTTTCCAAAGTAAGTATCATTTGCAGTTTTTATAACAACACCTTTAGCACTTCCACTTATTACATTAGTACCCATAAAGCAAATTGTATCTAAATCTGTAATTGAATTAATTTCATCTAGTGTTAGTTCAGAATTTGTAAGTTTTTTAATTGCATCAGATTCACCAGTTAGAGAAGATTGACCAACATATAAATCCTTAGATTCTAATAACCTTAAATCGGCAGGAATCATACTACCAGCTGATAATAAAACAATATCACCTAAAGTAATGTCTTTAATTGGAACTTTAAATTCTTTTCCATCTCGTAAAACATTAGCTGTAGTTGCAACCATTTCTTTTAATTTTTCGGCAGCCTTATTAGAACGATATTCTTCAAAAAATTCTAAAATTGTACTTGCAGCTACTAGTACTAATATTACTATAATATTTGCATAACTTGGTGTTTGTGGTAGTATTACATCTGTATAAATAAGAACAAGAGTAATACCTAGTAAAATACTGTTAAAAGGACTAAAAAGACTTTCAAAAAAATAGTGATGCCAACCTTTAGGTTTGTTTTGGCGAATTTCGTTTGCTCCTAAATGGCTTAGTTTTTCGTTTGCTTCTTCAGAAGATAAACCAGTTTCTGGTTTTACATTATAGTTTTGAATAAATTCATCTTTTGTAAGTGTGCATTCTTTTCCATATAAATTTTTAATATTAATTTCTTCTTTTATGTTTGACATAAAAATCTCCTTTGATATATCAATAATTTAAAATTAGTATAACCATAATTTTTTATTGAATTCTAAAATTGATATGAAAAGATTAATAAATACTTGTGAAAAATATTAAGATATGATAATATTATAGAAGAATTTTAACAGAAGAAAAGGAGAAAAAATAAAATGATAAACGGCAAATCCCTTGCGGGAGTACACACACACACACACACACACACACACGTATTTTAAATAATAAAAAAGAAAATAAAGGAATTACATTAATAGCACTTGTTGTAACAATAATAGTATTATTAATTTTAGCTGGAATAAGTATTCAAACAATAAAAAATATACAATTATTTGAAAAATCAAAAATAGCAAAAGAGGAAGATAAAAAAGCTCAAATAAAGGAATACTTAAATTTAAAATTATTAGGAGAGCAAACAACAAGTTATGAAAAAGGAAAGACAGAAATAATAGAAAATACAAGAAAAGAAGTGAAAGAAGAAGAACTAAAAACATATGGAAAAGACATAGAAATAAAAAATGTAGAAACTAGTAATGAAGAGGCTTACTTTTATGTAATTGTTGACGATGGAATATATAAAGTAAGTTTAAAAGGTGCAGAATATATAGGAAAAAGAAATACTAATAATATTGAATTAGCAAAAGGTGATATAGAATTTGTATATGATCCAACAGATTGGACAAATGGAAAAGTAAAAGTAGAAATAAAAGCAAATAAAAGTATAGATGGATATGATTTAGAATATAAAACAAAAGACAATAATATATGGACAAAATACATAAAGGAATTAGAAGTAGATAAAAATCAAGATATATATGCAAGGTTGTCAGGAGTTTTAGGACAAACATCAGTAGCAACAGGAACAGTTGCAAATATAGATAGATTAGAGCCAAATGACTTTACTCCAGAAGTAACAAGCACAACAAATACAATAACTGTAACAGCAAGTACAACAGATAAAGAAAAAACAGATGACTATAAATGTAGTGGAATATATGGATATAGGTTTAGCAAAGATAATGGAAGTACATGGACTTCATACCAAACAAGTGGAACATATACTTTTAATGGATTAACACAAAATACGACATATAATATAAAGGTTGAAGCAAAGGACAAAGCTGGAAATACAACACAAGGAAGTATAAATAAAGCGACAGGAAAAGTTCCTTCAAGTATATCAATTGGTTATAGTACACAAAGTTGGACTAATGGTAATGTTGTTGTTACAGCAAGTTCGAATGTTTCAGGATATACTTTACAATATAATAATGGAAATGGTTGGTCAACATATCCAAGTTCTGGAATAACAAGAACTTCAAATGGTAATGTATATTTTAGATTGTGGGATGGAGTTAATGCAGGAGATACAGCTACAGCAACAGTAGGAAATATTGATAAGTTACCGCCAACAATAAATATAAGTTTAAAAGCATATAAAAAAGCAATACAAATAGTAGCAAGTGCAGAAGATGCAACAGCTACAAAAACAGATGGAAATAGTGGAATAATAGGATATAGATTTAGTAAAGATAATGGAGCAACATGGACAAATTATCAAACTGGTAATAATTATATATTTGATGATTTATATGGAAATTTAAAAGGAGAAACTTATAATATAAAAGTAGAAACAAAAGATAAAGCAGGAAATATAAAACAAACCAGCCAAAGTGCTACAACAACTTGTTTAAATAATACATATTATAAGAATTATACATTTAAATTATGTACAATAAGTGGAAGAAAATATAATAAAATTAGTAGTGAAGGTACAATAAATGCTTTAGCTTATTATAATACAGATGGAAGTCATTGGGTAAATGTTCTTACAATAGGTAATACTGAACAATCTGTATCAAATGATTGCGACTACGATAATAAAGTTCATACGAAATGGAAGATAAAATACAATAATCAAACATATTATTGTTCAAATGCACATGCAATGCCTGGAGAAAATGGATTAAGTATAGATACAAACTTAGTTATATTAAATTCATATAATAGTGAATATTCAGCCTTATACGAAGCATATTTAGCATTGTTAGATAGATATTATAATTAAAATAATCTGTATAGATAAAAGGATTAAACTGCAAATTCTCTTACTTCTAGTTCTGGCAATAGCGATACTGGTAGTTGGGACTCTAGTAACTCTAACTTTCCTAATTCTAAATCAGAATTTAGAAAAATTTCTATTAATTTTTTTATTTCAATACATTTAAAGCAGTTATAATAAAAAGAACAAATAGATTTTTTAAAATCTATTGTTCTTTTTTTGCTAAGATGAAATTAAATATTCTAAAATTTGTACTGCATTAGAAGCAGCACCTTTTCTTAAATTATCTGCAACAACCCACATATTAATACCATTATTAACACTAAAATCACGTCTAATCCTTCCTACAAAAACATCATCATAACCATTTGCTTTTGTTGCAATTGGATAATAGTTCTTTTCAATATCATCAACTAACATTATACCAGGAGAATTTTGAAGTAAAATTTTAATATCATATATATCAATATCATTTTCAAATTCAACATTTATACTTTCACTATGGCAATTTTCAACTGGAACTCTAACACATGTTGCTGTTATAGGTAGAGAAGGTTTATTTAAAATTTTTCTTGTTTCATCTATCATTTTATGTTCTTCTTTTGTATAGCCATCTGAAGTGAAAATATCAATATGTGGTAAACAATTGTTAAATATAGGATAAGGAAATTTCTTTGGTGGAATATTTTTAATACCATTTTCTAAATCTTCAATTCCAGATTTACCTGCACCTGAAACAGCTTGGTATGTTGAATAAACAATTCTTTTTATATTATATTTATCATCTAAAGGTTTTAAAGCAACAACTGCTTGGATTGTAGAACAATTTGGATTTGCAATAATTCCTTTGTTTTCTTGTATTTTTTCTGGATTAACTTCAGGTATAATTAGTGGTACATTTTCATTCATTCTAAAGATACTACTATTATCAATAACAATGCAACCAGTAGAAGCGGCAATAGGAGCAAACTTTTTAGAAACTTCTCCTCCGGCACAGAAGATAGCAAAGTCAAAATTAAAATCAAAAGAATTATCTGTTAATTCTTGAATAATATAATTTTGTTCTAAAAATTTTATCTTAGTTCCAGCAGATTTGACAGAAGAAAATAAAGTATAAGTACAATTTCTAAAATTTTTTTCTTCTAATATTCTTAAAACAGTTCTTCCAACAAGACCAGTAGCTCCAACAATAGCTATTTTATATCTATTTTGCATAAAATACCTCCAAACAAATTTTATTTTTATAATAATATATTAAAAAAAATAAAAAATGTTAAAAAAAGAAGGTGAAATAATCACCTTCTTAATCCTATAAAAAATCTTATTAAACCGGTTTTACATCTTCAGCATTATCACTTATTCCTTCAATTTTGAAAACTTTATAGATTTCAATCCAAAGTTTATTATCCAATGTTACTTTAACAGGTTCAAAAACATGAGTTTTTGATTGAATTGTCAAGTAATCATCATGAATGTAAAGTATATAATGGGTATGGTTTAAGTGAATGCTGTCAGAGATAATTTTATGGAAAAAAGATTTTTCATAGGGAACGGAAGCATATGGTTTAACAGAAACAAGATATGTTACATGTTTTTTAAACTTCCGTTTAGATGCTTTAATTATTGTTGCATCATCAATATGGTTCATAAAAACCTCCTTTGTTAGCACTTGTTTATAGTAACTCTATATATTATAGCAAAATTTTATAAAAATTTCAAAAAAATTTCATATAAAGTTGCATATTTTTAACAATAATAGTATAATAGATAATGTATAATAATAAATATGAAATAGAAATAAAAAGTGAGGTAATAAAATGGATTATATTTATATCCTAAGAGAAGCATTAATTTGGGTAATAACAATATTTTGGCTATATCAAATGATTATTAGTTTATGTTCATTAGTAAAGCTAAAAGAAAAACCACTAAAAGTAAAAAAAGATCATAAATTTATGGCAATTATACCAGCTCATAATGAAGAAGCTGTTGTTGGAAATTTAGTAGAAAGTTTAAAAAACCAAACATATAATAAAGATTTGTATGACATATATGTAATTGCAGATAATTGCACAGACAATACAGCAAGAATAGCAAGAAAAGCAGGAGCAATTGTATATGAAAGATTTGATGAAACTAAAAAAACAAAAGGATACGCATTAGATTGGTTTTTACAACAAAAAATAAAAGAAAATGCCGATTATGATGCATTATTTATATTTGATGCAGATAATATAGTAGATAAAGATTTTATAAAAAATATGAATAAACACCTTTGCCAAGGAGAAGATGTTGTTCAAGGATATAGAGATATTAAAAATCCAACAGATAACTGGATAACTTCTGGATATGCATTATTTTATTGGACAATGCACAGATTCTATCATTTAGCAAGATATAATTTAGGATTATCACCAATGTTAAATGGTACAGGATTTATGGTAAAATTTGATATTATAAAAGAAGCTGGTGGATGGAAAACAGTAACATTAACAGAGGACATTGAATTTTCATTACAAAGAATAATAAAAGGTAGAAAATTAGGTTGGGCAACAGATGCAATTGTATATGATGAGCAACCAACAGGATTTAAACAAAGTTGGTCACAAAGAAGTAGATGGACAGTAGGACATATACAATGTATAAAAGAATATACAGGAAAATTAGCAGAAGCAGCAAAAGACAAGAAAACAATGGTTAATCTTGATGGAGTTCTATATATTATAGGAAGTATACCAATGTTTGTATTAACAATTATATTATTAGCTTCAAACTTTTTAATATACGCAGGAAATGGTATGACACAAACAGAACTAATAATAAATATTTTAAGATATTTAGTACCAACATTTGTATTCCCATCACTTACTGCAGCATTTGTAATGTATTTAGATGGAAAACCAATAAAACCAATGATTAAAGGATTTTTCACATATCCATTATTTATGGGTTCTTGGTTGTTAATAAACTTTAAATGTTTATTTAAAAGAGAAACAACATGGGAGAAAATTGATCATGTTAGAGATATAAAAATTGATGATGTAAGTGAACAAGAACAATCAACAGAGAAAATAGTTGAAAAAGTTTAATAATTAATTAAATTAATCAATAAATTTAAAAATATCAAAAAAAACTTGCATTTATACCAAAAATTGGGTATAATATTAATGTAAACATACGTGACTTAGAAGAGTGGGAACAAATCCCACTCTTAACTTTTGGAAATAAAGGAGGTAAAAGTTGGCAAATATAGAGGAAAAGGTAGAAAAATTATTAGAGCCGATTATAGAAAAAGAAGGCTATGAACTATATGATGTTGAATATGCAAAAGAGGGGAAAAATTACTTTTTAAGAATATTTATAGACAATGAAAAGGGAATAGACTTAAATGATTGCGAAAAAGTAAATGATGCAATAACAGATATTCTAGACGAAGCCAATTACATAAAAGAACAATACTTTTTAGAAGTATCATCACCTGGAATAGAAAGAATATTAAGAAAAGAAAAACATTTGCAAAAAAATATAGGACAAGAAATAAGTATTAATTTATTTAAAAAAGATGAGAATGGAAATAAAGAATATATAGGTGTTTTAGAAAGTTTTGATGAAAACAATTTAAAAATAAAACAAGGTGATAATGAAATAGAAATACAAAGAAAAAATATATCACAAATAAAAACAGTTTATAATTGGGATTAAAAAATCCTAAAAGAAATATATGAGGAGGAATAAAAATGAAAGCTATTGATAACAAAGAATTGATATTAGCACTAGAAGAATTAGAAAAGGAAAAAGGTATAAAAAAGGAATATGTATTAGAGTCAATAGAAACAGCTTTAGTTACAGCTTATAAAAGAAACTTTGATGCATTAGAAAATGTAAAAGTGGATATAGACCATAAAACAGGAGCAACACATGTTTACTCAGTTAAAGAAGTTATGGAAAAAGCAAATGATGATGCATTAGAAATTAGTTTAGAAGATGCTCATAAAATAAATAAAGATTTAAAAATTGGTGATACAGTAGAAGTTGAAATTGTTCCAAAAGATTTTGGAAGAATTGCAGCACAAACAGCAAAACAAGTTATTATTCAAAAATTAAGAGAAGTAGAAAGAGATATTATATTTAATGAATATAGTGAAAGAAAAGGTGAAATTGTTTCAGGAATAATCCAAAAAGCAGACAAGAATATAGTTATAATGGATTTAGGAAAAATCGAAGGAATAATGCTAGCAAAAGAGCAAATACCAACAGAAAAATATAGAGTAAATGATAAAATAAAAGCATATATTGTTGATGTTGAAAGAGGAGCAAAAGGAGCTCCACAAGTAATGGTTTCAAGAAGCCATCCAGATTTTGTTAGAAAATTATTAGAATTTGAAATTCCAGAAATTTATGAAGGATTAATTGAAATAAAAAGTGTATCTCGTGACCCAGGATACAGAAGTAAAGTTGCTGTATATTCACCAGATCCTAACATAGATCCAGTAGGTTCATGTGTAGGAGCAAAAGGAGTTAGAATTCAAAATGTTATTAATGAATTAAACGGTGAAAAAATAGATGTAATAGAATGGGATGAAGATCCAAGTATTTATATTGCTTCAGCATTATTACCAGCACAAATATTAGCAGTAGATGTAAAAGAAGAAGAAAAATTTGCAGAAGTTATTGTACCAGATGATCAATTATCATTAGCAATTGGAAAATCAGGACAAAATGCAAGATTAGCAGCAAGATTAACAAATTGGAAAATTGATATAAAATCTGAAACACAATTTAGAAAAATATTAGAAGAACAACAAAATCAAGAAAATACAGAGAATGAAGAATAATCGTGATAAATAGATAATTCTAAACATAAAATGAAAGGAGGATGTATGTAATGAAAAAACAGCCACAAAGAACTTGTATGGGATGTAATAATAAAAAAGATAAAAGTCAATTAATAAGGATTGTAAAGGATAAAGACGGAAATATTTCAATTGATAGAACAGGAAAAAAAGAGGGCAGAGGTGCATATATCTGTGATGATGAAAAATGTTTAGAAAAACTCATGAAAAATAAAAGATTAGAAAGAGTTTTCGAAATGAGTATATCACAGGAAATTTATGAAAATTTAAGAGGTGTAATTATTGATAAATAATAAAACATTGGGATTGATTGGATTAGCTACTAAAGCAGGAAAAATAAGCTTTGGATCAGATAGTGTAGAAGAGGATATAAAAAGAGGAAAAGTAAAGTTATTAATTATTGTAGAAGATGCTTCAGAGAGAACTAGAAATAAATTTGTCAAAATTAGTGATGAATATAAAATTCCAATTATACTAGATGGAGATATAAAAGAGATAAGTAAGGCGATTGGAAAGACAAATAAAGCTGTTATTGGAGTAAAAGATATTGGTTTTGCAAAAGCAATTCAAGAAAAATATAATGGAGGTGATACTATTGGGTAAGATAAAAATATATGAAATAGCAAAGAAATTAAACTTAACCAGTAAAGAAGTATTAGAAATGGCTCAAAAGTTAAAAATAGATGTGAAAAGTCACATGAGTAGTGTGGAAGACTATGAGGCAGAAAAAATAGAAAAAAGTTTAAAATCAAAAAAAGATAATATAGAAGATAAAAATAAAGCAGTTTCAAAAACGGCAAAGAAAGAAGAAAAGGCACCTGTTATAATAAGAAGAGAAGTTATAATAGCAGAAGAACAAGCAAAAAAACAAGAAGTTAAGAAAGAACAAAAAAATAACAATATTGGCTTTGTAGAAAGAAAACAAAATAAAGATTATAATATTGTTTATAGAAATAAACCTAATAAACCTAAGACTCTTAATGAGCTATTTGGATTGAAAAAGGAAGAGCCAAAAAAGGAAGAACCAAAAAAAGAAGAAATCAAAAAACAAGGGGATAATAATAAAGAAATGCAAGTAAGAGTAGCAGAAAAACCAAAAAGTAATATGAACTCAAATATGAATTCAAATTCAAATGTAAGAAATGAAAATAGAGTAGAAAATAGAAATAACAGAAATAGCAACAATAATTATAATAATAATTATAATAATAATTATAATTCAAATAGACAAAGTAATTATAATAACAGAAACAATAATAGAAATAATAATTATAATAATGCAAGCAATAATGGTAATAATAATTTTAGAAGAAATAACAATAATAATAATGGAAACAATAATAGATTTAATAATAATAGACCATTAGATGAAAGAGGAATAGAAAAAAATATTAAAAATATTATGTCTGCTGAAACTCCTGAAAAGGAAAGTATAAGAGAATATAATAGAAAACAAAAAAATAATAATACAAAATTTGAAGAAAATAAGACAACTAAAAAATCAAAATCTAGAAAAAATCAAAATAGTAGTTTTGATGAGGGAAAATTAAAATCATTAAAACAAACAAATAAATTATCAAATATGTTTGATGACCAAGAAGGTGGAATGTTAGATTATTATGATTTAACAACTCAAAGAGGTAGAAAAGGAAAGAAAAAACAAGTTAAAGATGAAGAAAGAAATAAACAAAAAATATTCAAATTAACAGAAATAGAAATTCCAGATACAATAACAGTAAAAGACTTGGCATCAGAAATGAAGAAAACAACAGCAGAGGTTATCAAAAAATTATTAGGTTATGGAATTATGGCAACTATAAATCAAGACCTTGATTTTGATACAGCATTTTTAATTGCTGGAGAATTTGGAATTACAGCTAAAAAGAAAGAAACTGTAACAGATGAAGATATTTTATTTGATGATTCAGAAGATAGAGAAGAAGATTTAGAGGTAAGACCACCAGTAGTTGTTGTTATGGGACACGTTGATCATGGAAAAACATCATTATTAGATACAATAAGAAAAACAAATGTAATAGGTGGAGAAGCAGGTGGAATTACACAAGCAATAGGTGCATACAAAGTAAAAGTAAATGGTAGAGAAATTACTTTCTTAGATACACCTGGACATGAAGCTTTTACTGCAATGAGAGCTAGAGGGGCACAAATAACAGATATAGCAATATTAGTAGTTGCAGCAAATGATGGAATAATGCCACAAACAATAGAAGCTATAAACCATGCAAAATCAGCAGGAATACCAATTATTGTTGCTATAAATAAAATAGATTTACCAGATGCAAATGTTGATAAAGTAAAACAAGAATTAATGAATTATGAATTGGTACCAGAAGAATGGGGTGGAGATACAATTTGTGTTCCTATCTCAGCTAAAAACAATATTAATATAGATCAATTATTAGAAATGGTACTATTAGAAGCAGATGTATTAGAATTAAAAGCAAATCCACATAAACAATCAAAAGGTGTTGTTATAGAAGCAAGATTAGATAAAGCAAAAGGAGCTATTGCAACAATGCTTGTTCAAAGAGGAACACTTGATGTTGGAGATACAATTATTGTTGGTTCATCAATTGGTAGAATAAGAGCAATGGCAAATGAAAATGGAAAAAGAGTAAAATCAGCCGGACCATCTACACCAGTTGAAGTTATGGGATTAACAGAAGTACCTGAAGCTGGAGATACTTTCTATGAAGTAAAAGACGAGAAGACAGCAAAACATTTAATAGAAAAGAGAAAACGTGAAGCAAGAGAAAAAGCAATAGGAGCAACAACAAAAGTTACATTAGATAATTTATTTGAACAAATGGAAGAAGGAAATTTAAAGAATTTAAATTTAATTGTAAAAGCAGATGTTCAAGGCTCAGTAGAAGCAATAAAGCAATCTATGGAAAAACTTCAAAACGAAGAAGTAAGAGTAAAAGTTATACATGCCGCTGTTGGTGCTGTTAATGAATCAGATGTAACTCTTGCAAAAGTATCAAATGCTATAATAATAGCCTTTAATGTAAGACCAAATCAAGCAGCAAAAGATGAAGCCGAAAAAGAAGAAGTTCAAATTAAACAATATTCTGTAATTTATCAAGCAATAGAAGAAGTAGAGGCTGCAATGAAAGGAATGCTTGCTCCAAAATATGAAGAAAAAGTAATAGGAACAGCAGAAGTAAGACAAACATTTAAAATTTCTAATGTTGGAACAATTGCTGGTGCTTATGTTTTAACAGGTAAAGTAGAAAGAAATGCTGGAGTTAGAGTTATTAGAGATAATGTTGTAATTCATGAAGGAAAACTTGCTACATTGAAGAGATTTAAAGATGATGCTAAAGAAGTATCAAAAGGATTTGAATGTGGTATCCAAATTGAAAATTACAATGATATTAAAGAGGGAGATATCATTGAAGCTTACATCATGGAAGAGATTAAGAGATAAGAAAAGGGATTTAGGGACGTCCCTTGAAATCCCTTCAAAACGGGATTGAGAGACAGACCTTTAACATTTTTTAATGAATGGAAGTGAAGAAAATGCCTAATAAAAACAATAATAGAATGGGACGCATTGACGAAGAATACAGAAAAGAATTAAGTCAAATTATAGGATTTGAATTAAAAAATTCAAGTATTACAGGTATGATAAGTGTTACAAAAGTAAAAGTAACACCAGACTTAAAATATGCAAAAGTGTATGTAAGTATATTTAATTCAAAAAATATAAAAGACACAATGGAAGGACTTAAAAAATCATCAGGATTTATAAGAACTGAATTAGCAAAAAGAATAAATTTAAGAAACACACCAGAATTGATATTTGAAATAGACGATTCAATGGAATATGGAGCAAAAATTGATTCTATATTGAAAGAAATATTACCAGAAGAAAATAAGTAAAGTTGTCAATAGGGACGGCCCTTTTTGACAAGTTAAAAAACTGGAAGTAGAAAAAATAGAGAAAGTTCTTTAACAATAAAAACTGTCAATAAGGCCCGTCCCTATTGACAGAAAGAAAGGAAAAAATATGACTTTAGATAATATATTAGAAGAAATAAAAAAAGCTGAAACAATAGTAATAATGGCTCATGAAACTCCTGATGGAGATGCTATAGGAAGTTGCTTGGCTATGAAGTTAGCGTTGAAACAATTAGGGAAAAATGCTGATGTGATAATTAAAGAGTATCCTAGAGTGTTTGATTTTTTACCAGATAGGGATGAGGTAAAAGAAAAGTTAGATATAGAAAAATATGATTTGGCAATAGCTTTAGATTGTTCAGATTTAAATAGGCTTATAGGAAGAGAATATTTTGAAGAGGCAAAGCAAACAATTGTAATAGATCATCATGGAAGTAATAAAATGTTTGGAGATATAAATTTTGTAAATCCAGTATCTCCAGCATGTTGCCAAATTTTAATTGGTATGTTTGAATATTTTGGTATAGATATAAATAAAGAGTTGGGAACTTGTATTTTAACAGGAATTATTACAGATACAGGTGGTTTTAAATATCAAGGTGTAACAGCAGAAACATTTGAATTTACAGCAGAATTATTAGGAAAAGGTGTTAATGTTTCAGAAATTTATAAAAGAGTATTACAAACAAAGACAAAGGCAAATTTTGAATTAATGAAAATAACTTTAAACAGAATGGAAATTTTAGAGAATGGAAAAGTTACATTTACATATATAACAAATCAAGATTTAAAAGATGTAAATGCAGGAGTTGGAGATCATGAGGGATTAGTAGAGTTAGGTAGAGATATTGAAGGAGTAGAGGTTTCTGTATTTATAAGACAAAAAGAGGATGATGAAAATACATTTAAAATTTCTTTGAGATCTAATAATTATGTTAATGTTTCAGATGTGTGCTTGATGTTTGGTGGTGGAGGTCACCAAAGAGCTGCTGGAGCTACTGTTCAAGGAAATGTAGAACAAGTAAAACAAAAAGTTATTAATGAGATAAGAAAAGTTTTAAAATAAAAAATAGGGATTAGGTTCACTTTTAAAGTCCTAAATCCCTTTTTTAGAAAGGTAAAATATGGATGGAATAATAGTAATAAATAAAAATAAAGGATGTACTTCACATGATATTGTATATAAGGTAAAAAAACTATTTAATGAAAAAGTAGGGCATACAGGAACATTAGATCCACTAGCAGAAGGAGTTTTACCTATATTAATTGGAAAAGGAACTTTATGTTCTAAATATTTAATAAATCATGATAAAAAATATATAGTGAAATTACAATTAGGAATAAAAACAGATACAGCAGATAGTGAAGGTAATATAATATATGAAAAAATAGTAAAAAAAGACTTATTAACAGAAGAAAATATAAAAGAAGTATTTAAATCATTTATAGGAAAACAAGAACAAATTCCACCTATATACTCAGCAATAAAAGTAAATGGCAAAAAATTATATGAATATGCTAGAAAAGGACAAAAAGTAGAATTAAAAGCAAGGCAAATAGAAATATATGATATTAAACTATTAAAAATTAATTTAAAAGAAAACCAAATAGAATTTGAAGTGTTCTGTGGAAAAGGTACATATATAAGAAGTTTATGTGAAGATATAGCAGAAAAATTTGATACAGTTGGATATATGAAAGAACTAAAAAGAATACAAGTTGGAGAATTTAAAATAGACAATAGTATAACAATTAAACAATTAGAAGAAAATATAGACTTTATAAATAAAAAAATTATATCAATAGAAAAAATATTTAATGATAAACCAGAAATAAAATTAGAAAATAGAAAATTGCAATTATTTTTAAATGGTGTTCAATTAACAAAAGATATGGAAGATGGAATATATAGAATTTATGATGAAAAACAACAATTTATAGGAATTGGAACTATAAAAAATAAATTATTAAAAAGAGATATTATAATAAAATAAGTACAAACCTCATATACTTAAATAAAAAGATATGAGGTGTTTTTTATGTTTTATATTGAAAAAAATGACAAGCCTAATTTTTTACAAAAGAAATTTTGTATTATAAAATTAGAAGACAATAAAATATTTTTACCAATAATTGAAGAAAATACAAATAGGCAAATTGAAAAAATGGCACAAAAGACTAAAAAAATAATTAATAAATATTCAAACAGCAAAAAAATAGTTTTAAGTAAAGAAATACAAAAACAAAATACATATATTAATTATTTAAATACATACGGATTTGATATATCAAATGGAAGGTGGCTTTATGAAATTTTGGCAACAGATATTATAGAATATGTAATAAATAAGAAAAAATTAGAAGTAGAAAAAATAGGAATATCAGTACTTATAAATGATTTAACAGATATTGAATTAGAAAATATAAAAATTCTAGCAAAAAAATACAGAAATTTAAATATTGTAACAAATCATATTGAAAAATTTAAAAAGATAGAAGAAAAGTTTTTAAATGAAGATGGAATTGTTATAACAATAACAAATAATAAAAAGAAAAGTTTAATGAAATCCAAAATTATATTAAATGTAGATTTTCCTAAAGAAATTTTAAATAAATATATGATAAATGATAATGCAATTATTATTAATATAAGAGGAAAAATGAGAATAAATAAAAAAAGATTTAATGGTATAAATATAAATAATTATGAAATAAATTTTAGGGATGATAACAAAGATGAAATATGCTTAAATGGAAAGTATTATTTAAAAGATATATATGAATCAAAATTATATAAAAAGCAAACATTTGAAGCATTAAGAGAAAAAATAAAAAGAGATAAAGTTGTAATTGATAAGCTATTTTTAAATAATAGTGAATTATAAAAAAATTTTTTGTAAAAGCTTTTATTTTTATAAAAAATATAATATAATTAATATGTCGAAAAAGATTGGCAAGGAGGTATAAAAAATGCCAAGTAATAAACCTACTAAAAAAACAACTAAAAACAAAACAAATAATAGTAAAATTAAAACTAAAAATAAAAAAGGAATAAATAAGAAAAATCATCCAAAATTAAAAGTAGCATTAAAAGTATTATTAATAATATTCTTACTTTTATGCGTAGTTGGAGCTGGAATAGTAGCTGCAATGATGTTTGGGCTATTTGGAGACGATTTTGAAATAACAAAAGAAGAACTAACAGTTGGAGCATCTAATACAATAGTTGTAGATAAAGATGGAAACGAAATAGCAAATTTAAGTAAAGATGAAAAAAGAAAATCAATATCAATAAATGAGATGTCACCATATCTACCAAAAGCATATGTTGCAATAGAAGATAAAAGATTTTATCAACATAATGGTGTTGATATAAAAAGAACAACAGGTGCTATACTTGGTGCAGCAGTTGGTAAATCAGCATATGGTGGAAGTTCTATAACTCAACAATTGGTAAAAAATATAACAAAAGACAAGGCTAGATCTGGACTTGCAGGTGTAGTAAGAAAAATGAAAGAATGGTCAAAAGCTGTTCAAGTCGAAAGAATGATATCAAAAGATCAAATATTAGAATTATATTTAAATATAATATTTGTTGGAGGAAATGAACTTCATGGTGTAGAATTAGGTTCACAATATTATTTTAACAAAAGTGCAAAAGACCTAGACTTAGCAGAATGTGCATTTTTAGCAGGAATTAATAATTCACCAAATGCATATAACCCATATGATTCATCACTTGATCAAGAAAAAACTGCTAAATTAAGAAAAGATAGAACATTAACAGTTTTAAAGGAAATGAAAGATCAAGGATATATAACAAATGAAGATGAATATAATGCAGCAATTGCTAAAGTAGAAGCAGGACTTACATTTACACAAGGAGATACAAATACATCATCTTATTCATACCATACAGATGCAGCAATAAAACAAGTTGTAAATCAAGTAATGGATGAAAAAAATATTTCTAAGGAATTAGCAGAAAATTATGTATATAGTAGTGGATTAACGATTTATTCAACAGAAGATTCTGCAATACAAGCAAGAGTAGAAGAAGAATTTGCTAAAGAAAAATACCAAATAAAAGGTAAAGAAAAAGATAGCAATGGAAAATTAAAAAATGAACATACACAATCAGCAATTGTAATTATAGATAATGCAACATCTCAAGTAGTAGCTGTTGGAGGAGAATTAGGAAATAAATATGCAACAGGATGGAATAGAGGAACACAAATGATAAGACAAACAGGTTCTTCAATGAAACCTATTGCAGATGTGGCACCAGGATTACAAGAAAAAATAATAACAGCAGCAACAATTTATAATGATACAAAAACATACTTTGGAACTTATTCACCAGATGATTATAATACACCAAAGGGATATATTAATATAAGAAGTTGTATAAGAACATCACAAAATATACCAATGGTAAAAATAATGGCAGAATTAACACCTAAAAAAGCTATAGACTATTTGAAAAAAATGGGTATAACAACATTAGATGATAAAAATGATGCAAATTTATCATTATCAATAGGTGGTCTTAATACAGGAATTAGTCCATTAGAAATGGCTGGAGCATATGCTTCAATAGCAAATGATGGAGTTTATACAACACCAACATTCTATACAAAAGTTACAGATAGTAGTGGAAACACAATATTAACTCCAAATCAAGAAAAAACAAGAGTTATATCAGAGCAAAATGCTTATTTAACAAGATCAATAATTGAAGAACCAACAAAATCAGGAGGAACAGCAACATTTTGTGCAATACCAGGAATGGAAACATGTGCAAAAACAGGATCAACAGATAATTATAAAGACAGATGGTTATGTGGTATGACACCATATTATACAGCTGCATGTTGGTGGGGATTTGATAGTCCAGAACCTTTAAAATATGGTAATGGAATTGTATATAGTGTAGATGGAAGAAACCCAGCAGGACAAATGTGGTCAACAATTATGAAAGATATACACAAAGGACTAGAAAATAAAAACTTTAGTACACCAAATGGAATAATAACAGCAACTGTATGTAAAGCAACAGGATGTTTAGCAACATCTAATTGCACAGATACTTATACAGAAATGTTTACACAAGACAATTTGCCAAGTAAATGTGAAGGACATGGAACACAAAGAATATGCACAGAGTCAGGAAAAGTTGCAAATGAGTATTGTCCAGCAGATAAAGTAAAAACAGTAAGTTATGGTGGAGTTATACCAAAAGAACAATTAGGACTTTGGAAAACAAATGGGGCAAGCACAGGAACTACTGCAAAAGTTGATGATGTTTGCACAATTCATAAAAAACCAGAAGAAAAACAACCAGTAAATACAGTAACAAATAATGTAACAAATACTACAAAAAATACAGTAAATCCATCTAATACAACAAAACCTACAAATCAAACAAATACTTCAACTACAACAAATTCAACAAGTAATGAAAACAAAACATCTACAGGTGAAACAAAGAAAAAATAAATATATTGGCAGATATTTATATCTGCCAATAATAAAATAAAGGAGGAAATAATGGACATATATTTTTACAATACATTGACAAAAAACAAAGACTTATTTGAACCGATAGATTCAAAAGAGGTAAGAATATATTCATGTGGACCAACTGTATATAAAAATGCAACAATAGGAAATATGAGAACAAATATATTTCAAGATGTTTTAAGAAGAGTGTTAAGATATAATGGATATAAATTAAAACATGCTATGAATATAACAGATGTTGGACATTTAGTATCTGACGGTGATGAAGGTGAAGACAAAATGTTAAAATCAGCAAGGGAAGAACATAAAACACCTTTACAAATAGCAGAATATTATACAAAATTATTTTTTGATGATTTAAAAGCACTTAATATAGAAACGCCAGAAATAGTATGTAAAGCAACAGATCATATTCAAGATATGTTAAAATATGTAGAAAAATTAATGGAAAATGGATATGCATATGAAACATCAACAGCAATATATTTTGATGTTTCTAAATTAGATAAATATCCGATATTAACAAATGTCGATGTTGAAAATCAAAAGGCAGGGGCTAGAGTTGATGTTGACCCAGAAAAAAGAAATCCATATGATTTTGCATTATGGATAAAAGCACCAAAAAATCATCTAATGAAATGGGATAGCCCTTGGGGACCAAGTTACCCAGGATGGCATATAGAATGCTCTGCAATGGGGCAAAAATATTTAGGTGACCAATTTGATATACATACAGGTGGAATAGATTTAATACCAACACACCATGAGAATGAAATAGCACAAAGTAAAGGAAAATGTGGTAAAATTCCAGCAAGATACTGGTTACATGGAGAATATCTACTTATAAATGGTGGAAAAATGTCAAAATCATTAGGAAATGTATACTTAGTAAAAGACATAAAAGAAAAAGGATATGACCCAATTGTATATAAATTATTCAGTTATTCATGCCACTACAGAAATAAATTAAACTTTACATGGGAAGGAATAGATGCAGCATCAAAATCATTAGAAAGATTACGTAACAGTTATCAAATAAACTTAAATGGTACAGATGAACTAATATCAGATGATAAAGAAAAATTATCACAAATAGAAGAGAACTTCCATAAAGCAATAAATGATGATTTAAACATGCCACTTGCAATGAGCTATGTTTGGGAAGCTGCAAGATTTGAAAAGAAAAACCCAGAAGTTGCAAAATTACTTGCAAAATTTGACACTGTTTTAGGAATTAAAATAGATGAAGTAAATTCTCAAGAACAAGAAATACCACAAGAAATATTAGATTTAGTTGAACAAAGAAAAATGGCAAGAGAAAACAAAGACTGGGCAAAATCAGATGAATTAAGAGACTTGATTAATCAAAAAGGTTATAGTGTTAAAGATACAAAAAATGGAATGTCCATTTCGGGACGTTTCTAAAAAGGACATTTAATAAAATGTTAAGGGGGATGCCTTTTTTTGACATATTATGATAATTAATATATTAAAGGAGGAGTAACATTGGAAAAAAATAGCAATTCAAAAATTGATGAAAAAAATGAGCATAAACCATATCTTCGTCCGGTTGTTACATTGATAATATATAAAGATGGAAAAATTCTGTTACAAAAAAGAGATGATAATGGTTGCTGGGCAATACATGGCGGAGGAATAGAAATGGGTGAAAAATATTTAGAAACTTTGCAAAGAGAAATTAAAGAAGAGCTAAATATTGAGCCAATAAACCCAGAACTTATGGGCATATATTCTGGAAAGGAATTATTTAATATATATACTAAAAGTAAGGATCAAGTTTATGTATTAAATCACGTATTTTTCTGTGAAGAATATAAAGGAAAAATTGAATTTACAGATGGTGAAGTAAAAGATTTAAAATGGTTTGATTTAGATAATTTACCAGAAAATATATTCAAAATAAATAAACCAATTATTAATGATGTCAAAAAATTTGTTGAAACACATAAGGTAATAGTAAATTAATAAGATATTAAACTTCTACGAAAGTAGATTTATATAGATATTGATTGAAAAATTCAATCAAGTAACTGTTGATGATTTTATTACGTGATCAATAAAAATAACACAAGGAGGTAGGCATATGATTACAACTTTAAATGATTTAATTACAGAAATCCGTGACAAGCGGGTTGGTAAAAAGGTTGTTTTAGCAACAGGAACATTTGACCTTTTCCATTATGAGCACTTAAAATATTTAGAAGGTGCTAAGAAACAAGGAGATATCCTAGTTGTTGCGATAAAAAACAACAAATGTGCAGGACTTAAAGGTGATGGTAGACCAATAATTGATGAAAAACAAAGAATTGAAATTGTTGATTCAATTAAATGTGTTGACTATTCAATATTGGTTGACTACAATCCTGAAATTTCTCTTGAAATTAATCCTGATAATGAAGCACAGAAGGAATGGTTAATTATTTTTAAGGAAGTATTTAAGGAATTGAAGCCAGATGTACTTTATTATGAAGTTAATCCTAAACTTCAGACTGCAAGAGACCAGGTTTTCGAGAAATATAACATAACAGGAGTTATAAAGCCAAGAGGTAAAGGTGCATCAACAACAGAAATAATTAAAAAAATCTTGAAAAACTATAATAATTAGATTGAGATTTAGAAGATAGGGCTAATTTTTAGCTCTATTTTCTTTTAATATAAAAGACTTGATTTTAAAAAATAATTAGAGTATAATCTTAAAAGAAAGTATGTCAAAAGGGACGGTCTTTTTTGACATATTACAATAATTAAAATGATAAAATAAAAGTTGTCAAAAAAGAACGTCCCTTTTGACAACATAGGAGGAATAAAAATGGCAATATTATTACCAGGAGGAGCAGGATTTATAGGAAGTCACACTGCTGTAGAATTATTAAATTCAGGAAGGGATATTGTTATAATAGACAATTTTTCAAATAGCAATCCTAAAGCATTAGAGGCAATAAAAAAAATAACAGGAAAAGATTTTAAATTTTATGAAATGGATTATTTAGACAGAAAAAAATTAGAAAAGGTATTTGAAGAAAACAATATTGAAGCAGTATTAAATTTTGCAGGATATAAAGCTGTTGGAGAATCAGTACAAAAACCAATAGAATATTATGAAAATAATATTTCAGGAGCATTAGTATTATTAGATACAATGAGAAAATATGGATGTAAAAAATTTATATTTAGTTCATCAGCAACAGTATATGGTGAACCAGAAAAAATGCCAATAACAGAAGATACACCAACAGGAGGAACAACAAATCCATATGGAACAACAAAATTGTTTATAGAACAAATATTAAAAGATATATATAAATCAGACAACACATGGGATATATGTATATTAAGATACTTTAACCCAGTAGGAGCACATGAAAGTGGTCTAATTGGAGAAGAACCAAAAGGAATACCAAACAACTTAATGCCATATGTAGCAAGAGTTGCAGCTGGTACATTAAAAGAATTATCAGTATTTGGAAATGATTACAATACTCCAGATGGAACAGGTGTAAGAGATTACATACATGTTGTAGACTTAGCAAAAGGACATATAAAAGCATTAGAAAAACTTGAAAAAGAACAAGAAGGATTATATATTTATAATTTAGGAACAGGACATGGATATAGTGTTTTAGATATGGTAAAAGGATTTGAAAAGGCAACTGGAAAAGAAGTACCATATAAAATAGCTCCAAGAAGACCTGGGGATATTGCTACATGTTATGCAGATCCAACTAAGGCTAAAGAAGAATTAGGATGGATAGCAGAAAAGAACATAGATGATATGTGTAAAGATAGTTGGAATTATATAGAAAAAAATAGTTAAAAAAAGAACTATATATCAATGTAAAAATTGATATGTAGTTCTTTTTTAGATGTAAATAATCTACCAGCTATGCGGAGATTTTTTATTATTAAACTAATTTAAAAAATACTTTTTTACCTTTTTTCAAAATAGCATATCCATCATTAAAATCTGATTCAGAAAGAATATAATTTGTATCAGAGATTTTTTCATCATTTAAAGAAATACCACCTTGATTAATTAATGTTCTAGCTTGTCCTTTAGAAGGAGCAATACCTGTTAAAATAATTGCATCAACTATTGAAATATATTTATTATTACCAAGTTCAATAGTTGGCATATTATCTAAACTACCTTTACCAGAAAATAGAGCATTAGCTGCTTCTTCGGCCTTTTTTGCTTCTTCTTCACCATGAACTAATTTTGTTATTTCAAAAGCAGCAATTTTCTTAGCGTCATTTATTTTTTCATCTTTTAAAGCTGCAAGTTCTTTGATTTTATCCATAGGTAAAAATGTTAATAATTTTAAAACATTTTCAACACTTTCATCTTCAATATTTCTCCAGTATTGATAAAACTCGTAAGGAGAAGTTTTTTCTGGGTCTAGCCATAAAGCACCTTTTTCAGTTTTACCCATTTTTTTACCTTCTTTTGTTGTAAGAAGTTTAAATGTTAAACCATAAGAATCATCTTTTCCAATTCTTCTAATTAAATCAACACCACCAAGGATGTTAGACCATTGATCATTTCCACCCATTTCTAATTTACATCCATAAGTTTCATATAAATGTAAAAAGTCATAAGATTGCATAAGCATATAACTCATTTCAAAAAATGTTAAACCTGTTTCCATTCTTTGTTTGTAACATTCTGCTGCAAGCATTTTGTTAACAGAGAATAGGCTACCAATATCTCTCATAAATTGAACAAAGTTCAAATCTAAAAGCCAGTCTGCATTATTTACTATAATTGCAGCATTTTCACCTTCAAAGCTGATAAATTTTTCAATTTGTTTTTTGATACATTCAACATTATGGTCAATTGTTTCTCTTGTCATCATTTTTCTCATATCAGTTTTTCCAGAAGGGTCACCAATTGTAGCAGTTCCACCACCAACTAATATGATAGGTTTATGTCCACATTTTTGCATATGACTTGCAACCATTAAAGAAACAAAGTGTCCAACATGTAGGCTATCTGCTGTTGGGTCAATTCCAATATAAAATGGAACACTTTCTTTTCCAAAAAGTTCTTTTATTTCTGCAGGATGAGTCATTTGCTCAATATATCCTCTTTCTTCTAAAATATTAAACACATTTGTCATTATTAAAATCGTCCTTTCTAAAATTATATAAGTATATTATAATTGTATATTTTTATTGTTATTTTCAAATCCAGTATTAAAGTCAGAATAATTTAAAAATCTATTTAAATTTTTAACACTTATTCCTGTTTCACTAGATACCATATCTAAGTTTTGAGTTAAACCATTTTCTTGAACATAAGATTTAAATGTTTCAAATTCTAAATTATCCTTTGTACGGCATTTTGGACATACAGCATCATTTGAAATATAAAAAGAGCCACATCTACTACATTTATTAAATTCCATATTAAAATCCTCCTAAATTCATCTTTTGATATATTAAACTGGAAGTATTTTATCATATTTTGAAGAAAATAGGAAGAGAAAAAAGAAAATTTATGGATTTTTGATAAGCTTAATGATATAATGACAAAAATAAAACAAAAGAAGGTAATCAAATGAAAAAAATAAATGGAATTATAATGCAATATTTTGAATGGTATATGGATTGTAAACAAAATTTATGGAATCAAATAAAAGAAAATGCAGAAACTTTATCAAATATAGGAGTAACAGCTTTATGGCTTCCACCAGCATACAAAGGAATAGGTGGAAAAGATGAAGTTGGATATGGAGTATATGATGTTTATGATTTAGGAGAATTTGATCAAAAAGGAACAATAAAAACAAAATATGGTTCAAAAGATGAATATTTAGAGGCTATTCAGGTATTAAAACAAGCAGGAATAGAAAGTTATGCAGATATAGTTTTAAATCATAAAATGGGAGCAGATGCATTACAAACAATACCAGCTACAAAGGTAGATTGGTCAAATCATAATTTGGAAATATCTCAAAAAGAAACAGTAAAAGTAGCAACAAAATTTACATTTCCCGGAAGAAAGCATAAATATTCTGATTTTGAGTGGAACTGGACTGACTTTGATGGAATAGATTATAATAACCAAACAGGAGAAAATGCAATATTTAAATTTGTTGATAAAAAATGGGGAGCTGAAGTAGATGAGGAGTTTGGAAACTTTGATTATTTGATGGGAGCAGATTTAGATTTTTCAAGTGATAGAGTAGTAAATGAATGTATAAATTGGGGTAAATGGTATTTAGATATTACAAAAGTTGATGGTTTTAGATTAGATGCAGTTAAACACATAGATGCAAATTTTTATGAAAATTGGATAAAAACATTAAGAGAAGAAAGCAAAAAAGAATTATTTGCAGTTGGAGAATATTGGTCAGCTGATGTGAATAAACTACATAGATATATTCAAGAAACAGAAGGAAAAATATCATTATTTGATGTACCATTACATTACAATTTTTATAATGCATCAAAAGATCCTAATTATAATATGTCACAGATATTAGAGCATACTTTAGTAAAAGAAAATCCATGTAAAGCAGTAACATTTGTAGATAATCATGATACACAACCAGGTCAAGCTTTACAAAGCTTTATAGATGAATGGTTTAAACCAATAGCTTATGCAATTATTTTGTTAAGAAATGATGGATATCCATGTGTATTTTATGGAGATTATTATGGAATATCACATGATAATATAAAACCTATGGAAGATTTAGAAACAATGATGTTAATTAGAAAAAATAAATCTTATGGAATGCAACATGATTATTTTGATAATAATAATTATATAGGTTGGACACAAGAAGGAGATGAAGAACACTTAAATTCAGGATTAGCTGTTGTTGTATCAACTTCTGGAGATGGATTTAAAAGAATGTATATTGGAACTCAAAATGAGGGGGAAATATATATAGATGCAATGAATAATTGTGAGGAAGAAGTAGTAGTTGATTCAGATGGATGTGGTAATTTTGGAGTAAAAGCAAAATCAGTATCTGTTTGGATAAAAAAATAATAGAAAGAAAGGTGAAAAATGAAAAGAACAAAATTAGCAGATAGAATATTACCTATTTATACAAAGGGAGAGGAAATTTTTAATATGACCTCACATATTGTAGGGGCATCTTTCGGAATTGTTGCATTAGTATTATGTGTTGTGTTTGCAGCAATTCATCATAATACATATGGAGTTGTAAGTGGAGCAATTTACGGAACTACAATGATAATTTTGTATACAATGTCCAGTATTTATCATGGATTAAAACCAGATAGAAAAGCAAAAAAGGTTTTTCAAATTTTAGATCATTGTAGTATATTTTTATTAATAGCAGGTTCATATACACCATTTTGCTTGGTATCATTTAGAGAATATAATACAGCTTTGGGATGGACTATTTTTGGAATTATATGGGCTATGGCTATTTTAGGAGTTGTATTAAATTCAATAGATATAAAAAAATACAAAGTATTTTCAATGATATGTTATTTAGGAATGGGATGGTGTATTATATTTACAGCTAATTTATTACTAAAGCTGTTAGGAATACAAGGATTAATATTATTAGTAACAGGAGGAATTGCATATTCAATAGGTGCAGTATTATATGGAATTGGAAAGAAGAAAAAATATATGCATTCAATATTTCATTTATTCATATTGTTAGGAAGTATATTGCAATTTTTCTGTATTTTACTATATGTAATGTAAAAAAAAATATATAATTTGGTAGTATTTGAAACTTTATGTAAAATGTGATATAATTTGTATAGTAACTTTATATAGAAAATCAAGGTTTATTGATTTAAGACAGGAGGAATAAAAATGAAGGAAACATTATATTACAAAGTTGTTTTACGGGCAGAAAACATTTTCTCTTATAATGATGGATTTATTGTAATAGAAGTTGAAGATGGAAACATAATAAATTTGGAAGGAATATTTACTACAGACTTTGTAAAAAGTAATATAAGAGAAGAATATATATTTCCAATTTATTATGAATCACAAGGTACCAAGAAACTTACTGAAAATTTTAGAACTATATATGAGAAAGTAGAAATTAAAAATTTTATAAATAATCCGGAAATTGAATTACCCAAAGTTTTTTATATAAATATTTTTAATGAGAATAATGTAGTAGAAGATGTTGTAGAAGTAGAGATTAGCGAAAAAATAGAAGATGTATGTGAGCAGATTGAATTAGAAGAAAGAATAAGTAAGTTTAAACAAAATAATGTTTTCGAAGAATAGGAGCAATATTATGTTGCTCCTATTTTATGGTTTTAAATTTTTCTATTGATAAATAAAAAGAACTTTAGTAAAATATAAGAAGAAATTAGTAGATATAGAAAGGAATGAAAATAATATGAAAAAACTATTAAAAAGTTTTAAATATGCATTTGAAGGAATTTATACGGGGATAAAAATTGAACAAAATATGAAAATACATATAGCGATAATGATAATAGTAATAATATTTGGAATAATGCTAAAAATAAATATAACAGAATGGATAATATGTATAATACTATTTGGGTTGGTAATATCAATGGAACTAATGAATACAGCGATAGAAAATACAGTAGATTTAATAACAAAAGAAAAAAATCAGCAAGCAAAAATTGCAAAAGATGTTGCTGCAGGAGCTGTTTTGGTATCTGCAATTGTATCTGCAATTGTAGGTTTGATAATATTTATTCCTAAAATAATATTGTTTTTATAGGAGAAAAATATGTTAAAAGAAACTGAAGAAATACAAAATATAATAATTAAAGAAGATAATGCAGAAAATGATATAATAGAATATAAATTCAAAAATTGTAATGAAAAAATAAATACTGAAAAAGTTGAAATAAAAAATTGTATGTTTGAAAATTGTAAATGTTTAGAATCAAGATTTATAAATGTATATTTTACAAATGTTATATTTAAAAATTGTGATTTTTCAAACACAGATTTTAGTGAATCAAATTTTGTAGGATGCAATTTTTTAAATTGTAAATTTATAGGAGCTAGTTTTTTAGATACAAGTTTTTATAGGACAAGGATAAACCAATCTAATTTAGAATATTCAAATTTATCAAATTCAAGTATGAAAGATACAGTATTTGAAGAAGATAACTTTTCGATGTCAGCATTTGGAGAATGTAAGTTGAAAAATATTAAATTTGTTGAAAGTAACTTATATAAAGTTCAAATGTTTAGAACAAATTTAAAAAATATTGACTTTAGAACATGCAATATAGAAGGAATAGTAGTTGATATGGATGATTTAAAAGGCGTAATAGTAAATCAATTTCAAGCTGTTGAACTTTCAAAGTTATTAGGAATTATTGTGAAGTAGAAAGGAAAAAATATGTATGATGTAATAATTATAGGTGCTGGACCTGCAGGAATAACAGCAAGTTTATACACATTAAGAAAAAATTTAAAAACACTAATAATATATGGAGAAAAATCATCATTAGAGAAGGCACATAAAATAGAAAATTATTATGGATTTGAAAATGGGATAGATGGTAAAGAATTATATAATATAGGAATTAAACAAGCTGAAAAATTAGGAGCAGAGCTTTTAAAAGAAGAAGTTACAAATATACAAGCAGAATATTTAGAAATTAACAATGATAAAAGAAAGCCAATATTTAAAGTTCAAACTTTGAATAATGAATTTATATCAAAAGTTGTTATACTTGCAACAGGAAACAAAAAGTATAAACCAAATATTGGTAATATAGAGAAATATGAAGGAAAAGGAATAAGCTATTGTGCTATATGTGATGGATTTTTTTATAAAAATAAAGATGTTGCAGTAATTGGAAATGGGGACTATGCAATATCAGAAGCAAAAAATTTGCAAAATATAGCAAAGACAATAACTATTTTGACTAACGGAAAACAACATCCTGAATGTAGATTAGAAAACATTAGAGTTATAACAAAAGAAATAAAGGAAATCAAACGGAAGTAATATAGTAGAAGAAGTTGAATTTAAAGATAATACAAAAATGAAAATAGATGGAATATTTATAGCACAAGGAATAGCTGGAAGCACAGACTTTGCAAAAAAACTAGGCGCAAAAACTACTGATGGAAAAATAGTTGTTGATAAAAATATGGAAACAACAATTAAAGGAATATTTGCTTGCGGAGATTGCACAGGAGGGCTATACCAAATATCTAAAGCTATATATGAAGGAACAGAAGCGGCATTACATGCAATTGAAACTTGTCAAAGGGGGACGGACTAGATCTGCTCCATTTTTTTTGTCGAAAAATATCAAATTATAAAAAATAAATATTTATAAAAACAGAACATGAATAGTTGAAAATTAAAAATCAATATGATATTATGATAAAAAATAATTAAGTTGTCAAAAAGGCCCGTCCCTATTGACAAGTAAAGGGGATGTATTTAGTGAAAAATAAAAAAGTTTTAATAATAGTTGCAGTACTGATATTAGTAGTAGCAATAATAGCTGGTGTTGTGTTTTTTATTAATAAAAATGCTCCAAAGCCAGAGGATACATTAAGTAAATATATATCATTGATAAATGAACAAAAATATGATGAGATGTATAATTTGATTTCAGAAAATTCGAAAACGCAAATATCACAAGAGGATTTTGTTAAGAGAAATAAGAATATATTTGAAGGAATAGATGCATATGATATAAAAATAACACCATCTGAAACAGTAAAGGATGGTAAAGTGTATAATATCAAGTATGATGAGAGTATGTCTACATCTGCTGGAACAGTGACTTTTTCAAATATTGCAAAGTTAGTAAAGGAAAATAAAGAATATAAAATAAGTTGGTCTTCTAGTATGATTTTTCCGGAGTTAAGAAGTACAGATAAAGTAAGGGTTTCTACATTGTCTGCTAAAAGAGGAGAGATTTTAGATAGAAATGGAGAGAAGCTTGCTAAAAATGGAAGTATTTCAAGTGTTGGAATTGTACCTGGAAAATTGGGAGAAAATAAAAGTGAAAATATAAGCAAAATATCAGAATTAACAGGTGTTTCAGTTGATTATATTAATAAACAAATATCAGCTTCATATGTAAAAGATGATACATTTGTACCTATAAAAAAGGTTGCTGCTGATAATACAACATTGAAAGAACAATTGCTACAAATACCAGGTATAAAAATAACGAGTGTTGATGCAAGGGTATATCCATTAGGAGAAGAGGCTGCACATTTAATAGGTTATGTGCAAACAATAAATGCTGATGAATTAAAAGAAAAAGATGGAAAAGGATATAGCTCAAATAGCATAATAGGAAAAGCGGGATTAGAGCAAGCATATGAAGATACATTAAGAGGAGTAGATGGAACAGAGATTTATATAGCTGATGAAAATGGTAATAAAATAAAAACATTAGCAACACAGGACAAAAAAGATGGAACAGATGTTAAGTTAACAATTGATAGTAAAATACAAAAAAATCTATATGATCAAATGAAAACAGATAAAGGATTTTTTGTAGTAATGAATCCAACAACAGGTGAATTACTTGCAACAGTAAGTACACCATCATATAACTCAAATGATTTTGTTTTAGGAATGACAACATCAAAATGGGATGAACTTAACAATGATGCTGATAAACCATTATATAATAGATTTTTACAAAGCTATTGTCCAGGTTCAACATTTAAACCAATAACAGCAGCAATAGGATTAACAAGTGGAAAACTTACAACAGATACAACATTTAATTATTCAGGATTAAAATGGCAAAAAAATTCAAGCTGGGGTGATGTTTATATAACAACACTAACGGCATATAATGGACCAAAAAACATAGCAAATGCATTAATACACTCTGATAACATATTCTTTGGCCAAGCAGCAATGCAAATAGGAAAAGAAGCATTCTGTTCAGGACTAGACAAATTAGGATTTAATGAAGATATTGATAAAACAATCAAATTCCCATTAACATTTAAAAAATCACAATATTCAAACTCAGAAAAAGTAGATATGAACGAAAAGAAATTAGCTGACTCTGGATATGGTCAAGGTGATATATTAGTAAACCCAATACATATGGCATCAATATATTCAGCATTTGCAAACAATGGAAACATGGTAAAACCCTATATAGAATATGAAAACGGAAAAACAGAAACATTAAAAGAAAATGCATTTACATCAGAAGCAGCAAATACAGTAAAAAATGACTTAATACAAGTTGTAGAAAATCCAGAAGGAACAGCAAATGATATGAAAGTTGCTGGAGTTACAATAGCAGGAAAAACAGGAACAGCAGAATTAAAAAATTCAAGTACAGATACAGAAAGTGGAACATTAGGATGGTTTGATTGTTTTACTGTTGATTATTCTGCTAGTAATCCAAATGTAAATGATATGCTTATAATAGGAATGGTAGAAAATACTCAAAATAACAGTAGTGGCGGAAGTCATTATGTAATAAAGAAAATTAGAACATTATTTGTAAAATGAGGAAAGTGGGACAGACTAAGTTTGTCTCATTTTGAATGTAGAAAAATGTTGAAAATAGAAGAAAATAGAATATAAAAAGGAGGATATTATGAAAGATAATATAAAAGTAATATGTCATAGTTGTATTAAAATATCAACTGAAAAAACAATATATATAGATCCATTTAAAATAAAAGAAAAATTAAATGATGCTGATATAATATTTATTACACATAGTCATTATGATCATTTTTCAGAAGAAGATATTTTAAAAATAAAAAATGAAAATACAATAATTGTTATAACAAATGATTTAGTAGAAAAAAGTATACAATTGGGATTTAAGAAAGAAAATATTATAGAAGTAAAACCAAACCAAAATTATAAAATAGGTGAATTAAAATTTGAAACAATACCAGCTTATAATGTAAACAAAAACTTTCATCCAAAGGAAAATAATTGGGTTGGCTATATTTTAGAATTAAATAAACAAAGATATTATATAGCAGGAGATACAGATATAACAGAAGAAAATAAAAAAGTGAAATGTGATGTTGCTTTTGTACCAGTTGGAGGAACATATACTATGACTGCAACAGAAGCTGCGGAATTGGTAAATTTAATAAAACCTAAAGTTGCAATTCCAATTCATTATGGTGAAATTGTTGGGACAGAGCAAGATGCTAACAAATTTAAACAAGAACTAGATACAGATATAAAATGCAAAATATTAATATAAAGAGGTAAGTAACTTGGAAAACAAAATAGAACAATTAAGAAAAATCATAAATGAAAGTAATAATATTGTATTTTTTGGTGGAGCTGGAGTATCAACAGAAAGCGGAATACCAGACTTTAGAAGTAAAGATGGTTTATATAATCAAAAATATAAATATCCGCCAGAAGAAATATTAAGCCACACATTTTTTATGAATAATCCAGAAGAATTTTATAAATTTTATAGAGAAAAATTAAATTCACTAAAGTATGAACCAAATGTAACACATATAAAATTAGCAGAATTAGAAAGACAAGGAAAACTAAAAGCAATTATTACACAAAATATTGATGGCTTACATCAAAAAGCAGGAGCTAAAAAAGTATATGAATTACATGGAAGTGTATTGAGAAATTATTGTATGAGATGTCACAAATTTTATGATGGCAAATATATATTTCAGGAAACTGAAGGAGTTCCAAAATGTGAATGTGGTGGAATAATAAAACCTGATGTTGTATTATATGAAGAAGGATTAGATGATTTTATTGTGGAAGAATCTATAAAAGCAATTTATAATGCTGATGTATTAATTGTTGGTGGAACATCTCTTACTGTGTACCCAGCAGCAGGTTTGATAAATTATTACAAAGGAAATAAACTTGTT
This sequence comes from uncultured Clostridia bacterium, assembly GCA_934120645.1. Lineage (GTDB taxonomy): Bacteria > Bacillota > Clostridia > TANB77 > CAG-508 > CAG-269. The sequence goes on from CAKOUO010000002.1 coordinate 163,760, forward strand.
TTAATTAATAGAGATGAAACAAAGTATGATAGTAGAGCAGATTTAGTTATTAATGAAAATTTAGGAAAAGTGTTTAAAAATATATAATATATAAATTAATTAAGGAGGTAAAAAATGATTGAAAATGTAAAAAAGATATCAATCATAGGAGGACCAGGAACAGGAAAAAGCACATTATCTAAAAATTTAGGAAAGGTATTAGATTTGCCAGTATATCATCTAGACGCAATAGACCATTTGGAAAATTGGAAAACACGAGATAGCAAAGAAAGAGATGAGATAATTTTACAAAAGGTAAATGAAGCAGAATGGGTTATGGATGGTACATATACAGGAACATTAGAAAAAAGAGTTGAAAAATCTGATATGATAATTTTTCTTAATTATTCAAAATTAGCTAGACTAAAAGGAATATTTTCAAGATATTTTAAATTTAGAGGAAAAGAAAGACCAGAAATACCTGGTTGTAAAGAAAAATTGGAAAAAAATTTTGTAAAATTTACTATTAATTGGGATAAAGAAAAAGGAAAGAAAGTTAAAGAAATATTAAAAAGGTATCCAGATAGAAATGTTATTGTATTTAAAAATAGAAAAATATTAAATAATTGGTATGAAAAGGAATTTGGTAAAAAAATAGAAGTAGATTAGATGAAAAACAATAAAAATGCTAATATATAGCCATGCAATTTATTTGAGAATTGCATGGCTATAAAAGTATTTAAAATATCAAAAAACTAAGAAATAATACAAAAAAAATCCAAAATTTCCTTTTGTTCTTTTAACAAATATGATATAGTATAAAGGAAAATAAAGATGTAAAAGAATAAAAGGGAGACCGATTATGAAACAAATATTATTAGTAGAAGACAACGAAACAATAGTAATGGGGTTAAAATATTCACTAGAACAAGAAAACTTTAAAGTAATATCAGCCAAAAGTGTAGAAGAAAGTAAAGAAAAAATGAAACAAGAACAAATAGATATAGTATTATTAGATGTATCATTACCAGATGGAAACGGATTTGATATATGTAAAGAAATAAAGCAAAAACAAGACATACCAGTTATTTTTTTAACAGCACAAGATGAAGAAACAAGTGTTGTATTAGGATTAGACTTAGGAGCAGATGACTATATAGTAAAACCATTTAGGACAAGAGAACTAATTTCAAGAATAAAATCTGTTTTAAGAAGATATGGTCAAAAAGAAGAAAATAGTAACATAATAAAATATAAAGATATTAAAATAGATACAACAGCAGCAAAAGTGTATAAAAACAACGAAGAAATTATATTTACAAGCTTAGAATATAGAATTTTACTTATGTTATTTACAAATCAAAATAAATTAATAACAAGAGAGCAACTATTAGAAAAAATATGGGATATTGCAGGAAATTTTGTTAATGATAATACTCTAACTGTTTATATAAAAAGAATAAGAGAAAAATTAGGAGATGAAGCAATTATAAAAACTATTAGAGGTCTTGGATATAGAATAGGAGAATAGGATGAAATTATTAAGAAATAAAAATTTAAGATATCTACTAATACCAGTGATAACACTTACAATAATAACAAGTATTATAATGACAATTCAAACTTATAATCAATATAAAAAAATAACAATTACAGCAAATAAAAAAATAGCAGATATAGTAGGAACAATAATAGAACAAGAACCAGATATAGATACTAAAAAAATAATAGAAATACTGAATTTAGACAAAAACAGCGAAGCATATAAAAAAGGACAAGCTGAACTTGAAAAATATGGAATAGATACAAATGAGGTAAATTCTATAATATCAGTGCAAAATGAGATGGAACAAAATTTGACATCAAATATTATATTAATTGTAGTTTTTAATATTTTATGGGTAATTATAATTTTGATATACTTGCAAAAAAGAGATAGAAAACTTAATCAAATTACACAATATATAAACGAAATAAAAGATAGAAAATACGAATTAAATATAGAAGAAAACAGTGAAGATGAATTAAGCAATTTAAAAAATGAACTATATAAAATTACAGTTATGTTAAAAGAAGAAAGTGAAATATCAAGAAAAGATAAAGAAAATTTAAAAATGTCTGTTGAAGACATATCACATCAATTAAAAACACCATTAACATCAATAACTATAATGCTAGATAATTTAAAAGATAATCCAAATATGGATGAAAACACAAAGCAAAAATTTATATTTGAAATAAGTAAACAAATAGATTGGATAAATTGGCTTGTTATATCAATGTTAAAATTATCAAAATTAGATGCAAATGTAGTCCAATTTTTTGATGATAAAATTAATTTGAAAAAATTTGTTAATGAAATTGTTAAAAATTTAGAGATACCAATAGAAATAAAAAACCAACAAATTATTATTGAGGGTGATGAAAAAGCATCATTTATTGGTGATTATAAGTGGCAACAAGAAGCAATTACAAATATCATTAAAAATTGTATTGAACATAATAAAGATAACGGAAAAATTTATATAAAATATGAGGAAAATACTTTATTTACAAAAATAACAATAAAAGATGAGGGAGAAGGAATGACAAAAGAAGACTTGAAACATATCTTTGAAAGATTTTATAAAGGCAAAAATTCCTCTGAGAATAGTGTTGGTATTGGACTTGCATTGGCAAAAAATATTATTGAAAAAAATAATGGTATGATAAACTGTAAATCTGAGATTGACAAAGGAACAGAGTTTGTGATTAAGTATATGAAGTAATTAATAAAAAACATAAGAAAAGTTAGGAGAAATAAATGGAAAAATATTTTAGTAATAAAGATTATAGAATGTTATATTATGACAGTTTTTTTAAAACATTTGCAAATAGTATATATGCAGTATTTACACCTGTTATTTTATATAAAGCAGGTGTAAGTGTAACAATGATAATATTTATATTTATGATTCAATTTTTAGTTATGGGAATATTCTCACCACTAGCAGGAACACTATCAAAAACAATAGGAGCTGCAAATACAAAATTTTTAAGTTATATATTAAAAAGTATAAGCATGCTACTTGTACTTATAGTTGATACAAATATATATTATTATTTAGCAATTTCAATTATTCAAGGGTTAAGCGGAGCTGTCAATAATCCACTAAACACATATATCCCAAGTAAAATTGTTGACGAAAAGTTTAGAGGAAGATTTAATAGTTGTTCATACATTTTAAGATGTTTTTCTAGTATTATGGGTTATGTTTTTGCTGGAGTATTCTTAATAAAAAATAATAATTTAATAATAGTATTATCTGTATTTATTTCTTATTTAATTGCATATGTAGCATTATTACAAATAAATAAAAACAAATTGCAATATGAAGTTAAAGCACCATTTAAAGAAAGTTACAAATATCTATTTAAGAAAAGTGAAAATACAAAATTAAAGCTAGTAAGTGGATTAAGAGGATTTATAATAATAGAAAGATTAATAGCAGTTCCTTTATATTTATATATATCATTAAATGATTTAAAAACATTTACATCACTTTATATAATTTCTACAATTGTTGAATTATTAAGTTTATTTATAACAGGAGAAAAATTAGATAAAAATCACACAAAAACATTTAATATTATATCAATAATAAGAGGAATAACAACAACTATATTTTTATTTGCAAAAAATGTGTATGTGCTAATGGTAAATCAATCTGTGTATAAATTAGTTGATGATGTATATGATTCTTCATATTGTGCATTGCAACAAAGTAAGGTTGAAAATGATAATAAAGATACAATGTTACTTTCTATGATACATGAAATGAGTTTGTGTTTTTGGGAATTTGCTATTTTATTAGTATTTTTAATAATAAGTATAATAAATGTAGATTTGACATTTAAATTTATGTTTTTATGTTCATTATGGGTATTATTTTTAAATGCTATATTAATAAAAAGATGGAATAAATAAAAGGAGAAAAGATAAGTGAATAAACAAGTTATAATTGGGATAGTTGCGGTGCATAAAAAAACAGAAGATAAAAGAACAAATTCTTTAATAAGAGATGAAGTAAAGCAAGCAATTTTTGATAATGGTGGAATAGCAATAGGAATTTTATCACCAAATGAAGAAATAATGTATGCAGATAATAATTGGAAAGAAAAGGAAGATTTAATAAAAAAAGACAAAATAATAGAAAAAATAAAACTATGTGATGGAATAATTTTACAAGGTGGATCAACAACAGAAGCATATGTAGTATGAATAATATATTTAAAAGATTTATTGAAGTATGTGAAAATACAAAATTATAGGAGCAATAAAAATGAAATATAATGAAATGAAACAAGCAGTAAATTTATTAGCAAAAGAATGGAATTTGGGTAAGAAAGAATCAGGAGCAGAAGGAAATATTTGTGCATGGATATATTTGATTGATGTATTAGAAGAAAGTGAAGAAATTGTAACTTATAAAGAAGGTAAAAAATTAGTTGGATTTTGTGGATATTCAAAGGAAAGTTCACACAAAAAATTACTAAAAAAGAAAATATATAAAATTATAAGCAATATATTACGAAAAAGTAAAAAAATAAAAAATAAAGAGGCATTTGATCAATATGAAAAAAATTATAATTATATTCCAAAAGAATTAGAAAATTATTTTGATGGAGAAATTTCAATACTACTAGTTGATAGTAATTATAGAGGAAAAAATATAGGAAAAAAATTATTATTTAAAATATTTGAAATGGCTAAAAATGATAATATAAAAAATTTACAAATAGTAACTGATGAATCTTGCAATTACCAGTTTTATGAAAAATGTGGTTGTAAAAAAGTTTATGAAACAAAAGTAAAAAATAAAGAATATGGAAAATTAGGACAAATTAAATTTGAAAATGCATTTATATATGAAAAAATTCTATAAATGTATAAAGGAATATAAATGATTTATCAGAAAAAACAATAAAAAAGATGGAGTAACAAATGGAAGAAAATAAACTAAAAAAATTTAACACAATATATCCATGGTATGCTGGATTATCAGGAGATCTGCTGTTTTGGATTGCAATAGATACATTATTATTAACATTTGGAAAAAATTATATGATGTTGAAAAAACAGCACTAATAATTGGTGCAATATTGTGTATATCAAGAATAGTAAGATTATTATCAAATATAAAATTTGATAAAATACATAAAAAGTATAAAGATAAAGTAGGAATAATGCTACCAGTAGCATTAGCAATATCTTTGATTTTAATGATTATTGGCTATAATATTTCTAATATACCGGTAATAAAATTTGGAATAATGAGTCTGGGTTATATAATTATACTTTTCATAAGAGATCCATTTAAGGTGTATATGCAGGATTTGGCTTTGAAAAATACTGATAAAAAAAGTCAACAGACATTATTAACAACTATGGAGCTATCAAGAAAAATTGTGAGAACAATAATGAGTTTGAGCTTTACTGCGATATTAGTAAATAATCCAATGGTATTAGTTATAAGTATTTTAGTAGTTTTGTCAATAATAGAAATATTGGTAAGTTTATATTTATATAAAATGAAAATAAAGAAAAATGAAAAGGAATAAAGACATGAATTATAAAAAAGAATATAAAAAATATCTTACATCATCAATATTAGATACAGCAAATAATAAAATAGCAAGTAGCTCATTAATAACTGCATTTGCCGTATATTTAGGCCTATCAGACCTAGCAATTGGACTATATGCAGTATTAGACACAATAACAAATATGTTACAAATATTTGCAGCACCACTATTTTCAAAAATAGGACAATCAAAACTTGTAGTATTATCAAATTACACTATATATAGGCTAGCCTCAGTTGGCTTTGCATTTATACCATTTATATCAGATAATATAACTATTAGAACAATATTCTTTTTCATATTTGCATCAATCTATGCAGTAACAGGAGAAATGGGATATATAACATTTGTAAATTGGAGAATGACATTAGTAAAAAAAGAGGATAGAACAAAATTTGCTTCAAGCAAAAATATAATAAAAAATACAGTAGTTATGGCATTTAGTTTATTTATGGGAGTTGTATTAGATAAATTTAAAGCCAATGGGTATGAATTAAATGGTTTTTTAATTTTATTTGGAATAGTATTTATCATAGCATTTATAGATATTGCAATAAGAATAAATATATATAAGCCTGAAATTGAATGTAAACCAATAAAAGTTAAAGAATCAGTATTAAGACCAGCAAAAGATAAATCATTTAGAAAAGTATTGATTATAGCAGGAATTAATAGATTTGCATTAGGAATAGGAACGATGTATTTAAATGTGTATTTACTTAGATATTTACATATAAATTATGTGTATTACAGTATTTTAAATATAGTTATAAATTTATCAGATGCAGTATTTAGTAAATTCTGGGCTAAAAAAGCCGAAAATAGAGAATGGAAAAGAGTGCTTATTCCAATTGGAAGATAATGTTGCTATATATGAGAGTTCAAAAGAAAACTATCAAACTTCATATGTAACATTTGAAAGATTTATAGAAGGAATTGTTACAGCCATAATTCCATTATTATCTTATACTGTTTTTAAAGAAAATGGAAATATTATATCAACAACTTTTCTTATAGCAATAATAACGTACATAGGAGATTTATTGTATATATAAATAAAAAATATGAATAAGGACTATTTAAATAGAAAATTTAAATAAAATATATAATTATAAAAGAGGTAAAAAATGAACATAGGAATTGATATAGATAATGTAATATCAAACTTTGATGAAGTTTTAAAGCAAGAATTTTTAAAACATGACAAAGAACTAAGAAATACAGGAATAATTAATACAGAAGCACATATGACTAAGGGAATGTTTGACTGGACTGATGATGAATTATGGCCATTTTATTTAGAAAATATTGAAAGAATAGCTCAAAAATTAGATGTAATAGAAGGTGCAAAAGAATATATTGAAAAATTGAAAGAAGATGGACATACTATTGTAATTATTACAGGTAGAGATAATGGAGAATACTCAGACCCATATATTATGACAAAGAAGTGGTTAAAGGAAAAAGGAATAGAATATGATAAATTAATATTAACAGATGCATATAAAAATAATAAACATGCAAAAACAGAAAAATGCTTTGAAAACAATATTGATATAATGATTGATGATTCAGTACGCAATTGTAGAGATTGTATAGAAAATAATATAACTACTCTTTTAATGGATACACCATATAACCGAGCAGAAAAAGATATTACTAGAGTTCATAATTGGAAAGAAATTTATGAATTTATTACAAACTATAAAAAAGAAAAAGTAAATGTCATACTAGATACAGACACATACAATGAATGTGATGACCAATTTGCTCTTGCATATTTATTAAAAAATCAGGACAAATTTAATATTGAAGCAATAACAGTAGCACCATATTCACATAGTTATACAAAAGAAACTATAGAAGAAACAACAGAAAAAAGTTACAATGAAATACTTAAGATATGTAATTGGCTAAATTTTGAAACAAAAAATAAAGTATTCAAAGGTTCAACAGATTACATATGTAATGGATATAACCAAAATAATGAAGCAGTAAATAAAATTATAGAAATTGCAAACAAAAATGAAAAAACATATATATTAGCAATTGGAGCAATTACAAATATTGCATTAGCAATAAAAAAATCACCACAAATAATAGATAAAATAGAAGTAGTATGGTTAGGTGGACATAGCTTTTTAAACAAAGAAAATAAAGAATTTAATTTTAGACAAGATATACAAGCTGTTAAAGAAGTATTTGAATCAAAAGTAAAATTAACAATAATTCCTTGTAAAAATGTAGCATCTAATTTAAGAACATCAATATATGAATTAGAACATTTTTTAAAAGGAAAAAATGAATTATGTGATTATTTATGCCAAAGATTTTACAATGACACATATCATGGAATTGAAGAAAGAAGAGTTATTTGGGACATAAGTGTTATTGCATATATGATAAATAAAACTTGGTTTGAAACAGAAGAAATAAGTTGTCCAATTATAAAAGAAGATACATCATATGAATTAACAGAGAGTAGGCATAAAGTTACATTTGTTAATTATTTAGATGTTAATAAAATTTATAATGATTTGTTTAAAAAATTAGGAGAATAAATATAAGGAGAAAAAGTAAAATGCAAAAATTTAATTATCATACACATACAAGAAGATGTGGACATGCAGACAACAATATGACAGATGAGGATTTTGTAAAAGAATTTATAAAGAAAGGCTTTACCAAAATAGCATTTACAGACCATTGTCCAGAAAAAGAAGAAATAGACCATAGAAAAAATATGAGAATGAAGTACAGTGAAAAAAATGAATATTTAGAAAGTATTAAATCTTTAAAAGAAAAATACAAAGATAGAATAGAAATAGAAACAGGATTTGAAGTTGAATATTTACCAGGACAAGAAGAAAATTTATTAGAATTAAAAAATGAAACAGATAAACTAATTTTAGGACAACATTTTGTATATGATGATAAAAATGAATTGAAAATTTTTAGAAGAAGATACGAACCTTTTGAAGATGTAGATTTTTTAAAATATGCTGAATATATAAAAATAGCAATTGAAAAAAATATACCAAATATAATAGCTCATCCTGATATCTACATGTTAGTCACAGATACTTTTGGAAAAACTCAAGAAACAGTAGCTCATATAATTTGTGATACTGCAGAAAAATATGGGATACCATTAGAAATTAATTTATCTCAACCAGTTGCAGTATTAAAGGGTGAAAGGGACAAAATAATGTATCCATGTAAAGAATTTTGGAAAATTGCATCTGAATATGAAAACTTAAAAGTCTTATATGGAATAGATGCTCATTGGCGTGAACAAATTGAA
>CAKOUO010000003.1 GCA_934120645.1 uncultured Clostridia bacterium
TATTAGCAGTCATTTCTAACTGTTGTTCCCCTCTAATAGGCAGGTTGCTTACGTGTTACTCACCAGTCCGCCACTAAAGCCATTGTTGTAAGTCAATCTTCACTTTCTTTGAACAAGTTCTCCGTCCATGTCAACATCATTACAACGACTTCCGTTCGACTTGCATGTCTTATGTGCGCCGCCAGCGTTTATCCTGAGCCAGGATCAAACTCTCTTGTTTGTGGTATTTATATTTCATTCTTTCGAATGTTATAAATCTAAACTTAAGTGTTTTATCAAGCTCTTAAACTTCTTGCTTTTTATTGAATTAAAAACTTTTAAAAAATTTTACTTTTTCGGTACTGATTTTAGGTTTAAAATCATACCGCTTCGGTTTATTCTCTAAAGGATTTTATTGTTTACTTTTCAATGTACTTTTTGGTTCCTTATTAATAGGAACGGTTTAGATTATACTATAAATCATTTTACTTTGTCAAGACTTTTTTAAAAAGTTTTTTATTTTTTTGTCAAAATAAAAATTAGTAATTTTTTAGCCTAATTTTTATGTTGATTTTATTACTAATTCTTTAGTTTTACTTTTTATTTTTTCTCTCGCAAAGTTCTTATTTATAATAACACACTTTGTCGATTTTTGTCAACCTTTTTTTATAACTTTTTTATAATTTTTTTAAGGTTAATTATTAGCAATATATGTTTTCTCAAAGTGCTTATTTATATTATCATATTATTAACATGTTGTCAATCGTTTTTTTGATTTTTTTATTATTTTTTTAAATCTCAACTAATATTAAATCATCTCCTATACATTTTATATTTTGCCAAGGGATTATTATGTCGTTATTTGAAGAAAATAAGTTGATAATTTTGTTACTTCCTGGCACAATAATAGATGTTATTACTCCTGTTTCTAAATCTGCACATACATCTTGCACATATCCTAATCTTTTTCCATCTTTTATATTTACAACTTCCTTATGTTTAAAATCCAATCCCTTATCCTGCATATTTACCATCCTCTTTAAAAATTTAGACGACATTTAGTCGTCTTCATAATTAATTATATTCACTTAGTATCTAAAAAATGCTATTTATATAATCTCTTTATATGTTCTAATGCATTTTTTTCAAGGCGTGATACTTGTGCTTGCGATATTCCAATTTCATTTGCTACTTCCATTTGAGTTCTTCCGTCAAAAAATCTTTTAGTTATTATCATTTTTTCCTTTTCATTTAATTTTTTCATTATTTGCATTATCGTCATCTTTTCTGTCCATTGTTCATCTGTATTTTTTCCATCTTTTACTTGGTCCATTATATATATGTTCTCTGCTCCATCATTATATACAGGTTCTTGTAATGATATTGGATCTTGGATTGCATCAAAACTAAATCCTATTTCTTCTTTTTCTACTCCAAGTTCTTTTGCCATTTCCTCAATTGTAGGTTCTTTACCATGTTCTTTTGTATACCTTTCTTTAAATTGCATTGCTTTGTATGCTAAATCTCTTATAGACCTACTAACTCTTATACTATTGTTATCTCTTAAGTATCTTTTTACTTCGCCTATTATCATTGGTACAGCATACGTTGAAAATTGGACATTTTGACTTAAGTCAAAATTATCTATTGCTTTTATTAGCCCAACACATCCTACTTGGAATAAATCATCTGCATTTTCTCCTCTTCCATAAAATCTTTGTATTACACTTAATACTAATCTTAAATTTCCATTTATAAATGTTTGTCTTGCTTCTTCATCTCCATTTTTTATTTTTACAAATAATTCTTCTTTTTCTTTTTTTGATAATAAAGGTAATTTTGATGTATTTACTCCACATATTTCTACCTTATTTAACACTAAAAAACCTCCTTAAAGAAATACTTTCCATTAGTATTTCCATAACGAGATTAATTTATACTTATCTATATAAAAGAAAAAGGTGCTCTTAATTAAGAGCATCTTCTTCTTTTTTTCTTCCTTTCCATAACCTTTCAAAAAACTCTTTTGTTCTTTTGCTTGAATCTTTTGCAAGACTTCTTCTTTCTATTTTTCTACAAATTTCATCATCTACAATATTTTCTGTAAATGCTTTTTTAAGTAAAACGTCCAGAACTGAAAAACTTATGTCGTATTTTTCCGCAAATTCTTTTTTTGTTATCTGTGGATTGTTTGCAAAATCTTCGGCAATCGATTTTATGTCAGAATCTGAATATAAAAATATTATATATTCATTTCTCTTTTTCCGCAATTTTGCATAATATACCTTTGTTGATTCTCCTGCATTCTTTGCATGTGCCTTTTGGTTTGCAATTGATTTCTTTTCTATTTTATCTACAGTTTTTTCTGTAATAAAATTTTGAACAATTGCATACTCAAGGCAAGTTCTAAAGCATTCCTTTGTTATGTTTTCATGTTCTGAAAAATATGATCCTGAAAAATGAAGTTCAGAATTAGCATATTGATTCGCAATCCTCTTGCAAAAGTCTTCGAATGTTCTTGCTGTCATTGTTTCTTTCAAATGTTTAAAAGTCCGTCTTTTTTCCATAGTATAACCTCCATTCAATAGAACTTAGTTATTTATTACAGATAGGTTACATTAATTATAACATTTTAAGTCAACTTTGTCTATCTAACCTGTTTTGCTCATAATTTCTTTTTTCATTTTGTTTATTATCTTTTTTTCTAGTCTTGATATATAACTTTGTGAAATACCGAAGTTCATCTGCTACTTCTTTTTGTGTTTTTTCTTTTCCTGTTGTAAACCCGAATCTCATCTCCATTATTAATTTTTCTCTTGCGTTCAATTTTAGTATTGATGCTTTTAATAATTTTTTATCTACTTCATCTTCTATATTCCTTGATGTTATATCTGGATCAGTTCCTAATATATCTGATAATAATAATTCATTTCCGTCTCCATCTTTATTTAGTGGTTCATCTATTGATATTTCTCCTTTTATTTTATTATTTTTTCTTAAAAACATTAATATTTCATTTTCTATACATCTTGATGCATATGTTGCAAGTTTTATGTTTTTTTCTGCATTAAATGTGTTTACTCCTTTCATTAATCCTATTGTTCCTATTGAAATTAGGTCTTCTATTCCTATTCCTGTATTTTCAAACTTTTTTGCTATATACACTACTAGTCTTAAATTTCTTTCTACTAATATTTGTCGTGTTTGCAAATTATCTTCTTCTGATAATTTTTTTATTAACTCTTCTTCCTCTTTTGGTTCTAGTGGTGGTGGAAGAGTTTGACTTCCTGCAATATAAAATATCGGCATATAGTCTATTTCATTATTTTCATTTATGTATTTTGCACAAATTGTATTTATTCCATTTATGCTCTTTTTTAATAAGTCTATAATATTCATTTTTATCACTCCTGTATTTCTTTAATATAGTTCTATTCCTATCAAAGCATTATATTCTCCACGTTTTGTTAATGATTTATTATATATACCTATTATTACATTTTCTTTTTCTTCTTCTGTTTGTTCTGTTATTATCTTAAATTTTTCTGCTTTTATTCCTAACAACATTCCGTTTTGTTTTCCTAAAGATGAAAATGGGATTATTTTTAGCCTTGGAATATACTCTTCTTTTAATTCTTGTGGTATTTTTTCAAAATCACCTCCTAATATGTTTTCTATATTATTTAATATTTCCTTAGGAATAATATTGTATAGTGAATTTTTTTCTACAACCATTACTGGATTTCCTGATATTGGTTCTTTTAACATATTTCCAGTGTCCATCATTGTTTTTAATTCGATTTCTTTTCCATTTATTTTTATTTTTGTTACACAGAACATATCTTTTTTTGTAATTTTGTTTTTTGCTAATTTAAATCCTATAATAATGATAATACTTCCTATAATTGCTCCTAAAAATACTGTTTTTAAAATATATGTTCCTGTATACATTCCATTTTTTATTATAATTTCTTGTGGTTTTATTACATATATTAAGTATGTAGCAACTCCTCCAAATGTAAATGTTGTTAAATAAAATAATAATAATTCTTTACACATTTTTTTAACATCTTGTGGATTATATGCTATATATACTATTAGTATTGATAATATAATTTTAGTTATTATGTTAGAATATATATTTATTTTTGATATATATTCTATAACTGAATATATTGCCCCTATTAAACTTGCTAAAAATAATCTTAAATGTTTTATTTTTATTTTTGAAATTAGTCCTGTTGCATATAAAATTATATAATTCATTATTAGGTTTTCAACAATTATAACATCTAAATATATTGTCATTTTGCTCACCTGCTGTTTGTATTTTACTATAACAATGTTACAAAGTCTGTCTTTTCTTCTTGTAGAAAAAAAGAAATAATCGATAAAAACCGATTATTTCTTTTCTATAATTAAATATATTTTTCAATTTTAAACTTTTTAAGACAAATATTCCAATATGTTATTACATATTTTTATTTTTATTTTTTCTTAAAAATGCTGGAATATCTAAATCATTTTGTGATGAGCTTGTTTCTGAACTTGATGGTATTGAGTTAATTTTCTTTTCCCATGTTTTTGATACTATTTTATCTACTCCAATACTTGATATATCATTTTCTGTTTTTTCAAATCCTGTTGCTATAACTGTTATTTGTATTTCATCTTGCATACTTGTATCTGTTACTGTACCAAATATTATGTTAGCTTCTGGATCTACACTGCGTTGAACTAATTCTGCAGCAGTATTTACTTCATGTAATCCTAAATCTTCTCCACCTGTAATATTTATAATTACTCCTTTTGCTCCTTCTATAGATGTTTCTAGTAATGGGCTTTGTATAGCTTCTTTTGCAGCATCTTCTGCTCTATTTTCACCAGATGCTCTACCAACACCCATATGTGCCATACCTTGATTTAACATTATTGTTTTTACATCGGCAAAGTCTAAATTTACAAGTCCTGGTACTGCTATTAAATCTGATATACCTTGAACACCTTGTCTTAATACATCATCAGCCATTTTGAATGCTTCTATAATTGATGTTTTTCTATCTATTATTTGTAATAATTTATCATTTGGTATTACTACTAATGTATCAACTTTTCCTTTTAAACTTTCAATTCCTCTTTCTGCTTGTGAAAGTCTTTTTTTACCTTCAAATGTAAATGGTTTTGTAACAACACCTATTGTTAATATTCCCATTTCTTTTGCTGTTGATGCAACTATTGGTGCAGCACCTGTACCTGTTCCTCCACCCATTCCGGCAGTAACAAATACCATATCTGCTCCTCTTAATACTTCTGCAACTTCTGATTTGCTTTCTTCTGCAGATTGTGCTCCTATATCAGGGTTTGCTCCAGCTCCTAGTCCTCTTGTTATTTTTTCTCCTATTTGAATTTTTGTATTTGCTTTTGATTGTTGTAAAGCTTGTCTATCTGTATTTACTGCTATAAAGTCTACTCCTTTTATTCCAGCATCAATCATTCTATTTACGGCATTGTTTCCTGCTCCTCCAACACCTATTACTTTAATTGTTGCTGTTCCATCCATCATTGTTATATTGTTATCATCATATTCCATCATTTAGATTTTCCTCCCTTAAAACTTTGTTTATAATTTTAAAATTAATACCAATTATATTAAATAAGTATATAACCTCTCTTTGGGGTTATATTATCTTTAACTATAAAAGAATTCTTTTATTCTTTCTATTATATTTTTAAATATATTTTCATCTGACTTTGTATCAATACTACTTGATACAGTTTTTGTAAATGGTCTTGAAGCAATATATCTAACTAATGCATAACTTGTTCTATATACAGGTTTTATTGTTCCTATTAATCTTCCTGTTGAAATTTTTACAGGTATATTTAAATTAATTTTTCCAGCCACATCACTTTTACTTATATTTACTATACCTTGTCCTGTTAAAACTACATTGTTTATTCTTGATTTTATTCCTTGATTTGTTAAATCTTTATTTATTATTAAGAACATTTCTTCTATTCTTGCTTCAATAATTTCTATTAATTCAGAACTTTTTATAATTTTATTTTTGTTATTATCTTTGCAAGTATTTAGAATTATATCATTGTCATTATCTATAAATGATTTTAGAGCTAGTCCATACTGTCTTTTTAATTTATCTGCTTCTTCTTGTGATATGTTTAGTACAACTGCTATATCATTTGTTATGTTTTCGCCACCAATTGGTATAGAATTTGTATATACATATGTTGATCCTTCAAAAACTCCTATATCTGTATTTTCTGCTCCCACATCTATTAATGCTATATTGTCATGTAATTCATTTTTATCTAAAATTAGATTTCTTTCTGCTAATGTTGTTGGAACAATTCCATCTACTTCTAGTCCCGCTTTTTTGAATATACTATTTATTTGTTTTACATAGTCTTTATCAGCCAAAATAATTTGTGCACTTATAGTAAAATTAGAACTTAGACTTCCTACTGGGTCTGATACTACTGCTCCATTGTCTAAAATAATTTTATCTGGAACAATGTCTATTAGTGTTTTTCCATCTGGTATTTCTATGTCTTTTACTTGCATAATAGCACTTTGCACATCTCTTATGGATATTCCAGAATATTTTTCTTTAACCTCTTTGGTTATACTATTTTGTACTATAGTAACATATTTTCCTGGAATTGTTACATAAGCAGAATTTATTTTTAAGTTTGTCTCATCCTCGGCATCTTTTATAGTTTTGGCTAAACTTAAACTTATTTCATCTTCATTTATTATTTTTCCTTTTTTTAATCCACTACATTTATATGATGTATTACATATAGTTTCTATTTGTTCAAAATTATTTACTTCACCTACAACTGTTGCTACTTTTGTTGTTCCTATATCTACACCAACTATAATATCACCTATTGCCAAGTTAATTCCTCCATTTTTAAGTAATAAATTTCTAGTTGTATTTATATTACATTTTTTTAAAATTGTCAATAGAATTTGTTATATTTTTGTAATATTTTTGTAACACTTTTGTAACATATATAAATTCTATTTATTTACTGCTCTTTTATATAACAGAAAAAGAAAAAAATCAAGCATTTTTTTCTTTTTCTTCTTCTTTATTTTGTTTCTTTTGTTTTCTTTCTATCATTTTTTGCGTCCATTTTTCGACATAATATCTTCTAATTGTGCCTAAATTCATAAACATTCTCCATACGAATACAACAATTGCAGCTAAATATATATCTACATTTAATTTTTGTCCTAATACTGTTAAAAGTATTGCAAGTATGGCATTTCCAAAAAATCCTGAAATAAATATTTTCATATCAAATTTTTTATTAATTACAGATGCTATTCCTCCAAATACAGAATCTAATGCTGCAACTATTGCTATTGCTAAATAACTTGAATATGTATAAGATATCATTGGAGCATTTAAACCAACTATTGCTCCTAATACACATGCTATTATAATTACTAATAAAATCATTTTTACCATTCCTTTTACTTAATATATTTATGTGCTATTTCCCTACTATATTTAGGTATAGCTATTTTGTTACTTTTTTCAATATTAACATTGAATCCCATCTTTTTTAATTCATCAACATATCCACCATTTCCTAGTAATACACTTTCTAAGTATGTTTGATTTCCTATTGCTTTTATTACATATGGTGCTAATATTCTTTGTTGATTTATATAAATTATAGAATTATTAACATATACAATTTCTGATGTATTTATTATTCTTTGTTCATTTATAGAAATTGCTTCTGCACCTGCTGATTTTAAGTAATCTACTATTGATAATAAATCATCTGCATTAATCTCATTTTCTTCTAATTCTTCATCACTTGAATCTTTTTGTATAGTAATTGATATTCCTGGTCCTTCTACATCTGTATTTCCTAAGTACATGTTTACTTGTTTTAGTTCTTTTTCAACTAGTTCTGAAGATTCTGCTATTGATGCTTCTTTTTGTTTGTATTCTTCTAGTTTTGAATTTTTTTCTTCATATTGTGTTTCTGCTTCTTTATATTTTTCTTTCCAGTTTGCAAGTTCTGTTCTTAGTTCTTCTTCTCTCATTGTTTCTATTGATGTTATGTCTGTTTCATTCACTATTTTAAATTGCATAAACATAATAGTTGTTAAAGCAAAACATGCTATAGCTATAGTTATTACTACTGTTATTTTCCCTTTTTTCATTTTTGCCTCCTAAATATAAACTAATTCACACTATTTATATATTTAAAGTTTAAAACTCCCATATATTTTGGAATTGTTATATCATTTGATTTTTTTAAATCAACCTTTAATTTTCTATCTTCTAGTTCGCTTAAATATCCTCCTGGTCTTGATAAATTTGCCATTGTTTCTGGTAATCCTATTGCTTTTATTACAAATGGTGAACCTATTTTTTCTCCATTAATGTTTATAACATTTCCTCCACATATAATTGATGTTGTTAATACAACTCTTTGGTCATTTATTGATATTGCTTCTGCACCTGCATTTTTTAATTCATTTACAATTTTTAAAATGTCTTTGTCATGTACCAATAAGCTATTAGTACTTAAAACATTGCTTGTATCTATATCACTGTCTGCAACTGTTATTATAACTCCTGGTCCTGATACTTCTGTTAATCCTATTATTTTATTTCCAGTTATTATTTGATTTTTGGCGTCTTCTAATTCTGAATTATTTGATGTTGCTTTTTCTATTTCTGTTTGTAACTCTTTGTCTAGTTTCTCAATGTCTCTTATTTTATTATCATATTTTTCTTTATACTTTAATACTTCTGCTCTTAAATTATTTTCTGTATAACTTTGGCTTACTGTTGAATTTGTTTCTTTTACAGTTTTTATTTGTATACAAATTCCTGCTGTTAAAGCAAAACATGTTATTCCTAATACCAAACTTATCATTTTTTTATTAGTCATTTATATCATTCCTTACTTAATTATACTTTCTCTCTAAAACGGGCTTTTAGTTTACTATTGAAATCTCCATCTACATATATGTTTCCTTCTATTCCTTTGTTTTCTTCTATTATTGCTTGAACATATAACATTTTTGTGCTTAAGTTAGAATCATCTCCTAAATAAATTGTCTTCTTTTCTTCTTCCATATATATTGTATAATCATTTTTATTTGAAATATCTATATTTGTTATTTTGGTATCTAGATTATAGTCTTTGCAGCTATTTATTATTTGTATAACTACTTCTAATTTTTTTAAATCTTCTTCATCTAATCTATTACCTGCTACAATTTGTTCTGTTTGTGTAGATATTCCTTGTATAGTTGGTAATTCTAATTTTTGTTCAGAAACTTCTAATATATATCCTTGTTTATTTATGTATGCATATCCGTTTAAGAATTCTACATTGTAATCTTTGCTTCTTTCTTCTATTTCTATTGCTATTTTATTTGGAAGTTTTCTTTTTATATTGACATTTTCAATATAAGCATTTGTTTTTATTTTTTCTTTAACTTTCTTTTTGTTAAATTTAAATATGTTTTGTCCTAAATTTATTTCTGATAAACTTATTACTGTATCACTTGTGAGTTGATTATTATTTGTTACTTCTATATTTTCTATATTAAATATTGGTGAAACTAATGCAAAAACAGTTCCCCCTATTATAATTAATAATAAAGTGGTGAATTTTATTATTTTTTTTATTCTTTTTTGTTTTTTCAAAACTTGTCTTTGCTTTTTTGATAATTTTCTTTGTTGTTCTGTTCTTACCTTTTGATTATTTTTGTTTGTCATATTTATTACTGTTTCTGTATCATAATCAAACTGACTTTTTTCTTTGTTTATTTCTTTTTGTTGTTTAATTCTTTTTTCTCTTTCTTTTGCTTTTCTTTTTTCAGCTTTGTCTTTTGCTTTGCTAGTCACATTACCAGAATAATAAAACAAATTATCTATTTTTTCGTTTTTATTTTTTGCCAATATTTTCGCCTCCATTTTTTCACAATATGTATTCTATCAAAAAAAGTTTAATTTTTCCATAGTTTTTATAAATTTTATCATAAAAATAGGATTTGAAATGTTTTTTCAAATCCTATCTTTATTATTCATTTTCATTTATATAAATCTTTGCTCCAATTTTTCTTAATTTATCGTCTAATTTTTCATATCCTCTTAATATATATTCTATATGGTCAACTTTGGTTTTTCCCTTTGCAACTAGTCCGGCTAAAACCATAGCAGCTCCACCTCTTAAGTCTGTTGCTTTTACTTCTGCTCCATATAGTTTTCTTACTCCTCTTATAATTGCACTTTTCCCTTCAACTGTTATTTTTGCTCCCATTTTGTTTAATTCTTGCGTATATTTATATCTATTTTCAAATATGTTTTCTATTATAACTGATGTTCCTTTTGCAGTTGTTAACATAGCTGCAAATATTGATTGCATATCTGTTGGGAATCCTGGATACGGCATTGTTTTTATATCTAGTGCTTTTAGTCTTTTTGTTCCATTTATACTTATTCTATTTTTTTCTATATCTATTTTACATTCCGCTTCTCTTAGTTTGTCAATAACTGGACTTATATGTAGAGGATTTACATTTTCTAAGATTAATTTTCCATTAGTAACTGCCGCAAGGCATAAGAATGTTCCTGTTTCTATTCTGTCTGGCATAATATTATAACTTACATCTTTTAAATGTTTTACACCTTCTACTTGAATTTCGTTTGTTCCTGCTCCTTTTACTTTTGCTCCCATTTTATTTAAAAAATTTTGTAAATCTATTATTTCTGGTTCCATTGCTGCATTTCTTATTGTTGTTATTCCTTCTGCTAATACACTTGCTAAAATTGCATTTTCTGTTGCTCCTACACTTGGAAAATCTAAATCTATTTTTTCTCCTTTTATTTTTTCTGCACTACATATAATATTTCCATAGTTTTGGGTAACTTTAATTCCTAATTTTTCAAAACTTCTTAAATGTAAATCTATAGGTCTTGCTCCTATATCACATCCTCCTGGATAAGAAAATGTTGCTTTACTATATTTGCTAAGTAGTGCTCCTGCTAATATAACTGATGAACGCATTTTATGCATTAATTCTGCTGGAATTTCAAATTTTTCTATTTTTGAAGTATCTATTATTGTTTTGTTATTTTTCTTTTCTATTTTTCCGCCTAATAATTTTAAAATTTTAAACATCATTTGCGTATCTTGTATGTTGGGAACATTATATAATGTGGTTTTCCCTGCATTTAATATAGTAGCAGCTATAATAGGTAAGGCTGAATTTTTGGAACCTGATATTTTTACGGTTCCCTCTAATTTGTTTCCTCCTTCTATTATGTAACTAGACATTATTTTTCCTCCTTTCGCTTTGCTCATCATAAAATAAAAATTTTAAATTTTATTTTACAAATTCCATTTTGCTATATTTTATGTTTTGTTTACGTAAAAAGTGAATTCTTAAAGTTAATCTATTTTTCTTGTTAATTATTTTCGTTCAAATTCATATTTTTTTATATAAAATAAAACCTTAGCCGAGTATAAAACTCTACTAAGGTTTCAATTTTTTTAGTATTACTCTTCTGTTTTGTATGCAAGTATAACAACTCTGCTTCCTTCTGTGAAGGCTTCAAACTCTATTGTATAATCTTTAGAATTTGTAAACCTGAAGTTTTTTGCTGGATATGCTACTGTTGCATCCATTCCTTTTTTTACATATGTAGACTCCAAACTATGATGATGTAATTCATCTGGCTTAATGTCTAAGTTGTAAATACAATTATATAATGCCGTACTAACCTGACATACTCCTCCACCATATCCCATGGTAGTTTGTTTGTTTACAATTATTGGAGCTTGTTTAAATCCATTCTCTTCATTGGCTTTCCCTACTCCGTTTTCTCCATACCAATTAAATTCCTCTCCTGGTTTTAAAGTTAGTCCAGTTAATTTTTCGCAAGCTAAAGCCATGTTATAGTTTCTATTTTCCGAACTACCTTTTTTGGTAATTACTGCTGCAGAAATTAATTCTTTGTTTTCTTCTGATGGAATGGCTATATACTCTTTATATGCATATGCCTCTTCTGTTTTTCCATCAACTGATATTTTGATTTTATAAAAATCATTTACATCCTCCTCAATTTCTACAATAGTTCCCGGTTCTAGTTTTGCTATACTTTTACTTTTTAAATCCGGACTCTCTCGTGCATTTAAGGTTGAAGTAACCTTTACATATCCTTTTGATATGTTTTCTGCCGCATTAACTTTAGTTACATTTGGTATACAGAATAATACTAATACCGATAATATAAATCCTATTATCTTCCGGCTTTTCATTTTTTTGCCCTCCTACTATTTTTTAGTTTTTATATTATACAATATTTTATTAAATTTTACAATATTATATTCTTTTTTGTATCTCATTTTTTATTTTTCTAACAACTTCTTCTATTGTTAAATTTGTTGAATCAACAATTATTGCATCTTCTGCTTTTTTTAAAGCTCCTACTTTTTTATGCATATCATTATAATCTCTCATTTTTACATTTTGTAATACTTCTTCATAAGTAGTTTTTATTCCATTTTGTAAATTTTCTTCATATCTTCTTTTTGCTCTTACTTCTTCACTTGCATCTAAATATATTTTTAAATCTGCATTTGGAAATACAACTGTTCCAATATCTCTTCCTTCTACAATTACATTTTTCCCTTTTGCTAAATTTCTTTGTACTTCAACCATTTTTTCTCTTACAGGGATTATTGATGAAACTTGTGATACAATTTCTGTTACTTCTTTTGTTCTAATATCTTTGCTAACGTCTTCTCCATTTAATAAAATAATGTCTTTATCTCCTGTATTATTGATTTGGATATCTATGTCATTTGCTATTTTTATTATTTTTTCTTCGTCTTTTAAGCTTACATTTTCTCTTAAAACTTGTAACGCAACACATCTATATGTTGCTCCTGTGTCTAAATTTAAGAATCCTAATTCCTTTTCTATTAGTTTTGTTACTGTTCCTTTTCCACTGCCGGCTGGTCCATCAACTGCTACTATCATATTTTTTCCTCCTAATGTTTTCTTACATTATATCAAACCTTCTTATTTTGTCAATTTATTTATAACATTAAATTTACTATTTGAATATCATATTAAGAGGTGATATATATGGCATATTCTGAAAGAGAACTATTAGCAAGAATGTTACAGTGTGAAGCAGGAGGAGAAGGTGATAATGGAATGAAAGCAGTTGCATCTGTCATAATGAATAGAGTAAATGTTCCTGTTGGTGAGTACTCTAGAGTATCTCAAAATGGTAATATTAGAAATATTTTATTTCAAGAAGGACAGTTTGATTGTGCAAGAGAAACTATTAGAAATCAATATAATCCTCAAAATATTTATAACATGAATCCGACTGAGGAACATTATTATATTGCTGATTGGGCACTTTCAGGAAATAGGCTTCAAGAAGCAGGAGAATGTCTTTGGTATTTAAATCCATTTAAACCAAACTGTGATACAACTTTTCCCCGTAATGGATCAGGAACATTTCATACAAGAATTACTAACCATTGCTTTTATAGGCCTACACCTACTTATTCTAATACTTAATTAGGAGGTTTTTATGAACAATAATTTAAATAAAACAAGTGAAAAACGTAATGTAGTTACTAATACCCAATCTCCAGAAGTTTTAACAAATAACATTTATACTCCTGCTTTTTTAAGAGAACAGCTTGGAAAATTAGTAAGGGTTGAATTTTTAATAGGTACTAATAATTTAACTGATAGAACTGGCATTTTAGAAGATGTTGGTGTCAGTTATATTTTATTAAGATCTATTGAAAGTGGAAATTTGCTTTATTGTGATATTTATTCTATAAAATTTGTATCTATCGCTGAATATCCTTATAGACCAGGTATGTATAATTATCAAATGTAAAAATATCTTGAATTTTTATGTATATTGATGTATAATTTTTCCATAATAAAATTGGAGGTATAAAATGGAAAAATTAGTTATAAAAGATTTGTATAAAAATACTGACAAATATGTCAATAAAGAAGTAATTTTAGAAGGATGGGTTAGAACAGTAAGAGATTCAAAAACATTTGGTTTTATTGAAATAAATGATGGAACATTTTTTAAAAATGTTCAAATTGTTTTTACTGACAAACTAGCAAATTTCAATGATATTTGTAAACTTACAATAAGTTCTTCAATAAAAGTTATAGGAACACTTGTAATTACAGAAAATGCAAAACAACCTTTTGAAATTCAAGCATCTGCTGTTGAAATAGAAAGTTTATCTGATAGCACATATCCACTTCAAAAGAAAAAACATTCATTTGAATATTTAAGAACAATTGCACATCTTCGTCCAAGAGCAAATACTTTTAATGCAGTATTTAGAGTTAGAAGTAGCCTAGCATATGCAATACACCAATTCTTCCAAGAAAGAGGTTTTGTATATGTAAACACTCCTTTAATCACTGGAAGTGACGCAGAAGGTGCTGGAGAAATGTTTAATGTTAATTCTTTTGATTTAACAAACTTACCAAAAACAGATGATGGAAAAATTGATTTTTCAAAAGACTTCTTTGGAAAATCTGCTCATTTAACAGTTAGTGGTCAATTAAATGGTGAAACATTTGCAGAAGCATTTAGAAATATATACACATTTGGACCTACTTTTAGAGCTGAAAATTCAAATACAGTAAAACATGCTGCTGAATTCTGGATGGTTGAACCTGAAATATGTTTTGCAGATTTAGCTGATGATATGGATTTAGCAGAAGATATGATTAAATATATTTTCAAATATGTTTTAGATAATTGCCCAGAAGAAATGGAATTTTTTAATAACTTTATTGATAAAGGTTTATTAGAAAGATTAAATCATGTTATAAATTCTGATTTTGTTAGAATTTCTTACACTGATGCTGTTGCAGAATTAGAAAAACATAATGATGAATTTGAATTTAAAGTTAGTTGGGGCATAGATTTACAAACAGAACATGAAAGATATTTATGTGAAAAAATATTTAAAAAACCTGTTTTTGTTACAGATTATCCAATGGATATAAAAGCCTTCTATATGAAACAAAATCCAGACGGAAAAACTGTTGCAGCAGCAGACCTTTTAGTTCCTGGTATTGGCGAAATTATTGGTGGTAGTCAAAGAGAGGAAGATTATGATAAATTATTAAATAGAATGAAAGAATTAAATATGCCTATCGAAAATTACGAGTGGTATTTAGATTTAAGAAAATATGGTAGTTGTGTTCATTCTGGATTTGGTCTAGGCTTTGAAAGAGCTATTATGTACTTAACAGGAATGCAAAATATCCGTGATGTTATTCCATTCCCTAGAACACCAAAAAACTGTGAATTTTAACAAAAGTTGTCAATAGGGACGCCCCTTTTTGACAACTTTTAATTTTTATAAAGTTATATAAAAATACTAAGAGAAAATAAAAAGTTGTCAAAAAGGGGCGTCCCTATTGACAACTTTTTATTAACTCATCTATTGTAAATGTTTCTTTTTCACCTGTTTTTGAATTTTCTAATTCATATTTTCCATCTTCAAATTTTTTACCCATTACAATCATATATGGTGTTCCTAATGCATAAACATCATTTATTCTATTTCCAATATTTAAGTTTTCTCTATCATCTATAATTGCATTTATTCCATTTTCTTGAAGTTTATTATATAACTCAAATGCTTTTTCTTTATTTTCATCGCTATATATAATTTGAACTTTATATGGTGCAATTGTTTTTGGTAATGCGAATCCCTTTATTTTGTCATTTTTTATAATAATATTGTTTTCTATTGTAGTTGCTATTATTCTTCCTAATCCTATTCCATAACATCCCATATAATAAGGTTTGCTTTCGCCATTTTCATCTTGATATGTAAGTCCCATTGCTTCTGAGTATTTTGTTCCTAATTCAAAGTTGTTTCCTAATTCAACTGAATTATATTCTTTCATATCTTCTAATTTTAATCCTTGTAATCTATCTATAAATGTTTCTTTATCTTCAAAATCTAGAACTTCTTTATTTATTCCTATATTTTTTTCTTCGTTATATAATATAATGTCTTCACCTAATTTTGTAATAGCTTGGAATTCTTCAGAGACTCTTCCTCCCATTGTTCCACCGTCACTTACAACTGGAATAATATTTATTCCTATTCTTTTAAATATGTTCATATATACATCATGCATTTTTTCAAATGTTTTATGCATATCTTCTTTTGTTTTATCAAATGAATATGCATCCATCATTACAAATGTACGAGGTCTAAATAAATATCCTCTTGCTCTAATTTCTTTTCTAAATTTTTCACCTATTTGATAATATGTTGCAGGAAGATTTTTATATGATAGTAATCTATTTGCTCCAAATATTGTAGCACATTCTTCTGCTGTTGGTGCTAAACCATATTCTCCTAAATTATTACTCATGTTAAACATGATATCTGATTCTTTTGTATATACATCCCATCTTCCAGATTGTTCCCATATTTTTTTTGGTTGTAATTTTGGAAATTCAGTTTGAATACAATCTGCTTTGTCTAGTTCGTCAATAATAATATTTTCTACTATTCTCTCTATTTTTGTCCATATATTACCATATCCAAATATTCCACTTTCAAATTGATAAAGTTCTCCTAATTTCATTAATATGTCTTGTCCTGAATAATTTTTATCT
This sequence comes from uncultured Clostridia bacterium, assembly GCA_934120645.1. Taxonomy (GTDB): domain Bacteria; phylum Bacillota; class Clostridia; order TANB77; family CAG-508; genus CAG-269. Next base: position 16,698 of record CAKOUO010000003.1, read on the forward strand.
ACATCATTAAAGTTAATTTTCTTTGGGTTTAATTTACTTAATTTCATTTTAATCCTTCTTTCTTATTATTCTTCATTATCTTTATTATCATCTTTATCTTCTTCCCTTTCGGGTTCTGGTGCCTCTTCTGGAGTTTCTTTTTCTATTAAATCTTCTATTACTATTTGTTGGTTTTCATCCAATTTATATTTTGGAAGTTCTGGTAAATCATTTAGAGAAGCATATCCAAACATTTTTAAAAATTGGCTATTTGTTTCATAAGTCATTGGTTTTCCTGGTAAATCTGCTTTTCCTGCCTCTTGTATTAATCCATACTCTAATAATTTATAAATACATGCATCTGCACTTACACCTCTTATAGATTCAATTTCTGCTCTTGTAATTTTGGGATTATATGCGATTATTGCAAGTGTTTCTAATGATGCATTTGATAAATTTGGTTTTGCTCTTTTATCTAAAATTGGATATAGATATTCGTATAATTCTTTTTTAGTACATAACTGATAACAATCTTCTACTTTTATAATTTCTATTCCTCTATTTTCAGCTTTATATTCTTCTTGCATTGCATCAATAATATTTTCTAAATCTTCTTTTGGTAATTCAAAAATCATCATCAATTCTTTTATATTTACTTGTCTTCCTGCAGCAAAAAGTATTGCTTCTATAATTGATTTTATTTTTTCTATTTCCATTATAACTCCTACTTTTTATATAAATTCACTTTATTATTATCACATTTTTTTTGCTTTAAGTCAACATTTCCGGCATTTTTTATTGAAAAAATATGTATTTTATGATATTATATAATTAGTTTTTAACGGAGGTATTTCTATAATGAATAATAAAAAAGATATTGAGATTGTTAATGGTGATGGTTCTAATTTAGACATCTCTCATGCATATGACCATTTAAATTCTAACAAGCCAAAATCTAGTGAAGATAAGCCAAAAAATATAGTTGTTCCAAAAGAACATAAATAATAAATAGTGTTTTTACTTTTTTTAATTTATGTGTTATAATAATATTATATTATACAATTACTTTTATAAGCTGAAAGGAGTCTTTATGAACAATGTCAAATCAATCACAGACTTGAAAGAGTCTTTATCCAAATTTAGTATAATTTGGGATACGGCTTTAGATGGAGATTTAAAAAGAGTTGGAACTGGTGAACTTCTTAGTCTTGCAAAAAATATTGCTGACTACCCAGATTCTATCGTTTCAAGTTTATCGAAAGATGAACTTGTATATTTCAATAATGCAAAAAGTTATTTAAATGTAACCACAAATAAATAAAAGTAATTGTTAGTATTTTTAAAGGAAGCTCATAATTGAGTTTCCTTTTATTTTTACTATAAATTCTAAAAATTTTGTTATAAAATATAAATTTTCTGTAAATCTCTTGCAAAACTTAAAAAATTATGTTAAAATAACCTATGTTATAGTGTAATAATGACTAAGAGGAGGTGCAAATATGCCAAACATTAAATCAGCAAAAAAGAGAGTTAAGGTAATTGAAAAGAAAACTTTAAGAAATAATATGATAAAATCTGGATATAAATCAGCTGTTAAGAAATTTGAACAAGCTGTAGAAGCTGGAAAAATAGATGAAGCTAAAGTATTATTATCAGAAGCTACAAAGAAAATTGATCAAGCTTGTACTAAAGGTGTTATTGTTAAAAATACAGCTGCTAGAAAAAAATCTAGTTTATCAAAAAAATTAAATGCAGCTATGGCTTAGAATTAAATAAAGATTATGCATAGTTTTTATTAAAAAGAAAAAGAAATTTCTAATATTCAGAAATTTCTTTTTTTGTATTATTTATGATATTTTTTTACTATAATAAATTCTGGTTTTTATTTCCATTGATGTTTAGTTTTGTTGGTGTTATCATTAGTTATAGGTGATAGATATGTTTAAAAAGATTTTTAATAGTTTCAAAAATTTAGATAAATTAACAATGGTTATTATGAAAAATGGTCTAGTTTTTTGCTTTATTCTTAGTATAATTTCTTTAATCGTTCTTATTACATATGATTTGTCTTTTACTTCTCCTTTTTTATATACTGTTGGTCTAGGTTTATTTAAACTTAGTTTGATTTTTGGAATTGAATTTATTATTTGTGGCTTGGCAGTTGATGGAATAAAGAAACAAATAATATAAATGGCAAATAGAAGTGCTTTGAACTTCTATTTTTTATTATTCAATTTGTAATATATATGGGTCTGCTTCAGTTCCTGTTCCACTAGCGATATAGACTCCGTCTACCATTGTTACTACTGGACGAATCCCCCAACAATAATTGTTACCATTTACATAACTACCAACCATCTCACCTGTTTTCATTACTCCATACAAATTAGTACTATCCATAGAAGATATTAGCCAATAATATGCACCCGTATTTCTAACTTGTTGGCTAATCTTGTTAGCTTCATCATAGGTCATACAATGCACTTCATCTATTAAATCCAATTGTTTTTTATCTTTATACATATCCCAATTTCTTGCATTTATTTTTGTTATATTATTACTTAATGTATTATTATTTATTCTTCTTATTCCTCCTGATAATAAATATTCTGCTCTATATGAATCATTATTAGCTGTTAAATAATACACAAAGTTTTCTGGTGAGCCTGTATGTGTTAATTTTGTTATATATTCTTTTCCATTTTTTACTTCACATTCTAATACTTGCCAACCATTATAATTTGGTTCTCCACAGTTTTTTTGTGGACTTACACTTTGATTTCTATTTGTTATTACGGCTCCTGAATCTATTTCACTTTGCTTTGTTATATCTCCTTTATATGTAAATCCTCCAAATGTAAAATTTAATCCTGTATCATCTGTTAATTTGTATTTTCCATTTACTGCTTTATTTATATTTATATCATATAATTTTTGCTTTTGTAATTCTTCTATTTCCTCTTTTGTCCATTCTCCTGCATCATATTGAACAAATCCTCCTACTACCTGATATTTATTTACTTCTACATCTACTTCTTTAGATATGTTTTTTCCTTGATATGTACCAGTTATACTGAATGTATATTTTCCATTTGTTGTTATAGCATATGGTAATGTCGGAGTTACTGTGCAATTTGTACCTTCTAATGTTGCTTTAAAATTTATATATAATGTTGTTCCTGCTATTTGTGAACTATCTTTTATTGAATTTGATGCATTAGCACTTGTATTTATTATTGGTTCTGTTGTTACTATTTCTATTTTTTTTGATGTTACCGTTATTTCTATATCATCTGTTACTTTTTCTATGTTTATTACTCCTGTTGTTTTATCTACTGTTACTGCTTGTCCTCCCATTGTTACTGTTATTGTATCTATTATATAATCTCCTTCTGCTGTTATTGTTGCTTGATAAGGTTTATTCCATTCTGTTTTTATTGCTGTATTGTCTATTTTTAGTCCTTCTCCTATGTTCTTTGTTATTTTATAATAGTAGTCATCTATTTTTATTGTTTTTTCTACTACTTCTCCACTTTCTGATGTTATCTTAACTTTGTATTCTACTCCTAATTCTACTGAATAATCTATTCCTACTTGTTCCTTTTTGTTATATGGATATATTGTTCCATCTGGCATTTGTACTTCTTTTATTCCATTTATTTCATCTTTTATTATTATAGCTATATTTATTTTATTGCCTTCTCTTTCTCTTGTTTCATATAAGAATTCTATACTACTTTCGTTATATTCTTCTTCAACAATATTTAAATTTCCATCTATTAAAAACTTTCCTATAATTTTGTCTTTTTTCATTATTACTTGTTTTCCACTTAATGATGCATCATCTTTTATTGTGCATTCATATTTCTTTATTTGCTCATTTATCCAGTCTTGTGTTACATCATCTAACGTTGCTTCTGCTCTTTTTTCTATTTGCAAGTCATGCAAAGCTAGTGTTAATTCTTCTTTCATTTCTGCTTTTATTTCTGCTTCTTTTGCTTTCTTTACTTTTGCTAATAATCCGTTTTCTCCACTTAACGTTGCTATTGTTATTCCTGCTAATATTAATAATATAACTATTGTTATTATAAGTGCTATAAGTGTTATTCCTTTTTCTTTTTTCATATGTATTCCCCCATATTTGCGATTTTTCGTAATAATTATATATTTTTTTATATTTTGTGTCAATAATTATTTACGATTTTTCGTAAATAATTTTCTTCTTACTTTGCTATACTAATTTTAAATATTATTTAAAAAGAAGGTATATCAATGCAACTTTCAGAAGCTGTAAAACAAAGAATTATTAATTTATGTAATGAACAAAATATAACGATAAATAAATTAGCAACAAATTCAGGACTATCTTTTTCTACTGTATTCAGTATTTTTTATGGAAAAAGTAAAAGTCCTAAATTATCAACTTTATTACACATATGTGAAGGTTTAAATATTGAATTAGCTGATTTTTTTAATGATTCATTATTTAAAGATGTAGAAGAAGAATAAAAAAACAGATTAAAGTTTCTCTTTAATCTGTTTTTATTTTTTTATTTATTCAATTCTGCTAAAAACATCTCATTTAGCATTTTTGGATTTGCTTTTCCTTTTGTTTCTTTCATAGCTTGTCCCACTAAGAAACCTAAAGCTCTATCCTTACCTGCTTTATAATCTGCAATAGATTGTGGATTTGCTTCTAATATTTTAGAAACAACCTCTTTTATTGCACCTTCATCTGAAATTTGAATCCATCCTTTTTCTTTAATAATATCTTCTGGATCTCTTGGATTTTCAAATAATTCTGTTAATACTTTTTTACCAATGCTTGAACTAATTGTTCCTTTATCAATTAAAACAATTAATTTTCCTAATTGTTTTCCATCAAAAGGAATTGCAATTGGTTCCATTTCTGTTTCATTTAATATTCTAGATATATCTGATATAATCCAGTTATTAACAGCTTTTGGATTATTACATACTTTAATTGCACTTTCAAATAAATCTGATAAATATTTAGATGCTGTTATAATATTTGCATCTTTTTCTGATAATTCATAATCTTTTAAATATCTTTCTTTTCTACTTTCTGGTAATTCAGGTAAAGTATTTTTTATATTGTCTATATATTCTTCTGAAAGTTTTATTGCAACTAAGTCTGGGTCTGGGAAATATCTATAGTCTTGAGCATCTTCTTTATCTCTCATAGGGAATGTTTTTCCAGATACATCATCCCATCTTAAAGTTTCTTGTTCTATCTTTCCACCATCTTCTAATACATCAATTTGTCTATCAACTTCATATTCAATGGCTCTTACAATACTTCTAAATGAATTCATGTTTTTCATTTCTGTACGTGTTCCAAAAGGAGTTCCTGGTTTATGAACAGATACATTAACATCTGCTCTTAAAGAACCTTCTTGCATTTTACAATCTGAAACTTCAATATATTCCAATATAGACTTTAATTTTCTCATATATGTTTCAACTTCTTCTGCACTTCTTAAATCTGGTTCTGATACTATTTCTATTAAAGGAACACCTGCTCTATTTAAATCTACTAAGCTTCCTCCTCCAAAATCGTCATGATTTAATTTTCCTGCATCTTCTTCTATATGAATTCTTAATAATCTTATTTTTTTCTTACCATCTTCTGTATCAATCTCAACATAACCATGTTCACAAAGTGGTTTGTCAAATTGAGATATTTGATAAGACTTTGGTAAATCTGGGTAGAAATAATTTTTTCTATCATTTTTACTATTTCTTGATATTTCACAGTTTGTTGCTAAACCTGCTTTTACAGCATATTCAACAACTTTTTCATTTAATACTGGCAATGTTCCAGGCATTGCCATACAAACTGGACATACATGTGTATTAGGTGCTGCACCAAATTCCGTTGGGCATGAACAAAATATTTTTGTTTTGGTAGAAAGTTCTGCGTGCACTTCTAGTCCTATTACAACTTCATAATCACTTCTTGACATCTATCTTTTCCTCCTTTTGAGATATAAGGGTTAATCCCTAAATGTCTCATTTTTTGAATTCTGGTTTATAATTTTCTCTAAATTTAATTTTTTGTTCTAATGTATATGCTGCATTTAAAATTGTTTCTTCTTGGAATCTATTTCCTATTAATTGCATTCCTATTGGCATTCCTTCTTTATCAACTCCTACAGGTATTGATATTCCTGGAAGTCCTGCTATATTTACTGATACTGTGCATATATCTGCTAAATACATTTCTAGTGGATTTTCTGATCTTGATCCTATATCAAATGCTACTGTTGGTGATGTTGGTGTTAATATAACATCATATTTTTCAAATCCTTTATTAAATTCATTCATAACTAATGTTCTAACTTGTTGTGCTTTTTTGTAATATGCATCATAATATCCAGATGACAATACATATGTTCCAAGTATTATTCTTCTTTTTACTTCGTCTCCAAAACCTTCACTTCTTGATTTTCTATATAGTTCTTTTAAGTTTTTAAATTCTGGTGCTCTGTATCCATAACGAATTCCATCAAATCTTCCTAGGTTTGAGCTTGCTTCTGCACATGCAATTATATAATATGTTGCTAATGCATATTGTGCTATATCAAGTGAGAATTCTTCAATTTCTGCTCCAAGTTCTTTGTATTCTTCAATTGCCTTATTTAATGTTGCTTTTACTTCTTCATTTATACCTTCTCCAAAGAATTCTTTTGGAACTCCTATTTTTAATCCTTTTACATCATTTTTTAATGCTTTTGTGTAATCTTTTTTAGGCATGTCCTCAGATGTTGTATCTTTTTCATCATGCCCAGCAATTAGATTTAAAAGCATTGCACTGTCTCTTACATCTTTTGTTATTGGACCTATTTGGTCAAGTGATGATGCAAATGCTACTAGTCCATATCTTGATACTAGTCCATAAGTTGGTTTTAATCCTACAACTCCACAAAAACTTGCTGGTTGTCTTATTGATCCACCTGTATCTGAACCAAGTGCCCATGGTACCATATTTGCTGCAACTGCTGCTGCAGAACCTCCTGAAGAACCTCCTGGTACTTTATTTAGATTCCATGGATTTTTTGTTTTCTTAAAGTATGAATATTCTGTTGAACCACCCATAGCAAATTCATCCATGTTTAGTTTTCCTAAATTAATAATATTTTCTGCATTTAATTTTTCTATTACTGTTGCATCATATGGTGAAACAAAGTTCTCTAACATTTTAGAACTACATGTTGTTTTTACACCTTTTGTGCACATATTGTCTTTTATTCCTATTGGAATTCCTGCAAATTCTCCTGTAATTTCTCCATTATTTATTTTTTCTTGCACATCTTTTGATTTTTCTAAAGCACTATCTGCTAATTCTGTAACAAATGCTTGAACATCTTTTTCTTTGTCATTTATTCTGTCCACATATGCTTTTGTTATTTCTGTTACTGTAAGTTCTTTGTTTTTTAATTTTTCTTGCAATTCATGTACTGTTAATTCTGTGATATCCATTAATTTACCTCCCGTATTCATATATTTTCTCAACGAATCTCTATTTTTTTGAATAAAATGTTATAATTCTATTAGTTTATTACTTTTGGTATTTTAAACATATGTTGCTCTTGTGTTGGTGCATTTTGTAATAAAGCTTCATTATCTTCAAATACTTTTATCTCGTCTTTTCTAAATACATTTTTCTTTTCATTAGCTCCTATTGTAATATCTAAGCCATCTACTGGTGCATTATTTACTATATTTGCAAAACTTAATATATCTTGTAAATTTAGTGCATATTTTTCTATTTCATCTTCTGCTATTTCTAAATCTGCTAATTTTGCAATATGCAAAATTTCTTCTCTACTAATTTTCATCTAATCATCTCCCAATAAAAATTTCTATTATTATATACTGAACATCTAAAAAAAACAAGTCCTTGCAAACTTGTTTTTATCTTTTATTAAAATAACTTATTAAGTTTTCAATTGTGTCTTTATCTTTTTGAGATAATTTTTCGAATCCTGCTAATCCATAATTTGTATTGTTTTTCTGTTCTATTTTTAAATACTCGCTAAAAATTTGATCTAATCCAATTTGGAATAAATTGCAAATCTTTACTAATACTTCATAAGAAGGTTTTGATTTTTCTTGCTCAATATCACTAACATATCTAGTTGAAACTTCTATTTTTTCAGCGAGTTTTTCTTGAGTATAACCATAACTTTTTCTTATTGCTTGTATCTTTTTTCCAATTCTTATTGAGCTTAATTTTTTCATTAATATCACCTATTTTATTTATTTTTTTATATATTATCAAATTTTTCATTTTCTATAAATGAACTATTTTACTTTATTGTGTGATATTATTTCTTAATTATTCAATATTTTATCTTCCTTTAAAAAATTGCTTTAGTAACTTATCTAATTTTTCTATTTCTTTATTAATTTCTTCTTTTGGTGCTTTTTTATTTATCATTTTCATTATTTTTTCTATTTCTAAATCTATTTCTTTTTTCATTATAGACTCACACCCTTTTTACATTTTATACTATTATCGCATTTCTTGTTTTATATGTCAATATTTATTTTATAGTAAAATTGATGTTTATTTTTATTTATCTCTTGACAAATTACGGAATAAAATGTTAAAATATTTAGCATAATAAAAAAATAATATTGCGTTCGGACAATACAAAGCTTTTAGAAGTTACTATAAGAGAATAAGGGTCGTTGGCTGTAAACCCTTTTAGTTCAACCTAAAATGTGAAACATATTGAAGCAATTTTAATAAAGTGGAAAATGTTTTATATTAATTTAACATTTTCAAGCTGGGTGGTACCGCGGATTTATTTCGTCCCTGCATTTTTGCAGTGGACGTTTTTTGTTTTCTACTGCAAATGTCCTTTTTAGTAACGATGTCCCAAACGGAAACGTCCCCAAAAGGACATGAATAGGAGGTATGTAAAAATGAACGAGTATAAAACTCACACATGTAATGAAATTAGTTTAGATGATGTAGGAAAAAAAGTACGTATTGCGGGTTGGGTTCAAACAATTCGTGATTTAGGTGGTCTTGTATTTTTAGATATAAGAGATATGTATGGTGTTACACAAGTTGTTACTTCTGGTAAACCAGAAGATGTTGACTTTGCTTCACATATTCCTATTGAATCAACTGTTACAGTTTTTGGTACTGTTAGAAAAAGAGATGATGAGACTGTTAATCCAAAAATTAAAACTGGTCTTGTTGAAATTAGAATTGAGGAGATTAAAGTTTTAGGAAAAAGAACTAAGAATCTTCCTTTTGAAGTAAATACAAATCAAGATATTAGAGAGGATTTAAGGCTTCAATATAGATATTTGGATTTGAGAAATGAAAGACTTCAAAATAACTTAAAACTTCGTGCTCAAGTATTACAATTTTTAAGAAATCAAATGCAAGAACAAGGTTTTTTAGAAGTTCAAACACCTATACTTACAAGTTCTTCTCCAGAAGGTGCAAGGGATTATTTGGTACCTAGTAGATTACATCCTGGTAAATTTTATGCTTTACCACAGGCTCCTCAACAATTTAAGCAATTATTAATGGTTTCTGGTATAGATAAATACTTCCAGATAGCACCATGTTTTAGAGATGAGGATGCAAGGGCTGATAGAGCTCCTGGTGAATTTTATCAATTAGATGTTGAAATGAGTTTTGCTACACAAGAAGATGTTTTCAATGTAATGGAGCCAGTAATGTATAATACTTTTAAGAAATTTTCTAATAAAAAAATTGCAGAATATCCATTTCCAAGAATTACTTATAAAGATGCTATGCTTAAATATGGTTCTGATAAACCTGACTTAAGAAATCCTTTATATATTATTGATTTATCTGATTTCTTTAATAAATGTACTTTTAAACCATTTATTAATAGAACAGTAAGAGCTATTAAAGTTAAAGGTCATATGTCTAAAGGATTCCATGAAAAAATGCTTGACTATGCTATGTCAATAGGTATGGGTGGTCTTGGATACTTAGAAGTACAAGAAGATTTAAGTTTTAAAGGTCCTATAGATAAATTCATTCCAGATGAATTGAAAAAAGAATTATTAAGTTTAGCTGATTTAGAAAAAGAAGATACTATTTTCTTTATTGCTGATAATGAAGCAAGGGCAACAGAACTTGCTGGGCAAATTAGAACAGAACTTGGAAAAAGATTAAATCTAATTGATGAAGATGTTTTCCAATTTTGTTGGATAATTGACTTCCCTATGTTTGAATTAGATGAACATGGAAATTTAGCATTTAGTCATAATCCATTTTCTATGCCACAAGGTGGTTTAAATGCATTAGAAAATGAAAATCCTTTAAATATATTAGCTTATCAATATGATATAGTATGTAATGGTATAGAACTTTCTTCTGGTGCAGTAAGAAATCATGATATTGAGATTATGTTAAAAGCCTTTAGTATGGCAGGATATACTGAAGAAGAAGTAAAAACAAAATTTGGTGCTTTATATACAGCATTTCAATTTGGTGCTCCACCACATGCTGGTATTGCTCCTGGAATTGATAGAATGCTTATGTTGCTTTCTAATTCTGATACAATTAGAGAAGTTATTGCCTTTCCACTTAATAGTAAAGCTCAAGATTTAATGATGGGCGCACCAGGAAATGTTAGAAGAGATCAGTTAAGAGATGTTCATATTTTAATAGATGAAAAAAGCAAATAATGATATAAGAGGAATTTTAATAATATAATTCCTCTTTTTTTTATATAAAAAAAGAAGACTATTTCTAGTCTTCTTCCTATGAATTCATATATTTATATTCTCATAAAATTATTTTTTATTTACTAAATCTTTTAATGCTTTACCAGCTTTGAATACTGGAGCTTTTGATGCAGGTATTTTGATTTCTTCTTTAGTTTGTGGGTTTCTACCTTTTCTAGCTGCTCTTTTTCTAACTTCGAAAGAACCAAATCCAACTAATTGAACTTTTTCTCCTTCTTTTAATGAGTCTGTTACAACTTCTACAAAAGCGTTTACTGATGCTTCAGCAGCTTTTTTTGTTTCTCCTGTTTTTGCAGCTATTGCTGCGATTAATTCAGCTTTGTTCATTTAAATTACCTCCTATAAGATTTAAAAATATTTATGTACTTTTATCGCCTGAACTAGCAATAACTGTACTATTATTAATAACTATTCGCCAAGTTTCGCTAAAATCCTTCTTTTTTTCTAATAAATTTTTAATTTTTCTAAAAATTTAGTAATTTTATCTCCTGCTGGCATCATTTTTAGTTCTTCTTTTGTAAAGATTTTTAATACAATAACTGCCAATACATAAATTACTACAGCAATTATTATCGCTATTATTGTAGCCAATCTTTCAATTATTATTCCTTTTAAACTTAAATATACAAAATATGAACATATTCCCATTATTGTAGTTGCTATTATTGGTTTTAATACAAATTTTGAAAATGTTAAATCTAATTTAATATTTTTTCTTAGAGCATTTATAGCAATAGTAAATGCAACCATGTGACATGCTACAGATCCAATTGCTGCTCCATATACACCAATACTTGGTATTGGAATTAAAACTAAGTTTAAAATCAGTTTAACTAAAACTCCTATTGATAAAGAAATTGTTGGAATCATTAATTTTCCATACCCTTGTAAGGCTCCATTTATAGTTTGGTCTAATATTGTAAAAATAATTGTAAGTGAACTTATTTGTAAAATTAGTGCTCCATCATTTGCATTTGGAAATAATAAATTTAGTATTGGTTGTGCAAATATAAACATACCTATTGTGCATGGTAATCCAATTAACATTGATACTAATAATGAAAATGATGTTTTTTGTGTTATTGTCTTTTTATCATTTCTAGCTTTGGCAGCAGATATTGCTGGAACTAATGCTGTTGCAAATGCTACATTTATAGCTAATGGTAAACTTGTTAAAGTATCAACTTTTCCTCCAAGTATTCCATATTGTGATGTTGCTATATCCTCTGGTAAAAATTTTTTTAAATTTCTTACAACTGTAAAAGAATCTACATTTTTATTTATTGATGACATTATTGCAGTTAATGTTATTGGTATTGATACAAACAATATTTTTTTGATAATTTTTGATACTGTTTCATATTTATAATTTACAGTATTTTTTATTTCATCTGCAATTTCTTTTCTTTCTGTTCTATAGTATAAGAATAAATATCCAAATCCTAAAAATGTTGCAAGTGTGGTTGCTAAGTTTGCACCTGCAGCCATCCATTCTGTTGATACATTTGATAATATTGCCACAACTTCTACAATTATAACTGTAAGTAATGTCTTAAATACTTGCTCTAATGTTTGAGATTTTGCACCTACACTTATTTTTTGTCTACCATTAAAGTATCCTCTCATAACAGATGCAATTGTAACAAAAAATATTGCTGGTGATAATGCAACTAATGTCATTTCAGCCTCTGGGATTTGAAGCCATTGATTTGCAATTATATGTGCTCCAAAAAATAGCATTAAACTTCCTGCTAATCCGACTAATGCAAATGTAGCAAAAGCAATTTTAAAAATTCTATGTGCTCCTTTATGATCTCCAACTGCTGTCCTTTCCGAAACTAATTTTGATATGGCACTTGGTAATCCTATTGATGATATTGTAAGAAGAAGTGCATAAATTTGATATGCACCTGCTGATATTCCATTTCCAGTATCTCCATATCCTTGTCTATTTGTTAAATACAATGTATATACTAATCCTAATATTTTTATTAAAACTTGTGAAAACATTAGAGTTACTACACCTTGCATAAATCCTTCTTTTTTATTTTGCTTGTTTTCTTTCTTTGTTGAATGTTTTCCTTTTTTTAAAAAACTCATTTTTCCTCCTTGCTGCTATATATTTTGCTTTATTTAATTTTTATTTCAAAATCTATTTATTATGCCAATAATGTATTAGCTTTTTTAATTATTATAATTTTAAATAAAATTTTTATCAATAGTTTTCATAAATTTTCCAAAAAACATTGACAAAGTGGCTTTTTTGTAATAAAATATTTAAGCATTATGTTAGAATATGATTTAAATCTAAAACTTCTCCCCGGTGGTTTTAATTTAAATTTCATATATATAAATAAAAATATTAAAAAAATAGGAGGGTAATTATTACCATGAATAATACAACATATAGCCCTAAAAAAGGCGAAATAGAAAGCAAATGGTACATAATTGATGCAGCTAACAAACCATTAGGTAGAGTTGCAACAGAAGCTGCTAAATTATTAAGAGGAAAACACAAACCAACATTTACACCTAATATCGATACAGGTGATCACGTTATAGTATTAAACGCTAAAGACGTTATTTTAACAGGAAACAAAATGGATCAAAAAATTTATAGACACCACTCAGGATACATTGGTGGAATGAAAGAAACTCCAGCAAGAGTAATGTTAGAAAAAAATCCAGAAAAAGCTATGACATTAGCTATTAAAGGAATGTTACCACACAACTCTTTAGGAAGAGCTCAACTTAAAAAATTAAGAGTTTATGCAGGAGCAGAACATGAAAATCAAGCACAAAAACCAGAAGTATGGGAGGTAAAATAATATGGCTAAATCAGAAAAAATAGTTTATACTGGAACAGGAAGAAGAAAATCTTCAATCGCTAGAGTTAGATTAGTAGAAGGTTCTGGAAAAATTACAGTTAATGGAGAAGACTTAGATAAATATTTCGGATTAGAAACTTTAAAAGTTATAGTTAGACAACCACTTACAGTTACTAACACAACTGATAAATATGATGTTGTTTGCACAGTAAGAGGTGGAGGATTTACAGGTCAAGCTGGAGCAATCAGACATGGTATTGCTAGAGCATTAAATGAAGCTAATAGTGAATTTAGACCAGCTTTAAAAACAAACGGATTCTTAACAAGAGATCCTCGTATGAAAGAAAGAAAGAAATATGGTCTTAAAAAAGCTAGAAAAGCTCCACAATTTTCAAAGAGATAGAATTTATTTTATACAAAATATATCAAACCTCAGAAGTTTATACTTCCGAGGTTTTTTGTTATTGTTCGGTAATTTTTACTATCAAACGTCTGCAAGCATTGAAATATCAATGTTTTTATTTCTCTTTGCATAACTTGCTTCACATAATACACTTATTGTGATATAATTATAAGGGCGATTTAACATTTTATGGTTTTAGCAGACTGCTATAATCATACTCTACAAACTAGATGTAACTAAACATCTATTATAGAAAGGAGCATTTATGCTTATACGGAATTTTTCAACTTATCGGCAGTTCAACCCGCATGAATTAAGTAAAAAACAGCTCAGTGATTTGGAAAAAGAAATCAATCATCCAGACAAAGATGTGATAAGCGATCAGTCCCTTGATTTTCTACTTTGGCTGAAAGGACTTCCTTCTCGTCAAGAATCCTTTGCGAATTTTGTTCTTAAAAAGTTAGCAAAGACTCCTTACAAAAAAATTCTTGAAGTTGGAGGTGGTCGAACCGCTAGACTTTCACGAATCATTGCCAAAGCTGGATATGAAGTAACCTGTATCGACACAATCATTGAGGAAGAGTTCAAAATCGATAACTTAACCATAATCAAAGATAGGTTTGACCATAAAACATTCGACTTATCTGATTATGATTTCGTAATTGCTCAAGAACCATGTGATGCAACTGAGCATGTACTTTTAGCATGCAAAGCTCATAATAAACCTTTCTTCATGTCGCTTTGCGGTGTTCCGCACAAGAAACTCTCTGGCGAAATGCCTGAAAGCTACTCTGATTGGTATTGTTATCTCTTAAAAGAATCTGATGGATATGCCAAACTTATTTGGCTTTCACTTGATCCTTTATCGAGAACAGCAATACTAAAAAGTAAGACTGGATTCTAGTTGAATCCAGTCTTACTTTTTATGTTAGATAAATTACTATTTATTTATTATAATTTTATCTTTTTCTTGAATTTTTATCTTTAAATAGCTTATAATAAATATAGGAAATGACAAATCCACAAACGTGGTTTTGCCGAATTAAGTTTGAAAAAACTCACACCTAACTCGCCAAAGTTACAGATGTGAGCTTTTTTTATTTATGTATTTGCTTATCAACCCAGTTCTTATACAGAACTGCTGTTAAGGCAACGTTTAATGTTAAAGAAAACATTAAGGATAATATTAAAAATTTTAATATTATTTAACTTTTAATATTGTGTCATCGCATATTGTCCCATCCTCGGCTATAGTTGATTTTCTAACAAATTTAGAATGTTTCTTTAAAACACCATAAGCATACCAATCATGAGTACAGAATACTTTACAAAACTCTGGATAACCATGTGCTTTGCAAGTGTCGAAATATAAACATTTTTATATTTCATAATTAAAACCTTCATCATCATCTTTTAATACTTTTGCATTCCAGCATATTGCTTTTGGTCCATTTAAGTCATCCTTTAAACTATTTACAACTATGTTATAACCATTTGGTAATGTGTCCGCTATTTTATATATAATGGTTGATAATTTTCTCATTGAAGCACACATTTTATTATATGCCTCTATCCCTTCTTTTTCAGATAAGCCTTTTTCTCTTAATATCTCATAAGCACATAATCCAGAATAAATATTTAAATATGATATAAATTTTCCTCTTTCGTTTCCCATATCAGCATTATTCATATATTTGTAAAATCTTTCGATATACTCTTTACAGATATTTTTTGGATTTAATTTAGTATTATCTTTTATTCAAGTAGTTTTAGCTTTTTTCCAAAATAATTGTTACAGGTCCATCATTAATCAATTCAACTTTCATATCTGCTCCAAATACACCAGTTTCTACAATATTAATTTTTTTCTTACATTCAGCTATAATATACTCATATAATTCATTTGCAAAATCAGGCTTTGCTGCATTTGTAAATGATGGTCTATTTCCACTAGAACAATCAGCATATAAAGTAAACTGTGATACCAAAAGTAATGAACCATTAACATCTTTTAAAGATAAATTCATTTTTCCATTTTCATCTTCAAAAACTCTTAAGTTAATTAATTTTTTTATTAAATAATCTGCTATCTCTTTTGTATCTGTATGAGTTATTCCAATTAAAACCATAAAACCTTTGTCTATATTTCCAACTGTTTTATTATCTATATCAACTTCTGCATTTTTTACTCTTTGAACTAAAAATTTCATAATAATCACCTATGTATTTATAACATATTATAAACTATTATTCAATAAAAATATTTCAAAAAGAGTGAGGAACATATACATTCCTCACTCTTTTTAATTATTCATCTTCAAGGTTTTCAATTTGAATTTCTCTATTGTCTTGCTTTCTTTCCATGTTTTCTAATTGTTCTTGACTCATATTTTCTTCATTATTTCTAATATATCCCTCTGCATTAATATATTTCTCAACAACATTTTCTAATTGTTCCTCTTTTGTTTGTATATTATTAACTCCTTTTATTTGATTTTTTAATTCATTAATTTGCTTTTCTCTAATATCTTGTATTCTTCTTGCATTTTCTTTATTTTCTGGATTTCCTATATGTGAATATTGCTCTAGATGTCTTTTTGTTCTTGTGTGATTTTCAACTATATTAATTAAATTATCTAATTGTCTATCTTTCTTTTCTGAATTTTCATTATTTTTATTATCAAAATTTTCCATTATAAAAATCCTCCTTAATGAAATAATATACTTATATCATTTGCATTTTTTGAAATTTTAAAATAGAAATTTTTGAAATTTAATTAATTATATCTATCATATTATTATTATCAAGTCCTTCTAAATTATAGTAAGTATTAGGAATATTTCCTACAATTACATTTTCGACGAGTAAAACTTGATTTGTTATCTTTGTTGTTATATTCTCAAATGGTGTTAATACACTTACTTCACATTCTACTTCAAGATAAACTCTATGTAATGTTTGGTTAATTCCTTGTGCTTTAAATTCACTTCTTAAATCTGTTTGAACATTTCCTATTGAGGAAATTTCAAGTTTTACTGCAGGACCTCTTCCTGATAATAATTTTAATCCTGTAAAACTTCCTAATGCTATTTTTACATTGTCTCTTCCTTTGTTATTTATTTCATTCTGGATTTTTACTGCTACATCTGAGATTATCTCATTAATAGCATTTATGTTTGATTTTATCATTGTTATATTTCCATTTTTATCTTTTTCTATTGTAAAAAGTTCATCATATGAATGTTCTCTCATAACTACTGTGGCTTGTTCATTAGAAACTATTGTTGCTATTGATTTTGCTTTGTCTTCACAAAGTGTATCAAATATAGGTGTAACTGCATCTAATATTAATTTTACTGTGCTAAATGCAATTATTAATATAATAAAAATTTTAATAAATTTTTCATTTTGTTTTTTATTATTTTTTCCAATATTAGATATAAATATCTTTGGTAGTTTTATTCTTGGTCTTGAATATATTTTACTCATAATCCATTACTGGAACTTTTACATATTTAGGTATAAATAGTTTTTGTCCTGGATATATTTCGTCTCTATTTTCTATTCCATTTACTCTTGCTATTCCATCAACTGTGCTTCCAAATTTTTTAGCTATTTTCCATAAACTATCACCTTTTTG
Source organism: uncultured Clostridia bacterium (assembly GCA_934120645.1). Taxonomy (GTDB): domain Bacteria; phylum Bacillota; class Clostridia; order TANB77; family CAG-508; genus CAG-269. The sequence goes on from CAKOUO010000003.1 coordinate 34,319, forward strand.
CACAATATAGATAACTATGCTGTAGTCTTCATCTTCTACTTTGTCACCCTCTTCTATACTATCTATTATGTTTATATTTGCTGTTCTATACATATTTGTATCTGCATTTATATCTATATTGCAGTCTATATTTCCTCCGTCTTGGACAATAAAATCTTTAGACCTTACTTCTAAATTATTACTTGTATTTATTGATTCACCATTTTCTAAATTTTCAATTGTATATTCAAAAGGTATTTTTGCTTCTTTTACATCAATTTGCATTTTTGGATTTGTAAATAAAAATCTTAAGTTCATTTCTCCTTCATATAATATTTTTGAGTTTATTTTTGTTTCTTTTAATATTGTTGGACTTACATCTACATCTATTAAATTCTCATTTTCTATGTCTTTTAAACTTACTTTTTCTCTTATTTGTTTTTCATTTGTATTTTCTTGTTTATCTGTCATTGTAACAATTGATCTTTTTTCAAAGTCCAGTCTTTCACATGGACTATACATATCTTGTATTAAATTGATTTGTTTTTCTTCATATACATCACATACTACTTCAATTTCAATTTCTACATATATAGAATGTTCTTCTTGTGGATTTGGTTTTATTACAATATTTTTTATTTCATAATTTGCATCACAAATGTTTTCTTCCATAACATTTGGTATGTCTATAAATCCAACTACTGGTATTCTAGAGTTTACTACATTAATTTTATTTTCTTCTGTTAAATACATTATTTTTATTTCTACTTCTGATTTTGTTAAAACCTTGTTATAACTTATTTTTATGTCTTTATCTACTAATCTAACATTTACTTTTAAAATTTCTGCTAGATTATCCATATCATCTATTTTTACATTGTCTTTTGCATATATTTTATTTTCTCCTCTTCCAACTAATGAATTAACCTTCAAGTCTTCTTTTAAAATTTGAACATTTTCTGCATTTTGTAATTCGTTAATTATTTCAACCTCATCATTTAAATATACTTTTAAATGTACTTCTAATGTTGCTTTTATGCTTATTTTCCTTCCGTTTAAAACTTTGCATTCTATTGATTTTATTTGCACTTCTGATACAACATTCATATTTTCTTTGCAATCAGGTATATCTATTGCTTCTGAAAAGTCTAAACTTGTATTTAATCCTCTAACTGTATCATCTACATCATCTGGCATATACATAATATATGTATTTATATTTCCGTCTAATCTTACTTTTCCTTCTTGAACTTCTTTTTTGTATATAGATACAACACCACTTGTACAAATTGTGTTCAAAATATCAGGTTTTGAATCTGGAACTATCATATCACCTTCTGTAAATACAATTTCTTTTTTATCTGATACTAATTTATTAATACATAAGTTTTCTTTTGATGTTTCTATCATTTTTTACCTCCTTACAATTTTTCTTTATAAATTTATATGTCCTTTTTCTTTTTTTATGACAAATTTATATATATTTATTTTCTGCTTGGAGTTATTATGATATTTATTTTGTCGTCATATTTATATTTTGTTATAATTCCTTCTGAAAAACTTGCAAGTTCATTTGGTATTACTATTGTAGTATAGTTTTCTTTTTTTAATTCTTCTATTTTATAGTCTACATCTTCTGGTTTTTTTATTTCATATATATCCATTCCTAATATCTTCGGAATTCTATAATTGTTTTGATCTTTTTCATATTTAATAAATGATATTCTCATTTCTATCACCTTTTGTTATTTTTCCATATATATGTTTTTTTATTCTTTATGAAAAAGTTTTTAAATAAAAAAAGCACGATATTTTTCGTGCTTTTTCCAAAAGATAAATATTAGCTTTTTTATTTTTCGTAAATCTGAAAACTCAATAATAAGTTTTTAATACTAAAATTTATAGGTTCCGGTACTATTATTTCACCTGTTTTTCTATCACTTATTATGATATCTACTGTATTATTATCTTTTATTTTTGCCATATATATTGGATCATAATGCTTTATTATTGCCCTTGTAAGCTTATCCCATTCTGGATCTATAAGAATAAGCTCTTTTTCTCCATTTGAATTTCTTACACTTGCAATAAAATCATTTATATGTTTATTCATATCTTTTTCAAAAGTTTTTTCCTTAATGTATTGGCTCCAAACAATTCCAAACGAAATATACATAACAAAACTTATACCTAAAATCCACATAATAGAAATTATTGCAATTTTTATGTTTATGCTCAAATTTCCAAACTTTTGAATCCTATAATTATACACAGGTAATAATGTCAAAATTCCAATGATTATTCCCATCATAATTGTAACCATTTTTGCTTTTTTTACTGTCATTTTATTCTCCTCATGTTAGATTTGTTAACAAGTTACAAATTTAAAACTTAATATCTATCCTCCTTTTATATTTTTACATAGTTGTATTATAGCATAATTTATTTTTTATGTAAAGTCCATTAAAAATGTTTAAAAATATAATAATAAATAAAAAAAGAATGCTTTATGCACTCTTTAATTCAAGTCTTAGCTTATCAGCAATCATTGCTATAAACTCGCTGTTAGTTGGTTTTCCTTTAGCTGCTGAGATTGTGTAGCCAAATATATTTTCAACTGTTTTTTGATCTCCTCTACCCCAAGCAACTTCTATTGCATGACGAATTGCACGTTCAACACGACTTGGTGTTGTGTTAAATTTATAAGCAATTTTAGGATATAAACTTTTAGTTATTTGATTTATTACATCAATATCATTAACAACCATTATAATAGCTTCTCTTAAGTATTGATATCCTTTTATATGTGCTGGTACACCAACTTCATGTATAATATTTGTAACCAATGCTTCTAAATTTTCCTCATTTTTTTCTGAGTTTGCTGGTATTTCTACATATTGTTGTTTAACTTCTTTTCCTATAAAATTATTTGGATTTTGTGTTGGTTTAAAGTTCTTTAATTCTCTAATTCTTTTTATTAATAATTCAATATCAAAAGGTTTAACCACATAATATTCTGCTCCTAATGCAATAGCTTTTTGTGTAATTTTATCTTGTCCAACAGCTGATAACATTATACACATTGGTTTTTTATTACATTTTATCATATTTATATTTTCTAATACTCCTATTCCATCTAAATGTGGCATTATTACATCTAATAAAACAATATCTGGCATTATATTTGTTATCATATCTATAGCTTCTTCTCCATCTTTAGCCAATCCTATAACTTCCATATCATCTTGTTCATGTATATATGAAGCAAGTGTTTGGCTGAATTCTTGATTATCATCAGCAATTAATATTGTTGTTTTTTCTTTCATAATATATCTCCTCCTAAAAAATTAAAACTGTAAAATATTTACAGTTTGGATTATATTATTTAATTTTTAAAATTTCAATTAATTATTGGAAATTTTTACCAATTTTTTATAAAAGATTTATTTTATTATACATTTATCTATAATTTTTTTAGATAAAAACTTTAATTCTATTAAATTAATATTTTTTGTTTCAAAATCCTTTATTAATCTTTGCTTTCTGATTTCTTCTAACTGAATTTTACAAATAATTTTATCGGAATATTCTAAGTCTGTTATATTAATATTATTTTTTCTACAATAATATTTAAAACTTTCTAAATTATTGTATTCTAAAATGGTTTCCGCTTCTATACCTATACACTTTTCAATCTTATATGATTTATCTATTGCTTTTATTGTAACATCTGAATATGCTCTTACTAATCCTCCTGTCCCTAATAATATTCCTCCAAAATATCTTGTTACAATTACTAAAATATTACACATATTATTTTTTTGAAGAATATTTAACATTGGTCCTCCTGCAGTACCAGATGGTTCACCGTCATCACTTGATTTTTCTACTATATTTTCATTTTCCATTACTCTATATGCAACACAATTATGTCTTGCATCATAATATTTCTTCTTTGTTTCTTTTATAATTTTTTCTGCTTCTTCTTTATTTTCTACTTTAAATAAATTACAAATAAATTTTGACTTTTTTTCTACTATTTCAGTTTGTATATTTTCTTTTATTGTAATAAAATTTTCCATTTTTCTCCTTATTTTCCTGCCGTATATCCAGTAGAATAGGCTATTTGTAAATTAAATCCTCCTGTATATGCATCTACATCTATAATTTCTCCGGCAAAGTATAGACCATTTATTAGTTTTGATTCCATTGTTTTTGGATTTATTTCTTTTATATTTATTCCTCCACTTGTTACAATTGCTTCTTCTATTGGCCTAAATCCTTTTATTTCTATTATAAAGTTTTTTAATAATTTTACTAAACCTTTTCTTTCTTCTTTTGTTATTTCATTTACTTTTTTATTACTATTAATTCCACTCTTTTCTATTATAACAGGTATTAACTTTTGTGGTAATAATTTATCTAAACTATTTTTAAATTGTTTGTTTTTTATCTCATTAAAGTCTCTTAAAATTCTTTCATTCAATTTTTCTTCTGTTAATGCTGGTTTAAAATCTATTTTTAAAATAATATTTTTATTTTTTAATAGTTCATATATATTTTTATATCTTACTAAATGTGCTGAGGAACTTAATATTATTGGTCCTGATACTCCAAAATGTGTAAATAACATTTCACCAAAATCTTGGTATATACTTTTATTCTTTGTTATATCTAATATCTCTATTTTTACATTTCTTAATGATAATCCTTGTAATTTACTACAAATATTTTTATCATAAATTTCTAATGGCACTAACGATGGCTTTATATCTGTTAGTGTATGACCTAATTGTTTTGCTATTTTATATCCATCACCTGTAGAACCTGTTAATGGATAACTTTTTCCCCCTGTTGCTAAAATTATTTTATCTGCTTTTATTGTTTCTTTTTCAGTTTTTACTCCTATTGCTATATTGTCCTTTATTATAATTTGTTCTACTTTTGTATTTAATTTAATTTCTACTTTTAGTTCTTTTAATCTTTTTGTAAAACACTTTAAAACATCTAATGATTTGTCTGTAATAGGAAAAATTCTATTTCCCCTTTCTTCTTTCACTTCAAGCCCTTCACTTTTTAAAAATTCAATTATATCTTTATTAGTATAATTCTTAAAACTACTATATAAAAACATTCCATTTCCAGGAATATTCTTTATAAAATCATCAATATTTAATGAAGATGTAATATTACATCTTCCCTTACCTGTTATTAATAATTTTCTTCCTAAAGAAGACATTTTTTCTATTAAAATTACATCATTTCCATTTTCAGCTGATGTAATTGCAGACATCATACCTGCTGGTCCCCCACCTATTACTACTACTTTCATTATTTACCTCTATTCCTGTCAATAGGGACGCCCCTTTTTGACAAGTATTATTTATAATTTTAGTGAATTTGTATATAAAAGTTGTCAAAAAGGGACGTCCCTATTGACAGGTTTTCATTTCTTCTATTGCTTTTAATATTCCAAATTTTCCATAATTATATGTAAGTCCTCCTTGCATATATGCAATATACGGTTCTCTTATTGGTCCATCACAACTTAATTCTATTGTTGATCCTTCTGTAAATGTTCCTGCTGCCATTATTACTTTATCTTCATATCCTCCCATTTCACTTGGTTCTGGTATAACACAAGAATCTATTGGTGATCCTTTTTGGATACCTTGACAAAATTTTACTAAATTAGCTTCTGTTCCTAGTTTTATTGTTTGTACTATATCTGCTCTCTTTTCATTATATTTTGGGTCTACTTCATATCCTAATTTTTCTAGTATTCTACTAGCAAATATTGCTGTTTTTACACTACTTGCAACTACTTGTGGTGCAAAAAATAATCCTTTTATTAAAGCTGTATTCTGTCCTAAAGATGGTCCTATTTCTTTTCCTATTCCTGGTGCTGTAAGTCTTTCTGCACATAATTCAATTAATTCTTTTTTTCCTACAATATATGCTCCAGAAGTTGCAATACCTGCTCCTAAATTTTTCATTAAAGATCCTACTGCTATATCTGCTCCTATTTCTATTGGTTCTTTTTCTTCTACAAATTCTCCATAACAGTTATCTACCATTATTATTACATTTTTATTTACTTTTCTTATTGCTGTTATTGCCTTTTCTATTTTATCTATTGTTAAGCTTTTTCTTGTTGAATATCCTCTTGACCTTTGTATTTCAACTAGTTTAACATCTTGTTTTTTTAATCTATTTTGTATTGTTTCAATGTCAAAGTCGTTGTTTATCAATTCTATTTGCTCATATTTTATTCCATATGCTTTTAATGAACTTTTACTTACATCATTTCCACATCCTATAACTGTTTGTAATGTATCATATGGTGCTCCTGTTATGCTTATCATTGTTTCATTAGGACGTAATAATGCTGATAATGTTATTGCTAATGCATGTGTTCCAGATATAAATTGTGCACGTACTAATGCATCTTCACTCTTAAAAACATTTGAATATATTTCTTCTATTTTATTTCTTCCTGGTTCATCTATTCCATAACCTGTTGATGAATTTAAATGCATTTCTTGTAAGTTACATTGTTGAAATGCTGTTAATACTTTTAAACTATTTTTCTCGCAAATTTCATCGACAATTTGAAATTGTGGCTTTATCTCATTTTCTACTTCTTTTGATAAATTTATTAATTCTTCATTTTTTTCTAAAAAATTGTTATACATTTTATTCCCTTCTTTTCTTCTTAATATCTTAATTTTACTATATATTGATTGTTTTTACAAGACAATAATTTGATTTTTTATGTAAATTATGGTATAATTTTTTTATTACTATTTATTTAACACTTCAAGAGGAGGAAACAACATGAAGATATTAGAATTACAATTTAGACTTCGGAATCCATTTGTAGAACTGTCTGATTTATTTCAGGCTTTCAATAATATGGTTTATGCAGGTCAAATTTCACAGACCAAAATTGAAATTAACAACTGTACTGAAGATGGTAATACTATTTATTACCTTTGTATCGATTTATATCGAGGCAAGGATTCTTTTTCATCACTTAGTATCAAACGTGATCTACAGCATGAGCCTTCAGCTGAATTATCAACTCAGTTGAAACAGTTCTACAAACTTCAGAAAGGGGAGAAGAAATATTTTCCATTTTTTCATGTTGATAAAACTGGGACGATTATTACTATATCTATTTATAGTAAATTTCCTTCAGATTTTGTTTTATCAACACCAGATGACTATATTAATGAGTCCTTAAATTCTAGCAATACAGAAATTTTGTATTTAAGTTTTTGGGCTCGCAAGCCTTTTGAGTCATTATCTGGCTTATTAGGAGCTGTTAACAAAATGTATAAAAATAATGTTAGTAGCTTTATTTACATCAAGTCATCATGCGATGAAAAAGCAGCTTATCTTAATATGCTTTTTCTATTCGAAAATAAGTCAAGACCTTCTTTTTCTATAACAATTGGTCTTGTTGGAAACTCAATTCCACCAAAATATCAGATTGACCTGGCAAAATTCAACTTTGCTTGCTCTCAGATCCCTAATTACTGTCCAGTTTTTCTGAATTGCCTTGTAACATCTGATACTAATTGTGGACCAGCTATTCAGATTCATGTTTATGAATCTACAAATTCCGAAACTAGAGAAAAGATAGACAATCAGTTTAAATTACTGGATTCTATCGCTCCTCTGTAAAAAAAAGACTGAAAACTTGTATTCAAGTTTTCAGCCTTTTTTTTATTATTGTTGTGCATAAGGTAATACTGCTATATGTCTAGCTCTCTTTACAGCTATTGTAATATCTCTTTGATGTTTAGCACATGCACCTGTTGTTCTTCTTGGTAAGATTTTTCCTTTATCATTAACAAATTTTTTTAATTGATCTGCATTTTTGTAGTCTAATTCAAAGTTTTTATCACTACACATTACACATACTTTCTTTCTTTGTTTTCTGAATTTTGGATTGTAATCTTCATCATAATTTTTATTATTATTTCTTTTATTTTGTTTTTTGTCTGCCATTTTTTATTTCCCCCTCTCGTAATAAATTAGAATGGTAGGTCATCAGCTGAAGATGTTTCGAAATCTGATCCCATACTTCCTGGCATTGTATTACCAAATGTATTTTCAAATGTTCCTGCATCTCCGTCTCTTCTACTATCAGCAAAATACGCTTCTTCTGCAACTACTTCTGTTACATAGTGTTTTACTCCTTGGTCATCATCCCAAGTTCTAGTTTGTAATCTACCTATTATTCCTACTTGTTGACCTTTCTTAAAGTATTTACTACAAAACTCTCCTAGTTTACTCCAAGCAACGATATTTATAAAATCTGCTTGTCTTTCTTCTCCTTGTCTAACAAATCTTCTATTTACTGCTAAGCTAAAAGAAGCAACTAGAGTATTATTAGTTTGTGTATATCTTACTTCTGGATCTCTTGTAAGTCTTCCCATTAATATTACTTTGTTCATTTTTATCATCCTTTCGTTCTTCAAATAATTACTTTAATTTAGGTCCCACTTTTTTCTAAATTTATTTTTTTATAACGATAAATTTTATTACATCGTCTGTAATTCTATAAACTCTTTCAAGTTCATCTATTGAATCTGGTTTTGCTTCAAAAGTAAATACCATGTATGTACCTTCTTTGAATTTTTTGATTTCGTAAGCTAATTTCTTTTTACCTACATTTTCTACAGATTCTACTTTTCCATTTTCATTAATTAATCCTGTGAATTTTTCTTCTAAAGCTTTTAAACCTGCTTCATCAACATTTGGATTAACAATGATAACACTTTCGTATTTATTCATTATTTTCACCTCCCTATGGATTTTATAACCTAACTCTTAAGTTAAGTAGAGATTTAAAAATAGCTATGCCATTTTCAAAGCATAGCTATTTTATCATATTTTTCCAGATTTTGCAATGGGTTTTGTAAAAAAGTTTCCATATTTAATGTCATTTTGTTTCTTCTGTATTTCCATTATAGGAATAGGAATAATTGAAATTATTAATGTAATAATCCATTGTGTTATATTTAGACTTGTTAATTCAAATATTTTTGCAAATAATGGAACTATTACTACTATTATTTGTATAAAAGCCCCTAATATAAAACTTCCTATTAAATATTTATTTTCAAACAATCCTGTTTCAAATATAGATCTTTCACTTTTTATATTTAAACTGTGAACTAATTCTAATAATCCAATTGATAAAAATGCCATTGTTCTTCCTACTTCTAAACTATAAAATTTGTTTCCTATACTAAAAGCAACTAATGTAAGCATTCCTATCATTATTCCTTCTACAATAATTTTTCCCCATAATCCATCTGAAAATATTCCTTTTTTATTGTTTATTGGTTTTCTATTCATAATATTTTTTTCCGGTTTTTCAAGTCCTAATGCTATTGCTGGTAATGAGTCTGTTACTAAATTTATCCATAACAATTGTATTGCTAATAGAGGAGATTTTAATCCTAATACTAACCCCATAAATATTGTAACAATTTCCCCTATATTTGTTGATAATAAAAAATGTATTGCTTTTTTTATATTATCATAGATATTTCTTCCTTGTTTTACTGCTTCAACTATTGTTACAAAATTATCATCAATTAATATTATATCTGCAGCATTTTTTGCAACATCTGTTCCGTTTTTTCCCATGGCAATTCCTATATCTGCATTTTTTAAAGCTGGGCTATCATTAACACCATCTCCTGTCATTGCTACAACTGCTCCATTTCTTTGCCATGCTTTTACAATTCTTACTTTGTGTTCTGGTGTAACTCTTGCAAAAACTGAATATTCTTTTATATTTTTTTCTAATTGTTTTTGTGTCATTTTATCTAATTCTTGACCGGTTATTGCCTTATCACTAAACTCTAAAATTCCTAGGTCTTTTGCTATTGCTTTTGCTGTTTCTAAATGGTCTCCTGTTATCATTACGGTTTTTATTCCAGCATTTTTACATGTCTTTACAGCTTCTTTTACGCCTTCTCTTGGTGGATCTATCATTCCTATTAAACCTATAAATGTTAGATTATTTTCTATAGTTTTACTATCTAATTTACTTGGTAATTCATTTATATCTTTATATGCAACAGCAATTACCCTTAATGCATTATGTGCCATTTGTTCATTATCATTTTTTATTCTAAATTTATCTAGACTTTGTACTTTAATATTTTGATTTGTATCTATGTCTGATACTTCTTTTGAACATTTTTCTAGCAAAACATCTGGTGCTCCTTTGCATATAACTCTATATCTATTTCCCATTTTATGTATTGTTGTCATCATTTTTCTACTAGAATCAAATGGTATTTCACTAATTCTAGGAAGTAATTGTTCCATATTTTTTTTGTTAAATCCTATATTTATTCCTTCTTCTACAATTGCCTTTTCTGTTGCTTCTCCTGTTACAATTTTTTCTCCATTTTCCACTACAACTTCACAATCTGTGCATAATGTTGCCATTTCTATTGCAAACTTCTTACTTTTAGCTTTTATATCTACTACTTTCATTTTATTTTTAGTTAATGTTCCTGTTTTGTCAGAACATATAACATTGCTACTTCCTAATGTTTCAACTGCTGGTAACTTTCTTATTATACTATTTCTTTTTGCCATTTTAGTTACTCCTATTGATAACATTATTGTAACTATTGCAGGAAGTCCCTCTGGTATTGCTGCAACTGCAAGTCCTACTGCTGTCATAAACATTTCTATTGGATCTATATGTTTTATAATTCCTATTAAAAATATAATAATACATATTATTAAACATGCTATTCCTAAAATTTTTCCTACTTCTCCTAATTTTCTTTGCAATGGTGTTTCTGGTGCCTTGTCTTCTATAATCATATTAGCAATTTGTCCTACTTTTGTGTTCATTCCTGTTTCTGTAACTACTGCCTTTCCATGTCCATTTACTGTAATACTTGCCATAAATGCAAGATTTTTCATATCTCCCAATGGTATATCTTTTTTACATATTATATTTGCATCTTTTAAGCATGGTTCTGTTTCGCCTGTTAAAGATGACTCTTCAATTTTTAGATTATAACTTTCTAGTATTCTACAATCTGCTGGCACATAATTTCCTGCTTCTAAAATAATAATATCTCCTTTTACTAATTCTTCTGCATTAATTTCCATGTATTTGCCATTTCTTATTACTTTTGCTAATTGTGGTGTCATTTGTTTTAAAGCTTCTATTGATTTTTCAGCTTTTGCCTCTTGAATTACACCCATTAAAGCATTAAATACTACTATTCCTATTATAATTATTGAATCAACGTAATCATTTTCTCCTTGCATTTTTGAAATTACTGCTGAGATTATTGATGCTATTATTAGTATTATTATCATAAAATCATTAAATTGTTTTATAAATTTTATTAAAACGCTTTCTTTCTTTTTTTCTTGTAATTTATTTTTTCCATATTTTTGTTGTCTTTCTTTTATTTCTTCATCTGTTAATCCTTGTTTTTCATTTGTTCCTAGTTTTCTTAATGCTTCTTCTTTTCTTAATGTTTGCCACATAATATTCACTCCTTTGTATATTTGTTATTTAAATATATGTGGCTTGTACTTTTTTATTCCAAAGTAACAACATTATTTTTTTGTCATATTATGTTGTAAGAGGTGTTATTATGGTAAATTCATTACTTTTGGCAATATCGAGTAGTATTGATTCACTTGGAATAGGAATTACATATGGAATTAAAAATACTAAAATATCTAAATTAGGAAAATTAATTTTGTTTGCAATATCACTTATAACAACATATATATCAATATTTTTTGGAAACTTTATTCAATTTATATTTCCAAAAGCTTTTACAAATTTTTTAGGCTGTTTTATATTAATTTGTATGGGAATATACATTTGTTTTCAGGCTTTAAAAAAAGAAAAGGTTTCTCAAAATATATTTAATAGTCCAATTTCTTCAGATTTAAATCACTCAAAAATTATTGAACCACAAGAATCTTTGTTTTTGGCTATTGCTCTTTCTTTAGATAGTTTTTGTATTGGTATTTGTGGTGCTATTACAGATTTTAATTTGACACTTTTTCCTTTTTTAGTTAGTATTTTACAATTAGTTTTTCTTAACTTAGGGGCTTATTTAGGAATTCATATTAGAGAATTTTGTAAATTGCCTCCTAATATTTGGTCTATTATTTCTGGTTTGCTATTAATTTTTATAGGATTTTTTAAATTTATTGCATTTTAATTCAATTTATTGTATAATATATATTATAAAACAACAGGAGGTTTTGCTTATGGCAAAGAAGTTAATTATTAAGAACAACGACGAAATTTTATTTTTTGTATCAGGTGCAAAAAATGAAATCAAAACCTTTATCGATTGGGTTCGCAATTATGAAAGAGGCATTTTTAATAAAAAAGAAAATGCAATCATTTGCGCAACACCATCTGATTTAACCGCTTGCCGGTTAAAAGCACTTCGGCAGAAGTTAAAAATCGAAAAGAGTGATGTCGCTTGATGCTTAATAATTTATACTAATATTATAACATTAGTATATTGTAACAAAAAAAGCTGGAGGTTACTTAACCTCCGGCTTTTTTATTTTTATCTTTGTATATTTTATTGTTTCAATTTCATAGATAATAATTTAGAAATACCGCTTTCTTCCATTGTAACTCCATATACTGTATCAGCTGCTTCCATTGTTCCTTTTCTATGTGTTATTACTAAAAATTGTGTATGCTCTGTGAATTTTTTTAAATATTCAGCATATCTAAATACATTAACATCATCTAATGCAGCTTCTATTTCATCTAATACACAGAATGGTGCTGGATTTATTTTTAAAATTGCAAATAATAATGCTATTGCTGTAAATGCTCTTTCTCCTCCTGATAATAACATCATATTTTGTAATTTCTTTCCTGGTGGTTGTACTGTTATTTCAATTCCACATTCTAATACATTGTTTTCATCTTCTAATGTTAATTCTGCTTTTCCGCCTCCGAATAGTTCAGCAAATACCTCTCCAAAATTTTTATTTATAATTTTAAATTTTTCGTTAAATTGTTCTTTCATAATTTGTGTCATGTCTGAAATAATTTTTCTAAGTTTACTCATTGTGTTTTCTAAATCTAATCTTTGTTCACTCATAAAGTCATATCTGTCTTTTAAATTCTTGTATTCTTCTATTGAGTCTACATTAACACTTCCTAGTTCTCTAATTTCTGTTCTTAATGCATTTACTCTTCTTTGTGTTAATGCAACATTTTCTGGCTTTGGATATTCTTGTGTATTATTAGGTGTAAGCTCATATTCTTCCCACATTTTATTAATAACATCGTTTATATCTTCTTCAATTTTTGTCTTTTTTACTTCTAATTTTACAAGTTGTGCTTTTAAATCTTCAATTACTTTAAACTTAGCTGTTATTTCATCTTCTTGTTTAGAAAGTTTTTCACTTTTTTGTGTTCTTTCTTTTTTTAATTCTTCTATTTTAGAGCTGCTATTATTAACACTTTCTTTAACTTCCTCTATTTTTTGTAATGTCTCTTCAATTGATTTTTCTAGTTCTTCATTATCTATTTTTATTTGTTCAATTTGTTTTTTCTTATTTTCTATACTGATATGTGCATTTTCTAATTCTTGATTAATTCTTTCTTGGATTTCTTGAATTGATGCTTCACTTTCGTCAAATGATGATACAGAAATTTTTAAATTTGTTATATCAAAATTTAAGTCATCAATATATTTTTGGTCATCTTTATTTAGTTCAGCAAATTCTGTAATTATTTTAGAAAGTTCTTCATTCTGCTCAATAATTTTATTTATCTCTACTTGTAAATCTCCTTTTGTTGAAACTGCCTCTTCTTTTTGTTTTTCAATATTTGATTGTTCTTCTTTTAATCTATTTAGGCGTTTTTCAAGTTTTTCAATATTTTCATTTATTGAAATAACTTTTTGTTTCTCAGTTGCATATGTAATATCGATTTCTTGCAATTCTTTTTCTAAATTAGCAGATAACTCTAAAATTCCTTCTATTGATTCTTCATATTCTTGTTTTTCATCTTCAAGTTTTTGAATTTTTGCTTTTATATCTTTTATTTCTTTTTCTAATTTTTCAATTTCCTTGCCTCTACCTAAAATGTTGACTGTTTTTTTAGCAACTGAACCACCTGTAATTGCTCCTGAAGGATTTATTAAATCACCTTCTGTTGTTACAATTCTAAATGTATATCCATTTTGTTTTGCAACTCTAATTGCAGTATCCATATTGTCAACAATTACAGTTCTACCAAGTAAATTCAAGATTATTTGTTCATATTTCTTATTGTATTTTACTAAATCTGATGCAATTCCTATAACACCATTTTCCTTACCTTTTATTTTATCTAGTTTTCTTCCTTTTACAGATGATATTGGTAAAAATGATGCTCTACCTAAATTGTTTTTTCTTAAATGTTCAACCAATTTTTTAGCATCATCTTCTGTATCTGTTACAATATTTTGAAGACTTGCGCCTAAGCACATTTCAATTGCTGTTTCTAATTCTTCTGGAACTTCAATAATATTGGCTAAAACTCCATGCATACCTTTTCCAAGTTCTTTTATATTTTCGCAATCTTTTAGTAATGATTTTACACTTTTTATATAACCTTCTTTTTCTCTTTCTGTTTCTATTAAGAACTTTAATTTGGATTCCTTTATTCTCATTTCACTTGATAAAATATTTATATTATTTTCAAATGATTTTATTTTTTTATTTGCTTCTTCTCTTTGCTCTGATACTTCATTTAATGATTTTTGAGCCTTATTTTTCTTGTTTTCAATTTCATTAAATTGTTTTGCAATATCTTCTTTATTTAAACGTGTTGCATCTAATTCTGAAATTGTTGATTGCATTTCTTGTTTTATTTGTGTTTGTCTTTTTTCAAAGTTTTGGTAATTTATGTTTTGTGTATTTATTTCTGATTGAAGTTCATATTTTTTATCTGTATTTTCTTCTACTGTATGCTTATATCCTTCTATTTCTAATTCCTTAGAAGATAATTTTTTTGTTATTTTATCTAGTTCTATTTGTTTTTCGTTCAACTCTTTTTCGAATTTTTCTTTATTTTGTTTTAAGTTATCTTTTTTTGCTTCTTTTTGCTCAATTTCTTCTTTTAGTTCTTGAATTTTAGCATTTTGTTCTTCAATTTCTTTTTGATATCTATCATTATTTTCGTTATTATTTGCAATTCTTGTTTTTGCTACATTTATATCAGAATTCAATTGTTCAATTTGTTTTTGACTTTCAAATCCTATATTTGACATATTTTCTATTTGTTCTGTTATTTCATCTATATTAGCTTTTAACTCTTCTTTTAAAATTTTTACTTTTTCTAATTTTTCTTCTTCATCATTACATTGTGATTGCATTATTTCTATGTCTTTTACAATTTCCTGTAAATTTTCTTTATATTTTTCAATATTATAAATAAATAATCCAATTTCTATATTTTTTAACTCTTCTCTTAAATTCAAATATTTTTTTGCCTTATCTGCTTGAACTTGTAATGGCTCTAAATTACCTTCTATTTCTGTTAAAATATCATTAATTCTAAGAAGATTTAATTTTGTATGTTCTAACTTCTTTTCTGATTCTTCTTTCCTTGTTCTATATTTTACAATTCCTGCAGCCTCTTCAAAAATATGTCTTCTATCTTCAGATTTATTACTCAAAATTTCATCAATCTTACCTTGCCCAATTATTGAATATCCATCTTTACCAATACCAGTATCCATAAATAATTCTAAAATATCTTTTAATCTACAAGGAGTCTTATTTATATAATAGCCAGTTTCACCACTTCTATAAATTTTTCTTGTAACAGTCACTTCTGTATATTCAATTGGCAATGAACCATCTGTATTATCAAATACTAATGAAGCCTCCGCAAAACCTAATGATTTTCTATTTTGAGTTCCCGCAAATATGATATCTAAAGATTTAGTACCTCTTAAAGACTTCATACTTTGTTCTCCCAATACCCATCTGATAGCATCTGATATATTACTTTTTCCTGATCCATTTGGCCCAATTACAGTCGTTATACCAGGTCTTAATTCTAACACTGTTTTATCTGCAAAGGATTTAAATCCTTGTAATTCTAATCTTTTTAAATACATTTTTTCTCTCACCTTTTTTGGTCATTAGGGACGCCCCTTTTTGACAACTTTTTTGATGTTTACATTTTACTATATAAAATAACAAAAAGCAAGAAATTTTTTCTTGCTTTTATCTGTATTTTTTTATTTCAGGACCTTGACCATATTCATATATTAACTTTGAAATTCTACATATTAGTTTTTGCTGTTTTACATTACATTTTTCTATTATTTCAGCAAACTCTGCTTTTAAATAACTTTTTGTATTTACATTGCTTCCAGTTAATATATATCCAGGTGAGACATCTAAAATTTCTGATATTTGTAACAATCTTTTTAAGTTAATATTTGCATTACCTCTTTCGACCCTACTTAAAAATGCTACTGAAAGTTGCAATTCATTTGCTAATTGCTCTTGCGTCATATTTTTTTCTTGTCTTACTTCTTTTATTTTTTCTCCTATAATATTATATTTTAAATTAATCATGTTCTTACCATATGTTATATATCTTAACTTGCTTGACTTTTGGACATTCCACTTTTCTTTTCCGATATATATAACAATTGGTATCACAATTGGATATATTGTTTTTTTATTTTCTTCTTTTTCCCAGTATTTGATTATATTGATTGCATACTTTAATATTTTAAAAGAAATATTATAATTTATTTTTTCTTCTATGTTTATTAATATATATCTATTTTTATGTTTAATTTTATATAATACAATATCATCAAACTCTTCTATTATTTTATTTTTTATATTATTGCAATTTTTAAAATTATTTTCTGTTATTTTTTCGCCAAATTCAAAAAATTTATTTAACAACTTTATTACATTCTTTTTGGTATTTAAATATTCAATAAGCTCTTTTTTATTTTTATTCTTTGTTTTATTTTTTCTTTCAATTATTTCATATTTTGCTTTTTCTTCTTCTACTCTTAATTTTTCATTTATTTTTTCGTTTTCAATGCAATCTCTATAATCATTAAACGAAATATATACCATAATCCCTCCTTTCTTGTTCTTATTTAATTAATTGGATTTTTTTGGATTTAATTCTAGATTTAAAAAATATTGATTTAAATTTCTATATTATATTTCTTACAAAATTTCAAAAATAATATTATTATATTTTCATATTAACATAAAGTAAAAAAGATTGCAATTAATTTTGCAATCTTTACCAAAGTTATAAGATTATTTTGTTGAATTTACTGTTTTTTTGTCTTTTTAAATCATTCCTTTATTATTAAAGTAACTACTGATTTCTTCCAAACATTCAAAATTTTTCTGTCTAAGTATATCATATACAACAATAGAAACTGAATTTGATAAATTTAATGATCTTAATGTTGGTCTCATTGGAATCCTTATTGTTTTATCTATATATTTTACTAAAATGTCTTCTGGTAATCCTTTTGTCTCTTTTCCAAATAAAACAAATACTTCATCCATTTCTTCATAATTTGGTTCTGAATATACATGTTTTCCTTTAGTTGTTACAAAAAACATATTATTTTCTTCTGGTTTGTATTTTTGTAAGAATTTTTCAAATGAATCATGTTCCTCTATTTCTAACTTATCCCAATAGTCAAGTCCAGCCCTTTTCACAGCTTTATCAGATATACTAAAACCTAGTGGATGTACTAAATGCAATTTTCCACCTGTTGCTGCACAAGTTCTTGCTATATTCCCAGTATTTTGTGGTATTTCTGGTTCTACTAATACTACATTTAATTTCATATTCTTCCTTCTTTCCATTTTTACTTTCCAATTTTTTGTCTTACATATTCATACAAAACTATACTTGTTGCAACTGCTGCGTTTAAACTCTCTGTTTTTCCAAGCATTGGTATTTTTATTTTCTCATCTGAAATTTCTTGAATTTTTGCTTCAACTCCATTTGCTTCATTTCCTATAATAATTACCTTTTTATTAAAATCAATATCATACAAACTGTTTTCGGTTTGTAGTGATGTTACAACTAATTTAAATTTATGCTTTTTTATTTCTTTCAATGTTTTTTCTAAATCTTCACATTCTATTATTTTTACTCTAAAAATTGCCCCCATAGTTGAACGTACAACTTTGGGATTATAACAATCTGCTGTTCCTTTTGATACTAGTATTTGATTTAATCCAATACTATCCACCGTCCTTAAAATTGTTCCCAAATTGCCTGGATCTTGTATATCGTCTAATGCAACTATTATATCTTGTGAATAATCAATCTCTTTTTCTTTATCATTAATTTCTATTATAGCCAATATTCCTTGAGGTGAATTAACATCTGAAATACTATTAAAAACCTTATCTGTTACATATACACATTCATATTTTGCAATTTCATACATTAATTCTGTAGGAATAACTCCTGTATTTTGGCAATTATCACAGATAACAATTTGCTTTATATTAGCATTTTCTTCTATTGCTTCTTTTATTAATTTTAGACCTTCTATAATAAATTGTTTATTCATTTCTCTATATTTTTTATCTTTCAATTTTTTTATATGTTTAATAAATTCATTATCCTTACTTGAAATAACTTGCATAAATTTTCTCCTTCAAAGTTGTCAGAAGGGACGGCCCTTTTTGACAACCTTTTATATTTATATTATTTGTTTATATTATTTATTTATCTAGGTTGTCAAAAAGGGCCGTCCCTTCTGACAACTTTTTCAAAAACTCTGTAACATCATTTAATATTTGTCTTTCATTTGTTGTTCCTATTTCTAATGTAATCATAGGTTTTATACCTGGTGAAAATTTTAATTTATTCTTATAAATTTCTACTAATTTTGTAATATCTACTTTAAATTTACTTTGTTCAAATGTGAATACTACTGCTGTTTTTCTACTTGATATTTTATTTATATATAATGGTTTTGCTAGATATTTTATTCTTGCTATGTCTAATAAATTTTCTAGTTGTGGTGGCATATTTCCAAATCTATCAATGATTTCGTCAATAACATTTTGTATGTCTTCTTCATTTTTGCATAATGCAATGTTCTGATAAATTTCTATTTTTTGTGCTGAGTCTTCTATGTATTCGTCTGGTATATAGCTTGTTACATTTAAGTCTATTTGTATATCTATATCTGGTTCTATTTCAACACCTTGCATTTCTTTTACTACTTCATCTAGTAAATTGCAATATGTATCATATCCTACTTGTTCTAAATGTCCTGATTGTATTTCTCCAAGTAAGCTTCCTGCTCCTCTTATTTCTAAATCTCTCATTGCTATTTTGAATCCTGATCCGAATTCAGTAAATTCTTTTATTGCTTTTAATCTTTTGTCTGCTTCTTCTGATAACATTTTATCTTTTTTATATGTTATATATGCATATGCTTGCCTATCTGCTCTTCCAACCCTTCCTCTTATTTGATATAGTGCTGCTAATCCCATTCTATCTGCATCTTCTACAATTATAGTATTAGCATTTGGTATATCAATTCCAGATTCTAATATTGTTGTGCATACCAATACATTAGATTTTTTTTCTATAAAATCTTCCATAATTTCTTCTATTTGATTTCCTGCCATTTGACCATGTGCATATGTAACTTCTGCTTCTGGTACTAATTCTGAAATCTCATTTGCTTTTTTCTGAATTGTGTCTACTCTATTGTAAATATAAAATACTTGACCATTTCTCTCTAATTCTTTTGTTATCGCTTCTTTTATAACCTCTTGGTCATATTCTAATACATATGTTTGAACTGGTTTTCTATTTTGTGGTGGTTCATATATTACAGACATATCTCTTATTCCAACTATTGACATATGCATTGTTCTTGGTATTGGTGTTGCTGTCATTGTTAAAACATCTATGTTTGATTTATATTGTTTTATTTTTTCTTTTGCTTTTACTCCAAATCTATGTTCCTCATCAATTATTAGTAATCCAATATCCTTAAATTCAATATCTTTACTAAGGATTCTGTGTGTTCCTATTACAATATCAATTTCTCCTAATTTTAATTTTTTTATTACTTCGTCTTGATACTTTTTATTTTTAAATCTATTTAATATTTCTATTCTAATTGGAAAATCCTTCATTCTTTCTTTAAATTCTTCATATTGTTGTTGTGCAAGCACTGTTGTTGGTACTAAATATGCCACTTGTTTTTGATCCATTACAGCTTTAAATGCAGCTCTTATTGCAACTTCTGTTTTTCCATAACCAACATCTCCACATAATAACCTATCCATTGGTCTTTGACTTTCCATATCTTTTTTTACTTCTTCAATACATCTTAATTGATCATCTGTTTCTTGATAAGGGAAGTTATCTTCAAATTGTCTTTGCCATGGAGTATCTTTACTAAATGCATATCCTTTTGTTTTTTCTCTTTTGGCATACAATTCTATCAATTCTTTTGCTACTGCTCTTAAATTTTTCTTTACTTTTTCTTTTGTTCTTAACCAATCTTTGCTTCCTATACTATTTATTGGTGGTTTTATAGTATCACCACCGACATATTTTCTTATTGCATCTAATTGATTTGTTGGAATATATAAAATATCATCATTTTTGTACTTTAATTTTATATAATCCTTGGTTGTTCCATCTGCTGTTATAGTATTTACACCTATAAAAATTCCTATTCCATAATTTTTGTGTACTACATAATCTCCTACTTTTAAATCTGCAAAAACTACTTTTTCTCCTTCTTTATAGGCTTTATTTGCAAATGTTTTCTTCTTTTTTCCTCCATCTATCAAATCATCTGCTGAAACTACTATTTGGTTTATTTCAAAGTTTTCAAATCCTTCTGATAACTTTCCGATTCCTATTGTTACTATATTTTCTGTTGATTTAACTATAATTGTTTTATCCAATTTTTCTTCTATTTTGCAAAGTATTTTTTCTTTTTCTAATAATTCTTTTAATTTCTTTGCTTTTTCTTTTGTTGATATTATTATATAGATACTCTTTTTTTCTTTATTCCATTTTTCTATATCTTCAAATAAATTTTCTATTTCACTTTTGTAAAAATTAATTTCTCTATACTCAAAATGATATTTTTCAGTTTGTTTTTTACTTATTGTGTCTTGTTTTTCAAAATATAATAGCTGTTTTTTTTCTTCTAAATTATCTATATCAATACTTGAAATATTTCTTATTGCTTCTGGAACTACTTTTTGTTTTTCTATTAAATTTTTTATTAAATTATTTGTATCTTGCAAAATATTTTTTTGTCTTGCTTCAATTTTTCCTACTTCGTCTAATATGATTAAATAATTATCATTTAAATAGTCTATTAGTGTTGATTGCTTTTTATAAAATTCATTAAAATATTTGTCTATTTTTGATATGTAATTTCCTGCTTTTATTTGTTCTATATCTTGTTCTATTATTTCTTCTTGTTTTTCTTCAGCTAAAGTTTTTCTTATATTTTGGCATACTTCTTCTATAGAATTTTCTAATACATATTCATGTGCAGGATATATTTTTACTTTTTCTAATGTATTTATTGACCTTTGACTTATTATATTAAAATTTCTTATAGAATCTATTTCATCTCCCCAAAACTCAATTCTTACACCTGTTGTTTCATTTAGTGAAATATCAACAATTCCACCTCTTATGCTAAATTGACCTCTTCCTTCTATTAAGTCATATCTTGAATATCCTAGATTAACTAACTTTTTCTTTACATCTTCTAGATTATATATATCTCCCACTTTAAAATCTAAAGTGTCTTTAAATAGTGTTTCTTTTGAAGGTAATTTTTGCATAATTGCTTCTATTGTTGTAATAACTATTAAATTCTTTTTATCTTTTATTTTACTTAATGCTTCTATTCTTTCATATGGTAAATCTTTGCTTTCTGCAACAAAGTCATATGTTACTATTTCTTTTTTTGGAAATAATACTATTTTTTCTTTTTCAAATGTTTGTATATTTTCAGCTATTTGCTTTGCTTGTATTTCATTATATGTAATTAATAAAATTGGCTTTTTATTGTATTCATTTATAGCTGTTAATAATTCTACCATTCCAACGCTAGTTAAGCCCGATATTGATATCGGACCTTTTTTATTTTCTATTTGTTTACTTAAATCTATAAATTTATTTGACTTTCCCAATTCTCCTATTATTGTATTCATTTTTATTCTCCTGTATTTGATTTATATATTATACTATACTTTTTATAAAAAGAAAAGTATTTTTATTTAATTGACATAAAATGGAAATGGTGTTATAATTTTAGTATAACCTATATTATATTTTATTATGATGGAGGAATCATTATGGCAAAAAAAATATCATATTCTGAAGCAATACAACTTATTAATTCAGGAATATTTCCAAAATGTAAAATTTCATCACGGGATATGGTTCCTGTCAAATCAGTAGCAGATTTAGATGCATTAAAACTGCTATCTGAACAGAAGGTCCAAAGTTTTGAACTTTGGGATAGCTCTTCTGAATCCAAGTCATTAATACCAAAAGGTGCAATTGATGTAACTATTGATGATGCTATTAAACTATTACACGATTTTGAATTAGTGTATGGTTTGAAAGGCTCAGATACACCTCCTGTAGAAATTACAGATTCCAACGAGCTTATGGCTTTTTGTAGAAGTTGTAACATCCAGGGAAATGCAGTGGTTTTATATTGGTATGTATGATTTATATGGATAAAGCATTTAGTTAGCTTAACTAAATGCTTTATTTTATTATTAAAGTTTGACTTTTTATGTAAATTGTTATATAATATAAGTATGTAAACAATAAAAACAGGCAAAAAGACCTTATCTATAAAATTATAGAAAGGCGAAAGGAAATCATTATGGCAATTATTACAAAATCTTTAGTTTCAGTTGATGTGAAATGTCACCAGTGCAAAGGAACATGTTTTGACAAAGATCAGTCAAAACGCCAGGCAAATGCCCGCAAATTTTTTGCAGGAAAACCAATTCCAAATGCATGTGTTGACAGCGAAATCGATGGGTGCAAATGCCCATTTCAGCCATAACTTAAGATGGGATCCATGTAGATCCCATCTTTTTCTTTTTAATAATTTTTTTACATCTTCACAACTAATTTATTAAATTTAGAATTTATATAATTCTCAAGTTTAGTCATAAAAACCTGTGGTTCTATCTCTTTTTTAGCCACCATATCCAATCCCTTTTCCCAACTAGCTGTAAGTTTAGGATTTAACATATCTGGCATAGAAAAATTAACAATATCATAAATAATTTCACCTTTATTTGTAGGAGTAATAATTTGAGTTTTCTTATTTATTTCGATATATTTAATTCTTTCTAACTTTTCAATAATTCCACCACGGGTAGCGCTTGTACCAATTCCAGCCCCTTTTATTTGTTCACGAAGTTCCTCATCTTCAATAAGTTTTCCCGCGTTTTCCATTGCAAGAATTATTGAACCAGAATTATATCTTGTTGGTGGTGAAGTTTCAGCTTCTTTTATTTCATAATTCTTTACTAATATTTCTTGTTCTTTTTTTAATTTTTTCAAAATTTCTAAGTTTGTATCTTCTGTTTTATCCACATTTTGTGCATCTTCTGTGGATTCTTTATCAGTACTTTTACCTGTTGATTTTGCTATTTCTAAATATCCTTTATTTACACAAACCTTTCCGCTTGCATAAAATGTTTCACCATCTACATTAACAGTTACCTGAACTTTACTGTATTCTGCTGGTGGATAAAAAATTGCTAAAAACCTTTTTACTATAAGTTTATAAATTTGTTTTTGCAATTCTGGCAATTTATCATAATTTTCATATCCCTGACCTGTTGGAATTATTGCATAGTGGTCTGTAATTTTGCTGTCATTTACATATTTTGTTTTACTTAAATTATTTGTTGGATATTTTTCTTCTACCATCTTTTTTATATAGCCTTGAACTTCTTCATCTTTAAAACCTTTTGCTATACCATTTAAATTTTTAGAAATTTCTTTTGCAACAGCAGTTGATAGCACTCTTGCATCAGTTCTTGGATATGTAACTAGTTTCTTTTCATATAAATTTTGAATAACATCTAGTGTTTCTTCTGGTTTAATTTTAAATCTTTTAGTACATTCATTTTGTATCTCAGCTAAATTAAATAGTAGTGGTGCATTTTCTTTTTGCTTTGATTTTTTTAGTTCTGTTATTATTGCTTTTTTACCTTGTAATGAAACAATAAATTCTTTTGCTTTTTGTTCACTTTTAAATCCTGTTTCATTATATAGTAGTGGAGATTCAAATAATTTTGATTTTTCATTTACTTTCCATTCTGCTTTAAATGCTGAATTTTCGTCACCAAATTCTCCAACTATTTTATAATATTTTGTCTTAACAAAATTTCTAATTTCTCTTTCTCTTGAAACTATCATTCCTAAAACACATGTCATTACACGTCCAACAGATATTGATGCTTTTTCTTCATTTATTTTATTTGCCAATGTTCTGCCTTGTGTAATTGATAACAATCTAGAAAAATTAATCCCTATTAAGTAATCCTCCTTTGCTCTTAAATATGCACTATCTGATAAACTGTCATATTCAGAGGAGTCTTTTGCTTCTCTTATTCCTCTTAATATTTCCTCTTCTGTTTGTGAATCTATCCAAACTCTTTTTACCCTTGCGTTTGGATTTGGATGTGCCATCATTAATACAAGTCTTTGAATATATTCTCCTTCTCTTCCAGAGTCTCCTGCGTTATATATTTCTTCTACATCTTCTCTTTGCATTAAGTTTTGAACTATATTAAATTGGTTTTGGACATTTGCTATGACCTCATATTTCCATTCTTTTGGTATAAATGGTAATGTGTCTAATCTCCAAAATTTTAGCTTTTCATCATATTTTTCTGGATAGCTCATTGTTACTAAATGCCCTACACACCATGTTATTATCCAATCATTTGATTCTATATATCCATTTTTCCTTGGAGCTGTTATTTTTAATGCTTTTGCAAATTCCATTGCAACTGATGGCTTTTCTGTTATTAATAATTTTTTGCCCATTTAGTTTAATCATCCTTTTTTTCTTCTAAATATTTTTTTGTAATTTCATATATTTTATTAAATCTATCTTCTGTTACTTTATCATTAAATTTAAATCTTTTGTATAGTTTTTCTAAATAATTATTTTCTTTTATTATCTTCAAGGATTCTTTAAAATTAAAATCATATACATATGTAAAATGGCTTACAAGTATGTCAGCACTAGTTTCTCTATTTTTATAATTTATTGATTTATCTTCAATAAATTCTCTATAAATTTCATCTGTTATTATATCATTTGATAAATCTGCTTTTTCCCATATTGCTTTTTTATCTCCTACTGTTATTACATAAAATATATCTGTTTTATCTGCGTCTCTTATTATTTTTGCATGTAAATTTTGTTTTGGTGTTAAACCTTCTTGAATTTTAGCTTTATTATGGTTTAAAATTGCTAATTTTATAATTTCATCATATTTATCTGTTTCTATAAAATTTCTGATTAGTCCGTCTTCAAATAAAACTTTTACTCCATATTCTCCATGATTTATACTGTCTTTGTCAACAAAAGTATGATATAACCTTACTTGTTCAAATCTTCCTATATCATGTAATAGTCCTATTAATTCAGCAAGTTCAATATCTTCTTCATTTAAATGTTGTTGCGTTGCTATTCTTTTTGCTATTTCTGATACTCTTTCTATGTGTGAAATTTTCATTTTTATTTTTTCATCTTCTGGATTATATTTTTCTACATATTTTTTAAAAGCTTGTTTTGCTTTTTTTATATCTATTGTCATTTAATTTTCCTCCATAGCTTTACATCCTATATATTCATTTGCTAATTTTTTTATTTTTTCAACTCTTTGGCTTGTTTTTTCATCTTCAAAATTGTATCTGTTTAATATTTTGCTTATATAGTTTTTTTCCTTCAAGATTTCAAAACTTGTTTTATAATTTATATCAAATATAAATGCTAAAACACAAACAATATCATCTATAAATTTAAGGCTTACATTTTTTTCTTTTTTTACTAATGTTTTTTTCATAAATTGATTATATATTTTTTCTGTTAATATTGATTGATTTATTAGTTCTTCTTGTCCTTTATAAAAGATATATTCAGATTCATATATGATATCTATTTTATCTGCATCTCTTATTATCTTTGCGAATAATAATTCTTCTTGTGTTAGTCCATCTTCTATTGCAAATTTATTATGATTTTTTATTGCTTTTTTTATTATTTCATCATATTGGTCTGTTTCTATAAATTTTCTTATCATTCCATCTTCAAATAGTATTTTTACGCCATAGTTTCCATGGTCAAATCCTTCTATATTGTCTCCTAATCCTATTTCTGTATATTGTTTAAACCTTCCTATATCATGTAGTAATCCTATTAGTGTTGCAATTTGTATTTGCTCTTTATCTAGTTTTAATTTTGTTGCTATCTGCTCTGATATTTTCATTACTCTTAATGAATGTTGTTGTTTTCTTTTTATATTTTCGTCTTTTAAATTGTAAGTTTCTGTATAATTTATGAATTTTTCTTTTGCATTTTCTAAATTTATTTCCATTTGTATCACCTTTTTGGTATTCTATCACATTATATTTTATTTTAAAAGTGATATTTTGCAATTTTTTAACAATTACCTTGAAACTGTGGTATTTTTGTTATATAATACCATTTATAAATGATATAAAAAAGGAGAATTGTTATGGCTTACAATTTTAAAGAAATAGAAAAAAAATGGCAAGAAAAATGGGATAAAGAAGGAACATTTTATGCCAAAGATGATTACACAATGAAAAAATGGTATGGACTTATAGAATTTCCATATCCATCAGGACAAGGATTACATGTTGGGCATCCTCGTAGTTACACAGCTCTAGATATTATAGCAAGAAAAAGAAGATTACAAGGTTACAATGTTTTATTTCCAATAGGTTTTGATGCATTTGGTTTACCAGCTGAGAACTATGCAATTAAGACAAATGTTCATCCAAAAATAACAACAGCTCAAAATATAGCTCACTTTACAGAGCAATTAAAATCATTAGGATTTTCTTTTGACTGGTCTAGAAAAATAGATACAACAGATCCTGAATATTATAAATGGACACAATGGATTTTCATTCAATTATATAAACATGGATTGGCATACAAAACAACAATGCCTATTAATTTCTGTACTGGTTGTAAAGTTGGTTTAGCAAATGAAGAAGTAGTTAATGGTGTTTGTGAAAGATGTGGAAGTCCTGTTGTTCAAAAGGAAAAATCTGAATGGATGCTTAAAATTACTGATTATGCTCAAAAATTAATTGATGATTTAGATGATGTTGATTTCTTAGAGAAAATTAAGGTTCAACAAAAAAATTGGATTGGTAGATCAGAAGGGGCTGAAGTTAATTTTAAAATAGCAAATATGGATAAAAATTTAACTGTTTACACAACAAGACCTGATACTTTATTTGGTGCAACATATATGGTTATCTCACCAGAACATCCTATTTTAAAAGAATTAGAAGATAAAATTGATAATTTAGATGAAGTTCAAGAATATCAAAAGCAAGCAAGTTTGAAATCTGCTTTTGAGCGTTCAGAATTAAATAAAGAAAAAACTGGTGTTGAAATTAAAGGAATCACAGCTATAAATCCATTAACAAATAAGGAAATTCCAATTTGGATTTCTGATTATGTTTTAATTACATATGGTACTGGTGCAATAATGGCTGTTCCAGCACATGATACTCGTGATTATGAATTTGCTAAAAAATTTAATTTACCAATTGTTCAAGTTGTTGACGGTGAAAATGTTGATTTATCAAAAGAAGCATTTACAGATGTTGCAACAGGAAAACTTATTAATTCTGACTTCTTAAACGGATTAGAAGTTGCCGAGGCTAAAAAGAAAGTTATTGAATATTTAGAAGAAAATCATATAGGTACTAAAAAGGTTAATTACAAATTGCGTGACTGGGTATTTTCTCGTCAAAGATACTGGGGTGAACCTATTCCAATGGTTTATTGTGAAGATTGTGGTTGGGTTCCACTAGATGAAAAAGATTTACCTTTAAAATTACCAGAAGTTGAAGAATTTACACCTGGAGAAAATGGTGAATCACCTTTAGCAAAACAAACTGATTGGATTAATACAACTTGTCCTCATTGTGGTAAACCTGCAAAAAGAGAGACAGATACAATGCCTCAATGGGCTGGTTCTTCTTGGTACTTCTTAAGATATATGGACCCACATAATGATAAAGAACTTGCATCAAAAGAAGCTTTAAAATATTGGTCACCTGTTGATTGGTACAATGGTGGTATGGAACATACTACTTTACACTTATTATATTCAAGATTTTGGCATAAATTCTTATATGATATAGGTGTTGTTCCAAAAAAAGAACCTTATCAAAAACGTACTTCTCATGGTATGATTTTAGGAACAAATGGTGAAAAAATGTCTAAATCTAAAGGAAATGTTATCAACCCAGATGACATAGTAAATGAATTTGGTGCTGATACTTTCAGAGTTTATGAAATGTTTATGGGGCCATTTGACCAAGTTGCTGCATGGTCTATGGAAAGTATCCGTGGATGTGGTAAATTCTTAGACAGAGTATGGAATATGCAAAATATGTTAGTTGATGGTGATTCATATTCACCAGAGGCTGAAAAAATGATGCACAAAGCAATTAAGAAAGTTTCACAAGATATTGAAGATATGAAATTTAATACTTCTGTATCTACATTTATGACAATGGTTAATGAGTTCTATAAAATTGGTAAAATTAATAAGGCTGAATTCAAAACATTCTTAACTTTATTAAATCCATTTGCACCACACATCACAGAGGAACTTAATAAAATCGCTGGCTTTGAAGCTGATATTTCTACATATACTTGGCCAGAATATGATGAAGCTAAAACTGTTGATGATGAAATTACTTTACCTATTCAGTTTAATGGTAAGTTAAAAGCTACTATTACTATTTCTGTTGATGAAGATGAATCTTCTGTTAAAGAAAAAGTTCATAGTGCTATTGATTCTAAATTGGATGGTAAGACTATTGTTAAAGAAATTTATGTTAAAAATAAAATTTATAATATTGTTGTAAAATAAAAATTTTGATAAAATAATTAAAATACCCTATTGAATTTTAAAGTTCAATAAGGTATTTTTTATGTAATCTTAATGTAATCTAATTTTAATATTTTTGTAATATATATTTACTTTTTTTATTGTATAATATATTTAGTATTATTTTATACAAGGGAGAAATTTATGAGTGTAGAATCTGATTTAAAAAAGGAAGGAATTGAAATTATAAAAAAACTAGATACATTAAAAGTAAACTCAATTGCTAGAAATATTTCGCATAAAATATGTGAAAATTTTCCTGACTATGGATTAGATCAAAACGATTTATTTATTAGATTATCTAGATTAAATATGTATATTGCAAATATGCCTGAAGGTATGGCTGAAGCAAATTACTTTTATAAAAATTCTTCTATTTATTTTAATGAGCATATAAATTATGATAACATTGAAGAATTTGCAATTCATGAATGCATTCATTATTTACAAGAAGTTAAAGATAAAAAGAATTATTTAATAAGAATGGGACTTTGTGATTATACAGAATTTAAAATCTATGGATTAGGATTAAATGAGGCTGCTGTTCAGCTTATTGCATCAAAATTAATTGGTGCTCCAAAAGATTTTGTTAAGTATTTTAATATTTCTTTTGAAACAAATAGTCCTTCTTGTTATCCATTAGAATGTTGTCTTGTAAATCAATTAGCATATATTACAGGTGAAGATATTTTATTTGAGAGTACTTTAAATAGTAATGATAAGTTTAAGGAAAAAATGGTAGAATTAACATCCTATAAAGCCTTTATGAATATCCAAAATGCTTTAGATGATATTTTGAATGCTGAAGAAGAAATAATAAAAATTAATAATAAAATTGTTAAAATTGATGATAGAAATAAAAAAGTTGATAATTTGATTAATAAAATAAATATATTAAAAAGAAATATTTCTACTACTTTTATTAAAACTCAAAATCTTATTATTTCTAGTTATTTTGATAAACAATTTGATAAGATTTCTACTTTAGATGATATAGAGAGTTATAGAAAAAGATTATATAATTTTAAAGATTATCTTGGTTCTACTGAAGGTTATACTTATTTTAATACCTATTATGTAGATAAAATGATGGCTTTAGAAAAAAGATATAATTTAATAGAAAATGGTGTTTTAGAAACTTCTCTATCTGTAATTTCTGAAAAGAGTTCTAAAATTTTAGCTATTTTTAGATTTATTAGAAATTTATTCTTGAGAAATACTTCTAAAGAATATAATAATAGTCAAGAAAAATAAACGTAAAATAATTTACGTTTATTTTTTTAGGTATTCTTTTATATTTTCAG
This sequence comes from uncultured Clostridia bacterium, assembly GCA_934120645.1. Classification (GTDB taxonomy): domain Bacteria; phylum Bacillota; class Clostridia; order TANB77; family CAG-508; genus CAG-269. The sequence continues at coordinate 64,873 of CAKOUO010000003.1, forward strand.
CAGCATCTCTTCCAGAACGTGCTGCCCATGCTACAGTTCCTTTACATCCTGCTAAATCTCCTCCAGCAAATATTTTACTGTTTGAACTTTGATAATTATCATTTATATAAATATTTCCCCATTTATTTATAACTAAACCTAGATTTAAAACCTCATCAGACACAGTACTTCCAAGTGCCATAACAACATAATCTGTTTTTATTTCATAATTACTTCCTTCTATATTTTGAGGAACTAGTCTTGTTTCTCCTTCTTTTGGAACTAATTCTGTTTTTATAAGTTCCAATTTTTCTACTTTACTTTTCCCTTTTATTTCAACAATATTATTTTGGAATAAAAATCTTATTCCTTCTTCTTTTGCTTCTTTTACTTCTTTTTTTTCTGCTGGCATTTGTTCTTCTGCTCTTCTATATATGATATTTACTTCTTTTGCACCGTAATTTTTTTATTGTTCTTGAACAATCCATTGCAACATTTCCGCCACCTATTACAGAAACAATTTTTCCATTATAATCTGGATGTATATTATATTCTAGTAATTCGTTTCCACCATATACTCCTTCTAAATATTCTCCTTTTACACCCATTTTAGCTGATTTATTTGCTCCGATACTTAAGAATATTGCATCATATTGTTGTTCAAGTTCTGATAGTTTTAAGTTTTTTCCTAATTCTTTGTTGTATTCAACTTTGATTCCTAAGTCTAATATTCTGTTTACTGTTTCTTTTACTCTGTCTTTTGGTAGTCTAAATTCTGGTATTCCATGAACTAGTAGTCCTCCCAAATAATTGTACTTCTCATATATTGTAACATTTACACCATCCTTAGCTAAAAATGCTGCACATGTTAATCCTGCTGGTCCACCGCCAATTATGGCTACTTTTTTGTTTACTAGTTTCTCATCTTTATTGATTTTTATTATGTCTTTTAATTTATATCCTTCTTTAACTGCTTTTTCAAATATATAGTTTTCTATATCTCCTATACTAACTGGTTCTCCCTTTATTCCTCTAACACAACTTCCTTGGCATTGTTTCATATGTGGGCAAATTTTTCCGCACACTCCTGGTAATACTGTTGTTTCTGATACTATTTCATATGCTTCTTTATACTTTTCTTCTTTTATTGCTTTTATAAAATCTGGTATATTATTTTCCAATGGACAACCTTTTTTAGAACATGGTTTTATTTTGCAATTTAAACAATAATTTACTTTTTCTTCTATTTTCTCTTCCATAATTTCCTCGCGTTTTTTATTTATTTTATTATAAAAAATATTGGTAGTCAATGGAACTGACTACCTTTTATAATTCTTGTTTTATTTTTTTCATTACCAATTGTAAATCATTTATAAAATCAACCTTTTTAGTTTCATCTCTCAAAAGAGCAGCAGGATGCCAAGTAGGCATATACATTATCCCTTTCTTCTCAACCCATTTACCTCTAGAAGCTGTAATACCATACTCTTTACCTAAAATATTCTTCAAAGCAACACTACCTAACAAAACTATTATTTTAGGTTTTACTAGCATAACTTGATTTCTCAAATAATCTAAGCAAGCATTTGCCTCATCATCTTCTGGATTTCTATTTGCTGGTGGTCTACATTTAACAATGTTAGCAATATAAACTTCCTCTCTCTTTATTCCAACAATTCCAAAAGCCATATTCATAAGCTTTCCAGCTCTACCAACAAAAGGCTCACCTTGCCTATCCTCGTCCGCTCCTGGACCTTCACCTATAAACATTATATCTGCATTCTTATTTCCAACCCCAAATACAATATTTTGCCTTGTCTTACATAATTTACACTTATTACAATTAATTATTGAATTTTCTAGTTCTTCCCAAGTTTCAAACATTATTATTTCTCCTTTTGTCCTTTTGGGGACGTTTCTCAAATGGACATTTTTGTCCTTTTGGTACCTGTCCCTAAATGGACATTACGCAATTTTCTACTAATTTTATTTTTATGTTTTTTTCTGTATTTATTTCTGCTTTTGTACCTATTGGAATAACTATTTTTCTTTCTATATGTCCAAAATTATTTGATTTTATAATTGGAAATCTATAGTCTTCTCCTAAAACATCCATTACAATTTTTTCTAGTGATATTTTACTTTCATGTTCATAATTTCCAATCCATAGTCCTTTTATTTTATCAAATACTCCGTTTTGTTTCATATAATATAACCAGTTACTTGCAGTTGCAGGGTCAGTTTCAAAGCCTAGTTCTTCTAGAAATAAAATTTTATCTGTAAAATCTAACGAATATTTACCAGCAACCATTCCTCGCGTTAATGTAAGATTTCCACCTATAAGTTCTCCACTTACTTTTCCTTTTTGGATTGTTACATATTCTTCATTTTTTGTTCCTAGTTCTAAGCTTTCATCTACAAATCTGCTTAGAGCTTGTTTATAACTAAAATCTGTTTCGTCTGTTGCTATTGTTTTAAAGTTTGTTCCACTAAATGTTACTAGTCCTGTTTTTTCTGTTATCATATTTGTAATTGAAGTTATATCACTATATCCGCATATTATTTTAGGATTTTGTTTTATTAATTCATAGTCTAAATATTCAAATGTACTGTTACTATTATTTCCACCTTTTGCACACCATATCATTTTTACTTCTTTATCTGCAAACATTTCATTTATATCTTCTGCTTTTTCTTTTGCAGTAGCGCTATATTCATTTGTGTTTGAAAATATATTTTTTGAATATTTTACTTTAAATCCTCTTCTTTCTACAATTTCTTTTGCTCTATTTAATTCATCTATATTGTCTTCAATTATTGGGCTTGATGGCGCTACAACTCCTATTGTATCACCTATTTTTAATTTTGATGGTAATAATTTGGGTAAACTCATACTATCTCCTTTTCTTTAAATTCATCATATTTTCTTTCTTCTTTTGAATACTGTTCTGGCTTTAATCCTAGTCTTGTTTTCATATATATATATATATATTAATATATATATTATTGTAAATATTGTTCCTACTATTATCAAGGCATTTGCAGAAGTTGTAATTCCTAATATAAATGAAGCTAAAAATCCAAATATCATTCTAACAAAATTTCTAATCAAATTGTATACAGAAGTTATTTGAGTGTCTATATCTTTATTTGCAAAACTCATTAAATATCTATCTATTATTGTATAATACATTCCATTTACAAAACCAAATATCATATATGCACCTAATATTATTATAGTTCCTATTAAGTTTTCTTTTATTTCTGTTATTCCACAAATTCCTGTTATTATTGCACTTATTGATAATATTAATGATAATATTGTAAGTGATTTATTTTTAAACATCTTATTAAATTCATTTTCTTTTTTTGATGCAATTGCATTTACAAGACTATTTATAGCACCAGCATAACCTATTACTACAGCTGATAATTTTATATCTTCTAAAAGACTAACTTCATAATTTTCTAATATTGCCAACAATGTGCAGATGAAAGCTGCTGATAATATTAATGCTTTTAGTCTTTCTGATTTCAAAACAAATTTAAATCCTGATCTTATATCTTCAATTTCATTAACTTCCATTGTCTTTTTGAAGTTAACTTTTGTTTTTTTGTTTGGTTCTATAAATCCCATAGATATTATTGTTGCTATTATTAATACTATCAATAAACATATCATTGGCAAATATCCATTTATCACAAATAAATATCCTGAAATTATTTTTGAACTCATCTCTAGTATATAATACCCTGTTGAACCTTTTGAATTCAACTTTGAAAAAATTTGATTTTTATATTTTGATGGTGGTATTGATTCTTTTAATAAGGCTGATGCTACTGTTTCTTTAAGTCCAAATCCTATTGCTGATATAAAATTTGCTAAAATCAAATCATATATATTTCTACTAAAAATAATTATAAGCATATATACTACAAGTGAAAAATTTCCTATTACCAAGCTCTTTTTTTTGCCCAAAAATGCTATTATAATATTTATTGGTATTTGTAAAATCATTACAAATAAGGCATAAAAACTGTCTGTTAGTACTACATCTGATGCACTTATATTTTTTATTTGAGTTAAAAATAAAAAGTTTATTGTATAATAAAATAGCAAGTCCCATGATAGTGCTTTGTATATTGGAAATAATTTCATATTTATTTTTCTCATTTTTTGTTTTTCTTCTTTTGTTTCTTTTATTTCTTCTGTTTTCATATTTACCTCTTTTAAGTTTTATATTTTTGTAAAATTAAAAATTGGTTATTTCAAATTACAGTTATTTTTCTAGTATTGATATTAATGCAGTATTTAATCCATACACCTGTTTTTCTACTCTAAAAGAATGAATTAAATCTTTATGGCACACACTACAAAGACCACTATCAACAATATTTTCTTTTTTTAATCCTAATTGTTCTAATATAATCCTGTTTATCAAAACTGTATCAATATTCCACTTTTCTTTATTTTTTTGTTTTTCCATTATATCTATATTCTTGCTTATATCTAAATCTTCAAACTCTTCTAAAAATAAATCTTTAACATCTTCATCAACTTCAAAGTGACATTTTCTAATACTAGGACAAATACAACAAATAATATTTTCAGGTTTACAATCAAATTCATTTACCATTTTTTCAACTGTTTTTACTGAGATTCTTTGTAATGTACCCTTCCATCCAGAGTGTGTATTTGCAATTGTTTTTGTTAATGGATCAAAGAATAATAACAATATACAATCAGCATTTGTTGTTGATAATACCAAATTTGCCTTTTGTGTTACAATTCCATCTGTTCTACTATATTCATCTAAATTTATATCTGGAAAGTCTTGATTAATTTTCTTACTCGCAATTGCAATATTGTCTGTATGCTCTTGATTTGTTTTTACTACATTTTTGTAATCCACATTTATTGCTTCACATAAATTTTTATAATCTTGTATTGCTTTGTTAAATTCTTGTTCTGGCAACTCCTGTTTATTTACTCTTGCTGTTCTATAATTAACATCTGTTCCTATTGAATATGCATGTGCTACTATGTCACTATATTTTAGTAATTTTTTAAATTGTAAATATTGTACTCCATCTTTTACTATATGCACAACATTTTTATTACTTAAATCTTTCAATACATTACCTCCTATTTTCGACATTTACTTACACAAATTATGGAACTCTTTAGGCCCGTCCCCTTTGACTTTGACATTTTGTTTCATTTTTCTAATTATATCATCTTTTGTTTTTTTGTCTATATAATTATAGCTATTTCCACACATTCTTGTGTCAAATCCACATATTGCTTTGTAAGAGCAATATTCACATGGTGTTTTTCCTTCTTTGTTATATGGTTTTATATTTATCTTTCCTTTTAAAATTTCCTTTGATATTTCTTTTAGTGTTTTATATATATAGTCTTGTAATATTTTAAATTCTTCTTTAGTAACTCCATTTGTTCTGCTTTCATATATTTCTCCTGTTTTTGTAAGTGCTGCTGGTATTAGTTTTGATGTTCCTGTGTTTAATGTGTTATCATGCATTTTTATAACTTTTACATCTGCTAATATTAGTCCTTTCATTTTAAAGTTCTTTCTAATTTTTTCTTCTATTTCTTCTTCGTTTATCTTTTTATCTGATTTTATCATTTGTTCTAGTAAGCTGAAATATAGTACTCCTGCTGGCATTAAGTCTTCTTCTTTACATACAGCATCCATATAGGTTAATAATTGTAATTGTAGTCCTGCATATACTTCATTTAAGTCTATGTTTTTTGCTGATGATTTATAGTCTATAATTCTTAAATATCTTCCGTCTTCAGATGTTGCTGTGTCTATTCTATCTATTTTTCCTGTTATTTCTACTTTTTTTCCACTTTCTAGTATTTGTAACTGTATTGGTCTATATCTTCCTGATTTTTCAAATTCTATTTCTGTTCCTTCTATATTAAAATCACTATATACTAGTCCTTCTATGATATATCTTAAGGCTTTTGATATTATTCTTTTTAATCTTCTTATTAGAACTTTGTATTTTGCTGTTGCTACAAATGCATATTTTCTTCCATTATCTAGTTTGTCTTCTATTACTGTATTTACTATTTGTTCTATTTTACTTTGTTCTAATAATAATGATGGTAATTCTATATTTTCTTCTTTTACTTTTTTAAAAAATTCATCTATTGTTTCATGCATGAATGATCCTGTATCAAAGTTTTGGACTTTTAGTTCTTCTTTTTCTTTTAGTTTTAATCCATATTGTAAATAATATGAAAATGGGCATCTTGCATACTGTTCAAGTTTTGATATACTTGTGTTTAATGTATTTCCATATAATTTTTCTATTGTTTTTTTATCAATATCTTGTGGAATATTAGTATAGTCAATAGCTTTTAAATCTATTTGTAATTTTTCTTTCCAATCATTTTGTTTTTTATAATATTCATAAATTAAATACCATATATCATCTATTGTTTTATTTTCTCTTAAGTTTGAAATATTCTCTAATAATTCTTGATATGTTATTAATTTATTTGTAATTTCATATTTTTTTTCTATGATGTCGCTTTCTTCTTTTAAGTTAGGAAAAATTTTTTTTATTTTATGTATTATCATTGATGGTCTTAGTGATTTTCCTTCTGTTTCTGATGATGAATATGATAAATATAAACTTTTTTCAGCTGTTGTAAATGCTTTATATATATTAAAATTTTCCTCATATAAATTTTCTAATGTTCCATTTGCAAGCTCTATTCCATCATTTTTTAGAACTTCTCTATCTTTATCTCCAAAAAAGCCTTCTGTTTTATTTATGCTAGGAAAACTTCCATCATTTAAACCTATTATAAATATTGTATTAACCTTATGACTTCTTGATCTTTCTACATCACCAATAATTACTTGGTCTTGTGTTCCTGGTATTTTTCCAAGTTCACTGTTTTTTAATCCTGTTTTTAATATTTGTAAGTATTTATCAATACTCAATTTTTCTTTTCCAAATATTAAAACCATTTCATCAAATATATCTAATACAATCTTATAACTTGATATATATTCATTTGCTAAATCAATAAATCCTGCTTCTTCTAATTCTTGTATTTTATTATTTATTTTTAATTCAATATTTTGTTCTTGAAAAAATTCATAAATTGCTTTTGTTGTTTCTTTTACTGTTCCAAATTTATTCTTTAATTCCAATAATGGTTCAACAATTTTTTTTCTTAATTCATTTAAATATTCTATTTCTTCTTTGTTGTTTTCTTTTATTCCATATTTAAAATCATTTTTCCACTTACTCTGCTTTATTCCCCATTTTATACAATAATTTTCTAACTTAAATATATCATCTTCTTCTATATCAGAAAATCCGGTTTTTAAATAATTAAAAATAGAGTCCTTAGAAAAATTTTGGCTATATATTTCAAAAATTGAAAGTATATATTGAATAATTATATTTTGATTTAAATCTCTTTTTTCATCTATAAAAATAGGTATATCATACTCAGCAAATATAGCTCTTACTAAATTAGAATATGTATCTAAATTTTGTGTAATGATTGATATATCTTTATATCTTAATTTTTCTTCTCTTACTAATTTTGTTATTTTTTTTGCTATATTTTCTATTTCTGAATACTGATTTTTAGCTAAAAATATTTTTATATTCCTTACATTTTTATTATATTTTTCAATTTTATTTGCATAGATATTCTTTTCTAAGTGTTTCAATTCTTCTGTTTTAAATCTTGGTTGTTTATCTAAAAATATGGTATCATCTAATTTTAAATTATTTTCTTTTATCAAATTCATAATTTTAGATACTGTTATTTTATTTGAATAAAATATATCTGTATTTGGATTTATACTTGGTTGTAAACTATCTGTGCATATTGTTATTGTTACCTGTTTTGCACACTTTATAAATTTTTCTAATACTTTGTATTCTTGATATGTAAATCCAGAAAATTCATCAATATAAATTAAGCTGTCTTTAATTAATTCTATTTCTTCTAATCTTTCTGAAAGTACATTTAATAAATCATTTTCTTCTATATATTCACCTTGTAGCTTTTCTTCAAATTTCTGATATACTAATATAATATCATTTAATTTGGTTTTTAAATATTCATCTTGGATTTTTTCGCTTTCTTCTTGTAAATCTTGAATAGTTACTCCATGTTTTTTTAATTCTGTTATTGCTGTAATAGATACATCTATATTTTCATCTGATTTGCTTAAAAATTTTAAATTTTTTTTGTTTTCATTTAATATAGAATATATCAACATTGATTTTCCACACTTTGTTAATTTTGTTTTTTTATCTCCACCAGTTTCTTGTAATACTCTATGTGCCATTCTACTTAAAGTTATTACTTCTGCATTCATTACAGCTGTTGTGTTTATTGAATTCATCAATTTTTTTTCTGCTGTAAAAGAAAATTGTTCTGGAGTTATAATATATATCTTTTTTTCTTTTTCTATAAGATTAGCTATTTCTCTAAAACAATATGTACTTTTTCCACTTCCTGATTTTCCATATATTATTCTTAATCCCATTTTTCCTCCTTTTAAAGGATTGATTTATTTAGACATTTCTCTTCTCCAATAAAATAAATATTGTTGTGCAAGCCCTGCTAGTTCTCCAAATTTTTCGTTTGCAATTTTTTCTATTTTTTTCTTACTTACTTTCTGCTCATTTGGGTCTTTTATATATAAATCATTCATTACTCTTCTAACCCATACATCAATTGGAAATACTTCAAATCTCTTTAAATCTGAAAATAGAAGTATACAATCTGCAACTTTAGGTCCTACGCCTGATAATGTTAATAGCTGATTTCTTACTTCTTCTGTATTTTTATTTGTTTTCATACTATCTAGATTAACTTTATTTTCCAATATCATTTTTGTTGTTTCATATAAACGTATATCTCTAAAACCTAATCCTAATTTTCTATATTCATCTACTGTAACATTTTTTAATTCTTCTGCTGTTGGAAAAGTATAATATTTTTTATTATTCCATTCTATTTCTTTACCATATTTTTCTGATAATCTCTCTATTATTCCTTTTATTCTTGGTATATTGTTATTGGCTGATATTATAAAAGATATTATTGTTTCCCATAAATCTTGATTTAAAATTCTAATTCCGTTACCATATTCTACACTTGCCTTCATGTATATATCTATCTTTGATAATTTTGATTTAATTTCTTGATAATCCCTATCTAAATCAAAATATTGTTTAACTACTTCAGAAATATCTTTATTACATATTCCTCTAAAAATTATCTCATTATTTATCTTTTTTACATTTAAAACAGCATTTTTTATAACTCCTGTATAGCTATTGTCTTCATTTTTATTCCATCTAAAACATTGACCACAATCAAATATATCTTCAAGTTCAAAAGAATCTTGATTTTTTATTATATATTCTTGTTCTTTCATAAATTTTCTCCAATTTTGTATATTTTTTTTATTATATCACATAAATATAATAAGTTTCAATTGATTTTTTATTTACATTATGATATATATAAATTATTAGGAGGATTTATACTAATGAAAGGACGTTTAAATTTACTATCTGACTTGGATAAAGCTATAAATAAGGTAAAAATATTTAAAAACCCAGAATTTGAAAATGTATATTCTAAGCAGTATTGGGAGAATATTATATATCCAATATTTAATGATACAAATAAAAAATTCACTTTTATTTTTGGTGATTTTAATAAATTAGGTATAATTAATGAGCTTTATGGTCATGAATTAGGTACAAAAGCAATGGAATATTCTCTAAATTTAATTAGAGATTCATTACCTAGTGATTCAATTATCGTTAGATTAGGTGGAGATGAATTCTGTTTTATAGTTCCTAATTTATTAAAAAATGAATGTGAAAAATATATTGAAGCAATTCATAATTCTTTAGAATTAAATTCCACTTTAGTTTCAGGTTTATCTATTGAATTAGCATCTGCTGACTCTACTGAAGGAACATTATCTGATTTAGTTTCCCGCACAGATTTAGAAGTTAGTAAAATTAAATCCTCAAAAAAAGAGAATGACTCACCTGCCAAAATAATATCTAGTGAATTTATTCCTCTAGATATTCCAACAGACGCAACTAAAGAAGAGGCAGAAAAATGGGTAAATATTAATAATCATATAAATGTAATTATATATAATTTTTTACAAGATTTACGTCCATCAAAAAATTTTGAATTTACAGATGAACAAATAAAAAATGCATCTTATTTTATTATTGACAGTATTTCTTCTTTGTTAAATAAAAAAACACAAACTAATAAAGATTCTGAATACTCAATTCCCGATAATGGTGACTTTAATTTTAATAGTACTATTGATTCTAAAACAGCAAAATTAATCCACTTTTTAGTAACTGATAAAAAAAGCATTAATTTAGATTTATTATCAGATTTTGCTTTAAAAGATTTAGCTAATAAAATGAATTCATTAACAGAAAACTTAATAAGAGATACAAACTCTGGTTTATTTATATACCCATATTTTAAGTTATTTTTAGTTTCAAACTTAGTAGGTACAAATGAGCATATGTATAGCTCTTATGTTTCTACTAATGGTATAAAATTATCTAATTCTGCTTATGGGCATGACTTTACAGATTCTAGATTAGATAAAACTAATAAAGAATTTTTAGATTTAGTTTATAAAAAGTTTGAATTCAATAACAAATCTTTTGAATATTCACCAAACTCTTTATATGTAATTCAAAAATCTGCCGGTGATTTTTTGTTTATATATTCAAGTGATAGAAAATTTGAAGTTGAATCAAAATTAGGAGATATTATATCAACTATAAATGAAAAGGCTAATATAAAAGACCCTTACAGCTCATTTATGATGTCTTATGCACCTATGTTAGGCAACAATAATAGTCTTCCAGTAGAAGTTCTTAATACAGATTCTGCTAATAATATTATATATTCTATAAAAGCATTAAATGATATGGCTGACTTTAATAAAGATCCTCTTAAAAAATCTCTTTTTAAAAGTAAAGATTCGGTTGTTGCTTTTGAAAAATTAGTAACTCCTCTATTAGATACTTATTTACAATTACCTAATACAGGAAGTGATATAAAAAGAGATTCACTGCTTATTAGAAATTTTTATAGATCTCTTTTAAATTATGAAGTTAATCATAATAGTTCTAGAATATATAAAAAATCTCATTCTAGTGTTTCTAAAACTTTTCCTGATAAAGATGATTTTGAAAAATAAAAAAATAGAAAATTAAATAATTTTCTATTTTTTAAACCCTAGACCAACCACTTCTCTAGCATTTGCTATAATTATAAAACTTTTGGGGTCTATTTTTTTTGCCGTTTGTTTTACTTTAGAAACATCTCCTCTTGAAGCTGCACATATTAAAACCAATTTATCCTTATTTGTATACATTCCTTTTCCATATAATCCTGTTGTACCCTTTCTTATTTTTTCTCCTATTTCTTGTGCAATTTCATCATTTTTATCTGATATTATAATTAATAACTTAGTAAAATATATTCCTTCAAATATAATATCTATCATTTTTCCCATTAAATATATTGCAATTGCTGAGTATAATCCTATTTCTATTTCTTTAAAAAAGATTACATTTAATCCAACTATAATTGTATCCATTATAATTATAACATTACTCATTCTAATATTATAATTATAACTTTTTACTAAATGACTTACTAAGTCTGAACCTCCTGTTGATGAATTTCCTTTTAAAATAATTGCTGTTCCGCAATCCTATTATTATTCCACCATAAATACATCCTAAAAACCTATCATTTGTTAATGGTTCTAATTTGTCTAAAATATCAATAAATAGTGAAAGACTTATTGTTCCCACTATTGACTTTACAATAAAGTTTTTTCCTAGTTTAAATCCTGCAAATAAAAATAATGGTATATTTAAAATAAGTATTGTTGTACCCATTGGTATTTTTAATAAGTAATATAATATTGTAGCAACACCTGCAAATCCACCTGAAGATAATTGATTTGGCAACAAAAATAATGATGTTGCTATTGCCATTATAAATGCACCTACTATTGTTTCTAATATTTCTATTGCAAATATTTTTACTCTTTCTTTTTCAATAAGCATAAAAAATCACCTTTATTACTATTATTGGTAACAAAAGGTGGTTTTATTCTATATTATTCTAAATTCAGTTTATTCTAAAAAATCATTAAATTTCTTAGTTATTTCTATTTTTGATTTTCCTTGTTTTATTTTTTCATCTTGTTTTACAATTAAATCAACATCATATATTTCTTTTAATTTTTCAATATTTTCTTTTTTGTGTCCAATTACATTATTAGCGTCAATAGGATTTACTGTTACTTCTACTTCTTTTACTTTTACATTTAATTTTTTTATTTTTTCTACGATTGCATCATACCACATTCCTGATTCTACAAGTTGTCTAAATGCTGGGTGAAATGGTCCTGCTACAACTTCACTTTGTTTATTTTCTGGATCTGATATTTCATCTGTATTTTGTAATCCTACCCTTATAACATCAATGTTTTTATTTACAAACATTCTAACTAATTGTTTACATGTTTCTACAGCCTGTACTACAGATAATGGTTCATAATTACCTTTTTTATATTCTTCCTCTAACTTGGTTCCTTTTATAACTAAAACTGGATATATTCTTACCATTTTTGGTTTTAATTTTATTAATGCCTTAGCTGTATTTATTTCATCAATTCTTGTACTTTCTGGAAGTCCTACCATCATTTGATGTCCTAAATTAAATCCATACCATCTAATTAATTTAGATGCTTTTTTTACATCTTCAAAACTATGTCCTCTTCCTGCTCTGTTTAAAATATAATCATTTGCTGATTGTACTCCTAATTCGATTGTCTTTACTTTATATTTTTTTAATCTTTTTAAAATTTCTTTATTAATATAATCTGGTCTTGTAGATATTCGTATACTATCTACTACTCCATTTTGGATATATTCATATGCAACTTGTAGTAATTCTTCTTGAATATTTTCATCTATTCCTGTAAAGCTTCCTCCAAAAAAAGCTATTTCTTTTTTTCCTTCATCATCTCTTATATTTTTTAGATAATAGTCTATTGTTTTTTTGGCTTCTTCTTTGGTTATATTTTTCTTTTGTCCACTAATTGACTTTTGGTTGCAAAATATGCAATCATTTGGGCAACCTAAGTGTGGTACAAAAACCGGAATTACATATTCTTTTTTCATATAAATTTTCCTTTCTTTTTAGCTTTCAAGAACTTTTTTGGCTGCCTGCATTTCGGCTTCTTTTTTACTTTTTCCTGTTCCTGTTGCTAAAACTTTTCCATTTAAGCATACTTCTGCTTCAAAGCTTTTATCATGGTCTGGACCTGTTTCTTTTATTATTTTATATTCTATTTTAACATCTCCATTTTTTTGTAATTCTTCTTGTAATACTGTTTTATAATCTTTTTTTCCTACATTTTTTGTGGCTAATTCTATAGCATCTTTTAAATTTTCTATAATAAATTTTTTAGCAGGTTCTAGTCCACCATCCATATATATTGCAGCTATAACTGCCTCTACACTATCTGCTAAAATAGCTGTTCTCTTATTTCCTCCTGATGCAATTTCTGATTTTCCTAGATATAAGAAATCACTAAAATTATGCATAATTGCTACTTGGTATAAGCTTTTTTCACATACCACTGTTGCTCTAACTTTAGTCATTTCTCCTTCTTTTAATTTTGTATATTTATTATACATATACTCACTTGATACAAATTCTAATATACTGTCTCCTAAGAATTCTAATTTTTCATTGCTTTGCACATTATGTTCATATGCATATGAAGTATGTGTTAAAGCATTTTTTAATAAATTTATGTTTTTAAATTTATATCCTATATTATTTTCTAAAATCTCTAATTTCAACTTTCTTTCACCTTTCTTCACATATATTATATACTATTTTGTAGAATTTGCAAGCACTTTTTTAATCAAAATAAAAAAGTATATGTCAATTTTAGACACATACTTTAAACTAGAATTTCTGATTTTTTTCTTTTTAACTCTATTTGTGGTGGTATTAATGGACTATAATTTTCTCCATCAAATACATCTACTTCCACTGTTCTAGTTAATACATCTGTATAACTGTAAGTTACATTTCTATTATTCTCCTCATATTTCACAACAAAAATATTTGGATATGCTTTTTCTATTGTGGCTTCCTTTTCAAAGGTTTTACTTCTTCCTAAAGAACCTTTAACTATTATCTTTTGACCCACTTTGTCTATGATGTCAGTTTTTAGATTTGCTATATCTGTTTTACAAATCATACTATCACCTACTCCCTTAAGATGAGCCGATTATAGCATTTTTTGCAAAAATTGTCAAAAAACTTATGTTTGTATTAGTACTTGTTTTTTTCTTATTTATTGCGTATTGTATGGACTTTTTCTTTTAATATTACATTTATATTACAATAGTGTTACAATGATGTTACATCTATACATTTTTCATTTTTCCATTTGATCCCACTCCACCTACACCTTTTTTTCCATCTCTTAATTCTTTTGCTATCTCATCTATAGTTATATATTTATATTCTTCTGTTGTTGCAACTTTTTCTGCTACTATTAACGGATCTAAAAAATCTATTAATATTCTTGCAGGGGATGATGCATAATTAGCACCTGCTGATATTAATGCTTCAAAATAGCTTTGGCAGGCACCTGCAAATATAACAAGTTTTTTATTTTTTCCTGCATCATATCTTCTTGCTTCTTTTACTGTATTTATAAAATATTTTGAATTTCTATAATTGTATAAATCATTATAATTTACTCCACCTTTTATCATTCCATCATGTCCTGTTATTATTAGTATATCTGGATTATATATTGTTAAAAGTTGATATACCACCTTTGGTTGTTTATACTCTGGTATATTCTTCACAATTGCATTTAAGCCTAATTTTTTATAATAATTATATGATTTTTGTGAATATTTTCTATCACCATCTAAATGTAGAATTTTTCCTGTTATTATTTTTTGCCTTAGTCTTGAATCTTTAGGACATACTATTCCTATATTATATTTACTGTTCTTATTTTTTTCTATCCTTTCGTTTAATTTTTTATCCACTTTATCAATATAATTTTTAACTGTTTTATTATCTAATCTTTGAAGGTCCTTTAGATTGCTATCTGCTTCAATTCTTTCAGTTACACCTGATAATATTGCTACTTCTTCATTATTATTTTTTATTATTCTTTTTACGTAAAACATTATGTCTTTGCCATATGAATTTCTTACTACTATGTCTCCTTTTTTTATTTTTTTCATTATTTATCACCTCATATTTTAGGGCTATTATATTTTATGTAAATTATTTTATAAATGTTAATATTAATTGCTTGTCCTTCTTTTAGGAGTCTAAAGAAAATAAAAATTTATAATAAAAATAGGAACAAAATAATAAATTTTGCTCCCTATTTTAAATGGCTATACTTTAATTTTGTTGCCATTCCTCCTCTTATGTGCCTTTCAGCTTTGTTTTCATCTAAAATAATTCTTACTTGTTTTGCTAAGCTTGGATTTATCTTTTTTAATCTTTCTGATACATCTTTATGTACTGTACTTTTGGAAATTCCGGAACTTTTTTGCGGTTCCTCTTACCGTATCTTTCGAATCTATAATATAATGTGCAAGTTCTATTGCACGCTCATCTATTGATATACCTTTCATATAGTCAAACCCCCATACGAATACTTTTGTTTAATTGTATTCATATAGGGGTTATATTAGAACATTTTGTTCCCTTACCATTGTAAAAATAAAAGATGAAAAATTTTTTACTTCTTTAATTTTCTTAAATATTCTTTTCTCTGGTTTTTATCCGCTTTTGCTATTTTTGCAATTTCAGACTTATCCTCCTTCTCACTAAGTAATAGTTCTATTATATGCAATATTTCACTATCGTTTCCTATATTGCATATAATGTTTATACTGTCATCCTGGCACATTTTATCAAAAAGGTATTTTTTCTCTAATGTTTTAACAATTGGTCTTCCACCTCTTACTATTTTTAAATACCAATTGCCTACAAATTTAACAACAATTGCCTTTTTTTCGCTGCTTTTATTCTGGTACTTATCTATCAGCTGTGGGATATCCTTTGTTGTGCGACTTATATATTCCGCAACAATTTCCTTATTTTCTTTTTTCATCTCACTAAATATTTCGTTCATTATAGAAATTTCAGTGATTGTTAGATCTAAAGGACTGTCTAATTCATCATTTTTTAATTTTTTTATGAGCTTTTCCTTTTTTTTCTTTCTCCGTTTTCCCTCGTTTTCTTTGTATACTGTAATAACTAAAGCTACAACAACACCCATGAATGCTACAATAGCAAAAATTGAAAAAATTAACATATCAATTTTCATTTTATTCCTCCTGTTTACAACTATTAGACTATTGTTTATATGCCTTTCTTTTATATTTACAATGATTTCTAATAAAGAATATAATTATTATCTTTACTAGTATAACTTTAAGTACACTTATTTTACCACCATTTCAAACTTATGTCAATTAATATTTATTTAACATAAAATTTGTTTTTTTATTCATTATATGGTATAATATTAATGTAACAAGTTGATGTGTATTGTAATAGACATTATGGGAGGATCATATGAAAAAGCAAAATTACAATATCAGTGAATTAGCCGCCAATTGGTGGGCTAATAAAATGAGAGAAACTGCATCTGCCGAAAACTTTTCAATTGATAAAGTTGATACAAAACTTGATGCTTTTGAAAAATTGTTATCAAGTAGAATTACCCACCGTCTCAAAATGAACGGTACAATAACTTTATCAACATATTGCAGAAGCAGTCGCTTGTTAGAAGATACTGCTCTTAATTCAAGTGTTTGTTTTGCTCTCATCCCTTATGGATTTGAGATGAAAATTTCACCTGACTTAATGACTGTATATGACAAATCAGGAAAGTTAGTTTCATATTCCTGATTCTCGTAAAGAGCACAATATGTGCTCTTTACTTTACTTAAATATAATTATATAATATATAAAATATTTTATAGGAGTTTTTATGATAAGAATTAGTAATTTAAGAATTGATAATGATGTTTCTGATGAAGAAATTTTACTTTTGGCTTTTAATAAGTATAAAATTAATACTAATAACATTATATCTAGTCATATTTCCAAAAAATCTATTGATGCAAGAAAGAAAAATGATGTTCATTATTCATATTCAATTGATTTGGAATTAAAAAATGAAGATAAATATTTAAATAAAAAAAATATATCTAAGATAGAATATGATACAGTACCTAAATTTGAAATAAATCATAATATAGATATTAATCCTGTTATAGTTGGTTGTGGTCCTGCTGGACTTTTTGCAGCTTTAACATTTATTCAAAATGGTTTTAAACCAATTATTGTAGAACAAGGTGAATGTGTTGAAGACAGAAAGATATCTGTCGAAAATTTTATAAAAAATGGTAATTTAAATACATTTTCTAATGTTCAATTTGGAGAAGGTGGTGCTGGTACTTTTTCTGATGGGAAACTTACTAGTGGTATACACTCTCCTTACTGTAGAAAAGTTTTACAGGAGTTTGTTAATTTTGGTGCTCCAGAACAAATTTTATACTTAACAAAACCCCATATGGGTACAGATAATTTAATTAATATTGTTAGAAATATGAGAGAATTTATTATTTCTAAAGGTGGAAAATTTTTATTTAATACTAAGTTTATTGACTTTGAGACTAAAAATAATAGTATTTCTAGTATTAAAGTTTTGAATTTAAAAAATAATTTAACTGAAACTATTAATACTAATGTGCTTATTCTTGCAATAGGTCATAGTTCAAGAGATACTTTTGAAACAATTTATAAAAAAGGAATTTTATTAGAACCTAAGAATTTCTCCGTTGGTGTTAGAATTGAGCATCTTCAAAAAGACATTAATACTGCACAATATGGTACTACAACAACTTTAAGTTTGCCCTCTGCTGATTATAAATTAGCTTATCATAGCCCTTCTGGTCGTTCATGTTACACTTTTTGTATGTGTCCTGGTGGTGTTGTAATGGCTTCTTCTAGTGAGAAAAATACAATTGTAACAAATGGTATGAGCTATTTTGCAAGAGATGGTATAAATGCAAATTCAGCTGTTTTAGTTAATGTTACTCCTGATGATTTTAAAAGTTCTTCTCCTTTAGCAGGTATATATTTTCAAAAAGATTTAGAAGAAAAGGCTTTTAAATTTGGTGGCTCTAATTATAATGCACCTGTTCAGAGAGTTGAAGATTTTTTACAAAATAAAAAGTCTAAATTTATAGGAAAAATACAACCATCTTATACTCCAGGTTACACTTTATCGAATTTAAATGAAATAATGCCAAACTTTGTTTCAAATACTTTAAAAGAAGGAATTTTGTACTTTGATACAAAATTACATGGTTTTTCAAATCCTGATAGCATTCTAACTGGTATGGAAACAAGAAGCTCTTCTCCTGTTAAAATTTTAAGAAATGAAAAATTAGTTTGTAATGTTAATGGAATTTATCCATGTGGTGAAGGTGCTGGTTATGCAGGTGGCATAATGTCTGCTGCTGTTGATGGAATTAAGTGTGCAATATCTTCTATATCAAAATAATATTATTCTCTTAATTCATTAACTATTCTAGATAAGTTTTGGACCAAATAATCAACATCACTCATTGTATTAAAATCTCCAAATGTTAATCTTAATGCTCCTTTAGCTAGTTCACTTGGTACACCAATTGCTGTTAAAACATGTGATGGACTAGCTTCTTTTGAGGAACAAGCAGAACCTCCTGATGCACAAATTCCTACTTCATCTAATTTTAATAATAATTCCCCAGAGTCTATATTTTCAAAACTTATATTTATATTTCCTGGTAATCTTTTTTCCATTGTTCCATTAATTTGAATATTAGAAATATTTTCTTTTATATTTTCTAGGCAATAATTTCGCAAACTAGACAATTTATTCTGATACTGTTCAATATTTTTTTCTGCTATTTTGCATGCTTTTCCTAATGCAACTATTTCTGCTACATTTTCTGTTCCTGACCTTTTATTTTTTTCTTGATGTCCACCATCCATAAATCTTTCAAACTCAATACCTTTTTTTACATATAATGCTCCTATACCTTTAGGTGCATATATTTTATGCCCTGATAATGACAACATATCAATATCCATTTTTTGCACATCTACTGGTATATTTCCTACTGCTTGAACAGCATCTGTATGAAATATAATTCCATTTGAATGTGCTATTTTTGCTATTTGTTCTATTGGCTCTATTGTTCCAATTTCATTATTGGCAAACATTATACTTATTAAAATTGTATCTTTTCTAATAGAATTTTTTAATGATTCCAAATTAATAAATCCATCTTTGTCTACATCTATATATGTTACTTCAAATCCTTTTTTTTCTAAGTTTTGGCAACTATGAAGAATTGCTGGATGCTCTATTTTTGATGTTATTATATGTTTTCCTTTTTCCTTATTTGCATATGCTATTCCTTTTAATGCAGTATTATCACTTTCTGAGCCACAACTTGTAAAATAAATTTCTTCTGGTTTACAATTAATTAATTCTGCAACTCTTTTTCTTGCCTCTTCTATTGCCCTTTTTGCACTTCTTCCTATACTATAAATTGATGATGGATTTCCATATTCAATACTTAAATACGGAAGCATTTCATGTAAAACTTCCTCTTTTATTTTTGTTGTTGCACTATTATCAAAATATCTTATATTCATCTTTTTTCCTCTTTCACTTTTTTTATATTATATTCATTTTATATTTCATTGCTAATTATTTCTTTTATTTTTTTTATATTATTTATTGTCTGCCTATAACCATAGTTATAACAATCATCTAATTTTTCTATTTCTAATAATCCTGTCTTATCAGTTTGAATTGTTAATACCATGTCACTATTACTTAAATTTTCTTCAGATATTTTGTTTCCCATTATATCTATTGTTCTCATTACAATATCCATTACATTACTATTTTCTGCAATATCATCTGCTTTAAAATTTACTGTTATAACTTTGTTTGCTCCTTGTTTTCTAACTTCTGTTGATGGAAAATTATCTAATATTCCTCCATCTAAAAATATATGTTTTTTATATTCACATGGGCTAAATACAACAGGGAAACTGCTACTTGCTCTTATTGCTTTTCCTATTGATATGTCTGTTATATATTCTGTATTTTTATCTATATTTTGTGGAACATTATTTGTAAAAATATATTTCTTTGAGTTTTGAACATCTACTGCTGGAATAGTTATTGGCATTTTTATATCTGATATTTTTTTTATTCCTTTTCTTAAAGCTACTTGATTAAAACCTTTTTCAATTTCTTCACCAGAATAAAATCCTAAAAAATTTGATTTTTTATTTGTCATAAAATTTGTTACTTTTGTCAATGAGTTTTGATTTACTAAATCTTTTGCATATCTTTTAAATAATATGTAAATATAATAAGGAGAATATCCCATTGCATATAATGTTGCTATTATACTTCCAGAACTTGTTCCTCCTATACAATCTATTTTTATATTATTTTCTTCTAATGCTTTTAGTACTCCAGCATGTGCTATTCCTCTTATGCCTCCTCCTGATAAAGCTAACCCTAATTTCATATTTTGTCCTCCATATAGTATTTTTGTTATTATTTACTATTTTTTATGTATTTAAACTAATTTTTGTTACAAAAATAAAAGTCCTTTATATAATATAAAGAACTTTTAAAACCTTTTATTAAATTACATTATTTTGTATAATAAATTTCTCCATTTCCATAAACAACTTGGTAATATTCTCCTATAAATATAGGACTATCTTTTAATTCATATGTTGGGTCTTTTATTATTTTCCCATCACTATTTATAACTCCCCATTTTCCATTTTGTTTTATTCCAGCATATCCATATTCATTTTCTTCTGTTACTTTTTCATATTTATAATCTACTACTTTATTTCCGTTAACATCAACAAATCCCCATAAATTGCCTTGTTTTTTAGCAAATATTTTATTTTTTATATATATTTCTGTATTTTTTACTTCATTACCTTGTTTTGTGATATATTTTGTTTCATTATTGTTAGATAATTTTATATATTCGTTTTTATTTTCTATTGTTGCATTTTCTAATTCGCATATTTTCTTTAAGTCTTTGTTATATATTTCTGTCTTTTTATTATTAGAATTTGTTGCTTGTATTAAGTCTACATTGTCTATTTTTTGTATTGAACTATAATTAAATGCTAATTTATTATTTTCATTGTCATCTATTATTCCTAATTTGCTATCACTATTGCTAACTAAAAAATAGTTATCATATAAATGTTCTATATATGTATACTCATTTTTTGTTTTTTTCTCATTATTTTCATAAATACTATATTTTGTTTTATTATCTTGATTTTGTATATATATTTCATAATTTGTATCTTTTACTTTTACAATTACTGTATCTTTATCTATGTCTGCACTTTTTCCTTGAATATCAAATACTTTTGTTTCTTCATTATTTGTCCTTGCATAAATATATTTTCCAGTTATATCTATTTGAGAATATTCAAAAGGAATAATTACATTTCCTTGAGCTGATAATACTCCATATTTTTTGCTTTTTAATGCAACTATAACATTGTTGTCTCCATTATAAGTAATTTCTTGATATTCATTAGAAATAATTTGTTTATCATTTTTTTGTATTCCATATTTTCCATTATCAGCAAAAACTAAGTAAATATCATTTCCATCTATTTCTGTTATTCTATATAAGTCATTATATTTTGTGTCCAATAATTGTTTTCCATTTAAATTTACATATCCATATCTATACCCTTCATCTGTCATATTACTTACAATGTATCCTGAATCTTTATATCCATTATCTTTAGAATAATATTTATCAGCTTCTATTTTATCATAGTTTGTTTTTACTAAAGTTGTTCCTTTTATATTAATTATTCCGTATTTATTGTCTTTTTTTACTATTAATTCGCCTTCTTTATATTGAAGTGTATCTATTTCATCATACATTGCTTTTGTTATTTTTTTACCTTGAAAATCTATTATTCCATATTTTCCGTTTTCTTTATACTTCAATACGCTTTTTTCATACATTAAATCACTTAATACACTTTTTAGTCTTAGTGGTTCAACAGATTCATATTGTGTAAATATTTCTTCAGATTTATCATTTAAAATTTTTATTTTTTCTTCTTCATAACAACAAAATACTGCTTTATTTGGATTAGGTATTTTTATATTGTCATAATTTGGTTCTATTATTATATTTCCTTGTTTATCTATTACTCCATATTTATTATTTTCTTTTATTACAAAATAATTATATTCTGATATTTCTTCTATTTTGTATTCCCTATTTTCTTTTTTTACTCTTTTTACTATAACGATTCCTGCTAAAATTCCAATAATTATTAAAATTAAAATTATTATTGCTATATTTTTCTTTTTCATATTTTTATTACCTTTCTTTTTAATTGTAATTTTATTATAATTGTTTTTATTTTTTTTTTCAATATTTTAATAATATTATTCTTGTATTTTTATTAGGAAAATAAAAATAGCAAAAACATATTTTTTATATGAATTTTGCTATTTATAAATTTACATTCCTGTTACAGGTAATTTTTTTACCTGTGTAATTTCTGTTTCTGTGTTTTCAATTGTTTTTTCTTTTACATTATTTTTTGAATTTTCAATTATTTTTTCACCTTCTTTATATTCTATTTTTACTTCTGTTTTTTCTTTAAATTTATTGTTTATTGTAATTATTAAAGTTTGGTTGTAGTCTATATTTATTTCTATTAAGTCATTATTTAACTCATATCCATCCTTAGCATTTGTTTCTTTTATAAAGTATTTTCCTGGAAGTAAATTTGTTAATTCTGTTTCTCCTTTATTATCTGTTCTTAAGTTTGCATATAATATTTTCTTATTTTCATCTAAAATATTAAATTCTACTCCTTCTAATTTTTCTTTAGTTTCTTTATCTTGTTTAATAATTTTTAATTTTGTTTCATTTTTATAATAATTATCTTCTGCTTTTCCTGTTGCATCTTCATATGTTTCAGTAGTTAGTGCATAATCTTGATATGAACTATTTCCAGCTTTTCCATACAATATAGGCTTATTATTTATTTTAGTTTCTATATCTAATTGGAAATTTCCATCTGCTGTTAAATTTTTAATTGGTATTAATATTTTAAATTTTTCGTTTGGGGAAAATTCTTGCTTTTCATTATTACTTAAATCTGTAATTTTCATTCCTTCTGGAACTTGATTATTTTTTGATGATAACTTAACTTTATAATTTTTTATTGTTGTTCCTGCTTTTATATAATAAGTTTTTGATAAGTAGTTTTTATTTATATTATCTACTTCAAATTGTTCTTTTTCTCTATTTATTTTAATAATATTTGAAATTTGACTTTCTTGGCAATTCTTTCCATCATTAAGAATTTTATTTAAAGCATTTAATGTTCTCTTTCCAGCTTCTCCTATTGCTTTGTATTGATTTGGATCATTTCCATGTATGTAACAATAAATAGCTTGTTTTGTGGCTGTAAAAGCTTCTTCTTTGTTACTACATCCTAATTCTTGTATTGTTTTATATGGATAACCATTTATTATAATTCTCCATAGTCCAACATCTTTTATTGCATCTTGAACTGTAACATTATAAGAAAAACCATCATGTACTCCGCTTTTAGTTTTATCTAGACAATATGCAGGATAACTTACTCCATCTTTTATATATTGTGCATAATATGCTTTAATAACAATTCCTTTATATGTTAATAGACTTCCACAATCACCTCCTGAAATTATATCTGCTGATTTTATATTTGTTGCTTTTACACAATTGATTATTAATAATATATTTAGCATAATTATACAAGTTGATATAAATGCTATCTTTTTAACTTTTTTTATTTTTTATACCTCCTTTATTCTTCTATTCCTTGTATACATCTTCTGTATTCTGGTTCATTTTCTATACATGTAATTAATGTGATTTTGTTTTCTTTTGTGTTTTGCAAATAGCTCCAATCTGTATCTTTTATTATCACATGTTTTTGTACTTTGTATCTTTTTTCAAAATCATTAAATTTATAAATTATTTCATCTCCTTCTTTTAATTTCTTTAGATTTGAAAAGTAATTTACTTCATATCCTCTATTATGTGCCGCAAGTCCTATATTTCCATTTGTTTTTACTGTTTCTTCAAAATGTCCTACAAATTTATTCATTACTTCTTTGCTTGTGCCCTCAGATATTTGTGCTTCTAATGATATTGATGGTATTATTATTTTCCAATTTGATTCTTTTGGAATTATTTGTTGTATGTTTTCTTTTGAATTTAAAATGGGGTAATAATTTTTCGAATTTTCTTTTGTTTCTTGATTAATATTATTAGAATTAATTTCAACTTGAATTATATTTTTTCTTAATAGATTAAAGATAGAATTTGGATTAAAATCAATATTTTTTAATGAAATAATATTATTATTTGTAATAAAATATATAACTATTGTTAAAATAAGGCTAACAATATTAACATATCTTTTTGTATAACTAATCATGCATATGCCTCACCGACCCTTTGTTTAATTTTGTTTTGGAATTTAATTTTTTCGAAAAAATTGTTTGAATAAAATTTTTAAGATTTAAAATCTGTTATTATAATACTATAATTTTTCTTTTTTGTAAAGAACTTTTCATCGCAAAATTCGACAAATAAAATGAGACAAATAAGGACCGTCCCTATTGCCTCAAATCTAATTCAAAATAAAATTCTACTCCGTTTTCAACATTATTTACACCATATTTGTTTTTATAGTTATTCATTATTGCTTTTACAAATGCTAATCCTATTCCTGTTCCTCCATCGCTTCTATTTCTTGAAGCATCTGCTTTATAAAATCTATTCCATATTCTATTTAAATCTTCTTCTTTTATGTGGTTACCTGTGTTAAATACCTTCACACGTACTTTATTGTTTATAGTATCAATTTCATTTGATATTTCAATAACTTTTTGTTTATCTATTTCTTTTACATTTTTTATTGCATTTGTAACATAATTAGTTATTACTTGTTCAATGTAGAAGTCATCTGCAATTACTTGTATTTCATCTTTTTCTTTAAATTTTACTTCTATATTTTTCTCTTGTAGCATAACTTTTGATTTTCTTAAAACTTCTTGTTCAACTTCAACTATATTAAATGTTGTGTTTTTGAATTCTCTTTTTCCATATTCTAATTTCATTAATTCTAATAGTTGTTTTACTAGTTTGTCCATTTTATTTGATTCATCAAATATAACTTCAGCATAAAATTTTCTACTTTCGTCATCTGTATTTACATTTTCTAATAGTCCTTCACTATATCCTTGAATTAGTGCTATTGGTGTTTTCAGTTCATGTGATACATCTGATATAAAGCTTTTTCTCATCTCATCTATTTTTGATTTTTCTTCAATGTCTTTTTCTAATTCAATATTTGTGTTTCTTAGTTGTTCTATTGTCTTTTCTAATTTTTCAGACATTATATTAATGCTTTTTCCTAAATTATTAATTTCATCGTCACCATTTGTTTCTTTATACTTATGACTAAAGTCTAAATTTGCCATTTTTTTAGCAATTACATTTAACTCTAATATTGGTTCTGTAAATTTTTTAGATATTATTGATACCATAATTGCTGCTATTAATATAGCTATTCCAGCAATTAAAAATAAGAAATTATTTGATATATTTACACTGTCTTGTATTGATGTTATTGGTATACGTACATATAAGAAGTATCCATTATCTAATGTACCTGATAACATTATATATGATAATCCATTTTTTATATCTCTTTGTTTTTTTATAACAAATTTTTCATTTGTTTCTAATTCTTCTCCATTATTTACTATGATATTGCTTAAACTTCCTAATACATTAGAAAAATTTTTGTTTGTTGTATATACATTAATTCCTTGATTGTCTTTTATTAAAATGTCAAAATTATTTTTTATTGCTATTTTTTCTAATTCAGTTTCAATATCTTCCTCTTTATTTGGGCTATTATAATAATTATTTAAATTTTGATATACAGATTTTAATGTATTCATTTTACTATACAAATAAAACTTTTCTAGTGCAAAATTGTTTACTCCTATTAAAAATATTATAATTATTAATACAGTTAAACTTATTGTTAAAAATAATTTTGCTTTTACGGATTTAAATGCGTCTTTTGCTTGTTCTTTTATTTTATTTAATTTCAAATTTATAACCTACACCTCTCATCGTTTTTATATATTTTCCTTTTTTTCCTAGTTTATGTCTTATTTTTTTAATATGGCTATCTATTGTTCTTGAATCTCCATAATAGTCATAATTCCATACATTGTTTAAAATTTTATCTCTTGAAAGTGCTATGTTTTCGTTTTCTATTAGATATATAAGTAATTCATATTCTCTTAAGCTTAATTCTAATAATTTTCCATCTACTTTTACTGTTCTACCTTCTTTGTCAATTTCTATTCCGCCATAATCTTTTACCTCTTTTTTGTCTCCTTTGGTTCTTTTTAGTATCGCTTCTACTCTAGCAACTAGTATTTTGGGGCTAAATGGTTTTGATATATATTCGTCTACTCCTAATTCAAATCCAAATAATTCGTCTTGTTCTTCTCCTCTTGCTGTTAACATTATTATAGGTACTTTAGATGTTTGTCTTATCTGTCTTAATACAGACCATCCATCTAATTTTGGCATCATTACATCTAGTAATATTAAATCTATTTTTGATTTGTTTTCTTCAAATACTTGTAGTGCTTTTTCTCCATCTTCTGCTTCAAAAGTATTGTATCCACTTTTATTTAGAAAGTCTTTTATTAGTTTTCTCATTCTTTCTTCATCATCTACTATTAATATAGATTCATTCACTTTTTTTCTTTCCTTTCTTCTTTATATATTTATTATATATTATACAATGCCTTTATGTCCATCTTGTGAAGTCTTTTCTTTTTTTACTTTATATGTTATAATTTGTTTGTAGCTTAATTTTGTTTTGCATAAGGAGGGATTTTATGAATTTTGTATGGTTTTTGTTGTATTTCTTTATTTTTATCTTTGTTTTTACAAGATTTATGGTATATGATTCCAATTGTTCTGGAAAAGATACAGTTCGGTCAAAAGTAATTTTTGCTATTGCTTGGGTTATCATTGTCTATACTCTTGTAACAAGTTTTATATTTTTTTGGGCAGCAATTTATGACTTTTTTCATTTAATATTAATACATTAGTATTAATATTAAATCCCTCAAGAGGCCCCGATATATATCGGAGCCTCTTTTTTATTTCTTTAAAAAAACTGTTTTTGTATCATATGCTAATTCAACATTTTCTTCTTTTAATATTTGCATTATTTTAAAATTAATTATTTCTTTTTCTTGTAAGAAACTTGTGTAATCTATTGAATTAGTATAACTGCATACTAAAAGGTTAATTCCATTATCAGTTATATTATCAAATCTTACTATTATTGTATCATCTATTACATCATCATGTTGTTTTAACATATTTTTAATTCTTTCTTGTACCACTTTTACTTTTTCTAAAGGTGTGTCTATTTCTAAGCATAAGTTAACCTTATTTCTTCTTTTTTCCATTCTGCTCCAATTTATTATTGAATCATTTGCAATTACTGCATTTGGTATATTTACAACTGAATTTTCAAAAGTTCTTACTCTTGTGCTTCTAAATGTAATATCTTCTACTGTTCCTTCATATTTTTCTATTTCTATCCAATCTCCAACTACAAATGGTTTGTCTAAAAATATTACTAGTCCTCCAAATAAGTTTTTAGCAGTATCTTGTGCTGCCAAAGTTATAACAAGACTTCCTATTCCTAATCCTGCTACTAATCCATTTAAATTGTATCCAAGTTCTGTTATTACTAAAAATCCAGCTATTATATATATAATAAATCTTACGGCTTTTAATATAAAACTATACATTGAATCGTCTACATCAGGATTTACTCTTTCTTTTATTTTATTAAAGAATCTACTCTTTGTTGTTAAACTATTTGCAAATGCTTTTGCAAATAATATTATAACAGCTATTTTAAATATTTCGTTTATAATCACCATTATACTCTCATTAATATTTAATGGTGTTTTTATAAATAATATTCCTAAATAAGCTCCTAAAATTGTGTATAATACTGTTAATGGGTTATAAAATGCATTATTTCTTATTTCTTTTTTATTTTTTGCTTTTGGTTTAAATATTCTTATTGTTATATATGAAAGGCTTTTATTTAAACATCTAAATAATATATATATTAATACACCTATTATGATATCTATTACCTGTGCTAATTGTATTGTTTGTAACCATGCAACAAAATTTTTTATATTTTCCATAGTTCCTCCTACATGTATATCTACTTATTTTATCCCATGTAATCTCTTAATTTTTTGCTTCTGCTTGGATGTCTTAATTTTCTTAATGCTTTTGCTTCTATTTGTCTAATTCTTTCACGTGTTACATTAAATTCACGACCAACTTCTTCTAGTGTTCTTGATTTTCCATCTTCTAATCCAAATCTTAATTTTAGTACTTTTGCTTCTCTTGGTGTTAATGTATTCATAACTTCTTCTAACTGTTCTCTTAATAAAGTGTATGATGCAGCATCATGTGGTGCTGGGCTATCTTCATCTTGGATAAAGTCTCCTAGGTGGCTGTCTTCTTCTTCTCCTATTGGTGTTTCTAATGATACTGGATCTTGTGCTATTTTTTGGATTTCAGTAACCTTTTCTACTGGAATTTCCATTTCCTCTGCTATTTCTTCTGGACTTGGTTCTCTTCCTAATTGTTGTAATAAATGTCTTGATGTTCTTATTAATTTATTTATTGTTTCTACCATATGAACTGGTATTCTTATTGTTCTTGCTTGGTCTGCTATTGCTCTTGTTATTGCTTGTCTTATCCACCAAGTTGCATAAGTACTAAATTTAAATCCTTTTGTATAATCAAATTTTTCTACGGCTTTTATTAGACCCATATTTCCTTCTTGTATTAAATCTAAAAATAGCATTCCTCTTCCAACATATTTTTTTGCTATACTTACAACAAGTCTTAAGTTTGATTCTGCTAGTTTTTGTTTTGCTTCTTCATCACCTTGTAAAATTCTTTTTGCTAAATCTAATTCTTCATCATATGTTAAAAGTGGTATTCTTCCTATTTCTCTTAAATACATTCTTACTGGATCATCAACACTTATACCTTCATAACTTGTATCTGTTATTTCATCTAATTTTAACTCTTCAACTTCTTTTAAATCTTCTAAATCTGGTTCTTCATCAAAATTATCTGGTAAAATATCTACTCCGATTTCTTCAAATGCATCAAAAACAGAATCAATTTCTTCAGGATTTACATCATTTAGTTTTGTTGCTAAATCTCCATATGTCATTTTACCATTTTCTTTTGCTTCTTTAATTATATTATTGATTTTTTCTTTATCTTTATCGCTTATTTCCTTTTTTGATCTTTTTTCTTTACTTTTTGATTCTTCTTTTACTTTACTTCTTATTTTTTCAATCTTTTCATTTTCTTCTTTTTTGTTTGACATTTAATTCACCTCTATTTTATTTTTGCTAACCTAATAATTATATTACTTAGCTCTTTTTCTAATTCTCTTTTTTTATCTGTTTCTATATTTTGCTCTAATTCTTCCAAAATTTCGAACTTTCTATTATTTAACTTTTCCTTTTCGTAACTTTGAATAATATCATCTATCGCTTTTTCAATATCTTTAATTTCATAATCTTCTGACATTATCATTGTTATTTGATTTTGTTCTTCTTCTTCTAAACTATCAATTATACTATTTATATTACTATTTCCTTTTTGAAATTCTTCATACAGTTTTTTTGCTATTTTTGCATTTATTTCATATTGAAAATCTTCTGGTTTTATATTTGATTTTATAATTTCAAAAATATTTAAATCTCCTGTTAATAATATTGAAATTATGGTGTTTTCTCTTTTCTTTATTGCTTCTGAAACTTCTTTTACTTCTGTTTTTTTATGTGTAATTATTGGTTTTGTTTTTTCTAATATTTTTTCACTTTTTACATTTTTATATGTAAGTTTATTTACTTCTGCATATATTGCTTCTTTAGATATGTCATATTCTTTTGCTATTTTTTCAATATATACTTCTCTTTCTATTGTATTATCTACTTTAGAAATCAATTTTGAAATTTCATTTAAAAATTTAATTTTATCATTTGTATTTTCTAAATTTAAGTCTTTTCTTAACACTTTTACTTTAAATTCTATAATAGAAAGTGCATTTTCAACTAAGTTATTAAAACGTGCATTTCCATATTTTATTATATATTCATCAGGATCTTTTGCACCTTCCATCTGTAATATACGTATATCACAGCCCATATTTTGTAAGATATCTAATGCTCTAAGTTTTGCTTTTAGTCCTGCTTCATCTGAATCAAAACTTAGTATAATTTGTTCTGCATTTCTTCTTAACAACCAACCCTGCTGTTCTGTTAATGCTGTTCCTAGTGGTGCTACAACATTTGTAATTCCTCTTTGATGAAGGGAAATAACATCCATATATCCTTCAACTATTAGTATTTTCTTTAAGTCGCCTTTTTTTGCAACATTTAATCCAAATAAATTTCTTCCTTTACTATAAACTATATTTTCTGGAGAATTTATATATTTGGGTTTAGAATCATCTAATACTCTTCCTCCAAATGCTATTACTCTTCCTCTTGCATCACAAATAGGAAACATTAGTCTATTTCTGTATCTATCTATAAATTGTCCTCTTTCATTTTTATTTACTAATCCTGATTCTAGAATTTCTTGTTCTCCATATCCTTGTTTTTTTAATTCTTGATATAGTTCATCAAATTTACCAGAAAATCCTATTTTAAACGATTTTAGTGTTTCATTACTTAGTTGTCTCTTTTTTACATATTCTTGTGCTATTTTTGCTTGAGGTTTATACAAATTTTGATGATAGAACTCTGCCGTAAATTCATTTACTTTGTAGACTTTTGCTTTTAATTCTTCTTTTAATGAATCTCTATTATCTTGTATAGTAGGTAATTGTATATTTGCTCTATCTGCTAACATTTGTACTGTTTCTATAAAATTAAGCCCCTCTATCTTTGATATAAATGTAAAAACATTTCCTCCTACTCCGCACCCAAAGCAGTGAAATATTTGTTTATCTGGAGAAACTGAAAAAGAAGGTGATTTTTCATTGTGAAATGGACATAGTCCAAAGAAATTTCTTCCGCTTCTTTTTAAATGCACATATTGTGATATAACATCTACGATATCATTTGATTGTCTTACATCATTTAATATTTCATCACTATATCTTACCATTTTTCCTCTCTTTCTTTCAAATAAACATACTTAAATATATTATTCGACGAATTTTACATAAATCCTTCTTTATGATAAAAAAAGAAAAAATTTTTCTATTTATTTGAAAAATTTTTCTTTTTGTTTTTCATATTTTTTATTATTGATTATTTAATAACATCATTTTATTATCTAATTTACTAATGACTTTAGCATATTGTATTAATTCTTTTGATTTTGACTTTGTTACTTGTTCTTTTGATTTATATTTCATTTTATGTTCCAAACTGGCCCAAAAATCCATAGCCATTGTTCGTATTTGAATTTCAACTTTTACATATAATAAACTTTTTGATAATCTTATTGGTACTTCTAATATCATATGATAACTTGAATATCCACTTTTTTTAGGTTTTGATACATAATCTTTTTCTTTTAAGATTTTTATTCCTGGTAAATTCGAAATTAAATTTCTAATTGTATATATATCCTCTTTTAAAGGGCATATTACTCTTATTCCGGCTATATCATTTATATTTCTTATCATTTCTTTATATGTATATTTTAATTCTTTATTTTCCATTTTACTCATAATGCTTTCTGTTTTTTTTATTCTAGAATTTATATGATCTATCAATTCGTAATCATAAAATAGTTCAAATTCATTTTTTAATGTTTCTAATTTATTTTCTATTTCTTTTTGTGCAACAGAATAAATAAACATTATTTTTTTAAACATTTTGCCATTTACATCTATTTTTTCATTTGTTTCTAAGAAATTTTCAATCCTTTGTAATTCTATATTTTTTTCCATATTTATACTCTCCTTAGAATAAAATTCTAAATTTATTATATTCATATTTTAGCTATATATTGTTATCAAATATTATTTTCTTTGTGTTTTTTATGTGAAAAAAGAAGGAATTACTTTTCAATTCCTTCTTCATTATCTTCTTTTATTTTAGGTGTTATTGTTGCTACATGTAATTTTTTTTGTTTTTCTCTATTATAAATGATATTATTAATTTCTCTAATATATTTTTCTCTTTTTTCTTTTTTTACTGATTTTAAAGTTTCCATAGTACCTGTATCTTGTAGCTCACGATAAGTATCAAAATACTCTTCATCTACTAATAGTGAATTTGCTCTACTTATGAATTCATTCATTTCTGATTGTGGTAATTTTCTTATTTTTTCTAAAAATTCTTTTAATTTTATATTGTTAACTCTTCCTCTTATTTGCGCTTTCATATTATTTATTTGCTTTTTATCTAGTTTTTTTTCTGAATATATTTGTATTTTTTCTATGAATCTTTTTTCTTCTGCATTAGTTAAATGTGCCATACTATTTGATTGTGGTATTATAATTTCACCTATTTCATTATAGCTATTAACTACATGCTTTGCAATATAATCTAATATTCTAATCTTAAATTCAGATTTGTTAAATTTATTTTCTTCATTTCTTTTTAGCAATTTTTCATACTCTGTTTCTACCATTTCTGGTAAATCTATTTCCATCATTTCTTCTACTGGAATGTATGTTGATAATGTATATATTTTACTATCTCCATATTGTTTATAATTATATGCCATTCTTTTGGCTATAATTTTATGTTGTAGTTTTGCTATTTCACTATCTTTTTCACATATAGTATCAATTTTTTTTAGTTTTTCTACTAAGTCAAACTCTAATCCTTTTATACAAGTTTGATATAATTCTTTTAACATTTGTTTTACTTGTTCTACTTGTACTTTTTCATCATTTATATTTTTTATTAGTGTAATAGTTGCTTCTTGATTAACTTTTCCTTCATCTATTATTCCTGTAATAACCTTAGCAGGAACTGTAGCATTCACATTTTCTATAGCTTCTGGTATTACTTTATCTGGTATTTCCTTTGTTCTTGAAATTTGTGTAGCTGTTTCCTGAAATACTGTATTCGGTATCTCCTTTTTTTCTATTAGTCCTTGTAAAACTTCTGAAGCTAGCTCTGGATTTTCTGTTAAATATCCTAAAACTTTATTTGCAATTTCTTTAGAATTAACTCCTTTTTCTTCTTTTTTTATTTGCTCTGTATACTTTTCAATTTCATTTACTACAATATTAGCTCTATTTTGTTTACTTCTTTTAAAAATTTCAATTTTCATTATGCCACCTCTTCATTGTTAGATTTTTATTTTTTCTATATTATATTATATATTATAGTTTTCATTTGTCAATTATTAAAAGGATATATTTTTTAATATATCCTTCATTTTTATTTATATAAATAATTTTGTGGATTTACATGTTGCCCATTTATTCTTATTTCTAAATGTAAATGTGGTCCTGTTGAGTTTCCTGTTGATCCTACTGCTGCTATAATATCTCCTGCATTTACTTTTTGTCCTACTGTTACATACATTTTGCTTGTATGCCCATACCAACTTTCTATTCCATTTCCATGGTCTATTTTTACTAAATTACCATAAGAGCCTGATGTTGAAGCAAATATAACTGTTCCTTCGGCTATTGCTTTTATTGGTGTTCCTTTTTGTGCTGCTATATCTAACCCTGTATGTCTTGATGATCTTATACTACTACTAACTCCATATCTTGATGAAATTGTTCCTGTTATTGGTAATGTAGCTATTTTTATTCCATTAATATTTGCAATACTGTTTTCTTCAACACTTGTAGTTCCTGTTTCTTTTAAAACATTAGATTTTGCTACTTCAAAACTGTCTGTTTTTACTTCTTCTATATTTTCTGTTACTTTTTCGTTTATTGTTAAATTATCTTTATTTATTTCATTAATTATTTTTTGTGCTTCTTCTTCAGAATTAACATTTGCTATTGTTTTTCCATCTAAAGCTATTTCATAATACTTATATGTTATTTTCAAATTTTTTTGCAATGCTGTTATAATTTCTGTTTCATTAGTTTCTTGTTTTCTTTCTACTAATTTTAATTCATATTCTGGATTTTCTGTTATTTCTACATTATCTATATTTTTTGCACTATAATTTTCTATATCTTTTTCTATTTTTTCTTCAAATGCATTTATATTTTTTACATATCCAACTTCTTCTCCAGAAATTTTTACTTCATATATTGGTTTATATTTTGTTAATACTATCGCGATTATAAAACCAAAAGCTATTAAAGTTACATTTAAAATTTTTAAAGCTTCTTTTGTATAGAATTTTAGTCTTTTACTTAAAATAAATTTCACTCTCCTTTACGTTTTTTTGAACGCGACTATTCTTTATTATACTATATATTTTGCTCATTTGCAAATTATGTATACATATTTAAGCTAAATTTTGCTATTTTTAGCATATATTTTTTTCTTTTTATTTTGTTTTTATTACTTTTTTCTATAGTTTTCTTTTATTTTCTTCACTTTTCATTATTTTTCATCTATTGACAAACAATACCTTTTTATGAAATTGTACTGTTATGTTTTACTTTATTGTTAATTTTTATTAAATAGTATCTTCAAAACTTATAAGTTAAATGATATATTGTTTTAAAAAATGGGAGGTTATTAATATGGCTTTAGATTATAGCGTTATAGGATCTAGAATAAAAGAAGCAAGACTTGCAAAAAATATGACCCAAGAAGATTTAGCAGATAAAATTGATATTTCTGTTGCATTTTTAAGTAGAGTTGAAAGAGGTAATTCTCATATAAATTTAAAAAGATTAAATCAATTATGTGGTTTATTAGATGTTTCTGAAGGATATCTTTTAAATGGTGCATCAAGTACATCTGAAAATTATTTAGATAAAGAATTTACTGATTTAATAAAAAGTGTTTCTCCAGAAAAACAAAAATTAATATATAATGTGGCAAAAACAATAGCAGACACTGATATTGATAAAAAATAAAAAAACTATCAAAAAGTTTCTTTTTGGTAGTTTTTAATTTATTGTTGTATTAGTTGGGCCTGTTCCAACTACATTTTCTTGTAATGACCTCCATGTATTACACCCTACAATTCCATCTGCTGTTAGCCCTCTTGAATTTTGATATGCTATTACCGCATTTCTTGTTGCATTACCAAATATTCCATCTAAACCACCTGTTTTAAATCCTAATGTATTTAAATCATCTTGTGCTATTAAAACATAATTGCTCAAACTTCCTCTTTTTAATTGTGGAAATCCTCCTGTAGAACATGCAGGTTTTCCAAATCTTTTATCAAAATGTACCCATGTTGGTGTTATAGAAATAGGTTCTACATATGTCCACACTCCTGAATTAACAGCACTATTATATAATCTTGTTCTTTGTGTACTGCTCAATGTTTGACCAACATCAAAAGCAACTCCTGCATAATGTTGGCTTTGGTTTCCATGTCCTCCCTCATAAGGTCTTTTAAAAGCAAATCCAACTGGTATTGGGCTTCCAAATATATATCTTTGACTGTTCCAGCTTTGCATAGTTCTTTTTGTTGTCCATAATATATTACTCTTACTACTTCCTCTAAATTCTCTTACTTTTAATGTTCCATTTGTATTATATGGCATCGGGTCTGATTCTCCTCTATAATATGTTTCCATTCTATCTGTATCATTGTTAAAAATAATTATTTTTGCCAAATAAAAAACCTCCTCATACTAGTTTTACTTTATAATATGAAAAGGTTTTATTTTATGTGATTATTTATTTTACTTCTTTTGTCTTTACTACAACTCTTTGTTTACTATCATTTGTGCATGTTATTAATGTTACTTCTTTCTTTCCTCCTGTCAATTGAGTTGTGCAGCTTGTATCTCTTGGATCAACTGTATATTTATCATATACTACATATTTAATTGTTCTTCCTGATGTATCTGTTATTTCTATTGTATCTCCTACAACTAATGTTGGTACTTTACTAAAGAATTTTGAATTTCTATAATTATGTCCTACTACACAGAAATTTCCTACTTCGTTTGGATCTGCTCCCCAATATTTTGTTGGTGATATTTTTAATAATGATTCTATTTCTTCAGGTGTTCCTGTTTCTCCTCGTATAATTCCATAATTTAAGTTTATTTTTGGTATACTTATTGTTGCTATTGTTGTGTATGTATATCCATCTCCTGTTTTTTTCTTTTCAAGTTGCTTGTTTGTTGATGATATTGCACTACTTGACAATGAATTTCCATCATCTCCATTTGTATCATCTAGTACTACCAATAATACATCATCTTTTGCTATTGTTGTATCTACAGATTCATTTTCTGATA
This sequence comes from uncultured Clostridia bacterium, assembly GCA_934120645.1. GTDB lineage: Bacteria > Bacillota > Clostridia > TANB77 > CAG-508 > CAG-269. The sequence goes on from CAKOUO010000003.1 coordinate 101,633, forward strand.
ATATTTCATTCATATCTGCTAATATTTCTTGTGATGTCTGTTCACTTTTATTTCTATCATACTCTGCGTATATGTATAAAGATGTTAGAATACAAACTAAAAATATAGATATTATAAAATCGAATTTATATATCTTCTTTTTTCTTTTTAATTCTGGTGTTATATATAACTTTTTAGTTACTAAAATTTGATTCATCCTAACCTCCTTATCTCCATTTTTATGCAATTTTATTATAACATATCTATTATTTTTTTTAAAGATTTTTTTATAAATTATCAGATATTTTTGCAAAATCTTCTAAACTCAATTCTTCGGCTCTTATATTTTCTTTTATTTCACTATTATTTAATATTTTTATTCCTTGTTCTTTATTTGCAAAAATTTTATTATTAGTTAATGAATTTAATAAAGTTTTTCTTCTTTGCATAAATGCACATTTTATTACTTTAAACATTTTTTCTTTATTTTTTGGATTTACTGGTGGTGCTTTTCTTATATTTAATTTTATTACTTTTGATGTTACTTCTGGCTCTGGTATAAATGATTCTTTTGGAACTTCCATTATTGCTTGGGATTCAGCATAATAGTATACAGTATATGTTATAGCTCCTGTATTTTTTTCTCCTGGTACTGCAATAAGTCTATCAGCTACTTCTTTTTGTATCATTACTGTAATACTCTCTAAATCCAATTCTTCTTCCAATAACTTCATAATTATTGGTGTTGTTATATAATATGGTAAATTTGCGACTATTTTGACTTTTGTTATATTTCCTTTTTCTTTTTCTTCTTTTATTAACTTTTCTATATCTACTTTTAATACATCTTGATTTAAAATTTCAAAATTACTATATAATGAAAATCTATCTTCTAAAATTTTTATCATATTTGTATCTAACTCTATACATATCACTTTTCCTGCTTTTTCCAATAAAAGCGATGTTAATGTTCCTAATCCTGGTCCTATTTCTATGACTAAATCTTGTTTTGTTATATTACTACAGTCAACTATTTTATTTACAACTTCTTCATTTATTAAAAAATTTTGTCCAAGATTTTTATTAGCTTTTATATTATATTTGTTCATTATAAACTTTGTATCTTCTAAAATTTTATTCATAGTCGTTCTCCTTTATATTACAATATATATATTATACTAATTTTTGGCAGATTTTTCAAGATTTTATAATTCACATTATTTGTTTTATGTGATTTATATAAGTTTTATAGTTTTTTATTACAATTTCTATAACATCAAATCTAATAAATCTGTTTAATTTATTATTTTTGTATAAGTAATATTTTGCACTTTGATAGATATGTTTTTGTTTAATATTATTTACTGCTTCTACTGGTTTACCATATTTTTGTGTTGTTCTTGTTTTTACTTCTATAAATATTATATACTTTTCTTTTTCAGCAATTATATCAATTTCTCCCTGATTACAATAAAAATTTCTATCTAATATGTTATATTTATGACGCAATAAATAATTTACTGCCATATTTTCTCCTAATCTTCCTACTTTATAATTATATTTTTTCATTTTCTTTTATAATTTTGTCCTGGAAGTGATACTATTTTATCTTCTAATTCTAACATCATTAATTTATAATTAATTTCTTGTATTCCTAAGTTTAATTTTTTTAATATTTCGTTTATATGTATTGTTCCTTCTTCTGGTATTATTTTATATACTTCTTTATATTCTTTTTCTATTACTTCTTCTATTTTCTTTTTTGTGTTTTTTATTATTTTTAAATTTAGCTCTGGATATTTTTGTATAATGTCTTCTACTTGTGTAACTAAAATATTCCCTTGTTTTATCAAATTATTTGGGGTTATTCCTTTTGGATTTTCTAAACTAGAAGGTATACAAAATACTAATTTGTTTTGTTCTTTTGTAAGTCTTGCTGTTACGCTTGTACCACTCCTTTTTCCTCCTTCTATTACTAATGTTCCTATTGAAAGTCCACTTACTATTCGGTTTCTTTCTAAAAATTTATTATAATCTGCTTTTATATCATTTTCATATTCTGTTAATACTAATCCTCCATTATTTATTATTTTATTATATAAATCTATATTTTCTTTAGGATATATATTATCAAGTCCACATGGTAAAACTGCTATTGTTTTTCCTCCACATTCTAATGCACCTTTATGTGCCCAGCTATCAATTCCTATAGCCATTCCACTTATTATATTTAAGTTATATTGTGCTAAGTTTTTTGAAAATTTAATTGCCATATTTTCACCATATTTACTACAATTTCTACTCCCTATTATTGCTATTCCTGGTTCTTGTAATATTTTTATATTTCCTTTTAAATATAATTTTTTTGGTGGTTTTTTTATTTTTTTTAATATTTCTGGATACATTTTGTTTTCTATTTCTATTATCATTAAAATTTATCTCCATATTTTTTATCTAAACTTCTTAATTGTATTGCTTCTGCTATATGTTTTTCATTTATATTTTCTTTTCCATCTAAATCTGCTATAGTTCTTGCTACTTTTAATATTTTTGAATATGCTCTTGCACTTAATCCTAATTTATTAAATGCAATCTCTAATATTTTTTTACTCTGCTCATTTAATTTACAATATTTTTCAATCATCTTTACTGTTAATTCTGAATTTGAAATTATGCTTTCTTTTTGATATCTAATATATTGAATTTGTCTTGCTCTATTTACTCTTTCTTTTATTTCTTTTGATGTTTCTATATTTGTATAATTACTTAATTTTTCATATTTTATAGGTTTTACATCTATATGTATATCAATTCTGTCTAATAATGGTCCACTTATTTTTGCTAAATATTTTTGTATCATTTGTTTTGAACATGTGCATTCTTTCTCAGTGCTTCCATAATATCCACATGGGCATGGATTCATACTTGCTATTAACATGAAATTAGCCGGATAACTTACTGTTGTATATAATCTAGATATTGTTATAGACTTTTCTTCTAATGGGCATCTTAAAACCTCTAGTGTATTTCTATTAAACTCTGGTAATTCATCTAAAAATAAAACACCATAATGTGCTAAACTTATTTCTCCTGGCACAGGAATTCTTCCTCCTCCAACCATTGATATTGTAGATATTGTATGATGTGGACTTCTAAATGGTCTTCTTGTTACTATTCCCACTGTATTGTTTAATTTTCCTGATATACTATGTATTTTTGTTATTTCTAATGCCTCTTCAAAAGTCAAATCTGGTAATATTGTTACAAGTCTTTTGGCTAACATAGTTTTTCCTGCCCCTGGGCTTCCTATTAAAATACAATTATGTCCTCCTGCTGCAGAAATTTCTAACGCCCTTTTTACATTTTCTTGACCTTTTACATCTGAAAAATCAATTACTTCTTTATCATTTTCTTTGTTCAATACATTTCTTATATTTATTTTTTCTATTTCTATTTTTTTATTTTGGTTTAAATACTCTATGCATTCATTTAAATTCTTTACACCTATAATTTCTAAACCTTTTATTATACTGGCTTCTCTTTCGTTTGCTTTTGGTAAAAATATTCTTTTTATTCCTAAATTAACTGCTTCTATACATATTGGTAATACTCCATTTACATGATTTATTTTTCCATTTAATGATAATTCTCCTATAAATATGGTATTTTCTAATTTCTCATTTTTTATTTTTTCTAATGATTTAAGTATTCCAATAGCTATTGGCAAATCATAACTTGTTCCCCATTTTTTTGTGTTTGCTGGTGCTAAATTTATCAAAATTTTTCTACTTGGAAATTCTATATTCGAATTTTTTATTGCTGATTTAATTCTTTCTTTTGACTCTCTAACACTTATGTCTGGAAGTCCCACTATTTCAAAATTTGGTAATCCACTTGTTATATCTGTTTGAACTTCTATTAGTTCGCCTTCTAAGCCATTTAATGCAATTGTTTTTATAATAGATATCATAAAATTCTCCTTTATTTTTTGAAATTTGTTGATTTTTAATATTGTTTAATATAAAATATTGTTAATTAAATTAACAAAAGAGTGGTGAAAAGTTTGAATACTTCTAAAAAGAAAAAAGTTGTAAAAATAAATAATGATTTTGGTTCTCAAAATTTTATACATATAAAAAAATTAAAAACAATTTTTATTGTTTGCATTTTAATTTTTGTTTTATTACTTGGTAGACTTGGATATTTACAATTTGTAGAAGGTGATTATTTAAAGAACTTAGCTTATCAGCAACAAACAATTAATCAAATTATAAGTCCAAAAAGAGGATCTATTTATGATTCTACTGGTATGTTATTAGCTACAAGTGCTTCTGTTGATACTATTACCATTAACCCTAGTAAAATAAAAGATTCAAATGATAATTCTAAGACAGCTGCTTTAAAAGAAAAAGTAGCTAAAGCTTTTTCTGAAATTTTTGAATTAGATTATAATGAAACTTTAGAAAAACTTAATAGTTCTTCTTCTGTAGAGACAATTGCTAAAAAAGTAGAACAAGATAAAGTTGATAAATTAAGATCATGGATGAAAGAAAACAATATATCTGTTGGTATAAATATTGATGAAGATACAAAAAGATATTATCCTTATGGTAATTTTTTATCTCAAGTAATTGGTGCTTGTGGTAGTGATAATCAAGGATTGTCTGGTATTGAATATAAATGGGATTCTATTTTATCTGGAACTCCTGGAAAGATTGTTAGTTCAAAAAGTGCAAGTCAAGAAGAAATTCCAAATGCTGAAGAAACTTATATTGCACCAGAAAACGGAAACGATTTAACACTAACAATTAATTTTAAGATTCAATCAATTGTTGAAAAATATTTAAAACAAGCTGTTGATAATAATAATTGCCAAAATGGTGGAAGTTGTATAGTTATGAATCCTAAAACAGGTGATATTTTGGCTATGGCAACATATCCTGATTATGACTTAAATAATCCTTATACTCCTAATGAAACTTTGGCAAAAACATATTCTTCTTTAAGTTCAGAAGATAAAGTAAATGCTATATATAAAATGTGGTCAAATAAATCTGTTAGTGAGTTATATGAACCTGGTTCAGTTTTTAAAACAATTACTGCATCTATCGCATTAGAAGAAAATATAACTGATACAGATGTAGCTGGTGATTTTTATTGTAAAGGTTATGAATCTTTCCCTGATGTAAATGGAAACAGTGTAAAAATTAATTGTTGGAGAAATTATAATCCACATTTATCTCAAACATTAAGACAAGCATTAGAAAATTCTTGTAATCCAGCATTTATGCAATTAGGTGCAAGAATTGGTACTACTAATTTATATAAATATTATAAAGCTTTTGGTCTTTTTGATAGAACAGGAGTAGATTTGCCTGGTGAAGCTCTTTCAATGTTTACATCTGAAGATAAGGTTGGTCCTGTAGAAAGAGCAACAATGTCATTTGGTCAAAGACTTAATATAACTCCTCTTCAAATGATAACTGCAGTTAGTGCAATAGCTAATAATGGTGTCTTAATGAAGCCTAGAATTGTTAAAGAAATAAAAAATACTGATACTGGTGCAATATCTTCTGTAGAAACTTCTGAAGTTAGACAAGTTATTTCAGAAGAAACTGCAACAAAAGTAAAATCTATGATGAAATCAGTTGTTGATGAAGGAACTGGATATAGAGGTGCTGTAACTGGTTATTCTATTGGTGGAAAAACTGGTACTTCTGAACCAACAGCTGATAAAGTTGAAAGTGAAGGCTATGTTGCTTCTTATGTAGCTATTGCTCCTGTTGAAGATACTCAAGTTGCTTTATTACTTACATTATATAAACCTGATAAAAGCAATCACCAAGGTGGTCAAATAGCAGGTCCTGTAGTTTCTCAAATGTTAACAGAAATTTTACCATCTTTAGGTATACCTTCTGACAATGAAAAAACTAGCAATGATAACAATAATTTAGTAAAGGTTCCTGATGTTAGAAATAAAACTATTGCAGAAGCTGAAAAAGTACTTAAAAATTCTGGATTTTCAGTAAAAATTTCAACTTCAAATGATAAAAATACTACTACTGTTATTGATCAAGTTCCAAAGCCAGGTATATCTTTATCAAAGGATTCTATTATAATGTTATATGATACAACTACTAGAACTTCAACAACTGTCCCTGATCTTACTGGTAAATCTGCATCTCAAGCTACTATTGCTTTAAAAAATGCTAATTTAAATATTAGTATAGAAGGTAGTGGAACTGTAGTTTCACAAGATCCTCCAAAAGATTCTAAAGTAGATGAAGGAACTGTTGTAAAAGTTACTTTAAAATCTGGCTCAAAAGATTCTCATTAATATTTTATATATTGAGGGATTGTATAAATCCCTCTTATTTTATTTATTATTTATATAATCATCTAATAATTTATCTAATTTTTTTATTTTGTCATTTTTTATATTTTCTATTTTTTTCTTATTACTTCCTTTTAAGTAAATTATCCATTCTTCTTTTAAGTTCATTTTTTCTGCAGTAATATTTTTAAATTTTGGTAATTCTATGATGTAAAATTCCATTTCTTCTAAATTTATGTTTTTATCTTTACAATCTATTTTTATTTTTTTATCATATTTTAATGAAGCAAAATATATGAAGTCTAATATATTAATTGTTAACGTTCTTGCTAATTTTCTATTTTCATTATATTTTAATTGATTTGCATGTATTTTCATATAATAAGTTAATAGTTGAGTTTTTATATTTTGCTCATCTACAAATTGTATTCCTACATTTATTTTTTCATCTTTATCTGTTACTATTCTTACTTCTATTATTTCTAGATTTTGTTCTATTGATAAATTTTCTTTTATTTTTAATAAATTTGGATTTAAAATTATTTTTTTTATACTAATATTTAAAATACTTTCAATAAAATTTTTTGTAATATCTAAAGAATCCTCAGAATTTAGAACTTTTCTGATTACTAACTTATTTTCAGATATGAATTTTTGGTTCATAAATTATTAGTTTAGTACCTCCTTTTTTATTTTTTATTAGTTTTGGGAATTTGTTTTTAATTATAATTAAAATATTGATTTAAAATTTTAGAATTAAAATTGTGAGTAAATTATAGCTTGTATATTTTAATATGTCAATATAAAAATATAGATTTTATATTTTTTCATCGCAAAATACGACAAAATTAAACATTGTACTGTGTTTAGTTTTGCCGTATTTATAACCCTTCTTTTATTTATTTAAAAATTCGACTATTTCTTCTATACTTTTTTGTGGTGTTGAAGCACCAGCCATAATACCGATTTTTGCTGTTTTGTCTATATTTTTTAGGTCATCTTTAGTCTCTACATATATAGTATTTTGGCAATTTTGTTTTGCTATTTCATATAATTTTTTTGTATTTGAACTATTCTTTCCTCCTATTATTATCATTATATCAACTTTTTTTGATAATTCTTGTGTTTCCTTTTGTCTTAATTCTGTTGCTAAACATATTGTATTTTTTATTACTAATTCTGTAGTTTTAGGTATTTTTTCTTCTATTATTTTTTTTATATCATCAAATTTTTTTAAACTATATGTAGTTTGTGCTATTAATAGTAATTTGTTGATATTTGTTTTTTGATATTCTTCTATTACTTTTTCAATATCTTCTTCTGTTTCTATTATGCTAGAATTTTTACCACAATGGCTTATTGTTCCTATTATTTCAGGATGCTTTTTGCTTCCACATAAAAAAATATAATAGCCATTATTTGAATATTCTTCTGCTATTTTATGAATTCTTAAAACATTTGGACATGTATAATCTATTATTTCTATATTTTTATTTTCTGCTATTTTATATATTTCTTTTGGAACTCCATGTGCTCTTATTATTGTTTTTCCTTTAGCATCTTCTATATTTTCAATAAATTTTATTCCTTTATTTTCAAGCTCTTCTACAACTTGTTTATTATGTACTATTTCTCCTAGACAATATATTGTTTTTTCTGTTTCATCATTATCTTTTTTTGCTCCTTCAACAGCTCTTTTTACCCCATAGCAAAAACCTGCTGTTTTCCCTATTAATATTTCCATATGTTTCTTCCTTTTTATTATTTTATAATATATTTTTATGATATAAAAAAATGAAGGATTAAAGTTTTCTCTCTAATTCCTTCTTTTTATACTTTTATTTTGTTGCTATGTAGTATCCTACGCCTCTTTTTGTTATTAAAATTTTTGGACTAGAAGTATCTTTTTCTATTTTTTCTCTTATTCTTCTTACAGTAACATCTACTGTTCTTATATCTCCATAATATTCATAACCCCAAACTTTTTCTAATAACACTTCTCTTGTTACCACCTGTCCTGGTTGTGCTGCTAAGAATTTTAATACTTCGAATTCTCTTAATGTTAAATCTATTACTTCTCCTCTTACTTTTACTTCAAATCTATCTAAGTCTAATTCTAAGTCATTTACTTTTATTATATTTGCTTTTTTCTCTTCTTGTTCTTCTATTTTTTCGTCTTCTTTTTTTATATTTGAAGTTATTTCATATTTTCTTAAATTTGCTTTTACTCTTGCCATTAATTCTCTTACACTAAATGGTTTTGTTATATAATCATCTGCACCTAATTCTAATCCAACAATTTTATCTACTTCGTTATCTTTTGCTGTTAACATTAATATTGGGATATTTAATTGGTTTTTTACTCTTTTACATACAGATAAACCATCTAATTTTGGCAACATTATATCTAATAACATTAAGTCTGGTTTTTGTTCTAATGCCATATTTACAGCTGTTAATCCATCTGCTGCTTCTATTGTTTCATATCCCTCTTTTTTTAGATTATATACTAGTACATCTGTTATTGCTTGTTCATCATCAACAATTAGTACTTTTTTAACATCTTTTACTAAATTTTCTTCCACAAAAATTCCGCCTTTCTTATAGCTTTATTTTTATAATCTATTTATATCACAATTTTTGGGAATATACAAGTGTTTTTTATCTTTTATTTAATAAGTCTTCCATTGTATGCCATGCTAGTAATGCACATTTTACTCTTGCAGGCATATTAGATACATTCCTAAATGCAATTGCGTCTTCTAATTTTTTTAATTCTTCTTCATCTGTTGTTTCTCTTTTTATCATTTCTATAAATGTTTTTATAATTTCTTTTGCTTCTTCAATTGTTTTTCCTTTTAATGTATCTATCATTATTGATGTAGAGGCTTGTGATATTGCACATCCATGTCCTGAAAATGCCATATCTTCTATTTTATTTCCATTTAATTTTAATTGTAGTGTTATTTCATCTCCACAATTTGGATTATGCCCTACTTCACAGTAGTCTGCATTTTCTAGTTTCTTTTTGTTGTATGAATTCATACTGTGTTCCATTATTAATTCATTGTAAACATCTGTTAACTCGTCCATTTTTTCTCCCTATTTTATATAATTTTTAAACATATTATAAGCCTTATCAAGTGCCTTAACCAATTTATCAACATCTTCTTTTGTATTGTAAATGTAGAAACTTGCTCTACAAGTAGAATCAATACCTAAAAATCTCATAAGTGGTTGTGCACAATGATTTCCAGAGCGTACACATACACCTTCAGAATCTAAAATACTTGCAACATCATGTGGATGTACTCCTTTAATGTTGAATGAAATTACGCTTGAATGATTTTCTTCATTTGGTGTTGTGTATAGTGTCAGATAATCTAGTTTTGATAATTCTTGTCTTGCATATGATATTACTTCATGTTCAATTTCTTGTATTTTATCATATCCTA
>CAKOUO010000004.1 GCA_934120645.1 uncultured Clostridia bacterium
TTATTAGAATTAGTTGAAATGGAAGTTAGAGACTTATTATCAGAATATGGTTTCCCAGGAGATGAAATTCCAGTAATAAAAGGTTCTTCATTAAAAGTTCTAGAAAGTACATCTACAGATCCTAACGATCCTGTATATGCTCCAATGAAAGAATTAATGGAAGCTGTTGATAGCTATATCCCAACACCAGAAAGACCAATCGATCAACCATTCTTAATGCCAGTAGAAGATGTATTCACAATCACAGGTCGTGGTACAGTTGCTACAGGTAGAGTAGAAAGAGGAGAAGTTAAACTTCAAGACGAAGTTGAAATCATCGGTTTAACAACAGAAAGAAGAAAAACTGTTGTAACAGGTGTTGAAATGTTCAGAAAATTATTAGACCAAGCAGAAGCTGGTGATAACATCGGTGTTCTATTAAGAGGTATTGATAGAAAAGACATCGAAAGAGGTCAAGTTCTATGTAAACCAGGAACAATTCATCCACATACAAAATTCACATCACAAGTATACGTTTTAACTAAAGAAGAAGGTGGAAGACATACTCCATTCTTTAATGGATACAGACCACAATTCTACTTCAGAACAACAGACGTTACAGGTGTTATCGAATTAGATGCAGGTGTAGAAATGGTTATGCCAGGAGATAATGTTAACATGACAATCGAATTAATCACTCCTATCGCTATCGAAAAAGGATTAAGATTCGCTATTCGTGAAGGTGGTAGAACAGTTGGTTCAGGTGTTGTTGCTGACATCATCGAATAATTATGAGAATAATTATATAATATAAAAAAAGAGCTTAGGCTCTTTTTTTTTTGAATGCAATAAACAAGCTACAATTGTCAAATATACTCCTCCTCAAGAAACCTTTTTTGACTTTTTTTAAAAACTACTTGTAATTTTAATAAAAGAATAATAAAATAGATATATCACAAATAAAATTAAATAAACAATAATTAGGAGGAAACAGGCGTGAGAATAATCTTAGATGCAATGGGTGGAGATAATGCACCAGATGCAAATATAAAAGGTGCAATTAATGCAGTAAATAAGGTAAAAGCAGAAATTATATTAGTAGGAAAAGAAGAAATAATAAGAAGTAAAATAAAAGAATTTTATGGTAAAGAGATGGAAGATATCTCTGATAGATTAAAAATTCATAACGCAACTGAAACTATAGAAATGGAAGATCAACCAACAGTTGCTATAAAACATAAAAAAGATTCTTCTATGGTTGTTGGCTTTAATTTGTTAAAACAAGATGAAGGTGATGTATTTATATCAGCCGGAAATTCTGGTGCATTACTTGCAGGTGCAACATTATTAGTTGGAAGAATTAAAGGAATTGATAGACCTGCATTAGCTGGAATATTACCAGCATATAAAAGTCAATTATTATTAATGGATTGTGGTTCAAATACAAATTGTAAACCAATAAATTTATTACAATTTGCTCAGATGTCATCAATATATTTAAAAAATACTTTTGGAATTGAAAAACCAGCAATAGGTCTTTTAAATATAGGAACAGAAGAAACAAAAGGAAATGAATTAGTAAAAGAAAGTTATCATTTATTAAAAGAAAAATCTGAAGAACTAGGAATTAATTTTGTTGGAAATGTTGAGGGTAGAGATGCCTTTTCAGGAAAAATTGATGCTATTGTAACAGATGGGTTTACAGGTAATGTATTTTTAAAAACAACAGAAGGTTTAGGAAAGTTTGTAAAAAGATCTTTAAAAGAAAGTTTTATGAAAAATATATTCTCTAAAATAGGGTCACTTCCTTCTTTACCAGCAATAAAAAGATTTTCAAAAGTAATGGATTATAAATCATATGGTGGAGCTTTATTCTTAGGAGTAAAAAAACCTGTAGTTAAAGCACATGGAAGTAGTGATGAAAAGCTATTTGAATACACAATAATTCAAGCAGAAAGATTTGTTGAAAATAAAGCTGTTGATAAGATGATAGAACAATTTCAAAAAAATACTGAAAAATCAGTATAAAAATTGAACGATTAGTATAAATTTTAAATTATTATCAAATACACTTGACAAATGTAATAACATATAATATAAAAGTATTATAAAAATAAAGTTAATAATACATATTATTGAAAACTTGAGAGGAGGTGAACTCTAAGTTATGAGTTCAGAAGAAATATTAGAAAAAGTAAAAGGTATAATAGTTGAACAATTAGGTGTAGCAGATACAGCTGTAACAATGGAAGCATCATTTATAGATGATTTAGGAGCTGACTCTTTAGATATAGTAGAATTAGTAATGGCTATAGAAGAAGAATTTGATATAGAAATTCCAGATGCTGATGCAGAAAAAGTTGTAACAGTAGGAGATGTAGTTGACTACATAAAAGAAAATGTTTAATATAAAAAAAGAGATGGATTAAAATTTATAATCCATCTTTTTTTATATTAAATTGTTTTGAAGTGTGTAAGAAAAATTTTTAAGTAGGTACCAAAAATAATAAGTTGTCGATTTTTTTTCAATATTTGTGTTTATATAAATATTTGAACTTGCAATAATTTTGTCATTATTCATAATTTGAATTTTTCCAATTGCAGTATCTTTGTATACAGGGGCTTCATAATAAAAATTACAACTTATTTTTTCATTTAAAGAATTAATTAAATCTTTTCTAATTGGAATTGAGTTGTGTTCTAAATTTTCCAATTTTAAGTCTATATTGTTATAAATTCCTTTATAAATTATAAATTTATTTGAATTTTCATTTTTCCAATTATTAAATTTATCATCAATAATTTTTTGTATATTTACTACTTTAAAATTGTTAAATACATAATTAATTAGTTTTATACTGTCTGTTGTTCTAAATTTTTTTGTATCAGCTCCTAAAACAACACATATAATATCCATATCATTTCTTTTACAGGCACTTACAAGACATCTATTGGCACCATTTGTAAAACCAGTTTTAATTCCATATACTCCTTCTAAATTTCCAAGTAATTCATTTGTATTTGATAGTTCTTTAGGAAATCCGTTTATGGTAATAGAATAGTTTTTGGTACTTACAATTTTTTTAAATGTTTCATTTTTTAATGCATAATTAGAAAGTAAAGCAAGTTCATAAGCTGTTGTATAATGACCATCAGAATCTAAGCCATGAGGTGTTTCAAAGTGAGTATTGTAAAGACCAAGTTCAGATGCTTTTTGATTCATTAATGATGCAAATCCTTCAATATTTCCACCAGCGTATTCTGCAAGAGCAACAGCAGCATCATTTCCAGAACGCATCATAAGCCCATATAATAAGTCATGTATTGTTATTTTGTCACCAGTTTTAAGTCCTAGTCTAGAACCTCCAGTATTAGCAGCTTTTTTTGATACTTCAATAGTTTCTTTTAAATTGCAATTTTCTATAATAATTATTGCTGTCATGATTTTTGTGGTTGAAGCCATTTTTCTTTTTGTATTTTCATTTTTTCCATATAATACGGTATTTGAATTTCTATCTATTACAACATATGCTCTTGAGTTTATTTCAGGTTCTTTTATAGTTTTTTCTAAATTTTCCGGTGAAGTGAGTTCTGCATTTACATCAATTATTTCATCATCAATGTCATCACAATAAACTGTTGAGACAGATATAAATATAATTAATAAGAAAAATAATATAATTTTATAAAAAATTTTTTTCATAGTGCACCTCTTATTTTAATAATATAAAAAAATAATAATTTTATGATAAAAAATATTATAATCAATGTAAGTCTACGGAATTAAATAATGTAAGAATTAATTCACATAAAATCTTGATTTTATAACAAAAATGTAATATAATTGTAATATAAGGGCTCAAAAATTTTCCACTTTGTAAAATGTCCTTCCGTAAGGTAAAAAAATAAAGGAATAAAAGACCGGAAAATATGTAAAAAAAGCCTATTGACTTCAATAAATATATGAAATAGAATATAAGTAATGTTATTATAAAAGGAGAAGGGTTTATAATGAAGAGAAGAAAAATTAGTTTAGCAATTATTAGTATTTTAGTTGCAAGTATTTGTATGTTAGTACCAAACAAATCAAAAGCAGCTTTACCATCAACACCAGTATATTTTGGCGTAAGTTTGATTAGTGAAAATAGTGCAACTAATGTATACAACGGAAAAGACGCTGGTAAAAATATAGGATATTCAATTGGTAATGGAGATAATGTTCAAGGACAAACAAGACAAAGAGCTACAATTTGGAATATAATGCAATACCAAGATGACAGCACAGGTGCAGTTGGTACAGCAGGAAACTTTTATTGTATAAGAGAAGGAACAGGATTTAGAGGTGCCGACAATTCTGGAGCTAAACCATCAATTGAAAGATATACAACTTCATATGATTTTACAAATAAATCAACATTAGCTAATATAGAATTAATAAAAAATATGTCTGATGATGATTATTATAGTTTATTAGCTTTATCTGATATATTATATTTAGAAGGTGTAGATAATAGAGAGGAATATCTTGCAAAAGATGGAATAGGAATCCATAAAGAAAATTATAATAGTGGAGTAATATTAACAGATAGTGATATGAAGGCAGTTCAACAAGCTGCAATTTGGTATTTCTCAAATCATGATAATGCAGAAGAATTCCAAACAATATATGATAATACATCAAAAAGTTCATGGTTATTCTATACAACTACAACAACAGGAATAAATGATCTTTCAAGTTTATCAGATTATGATAATGGTAGATCTGATATAGGAAAACAAGTTGGATCTGGAATGGATAGAAATGAACAAGCTAATATCTTATATAGATATTTAGTAAGTACTGCTATAAATAATTCAGCAAATTATAAAAATGGAACAGTAACACCAAAATCTAATATTTTAGCATATACAAATTTATCAAACCCTACTAATACACAACCTATTATTGCTATTGAAAGAAAACCAGAAGTAAAAGATTTTGACTTAGCATTAAGTAAATATATTACAAAGGTTGATGGAGTTGAACTTACAGCAAATAATTCAAGGGTTCCAAATATTGATGAATCAACTATAAAAACAGAAAATACAGCTACATATAAACATAGAAAAGACCCAGTTGTTGTAAAAAATGGTAGTGTAGTAACTTATAATATAACTGTTTATAATGAAGGTGAAAAAGCAGGACGTGCAACAAAAATTATTGATCAATTACCAACTGGTTTGAAATTTAAACAATTAAATACAAAGGGATTTACTGCAACAGCAGATACATCAACAAATCAAGTAGTAATAACAAGAGATAATGGTAATGAAACAAACTTAGAAGCATATACAGAAGGAAATTTAAAATCAGAAACAATAGAAATAGAATGTGTTGTTGATGCAATGCCAGATTCAGTAAATGAAAAAATATTAACAAATGTTGCATGGATAGCAGAAGAATATGATGCAGTTGATAATGTTACAATAACAAACCAAAAAGGAAAAGATAGAGATTCTGAACCATCAACAGTACCAAATGTAAATAAAGATAATATGGCTAATTATAAAGGAAATTCTTCAAACAAAGATGACCTATCAGATTCAAATTATTATTATAAAGGACAACAAGATGATGATGATTTTGAAAAAGTAGTTTTAAAACCAGCAGCATTTGACTTAAAATTAATAAAAAGAATTGTAGAAGTAAATGGAAGCAAAGTTCCAGAAAGAATAGAAAGTGTTGATATAACAAATTTAGCTAATGGAACAGCTACAACAGCAACATATAAAATAAATAAAGATCCAGTATCAGTAAAAAAAGGTGATTTAGTAAAATATACATTTAGAGTATATAACGAAGGAGAAATTGATGGATATGCTTCAGAAATAAGTGAAGACATACCAGATGGATTAGAATTTGTATGGTCTGAAAAAACAGGAGATGAATTAAATTCAGATACAACTTTAACAAATTCTGAAAAAGAAGCTATAAAATATAACCAAGGAATTTGGGATATAGCAACAGTAAACAAAACAACAAATAAAGTTGAACTTATAAAAACAGATTATTTAGCAAAAGGAAAAGGTGCTGAAATCGAAACAGATGGTGCAAATTTAATAAAAGCATTTGATCCTTCAAAAGGATATGTTAATACAATAAATGATAAAAATCCAGATTATAAAGAAGTATCAGTATATTTAAAAGTAGTATCTGATAATACAACAGGAACAGTAATAAGAAATGAAGCTGCTATAACAGGAGATTCTGATAAAGATGGAAATCCAGTTAAAGATAGAGATTCAAGTACAGATAAATGGATAAAATATGAAGATGATGAAGATTATGATAATGTAAAATTACAATCATTTGACTTAGCATTAAGAAAATTTATAGTAGCAGTAAGTTCAGATACAACAATTGAAGATACAGACTATTTAAAAAATTCTGATGGAACTTATTCAAGAGCACCAATAGTAGACACTTCAAAATTAAATACAACAGATGAAAATGGAAAATTAATAACAACAGCAATATATAACCATTCAAAAGAACCAGTATCAGTTAATAAAGGTGATATAGTTGTATACATGTTAAGAGTATACAATGAAGGTGATATCGATGGATATGCAAGTGAAGTAAAAGATCATTTACCATCATATTTAGAATTTGTTGAAGGAGAATTCAATAAAAAATATGGTTGGACAGTTTCTTCAGATGGAAGAACAGTAACAACAAGTTATTTAGACAATCATATAATTGAAAAAACTTCAAAAAATGAAGAAGGAACAATAGTATTATCTTATAAAGAAGTTCCTATTATGTGTAAAGTAAAAGATACAGCAAAAACATCAGAAGCAATTACTAATATAGCAGATGTAACAGTAAGTAAAGATGCTAATAAAAATACAGTATCAGACAGAGATTCAAAAGATGATAATGTTGTATTACCAGCAGATAAGGATTTACCATCTTATAAAGATGATCAAACTGGAACATATGTACCAGGACAAGAAGATGATGATGATTTTGAAAAAGTAATTATTAAACCATTTGATTTAGCATTAAGAAAATTTATTACAGGTGTTAATGATAAAGAAGTAACTTCAAGAATACCACAAGTAAGTTATGATAAAGAAAATAACAAAATAACATATAATCATACAAAAGACCCAGTAGAAGTTGTTACAAATGATACTGTTATTTATACAATAAGAGTATTTAACGAAGGTGAAGTAAACGGATATGCAAGTAAAGTATCTGATGATTTACCAGATGGACTAGAATATTTACCAGATAATGAAATAAACAAACAATATAGATGGGTAATGTATGATAGTGAAGGAAAAGAAACAACAGAAGTTTCAAAAGCTAAAAAAATAACAACAGATTATTTATCAAAAGAACAAGGTGAAGCAAGAATGAAAGAAAATTCTGAAATAACAGAAAATCCTGCATTACTAAAAGCTTTTGATAGTAGTAAAGAAATATCTGATACAAATCCTGATTATGCAGATGTTAAAGTAGCATTTAAGGTTGTAGAACCAAATACATCTAGCAAAATAATAATAAACTCTGCACAAATATCTGATGATACAGACGAAAAAGGAAAACCAGTAGATGATATAGACTCAGTTCCAGATAAATGGAATGATGGAGAAGATGACCAAGACCAAGAAAAAATAAAATTAACATACTTTGACTTAGCATTAAGAAAATGGGTTACACAAGCAATAGTTATTGAAAATGGAAAAGAAACAGTTACACAAACAGGTCATACACCAGAACAAGATCCAGAACCAGTTGTTAAAGTTGAATTAAATAGAAAGAAATTAGATTCTATAAAAGTTAAATTTAGATATTCAATAAGAGTAACAAATGAAGGTGACATTGCTGGATATGCTAAAGAAATTAAAGATTATGTTCCAGATGGATTAAAATTTGTAGCAGCAGATAATAAAGGATGGACAGATGAAGGAAATAATGTAATTTCAACAAAATTATTAGAAAACAAATTATTACAACCAGGTGAAAGTGCAGATGTAGAAGTTGTTCTTACTTGGATTAATGGAAAAAATAATTTAGAAACAAAAAATAATATAGCAGAAATTTCTAAAGATTATAATGATAAAGGAGCACATGATATAGACTCAACACCAAACAACAAAGTTCCAGGTGAAGATGATCAAGATGATGCACCAGTATTATTATCTATCAAGACAGGTCAAGCAAGAATTTACTTTGTATTAGGATTTACAGTTTTAATAACACTTGCTGGAGGTATAGTTCTAATTAAGAAATTCGTATTATAATATAATTTAAAATTGAGATAGACTTTTCTATCTCAATTTTTTTGTTAAATGGTTTACTTTTAAAAATCAGTGTGTTATAATTTTTTTGAGTTGAATGGAGAGGTGTGAAATATATGAATCAAATACTATCTACAGATATGCCTATGGATGATAGAAAAAATAATAAATTTAAGAAAAATAAAATAAAAAATAATAAACCAGTTGATATACAAAAAGTATTAAAAGTTTTTGCAATTGTGTTGTTAGTATTTGGAGTTTTTATGATAGGAACAGGATCATATTCTATATATAAAAATCAAAATCAAGAAGAGAAAAATACAACAAAACCAACAATAACAATTGAAAATAAAACAGATACAACATTATTATTAAAAGTAATGCATAATAGAAATATAGCAGAAGTTAGATATCATTGGAACAATGAAGATGAAACACTAATAACAGGAAATCAAAGAAAATATATAGAACAAGTTATTGATATACCAGCAGGAACAAATACTTTATATGTTGTAGCAACAGATGAAAATGGACAAGAAATATCTTATGAAAAAGAATATAAAACAAATAGTAATATTAATTTTGAAGTAGTAGGAAATAAAATAAAAATAACATATCAAAGTGATAAAGAGATTTCATATATGACATATAGATGGGATGAACAAGATGAAGTAAAAATAGATATAAATGATACATCAATTGAAAAAGAAATAGATGCAATAAAAGGATTACATACACTAACAGTTGTTGTAGTTGACGAAGATAATAATACAGATACAAAACAACAAAAAATAAATGGTGTATCAAAGCCAGAA
Source organism: uncultured Clostridia bacterium (assembly GCA_934120645.1). GTDB lineage: Bacteria > Bacillota > Clostridia > TANB77 > CAG-508 > CAG-269. The sequence continues at coordinate 9,084 of CAKOUO010000004.1, forward strand.
CTAGTAGTAGATGTAGATGAATCTAGAGAACATTTTGTTATTTCAGCATCTGATGAAACAGGAATTGAAAAATTTGAAATTAGAATTGACCAAGATGATGGACAAAAATATCAAATAACAGCAGAAGGAAATAAAGAGTATAAATGTACTTTACCAATGTCATTACATACAGGTGACAATTTTATAGAAGTAAAAGTTTATAACTCTAATGGAGTAACAGAAGAGCGCAATGTAAGATTTAAAAAACAATAAAAGGAAGAAGCAAAGGAGAAAATATGATACAAGAGATTTATATAATAGATGACGATGAATCTTCAATACTAGTATTTAGAGAATTATTTAAACAAGATAAAGAATTTAAATTTATAAGTGTTAAATCAAATCAAATAAATGTAGCATTAAAAAATATACCATCAATTATAATAATAAATGAAGATGCAATAGAAGTTGATGTATTAGATCTATGTAAAAAAATAAGAAATGATGAAGATAACAGTATAACACCAATAATTGTTGTTTCATCTAATTTTGAGAAAGAACACAGAATAGAAATATTGAAAGAATCAGTAGAATATTATATAAAGAAGCCAGTTAATCCACAATATTTATATTATACTATAAAAAATTTAAACAGATTACTTTCAATAAATAGAAGAATAAGCCCGCTTACAGGACTACCAGGAAATGTCCAAATACATGCAGAATTAAAAAAGAGAATATTAAATGGAGAAGAATTTTCTGTACTATATTTAGATTTGGATAATTTTAAAGCCTATAATGATGTATATGGTTTTTTAAAGGGTGATGAAATTATAAAATTTACAGCAGATACAATTGTAAGATGTGTGCATGAATATATACATGATGGAGCTTTTGTAGGCCATATAGGTGGAGATGATTTTATTGCAATATTGCCAGTGTTAAAAACTGAAAAAATATGTGAAAGTATAATTGCTAATTTTGATGCAAAAGTGACAGACTTTTTTGTTGAAGATGATGTTGAAAAGGGCTATATAGAAGTTGCTAATAGAAAAGGGATTATAGAACAATTTCCTCTTACATCAATTTCAATAGGTGTTGTTGAAGCAGATAAAAATAGATTTGCAAATATGCTTGAAATAGGAGAAATAGGAGCTCAGGTTAAACATACTGCAAAATCAGTAATGGGAAGTAGTTATGCTATTGATAGAAGAAAAAATGCTCAAAAATAGAAATGTGTTTTTAATAAAGTACTTATGTACTTTATTTTTTTGAAATATAATAAAAATTTTTTGAAAATTACATATAGAAGAATGAATTTATTGGAGGAATACTTGAAAATGTTAAAAATATATAATTTAGAAGAAAGACAAGAATATATTAAAGAAATTGTAATACTTACTCAAAAAGAATGGGGAAAAAGAAATTTACCTTCAAATGAGTATGAAAACAAAATTATAAAGAAAGTAGAACAAATAAAAGGACTATTTAATGATAAAAACTATTGTAAGTTAATATTATTAGATGATAACAATTTAGTAGGGTTTATATCTATATTCCCAAATGATGGAGAAGAAAGAAAAGATTTATCACCATGGTATGCAACTATGTATGTTAAAGAACAATATAGGGGAAGAGGATATTCAAAAATATTAAATGATGCAATATTGAAAGAGGCAAGAAAGAGAAAGATAAAAAGATTATATTTGAAAACAGAATTAATAAATTATTATGAAAAATTCGGTGCAAAATATATGGAAAACTTGAACGAAAAGGAAAAAATATATTATTTTGATTTAAGTTGAATGTTGAATATTATTATAAAATATATTAAAGAAAGTAGAAATAAACTACTTTCTTTTTTTAGCCAAAACTATAGATAATAGTAATAAAAATTATAGATTTGTAATAATGATTAATAAGTAGGGGGGAATGTTATGTATGTTATAAAAAGAAAAAGAATTTGTTTAATTCTTATAGCATTATTACTAGGAATATTTGCATATTCATATGAAGGAACTAAAATAAATTTAGACGGAGAAACACAGAGTACAACAGCAACACCAGTTTCCGGAAAAGTAATAGTTATAGATGCTGGGCATGGAGTGCCAGATGAAGGTGCACAAAGTAGTAGAGGTACAACAGAAGCAGAAACGAATTTAAAGATAGCATTAAAACTTCAAAATTTATTAGAACAAAGTGGATGCACTGTAATATTAACTCGTTCTGACGAAAATGCTATATATGACTTAGACAAAAATACATTAAGAGAAAAGAAAGTTTCTGACATTAGAAATAGAGTAAAAATAGGTAATAATTCTTCTGCAGATATATTTGTTAGTATTCATTTAAATAAAATACCTCAGCAACAATATTGGGGATGGCAATGCTTTTATAATAGTAAAAATGAAAAAAGTGTAACTCTTGCAAAAAAGATTCAGTCTAATTTAAATGAATCTATTCAAAAAGAAAATAATAGAGTTGCAATGAAACTAGATACGGTTTATATAATGAAACATGTAGAAATTCCAATTTCAATAGTTGAATGTGGTTTTTTATCTAATCCTGAAGAAGAACAGCAATTATTAGATGATGAATATCAAAATAAACTTGCGTGGGGGATTTTTAGTGGAATAATTGAGTATTTTAATGAATAAAAATAAATAAATTGAATATATATTTTTAGGGTGATACTATGTTTTTAATTTTTAGCAAAGAAAAAATATATACATATATTGTTTCAATTATAACAGTTGTATTGTTGTTCTATATCGCAAATAATATTAATATCAATAAAAATCAAGTGGTAGAAACATCAGCAAAAACAGAAAAATTGTTACCAATATATAGTGTAAAAACAGAAGAAAAAAAAGTAAGTTTAACAATGAATTGTGCATGGAATGCTGATGATATAGATAAAATACTTGAAGTATTAAAAAACAATGATGTAAAAATAACATTCTTTATGGTAGGGGATTGGATAGATAAATATCCAGAAGCAGTAAAGAAAATATATGAGGCAGGGCAAGAAATCCGGTAGCCATAGTGATACACACCCACATGTAAATAATTTAAATTATGATAAAAATATAGAACAGATTGAAAAGAGTAATGACAAAATAGAAAAAATAACAGGAAATAGAACAAAATTATATAGACCACCATATGGGGAATATAATAATACAGTTATAAAAGCTGCAAATGATAAAGGATATTTTTCTATACAATGGAATTTAGATACATTAGATTATACAGGATTAACAGGAGATAAAATGTGGGCGAGACTAGAAAATAAGCTATCACCAGGTTCTATTATATTAATGCATAACGGAACAGAGCATACAGCAGATTCATTAGAAATGTTAATAAAAAATATAAAACAAAAAGGTTATGAAATTGTAACTGTTTCTAATTTGATTTATCATGATAATTATGTGATTGATAATACAGGAATGCAAATGAGTAAATAAAAAGTATAAAATTTATTCAGATGTGTATAATTTTTATATGTCATAATTTATGAATTATAGGAAAAATCTACATTTTTTTAAAAAAATTAACTTTTTATGTAGACAAATCCATAAAAATGATGTATAATAAGAATTGTAGTTAATGTGAGAAATGCAAAAGGATAAATATACAATTAGGTTAACTGTATAAAGATACAGTTAAAAGAATGGAGGAAAAAAATTGGATACAAATTATTTAGAAAACAACTATTTAACATTAGTTGGAAAAGTAACAGGAGAAAAGACATTTAGTCATGAAATTTATGGTGAAAGATTCTATGTGTTTAATCTAGAAGTTCCTAGATTAAGTGGTAATGAAGATATTATACCAATTACAGTTTCAGAAAGAATTATAACAGATGAAATGATGACACAAGGAAAAACATTATTAGTAAAAGGTCAATTCAGATCTTATAATAGTTATGATAATGAAAAAAATAGATTAATATTAACTGTTTTTGCTAAAGATGTTATTGAAGTAGAAGAAAAGCAAGAAGATGAAGAAAATGAAATGGTAAAAAAAGATACTATTACAAATGAAGTTGTTTTAATAGGATATATTTGTAAAAAACCTATATATAGACAAACACCATTTGGTAGAGAAATAGCAGATGTATTATTAGCAGTTAATAGAGCTTATAATAAATCAGATTATATCCCTACAATAGCATGGGGAAGAAATGCAAGATTTTGCCAAAACTTAGAAGTAGGAACTAAAGTAAAATTAATAGGTAGAGTTCAATCTAGAATGTATGAAAAGAAACATGAAGATGGAAGTGTAGAAAATAGAGTTGCTTATGAAGTTTCTATTGGAAGTTTAGAAGTTATTGATGAAAATGAAAATTCAGAAAATAAAGAAAAAGAAGATCAAGAAGCTGTTTAAAAATGATTGATAAGTGAAGTTGAATTTAATTCAATTTCACTATTTTTTTTGTCCATAATATAGCTTTTTTAATATTATTTTGATATAATCATAAAAAAGTAAAGGAAGGACGAAGGCAATAGATGATTAAGGAAAAAAATAAAAATAAATTAAAAGAAAAAAAGAAATTTGAAGTAAATTTTGGAATATTAGCAGTAATATTAATAGCAATTTTTTGTGTATCATTAACACCAATAACATTCCAAAATGATACATATTATACAATAAAAATAGGAGAATATATTAAAAACTTTGGAATAGATATGATGGATCATTTTTCTTGGCATGAGAATTTAAGTTATACATATCCACATTGGTTGTATGATTTATGTACTTATTTAATATATTCACAATTTAATTTTAAAGGACTTTATTTAACAACATGTATATTGGCTGCTATTTTAGGTATTTCTGTATTTTTTGTTAATTCAAAATTAACAAAGAATAAATCAATATCTTTTATAGTAACAATAGGTACACTTTATATGATGCAAGATTATATAGCAGCAAGGGCACAATTAGTAACATTTATATTATTTATTTGGACAATATACTTTATTGAGAAATTTTTAGAAAATAAAAAGCCGATATATGGAATATTACTTATTGTAATTTCTATACTAATTGCAAATTTACATGTTGCAGTATGGCCATTTTTCTTTGTATTATTCTTACCATATGTTGGAGAATATTTTATTGCAGTATTATCAGATTTTATTATTTATAGAAAATTAAAGATATTTAGTTTAAAAGTTAAAATAAAATTTTTATCTAATAAAAACGAAAATAAAGAAAAAGTTGAAAAACTAAAAGAAGACCTTAAAACATTAGAAAGTAAAATTTCAAAAGTTAAAATAAAAAGAGAAAAACAAAATCAAAATCCATATAAAATTAAAATTAAAAGAAATGATAATGTTAAATGGTTAATTTTAATAATGATAATATGTGCATTAACAGGTCTTTTAACACCAATAGGTGATACACCATATACATATTTGTATAAAACAATGCAAGGAAATACAACAAAAAATATAAATGAACATTTACCATTAACACTTGCTAATAATACAGATGTAATTTGTATGTTAATTATATTTTTAGCTATATTAATTTTTACAAAAGCAAAACTTAGATTAACAGATTTATTTATGATTTCAGGTTTATGTTATTTAATGTTTGCTACAAGAAGACAAGTTTCCATGTTTTCATTAATTTGTTCTGTTATTTTAACAAGATTGATTGTAGAATTAATACAAATTTATACAAAAGATGGATTAAAAGAAGCGGAAAAAACAGCAAGAAATCTAGCTGTTTCAATACTATTGTCTGTGTTAATGATATTAGTAAGTTATAATAATATAAAACCAAAATTGAAAGATAAATTCATTGATTCTAATTCTTATCCAGTAGCAGCATGTGATTATATATTAGAAAATATAGATTTAAAAAATGCAAGATTTTATAATGAATATAATTATGGAAGCTATATGATTTTTAGAGGAATTCCAGTGTTTATAGATTCAAGAGCAGATTTATATGCACCAGAATTTAGTGGAAAGTCAAATGAAGATGTATTTACAGATTTTATAAATACATCAGGAATAGGAACTTTTTATGAAGATACATTTGAAAAATATAAAATAACACATATTATTTGTTATAAAAGATCAAAAATGAATATGATTATTACAAAAACAGAAGATTCACATTATAATGAATTATATTCAGATGACAATTTTGTTATATATGAAAGGTTAAATGCAAATGAGTAAAGAAAAAAGAGCTTATACTAAAATAATAATTGCAATAATTGTTTTAATTTTAATAGATCAGATTATTAAAGTTGCTGTTATTAATATTGGTGATAAAACACTAATTCCTGAAATATTGAATTTTAATATTTCACGAAATGTTGGTGGAACATATGGTGTAAGTAGTAATTCTGCAGTAACATATGTGTTTACAAACTTAATTGTTGTTGCTATTGCATTTAAATTTATTACTAGCCAAAATCAATTTATTGATAAAAAAATAAAAGTCTTTTTAACTTTAGTAATAGCAGGTGGACTTAGCAATTGTATTGATAGAATTTTTAGAGGATATGTAGTTGAATTTATACAAATAATGAAGTTACCAATATTCAATTTTGCTGATATATGTATATTAATTGGTTGGGTATCAATGGTTGCAATATTTGCTAGTTTTTCAGCAAAAGAACTAAAAAATAGAAAAAGGAAATGATAATTTGAAGAAAATAATTGTTAAAGATATAGAAAAAGGAAAGAGAATAGATGCTTTTATAGCAGAAAAAGTGGACGTTTCAAGAGTTACAGTTCAAAGATTAATTGATGAAGAAAATATATCTGTAAATGGAAAGAAAACAAAGCCATCATATAAAGTACAAGAAAATGATGTAATAGAAGTTGAGGAAGAAAAGCCAAAAGAAATAGAATTAAAGGCTCAGGAAATACCATTAGAAATATTATATGAGGATGATGATATAATAGTAGTTAATAAACCAAAGGGAATGGTAGTACATCCTGCTAATGGTAATCCAGACGGAACTCTAGTAAATGCAATTATGGCAATTTGTAAAGATTCTTTATCAGGTATAGGTGGAGAAATTAGACCAGGGATAGTCCATAGATTGGATAAAGATACATCAGGGGCTTTAATAATAGCTAAAAATGATAAAGCTCATATTAATATGAGTGAACAAATAAAAAATCATGAAGTTGAAAAAACATATATTGCATTAGTAAAAGGAATTGTAAAAGAAAATGAAGCTACAATAAATATGCCAATAGGAAGAAGTACTAAAGATAGAAAAAAGATGGCGGTTAATAAAAACGGAAAAAATGCTGTTACTCATTTTAAAGTTTTAGAAAGATTTAATAATTATACACTTTTAGAGGTAAAAATAGAAACAGGAAGAACACATCAAATAAGAGTTCATTTGACTGAAATAGGATATCCTATTGTTGGAGATGGTGTTTATTCAAATGGTAAAAATGAGTGGGGAATACAAGGACAGTGTTTACATGCAAAATCCTTAAAATTTAAACACCCAATAACAGGAAAAGATTTATTTATAGAGGCACCATTGCCAGAATATTTTGATAAAATTATTTCAGAATTAAAGGAGAGAAAAACAAAAAATTAATGGAAGATAATAAGATAAGATTACAAAAATACTTAGCAAATAGCGGAGTTGCTTCAAGGAGAAAATGTGAAGAGTTAATTTTAGAAGGAAAAGTAAGTGTTAATGACAAAGTGGTAACAGAACTTGGAACTAAAATAGAACCAGGTGTGGATAAAGTTACATTTTGTGGAAAAGTCGTAAAGAATAATGAAGAAAATGTTTATATTTTACTAAATAAACCAATAGGATATGTTACAACAGCAAAGGACCAATTTGATAGAGATACAGTTCTAGATTTAGTAAAAGTAAATAAAAGAATTGTACCAGTAGGAAGACTTGATATGTATACATCAGGTGCACTAATATTAACAAATGATGGAGAATTTGTGTATAAAGTTACTCATCCTAAACATGAAATTACAAAAACATATACGGTTACATTAAAAGGAATAATTAGTAATGAGGCCGTAGAAAATTTAAAAAAAGGTGTAAAAATTGAAGATTATGTAACAAGACCTGCAAAAGTAAAAATCCTTAAGACAGATGAAGAAAAAAATATATCAAGATTAGAAATAACTATACATGAAGGAAAAAATAGACAAGTTAGAAAAATGTGTGAGGCAGTAGGAAGTAAAGTTCTTGCTTTACATAGAAGCAAAATTGGAAATCTTGGAGTAAAAGATTTAAAAATTGGAAATTGGAGATATTTAAAAGATGAAGAAGTTAAATCCATTTTAAATCAATGTCATTAATTATATAAAAAACAAAAGAAAGAGGATTACTATGATATATAAAGAAAAAGGTATAACATTAATTTCATTAGTAATAACAATTATAATTTTACTTGTTTTATCAGGTGTAACAATATCAGCATTAACGAAAACAGACTTAATTGATAAAGCATTACAAACAAAGGAACAAAATAAAATAACAGAATTACAACAAAAATTAGAGTTGGAAAAAACACAAATAACTTCAGAAAAAGGAGAAGTTGATATTTCAATAGATACTTATATAAATTATATAAGTAAAAAAGGAATTATAGATAAAAATAAAGATTTAATAGAAACAAATCAGCAGAATGGAAAATATTTGTTAATGGAAAGTAAATACATTTTCTTAATAGAAAAGGATACAGGTGAATTAAAAATAACATATCAAGGAATATTGGGAAAAACAAAACCAATATTAGAAGAAATAAAAGTTATAGAAAATGATACAAATTCTATAAAAGTAGAGGTTAATGCAAAACTAACAAAAAATCCAATATATAAATTTTATATAATAGAACAGAATGGAGAATATGGAGATTCACAGGTAGAACAAAATGATAATGAATATAAATTTGTAAATTTGAAACAAGGACAAAGTTATAAAATAAAGGTAGAAGTAAAAGAAAAAGATGGAGATTCTGTTGAAGGTGAAGTACAAGTAACAACAGGAGTAGTAGATGGATTAACAGAAACAAATACAACATTTACATATGAACCAAATAGCTTAACAAATAAAAATATAATAATATCAATATCAACAACCGTAAAAGGATATACTTTACAATATAAAACTGAAAAAACAGGAAAATTAGGAGAAGTTTCTGATTGGACAGATTATACAAAAGAAATAACACTAAGCAGAAACCAAGATATATATGCAAGGGTAATAGATACTACAGGGCAATATAATGGATATGTAACAGGAAGTATAAGAAATATAGACACATTACCACCAAAAGCATTTTCATTGACTGCACAAAGTACAACAAAAAGTATAACAGTATCAGCAAATACAACAGATGCAGAAGCAACAGCTGATAGTGCATGTAGTGGAATGCAAGGATATAGGTTTAGTAAAGACAATGGAAAAACATGGACAAATTACCAAACGAGTGGAACATATACATTTGCAAACTTATATGGAGCATTAGAAGGTACATCTTATAATATAGTTGTGGAAGCAAAGGACAAGGTAGGAAATACAACAGTAGCTAAAATTACAAAGAGTACATTAAAAAATTCAAATTATTACGTAGCAGAAGCAAATAAATTGTTGTGCACAATAGGAGGAAGAAATTATTATAAATATAATAGTAAAGGAGCAATAGCAGGTTTAGCATATATCTATTGTGATAATAAAAAAATGTATTTGCCACCTGTATTAGTTAGTACAGACCCAACAGCAGTTGTATATCTTACAAGCGATTCTGGTAATACACAATTTGGCAGTGCAACAACTATAAATTATGGAGGGGTTACTTATTATTGTTCATCAAATGGTTACTGGATGTACCAAGATCCTGGATATAAAACAAATATAAAAGTATTAAATACAAATACAACATATTTTAGTGATGGTTCAGCAGGGGCACAAAGTTCAGTAAATGGAATAAAAGAAGCTGCTAAGATCTTGTTAGATAATTATTATAAGTAAAAGATAAAAAACAAAAGATGAAGGAGAAAACAAATGAATACATTTAAATTTTTTCCAGAAGGATGGAAAGATGAAAGTTTAATAAATACAAATGATATTTTTCAAGGAATTGTAGAAGAATGTGATGAAAACTATAATTTACATGTAAGAACAGAAAATAATATTGAAGGAATTATACCAAGAGAAGAAGTAGAAGAAATAAATGTTCAAGAAGATGGACTTCCAAAAATAAATTTATGTATAGGCAAAATTCATAAATATGTTCAGTTTAAAATAAAGGAAAAAGATGAAGACAAATTAATACTTTCTAGAAAAGAAGTTCAAAGAGAAGTTTTAGATTATATAAAAACAGATTTACAAGAAGGACAAAATATTAAGGGAATTGTAAAAAATATTAGACCATATGGGGCATTTATAGAGATAGGTGGAGGCGTAGTTGGGTTAGCACATATTGAAGATTTGTCAGTTGCTAGAATAAAAACACCATTTGAAAGGTTAAAAATTGGACAAAAAGTAAATATTGTGGTAAAATCTATAGATAGAAACACAGGAAAAGTAACTCTATCATATAAAGATACATTAGGAACTTGGGAAGAAAATGCCAAAGAATTTAAAGTAGGAATGAAAACCAAAGGAATAGTAAGAGAAACCGAAAAAAATAAAAATGGGATTTTCATAGAATTAAGACCTAATCTAGTTGGAATGGCGGAATACAAAGAAGGATTAGAATATGGTCAAAATATTAATGTATTAATAAAAAAGATAGATTATGATAGAAAAAAAGTAAAATTAGCTTATTATTAATTATAAGGAGGAAAAGAAAATGGTCGAAGATAATGAAATTAAAGCACAAGTATCACCATTTGCAATAAGGGAAGGAGAAATAAAAACATTTGATGGTAAAGATGGATATGTATCAATGAACCAAATTGTTCATAAAATAAATATAGGACATATTACAGATATTCATTTTGCTATATTAGATTTAGTAAATGAATTTGAATTTATCACATCAAGACAGTTATATCAAATGTTAGAAATAAAGGGAATAGACCCTAAATCACAAGATAAATTAAATAATAAACTAGATGCCTTGGTAAAATCTAAAATTTTAACAAGATATTATTTTACATCTGATGAAGGAAAAGGAATTTACAGAATATATTGTTTAGAAAAAATGGGAAAATATTTATTAACATCTAAAGAAGTAGAATGTAAATGGCAACCTTCAGACAACACAAAACCAGTGCCAATGATAAAAAAGAGATTAGCAGGAAACCAAGTATTAATTGCATATTTAAGAAAAGTAAAAGCATTTGATAGCTATACAGTAAAACCAGCAATTACAGCAAAATCTTTAGGCAAAATTTTTAAAGCAACAGGAGGTTCTGTTAAATTAACAAAGAGCGGAAAATCAATACAATTTGTATTTGAAGTATTTAGAAGAGAACAAGATTGGCAAAAAAAATTAGTTGATAAAATGAACTTATATAAAGACTTTTATGAAAACTTTGTACCAGGAGATTCAGGATTTGCAAGTATTCCACAATTAATATTTGTTTGTGAAGATGACAAACATATGGCAGAATGTTTTAAAGAGATGGTTACAAACAATATAGAATTACCTAAAATCAAGTTATTATTTACTACAGATTTAAGACAAAATAAAGAAAGCTTAGTTGATACTTTAGTAGAATTTAAACTAGTTGACGGTAAATACAAAATGGAAAATGTTGAACTAAAACTTATAGGATAATGTCCTTTTGGGGACGTTTCCGTTTGGGACATCGTTGTAAAAAAGGACATTTTGATAGTTAATAAAATAAAAAACTTTTAGGAAATTCCTAAAAGTTTTTTTGCTCTATTTACATCATCATCATTTGCAATTCGCACACCATCTAGTTCATATTTTAACCCTAATTTTTCCCATTTATATCTACCCATGTCATGATATGGAAGAATCTCAATTTTATCAACAGTATTTAAACTAGAAATAAAATCTTTTAATTTTAGCAAATCTTGTTCATCATCAGTATATCCCGGAACAAGAACTTGTCTAATCCACATATGAATATTATTATCACTTAAATATTGTGCAAAAGCAAGTTCTTTATCATTATTAAAACCAACTAGATTCTTACATTTTTCTGAATTAATTTGTTTAATATCTAATAAAACTAAATCAGTAAGAGAAAGTAGTTTTTTAACATCATCTGTTAAAGCAACCATACCTGATGTATCAATGCAAGTGTGAATATTTTCTTCTTTAAGTTTTTTAAATAATTCAATTAGAAATTTAACTTGAAGAAGAGGCTCTCCACCAGTTACTGTTACACCACCATTTGGATATATATAATTTTTGTATCTAATGATTTTGTTGAAAATATTTTCTAGTGATTCGTATTTTCCACAGTTCATGTCCCAAGTGTCTCTATTATGACAATATTTGCATTTTAGATGACATCCTTGTAAAAATAGTACAAATCTTATTCCAGGGCCATCAACTGTTCCAAAAGATTCTATTGAATGAATTTTTGCATAATATTTTAAATTAAAATCTTTATTTTCCATAATTTACTCCTAGAATTAAATTCTTTCATGAATTGTTCTATTTATTACATCTAATTGTTGTTCTCTTGTTAATTTTGTAAAGTTAACTGCATATCCAGATACACGAATTGTAAGTTGAGGATATTTTTCTGGGTGATCCATTGCATCTTGTAGTAGACTTCTATCAAAAACATTTACATTTATGTGGTGACCTGTTTGTGAAAAATATCCGTCTAGCATATTTACAAGATTTGATATTTGTTCTTCTTCGGTTTTTCCAAGTGTTTTTGGTGTTATAGAAAATGTAAATGAAATACCGTCTTCTGATTGCTCAAATGGAAGCTTTGCAATTGAATTCATAACAGATAATGCACCATTTGTATCTCTTCCATGTAATGGGTTTGCACCTGGACCGAATGGAGCACCTGCTCTTCTTCCATCTGGAGTATTTCCAGTATTTTTTCCATAAACTACATTTGATGTTATTGTTAAAATAGATAATGTTTGTTTTGAGTTTCTGTAAGTTTGATGTTTTTGCAATTTTGTTAGAAATCTTTTTACAATATATACTGCAATATCATCAACTCTGTCATCATCATTTCCGAATTTTGGAAAATCACCCTCTATTTCATAATCAGTAGCTAGTCCAGTTTCATCTCTAATTACTTTAACTTTTGCATATTTTATTGCTGAAAGAGAATCAGCAACTACAGATAATCCTGCAATTCCACATGCCATAGTTCTTATAATTTCTTTATCATGTAAAGCCATTTCAATTGCTTCATAAGAATACTTATCATGCATAAAATGTATAGCATTTAAAGCTTTTATATAAATCTTTGCAACATATTCCATCATCTGATCAAATTTTTCCATAACTTCATCATATTCTAAATATTCAGATGTTATTGGAGCATATTTTGGAGTTATTTGTTTTCCGGAAATTTCATCTCTACCACCATTTATTGCATATAGTAAAGTTTTGGCTAAATTTGCTCTTGCACCAAAGAATTGCATTTGTTTTCCTATTTTCATAGGTGATACACAACATGCTATTCCATAATCATCTCCTAATGTAATTCTCATTAGGTCATCATTTTCATATTGTATAGAAGAAGTTTTTATTGATAAATTAGTAGTATATTTTTTAAAACCATCAGGTAATCTAGTAGACCATAAAACTGTTAAATTAGGTTCTGGTGCTGGTCCTAAGTTTTCTAGTGAATGTAGAAGACGGAATGAATTTTTAGTAACTAAAGTTCTACCATCAATTCCCATGCCACCAATACTTTCTGTTACCCATACAGGGTCACCACTGAATAATTCATTATATTCAGGAGTTCTAAGAAATCTAACAAGTCTTAATTTCATAATAAAGTGATCCATAATTTCCTGAGCTTGTTCTTCTGTTAATAATCCATTTTTTAAATCTCTTTCAAAGTAAATATCTAAAAATGTTGAGGTTCTACCTAAACTCATAGCTGCACCATTTTGATCTTTAATAGCTCCTAAATATCCAAAATATAGCCATTGAACAGCTTCTTTTGCATTTGACGCTGGATCAGAGATGTCAAATCCATATTTTTGTGCCATAACTTTTAATTGTTCTAATGCATCTATTTGTTCTTTAATTTCTTCTCTTTCACGAATGATGCTTTCAGTAAATTCATCTGTATCTAAAATTTCGAGCTCGTTTTTTTTCTCTTCTATTAGAACATTTACACCATATAAAGCAACTCTTCTATAATCACCTATAATTCTTCCTCTACCATAACCATCTGGTAAACCAGTTATTAAATGACTATTTCTAGCTGCTCTTATATCAGGTGTATAAACACTAAATACACCATCATTATGAGTTTTTCTTATTTTGTGAAAAATTACATCAACTTCAGGATCAACTTTTCGACCATAGGCTTCACAAGATTTTTCTACTATTCTAATTCCACCAAAAGGCATTATTGCTCTTTTTAATGGTTCATCAGTTTGAAGTCCAACAATTTCTTCTAAGTTTTTGTCAATATATCCAGCATTATGAGCAGAAACAGTTGATACTGTTTTTGTATCTATGTCTAAAACTCCACCAACAGAACTTTTTTCTTTTTTGTATAATTCTAAAACTTCATCCCATAATTTTTTCGTTTTTTCTGTTGCAGGTGTTAAAAAGTCTGAATTTCCTTCGTATTGAGTATAGTTTTTTTGTATGAAATCTCTTACATTTATTTCATACTTCCAATCTCCAATTTTAAAATCATTCCATTGTTTAAAATCCATATAATTTACCTCCCTTAATTATTTTTAGTATTTACTATTTAGCTGATATTATAATAACATAAGAGAAAAATATTAGCAATTAAAAAAAATATAAAAAATTTCAAAAAAACTATTGCAAAATTTAAAAAGTTATATTACAATTTACATTAAGTGGAGGAAAGTGGTACAAAGTGGTATAAAAAATAGAAAGAGGTGAAGTTCAATTGTTAATGGGTGAATATGAGCATTCTCTAGATGCTAAAGGCAGATTGATTATGCCAGCCAAACTAAGACAAGACATCGGAGACAAGTTTGTTATAACAAAAGGTTTAGATGGATGTTTGTTTGCATTTTCACAAGAAGAATGGTTGAATTTCGAAACAAAATTAAAATCATTACCACTATCTGATAAAAATGCGAGAAATTTCGTAAGATTTTTCTTATCAGGAGCCACAGAATGCGAAATAGATAAACAAGGAAGATTTTTAATCCCAAATAATTTAAGATTAGCAGCAGAATTAGAAAAAGAAGCAGTAATAATTGGAGTTGGAACAAGACTAGAAATATGGAATAAACAAAATTGGGAAAAATGCGATGAAAATATTTCAGCAGATGAAATTGCTGAAAATATGACAATGCTTGGTATATAACTTGCAAAAGTTTATATAAATTCCAAAGATAAAAGTACAAAAGAATTATTACAAAAGATGAAAGTACAAAAGATAAACACAAAAGAAAAAATTACAAAAGATAATAATACAGAAGATTGCCATACAAAAGAAAATAGTACAAAAGATAAAAGTACAAAAGATATAAAATAAAAAACAAAAGCCTTGAAAATACAAATGAAATTGTATAAAAATTACAAAAGGAATTTATAAGATACCAAAGTATAAGTACATAAAAATAAAACAGCTGGTAGCTTCTACCAGTTGTTTTTGTTTTAAGACTATAAAATAAGAGGTGCTAAATTGGAATTTAAACATAAACCTGTAATGCTAAAAGAATGTATTGAAGGACTAAATATAAAACCAAACGGAATATATGTTGATGGAACTTTAGGAGGAGCAGGACATAGCAAAGAAATAGTAAAAAAACTATCAGAAAAAGGCTTGTTAATTGGAATAGATAGAGATGAAGATGCATTAAAAGCAGCTAAAGAAAATTTAAAAGAATATGATAATGTAAAATATGTAAAAGACAATCATGATAATATAAAACAAATATTAGAAAATCTTGGAATAGAAAAGGTTGACGGAATTTTGTTAGATTTAGGTGTTTCTTCATATCAATTAGATGAAAGAAATAGAGGTTTTAGTTATTTAGGTGAAAATAGGTTAGACATGAGAATGGATAAATCTCAAAAACTAACTGCTGAAGAGGTTGTAAATACATATACAGAGGAAGATTTAGCTAATATTATTTATGAATATGGCGAAGAAAGATTTTCAAGACAAATAGCAAAAAATATTTGTCAATTTAGAAAAAATAATAAGATAGAAACTACAAAACAATTAGTAGAAATTATAGAAAAATCAATACCAAAATCAAAGCAAAAAGATGGACATCCAGCAAAAAGAACATTTCAAGCAATTAGAATAGAAGTTAATGATGAAATAAAACCATTATATAATACAGTTAAGGATTGTATTGATTGCTTAGAACCAGAAGGAAGATTATGCATAATAACATTCCATTCTTTAGAAGATAGGGCTGTAAAAAATGCAATGATAGATGCAAAGGGCAAATGCACATGTCCACCAGATTTACCATATTGTATATGTGGTGCAAAATCATTAGGAAAAATAATAACAAGAAAACCTATTATAGCAAGCAAGCAAGAACAAGAAGAAAACTCAAGAAGTAAAAGTGCAAAACTTAGAATATTTGAAAAAGTAGAAAAGTAAAAGAAAGAGAGGTGAAGTAAACTTATGGTACAGGCTAAATACCAATATGGTACAAGTCCTAGAAAAATTGATCCTAATTATGAAAGAAAAATAAACAAAACAACTAGAAAAGGAAAACTGAAAATAGTTGAGGATTTACCAAGACAACAAGTAAAAGTATCAAAAGAACAAAGAAGAAAGCAACTAAAAATGACAGTTGCTGTTGCTGGTTTATTTTTGGTATTATTAACCATAAGTTGTAGAAACTCTCAAATAGATAAAAAATTTACACAAATTCAAGAACAAAAAAAAGAGCTTTCAACACTTCAAAAAGAAAATGAACAATTAAAAGTAAATATAGAAAATAGTTTAAATTTAAGCAATATAGAAAAAACTGCTAAAGAAGAATTGGGAATGGAAAAATTAACAAGTAAACAAACTGTTTATGTAGCATTACCTAAGAAAGATTATATAGAATCAGCTTCTGAAAAAGTAGTAATGGACGGACAGAAAAATTGGTTTGAACAAATATTTGAAAAAGTTTTTAAATAAATAGAATATACTCAAAATTTTGGATTTGAAGAATAAAAACATAAAGATTTAATAAATATTAGTAGAGGTGTTTTTATGTTTCAAACAAATCTATCAATGAAGAAAAAATTGAGAAATATTCTATTTATTGTTTTTTTAGTTATTATTTTATTAATAGGAAGATTAGGATATATTCAGATTATAGAAGGAACAAAATTATCTCAAATGGCTTATGAACAACAAACATTAGATAGAGCTGTTAACCCTAAAAGAGGAACTATATATGATTCAACAGGTACAGTATTAGCACAAAGTAGTACAGTTGAGACTGTTACTGTTAATCCGGTAAATATAGGCAGTGATGACAAAGAAAAAGTTGCAAAAAAGTTGTCTGAGATTTTTAATTTAGATTATGATAAAATTTTAAAGAAAGTATCAAAAAGAAGCTCAATAGAAACAATAGTAAAAAAAGTTGAGAAAGAAAAAACAGATGAACTTAGAAAATGGATGGAAGAAAACAATATAACATCAGGTATTAATATAGATGAAGATACCAAGAGATATTATCCATATAATAATTTAGCTTCTCAGATTATAGGATTTTGTGGAAGTGATAATCAAGGACTAGATGGGATTGAAGCTAAGTATGATAAACAATTATCTGGAACAAAAGGGGCAATAAAAAGACATACAGATGCAAAAGGTGGAGAAATTGGAGAAGAAGGAGAAAAATATGTAGCAGCTGTTGATGGAAATGATTTAATTTTGTCAATTGATGTTAATGTCCAATCAATAATAGAAAAATATTTAAAAGAAGCTTGTATTGATAATAAATGTACTGATGGTGGAAATATTGTGGTTATGAATCCTCAAAATGGAGATATTTTGGGAATGGCTACATATCCTAGTTATAATTTAAATGAACCATATGGGGCATTTACAGATGATTTGAAATTGATATGGGATGGGTTGAATCAATCTGAAAAAACAACTAATTTGCAAGCAGTTTGGAGAAATAGAGCAATTACAGATACATATGAGCCAGGTTCAACTTTTAAAACAATAACATCATCAGCAGCATTAGAAGAGGGGCTAGTAACAGATATAGATAAACAAGGCCAATTTTCTTGCACTGGAGGAATAGAAGTTGCAGGAGTTAGAATTAAATGTTGGAGATATTATAGACCACATGGACCAGAAAGCTTAAGGCAAGCACTAATGAATTCTTGTAATCCAATATTTATAGGACTTGGACAAAAAATGGGAGTTCATACATATTATAGCTATTTACAAAAATTTGGATTATTAAATACAACAGGTATAGATTTACCAGGAGAAGCTGGAAGTATTTTCTTGGCAGAGAACAAAGCTGGACCGGTTGAACTTGCAACTATTAGTTTCGGGCAAAGATTTGAAATTACACCAATTCAACTTGTAACAGCTGTTTCTGCTATAGCTAATGGAGGTACATTAGTACAGCCAAGAGTTGTAAAACAAATTGTAAATAGTGAAACAAAAGAGGTAACAGATATACCGGTAAAAACAAAAGGAACAGCAATCTCAAAAGAAACTTCAGAAAAAGTTTTAAGTATGATGGAATCTGTTGTATCAGAAGGTACAGGAAAAAATGCAAAAGTAGCTGGATACAGAATAGGAGGAAAGACAGGAACTTCTGAAGATGGAGTTAATACAGGAAAATATGTTACATCATTTTTGGGAGTTGCACCTGTTGATAATGCTAAGCTAGTAATGTTAATTACTCTATATAATCCAACAGGAGAAGGAGGACACCAAGGAGGTGGTGTTGCAGCACCACTTGCTGGCCAAATATTTAATGAACTTTTACCATATTTAGAAATATCCCAAGGAAATCAAGATGAGGTTGAACAAGTAGAACAAATAGAAGTACCAAATATAGAAGGGCTAAGTATAAATGAAGCAGAAAAGAAAATTAAAGAAATAGGCTTAGAACTTAGTATAGAAGGAGATACAGAAAATTTAGACAAAGAAAATACAAAAATAGTTGAGCAAACTCCAAAAGAAGGAATTGTAGTAAAAAAAGGTAGCAAAGTTTATATAAAATAATGTTGAAAAACTCTATACAAAAAAAGGATTTAGTTATATAATATAAAAAAATTATGGATAAAAATTTGTCTATAAAACGTATTAAAAGAGAGGATGATTCTAAATGGAATTAAAGAAAATATTATTAGGATTGGAAGGAATTAAAGCAAAAGGAAATTTAGACTTAGAAATTGAAGGAATTGAAAAAAATTCAAAAGAAGTTAAGAAAGGATATATGTTTGTTGCAATTAAAGGTTTTTCAGTTGATGGACATAAATTTGTAGAAAGTGCAATTGAAAATGGTGCAATAGCAGTTATGGTTGAAGAAGGTTGTGATTTAAAATCTTTAAATATACCAAATGACATAACAGTTTTGATGGTTAAAGATACAAGAGAAGCACTAGCTATTTGTTCTGCAAATTTTTATGGAAATCCTTCATCAAAGTTTAAGCTAATAGGAGTTACAGGTACAAAAGGAAAAACAACAACAACATTTATGATAAAAGAAATATTAGAAAAATCAGGAAAAAAAGTTGGATTAATAGGTACTATTGCTACATATATAAATGGTAAAAAAATAAAAGATAGTGATAGAACAACACCAGAAAGTTTAGAATTACAACAAACATTTAGACAAATGCTAGATGAAGGTGTAGAAGTTGTTGTAATGGAAGTATCTTCACAAAGTTTAAAATTACATAGAGTTGATGGATGTCAATTTGATATTGTATTATTTACTAATTTTTCAGAAGATCATATTAGTGAAAAAGAACATCCAACAATGGAAGATTATTTTAATTCAAAATTAAAATTATTTAAAATGTGTAAGACAGGAATAGTTAATGTAGACGATTTACATGGTGCAAAAATACCAGGAATGTTTCCAGAAAGCAATATAACAACATATGGTATTGATAATTTTGCAAATGTACTAGCAAAAGATATAACAATTACAAATTCATATGTAGATTTTAAGGTAAAAATAACAGATAGAAATGAAAGAATAAAAACAGGAATACCAGGAAGATTTAGTGTTTATAATTCTTTAGCTGCTATTTGTGTAGCTCAAAAATTTGGAATATCACCAGAAGTTATAAAAGAAGCTTTATTAGATGTTAGAGTTCCAGGAAGATCAGAATTAGTAAATAATAGTAGAGAATTAACTATTATGATAGATTATGCGCATTCACCAGAAAGTCTACAAAATATTTTACAAGCAGCAAAAAGTTATACAAGAGGAAGAGTTATTTCTGTATTTGGTTGTGGAGGAGACAGAGATACTGGAAAAAGACCAATAATGGGCGAAATATCAGGAAAAATTGCAGATTATACTATTATTACATCTGATAACCCAAGAACAGAAGAACCAAAATCTATTGTTGACCAAATAGAAGAAGGAATAAAAAAGACAAAAGGAAAATATGAGGTAGAAGTAGATAGAGTAAAAGCTATTACAAATGCTATAAAAATGGCAAATAAAAAAGACATTATTATTTTAGCAGGTAAAGGTCATGAACCTTATCAAGAAATCAATGGTGTAAAATATCCATTTGATGAAAGAATTATTGTAAGAGATATTATAAAAAAATTAGATGAAGAAAATAAAAAATAGACAAATGAAACAATGTTAGAAAGGTTTGATAAAGTTGGATTTTGAGATAAAAATATTGCTTATAACATTTGCAATATCAGTAATTTGTGGCTTAATAATAATCCCAATATTAAAAAAATTAAAAGTTGGCCAAATTGAAAGAGATGATGGACCAGCATCACACTTAAAAAAACAAGGAACACCTACAATGGGTGGAATTATAATGATAATAACTGTTATTATTTCAGTTATAGGATCATATATATATTTTTCTTTAACAGGAAATGCACAATTAGGAAAAAAACTATTACCATTACTAGTAATTACACTTGGTTATGGAATGATTGGATTTATAGATGATTTTAAAAAATTGGTTTTGAAAAATACAGAAGGTTTAAAACCAAGTTATAAAATGTTTGGACTTTTAATTATTGCAGTACTTTATGTTTTATTTTTAGTGCAAGGATTAAAATTAGGAACTGAAACATATATACCAATATTAAAAATATATGTAGATATGCCATTATTTGTATATATACCATTTGCTGTTTTAGTAATACTTGCAACAACAAATGCAATAAATTTAACAGATGGTATAGATGGTTTATCATCAAGTGTTTCTTGTTTGATTATAACATGTTTAACAGTAATAGGAATTAGCTATAAAATATATGAAGTATCAATATTTGGAAGCATTGTAATTGGTGCTACATTAGGATTTTTAATGTTTAATTTACATCCTGCAAAAGTATTTATGGGAGATACAGGTTCATTAATGTTAGGTGGAGTTATATCAGGATTAGCTTTGTATTTAAAAATGCCATTATTATTGGTATTAATAGCTATCATTCCAGTATTAGAAACTTTATCTGATATTATTCAAGTAATGTATTTTAAAAAGACAGGAAAAAGAATATTTAAAATGGCACCTTTGCATCATCATTTTGAATTATCTGGATGGAATGAGAATAAGATAGTAGTAGTATTTTCATTAGTTACTTTAGTAGCTTGTGCAATAGGATTAAAAATAGTATAAAACTCATTAGGAGGATTTTAAATGGCTAAAAAGAAAAAAGAAAAAAATTTTTCAAGTTTCTTAAATAACCCAATAGATTTTACATTAGTAATAACTATATTGTTACTTTTGGGAATAGGTTTAGTTATGGTACTTTCAGCAAGTTCGCCATCAGCACTTTCTGAAAGTGGAAATAGCTATGCTTATTTTTCAAAACAATTATTATTTGCAATATTAGGTTTAATTGCTATGTTTTTTATATCTAAAATAGATTATAGATTTTATCAAAAATTTTATAAACATGCATGGTGGATTTCAGCTCTTTTATTATTAGCAGTTAAATTGGTAGGAACTGAAGTTAATGGAGCAAAAAGATGGATAAATATAACAAAAACATTATCTTTTCAACCATCTGAAATAGTAAAATTTTTAATAATAATTTTCTATGCAGGAATGTTGGTAAAAAATAGAGATGATTTAGGAAAATATGGAAAAGGATTTATAAAACATTTCTTATACATAATTCCAATTATCGGATTATTGTTACTAGAACCACACCTTAGTGCTTCTGTAGTTATTCTAGGAATTATTAGTATAATGATGATAGTTGCAGGATGTAAATTTAAACATTTTGCGCTTACAGGTTTGGGAGTAGGAGCACCACTTTTAGGTGCAGCAATTGCATTTTCTCCATATAGATTGGAAAGATTTGTAACATTTTTAGACCCATGGAAATATGCTAAAGATGAAGGATGGCAAGTTATTCAAAGTTTGTATGCAATTGGTTCAGGAGGCTTATTTGGCGTTGGACTTGGAGATAGTAAACAGAAATATTTATACATACCAGAACCACATAATGATTTTATATTTTCAATCTTAGCAGAGGAATTAGGATTTATAGGTTGTGCTGTTGTTTTAGTATTATTTGCTATATTTATTTGGAGAGGTATATTAATTGCAATGAAAGCTCCAGATATGTTTGGAAGTTTATTAGCAACAGGTATAACAGCTTTAGTTGGAATACAAGTTGTTATAAATATAGCAGTTGTAACATCATCAATGCCTGCAACAGGTATGCCATTACCGTTTTTTAGTTATCGGAGGAACAGCATTATTTATATTACTGTGTGAAATGGGTGTATTGTTAAATATTTCACGTGCAGGTGCAAAATAATATTTATATATTAAAACCAAGAATACAATTTAAAATATATCTTTATGAAGGAGAAAATTATGAAAGTTATTATTGCTGCGGCAGGAACTGCTGGACACATTAATCCTGGATTAGCAATTGCAAATAAAATAAAAGAAGAAGAAAAAGATTCAAAAATTATTTTTATAGGTACAACAAGAGGATTGGAAAATGATTTGGTGCCTAGAGCTGGTTATGAACTAAAAACTATAGATGCATATGGATTAAGTAAAAAAATATCAATAGAAAATATAAAAAAAATGTATAAAACATTAAAAGGTTTTGGTGAAGCAAAAAAAATAATAAGGGAATTCAAACCAGATATTGTTATAGGAACAGGTGGATATATTTGTGGTGCCACAATTTCTGCAGCTCACAAATTAGGAATACCAACATTATTACATGAGAGCAATGCTTTCCCTGGAAAAGCTGTAAAAATGCTTGCCAAAAAAACAGATACAATATTAGTTTCTTTTGAGGATGCAAAAGAAAGAATTAAAAATGCCAAAAATATTGTTTTTACAGGAACACCTGTAAAAATAAAAAGAAAAGAATATGGTATAAATGAAAAACTTAGAATTATAAAAGATGCAGGACTTAATGAAACAAAACCAATAGTATTAATTTTTGGAGGAAGCCAAGGAGCTCAAAAAATTAATGAATCAATACTAGGAATATTAAAAAATAAATATAATAAAAATTATCAAATTATGTGGGCAACAGGTCCAAAACAATATGATATTATAAAAGAAAAATTAGAAGATATTAATATAAATATTAATAATATTGAGAATGCAAAAATTGTTCCATATATTTATAATATGGAAGAAATAATGAATGTTTCTGATTTAATTGTAGCTAGAAGTGGGGCAATGACAATAACAGAAATATCTAATTTAGGTAAACCATCTATATTAGTACCATTACCAAATGTAAGTGGAAATCATCAACTATATAATGCAAAAGTTTTGGAAAATGTAGGTGCTGCCAAAATAATATTAAATGATGAATTAGATAGTAATAAATTGAATGAACAAATAGAACAAATAGTTTTAAACAAAAATAAAGTACAAGAGATGTCAAAAAATGCATTAAAAGTTTCAACAAGTGATGTTGAAGATAAAATTTTTCAAGAAATAAAAAAGATTGTTAAGGAGAAATAAAATGTTTAAAAATATTAAATCTAAAATCATATTAATAAGTATTGTAGCAGGACTAATTATATTAGGTACAATAGGGGGATTTTATTTAAATTCTTTAGGACAAGTTCAAGATATAATAAATCAAGGTAGTAATATTCAAGAGATAACACAAAAAATAAATGAAATACAAGAGCAAGCTAAGCTAACAGTAACTATTGCAGTAATATCTTTTATTTTAATAGCTTTAGTTATATCAGCCTTTTTAACAAAATTTGTTATTTGCCCAAAAAATAAATTTATTAAGTCTGATGAAAAAACAGAATTAAAAGATAAACTTAGTGAAGTTTCAAGTAAAAAAAATCAAATAGAAACAATTCTTTTACATATGACAGATGGAATTATTGCTTTTAATATGCAAGGAGAAATTATATTAATAAATCCAGCTGCTAAAAAATTTCTAAGTATAAGTCCAGAAGATAATACATTTGATGATATATTTAAAAAATTCAATTTAGATATTAACATGGAAAAAGTTATATATCTAGAAACATGGACTTCTACAGAAGAAAGATTTCAAGTAGAAGATAGATATGTTAAAGTATTTTTTGCACCATTTAGAAATGAAGAAGATAGACCAGATGGGGTAATAGCAGTAATACAAGATATAACAGAACATGTAAAATTGGATAAAATGCAAAAAGAATTAGTTGCAGATGTATCACATGAATTAAAAACACCAATAACTTCAATTATGGGATATGCAGACACATTATTAGAAGGTGGATATGATACAGAAACACAAGAAAAATTTTTAAATGTAATAGCATCAGAATCTAGAAGAATGGCTCGTTTGGTAACAGATTTGTTAACACTTTCTAGATATGATAGTAATAAAAAGAAAACACAAAAAGAATCATTTGATTTAGGAGAATTGGTAAAAAGATGCCAAGAAAAACTTGCTATTGAAATAAAGAAAAAAGGACATAAGGTTAATTGTTTTGTAACAGCAGATGTACCATTAGTTTATGCTGATAAGGACGACATAGAAAGAGTTGTTTTAAATATTATGACAAATAGTATAAAATATACACCTGATGGCGGAGAAATTAAGATTTATGTTGGATTTGTATATAATGATGCTTATATAAAAGTTTTTGATAATGGAATAGGAATACCAGAAGATGATTTATCTAGAATTTTTGAAAGATTTTATAGAGTAGATAAGGCTCGTACTAGAGAAATGGGAGGTACTGGATTAGGACTTTCTATTGCAAAAGAAATTTTAGATAAGAATGGTGGAAGTATAGATATAAAAAGTAAGGTTGGAGAAGGAACAGAAGTTGTTATTCGTATTCCAACTAAACAATAAATTGTTGTATGATTTTAAGTGTATAAAATTGGAAGAAATTAATAGATTTCTTCCAATTTTTATATTGATAATTCTATTAAACTAATGTATAATATATAAGATAAAATAAGTAAAAGTTTAGGAGAGATATATATGAGTGCAAAAGTAAAAGATATTTTAGAGTGGATATATTGTATAATAATAGCAGTTGTTTTAGCTTTATTATTTAGATATTTTATAGGTACACCAACAATAGTAAAACAAGTGTCTATGTACCCAACATTAGTACAAAACCAAAGATTATGGTTAAATAGATGGGGAAGAACTACTAAAAAAATGCCTGAAAGAGGAAATATTATAACATTTGAAGCACCAAGTAAAAAAAGTTATACAGCAAATGAAATAGACGAATCTAATCCAGTTGCTAAATACGAAAATGAACCTACAAGTTTATTTGGAAAATTTAAATATTATGTTTTAGAAATAGGAAAAGATAGTTATATAAAAAGAGTTATAGCTTTACCAGGAGAACATGTAGAAATTAAAAATGGAAAAGTATATATTAATGGAGAAGAATTACAAGAAGATTATTTACAACCAGGAATTGTAACAGATGTTATGGGTACTGGATTTGATGATTTTATTGTTCCAGATAATTGTGTATTTGCAATGGGAGATAACAGAAGCCATAGTACTGATTGTAGATCATTTGGATGTATTCCATTAGAAAAAATTGAAAGTAAAGTTTGGATTAGAATATGGCCATTAAATTTATGGGGAAAAGTTAAATAACTTATAATGAGGAGTAAAGGATGTTTAATAATATATTAGGAAATGAAGGATTAAAGCAGGAATTAATAAATGCGGTTAAACTAAATAAAACATCTCATAGTTACTTATTTATAGGAACAGAAGGAATTGGTAAAAAATTAATTGCAAAAGAATTTGCTAAAATGTTACTATGCTTAGATGATAATAAATACTGTGATAAATGTAAGTCTTGTATAGAGTTTAATTCTGAAAACAATCCAGATTTTAATATTATAGAACCAGAAGGAAACAGTATAAAAATAGAGCAAATAAGAGAATTGCAAAGAAAAGTTACTGAAAAACCAATTATAGCAGATAAAAAAGTATATATAATAAATGATAGTGATAAAATGACAATTGAAGCACAGAATTGTTTACTAAAAACATTGGAAGAACCACCAGAATTTGTTACTATTATACTAATAGGAGCAAATGAAAACGCATTTTTAAGCACTATAAAATCAAGATGTATGATATTACATTTTGAGAATATAGATAAAAACATAATAAAAAATTATTTACGAGAAAATTTTCAAGTAGAAATTAATAGTGAAATAATGTTAGAAGCTTTTCAAGGAAGTATAGGAAAAGCATTAGAGATAAAAGAAAAACAAGAACAATATGAAAAAGTAGAAAATATAATTTACAACTTAGAAAAAAAAGATAAAATTGATATTTTAAATATGTCAGAAATAATATATAAGTCTAAAGATGAAAAATTTGATATATTAGACTATATGAATATAGTTTTAATAAATTTAGCTAAAAAATCTAATAAATATGCAAAATGTATACAAATTGTGGAAGATACGAAAAAAAGATTACAATCAAATGCAAATTATGATATGTGTATTGATAATATGCTATTTAGATTGTGGGAAGAAGTTAATTAGATTTGTAAAATAATCAAAATGAAATGAATCGAAAGGAAAGAGAATTTTGAAAAATATTATAGGAATTAGATTTAAAAAATTAGGTAAAATATATTTTTTTAATCCAGAAGGATTAAAAGTAAAAAAAGGAGATAAAGTTATTGTAGAAACAGCTCAAGGAGAAGAATTTGCAGAAGTTTTAATACCAAATAGATATGTAGATGATGAAAAAATAGTTGCACCTCTAAAAAAGGTTATAAGAATAGCAAACAATAAAGACATAAAAAGATATGAGGAATGCAAAAAAATAGAAAAAGAAGCTTTTGAGGTATGTCAAAAAAAGATTAAAGAACATAAGTTAGATATGACATTAACAGAAGTTGAATGCAAATTTGATAACAGTAAAGTTATATTTTATTTTACAGCTGATGGAAGAATAGATTTTAGAGATTTAGTAAAAGATTTAGCTGCTATTTATAGAACAAGAATTGAAATGAGACAAATAGGTGTTAGAGATGAAGTAAAAAGAATTGGTGGAAATGGAGTTTGTGGTAGAGAACTTTGTTGTTGCACATTTTTAAGTGATTTTGAAGCTGTATCAATAAAAATGGCAAAAGAACAAAATATATCATTAAATCCATCAAAAATATCTGGGAATTGTGGTAGACTTATGTGCTGCTTAAAATATGAAAGTGGAGTTTATGAAGATAAATTAAAAAGACTTCCTAATGTTGGAGCAATTGTAAAAACAGAAGATGGAGAAGGGGAAGTTGATGGAGTAGAAATATTAAAAGAAAAAGTAAAAGTTAAATTTAAAACAGAAGATGGGGACGGATATACATATAAAAAATTTGATTCAAAAGATATTAAAATTATAAAAGATGTAGCAAAAGAAAAAATAGATGAAGAAGAATTAGAAAATAAAGCAGAACTAGAAAAGCTAGAAAAATTAGAAAAAGAAGATGAGATAAAATCTAGTAATAAAGATAACTAATGCTAATTAATTTAAAAATAATATAAATTAGAAATAATTTATGGGAGGTGAATAATAATGGCATATAAAATTACAGATAAATGTATTTCTTGTGGAGCTTGTGCTGCAGAATGTCCAGTAGGATGTATATCACAAGGAGAAGAAAGATTTGTTATAGATCAATCAGCATGTATTTCATGTGGTACTTGTGCAGGAGTTTGTCCAGTTGGAGCACCTGAAGAAGAATAATAAAAATAGGAATTAAGAGTTAAATCTCGAAATTCCTATTTTTTTATTATTCTTTATTACTCATTTCTTCTAATCTTAAAAGTTCTTCCCATCTTTTATCAACTTCTTTTTGGAATTCTTCAATCATCCATTCATTTCCAGGTTTAAACATATGTTTAAATCTTTTTTGTGGTTTTAAAAATTCTTCTATTGGAAGTTTTTTTGCAGGTTTATAATTTATTTTGTATTTTCCATCTATAACTTCATATAATGGCCAATAACATGTTTCAACAGCTAATTTATTTATTTTCATTAAATCATCTGTTGGATATCCCCATCCTCTAGGGCAAGGGCTCATAACATTTAAGAAACAAGGACCTTCTGTATATATTGCTTTTTCTGCTTTTTCATATAAATCTTTCATATTATTAACAGCAACTGTTTGAGCAACATAAGGTAAATGATGTCCAACCATAATTTCTGTTAAATCTTTTCTTGATTGCATTTTTCCAGGAATTACTTTTCCTGCTGGAGATGTAGTTGTATCTGCAAATTTTGGTGTTGCTGAAGAACGTTGAATTCCTGTATTCATATATGCACCATTATCATAACATACATATACCATGTCATGACCTCTTTCCATAGCTCCAGATAATGATTGTAAACCTATATCATATGTTCCACCATCTCCACCAAATGAAATGAATTTTGTATGTTCATCTTGTGGTAATTTTCCTTGTTTTTTTAGAGATTTATATGCAGCTTCTGCTCCTGATAATGTAGCACCAGCACATTCAAATGCTGTATGTATAAATGAGTCTGTCCAAGCTGTATAAGGATAAATAAAAGTTGAAACTTCCATACATCCTGTTGCACAAGCTATAACTGCGTGATCTTCTTCTTTTAAAGCTCTTAAAATGTGTCTTGCAACAACTGGAGCACCACATCCTGCACACATTCTATGACCTTCTGTAAATCTTGAAGGCTTATTTGCTACTATTTCTTTTAAATTATATGCCATATTATTTAGCCTCCTTTCTTAAACCTAAATATCTATAAGGGTTTTCTACTTTTCCAGTTTTAACGATTTCTAATAAATCTGTATATACTGATTCGATATCATTTGCAGTTGTATCTCTACCACCAATTCCATATATATAATTGCACATTGGAACATTAGTGTTGTTTACATACATACTTGATGATACATCTTCAAATAATGCACCACCAATTGCATTTAAAGAATCTGATTTATCTAAAACAGCAACAGCTTTTAAATGTGATAAAGCTTTAGCAACTTCTTCTCCAGGGAATGGTCTGTAAACTCTTATCTTTAATAATCCTGCTTTAATACCTTTAGCTCTTAAGTTGTCAACTACATATTTTGTTGTTCCTGCAGTAGAATTCATACATACTATTGCAATTTCTGCATCTTCAAGCTTATATTCTTCAAATAAACCATAATGTCTTCCAGTCCAAGCTTCAAAGTCCTTTGCAACATCTAGTATAACTTGCTTTGCTGCTTTCATTGCTTCTCCTTGTTGAGCTTTATGCTCAAATAAGTAAGCTTGTAAATCAAGTGGACCAACTGCAATTGGTTCATTTTTATTTAATAAATAATGTTCTGGATGATATTCACCAACGAATTTTTTTACTTCTGAATCTTCTTCAAGTTCTATATTTTCAATAGAATGTGATGTTATAAATCCATCTTGGCATATCATTAAAGGTAATTGCACATTTTTATTTTCTGCAATTCTGTGAGCCATTAAAGTGTTGTCATAAGCTTCTTGATTATTTTCAGAGAAAAGCATTATCCATCCAGCATCTCTAACTCCCATTGCATCTGAATGGTCATTGTGTATATTAAGAGGTCCTGAAACAGCTCTGTTTACTAAATTTAAAACTATTGGTAATCTTAAACTTGAAGCAATGTAAATCATTTCCCACATTAATGATAAACCATTTGCTGATGTAGCAGTCATAGCTCTTGCACCAGCTGCTTGAGCACCAATACATGCACTCATAGCACTATGTTCACTTTCGACTGCAACAAATTCTGTATCTACTGTTCCATTTGCAACAAATGTTGAAAAATATTGAGGAATTTCAGTAGATGGTGTTATAGGGAATGCTGCAACAACATCTGGGTTAATTTGTTTCATAGCAGTTGCTACTGCTTCATTTCCACTAAGTCTTTCACGAATACTCATTAATCAACACCTTCTTCCTTCATTTCAATTGCAGCAAATGGGCATACTTTTGCACATACACCACAACCTTTACAATAATCAAAATTAAAATCTGTTCTTTTTAATGTATCTTTACAAACTGGAATACTATTTTCTGGACAAACTGGAAAACACAATCCACATTGTTTACACTTTTCTTCTATCCAAACAGGTCTTGAACTTCTCCAGTCACCTGTTTTAAAATTTCTAGCATTTCCTGCTTCATAAATATCTCCACCTCTTGTTAGTTCTTCCATAGGTGTTGTTTTATTTATATCAGCCATAATAATATCTTCCTTTCTAAATTTTTTTAACTTCTTTTAAAGCAATTTCTAATGCTTTCATATTTCCATCAATAACTTCTGGTTTTTTGGCAAATTTATGTTTAAATGAACCTTTCATATCTTCTAGAAAAGCTTCATCTGTCATAATTTTACTAACCTTTACAATTGCAGCAAGCATTGGAGTGTTTGGAAAATATCTTCCTAAAGCTTCTTCTGATATTTTTCTTGCATCAATTGTATAAATATCACCATTATATCCATTTAAAACTTTTTTTAGGTATTCAGGTGATTTTGTTGTGTTAATAACAATTGCTCCTGATTCTTTTAAACCAGCTGTAACTGGAACACTTTCTAAAAGTGTATCATCAACTACTACAACATAATCTGGTTCATAAATATTACTATGAACTGTAATTGGTTTGTCGCTAATTCTATTATAAGCTGTAATTGGAGCACCCATTCTTTCTGGACCATATTCTGGAAATCCTTGAATATATTTACCAGTATTAAATGCAGCATCTGCTAATAATAAAGATGCTGTTTTGGCTCCTTGACCGCCTCTACCATGCCATCTAATTTCTATTAAGTTATCCATTAAAAAGCCTCCTTTTATATAATTTTATATGCTTAGTATATGCCAAATAAAAACGCATGTCAAGTGAATTTTTGTACCTCATAGTCAAATGAAAAAAATATATAAGCTGGACATTTTAAGAAAAATGTAGTACAATTTATAGACAATATAAAAAAAGAGGCGTAGTGATGAAAGTAAGTATAGATAACATAGTTAAAGAAATGCCAAAAGATTTAACTGAAATTGAAAAAGTTAGATATTTATATATAGAGATAGGAAAGATTTCGTCATTTAATGTAGAGTATGCATGTTCTTTAGATGATGGATTTTGTCGATATTTGTATAATGAAAAAATGTCAATAATGGAATTAGAAAGACAAAATTATCAAAATAAAGTACAAGTATTGTGCAAACAGGAATCTGAATTATTGGCTGAAATATTAAACAAAATAGGAATAAAATCAGAAATAGTAGGAATCGACAAAGATATATTAGGACATGTGGATGCTGTTGTTACAATAGGCGATAAGAAATATTGCTTAGATTTAGTTACAGATACATATAATATTCAAAAAGGGCTTAAAACAAAAAAATTTGCAACTACTGAAAAATTATTTAATGGAATGAAATGTGACACAATAAGTGAAGAAGAATTAAGAAAAATAGATATAAAATTAGGATATTGTAAAAAAGGAATTTATACAGATGAAATAATAGAAATGTTAAAAGTTGAGATGACAAGCCCTGAAACTATGGAAAGATATATGATATCTAGGAATCCAAGTTTGAAAGATAAAAAAATAACTAAAGATATGATTTTTAAATATAAAGTTGATTTTATTTATAAATTTATAAGAAATAATATGGCAGAAGAAGATAAGTTGGAAATAATGGAATTAAGAGATTATTATAAGTATATATTTAAGAATATTTTAACTCCAGAAGAAAGAAGTAAGATGAAAAGATATTTCTTTTCATATAAAGAGAATAGACAATTAAGATATTCTATGGTTTCTGAAGTAAAATATGAATCTGGAAAGACATATTACATTTATAAAGATGAAGATAGAGGGTTTAGCGAAATTTCAGGAGACGAGTTAAAAAAATTATCTAGTAGTATAAGTTATTTTAATGAAGGACCAGAATTAGAATAAAGGTATTAGAAATTTTCTAATACCTTTATTTAGTATTACTAGCTAATAATTTTTTTATTATCTTCTATATTAATAAGTTCAGACAAATTACATTCTAAATATTTGCATAAATCTTCTAAGTATTTAAAAGAAATTGATGTTGTTTCACCATATATAATACGATTTAAATTTCTATTATTTATATTCATTTTTTGGCAAAGCCAATATTTGGATTTATTTTTCTTTTTTAGTAGTCTTTCTATATTAAAACTTACCATATTTATACACCTCTGGTAAAATTTTAATATAAAAGAATTATACATATAAGATATTTACAAGTACCTTATATTTATTATATAATTATTATATGAGATAAAAAATTATATAAAACAAAGGAGAAAAATATGAGGAAAACATTAGAAAATAAAAAAGGAATAACATTAATAGCCCTTGTAATTACAATAATCATATTGTTAATTTTAGCAGGAGTAGCAATAGCAACGTTAAGTGGAGAAAACGGATTATTAGCAAAAGTAAAGAAAGCAAAAGAAGCAGAAATAAAAGCAGAAATGAAAGAAGAATTAACACTAGCTTTGCATGACTTGCAAATAGAAAAAAGAGCAGAAGCAACGTTAGATGATGTAACACAAGACTGGATAAATGAGCAAATAAAGAAATATGAATGCACAATAAAAGATGATGCATCATTAAGTGGAAAACAAGTAATAATGAAAAAAGACAAAATTATAGGAAAGTTTTTAATAGATGGAAATTTAAATATTGTTGAAGAAGAATATAACGAAAGTAGTATAGAATTCTTATATGAAACAAGAGAAAGAGAAGGCAATAAAATAAATATAGCTATAACAATAAAAGATGAAATAAATGGAATAAAAGAAGTACAAATGCCAGATGGAACAATATATCCATATAACAAAAAGGAACAAGTAGGAATAGATTATTTAGTAGAATTAGGAGTAGAATACAAAGTTAAGATAACATCAGAAAGTGGAGAAATAGTAGAAAAGACAATAAAAATAGATGACTATTATTATAAAATAACAAAGAACTTAGGAGATGGAATTAAGATAGACAATACAGCAATAAAAACAGCATGGAATAAACCTTATCAAGCAACAATATCAACAGAAGGAGATTATATAATAGACACAATAACAGTAACAATGGGAGGACAAGCAGTAACAGTAGATAAAACAACAGGAGTAATAAACATAGAAAAAGTAACAGATGATATAGAAATAACAGCAACAGCAAAGAAATTAGAAATAAAATATACAGTAATAGCAGTAAATACACTTCCAAGTGATACTACATCATTGGAAGCAAATACACAACCAAAAGGAAGAACATTATATATAAATATAATAGCAAACTTGGAAGGAACAAAGTGTAATGTAATTAATAAAGATGATAAGAAATCAGTACCATATGCAATAACGAAAAACGGAAAATATATATTTATAGTTACGGGAACATATAATGGAAAAACAATAACAGAAGAAAAAGAAGTGCTAGTCAATCAATATCAATCAGCACCAGATTTAGTAAAATATGATGCAGGAGAATGGACAAAAGAAGAAATAGAAGAATTACAAAATCAAAAATTATATGATATAAACATAGAACATAATGGAAATGATACTTTTAAATTAGTTAGTGATAATGGACTAAATTTTACATTTGGAGGTTTTACATATAAGGAGGATATAACAAATCAAAGTGCAATAGAATCAGGAAAAGTAATAACAAGTAGAAACCAAAGTATATATCCTACAGCTGGATGGGGAACACCTAAATATGATGGATGGCAGATATTGGACAAACATAATGAAAATGGAAGAACATATGTAACAAAATTAATACATGCAGGTTCACCAGAAAATTTTGTAAATACAAATTGGAATAATAATAATGATGTAGAAAGAGCAGAATATTTATTATCAACTGGCCAAAGACAAAAAGAATATAATACGTTAAATGATACTAATAAAACTGTAATAAATCCAAGAAGATGGGATTTATATAAAGATAAAAATCAATTGGATTTAATAAAAGATGTTCATTGTATGACATATGATGAAGCTTTTGCAATAACAGGAGATACATCTAAAACAACAGGTGTTAGGAGCACTGGAGGAGGATATTATCTTACTTCTAAGTTTGACAGTACATATTTATGGTATGTTGCGTCTGATGGTAGTATGGGATATAGTGGTTATCTATGTTGGGGAATTCGTCCAGTAATAACAATGGTAGACGGAGTCTATATATCAAGTGGAACAGGAACAGAAGCTGATCCATATGTACTAGCAAAAGAATAAAATAGTAAAAGGAGATAGGTACAAATGAAATTAAAAAAAGAGCAGGGAATAACATTAGTAGCCCTTGTAATTACAATAATCATATTGTTAATTTTAGCAGGAGTAGCAATAGCAACGTTAAGTGGAGAAAACGGATTATTAGCAAAAGTAAAGAAAGCAAAAGAAGCAGAAATAAAAGCAGAAATGAAAGAAGAATTAACACTAGCTTTGCATGACTTGCAAATAGAAAAAAGAGCAGAAGCAACATTAGATGATGTAACACAAGATTGGATAAAAGGTCAAATAAAAAAATATGAATGCACAGTAAATGATGATGCATCACTAAGTGGAAAACAAGTAATAATGAAAAAAGACAAAATTATAGGAAAATTTTTAATAGATGGAAATTTAAATATTATTGAAGAAGAATATAACGAAAGTAGTATAGAATTCTCATATGAAACAAGAGAAAGAGAAGGCAATAAAATAAATATAGCTATAATAATAAAAGATGAAATAAATGGAATAAAAGAAGTACAAATGCCAGATGGAACAATATATCCATATAACAAAAAGGAACAAGTAGGAATAGATTATTCAGTAGAATTAGGAGTAGAATACAAAGTTAAGATAACATCAGAAAGTGGAGAAGTAGTAGAGAAAACAATAAAAATAGATGACTACTATTATAAAGTAACAAAAAATTTAGGAGAGGGAATAAAAATAGACAATACAGCAATAAAAACAGCATGGAATAAACCATATCAAGCAACAATAACAACAGAAGAAAATTATATAATAGATACAATAACAGTAACAATGGGAGGACAAGCAGTAACAGTAGATAAAACAACAGGAGTAATAAATATAGATAAAGTAACAGATGATATAGAAATAACAGCAACAGCAAAGAAATTAGAAATAAAATATACAGTAATAGCAGTAAATACACTTCCAAGTGATACTACATCATTGGAAGCAAATACACAACCAAAAGGAAGAACATTATATATAAATATAATAGCAAACTTGGAAGGAACAAAGTGTAATGTAATTAATAAAGATGATAAGAAATCAGTACCATATGCAATAACGAAAAACGGAAAATATATATTTATAGTTACGGGAACATATAATGGAAAAACAATAACAGAAGAAAAAGAAGTGCTAGTCAATCAATATCAAGCAGCAACAGGAATAGTACAATATGATGCAGGAGAATGGACAAAAGAGGAAATAGAAGAATTACAAAAGCAAAAATTGTATGATATAAATGTAAAAAAGACAATTAACAGCACATATAAATTAACAAATAATACAGGTTTAAATTTTACATTTGGTGGATTTACATATAAAGAAGATTCAGACAATCAAAGTTCAATAAATAATAAAACAGTAATAACAAGTAGAAACCAAAGCGTGAGTCCAGGAAGTGAATGGGGAGTACCAAAATTTGCTGGATGGCAAATATTAGAAAGTAAAGAAGAAAATGGAAAAATGTATGTAACAAAATTAGTACATTCAGGCTCTCCAGAAAATTTTTCGTATTATTATGCTACAGTAAATGATGGATACAGAGCAGAATATTTATTATCAAATGGAACAAGACAAACAGAACATAGTACATTGGAAAATAGTAATAAAACAACAATAAATTCGAGAAATTGGGACATGTATAAGGATAAAAATCAATTAGATTTAATAGACGAAGTACATTGTATGACATATAGTGAAGCAAAATCAGCAAAATCTAATGTTAGAATTACAGGAGCATATTATTGTCTTGCTTATACCGATCAACGGTGATTATATAAGGAGCGTAAGTTCAGACGGTTATTATAGAGATGATCACCATTATTGTAAGGGTGTGCGACCTGTGATTTCTCTAAAATCTGGAGTCTATATATCAAGTGGAACAGGAACAGAAGCTGATCCATATGTACTAGCAAAAGAATAAAATAAATGTTTAAGACAATGAGAAATCATTGTCTTTTTTTCATGTAAACAAACAAATAATAGTAACTTCAAAAAAGTATTTTACATAAAATATATTAGGATAAATAAAAGGAGGCAATTTATGAATGAAATACTTGAAGTTAAAAATATAAGCAAAAAATATCAAAATAAAGAAGGAGAAGTTCAAGCTTTAAAAAACGTTAATTTTAGAGTAAAAAAAGGTGAATTTGTTAGTATTATAGGACCAAGTGGATGTGGAAAATCTACCTTACTTTCAATTATAGCTGGGTTAGAAGATAAATCAGGAGGAGAAATATACATAGAAAATGAAAAAATTGAAGGAATATCTTCTAAAATAGGCTATATGTTACAAAAAGATTGCTTGTTAGAGTGGAGAAATATATTGAATAATACTTTATTTGGGCTTGAAATAAAAGGAATTAAGAATGCAGAAAATGTTGCATATGTAGAAGAATTATTAAAAAAATATAGTTTATACGAATTTAAAAACAAGTATCCATCAGAACTTTCTGGAGGAATGAGGCAAAGAGTTGCATTAATTAGAACATTGGCAGTTAAGCCAAAAATATTATTATTAGATGAAGCATTTTCTGCATTAGATTATCAAACAAGAATAATGGTAACAAATGATATCTATTCTATTCTTAGAAAGGAAAAAATAACAGCAATAATTGTAACACATGATATATCAGAAGCAATAAGTATGTCAGATAGGGTTTTAGTATTAAGCAAAAGACCAGGAACAATAAAAGATATCCATAAAATTGACTTTGATATAGAAAATCGAACTCCTATAAATTGCAGACAAAGTCCTAAATTTAGTCAATACTTTGACGTCTTATGGAAGGAGCTTGGTGTAAATGAAAGTTAATAATATATCTAAAGAAAGAAAAAAATATTTAAAAAATATAAGAAAAAATAAAACATTGGTACTATTAACTCAAATTCTTCTTTTAGTTGGATTTTTAGCCTTATGGGAAGTTTTAGCAAACAATAAAATAATAGATAGCTTTATTACAAGTCAACCAAGTAGAATTGTAAAAACATTTATGAACTTATCTTCAAATAATTTGCTAGAGCATATTAGGGTTACAACATATGAAACTGTAATAGGATTTGGATTAGGAACATTTTTAGGATTAATTATAGCAATTATTTTATGGTGGTCAAAGTTTTTAGCAAAAGTATCAGAGCCTTTTTTAGTAGTATTAAATAGTTTGCCAAAGGTTGCATTACGGACCAATAATAATAATATGGGTTGGATCTGGAATGCCTGCTATTATTGTAATGGCTGTTGCTATATCATTAATAGTAACAATACTAGAAATATTAAATGGATTTTTAAAAACTGATAAAGATATTATAAAAATGGCAAAAACATTTAAATGTAATAAATTTCAGTTATTAACTAAGATTGTTATACCAGCAAATATAGGAACATTTGTAAATTCATTAAAAGTAAATATAGGACTTTCTTTAGTAGGTGTAATATCAGGAGAATTCTTAGTATCTAAAGCGGGATTAGGATATTTAATTGTATATGGAGGTCAAGTATTTAAATTAGATTTAGTAATGACAAGTGTAATTATATTAGGTATCTTAGCAGGAATTATGTACGGAGGAGTATTACTAGTAGAAAAGTTTATCCGAAAATAGAAAAATAATGGGAGGATTTAAAAGTGAAGAAAAGACTAATAATAGGAATTGTACTTCTAATAATTGTTGTTATTATAGGGGCTGTAGTAGTTAAAAATACAAGAAAAAATGAAAATACAGGAATGTCAGTTATAAAAATGAATGAAGTAACACGTTCTGTATTTTATGCTCCACAATATGTGGCAATTAATAATGGATATTTTAAAGATTATGGAATAGAAATAGAATTAACAACTGGTCAAGGAGCAGATGCAGTAATGACATCAGTATTATCTGGTGAGTCTCAAATAGGATTTGCAGGACCAGAGGCATCAATTTATGTTTATAATGAAGGAAAAGAAGATTATACTCAAGTATTTGCACAACTTACAAAAAGAGATGGCTCATTTTTAGTATCAAAAGAGAAAACAAATAAATTTAATTGGAATGATTTAAAAGGAAAAACAGTAATACCAGGAAGAAAAGGTGGAGTTCCTTATATGACATTAGAATATGTTATTAAACAAAATGGATTGGTACCAGGAAAGGATTTAACATTAGATGATAGTATTAAATTTGATTTAATGGCAAGTGCATTTACATCTGGAAGTGCAGATTATGTTACATTATTTGAACCAACAGCTTCAAATATTCAAAAATTAGGAAAAGGGTATATAGTTGCATCTGTTGGAAAAGAAGCGGGAGAAATACCTTATACTGCTTATTTTGCTAAGAAAAGTTATATAGAAAAAAATGAAGCAACAATTCAAAATTTTACAAATGCTATATATAAAGGGCAAAAATGGGTTAAAGAACATACTGCAAAAGAAATAGCAGAAACAATTCAAAGCTTTTTCCCAGATACTGATATTGAACTTTTAACTACAGCAATTCAAAGTTACAAAGATATTGATGCTTGGAATGAAACTCCAGTGTTAAAACAAGAGAGTTTTGAAAAATTACAAGATGTTATGAGTTTAGCAGGAGAATTAACAAAAAAAGCTCCATATGATAAAATTATAAATAATAAATATGCAGAAGAAACTATAAAATAAAAAAAAGGATAATTGATTACTTTGATAAGAATCAATTATCCTTTTTTAGATAAAACTTTAAAAAAACATTGTAATATGTATACAATTATGATATATTGTATAAAAAGAAAAAATGGAGGGATACAAATGATAGCAATAGGTAGTGACCATGGTGGATATAAATTAAAAGAAGAAATAAAAAGATATCTTGAAGAAAGTGGAATTGCATATAAAGATTTTGGAACAAATTCAGAAGAAAGAACAGACTATCCAATATATGCTAAAAAAGTAGCAGAAGCAATTCAAAACAAAGAATGTGATGCTGGAATTTTAGTATGTAGATCAGGATACGGAATGACAGTAGTTGCAAATAAATTTAAAGGAATTAGAGCAGCATCAATACATGATGAAGAATCTGCAAAATATGCAAAAGCAGATGATGATATAAATGTAATTACACTTGGAGGAGATTATTTATCAACAAACCAAGCAATTTGTATTATTAGAAATTGGTTAGGTGCAGAATTTAAAGGTGGAAGATACGAAGAAAGACTAAAGATGGTTGAGGAAATAGAAAAAAATAATATGAAATAAAATTGGAGGAATCATTATGTGGGGAGATATAGCAATAGCATTTATTCTTGCATTTGTAGTAACATTTGTTACTACACCATATACAATGAAAATTGCAAAAAAAGTTGGAGCAATAGATATTCCAAAAGATGAAAGAAGAGCACACAAGAGATCAATACCAAAATTTGGTGGTCCGGCAGTAATATTAGGTTTTATTGTATCAACAATATATCTATTAATTGTAATGAATATGGAAAAATCAATAAATTTATTTGATTTTCAACAATATTGGAAAAAATTATTTGGATTTTTATGTGGTATATTAGTAATATCTGCGTTTTGTGTAGTTGATGATATAAAAACAATAAAACCACTAACAAAACTATTTGGACAACTTATAGGAGCAATTATAGTTGTTGCAGCTGGAATTAGAATTGAGGGAATAACACTTCCATTCTTAAATTTTCCACAAATGCATGAAATTATATCAGTATTAATTACTATTGCATGGATTATTATTGTAACAAATGCTATAAACTTAATAGATGGATTAGATGGATTATCATCAGGAATATCTGTTATATCAGCAATATCATTGCTAGTTATATTTGTATTAAATGGTTCATCACTTATATCAATCATTTTAATAGCATCATTAGCAGGAGCCTTGGTAGGATTTTTACCATTTAACTTTACACCAGCAAGAACATTTTTAGGAGATACAGGTTCAAACTTTTTAGGTTTTTCATTATCTGTTATTTCAATATTAGGCTCTGCCAAAACATATACAGCAGCAGTAATTGTTTTACCATTAATAGTATTAGGATTACCAATATTTGATACTGTATGGGCTATTATAAGAAGGTTAATAAAAGGAAAATCAATAAAGGCAGTATTTAAAGCAGACAAAGGACATTTACATCATAGATTAGTAGCAAAAGGATTTAGCCAGAAACAAGCTGTATTAATTTTATATGGAATTAGTGCAATATTTGGAATGTTTGCAGTAATATTATGTGATAGTGGAATATGGAAAGCTTTATCATTCTTACTTATTGTAATAGTTGCAATAGCAGTTGGATATAAAAACTTTTCAATTGAAAGAACCGGAAATGAACAATATGAGTGCACACAATGCAAATATATATATAATCCTAAGTTTGGAAATGAAAAAGCAGGAATTCCAAAAGGAACAAAGTTTAGTGAATTACCAGAAGATTGGGTTTGCCCAGTTTGTGGAGAAGGTAAAGATATGTTTGAAATACATGAATAAAAGTTGTCAAAAGGGACGTCCCTTTTTGACAACTTTTACATAATTAGAAGGAGAGAGATAAGGATGCAAGACAAAATAATGAAATTTTTAGCATATGAAGGAAAAATATCAGTAGTATGTATAAATTCAACAGTGTTGGTAGAAAAAGCAAGAAAAATACATGATTTAAGCCCAGTTGCAACAGCTGCTTTTGGAAGATTATTAACAATTTCAGCCATTATGGGTAATGAAATGAAAAGTGAAAAAGATAAACTAACAATTCAAATGAAAGGTAATGGACCATTAGGAACAATGCTTGTAACAGCAGATAATTTCCCTAGAGTAAAAGGATATGTAGCAAATCCAGTTGTAGATTTACCATTAAATGATATTGGAAAATTAGATGTAGGTGGAGCAGTTGGAAATGCAGGATTTATAAATGTAATAAAAGATATTGGTTTAAAAGAACCATATGTTGGAATATGTCCATTAATTTCAGGAGAAATAGCAGAAGATTTTGCAGAATACTTTGCTAAATCAGAACAAAAAAATACTGCTGTTGCTTTAGGTGTTTTAGTAGATAAAAACGGAGTTAAATCAGCAGGTGGATATATAATTACACCAATGCCAGATGCAACAGATGAAGAAATATCAAAAATAGAACAATCAATTTTTAAGGCGGGAGCTATTTCAAAAATGTTGGATAAAAATATGACATTGTTAGAAATTTCAAAAGCTGTAACAGGAGACGAAAATGTAAAACTTATTGAAGAAAATATAACACCTGTGTATGAGTGTGATTGTTCAAAAGAACATATGGAAGAAGGACTTGCAACATTAGATAAAACAGTTTTAAAGGAAATGATTGAAGAAGATGAGAAGGCAGAATTAGTTTGTCATTTCTGTAATAAAAAATATGAATTTTCTAAGGAAGAGTTAGAAGAAATATTAGAAAAAAATAAAAATAATTAAAGTGTTCGCTTGTTTTTTGGATATAAATATTATATCATATTATAGTAAAAGTCAACAATAAAGGAGAGAATTGAAAATGAAAAATGAAGTATTAATATTTGGACACAAAAATCCAGATACAGACACAATTTGTTCAGCAATGGTAAAGGAAATATTAAATAAAAAAAATGGATGTGAAAAATCTCATGCAGTAAGATTAGGAAATGTAAATAAAGAAACACAATATGTATTAAATTATTTAGGGTTAGAAGCACCAGAATTAGTAGAAAAAGTAGAAGAAGGACAAGAAGTAATATTAGTAGACCACAATGAATTTAATCAAAGTGTAGAAGGAATAGAAAAAGCTAAAATATTAGGTGTAATAGATCACCATAGAATAGCAAATTTTGAAACATCAGAACCTTTATATTACACAGCAAGACCTTTTGGATGCACATCAACAATATTATTTGAAGAATTCAAACAATTAGGATATAAAATAGAAAGAACAGAAGCAATATTAATGGCAAGTGCAATAATTTCTGATACATTATTATTAAAATCACCAACAACAACTGATCATGACAGAAAAGCATTAGAAGAATTAGGAAAAATAGCAAGTATAAATGTAGAAGAATATGGACTAGAAATGTTAAAAGCAGGAACAGATTTAGACGATTTTTCAGCAGAAGAATTAATAAATTTAGATGCTAAAAGTCTTGACAAAGATGGTACAAAATTTGTTATAGCACAAGTAAATACTGTAAGTATAGAAGATGTTTTAAAAAGACAAAATGAATTAGAAAATGCAATGAACAAAGCTATTGCAGAAAAAGGATTAAGTTTATTTGTTTTAGCAATAACAGATATTTTAAATAGCAATTCAGAAATAATTGCATTAGGTTCAAAAACAGATTCAGTAGAAAAAGCATTTGATAAAAAGCTAGAAAATAACAGAGCATTTTTAGAAGGTGTTGTTTCAAGAAAAAAACAACTATTACCATTTATAGATAAAAACATTTAAAAAACAGAGGAAAAAATATATAAAACAAACAAAAGAAGAGTAGATGGATTTATTCCGTCTATTTTTCTGCTATTGACATTTTATAATTTTAATTATATACTAGGGAACATACGCAAAAGATGGAATATAATATTATAAGGAGTAGTACAATGAAAGCAAAAATGAATATAAGAAGCATTCTTTTGATTGCTATTATATGTTTTTCAGGTTTGTTTTTTATAAATATGAGTTTTGCAGCAAATACAGCAAAGGTTATAGTAGAAACAGCAAACATTAGGGAACAGCCATCTTCAGATTCTAAAATATTAGAATTAGCTTCACAAGGAGAAGAAGTTGAAATTATAGAAAAAACAGGGGATTGGTACAAAATAAAGTATAAAAAAATAACAGGCTATTTAAGAAGTGACTTGATAAAACTAAAAGAAGAAAATAATAATAAAACAAATTCTACACAAGTAAATACACAAATAGAAAATATAGTTGAGTCAAATACAACAGAAACAAATACACAAACAGAAAATGTAGTTGAAACAA
This sequence comes from uncultured Clostridia bacterium, assembly GCA_934120645.1. Classification (GTDB taxonomy): domain Bacteria; phylum Bacillota; class Clostridia; order TANB77; family CAG-508; genus CAG-269. The sequence goes on from CAKOUO010000004.1 coordinate 53,041, forward strand.
GTACTCAACCAGAAAATACAGTAGCACAAGAAGACGAAAACAAAAAAGAAACAGTAAAAACTAAAAAGGCAATAAAAACATTAAAATTAAAAATAACACCATTAATAAATTCATTAGAAATTGCAGAATTAAATGTTAATGAAGAAGTAGAAATTAAAGAAACTATAAATGATTGGGCATTAGTTACTTCTACTATAGGAAAGCAAGGATGGGTAAGGGTTGATAATTTAGCTGATATAGAAAAAAAAGAAGAGAAAGTTTCAACAAATGAAACACAGACAACAACAAAACAACAAACATCAAGAAGTTCAATGAATGAAAGAACAACAACAACTAAAAAGGAAACAACACAAACAACAAGTAAAGCAGAAACTCAATCAAAAACTCAAACAGAAACTCAAAAACAAACAACAGTAACAGAATCAAAAGTAACTTTAGGAAAAGGTAGTGAGGTTGTAGCATATGCAAAAACATTATTAGGATGTAAATATGTATATGGTGGAACAACAACAAATGGATTTGACTGTTCTGGTTTTACACAATATGTGTATAAACATTTTGGAATTAATTTAAATAGAACAGCTGCTGCACAATATAGTAATGGAAGTTCAGTAACAAACTTACAAGCGGGGGATTTAGTAATGTTTGGAAAATCTGGAATTAATCATGTAGGAATTTATATAGGTGGAAATACATTTATACATGCAGCAAATCCAGGTAAAGGAGTAACAACAGATACTTTATCTACCGGATATTACAAAACAAATTATGTAGGAGCAAGAAGAATATTTTAAATGCAATTAGGAGGAATATGAAAAGACCGATTTTAATTGCAGTTATAGGATATATAGTAGGTATAATAGTGGGACTATACTTTAGTTTAAGTATAGTTCTTTTTTATATATTAATAATTGCAATATATAATTTATATAAAATACTTAGCAAAAATCATTTAAAAGATAAAAATAAAAGAATAAAATTAATATCTTTTAAAAGATATTCTAGATATATCAAAATTAATTTTAATTCATATTTAATTATAATTTTTATTTTAAGTTCAATAGTTTCAAATACAATAGTAATATTAAAAAATAAACAATACCAAAAAATATATGATGAATTATCAAAAACAAATGAATTAACATTTGAGGGGATAATTACTGAAAATAAAGAAAAAAAGAAATATTATAATAGATATAAAATAAAGACAAAGTATAATAAAAGAACAATAAGTTTATATATTAATAGCAAAGAAGAATTAAATTATGGAGATAAAGTATGTGTAATAGGAAAATATATAAAACCCAATATACAAAGAAATTATAAGGGGTTCGATTATTCTAAATATTTGAAACAATTAAAAATTTATGGAACAATCAAGTCAGAAAATTTACAAATAATAGATAAAAAGCAAGCAAATAAAATTTTTCAAATTTCAAATGAAATTACTCAAAAAGTGAAACAGAAAGTAAATTTAATAATTCTGAGACAAGAGGCATCAATTTTATTAGGATTAATATTGGGAGATACTAGCGAAATAGATGAAGATATACAAGAAAACTTTAGGGATGCTAGTATGTCACATATTTTAGCTGTTTCAGGAATGCATGTTACATACTTACTTTTAGGAGTTAATCTCATTTTTAAGAAGATATTTGGAAAAAGAAAAACGAATATTTTTAGTATTATATTTTTAATATTTTATATGTTTTTAACAAATTTTTCTCCATCTATTACAAGAGCAGGAATTATGGGAATTCTAGTTTTAATATCAAAGATAATATATCAGAAAAATGATATTATAACATCAATCTCTTTATCACTTATTATAATATTAATTTATAATCCATTTTTAATAGAAAATTTGGGTGTGCAGTTGTCATATGGTGGTGTATTAGGAATAATATCTTTTAATAGAATAATTTTACAAATATTTCAAGGAATAAAAATAAAAAATAAAGCATTAAAATATAGAATAAGCAAGAATACAAAAAAAGTTATAGGAAAGATATATGAAATTTTATCTGTTTCTATATCTGCTCAATTATGCATATTTCCAATTATATTATATCAAATGAACACATTTAATCCATATTTTTTAATATCTAATTTTATTTTAAGTCTAGTAATAGGACCTATTGTTATACTTAATTTTTTATTTATTATTATTTTATTATTTAACACAAGCTTGGGAAGTTTATTATCAAAAGTTGTTATTTTTAGTATAAAGGTCTTATTAGAAATTTCGCAATTGTCAAAACTAAATTATTCAAAAATATATTTTGTAACACCAAGTTTAATTAGTCTTATAATTTATTATTTAATTATTTTTATATTTAAACAAATATATATAATTTATTCTGTAAAAAAACTAAATCAGACGCAAAAGAGATTTAGAAATATAATAGCATTATATAAATATAAATTTAACCAGAAAAAAGAAAGATATGTAATTATAATAATTCTTGTAATAATTTTTTTAATATTAATAAATTATATTCCAAAGAATTTAAAAATTTATTTTGTAGATGTTGGACAAGGGGATTCAACACTTATAGTAACTCCAACTAATAAAACAATATTAATTGATGGAGGTGGTAATGAATTTTCGGATTTCGATGTTGGTAAAAATATATTATTACCATATATTTTAGATAGGGGGATAAATAAAATAGATTTTGTTTTTATAAGCCATTTTGATAGTGACCATGTTCGGTGGATTATTTTGTATTATAAAAGAATTAAAAATTGGAACTATAATTGTAGGGAAGCAATATGAAAATTATAAAAATTATGAAAAATTAAAGGAGATTGTAAGAGAAAAGAAAGTAAATATTAAAATAGTAGAAGCGGGGAATAGAATAAATATAGAAAAAGGATTATATGTTGATGTAATATGGCCATGTCGGAGAAAATATGATATCTCAAAATGCGATTAATAATAATTCCTTGGTTTGTAAATTAGTTTATAAAAATTTTTCAATGCTGTTTACTGGTGATATTGAGAAAATAGCAGAAGAAGCAATTTTGACAAAATATTTAAAAAATTTAGGTGTTTTAAAATCAGATGTTTTAAAGGTTGGACATCATGGTTCAAAAACATCTTCAACTACTGAATTTATAAATGCTGTAAATCCTAAAAATGCAATAATTGGTGTAGGGGAAAACAATAAATTTGGACATCCATCTGATAGTATAATTGAAAATTTTAAATCAAGGAATATTAAAATTTATAGAACAGATGAAATGGGGGAGATAATAATAAAAACAGATGGAAATAGAAAAAAGATAGAAACAAGGCTAAAATGTATAAATAAAAAAAATCCGTAAATAATATAAAAAAGTTACGGAGGAAATTTTATGAAAAGAAATTGGATAATAATACTAATTATAGCAATTATATTAATTGGTATAATAGTTGGGATATTAATATATAAAAATGGAAATAAAAAGAGTTCTAATATAGTACAAAATAAAATAAATCAAGTATCTGAAAAAGTAACAGATGAATGCACAGAAGAATGGAGTAAATTGAATGAAACTGCAAAAAAAGATATAGAAACAAATTCTTCAGAAGAAAAAATATCACCTAATTGTTTAATAACAATTAAAAAATATTATAAAGGATGTGGACATACAACAAATGAGTATTTGGATATTTCAAAAGAATTAGTAAATAAAACAAAGGAAGATTTACAAAAAAAATATGAAGGATATGAAATACAAGAATTCTCAAGTACAGGAGTTACTTTATATAAAGAGTATGACGGAGAATGCGGTGAACATTATGTTGTAAGAGAAGATAATGGTAAAATTTCAATATATAGAATTAATGAAAATAAAGAAGAAGAATTATATGAAAAGACAGAAATTTCAATAGATTATTTAACAGAAACGGATAAAATGAATATAAAGAATGGAATAAATGTAAATGGAAAGGAAAAACTAAACCAACTAATTGAAGATTTTGAATAAAAAAAAGTGAAGATTTATTTATCTTCACTTTTTTTGTTTCTTTTTTTATTTTTAATTACAATATTTTGAGTTTCTTTTTCTAAATCACTTTTATCAATAAATCCATCTTGATATAAGCATTTGATATACATAGTAAGAGAAAAGATGGTAGCTATTAAAGCAATACAATATAAAGTCATATCAATATAATTCCAAAATCCTGTAAGTTTAAATTGATTTATCATTAAAGAAATTACAATTGCAAAGTAGAATAATACAGTTGCTAGTTTTCCATACCATTTACTATAAACAACGACATTTTTTCCATAAAGGAAAGATGCACCAATAACCATAATTAATTCTTTTAAAATTACAATTATTAAAATCCAAATAGGAATAATTTTTACCATAACTAAAGATGCAAGCACAAAGATTTGTGTTAATTTATCTGCTAGTGGATCCATTAATTTTCCAAAATTTGAAATAAAATTGAATTTTCTAGCAATAAATCCATCTAGAATATCAGTTATACCTGATATTGTAAAGAATATAAATCCTAAAAGATAATTTCCTGTAAAAATATAATATAAAATAATTGGTATAAATATAAATCTTAATATTGTTAATATATTTGGTATATGTTTAAACATTTTTTTCTCCTTATAACAGTTTGTTAAATAATTTCAAAATTTAATTCATCATTTTTTAAATCTACTTTTATAGTATCACCATTTTTTATTTCATTTCTTAATATCTTTTCTGATATTTCATCTTCTATATATCTTTGGATTGCTCTTCTTAAAGGCCTTGCTCCAAATTTTATATTTGTTCCTTTATCTAATATATATTGTTTTGCAGATTCTGTTATTTCAAAAGAAATATCTTTTTGTTTTAAAGCTTTTACAGTATCATTTAGCATTAAATCTACAATTTGTAATAATTCATTTTTTTGTAAAGAATCAAATACAATAATTTCATCTATTCTGTTTAAAAACTCAGGTCTAAATACTTCTTTTAAACTATCTTCAATTTTACTTTTATCAATTGTTTGTTTTCCAAATCCAATTGAATTATTGTTTAAATTTGAACCAGCATTTGAAGTCATTATTATTATAGTATTTGCAAAGCTTACAGTGTTACCTTGAGAATCTGTAAGTTTTCCATCATCTAGAACTTGTAATAATATATTAAATACATCTGGATGTGCTTTTTCAATTTCGTCTAAAAGAATTATAGAGTAAGGTTTTCTTTTAACTTTTTCTGTTAATTGACCAGCATCATCATATCCAACATATCCTGGAGGGGCACCTATTAATTTAGAAGTAGAATGGCTTTCCATATATTCTGACATATCTATTCTAATTAAAGCATCCTCAGAACCAAACATTTCATAAGCAAGTGATTTTGCTAGTTCTGTTTTTCCCACACCAGTTGGTCCAACAAATATAAATGATGGTGGTCTTTTTTCATTTTGAAGTCCTGCTCTATTTCTTCTAATTGCACGTGATACACTATTTACGGCTGCTTCTTGACCAATTACTCTTTTATGAAGATTTGTTTCTAAATTTAATAATTTTTGTGTTTCAGCTTCTGTTATTTTTTTAACAGGTATTTTAGTCCAACTTTCAATTACAGTTGCAATATCTTGAATAGTAAGAACTTTTGGCTTCATTTTTTTATTAATTTTATCAATTTCTTCTATTAGTTGGCATTCTTTTGTTTTTAAATCAGCTGCTTTTTGATAATCTTCAGTTGTATCTGCTTGAGCAACTTCTTCTTTTTGAGATTGAACATTTTTTAATTCTTGTCTTAATATTTCTAATTTATATAAATCTTTATTTTCAAGATTTATTCTAGAACATGCTTCGTCAAGTATATCAATAGCTTTATCTGGTAAAAATCTATCATGAATATATTTCTCTGACATAATAACAGTTTGTTTAATTACATCTGTTGATATTTTTACTTTGTGATATTCTTCATAATATTTTTTTATTCCTTCAAGGATTCCAATTGAATCTTCAATATTAGGTTCTTCAACTAAAACTTGTTGAAATCTTCTTTCTAAAGCAGGGTCTTTTTCAATATATTTTCTATATTCTGTTAAAGTTGTAGTTCCTATTAATTGAATTTCACCATTAGATAAAGCTGGTTTTAAAATATTAGCAGCATTCATAGAATGTTCGCCATCACCGGCACCAATAATGTTATGAATTTCATCAATTACTAAGATAATGTTTCCATATTCTTTACATTCATCTATAATGCCTTTCATTCTAGACTCAAATTGACCTCTAAATTGTGTACCTGCTATAACAGATGTCATATCTAGAAGGTAAACTTCTTTATTTAAAAGTTTAGCTGGAACATTTTGGTTAGCAATTTTTATAGCTAAACCTTGTGCTATTGCTGTTTTTCCAACTCCTGGTTCACCAATAAGACAAGGGTTGTTTTTAGAACGTCTATTTAAAATTTGTATAATTCTTTGAATTTCTTTATCTCGTCCAACAACAATATCTAATTCATTGTTTTTGGCTTTATTTGTTAAATTAGTTCCATATGTGTCCAAAAATTTTTTCTTTTTGTTTTGTTTTTGATTTCTTTTCTTTTCAACTTTAATTGTTTTTTTACTTTCAGATTGAGCTTCTTCTTTTGATTCATCATCATTTTTTGGATGTACCATATTAGAAAATATAGAACCTAATGGGATTGCAGCTCCTGCAAATCTTGGCTTTTCTTCGTCATCATATTCGTCACCATTTTCATCTTCTATATTTCCAAAAGTAATCGCACCTTCAATATTATCAAGATTGTTAATATCTAAGTTTTCAGCTAAATCTTTAAATATAGATTCTAGTTGTTTATTCATATCATTTAGATTGATTTTATCTTTTGATAAAAGGTCTTGTTGCTTTGAAAGAACTTCCATTGGATTTATACCTTTTTTCTTGGCACAATCATAGCATAATCCTTCCATTGTATTTTTTCCGTTATCTATTTTTTCATAAAAAAGTATTGCTGGGTTTTTCTTGCATTCTGAACATATCATAACTTTCTATTTCCTCATTTCTAAATAAATTAATATTATATATAATAACTCAAAACTATAAAATAGTCAATAAATTTATGATGAACAATTGACTTAACTTTATTTATATATATTCATAATTAAAAAAATTATAAATAAAGTATATAATAGAGAATAAAAAATAAAATAAATTGTAAAAAAGTTAGAAACATGATAGTTCCTAACTTCTTTTGAAAATAAAAGGGGATGTTTTTATATTTAAGTCAGATAACTTTCTGACTATGCTTGTATTATAATAATTAAATTTGTCCATTGTGTGAATTAAAAGTGAAAATTTAATTAAGGTTGTTCACCTAATGTTACAGTAATTTCTTTTTCATTTCCATCTCTGTTTACTTTTAGTTTTATTTGATCACCTATTTTATGAGAATTTTTAATTTCATTTAATTCATCCATTTTTGTTATTTTTTTACCTTCTACTTCTACGATAACATCACCAGCCTTTAAACCAGCTTTTTCAGCTGCTGAAAAGTCATCAACAGATTTTATATATACACCAACAACTAAATTATATGTTTTTGCTCGTGTTTCATCTAAGTCAATACCAGATATACCTATATAAGGTCTTTTTACTTTGTTGTATTGTATTAATTGTGAAGTGACATCTGTTGTTAAATTAATTGGAATAGCAAAACCTATACCTTCTATACCTGTACCAGATAATTTTAAAGTATTAATTCCAATTACTTTTCCTTCACTATTTACTAATGCACCACCACTGTTACCAGAGTTTATAGCGGCATCGGTTTGAATACAAGTATAAGTTTTTCCGTCTGAATCAGTAATTTTTCTATTAACAGCACTGACAATACCAGTAGTTACAGTACTATTCATGTTAACAGGATTTCCAACAGCCATTGCAAATTCACCGACTTTTACAGAATCAGAATCAGCAAATTCAGCAGCAGTTAAACCACTTTTATCAATTTTTATAACAGCTAAATCTGTTTGCTCATCTTGACCAACAATTTTTGCTTCATATTCAGTTTCATCATTAAATAAGGTAACTGTTACTTTTCCGGCATCTGTAATTTGATAATAAGAATTTGAATCAGTACTACTAGATGAAGATACAACATGATTATTTGTTAATATATATCCATCTTCACTAATTATAATACCAGAGCCAGAAGCTGTAGCTGTTGATGAACTATTTCTTCCAAAGAAAGATGAAGTATTAACTGTATATTCAATTTTAATACCTACAATAGAAGGTAAAATTTTATTTGCTGCATATACTGCTGTATCTGAATAGTTACTTAATGAAGTTTGAGTTACATATCCAGTAGAGTTTGATGAGTTATTATTAGATGTACTTATATTTGATGATGTGTTGTTTATTAATTTTGATTTAATAGAAGGAACACCAAAACATGTTCCAATAACAACAGAACATCCAACTATACCACTAAAAAATGGTAGTAGAACACTTTTTCCAAATCCAGATGTGTTTTTATTTTTTCCATTTTCATATGTTGTTTTTCCATTTACAGGGATAGCTGTAAACTTGACATTTTTCTTTTCATTTTCTTCCATTTATATGTCCTCCTAAATATTTATTTATGATTTTATCATATCCTAATTATATAGTATAATACAAGATTTTTGTGAAATTTTTGTGAAAAAAATGTAAAAGATAAATGATAAAATTTTATTAAAATAAAGTTAGTAAAACTTGAAAATGAGTTTATGAATTGATATAATAATGTCAAAAAAGTGGAGGAAAAAAATGAAGAATAATAAAGGAATATCATTAACAACTTTAGTAATTACAATAGTTGTTTTACTTATACTGGCAGGAATATCAATACAAACAGGAAGTAAAGCAATAACAAGTTCTAAATTGGAAAATATAAAAACAAATATGTTATTAGTAAAAGTAAAAGCAAAAGAATATACTGAAAATGCAAACTTTAAACTAGGTACAAGTATAGATTCTTTATCTGAAGAAGAAAAAAGTAGTAGAATAGAGCAAGCAAGAAATGAATTAGTTGGAGAAGAAATAAAAGATGGAAATATTTTTTCTAATAATGTTAATATAACAACTGAAAACATATTATCAGATAATTCAAACTATATATATTACTATAAATTGTCAAAAGATAATTTAGAAAGTATGGGATTGAAAGATTTGAAATCAAGTGAAAAAGATGGATGGTATATTATTAAATATGATATAAAAAATGTGCAAGTAGAAATTTATAATACAGTAGGATTTGAAAATGATGGAAATAAAACATATTCATTAAGTGAAATAGAACAAATAAGATTATAAAAGGAATAAAAAATGAAAGAAAAAGAACTAGAAAGATTAACAAATTTAAAACAAATAGAAAAACAATTACATGAAAAAGGATTTAATTCAATATGTGGCATAGATGAGGCTGGTAGAGGGCCTTTGGCAGGACCTGTTGTTGTTGCAGGTGTTATTATGCCAAAAGATTCTATGATTGAAGGAGTAAATGATTCTAAAAAAGTTTCTGAAAAGAAAAGAGAATTATTATACGATAAAATAATAGAAGAGGCAATTAGTTATTCTGTAGCTATAATAGGACAAGATGTAATAGATGAAATTAATATTTTAAATGCAACCAAACAAGGAGTTACAAGTGTTGTAAAAGGACTTGATGTAAGACCAGACTTGATTATTATAGATGCACTTCAACATATAGATACAGACGGAGTACCTTATGAATCTATTATAAAAGGTGATGCAAAGTGCTATTCAATAGGAGCAGCTTCAATTATTGCCAAAGTTACAAGGGATAGAATTATGAGAGAATGGGATAGTGTGTATCCTCAATATGGCTTTGCACAACATAAAGGATATGGAACAGCAAAGCACATTGCAGCTATTAAAGAATATGGATTATGTCCTATACACAGAAGAAGTTTTACAGGACATTTTATTTAGGAGAGAATATGAATATTTTAGAAATAATTGAAAAAAAGAGAGATGGACAAGAATTAAGCAAAAAAGAAATAGAATACTTTGTTAATGGATATGTAAGTGGCGAGGTAGCTGATTATCAAGCTGCAGCTTTAGTAATGGCAATATTTTTAAATGGAATGACAAAACAAGAAACAACAAATTTAACACTAAGTATGGCAAATTCAGGAGAAATATTAGATTTAACAAATTTAAACAAAACAATAGTAGATAAACATTCAACAGGAGGAGTTGGAGATAAAGTATCAATATGTTTATTACCATTAGTAGCATCACTTGGTGTACCAGTTGCTAAAATGTCTGGAAGAGGATTAGGGTTTACAGGTGGAACAGTTGATAAATTAGAATCAATACCAGGTTATAAAACTAATATAGATATTCACAGTTTTGTAAAAAATGTGGAAAACATTGGTATAAGCATGATATCACAGACAATGAATTTAGCACCAGCTGATAAAAAATTATATGCTTTAAGAGATAGTATATCTTGTGTTGAAAGTATTCCACTTATAGCTTCAAGTATAATGAGTAAAAAAATTGCTAGTGGAGCAGATAAGATAGTATTAGATGTGACTGTAGGTAAAGGTGCTTTTATGAAAACTCTTAATAAGGCAGAGATTCTTGCAAATGAAATGATTGAAATAGGAAAATTAGCCAACAGACAAACAGTATGTATTTTAACAAATATGGAGGAACCTTTGGGACATGCTGTTGGAAATAACCTAGAAGTAATAGAAGCAATTAAATTTTTAAAAGGGGATATGCCAGAGGACTTAAAAGATGTTGTTTTTGAGCTAGGTGCATATATGATAAAACTAGCAGGTGTAAATGAGGATTTACAAGAAAATAAAAAAATGATGTTAGATAATATAAAAAATGGAAGAGCTTTTGAAAAGTTTAAAGAATTAGTTAAAAATCAATCTGGAGATATTACATATTTAGATGATGTTGAAAAATTTGATAAAGCAAAATTTATAGAACCTATTATTGCTAAAAGTGAAGGGTATATACAAGAGATTAATGCAGAAGATATAGGAAAAGTTGCATGTGGTTTAGGTGCAGGTAGAATAAAAAAAGAAGATAATATAGATTATTCAGTGGGAATAGTACTAAATAAAAAAGTTTCAGATTTTGTTTTAAAAGGTGATGTGTTGGGATTTGTTTATGCTAATAATATGGATAAATTAGAAGTTGCAAAAAGAGAGTTGGAAAGCATTATAAAAATTTCAGATAAAAAAATAGAAAAGTTACCTGTGATATTTGAGATAATAGATAAATAAAAGAGAAAATTATGTTGAAATTATAGTAAAAAAAGTGTTATAATAATTATAGAATTTTTATGGAGGTAATAACATGAAAAAGGATAAAGAACAAAAGGTAAAAAATAAAGAGAAAAAACAATTTGATAGAGGACAAATATTTGTAAAAGTAATGGCTGGAATTTTAGCAGTTATGATGATTTTAGCAACAGCAGCAACACTAATATACTCATTAATATAAGAAGAAGGTGTATATATGAATAACACTATAAGTAATAATTGGATAGAATTTTACAATGAAAATATATTGAAATTTTTCCAGAATCTTAAAGAAAATCCATTTACTGTAATAACAACAATATTAGATTTGGCAATAGTAATATTTTTATTATATTGTTTTTTTAAAGTTGTAAAAGGTTCAAGAGCATGGCAATTAATAAAAGGTATAGCATTTTTAATAATTGCAACATGGGTTAGTGGATTATTAAATTTAAAAATATTAAATTCAATTTTAACAGGAATAATGAATTGGGGAGTAATTGCATTAGTTGTAATTTTTCAACCGGAGTTAAGAAGAGGTCTAGAGCAATTAGGAACTAACAAACTAACAAAATTTTTTGGAATTGAAAGTGATTTAGCAACAAAAACTAAAGAAGATGTATATAAGGTAGTAATAGCAGCAACAGAACTTTCTAAAACAAAAACAGGAGCTTTAATTGTATTTGAAAGAGATATAAATATTCAAGATATTATTGCAACAGGAGTACCAATGAACTCTGAAGTTTCACCACAATTATTGGTAAATATATTTGTACCAAAAACACCTTTACATGATGGAGCGGTTGTTATTAGTAATAATAAAATTGCAGCGGCAGCATGTGTATTACCATTAGCAGATGATACGGATATTGCAAAAGAATTAGGAACTAGACATAGAGCTGCAATAGGAATTTCAAAAGAATCTGATGCAGTAGTTGTTGTAGTTTCTGAGGAAACAGGAAAAATATCTGTAGCTAAAGATGGCACATTAATTGCTGATGTTAGAGAAGATACATTAAAGAAGATATTAATTAGTAATATAGTAACAAAAAGATTTACTGATAAAAAAATTGTAAGAAAAGAAAGAATAAAAGGAAAGAAAAAGATAAAAACAGAAGAAAATTTAAAAGAAGAAAAAATAGAGAAATAAATAAAGTCGCTTTATAGCGACTTTTATCTTATAAAGGATAGATTGATTATGAGAAATATAAAATTAATAATAGAATATGATGGAAAAGAATATAATGGATGGCAAAAACAGCCAAATAAATTGAATATACAAGGCACAATAGAACAAGCAATAAAAAAAGTAACTGGAGAAGATGTTGATTTAATGGCTTCTGGTAGGACAGATAGTGGAGTACATGCATTAGGACAAGTTGCTAATTTTAAAACAAATTCTAATATTCCAATTGATAAAATTGCAATAGCATTAAATTCAAATTTGAAAAAATCAATTAGAATATTAGAAGCGGAAGAAGTTGATGATAGATTTCATAGTAGATTGACTTGTAAAAGAAAAACATACAGATATATTATTAATAATTCAGAAGTACAATCAGCCATTTATAGAAATTTAGAAACACATATTCCAATAAAATTAAATGTTGAAAAAATGCAAGAAGGAGCAAAATATTTTGAAGGAGAACATGATTTTAAAGCATTTAAAGCAAGTGGAACAAGTAGCAAAAGTAGTGTAAGAACAATATATAAAGCAGAAGTAAAATCTAAGCCTAATAATAGAATATATATAGAACTAACAGGAAATGGATTTTTATATAATATGGTAAGAATTATAGCAGGAACACTAGTTGAAGTAGGAATGGAAAAAATAGAGCCTAAAGATATAAAGTCAATAATAGATTCTAAAGATAGAAGCCAAGCTGGCAAAACATTGCCACCACAAGGATTATATTTAGTAAAAGTAGAGTATGAAAATTAGAAACATTGTAACCTATTGTAAAAAAAAGCATAAAATATAGTAAAAAAGAAAAGGAGAAAAAAGTATGACAAATTTACTAATATTTTTTGCTTTACCAATAGCAACAATAATAATATCAATAGCATTACAGAAAATTCTTAAATGTCCGTTTTTAGTTGCAGCAATTATATTTGCAATATTCTTAGTTGTAACATTTATTGTAGGAAATTTAATATTCTTGGTAGCTACAATTGCATATACAATACTTGCTTTTATAACAGCAGTTTTAACCAAAATATTTTGTAGAATATTAAGAGAACTTGATGATAGAGAAAGTAATTGTGGATTTAGAAATGGAAGAAATAGAAATTCTAATAATGAAACTCAATTATTGTCTATAACAGGAAGTTGCGGATGTAATAATAACAATAATGATAATGGAAATTTACTTACAATAAGTAGTAATGGATGCAATGGAACAGAAAATGAATTATTAACAATAAATTCAAATTGTAGTAGAAATAATAATAGTAATAACAATACTTGTTCTTGTGGTACATCAAATAATACTATAGCAGTTAGAGCTAATGTATTTCCAAATAGTAATACAGATGGAAGAACGGGCAGTTTTTCAGGATGTTTTAGAAGAAGATAACAAGGAGTGATAATACCCTCCTTGTATTTTTTCTTTTTTTGTGGTATAACTATAAAGATATATAAATGAAGAAAATGAGGGAAAGTTTATGTTAGAAATTATAAAAGATACACTAATAGATAGTGTAAAGTTGTTACCATTTTTATTTATAACATATTTAATAATGGAATACATTGAACACAAAATGAAACATAAATCAAAGGAAGTAATTAAAAAATCAGGTAGATTTGGACCACTCTTAGGAAGTGTTTTAGGAATATTTCCACAATGTGGATTTTCTGTTTCAGCTACAAATTTATATGCAGGACGAGTTATAACTCTTGGAACATTAATTGCAGTTTACCTTTCTACTTCTGATGAAATGTTACCAATATTTATATCAGAAGCTGTTTCACCAATAATAATTTTAAAAATACTTGGAATAAAATTATTAATAGGAATGATATCTGGATTTATTATAGATTTGGTAATAAGTGTATTTAATAAAAATAAAGAAAAACAAAATGATGAAGAAGAAGTAATAGGTGATATATGTGAAGAAGAACACTGCCATTGCAATGAAAAAGGAATATTGAAATCAGCTTTAAGTCATACAATTAATATATTTTTATTTATTATAATAATAACATTTATAATAAATATTGCTATATATTTTATAGGAGAAGATACAATATCAAATTTATTATTAAATAAACCAATACTAGGACCAATTATTTCTGCTTTAATAGGATTAATACCAAATTGTGCTGCTTCTGTAATTATAACAAATATGTATTTACAAAAAGTTATATCTTTTGGAAGTATGATTGCAGGTTTATTAACAGGGGCTGGTGTTGGACTAGCTGTGTTATTTAAGACAAATCATAAGATTAAAGAAAATATAAGTATAATAGCTTTATTATATGTAATAGGAGTAATTTCAGGAGTTATAATTGATTTATTAAAAGTAGCAATATAAAAAAGTTGTCAAGAGGGACGTCCCTTTTTGACAACTTTTTTTATTGTTTCTATAATTTTATAAAAATTTAAAAGTTGTCAAAAAGGGGCGTCCCTCTTGACAACTTATTCTTTTTTCTTATTTTTTAAATTAACAATAATTGCGTCTTCATTATCAAAAAGATAATTAGAATCTGTTGTATCAGTTTGAATTGGATCTATTTCGTTTCTAGAATCTATAAAATCTAATTTCTTAGGATTAAATTTTTTCTTATTTAAACCGTTTTCTGTATCTTCAGTTTCAGTAGTAACTCCGTCAGAATATTTACCGAAATCAAATGTTTTAATTTTTTTAGGTTCTTTATATTTTGATTCTAGATAAACAAGTTTACCAGGACCTACAATAGGTTTTCCATTATTTCCTCTAATTTTGTATGCACATTCTTTTGCACCAAGAGTTTGAAGTTTTCCAGGTTTAAACCAATATACAAAATCCCATTTTACACCGCCATGCTTAGAATCATATTGCATTTTATCGAAATCAATACTATTTTGCATAGCCCATTCTCTCTTCTTACCAAACTCTTCTGACCACCATTGTAAATCTTCAACTGTAGCATTTCCTGTAAATATTTTACTTGCACAGTTTGCTAAAATTGTTTGTTTAAAGTTTTCTTTAGAAGTTGGTACATCTAATTGTGAAAGGTTCTGTGCAGAAATAGTAGTACCAATTTTATATTTTCTATACATTGTAAATATTGGTTCAGTAGCTTTACAGATGAAATCAGGGAATTCATCTATGTATAAGAAGTTAGGAATTCTAGATTTTTCATTTCCAGGTCTTCTTAGAACTGCATTTTGCATTGCTATTAAGAAGAATAAGCCAAAAGCTTTGTGACTTGAAGCTCCTAAATCTCCTCTTCTTGTGCATACAAATGTTATATCTCCATTTGCTAACATTTTATCAAAGTCTAAGTTATTATATCTATTGCATAGTATAGATTTTACTCCAGGTAATCTTAATAAATTATCTAATTGAGTAACTGCAGAATATATATTTTTTTCTGTATCATTTCTACCAAAGCTATTTTTATAAAAGTTCTTTTTAAAGTATGCTAGTTGAATACTGTATTGTTCTTTAAGTTCTTCATCATGTGATAAGATTTCACACATTTTTTCAACTAAATCAAAGTTTGTAAGCATTTTTAACATATCCTCTAAGTTTGGTAATTTTCCTTCATTCATTCTTGGATACATTTCTTTTAATAAAATAGATAAGTTTTCGATTGCTTGAATTACTACATCTTCTCTATAAGCTTCTTGTATGTCGTTATGTGCATTAGCATACATTGATTTTAAAGCAGAAGATATTGTAATTGCTATTTTATTTGGATCATCATATACAAATGGGTTTAGACCAATAGAACTATTATCTGAAGGATCTATTATATTATAAGATAATCCAAAGTTTTTACAAACTTCAATCATATGATCTGTAATTTCTCTATCTGGAGATAAAACAGTTACACCACAATTTTTATAAGTTATACCAATAGAAGTATCTAGAATCATTTTTTTCATATAGCCTTTATATACATCTTCATTTCCACTAGTAGGTGTTAACATATTTAAATTGAAATTACTATTTAAGTAATCATTATTATAAGGACCATTTAGTGTTGCTATTCTTGTTTTTAATGCAGTATATCCCATTTCTTTAGAAACTTCTTTAAAGAAATATTTTCTTTCTAAATCACGAGCAATTAAAGGCTCATATATTAAAGATGTTTTTCCAGAACCTGAACCACCGCAGACAAACATTGATTGATATCTTGAGCTTTCAGGTATTGTAACTGTTGCACCAGTTTCACTATCTTGACATAAATAGATTTCGCAAGTATAAGGTCCATGACCTTGTTTTTTGTCTGATAAATCTATTCCACCATAATCCCAGATAGAACGAGTCATATCTAAGCTATCATTAACTCCAAAGTATAAGAATTTAAATACTTTTGTTGTTATCAAGATAGGGAATATAAATGTTATTGATGTGAAAGCAGGTCTTATTAAGTCAGAGAAGTTAGTTACTAAATCAACATAACCAGGATTTGATAATAGTAGTAACCATGCTGCCATATTAAGCCATTGTGTAAACATTGATATTGTTATAACTGTTAGTCCAATAACATATATGTAAAATAATGTTGTTTTCTTATTTTTGGTTGAAGCAAATTCTGATGATCCTGAAAATAAAAAAGCAAATATAGGACATGCCAATGCTAAAGTATATTGGATAGGTCCCCAGTAAGAATAGGAAACACCAGTAAATAACATTAATAATACTTCAACAATTCTATCAACTGCTAGATATACTGTTATTAATGTTAGTATATATGTTGCAAAAGTATTTCTGCTTGTATTTAATTTTTTTAAAAATTTATCTATGAATTTCATACTTGTAACCCCTTTAAATTTTTTAAATTCACATATATATATTATCCTATAAAATGGCGAAAAAAACAAGTATTTTTGCGAAAAAAGTTAGTATAATTTGGTATTTTTTTGCATATAATATTTAAAATTTATAAATGAATGGAGTGTTTTTATGCAGGAAGAATTTATAAAAGAAAGTCCTATGAAAAATTTAACTGAACTAGATAAAGAAATAGAGCTTATAAAAAATATTATAAAAACTAGAGAAGAATTAAAAAATAACAATAAAAATTTTGAATTTGCAGAGTTAGATTTGGTAGATTATTATGTTTATCAAATAAAAGCAAATCAAGCAAAATTAGATTATCTAATAAAACTTGCAAAATCAAAAGGAATTACAATTGATGCAATAAATCAAATGCAATATGAAAATTATGATGATGAAGAAACCGGATAAATCAAGATGAATATTTGTCCTAAATTACACATACAAATAGTATAAATAAACAAGTAAAGAGGGATGAATATGAATTTTGATGTAAATATTATTACATATTTGGCATGTATTTGTTTTTTATTTATTTTTGGAAGGATTTTTATAGTACCTATTAAGAAGATATTAAAGTTGGTTATTAATTCTATACTTGGTGGTGTAACTATATTTTTAATTAACTTAATAGGAGGGGCATGGGGATTTCATATAGGTCTTAATGTTTTTACTAGTGTTTTAATAGGGCTATTAGGTTTACCAGGAGCAGTATGTTTGGTAATTGTAAAATTATTAATTTGAAAGATTAATACATAATTAAAATAAAAAAGACTATATGTTTAATTTTATAATTTTTTAGAAATTCTAAAATTATAAAAAAACATATAGTCTTTTTTTTATTCAACTGTAACTGATTTTGCTAAATTTCTAGGTTTATCAACATCTAATCCCTTTTCTTTAGAAATATAATAAGCAAGTAATTGAAGTGGTATAACAGATAAAATAGGAGAAATAAAACAATTAGTTTCAGGTATTGTAATTACTTCATCAAACATATTATTATCAATATCTTGATTTGTAACAACTAATGTTTTTGCTCCACGAGTAATAACTTCTTGTATATTACTTACAGTTTTTTTAACTAAATTTTTATCTGTCATAATACTAATAACAGTAATTCCATTTTCAATTAAAGCAATAGGACCATGTTTTAATTCTCCTGCTGCATAGCTTTCAGAATGTATATAAGAAATTTCTTTTAATTTTAAAGAACCTTCTTTTGCAACAGTTTCATCAATACCTCTACCAAGGAAAAATACATCTTTTTCTTGGTATATTTTTTTCGCAAATTCCTTAACTTGTGTATTACATTTTAATGTTTCTTCAATCTTTTTTGGTAAATCTAAAATGTCTTGTTTTAGATTTTTTATAACATCTGTATCTGTTTCTAGCAAGATTTCTGCAAAGTAAATTGCTAAAATATTTATTAATACTACTTGAGAAGTATATGCTTTTGTTGATGCAACAGCTATTTCTGGACCGGCATGTGTGTAAATTGAGTAATCGGCTTCTCTAGTAATTGAGCTTCCAATTACATTAGTAATAGCAATTGTTTTTGCACCTTTTTCTTTTGATAATTTTAGTGCGGCAATAGTATCTGCGGTTTCACCTGATTGAGATATAAATATGCATAAAGTTTTTTCATCTATAATTGGGTCTCTATATCTAAATTCAGAAGCAATGTCAACTTCAGTAGGTATTCTACAAAGTTTTTCTATTGTATTTTTTCCAGTAAGTCCGGCATGCATTGCAGTACCACATGCTACAATATAAATTTTGTTTAAACTTGATAAATATTCTTTAGTAAAGTTAAGTTCATCAAATTCACATTTTGAATTTAAATTTATTTTTGCACCAATTGTTTCTCTAATTGCAGTTGGTTGCTCATAAATTTCTTTTAGCATGAAATCATCAAAACCATCTTTTTCTGCAGCAGATGCATTCCATTCTATTGTTTGAGTTTGTTTTTCAATTTTATTTAAATCTTTATCATAAAATTTTGCTTCATTTTTGGTTAATAATACAAATTCTAAATCATTTAATAGATAAAAATCTTTTGTGTAAGAAAGTATAGCAGGAATATCAGAAGATAAATATTTTTCATCTTCGCAAGTTCCTATAACTAGAGGGCTATCTTTTCTTACAACAATCATATTGTCAGGGTAAAGACTTGAAATAACTTCAAGTGCAAAACTTCCTTTTAAATCTAGACAAGCATTTTTTACTGCTCTTAAAAATTTTAAATCATCATTTACAGTATCTTTTGTAATATAATAATGTATTAGATTAGGAATAATTTCTGTATCTGTTTGAGAATAGAAAGTGTATCCTTTATCTGTTAAAAATTTTCTTAATTCATTAAAATTTTCAATAATTCCATTATGAACAACACTAAAAGTTTTTGAGTTATCTTGATGTGGGTGAGCGTTTTCTTTAGATGGTTTTCCATGAGTTGCCCATCTAGTATGAGCTATACCAACGGTTCCTTCTAATTTATCAATTCCTTCTAAATTTGATAAATTTTTAACTCTACCTTTATCTTTCATTAAAGATAATCCTTCTTTTTCAATTGTTGAAATACCTGCAGAGTCATAACCTCTGTATTCCAACCTTGTTAAACCTGCCAAAAGAATAGGGCAAGCTTTTTTTGTTCCTATGTAACCTACAATTCCACACATAGTAATTCCTCCTTATAAAATTAAAATTTCTGGAATTGAAAGCGTGCAAACTTAATATATTAATTTCTGTTCTAATATTACTATTAGTTTTTGGTTAATATTATGACCTTAAGTAAAAGCCACTAGAGCATCCGCCGAATTTTTCGATAACTCTAGACCTCGTCAACCGCTAAATATAGCGGTCCAGGCGCTTAGTTTTAAAAACTCCTTTCTTAGTATTTTTATGCAACTTTCAATTTATGTATTATATTACATCATAATTAGAAATGTTGCAAGTTTTTTAAAAATTTTAGAAAAGAAAACTATTGATAAAAGTAACATAATGTGATAGAATAGAAAAGCAACATAAAAATATGTTTTATAATGGAGGTAATACTATGAGCCAACAAATGGTAGGAAGCACACATGCAGCACATGAAACACGGCATCTTGCAAGAAAAATGCAGGAAGTAAGAAACGGAAAGAAAACAAAGTCTGAAATTTCGGATTTGATTTCTAAAATTGAAGAAGAAAGGAAAAAACTTTCTGAAAGATATGGAGATTGTTCTTCATATTTAGAAATACAGTCTGATTTACAGATGGATATTCCGGAACTTACGGCGGCTGAGGCAAAAAAGCATACATATGTAGATGGTCTTGAGCCGATGGATTTTCTGTTTATCCAAAAGCTGGAGACACACTATTTATATGATACGGAGCCACCGAGAAACGAACACCTGCATACAGGAATGATGCTGCTTAAAGCATGTATAAACGATTTGACATGGGCTTTGGCAGAATTGAAGGCTTATGAGAAAGAATAACCTCAAGCTGACTAGTTTTATACTAGTCAGCTTATTTTATATTATACAAAAAGCAAAAAATCTTTCTAAATATAAATAAAAGCCAACAATGTGTTGGCTTTTACAAGTAGATAATTAGGTAAAATACTGATATTGAGTTAACCTTTCTTTTATAATAGTAAGTTTTTTTTGAAGAAGGCCAGATGCTGATAGTTCATAACTGAACTTATTCAAATAGTGGTTAACTATTTTTAAGTTAATCATTTTTTTGATTTTTTGCAAAATATTGTTTTCAGGTAAATCAAAAACATTAACACTAGCGTTACACCAGTCTTTAAAGATTTTTGAAGTCTGATCAATATATGCTTCAATAGTTGTTTGTAATATATCAACATCTTGTAAGTATTCTTTACAATATCTTCTAGCATTTTGTTGGTCTGTTGCTATCAATTTTAAATAGCAATTTACTGCTTTTTTAATTTTCCGTAATTCTCTCATATGTCATTCCTCCTTATGCAATTTTAGAAAATTTATATAAACATTTTATGTATTTTATCATAATTTTAATAGATTGTCCACAAATGAAATCCAAATTAGTAAATTAATATTGATTTAATACTAACTTATAATATATAATGTTTATAGAAGAAATAATAAAAGAAGGGATGAAAATTATATGAAAGATATAAATGTATTAATAAATAAATCAAGATTAGATAAAAGATTAGATGAAATGGCAAAAGAAATAGAAAAAGATTATGAAGGAAAAGATATACTTTTTGTTGGAATCTTAAAAGGGTCAGTACCATTTATGTGGGAATTGGCTAAAAGAATAAAAAACAATGTAACATTTGATTTTATAGAAATATCAAGTTATGAAAATAATGAAGACACAGGAATACTAACATTATATAAAGATTTAAAAGATAGTCCAGAAGGAAAAGATGTTTTAATTGTTGAAGATATAATAGATACAGGAAAAACATTACAATGCTTAGTAGAACACATAAAAAAACAAAATCCTAACAGTATTAAAATAGCAACACTATTAAGTAAACCATCAAAAAGAGTGTATGACTTAAATGTAGATTATATAGGATTTAAAATTGAGGATAAATTTGTAGTTGGATTTGGATTAGATGATAATCAAAATTTAAGGAATTTGCCTTATATAGGATATTATGAATAGAGGGAAAAATGTTTAATATAGAGGAAGAATTAAAAAAATTACCAGGAAAACCTGGAGTATATGTAATGAGAGATAAAAACGACACAATAATCTATGTTGGAAAAGCTGTGTCATTAAAAAACAGAGTAAGGTCATATTTTAGGAAAACAAACAAGACAGAAAGAATAAAGAAAATGGTAAGCCTAATAGATCACTTTGAATACATAGTAGTTGATAATGAAGCAGAAGCGTTAATTTTGGAATGTAATTTAATTAAGAAAAATAGACCCAAATTTAATGTTTTATTAAAAGACGATAAAACATATCCATACATAAAAATAGATGTAAAATCAGATTATCCAAATGTAGTAATAACAAGAAGATTAATAAATGACGGATCAAAATATTTTGGACCATATGCAAATCCAGGGGCAGCAAAAGAGATGTTAGATTTTATTAAACAAAAATATAAAATACGTCAATGTAGGAATTTTAAATCTAGAACAAGACCATGCTTAAATTATCATATCAAAAGATGTTTAGCACCATGTATGGGTTATGTAACACCAGAAGAATATAGAAAACAAATAGATGAAATTATAGATTTACTAGAAGGAAAAACGGACAAAATCTTAAAAGAATTAGATAAACAAATGCAAGAAGCATCAGAAAAATTAGAGTTTGAAAAAGCAGCAGAATTAAGAGATAGAAAACTTGCAATAGAAAGAGCATCGTCAAAACAAAAAGTATCGAACATTTCAGAAAACAACATAGATGTAATTGGTTTATATAAATCAGAATTAGAAGTATGTATAGAAATATTTTTTGTGCGTGGAAGCAAAATGATAGGCAGGGAACACTACTTTTTCCCAGAGTTAAAAGATATGGAAGACAGTGAAATATTATCAGGATTTATAAAACAGTATTATTTAGAAAATCCTAATATACCTAGCAAAATAATGTTAAGGGAAGAATTGCCAGAAAAAGAAGTAATAGAGCAATGGTTATCCACAATTTTAGGAAAAAAAGTGGAATTAAAAAGCCCTAAAAAAGGTGAAAAATTAAGATTTGTAGAGATGGCAGAAAATAATGCAAAAGTTACACTAGAAAACAAAGAAAAAGATAAATCAGAAATATTAATGGAATTAAAAGATGTTCTTAAAATGGATAAATTACCAAGAAAAATTGAAACATATGATATATCTAATATTTCAGGGGAATTTATGGTTGCGGGAATGTGTGTAATGCAAGATGGAGTTATAAAGAAAAACTTATCTAGAAGATTTAAAATAAAAACAGTTTTAACACAAGATGACCCTAAATGTATGGAAGAAGTTGTAACAAGAAGACTAGCACATTCAATAGGAAAAGAAGATAAAGGATTTGGAAAGTTACCAGATGCTATATTTGCAGATGGTGGTATAACACAAATAAGAGCTATCAGAAATGCCATAAACAAATATGAAAAATTAGATATAAAAGTATTTGGTATGGTAAAAAATGATAAACATCAAACTCGAGCATTAATAGATGAGAATAGAAATGAAATACAAATTTCCGAAAATCTTATGAATTTGATAACTAGATTTCAAGATACGGTACATGATACAGCAATTACATATCATAGAAAATTGCGTGCAAAAGCTATTACTAAATCAGAATTGGATGATATTGAAGGAATAGGAGAAGTAAAGAAAAGAGAGTTGCTTAAAAAATTTGGAAGTGTAGAAAAGATAAAACAGGTTTCAAAGGAAGAATTGATGCAAGTAAAAGGTATAACGGAAAAGATAGTAGAACAAATAAAAAAATAGGGATTTGGAGACTAACCTCCAAATTCCTATTTTTTATTTAGAAACTAAATATAAATTATCCATAACTACTTTAGAATTAGGGCCAATTTCAGATTTATAAAGCAAAGAAATATTTTTAAAGCCAGTTTCTTCTTTAATTCTATTTAAAATAGCATCATTATCCATATATGACTTAATAGACAAAATATAAGAATCTTCACTATTTAAGCTATCATCATCAATAATACAATGAAGTTTGTCATTATTAACATTAACAATCAAAGTTCTATTATAAATCATCATCTCTTGAACATTTTGCATATGATTAAAGAAATTATCATAAACATACACAAAAGATTTGTCTTTATTTTCTTCTGCAATATTTAAAATATTTTTATAATTCTCATATAAAAATAATGGTTTAGAAAATATAATACCATTTATAACTAAAGCAAGTGATATCACAGTAAATAAAATATAGTTATATTTAAATGTAATAAATTTATTTAATATAAAGAAAAATGTTAATACTACAAATGGTATAACTGGCATTATATATCTTAATTCTTGGAATGATGTCATTCTAACAGCTATAAAATAGTAAAAAATACTTGGTACAATTGTAATTAAAACAACAAATTTTTCTTTACTTTTTACACATAAAGTAATAGTTGCAATAGCAAATAAAATTAATATAGCAACCATTAATAGAGTATTAGAATTATTTATACTAAAGGCATAAGCCAGATGTTTTAAATAATCAAAAACATGTGCTAAATATCCACTATTTTCTAAATTTGTTAACCCTCTATCTGAAAATAATAAATGTTTTATGCAAGGAACAAATAGAAGAATTCCTACAGTTGCATATATAATATGAGAAACAATATATTTAAAAATTATTTTTTTATCTTTTTTAGTTCTAATCATTTCAATTAGCATTATTGCAAATATGAAAAATGCATAAATTGCAAAAAAGTATTGTGTTAAAAAACCTAAAACTGTGGTAATTCCAAGTTGAATTGTAATCTTTTTATCCATTACAAAATCATTTTTATATAGTTTTAAGCTTAAATAAAAGTAAGTTAATATAAACAATGTAAGTACCATATACATTCTTTGGAATATAACCATAGATATAGTACCCATAGATAATCCATAAAGGATTAAGACTGGAATTGTTAAATTTTCTTTATTTAATATTTTTAAAATTTTAATAAGTACTAAGCAACTAAGTATAAAAGCAAGTATATTTACAATAAAAGCGGAATATAATGAAAAATTTCCACCAAAAAATAATGTGGCAAAATGAACAAGTGTGTAAAAAACAGGAGGGTGGTTATCATAAGCTTGATTCATATATAATGCTTTAAAATTTAAAATATTATTAGTGGTTAAAGTCAGAGCTTGTTTAACATATTCACTAGTTCTCCAAACAGGGTCTGTTTCACCTTTATCATATGCATCCATTACACCATTATCTGGATTTACTGATGAGCATAATGTATATCCTTCATCTTCATGTAGACCAATTTTTTGTGTTTGATAGAAAAATATTATGCCAGACATTATTGCAATTAAAATAATTATTAAAATTTTTTTAATCTTTTCTTTATTTTCTAACATTTAAAAATCAACCTTTCTATATTAAAATGGAGAACCAGAGTTATTTCCCTGGTTCTGGAATTATGGTTCTAATATTTACAAGAGAACCATTTGGACGAAAAAACCTCATATTAATAGGAATCAATTTTTGATTTTTTCGAACTAATAATCTATAAAAAATAGATATTAGCCAAACAGCTACACAAAGAATAAAAATTTTTTTCTTCATATAGTGCCTCCTTATAATACAATTAATGAGTATCAAATGGATTATATCATTATTTAAAAATTTTAACAATAAAAAATTAAGATAACAGGAATATTTTATTAGGATTATGAATATATATAATATAAATGGGGGGATTTTAAAATGGAGAATGTTTTTAATGTAAAATATAATGCTGAATTGGACAGGCTAGAAATACCAAAAGAAAGGAAAACAAAAAAGTTTAGAAATTTTATAAAAAGACATAAGTTTTTTTCTGTTATTATTGTTAGTTTCTTTACTTTATCTTGCATAAATTTTTATTTGATTTATAGTTTTATGAAAATTTTAGAAAATGTCTAAAAAATGAAATCTTAATATTCACTTGGAAAAATAAGAAAAATATGTTAAAATATAAGTATTCTAAAAAGAGGAGGAACAGTAGCCATTTTTATGGCTATAAAATAAATAAATGAAACTAGCAAATGAATGGAAAGATTATAAAATATTAGATATGGCAAATGGACAAAAATTGGAAAAGTGGGGAGATGTTGTACTTTCAAGACCTGATCCACAGATAATATGGAAAGATAAAAGTTTCCCTAAGAAATGGAATTCAATAAATGCAACATATCATAGAAGTAGCTCAGGTGGAGGTTCATGGGAATTTAATAAGAAAATGCCAAAACAATGGCAAATAAAATATAAAGAATTAACATTTAATATAAAACCAATGGGATTTAAACATACAGGTTTATTTCCAGAACAAGCAGTTAATTGGGATTGGATGATAAATAAAATAAAATCAGAAAAAAGAGAAATAAAAGTATTGAATTTATTTGCATATACAGGAGGAGCAACTGTAGCATGTAGTTATGCAGGAGCATCAGTGTGCCATGTAGATAGTTCAAAAGGGATGACAACATGGGCAAAAGAAAATATAGAAGCATCAGGTTTAAAAGAAAGACCTGTTAGATTTATTGTTGATGATGTTGTAAAATTTGTAAACAGAGAAATAAGAAGAGGAAATAAGTATGATGCTATTATAATGGATCCACCATCATATGGAAGAGGGGCAAATGGTGAAGTTTGGCAATTTGAAAATAACATATATGATTTGGTAGAATTGTGTACTAAAGTATTATCAGATAATCCTTTATTTTTCTTAATAAATTCATATACAACAGGAATATCAAGTAAAGTACTAGAAGATATTTTAAATTTAACAGTTGCAAGAAAATATAAGGGTAAACTTGAATCTGGAGAAATAGGAATACCAATGGAAGATTCAAAACTTGTTTTACCATGTGGAATATATGGTAGATGGGAGAAATAAAATAAAATGCAAAAATTAAAAGTAATATATGAAGATAATCATATTATAGTAGTGGAAAAAGTGCCAAATATTCCATCACAATCAGATAAAACTGGAGATTTAGATATGCTTACTATGGTAAAGCAATACATAAAAGATAAATATAAAAAGCCAGGTAATGTATATGTTGGATTGGTACATAGATTAGATAGACCTGTTGGTGGAATTATGATTTTTGCTAAAACTTCAAAAGCTGCTTCAAGATTAAGCAACCAAGTAAGGGAAAAAATCTTTAAGAAGAAATATTTAGCAGTTGTAGATGGAAAAATAGAAGAACAGAAGCGGAATATTAGAGGATTATCTATATAAAGATGAAAGAAATAATATAAGCAAGGTTGTAAATAAAGATAAGAAAAACGCGAAAATTGCTAAACTGGATTATGAAGTAATAAAATATGATAATATAAAAGATTTAACTTTATTAAAAATTAATTTATATACTGGAAGACATCATCAAATACGTGTGCAACTTTCAAATTTTGGTCATAGCATATTTGGAGACCAAAAATATGGAAAAAGAGGACAAGGTAAACAAATTGCACTATGGGCATATGAATTAACAATAGAACATCCAATAACAAAAGAAAAAATTACATTTAAAGACTTGCCAGAAACAGTTGGAACATGGTGCATTTTAAGAAATATAAAAGAAATATAAAAGAAATTAAAGAGATAGATTTTAATCTATCTCTTTTCTCACTCTATAGTAAAATATTACATATTTATTTATAAAATTACAAAAATCATTTATAAAAATTAAATATAAACAAAATATGTCACAAAAAACTAATTTTATAAAAGAAAAATTTATATGTAAAAAAATAATGCTAAACTATATTCAGCTTAAGGAAAAGTGTGGTGAGAAAATTGATAGAAAAAATCACTGAAACTTTAACAAACAGAATTAGAAAGGAAATGCCAGAAGTTGATGATGAAAGAGCAGAAGTCATAAATTATGGTTTACAGATATTAATGGGAGAAATTCCTAAAATATTTATAATGTTAGGAATAGCTTATTTATTAGGAGTATTTAAATTAAGTTTGATTACATTTCTAATATTGTTACCATATAGAGGTGCTTCAGGTGGATTTCATTTAAGGACACATATAGGATGTATTATTTCAACTAGTACTTTTTATTGTGGAGTAGCATTTTTGGCAAAGACTATAGTATTAAACAGTATGGTTAAATATATTTTAATAGGAATAGTACTTTTATTTAGTATTATAATGATTAAAAAATATGCACCAGCTGATACAGAAGATGTACCAATTTTAAGTGAAAAAGTAAGAAAACAAAAAAGAATATTATCTTATATATTTCTAATATTAGGACTTGCTATATCAGCATTTGTTAGTGAAAATGTAATAGCAAATATAATAATATTTGGATATTTTGTTCAAACATGTATGATTACCAAATTAGCTTATAAATTGACAAAAAATAAATATGGCTATGAGGTATATGGAGGTACATTGAATTAATTTTTTGTTTAATACAAAGATATAAAACCGGTAATATTTTTGTGTTATATATATTTATTAAACAAAGGAGGAATTCTTTATGTTAAAATTTTTAGCTAAAGTTGCAGAAAAATATGCAAAATCTACTAACACAGCTTGTTTTATTTGGAGTGCAATGCATCAACCAAAAATGCCAGCTAGTTTAGTAAAGAAAGATTAATAAAATAGTTTTTAATTTTAAATATGTGTAGTTCGACAATACATATATTTAAAAATACAATATACTTTAATGTTATGAAAAACAATCCAATCAAAAAGAACAGTTGCCTGTTCTTTTTGATTTTTATATTTGTATAAAAAATAAAAGTATAGATTAGATTTTTAATCTATACTTTTTAATAATATATTTCTAATTGTTGAATAAAAAATTGTTCGTTTTTAGTTGTATGTAAATTTAAATTGTTATTTTTCTTTAATATTTGCTTTACTTCCCATAAACCAAGACCAGTATGATTTTCTTTACCACTTATACCTTTATTAAATATATTTTCTATATTAATGTTTTTGTCTTTATAAGTATTTTCAATTTTTATAATATCAACACTATTTTTTGAATCTCTTCTAAATATAATATTTAATATTTTTTCATCACATTCAGATGCTGCTTCAATTGCATTATCTAATAATATTCCTAATATTCTTGCAAATTCATAAATTTTCATATTTATATTATTTAAATCTAATAAAAATGTTAGATTTACTTTTATTCCTTTTTCATCAGCTTCTTGATATTTTGTTGTAAGTAGGTTATAGATTCCTGGGTTATTAATAATATCAGGATCTAATAAATATAAATTATTAACTTTTTGACAGTCATCTTCTAATTGAGAATAATATTTTTTTAAACCTTCCATGTCATCTGTTTTTACATATCCACCTATTGTTGTTACAATATTGTCAAAATCATGTTTAAATCCTCTGACACTATCATGTAAAATATGTAATGTTTTATTGTATTCTTCTGCACTTTCTAATTTTTGAGTAGTTGTAACTAAATTCATTAATTTTGCTAAGCTATAAAAACTCAAGCAGAAGTAAATTAATAAACATATAAAATTAAAGAAAGTGAATTGAATAGGTATAAAGTCAATATAATTCATAGTTAAAACTAGTTGAAATATAATATTTATAAAACCAAAAATAAAGTTTAATATAATGATTGATTTATTTTTATTATCAATGTTATCTAAAATATTAATTACAAAGTTTTTATTTTTTATTATTATATTGAAAATAAATACAATTAAGTACATAGAAATGGCATAAGATATCCTATAAATTGGGATAGTTGTTGCATCAGTGTATGTTATTTTAAATAAATCCAAATATAACGGAAGTAATAATTTATCTAGTAAATTGAATATAATGCTAGGTAGTATTGAGGCAGCAACTGTTTTTAATATAGGTGTTTTAAAAATAAAATGTATAATTATAAATGCAGATAAGTAATTTATAATTACATTAAATGGCCATTTTATGATAAGCATTGATAATAAAGCTATCGATGCTGTTACTATAATATAAAAATATTTTTGCTTGTTAGTATACTTTATATTAAAAATATTACTTATAAGTGCAAAAGTTAGAGGTGCTTCTACAAAGTATAAGAAGAAAATTGATATAAAACTTATAATAGCTTCATTTGGTGTACTAATTGCCATCCAAATATTATTTAAAAATTCCATTTTTTCTAACCTCCTCTATTAAATCTTTTTTATATTTCGGACCAATATCGCAAGTAGAATCATTATCAAAATAAATAATATTTCCAACGGGATCAAGATTTACAATATTATTTATATTTACAATAAAAGACTTATGACATCTAATAAAATTTTTAGGTAAAGAACTTTGAATTTTATTAAAAGAACTATAAGTTTCATAATCCCTACTTTTTGTATGAAAAATTAATTTCATACCATCACGTTTTACATATAAAATTTCACTTTCATCAATAATAGTTTTTTTATTATCAATTTTTATATACTTTTTTGGCAATCCATTAATATCTTCGAATAATCTGACAATAGTTTCTTCAAATCTATCTGAAGTTACAGGTTTAGCAAGATAATCAAAAGTTTTAAATTTGTATGCCATCATGGCATATTCTAAATGTGCAGTAGTAAATATAATATAGATATTTTTGTTTTTCTCTCTTACAAGAGAAGCTATTTCTAGACCTGTTTTGTCAGACTTTAAATTAATATCTAAAATTAGTACATCAGTTTTATTATCATCTATATAATCTAAAAGTTCATTTACATTATTAGTTGTAAGTCCAACTTTTGCATCATAATTATGTTTCATAAAAATGTTTTCAAGTATTTTAGAAAAACGATCTAGAATATTTAAGTTATCATCGCAAATAACGAAATTTAGCATATAATATCCTCCTATAATAAAATATTTGAAAAAAAAGTTCGACAAAAAATATAAAATTTCCTTTATTTTCCAAAAGTAACTACAATATAATCCAAAATTTTTTCAATGTCAATAGAAAAATTACAAAATTATCCAAATGGTAAGATGTTGAGCATATTAATAATTTGAAAAATATTAGACAGTAATAATTTAGTAAAAAAAACATAGAATTAAAAAAAGAATAGGAGCTGGTTTTAATGAATAAAACTATAAAAATAATTGTTATTACATTATTAATAATAGCAATAAGTTCTATTGTTATTATATATATAAATAGTAATACCAAAGTGCTACAGGCAAGTGCAAATACAACAATTAGTAATAAAAAGATAGGATGGGGTATAAAAAGAAATGACAATCATGAACAACCAGATGTAGGTACTAAAAATAAAGAGGTTTTGGAAAAAAACAATGGAATTACAATGGGAAATAAAAATGATAAATGTGTTTATTTAACTTTTGATGAAGGATATGAAGCTGGTTATACAAGCAAAATTTTAGAAGTTTTAAAACAAAATAATATAACAGCAACCTTTTTTATAACGGCTCATTATTTGAATACACAACCAGATTTAGTAAAACAAATGATAGATAATGGAAATATAGTTGGAAATCATACTGTTAACCATAAATCAATGCCTGATTTAACAGATGAAAAGATTGAAACAGAAATAATGGATTTGCATAAAGCTATTTATGAAAAATTTCAATATGAAATGAAATACTTAAGACCACCAATGGGAGAATTTAGTGAAAGAACATTAAATAAAATAACATCATTAGGTTATAAAACTGTAATGTGGTCATTTGCATATGAAGATTGGAATGAAAATAAGCAACCAGATGAGACAAAATCACAAGAAAAAATATTAAAAAATGTTCATAATGGAGAAATCATGCTATTACATGGAAATTCAAAAACAAATACAGATATATTGGATACAATTATAAAAGAAATAAAAAATATGGGATATGAATTTAAATCATTAGATGAGTTTAAACAATAATTACGAAAGGATGAAGTTATATGAAAAAAAAGAGAAATACTTTATCAAGGATAGATAAAATTTTGGAGATGCCACAAGAAGTATATTCAAATGTTCCTAAAATAACAATAACTGGTTTTAATGAAATGATAATAGAAAATTTTAAAGGAATTTTAGAATATGAAGATTATTATGTAAGAATAAATACAGAAATAGGAATTATAAATATAAATGGATATGAATTGAAACTAGAAAATATGACAAATGATGATATAAAAGTAAATGGAAAAATAGAAAATATAGAGATTGAAAGAAAAGTTGATTAAGAATACATAAAGAGAGGATAAAAGATGTTAATAAAAATAATATTTAATTATATAATTGGATATATAAGGATAAGTGTAGAAGGATATTATATAGAAAGATTTATTAATATATGTAGGAATAATAAAATAGCAATATGGAATTTAAAAAGAAGTAAAAATGTAAAATTGGACTTGAATATAGGAATTAAAGATTTAAAAGATGTAGCAAAAATTGCAAAACAAACAAAATGTAGAATAAAAATAATAAATAAAAAAGGATTACCTTTTTTATTTAATAAGTATAAGAAAAGAAAATTATTTTTCGGATTTCTTCTTATAATTATTATATTAATAGGAATAACATCTCATTTTGTATGGAATATAGAAATTATAGAAGAAAACAATAAAGAATTAGAAAATATATATAAAGATGTAACAGAAGCTGGTTTAAATATAGGAAAAGCCAAAAGAAAAGTTAATACAAAAGAGATTATTAATAAGGTAAGATTAAAAAGAAGTGATATTGCTTGGATAGGTATAGAATTAAAAGGTACAAATGCAATAGTAAAAGTTGTAAAAGCAGAGCAAAAACCAGAAATAATAGATGATGAAGATTATTGTAATATAGTTTCAGATAAAACAGGAATTATAACAAAAATAAATGCACAAAATGGGACAATTGTAGCAAAAGTAGGAGATACTGTAAAACAAGGAGATGTTTTAATAAATGGATGGATGGAAGGAAAATATACAGGAATTAGATATGTTCATGCAAAAGGTGAAATAGAGGCAAAAGTATGGCATACAAAGAGTAAAAAAATGTTGTATAATACTACGGAAAGAACAGAAACGGGTAATATTGAAAACAAATATAAAATAAAAATAAATAATTTTGAAATAAATTTGGCAAAAAGGGTTTCAAAATTTCAAATTTATGATACAATAGACGCAGAAAAGAAAATAAGAGTATTTTCGGATTTTTATTTGCCAATTTCTATAATAAAAACAACAAATAAAGAACTAAAAGAAGAGGAAAAAAATTATAACATAGAAGAAGCTAAAGAACTAGGGATAGAAGAATTAGAAAGAGAATTAGATAAAGAAATTGATAATAAAGAGAAGATAATAAATAAAAATATTAAAACTTACGAAAAAGAAGACGGTGTAGAAGTTTATGTTACATATGAAGTGCTTGAAAACATAGGGACTAATGAAAAAATAGTTTTTTAATTTATAAACTGAGACAAAAATCAGTTTATAAATAGTAAGCGAAAGGATGATTTAAATGGAAGAAAAGAGTCTAAGAATAACTGGAGCAAATACAACATTTTTTAGTAAAATAACAAAAACAATAACAAAAATGTTAATACCAACTAAAATAGGAATTAACGGAATGCTAATATCAATAAAAAGAAATAGTTTGATAAAAGCTTATGATAACTATAAAAAAGAAACAGAAGAAGAAAACAAAGAAGAATTAGAGAAAAAATATGATAGTGCATATACATTATATTTAGAATCATTAGACAAATATGTTATGGATTCAATATATAAAAAAGTAAAAAATAATACAGCATCAGAATTTGAAAAAGATGCATTATCAAGATACTATGAAGTTACAAGTCTAAAAGAAAAAGAATATATGGACTATAAATATAGAAAACAAAAATATTTATTAGAATTAGACCAAGAAGGTGTAAAAGAAAATTTAAAAGAAAAAGTAGTAGAAAAATATAATAGATTTTATATAAATAAAATGGATTCTTTATATAAAGCTATATTAAAAAATTATTCAATAAAACTTGCTGATACAACTAACATATATGATTCATCAAAAGAATGGATATATACAAAGATTTTTTATACATTAGAAGAATATGTTCAAAACATTTTAACACTAAAAATAAATGTAGGAATGAAAGAGGAAACAGCAGATATATTAGATGATTATGAAAAATTTGAAGCATATACTGTAGGAAAGCTAGATACAAAAGATAACATTGAAAAAAATATGATATTAATAGGAATTAGTAGAAAATTATTTACACATAGTATACCATTAATTGTTGCAGAACAATGTTATGAAAAATTATTAAAAGATGCAAGAATATTGGTACAAGATACAAAAATGGCAGCTAAAAGAGAAAATGCATTTAATATGCTAATTAATTTGATTGAAGAATATAATTCAAGATTATTATCAACAAAAGTATATTGGGAAGATTTAAAAGAAAGAGCAAAATATAAAGCATTTTGGGACAAGTATAAAGAAATTTCAAAATTAAAAGATGTAGATTTTACTGAGTATACAAAACAAAAAGAAATATTATTTATGAAGAATGATATTCAAAAAATAAGAAATGATAAAATAGATTATTCAAAAATAATAACATATTATAAAAGAAAATTGATTGATTATGGAGCAATAAAAGAATTAAAAAACTCATATAAATCATTTGGAAAATTTATTGGAAATATAAAACAAAAAGAAAATAGGGTGAGTGCATAAATGTATGAAATTACATATTTAGATTTAGAAGAAAATAAAGAATATGAAGAAGTTATAAAAAGAGTTGTTAGTAAATGTTTTGAAGTAGAAGGATTATTAGATTCAAAATTAATAATGACAATAACATTAACAACACCAGAAAATATAAGAAAAATAAATAAAAAATATAGAAAAATAGATAAAGCTACAGATGTATTATCATTTCCAATGTTTGAAAAAGAAGAGCTAGATGAAAAAATAAAAAATAAGGATTTCGCTCATGAAGATGTTTTAGGAGATATAATAATTTCAATTGAAAAAGTAGAAGAGCAAGCTAAAGAATATGGACACAGTTTTGAAAGAGAATTAAGTTATATGATAGTACATGGATTTTACCACTTGATGGGATATGACCATATAGAAGAAGAAGACAAAAAAGTAATGAGACCTAAAGAAGAAAAAGTTCTAAATGAATTAAAAATAACAAGAGATTAATGGAGGATATTATGAATAGCAAAGGTACGAAGTTTTTAATAATTGCATTGATAATAATCATATTAGCAGCTGGTGGAATTATGGCTTATAAAATAACTAAAGAAAAAAAGAACACTACTGAGGAAGTATCAGATAATACTAATGAGGAAGTGTTAACAGCTGGAGTAGAGCAAAAAAAAGTAAAAATTTTTAATGGAAAAGATAGACCAATAGCAGTTATGATAGATAATCATACTGGAGCATGGCCACAAGCAGGATTAAATAAAGCATATATGGTTTATGAAATTATAGTAGAAGGTGGAGAAACTAGATTAATGGCTTTATTTAAAGGCGTTACAGTTGATAAAATAGGTCCAGTTAGAAGCTCTAGACATTATTTTATAGATTATGTAATGGAAAATGATGCAATATATGCACATTATGGTTGGAGTCCATTTGCTGAAAGTGATATAAAAAAATATAATATAAATAACTTAAATGGAATAACAGAAAGTACATCAACATTCTGGAGAGTTAAAGATAAAGCAGCACCACATAATGCTGTAACAAGTACAGAAGCATTATTAAAAGCAGCAAAAGCAAAAGGATATGCAACAACATCAAATAAAAAGAGTGTATTAAATTATGTTACAGATGAAGTAAATTTAGAAGATGGACAGGATGCAAACAGTGTAACAATACCACATTCAACACTTCAAACTGTAAAATATGTTTATGATAAAGAAAATCAAGTATATAAAAGATATGCTAGAAATAAAGCACAAACTGATTGGGACACAGGAAATGCAGTTACTACAAAAAATATAATTATAACTTTCTGTGATAATTATACATTGGAAGATTCAGAAAATAAGGGAAGACAAGGATTAAAAAATACAGGTACATTTGATGGGTATTATATTACAAATGGTAAAGCAATAAAAATAAAATGTATTAAAGAAGCAAGAAATTTACAAACAAAATATCAAGACTTAGATGGTAATGAAATAAAAGTAAATGACGGAAATACTTGGGTTAATATATGTCCAATAAATGCTGATGTAGAAATAGTTGGAGAAAACACATAGGAGGTAAAAAAATGCAAGTTTATGATACAGCAAATAGATTAGCTGAAGAATTAAAAAATTCAGAAGAATATGTAAATTACAAAATGGCAAAAGAAACACTTTCTTTAAAACCAGATTTAAAGAAAAAGATAATGGAATTTGAAGAAGCTAGATATGATGCACAAATAACAGCAATGCAAACAGGCAAGGCAGATGAAGAAAAAACTAAAAAAATGCAACAATTATATATAGAATTAATTGAAAATGATGAGGCAAAAAAATTCTTTGATGCAGAAACAAAATTTAATATTGTATTAGCTGATGTAAATAAAATAATTGGTGATGCAATAAAAGATGTTATTCAATAAAAAATGATGGATTGTTAATTTCATAATATTAAAGTATAAAAGAGGGAAAAAGTAATTCCCTCATTTTTATATGGAGGTAATTATGGAATTTGTAGTTGTATTAATATTTTTAATAGTAATAGGAATTTTTATAAAAATAGTTTTTGGTGTGGATATAAAGAAAGTTAAAGAAATAAGTAAAAACGAGTATCTAGATAAGATTACATCAAAATATCCAGATAATATAAATATTTGTAAAGAAATCTTGAAAAAGATTAATAATGATAGTGTAAATATAGTAGAAGATAAAAATTCAAATACTACTTTATATTTAGTTAATAGCAATAAAATATTTATTGCTAATTTAAGAGAAAGTTATACAAGAATACAAACAATAGCACATGAGTGCTTACATTCTATTCAAGATAAAAAAATGTTATGGACGAATTTTATTTTTTCAAATGTATATTTATTATATTTTATAATTATTAATATATTAGCAATTTGTAATGTGCTACAAAATAAAATGATGTTTTTAACTATATTGAGTCTAGGAGGACTTGTATATTATGTAATAAGAGCATATTTAGAAAATGATGCAATGATAAAAGCTAGATATTTGGCAAAAGAATATATGGAAGACAAAAATATTTCTTCAAAAGAAGAAATAGAAAATATTATAAAAAAATATGATGAATTAAATAAAGTAGGAATTAAATGTGTTAATTTTCAATTGTTTTTTTCTATAATTTTTAAGTGTATGATTTTTTGTTTAATTTGTATTTTATCTCTTGCATTTTAAAAATATATATGGTAAAATATGCAAGTAGTAATAATCGAAAACCGCAGGGAGGAATTTATAAATGGAAATAATAAGAACAATACTAACAGTAATATATTTTATAGTAGCTCTTACTGTAATAATATTAGCATTAATACAGACAAAAGATGATTCTGGATTATCAACAACAATAACAGGTTCATCAACAAATAATTTCTATGAGAAAAATAAAGGTAGAACAAAAGAAGGAAAACAAAAAAGATGGACAATTATTTTATCAATAGTATTTGCTGTATTAACAATAGTATTAGGAATATTATATTTAGCATAGAACAAATGTAAAAGGCGGGTTTTAAAAACTTGCCTTTTTTGTGGTAAAGAAAGGAGAGGAATGTCAAAATAGAAATTTGATTTTGGCAGATTTAAATAAAAAATGATAAAAAAAGAAGAGATCATCTTGGAATTCATGAAGGATGAAAATTATACACCTATGAAAGCAAAAGAAATTGCAATGATTTTAGGAGTACCAAAAAGTGAATATAATCAATTTTTAGATATTATAAAAAAATTAGAGGAAAATTATAAAATAGTAAAAAATAGAAAAAATAGATATAGATTAGTAGAAGAAAATTATTTAGAAGGAACATATAGAAAAAATCAAAAAGGTTTTGGATTTGTAAAAGTAGAAAACGAAGAAGATGAAATATATATATCTAAAGAGAATTCGTTAAATGCTTTAAATGGAGATAGAGTTTTAATTGAAGTAATAGAAGAAAAAAACAAGATAAAAAAAGCAGAAGGTAAAATAAAGAAAATTTTAAAACATGAGAAAGAAAATGTTGTAGGAACATTTCAACAAAGTAGAAATTTTGGATTTGTAGTTCCAGATGATAGAAGTTTTGGAACAGATATATTTATTTCTAAAAGTAAGTTTGGAAAAGCTAAAGATAATCAAAAAGTAGTAGTAAAGATAACAAAATATCCACAAAACGGAAAAAATGCAGAAGGAGAAATTGTGGAAGTTTTAGGTTCAATAGATGAAGCAGGAGTAGATATGTTATCAATTATAAAGGCATATAATTTACCTTCAGAATTTCCAGATGCTGTTATAGAAGAAGCTAAAAGTTATGGTAATAAAATTGACAAAAAAGATATTCCAAATAGAGTAGACTGTAGAAAAGATATAATTTTTACAATAGATGGCGAAGATGCAAAAGATTTAGATGATGCTGTAAGAGTAATAAAATTAGAAAATGGTAACTACAAGTTAGATGTTCACATTGCAGATGTTAGTTATTATGTAAGAGAAGGAAGTTTATTAGATAAAGAAGCTCAAATAAGAGGAACTAGTGTATATATGCTAAATAGAGTTATACCAATGCTTCCAAAAGAATTATCAAATGGTATTTGTAGTTTAAATGCTGGAGAAGATAGATTTACTTTATCATGTTCTATGGAAATAAATCAAAAAGGAGATGTTATATCTTCAGAGGTATATAAAGGAATAATAAATGTAACAGAAAGAATGAATTATCATGATGTTCAAAAAATACTAGATAAATCAGATGAAAAAGTATTAAAAAAATATGAAAAATATATTAAAAATTTTGAACTTATGGCAGAACTTGCACAAATTTTAAAAAATAAAAGATTAGAGCAAGGATATTTAAATTTAGATATTCCAGAAAGTAAAATAGAATTAGATAAAGAAGGAAAAGTTATTAGCATTGGTAAGTATGAAACAAGCTTTAGTAATGAAGTAATAGAACAATTTATGCTAAGTGCAAATGAAACAATAGCAGAAAAGTTTTATTGGTTAGAAGCACCTTTTATATATAGAGTTCATGAAGATCCTGATTTAGAAAAAGTAAAGGAATTAAATAAATTTTTATATAATTTTGGATTAAAAATTAAAATTGCAAATGAAAAAATATATCCAAAAGAAGTATCTAAAATATTAGAAGATATTAAAGGAAAAGAAGAAGAAAAAGTTGTATCAACATTAATTTTACGAACTTTAAAAATAGCAAGATATGAAGCGGAAAATAAAGGACATTTTGGAATTGCAAGTAAATATTATTGTCATTTTACTTCACCAATTAGAAGATATCCAGATTTGTTTATTCATAGAATTATATCAAAATATCTTGAAAATAATTATGTGGTTGATGATGAATTTTTAAATGAATTTAGACAAAAGGCTGTTGACAGAGCAAGGGCTTCATCAGAAAGAGAAAAAGTTGCAACAAAAGCAGAAAGAGATAGTGAAGATATGAAAAAAGCAGAATTTATGCAAGATAAAATTGGAGAAGAATATGATGGAATTGTATCTTCTGTTACTCAATTTGGTATTTTTGTTGAATTAGAAAATACAGTTGAAGGATTAATCAGATTTGAAAATTTAGGAGATGAATATTTTATCTATGATGAAGATAGAAAAAGATTAATAGGAGAAAAAACTAATACAACTTATAAAATTGGAGATAAAGTTAAGATAAGAGTAATTTCAGCTAATAAAGCATTAAGACAAATTGATTTTGAAATAGTAAAATAAAAGATTTGGATTTACAGTCCAAATCTTTTATTTTAGAAATACAACTATATTAGCAAAAATTATAACTATAATAGAAAAACATATAAAACTAATACCACCAACTTTATTGTTTTGACTTTTTACTTCATATATTGCATAGTATATATTTTTTATCAAAACAAATATAGTAAAAATTAAAAATAAAAAATGATAAAAAAAAGTAATCATAATAACACTCCTTTTTTAAGTTTGATTTAATAAAAATCCTGAATCAACAATAGTATTAACATTAACTTTAAATGTAGAGTTAATATAGTTTTCCATCCAATTATAATTTTTAAATTCAGTATTTGTCTTAAAATTAGATAAAGAATATTTTCCAAGACCATTTATATCACTTTTTAAATCTAATGAAGTCTTATATAAATATTCAGAAAGAATATTTTCCAAATATTTATTGCAAGAATTTGAAACAGTAGAAAGAACATCCTTATCTAAATAATTAGAACTTTTATTCATAGAATAAATCTTAGCAGAGAATGCAGCATCAATTTTTATATAAGGAGTATTATTTATAATATCTACTTTTATTTTTGTGTTAGTTTTAGGTGTTAGAAGAATATCAATTTTAGAGTCTTTAATGTAAGGGTTCGGAAGTGAGATAAGAAAACTATTTATATTATTATTTAAAATGTGAAAACAAACTGTTTCCATAGCATTTAATTCTCCAGCAATTTTATCATCTTTAAAGGCTACCATTCCAATATTTTCAGAAGAACGTGTACCAAATATTGGAGAAGAACCAGATTTTATATT
Source organism: uncultured Clostridia bacterium (assembly GCA_934120645.1). Taxonomy (GTDB): domain Bacteria; phylum Bacillota; class Clostridia; order TANB77; family CAG-508; genus CAG-269. The sequence continues at coordinate 93,670 of CAKOUO010000004.1, forward strand.
AAAATCACTTTTATCAGTAGATTTAGGTTGGTTATTATCAGAAGAACCTAGTCCTCCCAAAATTGTATATGGATCACAACTATTACAAACTAAAGCATTAAAAAAGTCACCAATAGTAGAATCAGAAACATAACCAGCATAACGACCAGAATTTGTGAAAATATCATAATATCTTGTTATAGAAGTTTCTAAGCTAGGTACAGAATTTTTAATATAAGCATTAGCCGTACAATTAGTAACAATTATGTTAGAAGTTGGTCTTACTTGAACATCATTCATCAAAGTATAAATATAGTTAGAAATACCATTTTTGGCAACATCTTCAGAAAAAACTATAGCCCTACAATGAGATAAATCAACTTTTCTTGCTAAATAGCTATTCATAATATTTATAGCATTTGGAATTGAATTAGTATCTACTGTATCTTCAATAATTTTTGCTTCCTGATTAGAACCTTCACTAGTAGATGGTGGATTTACAAATTGAAATGTTACTTTAATTTCTTTTGAGTCCGAAACATCAATTCCAAGAGCAACAACAAAAGCTAGGTTGTCTATATTAAAAGCTTTATAAGATCGTGAAAATGAAACAAAAAATACAATAATTAAAATAATAATAAAAATTTTTTGAAAAAGATGTTTCATTCTAAGTACCTTCCTTTTTCTTATTTTTAAAATTAGATAAAATTAGTAACAATAAGCCTAAAAAAATAACAAAAATATTTATATATCTATAAATATAGGTTTCAAAAAAACTTGAGATAAAATAGTTTTTTGGTAATAAGGCTATTGAAAATATTAATATTGCAAATATGTTAATTAATGAAGATTGATCACATAAATTAAACATCTTGCTAAAAATGTAAGTAGAAAATTTAAAAGATATACTTAAATAGCAACAAAACGCAATTGACCAAATAAGTAAAAACAATGATTCAAAACGTTGGAAGAAGTTACCAAACTCTATATATCTACTTACAGAAAATAATGGCATTATCTCATCAGTATTAACATAAATAGAAAACATGAAAAGCAATGTTGCAACACATATAAAAATAAATAATCCAGATAATATTACAGATAATATAGATATTTTTTTAAACTTAGATGGGTCTTTTAAAAGTGGTGGTAAAAAATATAAATAAGAGATTCCAGCAAATGCTCCTACATTAGTAATACCTAAAACAAATGTATTTTTAAAACCATCTCCTAAAATAGGAAAAATCTTTTGAAATGAGAAGTTATTTAAATTTCCTACAAATAAAAGAATTATACTTATTAAAATAAATGGAAATATTAAGGCGGTAGTTTTTATAGTTGAGTTAAATCCTAAATTATTAGCAATACCAACAGCAATAACAAAAAATAATATAATATAAATAATATCTGTAAAAGGATAGTAAACAACTTTTAAGCCTTCACAAAAATTTCTAAGTAACATAGAAGAGGTTATAATAAAATAAGCTATAAATATAAATCCGATTATATTTTTTAAAGTATGACCACCTAGGTATGTTGAAATGTCTATAATGTCTAGACCTGGAAATTTTTTAAATAAAGTGTAGATTAGTATTACCATAAATAAAGCTATAACTGTAACATATATTATATTTAATAATATACTAGATTTAATTTCATTTATAAAAGTTCTAGATAAAGAAATTACTGTAAAAGGAGCTAAGACTGATAATATAAGAGCTATAGCTTCAACAGTTCCTATTTTAGATTTTGACATAAGTAACCCTCCTTTTTATTTTAAAATCTCCATTTCATTGATATTTTATTTTGTCTTTTTTCACGCTTTGAAGCTAAATAAGTTGCTCTATATTCTCTTTTCCAAATAGGTGGAAGTAAAAATCCATTAGATTTAGAATCTGTAAAAGGAGCATAAGGAGCTGTATAAGATATTCCAAAAGTTTCTAAATCACATAAAGCTGATAAGTAAACAAAAATACCAATTCCAATACCTAGAAAACCGGCAAGAAAACCTAGCAAAATAAAAGCAAACCTAAAGTATCTTAAGTGAAAACTAAAACTAAAATCAGGAATAACAAAAGAACTTATACCTGTTATAGCAACTATAATAATTAATATAGGGCTAACAATTCCGGCACTTACAGCAGCTTGACCTAAAACAATTGCACCAACAATTCCTAAAGTAGGACCAATAGGAGAAGGAACCCTAAGACCAGCTTCTCTAATAATTTCAAAAGAAATTTCCATAATTAAAATTTCTAAAATTATAGGAAAAGGAACACTTTGCCTAGATGATAATATAGAATATAGTAATTCGGTTGGTATAATTTCTCTATGGAAGTTTGTAATTGCAATATATAATCCAGGTAAAAGTAGAGCAAAAAAAGCGGATATAACTCTAATTTTTTTTAGAAAATTTGCAAATATTGTTTTTAAATTAGTATCTTCTGGAGAAGATAGAAAATCAATTAAAATTGCAGGAACAATTAGAGCATATGGAGAACCATTTACAATAATAATAACTCTACCTTGTAAAAGTGCTTTAACTGCATTATCTGGTCTTTCTGAAACAAGTATTTTTGGAACACCTAATATATTAGTATCTGTTAATAGTTGTTCTAATTCTCCGGCAGAAAGAAGAGAATCTATACCTAAATTATTCATTCTATATTTAACTTCTGCAATTAAATCATCATTAGCTATATTACACATATAACATATAGCACAATTTGTTTGTGTAACTTTTCCAACTTTTACATTTTCTACAATAAGATTTTCATTATTAGTAAGCCTTCTTAAAAGAGAAGTATTAGTACGTAAATTTTCTACAAAAGCTTCATGAGAACCTTTTATAACAACTTCATTTTCTGGTTTAGATATACTTCTTTGCTGAAAACCTTTTACATCAATGTCAAAACATACAGATAAAGTATCAACAAATAAAGCACAGTTACCTGAATTTATACCTGCAAAAATTTCATCAAAAGAAGTCTGTTGTTGTAAACTATTTTGTGGAATTAAGCAATTTTCTATATAATCAGCTAAATTAAACTTTTTTACTTTTCTAACAGTAATATTATTAGTAACAGCTTCTGAAATAATTCTATTTTGTTCTCCATCAAAAAGATTATTTTTATTTCTTAACATTAAAGGCTCTAAAACAAAATCATTTAATATTTTAGAATCGACCATGCCATCAATATAAAGTAAAAAAGCTTTATATTGTTTGCCGCGAGCATTTAAAATAAATTCACGTGTTATAATATCACTATTTATTAATACATTATATTTAGTTTTTATATAATCTAAATTGACGTCTAAACTAGGAAAAATATTTTTTTGTTCCTGTGGAATTTCCTTACTATTTTGGATTGTAGTAGATTCAGATTCATTAGTATCAGTAGGTAAATTAAAATGATAGACATCTTTTGGCGTATAACCAAACGCATTATTTATAATATCCTTAATTTTCATAATAATAATATTATTGGCAAAAAAAATACAAATATACCTTTAAAATTTGTTTTTTTATAATGAATAATCCACTTGCTTAATTAGAATAAAAAATGTTATAATAAAAATACATATGAGTGAAAGAGAGTGATTAAAATGAAATCAAAAATAGCATCATTCATAAGTGCATTAATGACATTATTAGCAATAGGAATATTATGCATTCTAGGAATAATAATATATGATCAATTTACAAAAACAAATTTAACAGGAGAAGTTCAAGACTTTGTTTCAAATATTACGGTTTCAAGTGGGGGAATAGACCAAAATATAAAGGCACCAGAAATAATAGAAAGTGTATCAGATTCATTACAAGAAAATGATGAGAATATAGATTATAGTAATAATGAAATAGATAAATTCTTTTATGATCAATTAAATGATTATTCAAAAGTAATATATAGAGCAATGGATTCCAATAAAGAAAATATGAAAACAGGAACATATGAAATTAATATGGGTTCACAATTTTCAGATTTATTATTAAAAGATAATGGTGATAAATTATTAGGAGAATATTACCAATCAGCAATAGAAGCATATACTTATGATAATCCAGATGTGTTTTATATAGATTTTGCAAAATTATATTTAAACATAGAAACAACAGCTAAAGGAAGCAAAAAAACATATAGAGTATTTATAAATGCTGGAAATTCTGCAAATTATTTGACAGAACAATTTCCTTCAAAAGAAAAAATTGAATCTGCAATAAATGAAATAGAAAAAGTAAAAGCTTATTTTGTGAAAAATAAAAAATCAAATACATATGATAATATAAAATTAGTACATGACTATTTAGTAGAAAGTATAGAATATGACCAAAGCACATCACAACCAAATATTTATGATTTATATGGAGCTATTGTAAACAAGAAATGTGTTTGTGAAGGATATGCAAAAGCATTTAAATACTTAATGGATAGTCTAAATATACCATGTATGATAGTAACAGGAGAAGGTACAAATTCAGAAGGAAACACAGAAAATCATGCTTGGAACTATATACAATTAAATGAAAATTGGTATGCAGTTGATTGCACATGGGATGACCCTATATTAGAAGGTGGATTTTTAACAAATTCTTTAAAATATAAGTATTTTCTAAAAGGTTCAAAGGAATTTGATAAAACCCATATAGTAAAAGGACAATTTACTGAAAACGGAAAAGTATTTTCATTTCCACAACTAAGTATAGAAGATTATTAATTTTAATTGTAATATTAAGGAGAGTAAGAAATGTTAAAAGATAAAATACCAAATATAACATTACCATCATTGCCAAAACTAAATAATAAAATAAAAGTATATGCATTTGTTGGGCCATCAGGAACAGGCAAAAGTTATAGAGCTCAAATGGTTGCAAGTGAAAAAAACATAAATTATATTATAGATGATGGATTATTAATAAAAGATAATGAAGTAATAGCAGGTGAATCTGCTAAAAAGGCACCAACAAAAATAGAAACAGTAAAACATGCTTTGTTTTATACAGATGAGGAAAAACAAGAAATAATAAAAGCATTTAAGAAGTATAAACCACAAAGTATATTAATACTTGGAACTTCAGATGGAATGGTACAAAAAATTGCAGCTAATTTAGGATTGCCAGAAATATCTGAAACTATATATATTTCAGATGTGGCAACTCAAGAAGAAATGGAAACAGCAAGAAGAATAAGAGTAACAGAAGGAAAACATGTAATTCCTGTACCAACTTTTGAAATAAAAAAAGATTTTTCAGGATATTTATTAGACCCTTTACAAATATTTAAAACTAAAGGAAAAGGAAATAAACCATATATTTCTGAAAAATCAATTATAAGGCCTACATTTAGTTATTTAGGAAAATTTACAATATCAGATAATGTGTTTAGACAAATATTAGAATACTTAGTTACAAAAACACCAGGAATATATAAAATTCAAAAAATAAGAGTGGACAATTTTGGAGAAGGTGCAAAACTATATATGGAAGTTACAGTAATATATGGTTTTAATGTAATTGATGGTATTAAGAAATTTAAAGACAAAGCTAGAAAAGAAATAGAAAAATTAACAGCAATGAATGTAGAAGAATTTGAGGTTGTTGTAAAAAATATTTATGTACCAGAGAAAGGAGAATAAAATTGAAAAAATTTTTTAAATCAATTATGAAAGGCATTGTAAGAGGTGCTATATATTTATGGTGTAAAATCTATTATAGAGCAGAAGTTAGAGGATTAGAAAATATACCAAAAGAAGGACCATTAATTTTTTGTGGAAATCATAGGAGTTACTTAGATCCACCACTTATGGTTGCAACCGCTAAAAGAGATTTAAAGTTTTTAGCAAAACAAGAGCTATATAATAATAAGTTTTTATCATTTTTAGGATGGGTATTTGAAGCTATACCTGTAAAAAGAGATGAAAAAGATTTAACAGCTATAAAGGAATCTTTAAAAGTGTTGAAACAAGGAAATTGTATAGCATTATTTCCAGAGGGAACAAGAAATGGACTAGAAAAGGGAGAAAAAGTTAAAGATGGAGCAGCATTTTTTGCTGTAAGAAGCGGAGCTCTTGTAGTACCATGTGGAATAAAAGGTGGAGAAAAAGGTAATAGAAAAGTTACTATTACTTATGGAAAACCACTTGATTTTAGTAAATATAAAGGAAGTAAAGATAAAGAAGTTTTAGATAATATTACAGAAGAAATTATGAATAATATTATTGAACTTACAAAATAAAAGATATCCAAGTTTTGGTATCTTTTTTTAATACCTCAAAAAAGATTAGTGTACTGTAAAAAAATCAAACATAATACAATTATTTACATAAAATGATTACAAATATATTGACAAAAATTTAATTTGGTAGTACAATTTTAAAGTTAAGAGAAGAGAATAAAATGAAGAAGGGGTAATAAAAATGAATAACCAAAAAATAAGAAATATAGCAATTATAGCACACGTTGACCATGGAAAAACAACACTAGTAGATGCATTATTAAAACAAAGTCATGTATTCAGAGAAAATGAACAAGTAGCAGAAAGAGTAATGGACTCAAATGACCAAGAAAAAGAAAGAGGAATAACAATTTTATCTAAAAATACATCAGTAATGCATGGAGATATCAAAATAAACATAGTAGACACACCAGGACATGCTGACTTTGGTGGAGAAGTAGAAAGAGTTTTAAAAACAGTAGATGGTGTTTTATTACTAGTTGATGCATTTGAAGGAGCAATGCCTCAAACAAGAGAAGTTTTAAAAAAATCATTAGCATTAGGATTAAAACCAATAGTTGTAATAAACAAAATAGATAGACCAGGAGCACAACCAGAAAAAGTTGTTGATCAAGTAATTGAATTATTTATTGAATTAGATGCAACAGACGAACAATTAGACTTCCCAGTAGTATATGCATCAGCAAAAAATGGAATTGCAAAAATGGATTTAGCAGATGAAACAACAGATTTATCTTGTTTATTTGAAACAATAATAAATACAATAGATCCACCAAAATGTGATATAGAAGGACCAGCACAAATGCTAGTATCTAACATTGATTATGATGATTATGTTGGAAGAATTGGTATAGGAAGACTAGAAAGAGGAACAATGAAAGTTGGAATGCCAGTTAGTATATGTGGAAAAGAAGATAAAATAACACAAGGAAGAATTGCAAAATTATATACACATGTTGGTCTTAAAAAAGTTGAAGTTGAAGAAGTTGGAGCAGGAGATATCATAGAATTTGCAGGACTATCAGATATCAATATAGGTGATACAGTATGTGACTTTGAACATCCAGAAAAAATACCTTTTGTTGATATAGATGAACCAACAGTAACAATGACATTTAGTGTAAATAACGGACCATTTGCAGGAAGAGAAGGACAATTTGTAACATCAAGACATATAAGAGATAGATTATATAAAGAATTAGAAAGAAATGTATCTTTAAGAGTAAAAGATGGAGAAACACCAGATTCTTTTGAAGTATCAGGAAGAGGAGAACTTCATTTATCAGTATTAATAGAAACAATGAGAAGAGAAGGATTTGAATTATTAGTTTCAAGACCAAAAGTTATCTTTAAAGAAATTAATGGAGTTAAATGTGAACCAATTGAACTATTAGTTGTAAATGTACCAGATGATTGTGTAGGAAATGTTATAGAAAAATTAGGAAGAAGAAAAGCTGAAATGGTTAACATGGAACCAGCAGAAGCAGGACATACAAAGGTAGAATTTAGAATACCAGCAAGAGGAATAATTGGATATAGAACAGAATTCCTTACAGACACAAAAGGTGAAGGAACAATGAACCATATATTTGATAGCTATGAACCATACAAGGGAGATATTCAAGCTCGTGTTAGAGGAACAATAGTTGCATTTGAACCAGGTAAATCAGTAACATACGGATTATACAATGCACAAGACAAAGGCGATTTATTTATAGGACCAGGTGTAGATGTTTATGAAGGTATGATTGTTGGACTAAACTCAAGAGGAGAAGACTTAGCAATAAATGTATGTAAAGAAAAACACTTAACAAATACTAGAGCATCAGGTTCTGATGAAGCATTAAGATTAGTTCCACCAATACAAATGTCACTTGAAAAAGCTATTGAATTTATCCAAGATGATGAATTAGTTGAAATAACACCTAAATCAATAAGATTAAGAAAGAAAATATTAGACACTAAAGAAAGAGAAAGAGCTAATAGAAATAAATAATTGGAGATGATAGTATGAGAGTTCATAAAGTATTAAAGGCAGGAGAGAAAAATTTTGGAGGAACAAATGCTTCAATAGCAGCAAGCAGTATAAAAGGAAAGAACCATAAACAAAAAATTAATTCAGATACAGAAAATAGAAAATATATAAAGAATTTGATATTACAGAAAATGGAAGAAGGAAAAACAGAAGAAGAAGCTTTAGATATTGCTATGGCAGATGAGGTTGCAAAAGAATTCGATTACTTTGATAAATATAAAATAGATAAAAGAGAAGCTTTTAGAGATTGGGTAAGAAGAGGAAGACAAAATAAAGTAAAGAGCAAAAATATAAGCGAGAATGAAAGATAAATTTTACTCATATTAAAGGAAAACATGTATATTGTATACATGTTTTTTTTGTTGTGATTTCCATAAAATTTGCAAAAAGAAATGTAATGTAGTAAAATAAATATATATAAGATAGAGGTGATTTATAATATGGATATGAAAAATATGGCAGAATTAAATGAGTTTTGGAAAGAACAAAGAAAACTTCAAGCAAGGACTACAGTAGAAATCCAGGCTCCGGTAATAGCTGAGTATTTTGAAGAATTACAAAAAGTGAATAATGATGACAAATATAAGAAAATAATTTTAGATTTAATAGAACAACTTAATAATAGTAAAGATGAATTAGAAGTTAAAAAAGTGCTAGATGGATATCAAAGAATAATTAAATCATATAAAGAAAAAATAAAAAGAGCTGAAAAAGGAGATAAAAGAATAATAGTTAGGGAAGATGCTGATATACAGAAAACAAAAGATATAATAGCACCTGTAGAAGTAATTTGTAGTTTTGTAGATAACTTATTATATGGTGGATTTACAAAAAGAAAAATACAAAGATATCTTGATATTTGGAAAGAAAAATCAACTTATAATATTTTAAAACCAGCAGATGGAATTACAACATCTGAAAATGGAAGACATGGTAAAAATCCATATCATGAAATTGAAGAACAAAGATAAATGATTATTAGGAGATAGATTATGAATATAGAAGAACTAAAAAAAATAAAACAAAAAGCATTAGAAGAACATATACCAATAATAATGGATGATACATTAGAAGTTATAGAAAAGGAACTAGAAAAGAATCCACCAAAACGAATACTAGAAATAGGTACAGCTGTTGGTTATTCAGCAATGTGTTTCTCTGAATTTTTAGCAGAAGATGGAAAAATAGATACAATTGAAAGAGATGAAGAAAGAATAAAAGAAGCAAAAGTAAATATAAAAAATGTAGGTGTAGAAGAAAAAATAAAGATATATGAAGGCGATGCAGTGGAAATATTACCAACATTAAATGAAAAGTATGATATGGTATTTATTGATGCAGCAAAAGGAAAATATCCATTTTTCTTAAAAGAAGCTTTAAGAATGATAAATGAAAATGGAATTATATTTGCTGATAACATTTTGTATAAAGGATATGTAATGAGTGATTATAATAAACATAAACAACGTACAGCAGTAAGAAATTTAAGAGAATATATTAAAGAAGTTTCTGAAAATCCAAATTTAGAAACTGAAATATTAGAAGTTGGAGATGGACTTGCAATAAGTAAAATAAAAAAGTAAGGTAGTTATTTAAATTACCTTACTTTTTCATTTGAAATTTGTTTTTTACTTTGTTCATCAATATCTCTTAATTTTTTTCTTATATCCTTAAACTTAATTCCTAATAAATTTTCTAATTCATATTGTTCACTTCTAAATTTTTTATAAGTTATAGGTGAAGTTTTTAAATTATTTTTATCAGAGTGATCATTCTTATTTGAATTATAAAAATGATAAAAACGATTTTCAAAAGGAAGATCGATTATAATTGGGTTTCCAAATTCATCAGTAAAACTACTTATTTCAGCATATAAAGGAACTCTATTAGCAGATAAGTCATTCAATATTCTAGGTTTATACTTACTATGTGCAATTTCACCAGAAGTTTTAGAGAGATTTTCCATATTAAATGTTCTTATTTGAGTTTCGTATGCAAAATCAGCATTATTTATATGTTCTATAAGAATATGAATTGATTTATATCCATTTTTTTTAGGGTGTTGAATATAGTCTTTTGTTATATATTCTTTTTCAGAATTAGTTTCATTAGGAGAAATATCTTTTTTCATTCTAAAATTAGTATTAATTCTAAAATCATACAAAGCTTTTGCAACTGTGTCACACATTTCAATTAATACACTTTCTTTTTCACACTCATTATATTTGGAAATAACTATTCTTTCAGCCATAATATCATTAATATATGGGTCTTTTCCTTTTAGAATATTTTCATTTAACTTTTTAATATAACTTTCACGTGATTTTATTCTTATTTTTATACTAAAAACTAAACCAGGAAATTTTTTTTGTAGATAAGCTCTTTCCATTGTTGCATATTTTTTTATTTCATCAATATAGTCATTAGTATATAAATTATATCTATCAATTAAATCTTGATAATCATCTCTATTTTCTAAAGCAGATAAATCCTGCTTTTTTAATGGAAATTGAAATAAGATATGTTTTTTTGTATCTGAATTTTTTAATTGCATATTTAAATATTTTCTATCATCAGAAATAGAAGCTTGGACATTAGAAGGCAATGGAAATAAACCTAATTCATGTAATAATAAATTAGTATCAATTTCTTTATTTAAAGTACCAGTTTCAGTTGTATTAGTATCTACTTTTAATGCGGACTTAAATTTGTTATTACTAGATTTCATTTTCATCAACTCCTTTTAAATAATATTAAATAGCAAAATTAATTATACCAGAATTTTCAAATAAAATCAACACTACCTTTATACAAATTATTGACATAATTAAATAATGTAGGTATAATAATATGTACTATAAGAACTAAGAAAAGAGGAAATAAAATGAAAAAAATAGAGTTATTAGCTCCAGCAGGTTCATTTGAAAAAGCAAAAACAGCTTTTCTATACGGAGCAGATGCAGTATATTGTGGTACATCATCACTATCATTAAGAACAAGAGCAGATATGGGAAATGATGACTTAATAAAAACAATAAAATATGCACATAGTATAGGAAAGAGAGTACATGTAACATTAAACATATTTGCATGGGACGAAAAATATGATGAAATAATAGAGATGGCAAAAATATTAAATGAAGTAAAACCTGATGCGATAATTGCTGCAGATGGTGGAGTAATAGAAGTACTAAAAAAATATGCCCCAGATATTCCTATACATGTAAGTACACAAGCAAATGTAGTAAGCTTACATGCTGCTAATTTTTGGTATAAAAATGGTGCTAAAAGAGTAATAATGGCTAGAGAAGCAAATAAGGAACAGATTAAATATATAATGGAAAACAAGCCTGAAGATTTAGAAGTTGAAATGTTTGCACATGGTGCCATATGTTTTGCTTATTCAGGAAGATGTTTTTTAAGTGATTTCTTATGTGGAAGAAGTGCAAATTTAGGTGATTGTGCACAAAGTTGTAGATGGTCATATAATCTTTATGCAGAAGAAAAAAATAATCCAGGGCAATATATGCCGATAGAAACAAATGAACATGGCACAACTATATTTTCATCAAAAGATTTATGCCTAATAAAAGAAATTCCAGAGATAATAGATATGGGAGTTGATAGTCTAAAAATAGAAGGTAGATTAAAAACAGAATACTATCTAGCAACAGTAGTAAATGTTTATAGAAATGCAATAGATGACTATCAAAAAAATCCAAACAACTATGATTACACAAAATATTTAGAAGAAATAGAAAAAATAAAAACTAGAGAGCTTACAACATTTTATTTTAATGATAGAAAAAATAAAGATATTCAAGACTATAGTGGTAGACAATATAATGAAGGATATGAATTCGGAGGAAAAGTAGTAGAATATAAAGAAGAAAAATCAATAATAGAAATAAAAAATAAACTAATTGTAGGAGATACTTTAGAAATATTAGTACCAAACAAATTAAAACCTGTAGAATTTAAAATAGAAAAATTATGGGATGATGAAACAGGAGAAGAAATAAAATCAGTAAGCCCTGGTGTTCAAGGACAAAAAGTCTTGATGAAATTACCAATTACATGTGAAAGTGGTTGGATATTAAGGAGGAAAAAGTTGTCAAAAGGGACGTCCCTTTTTGACAACTAATATATCAAAGAATAATAATTTAATAATACATAAATAAAAGTTGTCAAAAAGGGGCGTCCCTTTTGACAACTATTTTTCTTCTAATAATATATTTAGAATTTTAGGATATAATTTGGAAGCGTTTGCGTTCCAATTATCTACAATTTTTTTTGCTCTTTCTCTAGACCCAGCGAAAGTTTTTACTTCAAAAATTGTTTCATTGTTTTCTATAATTTTACATTTAATGGTATAATCGCTTTCATTTTTAGGAATAAATTCAGCAACTACAGAAGTTTCATCAGTAATTGAAGAAAGTTCTTTTTTAAATACATTGTCTGCTTTTAATTTTAATATTCCTGGTAATACATCTTGAGTAAGAGTTAACGCATTTTTCCCTTCAGTTGTTATTTTAAGTACAGATTCTTCTTCATCTTTAGTGAAAATTCCTACTAACTTTGAATCCATTAAATCAGTTAAAACTTCTTTAAAATAAAAGTAATTAACATTATTAATGGAAGAAATAATTTTATATAAGCCATCTTCTATAATACCAGAATTTAATTGACTTAATATATATAAAATTAAAACTTTATTTTCAGCCAAAGCAGTAGTATTATCTGGACTAGACATCATAAATAGCACTCCTTACTTTGTTTTTTTTTGGATTATATCACAAAATTTTATAAAAGTAAAATATTTTTGTGATATAATATTTAAAAAAAATAAAAATAGTAGTATAATATATTGCGACTAGAAAATAATAAAAGCAAAAGTTAAGGAGGAATAATAATGAAAAAAGGTAAAGTTGTTTTAGTAGGAACAGGATTTGTAGGAATGAGCATGGCTTATTCTATGCTTAATAGAGGGGGAGTAAATGAACTTATATTAATAGATATTGATAAAGAGAAAACAAAAGGTGAAGAAATGGATTTATCACATGGATTACCATTTGCACCACAAAAAATGGTTATAAAAGCTGGTGATTATGATGATTGTAAAGATGCACAAGTTGTTGTAATTACAGCTGGTGTTGCACAAAAGCAAGGAGGACAAACAAGATTAGAACTTGCAGAAGTAAATACAAAAATTATGAGAGATATAACAAGAAGTATAATGGCAAGTGGATTTAATGGAATTATAATTGTTGCAAGTAACCCAGTAGATTTAATGACATATGTTGTTGCAAAAGTATCAGGGCTTCCAAAAAATCAAGTAATAGGTTCAGGAACAGTTTTAGATACAGCTAGATTAAGATACATTTTATCAGATTATTTAAAAGTATCAAGTAAAAATATCCATGCATATATTATGGGAGAACACGGAGATTCATCATTTGTGCCTTGGGACCATGCTTATGTAGGATGTAAAAGAATAAAAGATGTTATGAAAGATGGAAATCATCCAATAGAAGATTTAAATAAAATTCATCAAGATGTTGTTAATGCAGCCTATGAAATTATAAATAAAAAGAAAGCAACTTATTATGGAATAGGAATGTCATTAAGCAAATTAGTAAAATCAGTATTAGATAATGATAATTCTATATTAACAGTTTCTACTTATTTAAAAGACGGTGAATATGGACAAGATGATATATATATAGGTGTGCCAGCAATTATTAATAGTAATGGTGTAAGAGAATTATTAACACTTGAATTAAATGAAGAAGAACAAGCTAAATTGGATAATAGTTGTAAAATTATCAAGGAAATGAGAGAAAATTCAATTGATAAGATTATAAATGAATAAAAAATAATGTCAAAGGATGTGAAAATCTTTTGACATTATTTTTTTGTAAATATTTCCAAAATATTTCAAAAAACCTGTTGACATACGGACAAAAGCATTGTATAATATATAAGCATGAATTAAGCGTTGAAACCGAATGTGGCTACATTCTTACGGAGATAAGGATGGAGGGAACTTCGGCGGAGTATGTCATGGCGTAGACCAGGCGGTAAGTTAAATTATTAAAATTGCACTTATCCCAGAATTAACATGCATATTTTGGGTTTTAAAATAGGATGGTTTCAAAACACCAGAGTGCGTTTTAACTTGCCACGGTAATTTAGGTAGCAAATATAGCTATCAAGGGGAATACCCAAAAAATAAAATTTATATAAGGAGGGAAAATTACAATGGCAAATTCAACAGTAGTAACAAGCGAAAAAATAAGAATAAGATTAAAAGCTTATGACCATGTAGTTTTAGATCAGTCTGCTGAAATGATAGTAGAAACAGCTAAAAAAACAGGAGCAAAAGTTTCAGGTCCTATTCCATTACCAACACAAAAAGAAGTTGTAACAATCTTACGTTCTCCACACAAATACAAAGATTCAAGAGAACAATTTGAAATGAGAACACATAAAAGAGTTAT
>CAKOUO010000005.1 GCA_934120645.1 uncultured Clostridia bacterium
TCGTCTTCTCTTCTATATGTTTTTCCTGCTGTAATCATTCTTATTGGTGATTTTTCTGTGTTTGCCATCATTGTTCTTGCTTGAACTGCTGATGTTTGTGTTCTTAATAAATATTCGTCTGTTATATAGAAACTGTCTTGCATGTCTCTTGCTGGGTGTCCTTTTGGAAGGTTTAATCTTTCAAAACAATATTCATCATTTTCAAGTTCTGGTCCTGTTACTACATCATATCCCATTGATACAAATAAATCTTCTATGTCTTCTATTATTCTTGTTACAGGATGTAAACTTCCTCTTTTCATTTTTGTGCTTGGTAATGTAATATCTATTTTTTCTGCTTCTAGTTTTTTGTTTAATTCTTCTGTCTTAAACTTTTCTTCTTTTTCTTCAATTAGTTTTTCTAGGCTTTCTTTTGCTTCGTTTACTAATCCTCCTATAATTGGTCTTTCTTCTGGGCTTAATCCTCCCATTCCTCTTAATACTGCTGTAAGTTCACCTTTTTTTCCTAAATATTTTACTCTTGAATTTTCTAGTGTTTGTAAATCTTCTGCTTTTGCTATTTCTTCAATAGCTGTTTTTTTGATATTTTCAATTTGTTCTTTCATTTTTTTCTCCTTTCGTTCTCTTCGTTCGCTCATCGTCATCCAAAATTTTTTTCAAAAATTTCGTCTGCCAAATCTTGGGTGTTTTCGCTCATCGTCATCCAAAATTTTTTTCAAAAATTTCGTCTGACAAATCTTAGGCATCTTCGTTCATCGTCATCCAAAATTTTTTTCAAAATTTTATCTGCCAAATCTTAGGCACTAAAAAATCCATTTCTATCCTAATAACACTTTTTGTTTTGTGCTTATAGGACGAAATGGATTTTTGTATCCGCTGTTCCGTGGTACCACCTAAATTTATTAATTTATCTTTATATTTTATATTTTATATTTTTATATAAATTATAAAGTTATTAACCTTATTATAGTTTTAACGGTTCAACCGCTTCTTTCTAATTAAATCATTTGTTAATGTTTTGTTCAAAAGAAGTCCTAAAAAGTGAATTTTCTATATATTTTTATTTAAATATCTTTCAGCCTAGGATATTCTCTCTTTTAAATAAGTTTTATATATATACTTTGCTTTCTAATTGGATTTTTAATATTTTAATGTGTTCTTTTATTATTTGTTAATATATGTATTATATTAGCATACTTTTTTTTATTTTACAAGTTTTTTATAATATTTTTATATTAGTTTTTTCTTAATTATATTGGTGTATATGTTCTTGTTGTTTTATATTGACCATATAATTTTTTTATTTTTTGTTTTTTTCTACGATTTTGTTTTATTAATGCTATTTCATTATTTATAAATTCTAACCTTGCTATATAAATTCCATATTTATTCAATGTAATTGTTATTTTTGATTTCTTTTTTGGAAATTCTAATTTTTCTTTTTCCATGTTTTCTAAAACTTCTGATTCATTATACTTGTTTGAATCAAAGTAGTATTCTATGCATTTTATTTTCTTATCCATTTATATCAACATCCTTTTAAATTTTGTATTTACTAAAATTTAATTTTATTACATTTTTATATTAACATAATTTTGAATAAATTGCAAACTTATTGGTCTATTTACTATGACATAAAAAAACTAACTCTATAAGTAGAGTTAGTTTTTTGAAACTGCTTTAACTACCTTTCAGCGTTTTCACAACGCTGGTTTCCTACTGTGCAGGATGTTTTGCACGCCGACTGGCAGGATGTCTGGCACTCACCGCATCCTCCTTTTTTCATGCTTTCTTTTAACTTCTTTTTGCAGATAGTTTTTACATGCTGTTTCATTTTTTCACCACCTTTATTTTTTGCGTGGTTTATGAGTTACAAATACTAAATTCTTAGTATCTATAATAGTATATAATATAAATACAATCTTGTCAAAATTTTATTGCAAAATAATTGACAAAATTCTACTAAAGATATATGATTTTATCATATTAATAAATAAAAAAGGAGGTTTTGTGATGTTAAAAAACAAAACAAAAATTATTGCAATTTTTCTTAGTTTTATTCTATTATTTTCTTGCTCTCTTTCTTTTGCAGATAATGAAACAGAAAATGTAGAAAATTCTATTTCAAACACTTCTACTACTGCAACTGCTCAATTAGATGAAAATTCTTACAAAAAATCAGATGTTTATCTTTCTGGTAAGAATGTTACTATAGATTATATAGTAGATGGAAATGTTTTCGTTTGTGCAGATACTGTTACAATCAATTCACAAATTGGTGGAGATGCTTTCATCATGGCCAAAAAATTAGTTATTGACAAGGAAGCTTATGTTTTTAGTAATCTTTTCACTTGTGCAAAAGATGTTGAAATAAATGGTCTTGTATATGATGTATATGCTTGTGCTGATAATATTACAGTTTCAGGATATGTTTATAGAGACATAAAAGCTCTTTGTAATAATTTAAATATAAATGGTACTATTGGAAGAAATGCTTTTGTAAGCTGTTCAAAAATAAACTTTAATACAGGTGATCAAACACAAAGTACTAACACTTCTGGAATTATTTATGGAGATCTAAATTATGTATCTAGTTCAGAAAGTTCAATTCCTGAAGGCGGTGTTTCTGGAAAAGTTAACTTTACTCAACAAAAATCATCATCATCTAGTATGTCTACTAAAGAAATTGTTAAATCTTATATTGTTGATTTAGTTAGTTTCTTAGCTTTTGTTGTAATTGTATGGCTTATTTGTTTATGGCTTGCTCCTAAATTCTTAAATAAGACAACTGATTATGTTGGAAAGAAAACATGGGGTGTTTTAGGTACAGGTTTACTTACTTTAGTAGTAATTCCAATTGTTTGTGTTATTTTACTATTATTACAAGTAACTAGTAGTGCTTCTCTAGTATTATTAGCATTATATTTTATAGCAATTGCTCTTTCTAAATCTATAGTTACAATTGCTGCAAATAATTATGTATGTCAAAAAACAAAAGTTAATAAAACTTCAGGAATCTTTGGAATGTTAATAGCTTCTGGTATTATTCTTTGGGTATTAACTAATATTCCTGTTATTGGAGGTATTATTTCATTCATTATGGTTGTTTTAGGATTAGGTATTTTAGTTTCTTACATACTTCCTAAAAAACAAAAGAATGAAGACTCAAAAAAAGAATTAAAAGAAGAATCAAAAAAAGATATTTCTGATGAAAAATAATAAATTGCAATAAATTAATAAAAAACTCAGACCAATTAATTTTGATCTGAGTTTTTTAATTCATCAATTATAACTTTAAAATCTTTAGCAATCAAAATAGCTGTTCCTGAAACTAAAATATTTGCTCCAGCTTTACTTACTGCTCCAGCAGTCTTTAAATTTATGCCACCATCTGCTTCAATATCAATATCCAAATTATTATCATTTATATATTTTTTTAACTTAGATATTTTTTGTATCATATCTGTTAAAAGAGTTTGTCCTCCTTTTCCAGGTTCAACAGTCATTACTAAACACATATGTATATATGGTAAAAACTCATATATTTCTTCTATTTTTGTTTCAGGTTTTATACTTAACCCAACCTTACAATGATTATCTTTTATCCTTTTAATTATTTTCATAACCTCTTCTTTATCTTTACAAGCTTCATAATGAAAAGTAATTATATTAGGCTCAACAGCTAAAAAATCATCTATAGCTGAATTTACATCTTCAACCATTAAATGTATATCTAATGGTAAATTTGATATTCTTTTTATATATGATGCATATTCTAGCATCTTTTTATATGTATCTTTTTCTACAAATTTTCCATCCATAACATCTATATGAAAATAATCTGTTTTTGATTTTTCTAATGCAAAAAATGTTTTTGATTCCTCACCTTTTTTTACTGAAAGTATTGATGTTGAAACTTCTACCATTTTCTTTTCCTCCTTTTTGTCCTTTTGGGGACGTTTCTGTTTGGGACATTTTTCCTAAAACAACATCCTAAACGGTATTAATATTTGTATTTATCTTTTTCTTTTAATTCTTCATATATTTTGCAAAATCTTTCATATCTACCTGTATCTATTTTTCCTTGTTCTAATGCTTGTTTTATTCCACAATTTGCTTCTTTTATGTGTGTGCATCCTACAAACTCGCAATCATTTATTAATGGTTTGAATTCTTTAAAATATTTATCTAATTCTTTATACTCTATTTCTGATATATCAAATGTTGAAAATCCTGGTGTATCTGCAATATATGTGTTGCTATCTATTTCATATAACTTTGTTGATGTTGTTGTATTTTTCCCTTTTTGATTTTTTTGACTAATTTCTCCTTCTTGTGTAATTGTATCTTTAAATATTGCATTTATTAATGTTGATTTTCCTACTCCTGAATTTCCTGAAAATGCATTTATATTTTCTTTTAAGCATTTTTCCAATTCTTGTATACCTTGCTCTTTTTCATTATTCTCTTGTTGTTTTGCTATTGTTTCTATTACTTTGTATCCTATATTTTGATAGACTTGTTTTATTTTCTCAAATTCCTTTTTCTTGTCTAAATCTGTTTTATTTAAAACTATTATTGGCTTTATTTTTAAATATTCTGCAAAAGCTAATTGTTTGTCTAATAATAACAAATCCGGTTTTGGATTTTTACTTGAAACTACTAGTATTATTTGTGTTATATTACTCATTTTAGGTCTTTTTATATATGTTGCTCTTGGTAAGATTTTTTCTATTACTGCTTTTTTATTTGTTTCATCTAATATTTCTATTTCTACTTTATCCCCTACTACTGGAGATATATCATCTTTTTTAAACTTTCCTCTTGCATTTGCTTCATATATTTTATTTTCTATTTTTATTTTATATAAGTTTGATATATTCTCTATTATTAAACCTTGCATTATTCCTCCATATTTTTTATGCTCACTTGTAGTCGAAAAAGAATGGAAAATTCCATTCTTTTTATTCTTTTAATAATCTTTATTCTGCTGTATAAGAATTTACATTACTGTATACAAGTGTATAACCGCCATCGTTTTTTAATACTCCATCTATATAAACTTTAACAGTTGTTGTTCCTGTTCCTTTGGCATTTCCTGCTGAAATAGCTGTTTCTGAAGCTTTTACAGTTTGAGAGTATATAGTATCATTTCCTACTTTGACTTCTAGTTTTACATTTTTTACTACCTTTTCAGTTGTATTTTCAGCATTTGATGTTTCATATATGTTTCCATCTAATAAAGATTTTACATTTACTTTTATTGGTACTGTTTTTGTTTCTGCTAATTTATTTACAGTAATTGTTACAGTAGTTCCTTCATCTATAACTTTTCCAACTTCTATATTTTGATTTAAAACTACACCATTATCTTTTGATGTATCTTCACTATATCCTATATTTACAACCAATTTTAAAGCTTCTAGTGCTGATTTTGCATCTGCTTCAGATTTTCCTTTTACATCTATCATTGTAACTTGTTTAATACCTGTTCCTGTACTTACATGTATTTTTACTGTATCTCCAGCATCTACTTCTGTATCTGGATCTGTTTCTTGACTTATTACATATCCTTCTTTTACTGTTTTACTTGTTTCTTCTACTATTTCGGCTTTTAATTTGTTATCTTCAATTAATTGTGTTGCTTCATCTTTTTCTTTACCTTTTACATTTGGTACTTTTGTTTTTTCTGTACCTTTACTTATTACTACTTTTACTGTGCTTCCTTGTTTAACATTATTGTAACTTTCTGTATATGATGGATTTTGACTTATTACATGCCCTTTTTCAACATCAGTATTATATTCTTCTGATGATACCTCAAATTTTAATTTTAGATTTTCCACTGTTTGTTTTGCCTCGTCTTGTGTCATTCCTACTACATTTGGTACTGATACTTCTTTAGGATTTGTTACATTTAGAACTAACATTGTTCCTCCAAATGCTAAGAAAAATAGTATTATCAATCCTAAAACTGTACTTAATTTTTTATGTTGTTTTATAAAAGCTACAAATTTATTATCATTTTTATTCTTGCTTGTTTGCATTCTTTCTACATCTTGTGTTGATATTTTTTGTGTTTTAGCTGTTGGGTCATATTCTATTTCTTCTACAAAATCTCCTGATGGATTTTTTAGTGCCATTCTTAAATCTTGTAACATTTCTGTTGCTGTTTGATATCTAAGCATTGGGTCTTTTTTCATTGCTTTCATTACTATTTTATCTACAGCTTCTGGAAGATTTGGATTTTCTTCTATTGGTGGTATAGGATCTTCTTGCATATGTTTTAATGCTACTGATACTGGGGTATCTGCATCAAATGGTACTTTTCCTGTTACCATTTCATACATTACAACACCTAAAGAATATAAATCTGATTTTGCGTCTGTATATCCTCCTCTAGCATGTTCTGGTGAAAAATAGTGAACTGATCCTATTGTTGTACCAAATGCTGTTATCGTTGAATTTGATACAGCTTTTGCTATTCCAAAGTCTGTTACTTTAGCTATTCCATCTTCTGTTATTATTATGTTATGTGGTTTTATATCTCTGTGTATAATATTATTTTTATGTGCCATTTCTAGTGCAGAAGCAATTTGTATTGCTACATTTACTGACCATTTCCAAGGAAGTGGTCCTCTTTCTTCTACAATTATTTCCTTTAATGTTTTTCCTTGTATTAATTCCATTACAATATAATATATACCGTTATCTACACCTACATCATAAATTGAAACTATATTTGGATGTGTTAATCTTGCTGCTGATTGTGCCTCTGTTTCAAATCTTCTTATAAATTCTTCATCTGTTGTAAATTCATCCCTAAGTATTTTTACAGCTACATATCTTTTTAAAACTAAATCTGTTGCTTTATAAACTGTTGCCATTCCTCCATTTCCTATTTTTTCGATAATCTCGTATCTGTTTCCTAATACTCTTCCTTCTAAATTCATATTTACTCTCTTCCTTTCGCTTCACTTCGTTTAGTTCTTTATAAAACATGAAATTTACTATTTCTTATTTTATAAATCACTTATTGAATAAGTTTTTACGTGGACTGCTATATATTTTTTATTACTATGACTGTTATATTGTCATATCCCCCATTATTGTTTGCAAGTTCGACTAAGTCCTTTGGGGCTTGTTCTATATTCTTACTTGCTAGTTTATATATTGTTTCTTGGTCAACCATATTTGTTAACCCATCTGAACACATTATTAAGATATCATCTTTTAAGAATCCTTTAACCATTACATCTGGTTCAGCAAATGCGTTACATCCTAGTGCTTTCATTAACATGTTTTTTTGAGGGTGATGTGCTGCTTCTTCTTTTGTTATTGTTCCCTCTTTTACTAGTTTTTGGACATAACTATGGTCTTGTGTTAGTTTTCTTATAAATTCTTTTCTTATTCTGTATATTCTGCTATCTCCTATATGTCCTATATATACCTTATTATTATATATTAAACATATTTCTAGAGTAGTACCCATTCCTTGTAATTCTGGTCTTTCTTTTGATTTTTCATATACTACCATATTTGCATATTCCATACTACTTCCTAATAGTTGTATTATGCTGTCTTTATCTTTTTCTATATCCTTAAAATTATTTTCTATATAATTTTTTGCTGTTTGAACTGCAAGTTTACTTGCTATTTCTCCTCCATTATATCCGCCCATTCCATCTGCAAGTATATATAATTGTATGCTATCTAATGAATTTGATATATAGAAATAATCTTGGTTCATTTCACGAACTTTACCTATATCTGATTTAGCATAAGCTTTTATCATTTTTTCACCTCTGTTCATTTGTGTTTAGCTTAATGTACTTTTTCAATTTATTTTATATCACAAGTTATGTTTTTTTGCAATATTTTTTGATTTTTTTATTTTTTATTGTTATAATATTTTTATAATGTTTTAATATTTTTTAAGGAGGATTATAATATGTCAACACCACATAATAAAGCTAATAAGGGAGATATTGCAAAAACAGTTATAATGCCTGGTGATCCTTTAAGAGCTAAATATATTGTTGAAAATTTTTTTGATACTTATCAATTAGTAAATGATGTTAGGGGAATGTATGCTTATACTGGAACTTATAAGGAAAAAACTTTAACTGTAATGGCTCATGGTATGGGAATGCCTAGTATTGGAATTTATAGTTATGAATTATATAAATTTTATGATGTAGAAAATATAATAAGAATAGGTTCTTGTGGTTCTTATTCACCTAATCTTAAATTATTTGATATTATTTTAAGTAAAAATGTTTTCTCAGAAAGTAATTATGCATTAACTTTAAATAATGATAATTGTCATCTTATTAGTTCTAATGATGAGTTAAACTCTATTATAGAAGATACTGCCAAAATTGAAAATATAAAAATAGTAAGTGGTAATACTGTTTGTACTGATTGTTTTGATGTTTATATGACTGATGTTAATAAATTTTTATCAAGAATACCTACAGATTTTAACCCTATTGCTGCTGAAATGGAGGCTTTTGCTTTATTTTATAATTCTAAATTATTAAATAAAAAAGCTTGTTGTTTAATGAGTGTTGTAGATTCTAAATTTATAAAAGAAATTGCTACAACTGAAGAAAGAGAAACTGGATTAAATAATATGATTAAACTTGCTTTAGATTCTGCAATTAAACTTTAAAAAATGGGATAAGAAGACTTTAGTCTTCTATCCCATTTATTTTGTTATATCTAAAATTTTATATTTCATTATTCCTGCTGGAGCATTTACTTCAACAACTTGTTTTTTCTTAGCTCCTAATAAAGCTGCACCTAAAGGTGATTCATTAGATATTTTATTTTCTGCTAAATTTACTTCTGTAGATCCAACTATTGTGTATTCTATTTCTTCATCAAATTCCATATCTAAAACTTTTACAGTGTTTCCTATTTGTACTGTATCTGTATCTATTTCTTTTTCATCTATTATTTTTGCATGTCTTAATTTATTTTCTAATTCTGCGATTCTTACTTCATTTTCTGCTTGAGCATTTTTAGCTTCGTCATATTCTGAGTTTTCTGATAAATCTCCAAATCCCAAAGCTACTTTTATTCTATCAGCTATTTCTGCTCTTTTTTCTGTTTTTAAATAATTTAATTCTTTATCTAAGTTATCATATCCTTCTTGTGTAAGGATTACGTCTTTTTCTTCCATAATTTTACCTCCATTGTTTTATGACTTGTATTCTATATTACGGCAGATTTGTAATTTTGTCAAGAGATTTTTTATTTTTAATCCTTAAATAAATCTTTTCCGTCTTTTAAATATTCATATCCTGAAAAAATTGTTGCTATTGTTTGTATTATCATCATTATTGTTACAAGTAAATTTAAAATAAATGGTATTCCTGTTAGTGTTCCTTTGAAGCATTCACCAAATGCATTTATATCAATAAATGCTAATATAATTGCTATCATTTGTGTTACTGTTTTTAGTTTTCCCCATTTTGAAGCAGCTACTACTTTTCCACCTTTTTCTACTGCTACTAATCTATATCCAGATACTATAAATTCTCTTGCTAATACTATTACTGGTATCCATGCTGGCAATTTATCCATTTCTACAAGCATTACCATTGCTGTTAAAACTAGTATTTTATCAGCTAATGGATCTAAAAATTTTCCAAATGTTGTTACTTGATTTCTACTTCTTGCTATATATCCATCTAATTTGTCAGTAATTGATGCTATTATAAATATTAAATCTATTATTAAATATGATACTGGTATTCCTAATACTTCAGATTTTATTCCTAAAATTGGAACTATTACCATTAGTGGTACAAGTATTATTCTAAAAATTGTTAATCTATTTGGTAAGTTCATTTTCATATTAATTCCTCTTCTCCTCTTGTTATTATTTAAGCATTTCTATTGCTTTTTGTAATTGTGTATCATCACTTTCTTTTACATTTATTACACTTGTTACACTATCAGGCAATTTTACTTCTTCATCTGGTTTGATTCCTATTTTGTTAATTTTATTTCTGTTTGGTGTTTGGTATTCTTCTATTGTTATCTTTAATCCACTTCCATCACTAAGTCTTAATATTTGTTGTATTACTCCTTTACCATATGTTGTAGTTCCAACTGTTTTTGCTTTTCCTAAATCTTTTAATGCCCCTGCTAATATTTCTGACGCACTTGCTGTATTCTCATTTGTTAGTATTACTATAGGCATATTTATTATTGGATCATTTTGTGATTTTTTTACTGTTTCATTATTATTTTTATCTACTTCATATAATAAAACTGAGTTTTTATCTGCTACATAGTCTGCTATTTCTAATGCTTGGTCAACGATTCCTCCACCATTATTTCTTAAATCTATTATTAATGATTTTATTCCTTTTTTGTTTAATTCTTCATATTTTGCTTTAAAATCAGCTGCTGTTGTTTCATCAAATGATGTAAATTTTATATATCCTATATTGTCTGAAATTACTTTTCCTTCAACTTGATTTACTTTTACTTTTTCTCTTTGTAACTCAAACTTTTTTGTTTCTGTTCCTCTTAATACTTCTATTGTTACTTTTGTTCCTTCTTCACCTTTTATATTATTTGATGCTTTTGTCATATCATCTGCTGCATAGCTTACGCCATCAACTGTTAATATAAGGTCTCCTGCTTCTATTCCTGCTTTTTCTGCTGGACTATCTTTAATTGTTGCTAATACCTGTATTTTATCTTTTTCAGTATTTTTTATCATGTAAATTCCTATTCCAACAAAATTTCCCATTGTATCATCTAAATAATCTTTCATATCTTCTTTAGATATATACTCTGTATATGGATCACCAAGACCTTCTATATAGCCTTTTATAGCTCCTTCTTTTAGTTTTTCTTCATCCACATCACCTAGATAATATTTGTCTATTATTTCTTTGTATTTGTTTATTTCTGATACTAATTTTGTTGATGATGAACTATTTGATGAAATTTCTAATGGATTTTTAATAAAATATGTATATAATGATATTGATGTAATCATAAATGTTATAAATATAGTTAATGCTATTATCATTATCATTTTATAAATTTTGTATTTTTTGTTTTTTTCCATTTTTTACCTACACCTTTCGTTTTGCTCAGTATAAATCAATAAACTTTTAAAGTTTTTAATTTACAAGTCTGATATAATTTTGAGCGGATATTATTCCGCTCTTTTTTAAGAATATTAATTTTTATCTTTTTTTATGCATTAATTTTTTATGGTAAATAAGGTCTTGGATTTACGCAGTTTGCATATTTATATCCCGGAGTTCTAATTTCGAAATGTAAATGTGCTCCTGTAACATTTCCTGTTGCACCAGAACTCATTATAACTTGTCCTTTAGAAACTTTTTGTCCTACACTAACTGAAACACTCGTACCATGTGCATAAAAACTGTATACATTATTTCCATGATATATTTCAACAAAATTTCCATATGCTCTATTATATCCTGTATCAAATACTTGTCCATCTCCTACTGCATAGACTGTTGTACCGCTTGGAACTGGGAAGTCAATTCCTGTATGATATCCTGAGCTCCAATATTTTCCTGAAACTCCAAACCCTGTACCTATTGAATGATTTGCAACTGGCCATCCAAATCCATAAGAACTTGATGCATTATTATTTAAACTTCCACTATTATTATTTTGGTTTTTATTTGTATTTGATGCTTTTTGTGCATCATATTCTCTTTGCATTTGTAAAATTTTGCTACTAATGCTGCTTTCATGATTTTTTAATTCATCTAATTCTTTTTGTAATTCTTGTTCTTCTGCTGATAATTGAGAAACTTTTGCATCTTTTTCTGATTTAGCACTTTTTAATTGATTATTTACACTTTCTTTTTCTGATTTTGCTGTTGTTAAAGTATTTTTACTAGCTTCTAATTCTTTTTTTGCATTTTCAATTTCTTCTTTTTGTTTTTGAATTTTTCCTAATAATTCTTTATCATATTGTGTTATTTCTGACACTAAATAGTAATTAGATATAAAATCTGTTATACTTTCAGAATTAAGTAAAACATCTAAATATGATGTTTCTCCAGATTCATATACTGCTACTATTCTTTCTTCTAATTTTTTTTGTTGATCATCATATTCTTTTTGAGATTGTGATATTTTTACTTCTGATTCTTTTATTTTTGCATTGGCATCACTTATTTGTGATTCTAATGATGATATTTGTCCTTGATAATCAGTTATTTGTGTATTTAATTGTTCTACTTCTTTTAATGTTTCATCTTTTTGTTCTTGAACTTCTTCTTTTTTCTGCTCAGTTTCCTTAATTTTATTATTATTTTGTTGTTGTTGATTTTTTTGGTCATTAATTTCGGCCTGTGTAACAGCTAAAGAAATATTAAAGCTTGTTAAAAATATTCCTATTATTACTAAAGCTGTTATTTTTTTACATATATTTTTCATATGTTCCTCCCAAAATTTTTTAATTTGTTGTATTTTCTGTACTATTTTGTGTATTATTGTTTTCTTCTCCTGGAACTAGTCCATTTGTTATATATGGTATTGGATTTGTTGTAACACCATTTATTCTTACTTCAAAATGAGCATGTGCTCCTGTTGAATATCCTGTTGATCCTACTTTTAATACTGGATCTCCTCTTTTTACTGTTTGACCTACTTGTACTAATATTTGTGATCCATGTGCATATAATGTTGAAATTCCTCCACCATGATCTATAATTACCATATTTCCATATGCAGGAGTCATTTCTGCTTTTGTAACAATTCCGTCATTTGCAGCTATAAAGTCTGCTCCTATTGGTGCAACTATATCTGTACCTGTATGTAGTTTATATACTCCAGTTATAGGATGTACTCTCATACCATATTCTGAGCTTATTCTGGTATATCCTGGAACTGGCCAAGCTAGTGTTCCTCCTATATACTTAGTATCTATTCCATTTGCAGCTAGTGCTATAATTTGTCTGTTTATTTCTTCATATTGAGCATTATATTCGTCTATTTGTTTTTGTTTTTCTTGTTCTTCATCAGAAAGTCTTTCTATAAAACTTTCTCTCATTATTTTTGTATTTTGTAGTGTTCTTGTTGTTGTTGTTTGATTTTTTATAATTGTTGCTAATTCTTCTTTTTCGTTTTCTAATTTTTGTTTTGATATATCTATTGTTTTCTTTTTTTCTCCAATATCGTTTAACAAATTATCATCGTATTCTGCTAATTGAGATATAACATAATAACTAGATATGAAATCTGATAAGCTTCTTGAATTTAATAATACATCCAAATATTGGGTATCTCCAGCCTCATACATAGCTACTATTCTTTGTTCAAACAATTTCTTTTGTTTGTCATATTTTTCTGTTACTGTATTTAATTCTGTTTCCACTTGATTTATTGAATTTTTTAAGTCTGTAATCTTACTTTCTTGTTCTTCTAATTCGCTTTCTGCTTTTGAGATTTTCTCATCTAATTTTTGTACTTGTTGTAAATTATCTGATATGTCACTTTGAATATCTGATAAATCTGCATTTGATTCATTTAATTGTTTTTGTAATAGTTCTCTTTGTGTTTGTAAATCCATTGTTGTTGTATTTGTAGTTGTGTTTGTACTTTCATTAGTTTGATTTTCCTCAGCGTATGTAATTGTTGTTACAAAACAAATTAGTAAGACTAAAACAATACATAAATTTTTACGCATGTTTTCTCCTTTCGCTCTCTTCGTTCGCTCATCGTCATCCAAAATTTTTTTCAAAAATTTCGTCTGCCAAATCTTGGGCATCTTCGCTCATTGTCATCCACAAAGCTTAAATTTTTGAGCTACACTTTTAAGTATTTTCTCATTGAGATTACACTTCCTAAAGCTCCTATTCCTATTCCTAACAACATATATACAACTATTATTGATGAAATCATTTCTTTAAAGTTTACTAAACTTAAGTTCATTGTTTGCATAATTTGTGCATTTACTGCTTGCTCAGCTAGTAGTCCATAAGCACCACCAACTAATATAATTGATATTAAACTTGCTATTACTCCTATTATCATACCTTCTACAATAAATGGCCATCTTATAAAATTGTTTGTTGCTCCTACATACTTCATTATTGATATTTCTTTTCTTCTTGCATGTACTGTTAATTTTATTGTATTTGATATAATAAATATTGAAATTATTACTAATAGCATTAATATTACTCCTGTTGCAATTCTAATTCCATTTGCTAAGTTGATTAATGTTGTTACTGTTTCGTTACTGCTTGTTATTTTCTTTATGTTATCAAATTGTAGTATTTCATCTTGTATTTCTTTACTTTTATTTAAATCTGTTAATGTTACAACATATGATTCTGAAAATACTTCATAGTCTAACCCGTCTAGTATTCCATCTTTATCTTTTAATTTTTCTTTCATTGAGTTTAATGCATCTTGTTTTGTTTTACGAACTGCTGTACTTACTCCATTTAAATTTTTAATTTTTTCTCCTGCTTCTTGTATTTCATCTTCTGTTGCATCTACTTTTAAAAATACTTGAAATCCTTGTTCTGATTTTACTTGGTCTACAATATGATTTATATTTTCACCTAATATTAAAAATATTCCAAATATTATCATTGTTGCACACATTATAATAAGTGATGCTCCTGTAGATTTTTTATTTTTAAATACGTTACTAAAACCTTCTCCTATTAAATATCCAAATATATTATATTTCACAATCATACCCACCTTTTTTATCATCTCTTACTATGCTGCCTTTTTCTATGTGTATTACTCTTTTTTTCATTTTATCTACTATATCTTTTGCATGTGTTGCTACTACTACAGTTGTTCCTCTCATATTAATTTCATTTAATAAATTCATAATATCCCATGCTGTATCTGGGTCTAGATTTCCAGTTGGTTCATCTGCTATTAGCATTGATGGATTATTTACTAAAGCTCTTGCTAAAGCTACCCTTTGTTGTTCTCCTCCTGAAAGTTCATTTGGATACATTTTTGCTTTTCCGCTTAGTCCAACTAGTGATAATACCATAGGTACTTGTCTTCTAATATGTTTTGGTGTTGCTCTTACTATATACATTGCATATGCTACATTGTCATATACTGTTTTGTCTGGTAGTAATCTAAAGTCTTGAAATACTACTCCCATACTTCTTCTTAAATATGGTACTCTACTTTGTTTTAAAAATGTTGTGTCTTTTCCGTTTATTATTATATTTCCTGATGTTGGTTCTTCTTCTTTTAATATTAATTTTATTAATGTTGATTTTCCACTTCCAGATGTTCCTACTAAAAATGCAAATTCTCCTTTTTCTATTACAAAGTTTGCATTTTTTACGGCTTTTGTTCCTGTGTCATATGTCTTTGAAACGTTTCTAAATTCTATCATTTTTATATTTCTTCCTTTCGGTATTTGTCGATTTTTATTCTTTTAAATCATATCAATAATCTATAAATTTTGCAATAGTTTTCACAAAAAATTCACTAGAAATTTCTTACATTTTTCCTAAGGTAATTTTAATATTAAAAAATAAAAAAGTATCACATATGTGACACCTTTTTATTTTTTCTATTGTATACTTTCATCATAATATATTTCATAAACGGCTGTATTCATATAAGATAATATTCCTTTCATCTTATCGCTTCCTTTTCCAAAATAATTTATATGCCAATCTCCATTACTTAGTATTACTCCATTTCCACGAGAAAAATTATATCCTCCTCCTGAAACCACATATGATGAACCAGACATATTTGGATTAACAAGTTTAAAGCACACATTATATAAATCAATATCAGAAGCGAAGTAAAATTTATTTTTTGTTGATGTTCCATTATAATATGTTGTTTCATCTCCATCATATGCAGCTTTATCAAGTGCATCTGATGCTGTGCAATCTTTACTTAAATCTAATCCATAATAATAATCGCTTGCATCACCTGGATTTGTATATTTTACATTTACCATTCCATTTCTTGTAATAATTGGGTAATCTAATGCTGTTTCTATAACATTTGGTGTTGTTACAGTTAAGCTTGAACTTGCATTTTTGGTTTTTCCATAAATATCAATTGCCATTACATCTATTTTATATGTTGTACCTATTTTTTCTAAATTTACAGTATATGGCATAGTTTTTCCTATATCATTTCCTTGTCCATTTCCAAGAACTATATAACCTAATATTTTACTATTGTCTTTTGTGGTAATTTCTCCATCTATGTTAATCTTAGCACTTAGTCCTGATTGTTCTTCTACCTTTATGTTAAAATCATTTATTATTTCAGAACTTGAACTTCCTGTTCCAGTTCCTGGGTTTTGATTTATTCCTTGTATGTTGTTTAAATTTTGTATATTATATTGTGAATCTACTAAAAAATAATATGTTTCTTTATCTTTTGTCATTGTTACTAGTCTTGCTATATCACTTACATTAGTTGTGTATCCATCTATTTTCATTCCATCTAAGTCTTTTAATTTTTTTTCACCTTGGCTTTGAGCTAATATTGCAGATAGTTCCATTGATAATGCTTCTTGGGCTGCAGCTGTTTCATGTTCGTTTTTTGCTTGTTTTGATCTTTTTATTAATCCGTTTTCTCCATTTAATGCTATTATTGATATTCCTGCTAATATTAATAAAATTATTATTGTTACTACAAGTGAAATAAGTGTTATTCCCTTATTTTTTGTATTATTATAAATTTTCATTACAATTTTCCCCTTTAATTTTTCGGTTGTATACTTACATTAATTATATAATTTTTTTACTATGTCTTCATATGTTATTCCAAAGTATTTCATCAATTCTTCTGCTTTCCCAGACTTTCCAAATGTATCATTAATTCCTAATCTAATAAGTTTTGTTGGATATTCTTCTGTTAAAACTTCCGAAATTGCTGAGCCTAATCCTCCAATAATATTATGGTCTTCTATTGAAATCAATTTTTTTGTTTCTTTTGCACTCTTTATAATAATATCTTTATCAATTGGTTTAATTGTGTGCATATCTATAACTCTAACATCAATACCTTTTTCTTTTAAATTTTCTTGGGCTTTTATTGCTTCTGCAACAGTTACCCCTGTTGCAAATATGGTTGCATCTGTTCCTTTTCCTATTTGAATTGCTTTTCCTATTTCAAATTTTTGATTTTCATCATATATGATAGGTGTTTTTAATCTTGCTAATCTTAAATATACTGGACCATTTATTTTGCTTATTTCTTTAACAGCCCATTTTGTTTCTATATCATCAGATGTTGATATTACAGTCATATTGGGTAATGTTCTCATTAATGATATGTCTTCTATCATTTGATGTGTAGCACCATCTTCTCCAACTGTTACTCCTGCATGTGTAGCACATATTTTTACATTTAATTTAGGGTAGCATACACTATTTCTAATTTGATCATATGCTCTACCTGCTGCAAATACTGCAAAAGTGCTGACATATGGTATTTTATCACATGTTGATATTCCTGCTGCTGTACTTATCATATTTTGTTCTGCTATTCCCATATCAAAAAATCTATTTGGAAATTCTTTTGCAAATAAAATTGTTTTAGTTGCTGTTGATAAGTCTGCGTCAAGTACTACTATTTTTTGATTTTCTTTTCCTAATTCTAGTAATGCTTCTCCATAACTTTCTCTTGTAGCTTTTTTATTATTTTCATCCATAAATTTTTCCTCTTTTCACAACATTTTGCTAAGTTGTCAAAAAGGCCCGTCCCTATTGACAACTTCCTATAATTCCAGCATCATTGCCTAGTGCTGCAGGTAGTATTATTAATTCTTTTCTTGTATTGAATAGATATTGTTTGTTTTGTATATTTTTCTTTAGCTTGTCTAATAGTACGTCTGAGAAATATACAAAGCTTCCGCCTATTCCTATTGCTTCTGGTT
This sequence comes from uncultured Clostridia bacterium, assembly GCA_934120645.1. Lineage (GTDB taxonomy): Bacteria > Bacillota > Clostridia > TANB77 > CAG-508 > CAG-269. The sequence continues at coordinate 17,912 of CAKOUO010000005.1, forward strand.
CAAATATATTAATTAAATTGGTTATTCCTATGCTTAAGTATTCTATATATTCTTCTATTATTTTTTTTATTTTTGGGTTTTCTGGATTTTTTCTTATAATGTCAAATAGTTCTTGTCCTCTTGTTTTTTCGTCTAAGTTTAATGCTTTTCTTAGATTGTTTTTAAATGCTTTCATTGATGAGTATTTTTCCCAACATCCTTTTTTTCCGCAATTACATTTGATTCCGTCTTTTTGTATTATCATGTGTCCAAATTCACATCCTGGTAGTTTTCCTGTGTCTAATAATTCATTGTTTATTATTACTGCTCCGCCTATTCCTGTTCCTAATGTTAAAAATATGCTTCTTTTATAATCTTTTAGTGCTCCATATTTGTTTTCTGCTAATGCTGCACATTTTGCGTCGTTTCTTATTTTTATTGGTAATTTTATTTCTTTTTTTAGGTTTTCAATTAAATTATAGTTTTCTACTCCTAAATTTACTGATTTTATTATTGTTTGTTTTTCTATTGTTCCTGGTACGGCTATTCCCATTTCACTTATATTGTATTTTTCTAATATTTTTTTTACATTTTCAATTATATAGCTTTCTATGGAGTTTTGTATATTTTTCTTCTCTTTTTCCATTAGTCTTTTTTCTATTTTTTCAATTATTATCCCTTTATTATCAATAACTCCAATTGCTATATGGCTTCCACCTAAATCTATTCCTATTTTCATATTTTGCTCCTATTTTGTTTTTATACTCCTGCTGCTGAGAACATCCATCCTCCCATATATGTTTGGATACATGGTACAAGTACTACTAGTACAAAGAATATAAGAACTACTCCTACTATTAAATATACAACTTCAGGTAAAACTTTCATTATTTTTGCCATTATATTGTCTATGTCTATTTCCATATATTCTACTAGTTTTTCCATCATTTCTGATAAGTCTGTTTGCATTCCTATTTTTAACATTTCTGTAATCATTGATGATGCTAAACCAGATTTTTCAAATGGGTCTATCCATGAATCTCCTATAAGTATGTTGTTTAATGATGTTTCTATAATTGATAACATTACATAGTTTTGCACAACATTTTTACTTACTTCTAATGCATCTTGTATTCTCATTCCATTTTGTAGGTTTAGTAACATTGCTTTCATTAGTCTTGAAAAGTCTAATGAAAATATTAATTGTCCAAATATTGGCATCTTATATTTAAAATAGTCAAAATTATATTTTCCTTTAGGTGTGTTAATATAGAATATTATAGCTGCTACTATTGCAAGTATAATTACAACTGGTATATACCAATATTCTATTAAATTATTGACTACTCCTTGGAACCATATTGTTATTGCTGGCAATTTGTCTGTAGATCCTAATTCATCATATACATTTTGAATTGCTGGTATTGCAACTACTGTTCCTACTATAAGCATAACAAGTAATAATACAAATTGTATAATATTTGGTATTAATATTCCTCTTATCTTTTTTTCTAAAACTTCTGTTGATTCTAGATATTTTACTGCTTGTTCTAGTGAATTTGTAAGTGATCCTGATAATTCTCCAACTTTTATCATATTTATATATATAAATGGGAATGTATCTGAATAATATTCCATTGTTGTATACATATTTTCACCTGCTTCAACACCAGCTAAAATATCTTCTAATATTCCTCTAAATGTTATATTTTCAGTACTTTCCATAATTGTTTTTAATGCATGTATATTGTTAAAATTTGCTTTTTTTAGTAAATAAAAGTTTTGTGTAAATATTACCAAGTCTCTTTTTGTTATTTTTTCTGATTTTGTTAAATACATACTTATTTTTTCTTTAGTTGTTGATGTTTTTTTAGTATTTACTTGAGTAGTATTTACATTTTTCATTATTTCTTCGATGTCTTTTATATTTTTCTTTTTTGTTTTTTTTCTTTTTGCAGAATATGCTATTTGGTCAATTGATATAGGCATTAAATCATTTTCTTTTAATGCTCTTAGCAAATTTTGTTTACTTCCTGCTTCTACTCTGTTTCTTACAATTACACCTGTACTTGTCATTGCTTTATACATGTATGTAGGCATTTTACGTACCTCCTATTTATTGTCTGTTACTATCTTTTCTTATTTTCATTTGCATGATAGTTCTGTTTAATATTTCTAGATTTTTTTCTTCTATTTGTGCTTTTGCTTGTTCTAATGTTATTTTATCATCTACAAATAAACTTGCTATTGAATTTATTAATCCAATGCTTCCTTTATCAGAACTGCTTTGAATTGCATCTTCTATTTCAGATACACTTATTTTATCTTTTCTTATAATACCGGCAACTACATTATCAACTACCATTACTTCTGGTACTAATACTAGTTTTCCATCTTTTCCTTTTAATAACCTTTGTGATACAACTAGTTTTAATAATGATGATAATAAATATTTTATACTTGCTTGGTCTCTTACTTCATAGAAATTTATCATTCTATCTATTGTTTCTGCACATGATTTTGTATGTAATGTACCTACTACCAAGTGCCCTGATTCTGCCATTTCTATTGCTGCTTCCATTGTTACTTTATCTCTTATCTCTCCAATTACCAATATATCACAGTCTTCTCTTAATGAGTTCTTTACACCATCACTAAATGTTAGTGCATCTCCACCTCTACCTATTTCTTTTTGAACTATTAGAGATTTTTTTGAATGGTGTTTATATTCAACGGGATTTTCTAGTGTTAGTATTTTCTTATTTTGTGTTTCATTTATTTCATTTATTATAGCATTTAATGTTGTACTTTTACCTGAGTTTGTTTTTCCTGTTACAAGTATTAATCCTTGTGGTTGATATGTCATTCTTCTTATAATATCAGGTAGTCCCAATGATTCATATGGTGGTAATGTGTTTTTTATTAGTCTTAAAGTGCATAATGGTATATCATCTGATAATGATATATTTACTCTTAAACGTATTCCTTTATATTCATATGAAGTATCTAATTTTCTAGTTGTATTAAAAACTTCATCTTTATCAACATTTCCTCTTACTAAGTAATCATACATTTGATTCATATCTTCTGGAGTAAGTACTTCCATTTCTTCTATTGGAACTAGTTCTCTTGAAATTCTAAGCATTGGTTTATTGTCACATATTAAATGCACATCTGATGCGTCCTTTTCTATAGCTATATCTAAAATTTTATCCATGTTCATGGTAATTTTCCCCTCTCTTTTGTTTAATATATTATTAATTGTTTGTTAAGTTCATCTAATGTTGTATATCCTGATAAAACTTTGTTTATTCCATCTAAAATCAATGGTTTGTAGTTTTGTTCCATTGCTTTTTTTCTTATTTCTATTGTTGATGCACCTTTTACTATTAGTTCTTTTAGTTCTTCTGTTATATCTAATATTTCAAATAGTCCTATTCTTCCATAATATCCTAAATTATTGCATTGTTTACATCCAACTGCATCATATGTTTTTAACCCATCAAAATTTACTTCTTGTCCATATTTTTGTGCTATCTTTGTAATAATTTCTTTTTCTTTATCATTAAATTCTCTTTCTTTTTTACAGTTTGGACAAATTCTTCTTACTAATCTTTGTGATACTGATGTTGCTAATGAACTTGATATATCATAATCTGATATTCCCATTTTTCTCATTCTATTTATTACTTCAATTGCATCTATTGTATGTATTGTAGATAATACATAATGTCCTGTTTGTCCAGCTTGTATTGCTATTTCTGCTGTTTCTTGGTCACGAATTTCTCCAACTAAAATTATATCTGGATCTTGTCTTAATACTGTTCTTAGTGCTCCTGAAAATGTTGATTTGTTTCCAATTTCTATTTGGTTTAATCCATCTATTCTTATTTCTACTGGGTCTTCAATTGTTGTTATATTTATTTCTGGTCTATTTAAATAATCTATTATACTATATAATGTTGTTGTTTTTCCTGCACCTGTTGGTGCTGCTATAATTGTTATACTGTTTCTTTTATTAAAACTTCTCTTTAAATCTTCTTCTGTTCCTGGATAACCTAATTCAAAAATATTTCTTATATCTGCTTCTTTTTTTAGTAGTCTTAGAACGAATTTTTCTCCACATACATTTGGTTGTGAAGATACACGTATATTATAGTCATTATATAATAAAATTCTACCATCTTGAGCTTCTTGTTTTTCTTGGTGCATATTTGATATAGCTTTTAATCTTCCTATTACTTGTTGTTGTTTTTCTTTTGGTATTTTTACGGCTGTTAATAATTGTCCATCTATTCTATATCTTACCCTTACTTCATCCATAAGTGGTTCTATGTGAATATCACTTGCTCTTTTTTCCATACCACCTCTTATTATGCTATCAACTAATTCTATAATTGTTCCTGATGATGTAGTTTTAGATAAATCTTCTATATTTTCTCCCTCAAGAGTTTCTAATATTTTTTTTATATCTTTTTCATATGTTATATATGGTTCCATTACTAGACCTTTGTTTAAAAATAATAATCTTACAGAATCTACTTTGCTTTTATTAAAAGTGTCTGCAAAACAAATTTTTATTTTTCCATTTGTAACTTCAAATGGTATACATTTATTTTTTTTAGCAATTTCTAAAGATATATAATCTGTTGGTTTTACTTTTAAAGTATTTCCTGTTAATAAAATTCCTTTTGTACCTAAAATATCTCCTATATTTTTAATTAGATATTCTGAATCACAAACATTTAATGTATATAAAATATCTCCTAATCTCATATCTGGATGGTCTTTTTGATATTCTAATGCGTCTTCTATATCTGCTTGAGTTACAACTCCTCTTTTTACTAATTCTACACCTATTGGTTGTCTTCTTCTCATATCCATAATAAAAATCTTCCTTTCTTTGGTATTCTTATTTTATTATACTATATTTTTCGTGTTTTTTGTCTACTTTTGAGTAATTACCACTATTTGCTATTATTTTTAATTTTTCATTGTATATGAAATTGCATTATTGCCTGTTTTGTCTATTTTTCCTGTTTTTAATTGTACTTGTACTATATATTGTGAATCTTGGTATTTGTATGAGAATTCACAGTTGTCAATGTTTTCACATATTTTTACTTGATTTTTATAAATAGATTTATTTTCTTCTTTAAATGTATACTGGTTTCCATCAGAAAAAATAATGTAACTAACTTTTTTGTCTGATTCTGATATTGTTTTTGCTTCTATTACTTCATTTTGTCCTTTATTAATTTCATCTAAAAATACACTTGTAAATTTTGTGTATTGTGTTGTGTCATTGTTTGTTGAATTTATATCTATGTTTTTATAAAAATATGTTGTTAGTGTAGAAACTGTTGTTACTACTATTACCATTCCTATAACATATATAATTAAAGAAGTTAATGTTATTCCATTTTCTTTTTTCATATATTTACTCCTTTGTGATATAAGTTGAAATTTGTATATTTTTATCTTTACTTCGAGATTTATATGAAATTTCTACTGTTAATTGCTTTAATACATTTTTTTCTTTTGTTGTGTCATTTTTTATCAATTGATAATCCTTTATTGTTACTTTTTTATGATATCCCGTAAAATTTCCTGATTCATCATTTATATCTTGTTCACTTATTATATCTTCTTGGTTTATTCCTTTATCCTCATATGTTGCTAAATATCCACTAGCTTTTATTGTTTCTATTTCATCTACTGCATATGATGTTGCTTGTGTTTTTCTTTCTATATCTTTTGAATTTAAGTTTATATTTGTTATTATATTTCCAATTAAAGTAATAAATATTGTTAATATAATTACTGAAACTACTATATCTATTCCTGATATTCCCTTTTCTTCTTTTATGGACATTTTTCTTCCTTTCTTTAAACCATTTTACAATAAGTTAAAATAAAAGTAACATATATTAGATTTGATATTGATAAATATAATCCTATTGGAATTTGTTTATTGTATTCAATTTTTTTGTTTTCATTGTTTTTTAATTTATTTATTATCAAATAAATTGCTATTCCTAATAATGTTGTAATAATTGCACTTATTGTTGCAAATTCTCCAGTAAATACTGCCATTATTATAATACTTAGTAAAATTGAATATGTATAACTATTCTTTGAGTGTTTTTTTAATGTTATGGTATCTGCTATTAATAAAATTATAAAAAATGCTAAATATATGGCATATCTATATATACTATTTTGGTCTATCATATATAGATATACTATATATATAATAGATATTATTATTCCAAACATTAATACAGGTTTATTTATTTTTCTATATTCTTTATCTATTCCTGACATTAATATTATAAATGTAAAATATAATACAAAAAATGCATAATCTATTATTTTTTGTATTGTTAAATCATAAACATTTAATCCAAGTAAAATTGCCATTACTATAAATGCTAATCCAGATACTGTTTCTAAAATTAAATATCTTGGTCTTATTTTTTGTTTACAATATCTACATTTTCCGCCTAGGAATATATAACTAAATACTGGTATTAAGTCTATAAAATTTAACTTGTGTTTACAGTTTGGGCAATAAGAATGTGTGTGTGTTATATCTTCTCCCTTTGGTATTCTATATACTGCCAATGTATAAAAACTTCCAAATGTTATTCCTATTGCAAAAATTATTATGTAAAAAAATATATTCATTAATAATATCTCCTTATATTTTTTAAAATAGACATATACATTATTCTTATGCATATGTCTATTTTTTTATATTTGCAATTGTCATTATAATGTGTTATTGCTTGGTAAGTATTCATCAATTGCATTTACATAGTTTTCTAATGCGTTATTTTCAACTCTTTGTGCATTTTCTGATGCATTTTTAGCTTCTTTAGCTTTACCAAATAAGTTTGTGTTTGATAATGTAGCTATTGATATACCAGCTAATATTAATAATATTATGATTGTTATAACTAATGCTACTAAAGTAATACCTTTTTGTTCTTTCATTAGATTGTGCCTCCTTTTCTTTTGAATTTTATACATAATATATTTATTTTATAATAAATATAATGTTAATAACTAATTAATTATTTTGTTCCTTTATCTGGAATATACCCACTTGTATTTTGTGTATTTGTGTTTGTTACTGTTTTTGTTTCTGATTGTTGTTGTGTTGTCTCTCCTGTTGTTGTATTATTTCCTTCTACTGTATTATTATTCTGTGTTTGTAATGATGCAAATGGATTTTTCTTTCCAGCTACATAATCTTGTGTTTTTTTGTAATTGTTTAAGTCTGTTGAATCTACTTCATATGTTACAACTACTTGTGTATTATCTACATTTGAATCTGTTTGTAATTCACTTTTTACATTTTCTGGAGTGGTATATGCTACTTGTTCTGGTATTATTTTGTTTACTGGAACATATTCATACAATAGTACTCCTAATATTAGTATTATTGCTAATGTTAATAATAATATTATTATTATTTCTTTAAAGATATTTTTTTTCATATTACCCTCTCCTTTCTTTTTATTGTGTTACAGTATTCGTTGTTGTAGTGTTTGTTGTATTTGTTGTAGTTGTAGTTGTTGCATCTGGTGTTGTTGTTACTGTATTATTAGATATTCCTGTTATTTTTATATCCTTGCAAGTAAATGTTGCTTGCAAAGTATTTGTTCCTTCTGATGACGCCAACATTCTAAATTCTTCTATTTTAAATCCTAATTTGGAATCATCTTCTATATCTTGTATAAATTCTGTTATGTTTACATATCCACCTGTTGCTGTAAAGTTTAAATTATATACATCTTCTGCTCCTGATGAACTTCTTGCAACATCCATTTTCATAACTACTCCTTCAGATTTAGCATGAATTCCTATTTGAACCCATAAGTAATCTATTCTATATCCTCCAGAGATTTGGTTTGCTACATCTATTTGATTGTCTGTACTAACACTTACCATATCTTGATATGATTGTTTTTCTGTTTCTAATTTTTTTATTGCATCATTTAAATCATTTATCTTTTTTTGGTAATCTGTACTTGCTAATTTTGTTGCTTGTCCTATTGTTGTATTAAGCTCATCATTTTTTTGTTTGATTTCTTTTACTCCTAATATATTTATTCCTCCTATTCGAAGTCCATTTATAATTGTTATTCCTGTCAATATTAATATTAGTATTATTACTACTATTATCAATAATTTTTTCATGGTAGGTCACCTTCTATCTTTATTGTAACTATATTGTTTTCTTTTTGGCCTGCTGTTGAAATAACATTTGTAAGAATATTTTTGTCTCTTATATTAGCTGTAAGAAATCCTAATTGTTCATATAGTGTTGATTGTGCTTGTATTTCTATATGAGTATTTGTTGTATTTTGAATTGATGTAATTTGAACTTTATCAGGCATTATATACATTAATCTATATAATAGATTTGGTATTGCTTTTTTTGTTTTGTTTATATCTGATATTTTTTCATTTATTTGTTGTAATGTTGTTATTTTTTCTGTATATTCATTTGTTTTGTTTTGTATTTTTTGTTTATCATTATCTATCAATTGTATTTGTGAATTTGTATTTGCTATTGATTTATTAGCTTCTTCCATTTTTTGGTCTAATTGTTTTTCTAATAAACTTGAAAATCCTGAATATACTATAAATAAGATTAGTAGTCCTGCTGCTCCTCTTAATAAGCCTATTTCAACTTTATCTAAAGGAACATTAAAATCCATAGTAAACAAATTACCTTTTCCTATTTTTGATGATGACTCTTTTGGTTGTTTTTTCTTACTTGGACCTATTTCCATCTTTAGAAAATCTGGTAACTTATCCATTAAAGTTGCTTTTTTGAAGTTCATTCCTGTTATTCCTTGTCCAAGTCCATTTAAAGCTAATGCTATTGCTGAATTTACTTCAACATAATCTTTAATGTTTATTTCAGGTGAAAGTTTAATAAAATCTGGTCTTAATATTTCACATTTTACGCTTTCTAGATATTCTTCAAAGTATAAATCTATATTATTTATCAATGCTGCTGTTCCTGTAATATATACTTTTTCTATCTTTTGCATACTCTCATTTATTATTTTTCTTACTTGTCCAACTATTTCATATAATGTTGGCATAATATCTTCTAAATAACCTGTTTCTTCTTGTGTTAATTCTCTTCCTTCTGATGTATATATAGTTGTCTCTTTGCAAATTTCATAAGCTTTAGAATAAGAGTTTTCTTTTATATTTATTTTATCTAATATTTCTTGGCTTCCTATATCTAAAGTTTTAACATCATATATATTTTGATCTAAAACTGTTGTTATTATAGTTTTTTCTTCAATATTGACTATTAATGAATTTTCTCTTGGTTCAAAATTTTTTATTCCTGTTATTGCCATTGATATTGGTGTTATATTTTGTAATCTATATGAGTTAAATTTCTGAACTTTCTTATTTAGTTCTATTTTGTTTGCACTAATATGAATAACTTTTAATTTTTCTTTTTCTTCAGTATCTTGTGTTATAGCATATCTTGTCTCAAATACATTTGGATTATAATTTTTATCTGCACAATATGCTTCAAATTCTGTTTTGATTGCTTTTGGTAAATCTTTTTTACTTAATAATGCAAACATACTGAAATAGTTATATATTTCGTCAGATAAATTTATACTAATTGGTATTCTGTAACTATAAGTTTCTTCTATAATCTGTTTTATAGCTTGGTCCAAATTGTCATAGAATTTTGTACCAAATGTTTCTACTTTTATCTGATCATGTTCTTTTGAAACTTTTGCATATTTAATTATGTTACTTTCTATATACAATCCAAGACAACTTGACATTTTTGCTCCTTTTTTTATATTTTTTACATATATTTATATGATTTGCAATTTTTTAATTATCATACTGTTTTTTATTTACATTTTTATAGATTTTATGATACTAATTCCCTTTAATTTTATCTTTTTTTGGCAAAAAGTCAATACTATTAATTGAATTGTAATACAAATGTAATACAAATGTAATATTTTATTTTTTTTGTAATTTACAAATAAAAAATCCATCATTATTTTTGTTTGTACTAATGTTAATAAATCCGCTTTTATCAATATTTTCATTAATTATTTCATTTTCTTTTTCGTAAAATTTTTGTATTGTAAATTCTTTATTTTTTTGTAAAAATTTATTTATTACATCTTCATTTTCTTCTTTTAAAATGCTACATGTTGAATAAACTATTTCTCCATTATTTTTTAAATATTTTGAACAGTTTTCTAATATTTTTTCTTGTATTTTTGTAATTTCTATTACATCTTCTGGTTTTCTTTGCCATTTAATATCTGGTTTTCTTTTTATTACTCCGATTCCTAAACAAGGTACATCTAGTAAAATTTTGTCAAATTTTTCTTTATAATTTTCATTAAAAATTGTAGCATCATTAACTTTGGTTTCTATTATATTTATTCCTAATCTTTTTGCATTTTGTTCTACAAGTTTTGTTCTATGTTCATGTATATCCCAAGCTTCTATTTTTCCTTTATTCTTCATCAATTCAGCCATATATGTTGTTTTTCCGCCTGGTGCTGAGCATGCATCTAATATATTTTCTCCACTTTGTGGATTTAATACAATAGCTGTTAATCCAGCAGACACATCTTGAATTGTAAAAAATCCATTTTTAAACAAATCTAAATTTTCTATATTTTTTAGTTTCTCTACTACTAAAAAATCTTGTGATTTTGTTTCTTCATATTCTATATTTCTTTCCTTAAATTGTTCTTCTAATTTATTTTTATCAATTTTTAAATTATTTACTCTAATAGTAATTTTTGATTTTATGTTTGAATTTTTACAAATTTCAGACACTTCTTCTATACTTCTGTTTTTCATTAATTCTTTTATAATCCATTCTGGCATAGATGTTGTTTTAGAAATTCTTTCTATATCATCTTCTATTTCAAAAAATTCCTCATAATCATTTTTTTCAACTTTCCTTAAAATAGCATTTACAAAATTAGAACTAGATGTATGTCCATATTTTTTAGCCAAATTAACACTTTCATTTACAGCTGCTGATTTTGGAATTTTATCTAAAAACACAATTTGATATATTCCCATTCTTAAAATATTTAAAATCCATGGTGATATTTTTTTCAATCTTATTTTTGAATATTTTTTTATTATTTCATCTAATGTTAATCTCCATGTTGTTACACCATATGTTATTTCAGAAATTAAACCTATATCTTTTTGAGTTAAATTTTTTCTATTTTGTTTTATCACTTCATCTAATGCAATGTTAGAATAAGCTTGTTCTTTATCAATCTTATATAAAATTTTTAATGCTAATTCTCTTGTTTTATCAACCATATTTACTCTCCTTTTTGGTAATTATATATCTTTTTTTATAAATTTTCTACTATTTGTATATTTTTTCTAAATTAGGTAAAAATATTTTTAAAAGATTTTTGGGAGGTTAATATGGATATAGAAAAACATTTAATTATTACAGGTACTTCTGAAGTATCATGGAAAGATGCTATTGTAAAAGCCATTGCAGAAGCATCAAAATCAATTGACTACTTATCTAGTGTAAAAATTTTAGAACAAAGAGCAAAAATTGATGGAAATAAAATTTCTGAATATTTTGTTGATTTAGATATTAGTTTTTTAATTGATTTAAACAGAAAGGATGATAAATAATGAATCCTATTGAAACAAAACAAACTTACCAAGAATATGTAAATAAAAAATCACCTAATTCCCCAATTTTTAAAAATTGCTTTAATGCCTTCTGGGTTGGAGGATTAATTTGTACTATTGGGCAAATTATTATGAACATTTGTAAAGAAAGAGGCTTTGATCAAACACTCTCTGGAACTATTGTATCAATAATATTAATTGGAATCGCAGCTTTTTTAACCGGACTAAATATATTTAACAAAATTGGAAAATTCGCTGGAGCAGGATCTTTAATTCCAATAACAGGTTTTGCAAACTCAATAGTTTCCCCTGCTATGGAATATAAATCCGAAGGCTATGTTATGGGCGTTGGTGGAAAAATGTTTACTGTTGCAGGACCAGTCTTGGTTTTTGGTATATCTGCATCAATAATTGTAGGTATTGTTTATTTAATTTTTAATACACAAAGTATGACACTTGTTTAAAATGAAGCAGTTGGCGGTCAGTTGGGACGGGCCAATTTTGTTTCATAAGTTTGTCGAAAAAGGAGTTGATTTTTTGCAAAAAATTGGAAAACAAACTATTAAATTTGATAATCCCCCTACTATTACAGAATGTGCATCTATTGTTGGTCCAAAGGAAGCCCAAGGACCTCTTGCTAAGTATTTTGACCAAACTTTAGATGACGAATTTTGGGGTGAAAAAACATGGGAAAAAGCTGAAAGTAAAATTATAAAGGAAACTGTAAATACTGTTATTAGTAAGTCTGGTATTCCTTCTGATGAAATAGATTGTTGCTTTGCTGGTGACCTTTTAAATCAATGTATTTCTTCAAGTTTTGGTCTTAGAGAATTAAGTATTCCCTATTTTGGAGTTTTCGGAGCTTGTTCTACATTTGTAGAATCTATGTGTTTAGGGTCTATATGTGTTGAAAGTTTTGCTGAAAATGTTTTATGTGCTACATCTAGCCACTTTTGTAGTGCCGAAAAACAGTTTAGATATCCTCTTGAACTTGGAAACCAAAGACCACCAACAGCTCAATGGACTGTTACAGGTAGTGGTGCTGCAATATTATCAAAAAATGGCCAAGGTCCTTATATTACTAATATAACACCTGGTAAAATTGTTGATATGGGCATAAAAGATGGTAACAATATGGGTGCTGCCATGGCACCAGCCTTTGCTGACACTCTAATTACTCATTTTTTAGATACTGGTAGAAACCCTAGTTATTATGACGCTATTATTAGTGGAGATTTAGGTCATATCGGTAAAGACATCGTTATTGATATAGCAAAATCTCAAGGTTATAACATTAAAACTAATTACAATGATTGTGGTGTTTTGATATTTGATAAAAATAAACAAGATACACATTCTGGTGGTAGTGGTTGTGCTTGCTGCGGAACTGTATTTTCAGGATATTTATTTAAACAATTAAAAGAACGCAAAATAAAAAAACTATTATTAATTGCTACTGGTGCTTTAATGAATTCTACTTCTTCACAGCAAGGAGAATCTATCCCTGGAATTGCACATGCAATAAGCATTGAAATTTAATGTCCTTTTGGGGACGTTTCTCAAATGGACATTTTTGTCCTTTTGATTAAATTTGTTAATTTTTATTACGAAAGGAGTGTTTTTATGAATATAAATTGGGCTAATGTTTTTAATTGGTTACCACTTTTAAAATGTTTTGTAGTTGGTGGATTAATATGTGTTATTGGTCAAATTTTAATTGATAAAACTAAGTTAACTCCTGCTAGAATTTTAGTTATTTTTGTTACTACTGGAGCTATTTTAGGTGGACTTGGTATTTATCAATATTTAGTTGATTTTGCAGGTGCTGGTGCTACTGTTCCTCTTACTGGATTCGGATATAATTTAGCTAAAGGTGCAATTGAAGGAGTCAAAGAATTTGGATTAGTTGGTGCATTTACTGGCGGGGTCAAAGCAGCAAGTGGTGGAATTGCTGCGGCTGTATTCTTTGGTTATTTAGCATCTTTAATTTCTAAGCCAAAAATGAAAAAACAATAAAATAATAAGAGATAGATTTTATTCTATCTCTTATTCCGTTTTAAATTTATAAAACGCCGTGGACCTTGTTAAACATTTACTTTTTGGCTATAATAGCCGGGCACCCTTTATAAGTTGTTGAAGAAATTAACTTTCCTTCTCCGTCTTTCTTTGCTAACATTTCCTGCACTTCTCGTAGATTTTCTGAGTAAATATACTCTTCTTTCTCATTAATAGATTCATATCTTATCATTCCGTATTCCTCCTTATGCAAATTGGTCCACAAAGTCTTTTATAAAACAATTATAACACAAAATTAATAAAAACGCTAGTTATATCTAACGTTTTCATTATATTATTATGCTTTTTTTGCTATTTCAGCTATTTCTGTAAATGCTTTTGGATCACTTACAGCTATTTCAGCTAACATTTTTCTGTTTATTGCTACATTAGCTTTTTTTAGACCTGCTATCATTTTACTATATGTTGTTCCATTCATTCTTGCAGCAGCATTTATTCTTGTTATCCATAATTTTCTGAAATCACTTTTTTTATCTTTTCTTCCTACATATGCATATGATAAAGATTTCATAACTGCTTGATTTGCATTTCTAAATCTATAATGTTTTGCTCCAAAATATCCTTTTGCTTGTTTTAATATTTTTTTATGTCTTGCTCTTGTTGTTCTAGCTGTTTTTACTCTTGCCATTTTTTACCCTTCCTTTCACTATGTTTTGCTTTATTTTCAATATAATTAACTTTTATCCACCATATGGTAATAATTTTTTAATTGTATTTTCACAAGTTTTGCTTGCGTAAGCATTTTGAACTTTTCCTGATTTCTTTTGTCTTTTTGTTTTGTTTGCTAATAAATGTCTTCTGTTTGATTTTGTTCTTTTAACTTTTCCTGTAGCTGTTAATGAATATCTTTTCTTTGCAGCTTTATTTGTTTTTAATTTTCCCATGAGTATCTTCTCTCCTTTCAATTTTTTATGTAAAATGCATTTATTATGCTTTTTTAGCTAATATTGTGAACATATTTCTACCTTCTAGCTTTGGTGCTTTTTCTACAGTAGCGACATCTTCTAACTTTTCTATGAATTTGTTTAAAACATTTTCTCCTGCCTTTGAATTATTTACTTCTCTTCCTCTAAATCTTACTGTTATTTTTACTTTATTTCCGTCTTCTAAGAATTTTCTTGCATTTTTTGACTTAAATTCAAAGTCATGTTCTTCAATATTTGGAGTAACTCTTAATTCTTTTACTTCTAATACTTTTTGTTTCTTTTTAGCTTCTTTTTCTTTTTTAGCTTGTTCAAATTTATATTTTCCGTAGTTCATTATTTTACAAACTACTGGTTTTGAATTTGGTGCAACTAATACTAAATCTAAGTTTTCTTCTTGTGCCTTTTCTAAAGCATCTCTTGTTGAAAGAATTCCTAATTTTTCTCCGTTAGCTCCTATTAATTGAACTTCTTTTTCTCTAATTTGACCATTTATTGGTAATTCCTGTTTTATGTTCAAACACCTCCATAAAATTAAATCTTTGTCAAAAAAAAATTGACTTTTGTTACAAGTCAATTAATCAAATAAAATAACTTTATTAAAGTTTTAATTTTATTTATTTCAAACCTTTTGTTTATTCATAACTAAGGTGAGAAGTTAATTGCTTCTTCTTGTAACAATAATTATTATACCATAAATTTCTATTTTGTCAAGAAATTTATGGTATTTTTTTTTATTGATAAAATAAAATTGGATAGCCATCATTTATATTGTTTTTATCATCTTTAAACTTAGTTCCCAATGTGCTTGCTAATGATTTTAATTCTGTAGATGTTTTTTCTGTACCAGTATTTGATGTTAAACCTATTCCTGATAAATAAAAACATGTAGCAACATATGCAGATGAGTCTCCTAAATTCCAACATATAGCATCTGAATATTCTCCTGAAACTTTTCCTATATTATAACTTGTACGTACATTTCCAGATAACCATGTATTTCCGCAAATTCCCGCAAGATTTCCGGCTATCACTAGTTATAATTCCTTTATTATAGCAATCTACAACTTCTGATGCAGCTTGTCCTACAATACCGCCTGTTGATGGTCCAATATTATTTATATTTCCAGTATTATAACAACAATATATTCCACTATCATTTATCCATAGTGATCCACAAATACCGCCTACATATTGTCCATTTGCACTAATATTTCCATTATTATAGCATCTATCTATCTTTGCACCATTACTTGCCGCTGCCGTAACTCCCGCAATAAATCCATTTCCTTTAATAAATGCTTTATTATATGAATCTAAAATTTCTGAATTTCCTTTTATTTCTGCAACTATACCAGCAATATAGTTTTCTGTTCCAGTAATATTAAGTGCATTCGAATTATAACAATTTTGTATAGTAGATTTATTATATGCTGTTGCTGCAATTCCTCCTACAAGAGATTTTCCTGTAATTGTACCACTAATTAATCCCAAGTCTTTTATTGTTGCTCCATTTATAAATCCAAATAATCCTTGATAATCACTAGAACTATTAATATATATATTACTAATTGTTTTTTTATTTCCATTATATATACCTTCAAATGTTTTATCTGTTGACGCACCAATTGGTATCCATTGATTTGTATTACTACAATTTAAATTAATGTCCTTAATTTGTGTTATGGTCTTTCCTTGAAAACTTATTCCACTATTTACAGTATTAGCAAAATTTTTAATATCTACTTCATCACTAATATATTCTTCATTTCTGGCAATTACTCTGTTACTTTCTTTTTTGTTTCCTGCTATATCAGTAACAACTACATAACACGTGTATTCTTTATAAAAAGGCATATCTGTTATTTTATAGCTTGCATTTGTTGATACTAATTCATTATTAACATATATCTCATATTTATCAACTCCTGATTCATTATCTGATGCTACTACAGATAATTCTATACTTTTATCACTATTTGTATTTCCAACTGTTAAAGTTGCTACTTCTGGTTCTTTTAAATCTTTTATTTCATAAGATACTATTTTTCCCTCATCTGTTTCGTTAAATAACCTAGCATATATTATATCACCATTTAACAATCCTCTTACTTCTGTACCTATTATCCATTTTCCATCTGTTGTATTTATTTGATATTGTATAGCATAGTTGGTATTACTGCTTATAGTTACATTTGCTTTACCCTGTTGCCATATTTCATTACTAAATTCTAATTTACCTTCATCCAGTTTTATACTTTTTTCTGATTGTTGTCCTATATATTTTATTTCATCTTGATTTACTTTATATATTCCCTTATCAACTATTATATAAAAAAATACTTCTCCATTTTCTTCTTTTAGTTCTTTTATATTTATTTCTTTTCCTAATTTTTTTAGTTCTTTATCTTGATTTTCAATTATATTTTTTCTCAATATTTCTAATAATTCTTTTGCTGTTCTTTCATAATTTTCTGATTTTACTTCCATTAACTTTAAATTTAGATATTCTATTATTGATTCTTTTTGATTTTCTTTTTGGGCCTGTTTTGCTTTTTCTATTAATCCATTCTTTCCACTTAATGTTGCTATTGTTATTCCTGCTAAAATTAATAATATAATTATTGTAAATACAAGTACTATTAATGTTATTCCGGTTCTTATTAAATAAATCGTCTTTACTTCTATTTAATAAAGTACCTGTGTGTGTGTCTACTCCCTCAAAGGATTCACCGTTTGTCATTTTATTTTTTCTCCTTTTCTTTTGTCAAATTCTTACTCCACTATAACATAACAATATAAAAAGTACAAGTATATTTTTACTTTTATTATTTATTAATTTTTCTGTTTTTCTATCAATATATTAATGCAATAAAAAAGATAGCAATATATTTAATATTCCTATCTTTTATTTTATTTATGCTCTTGGATGAGCTTTTTGATATATATTTTTTATTCCTTCATCTTGAAATTGCATATATACTTGTGTTGAAGATATATCTGAATGACCAAGCATTGTTTGTATTGATTTTAAATCTGCTCCATTTTGTAATAAATGTGTTGCAAATGAATGTCTTAAAACATGTGGTGTTATATCTTTTTCTATATGAGCTTGTTCTTTATAATATTTTATTATTTTCCAGAATCCTTGTCTTGTTAATCTTTGACCATTAACATTTACAAATAAAGCCTTTTCGTTTTCATCTTTTAATAATATTCCTCTAGCTTCTTCTGTATATTCTTTTAGTGCTTTTAATGATAATTTTCCTAATGGTATAATTCTTGGTTTATTTGCATGTCTGCAGTTTACATATCCTTCTTCAAAGTTTACATCATCAATATCTAAAGAAATTATTTCTGTAACTCTCATTCCTGTGGCATATGCAAATTCTAACATTGCTTTATCTCTTATTCCTTTTAAGTCAACATCTTTAGGTTGTTCTAATAAAAGTTCTACTTCATTAGATGTTAATACACATGGAACTCTTTTTTCTACTTTTGGTGATTGTATATTTTTTGTTGGGTCTTTTTTTACTTTTCCTTTTTTTAGTGCATATTGATAAAATGATCTTATTGATGCTATTGATCTTGAAATTGTTGAATGTTTTTTACCCATTTCTTCTAATTCTTGTATATATTCTTTTATTGTTTCTTCATCAACTCTATTATATGTAACTTCACATGCTTCTATAAAGTTTTTGAATTGTTTTAAATCTCTTTTGTATGATTGTAGTGTGTTATTTGATAATTTTTTATCGTTTTCTAAAAATTCAAAAAATAATTTTAATTGTTTTTCCATTTCTCATACCCCTAATCATTTTTATTTACATAAACTAACATATGTTATATCAAACAATTTAAAAAATGTAAATACATTTTAAAAATATTTTATAAATTTTTTTAAAAAATTTGTCGAAAGTGCCGTTTCTATAATTGCAGATACACATAATAGTAATAACATTAGTCCAGAAAATATTGTATGTCTTAAAATTTCTATCTTAATATTTTCTTTATTTCTATCTTTTACAATTGATTTATATAATTTGTATCCACTAACAGCTATTGCTATTAAAGCTGGAATAAATATTATATTCTGCAATAATAGTGATATTAAAACAAATAATAATCCTTTTCCAAGTCCTAATGTTGCTATTATTGTTGACACTGTATATCCCAAGCAAAATCCTCGATATAACACTATTCCAAAAACTATAGGAATTCCTATAACGGTTGTTCCAAAAAACCATAATGTTATTGCTAATATTATGTTGTCTAATAAATTTGTTTTTAATAATGTAAAATTATCGAGTTCTTCGGTATTTTTTAATTTATCTATAAAATTGTTAAAATAAGATGAAATTTCTGAAATTTGTGCTTCTTGTGCATTATTTATAAACATAACTCCTAAAAAAATTCCTATAATAAAAATTAGTGTTACTAAAATATATTCTTTACCATTATTTGATATATGTGTTAAAATCGTTTCTTTTATATTTAATCGTTTGTTTTTCTTCATAAAAAATCTCCTTATCTTTTTTCACATGTTTTATACATAATGTGTATTCGATAAAGAGTTTTTTAGAACTTTATATTAAATTATTTTTCCATAATTTCCGCCACCGCCGGATTGTACTTTAGCATTACCTGTTCTTGCTTTTTCAATTGCTGTTGCAATCTTTTCTCCAACAACCGCTTCTATATCATCTTTTGATAATTTGTGTAATATATTCATTTCTGTTTCAAAATTATCTAATAATTTTTCTATTGTTTTTCCACCAACACCTGGTATAAATCCAAGTGGAACTTGATAAATATATGGTGGTCTATTTTTTGGACTTTTTGTTTCTTTTTTATCTTTTATTAATTCTATTCTGTCAAAAACACCAAATGTTACATTTGTACTTCCACATTTTGGGCATACTGAAATTGGTTCTTTTGTTTCAATTGTACTATTACAATTATCACAGTATGTTCTGTGATATTTTCCAAGTTTAGGATCTAATCCATAGTTAGCTATTATTTTTCTTCCATCTTCATTTTTTAATGCTTTTACTACTTCTTTAAATGATATATCTTCTACTTGCATTTTATTATATTCTCTTGCTATTTTAGGAAGAGAATGTGCATCTGAATTTGTTACAAATGTTTTATTCTCTAATTCAGATATTTCATCTGCTAAAAATGTATCTGAACTTAACCCTAATTCAACTGCAAATATTTTGTCGTATTTTTCTTTAAATACATCTTGTAATCTATCAACACAATTTCCATAATAACTTTTAAATGGTGTAAATATATGTGCTGGTATAAGAATTCCATTATATTTTTCTACTATATCAATTAATTCATATCCTGATATATCTGACCTTTGTGTGCTTAATGTTATATTTTTGATATGTTTACTCATTTCATTTGAAAATGCTTTTATATCTTTTAAGTATGGGAAAAAACATATATTATGTGCTGCTCCACATTTTCCATTTCTTCCTTTTTCTGATGTTTCTACTTCACTTCCTAATAGAATACATACTTTATCTTTGTAAATAATTCCTCCATCTTTTAGTTCATATGCATCTCCTGTTTTTAAGAAATTTTCAATATCTTCTATTACATATGGTGATGCACAATCTATTATTCCGGCATACATTAATTCCTTTTCTCTCAGCACATTCTTTTGCTATGTTAGCAAAATTTAAACTTTTTGCTGCTGTTATTTTTATTGGTTTTCCATTTTCTGCTCTACCTATATGTATATGTAAATCTGCAAATATTTCATACATTTTGTATTCCTCTTTCTTTGTTTCTTTCTTCTATATCTCCTATTATTTTTCTTGTTGTTTCTTCTGTAAATAATGGTCTATTTTCATTTGTTTTTTCTTCAAACATTTCTTTTTCTATCTTTTTAAATTTCTTTGATATTAGATTGTCTATTTGTGGTTCAAAATCGTTTATATCTTTTTTTATAAATTGTGTTAAATCTTTTGATTCATTGTATATTTTTACAAATTTCTTTAGAGCTTTCATTTCCATGATTTCACCCATATTTATTTCTTCTAACATATTTATAAATTCTTCAAATATTTCTAAATATTTATTATATTCATCTTTTAAATTTCTGTATTTTAATAGTACCATTGCTTCATCTGGTTTAAAGCCTATTCTTTCTGGTCTGTCTAGAAGCATTCCTCCAAATTGGTCTACTAATTCTAATACATCACTTTCTCTTTCTCTTGGATTACTTTTGCTATATCTATTTACTTCTTCACAGATTTTACAAAATCTTTTGTCAAATCCTAATTGAGATAAATATTCTGCTCCCTCTTTAGCATATCCTGTTATTTTTTCTATATTTCTTGAATTTTCTACTTTTTTGCAATCACATAATAAACAAGCTGTTAATATTAAATTTTCATCTAAATCTAATTTATTATATTTTAAAAATAATCTTGCTAATTCTGTTTTAAATACTACTGATTTATTAAAATATATTTGTTCTTTTTTTGATAAATAATATACTATTTCTAATTTTGCACCTAAGTCTTTTTCTTTTAACAAATATTCTGCAAAAGTTTCCATATACTAACATCCTTCCGTATTGTTTTTTCTTTTGATTTTTGTTCACCATAATTTTATTATAAATTAATATTGGCTTTTTTTCAATGTTTTGTCTTGAAATATATTATTACATTTATATTACAAGTTTTTTATAGCTTCTCTTGCCATTTCGTCACATCTATTATTAAATTCATTATCACTATGCCCTTTTACTTTTATAAATTTGACTTTGTGTGTTTGAGTTAATTTGTATAATTCTTCCCATATTTCCTTATTTTTTACATTTTCTTTATTTGAGGTTTTCCAGTTATTTTTTTGCCAATTATAAATCCATCCTTGAGAAAATCCGTTAACTAAATAAGCACTATCACTATATAGTTCAACTTCACATGGAAACTTTAATAGTTTTAGTCCCTCAACTGCAGCTGTAAGTTCCATTATGTTATTAGTTGTATCTTTTTTTCCTCCTGAAATCTCTTTTTTTACATCTTTATACATTAATATTGCTCCCCATCCTCCTGGTCCTGGATTTCCAGAGCATGCACCATCTGTGTATATAATTACTTTTTCCATTATTTCACTTCCTTGTATTTTTTTATGTTTTATGTTATTATATCAATGTATTAAAAAATAAACAAGAGTTTTTTTATAATATAAGGGGGCTTGAGCTTATGGATAAAGTTTTAGGACTTATTGCTGAATATAATCCTTTTCACAATGGACATTTTTATCATTTACAAAAATCAAAAGAATTAACAGGAGCTAATTATACAATTGCTGTTATAACTGGTAATTTTACTCAGCGTGGTTCAACTTCTATTATAGATAAATGGTCTAAAGCGAGAATGGCACTTTTAAACGGTGTTGATTTGGTCATCGAGCTTCCTGTTTTATATTCAATTTCTAGTGCTGAAAATTTTGCAGAAGGTAGCATAAAAATTTTAAACTCTTTAGGTATTGTTGATTATGTTTCTTTTGGTGCTGAAACTTCTGATATTTCTATTTTAGATAAATTTGCTGAAGTTCTATATAATGAACCAAAAGATTATAAAACATTACTTTCTCATGAATTAAGTAAAGGTTTATCTTTTCCTAAAGCTCGTGAGAATGCTTTAATGTTATATATTCGTGATATTAGGAAATCTGTTAATGTTTTGTCTTCTCCTAATAATATTTTGGGAATTGAATATTTGAAAGCTTTACGAAAATATAAAAGTAATATACAACCTATTTCTATTTCAAGAGTTGAATCTGAGTATAATAGCACTAATTTTGATACAAATATAGCTAGTGCTACTGCTATTAGAAATCTTGTTAAAAATAAGAGTTTTGATATTATTGAAAACCTAGTTCCATCTTATACTTACTCTATTTTGATGGATAATGTAAAAAATGGTCATGTTGTTACAGATTTATCTGTATTTGAAAAAGAAATTATTTATGTCTTAAGAAAAATGTCTATAGAAGAAATTTCAAATCTTCCTGATGTTTCAGAAGGTTTAGAGTTTGCAATAAAAAATGCTGCTAACTCTTGTAATAGTATTGTTGAATTTTTAAATATTGTAAAATCAAAAAGATATACATCCACAAGACTACAAAGAATTCTTCTATATGCTTTACTTGGAATTACTAAAAAAGATATGGCTATTTCTAAAAAGATTACACCTTATATTAGAGTTTTAGGTTTTAATGAAAACGGTAAAAATCTAATTTCTGAAATTCATAGGCTAAATCCAAAGCTTGAAATAATTACTTCTGTTAAGAAGTTTGTTGATACTAATACTAATAAAAATTCAAAGAAATTACTTGATAAAGATATTTTTGCAACTAATGTTTATACTATTGGATTTGAATATGATTCTTTAAATAATTTAGATTATACAAATGGAATTATAAAAGTTTAAAAACTGTCAAAAGGGCCCGTCCCTTTTGACAGTTTTTTTAATTTGTTATCCATTTAACTAAATTTAAGTTTTCTGCATCTAATAACATTTCATGTTTTGGCATAACTCTAAAAGTATATCCGTAATTTCCACCTGTTTTTAATTCTATTTTTGCAGTATATCTATATATTTTTTCTGCTTCGTTTTCATCTTCTAGTTTCATAGGTATAATACTTACATTTTCTACTATTCCATTATCTAAAATTTTACCGTAATAGCATTCTACTTCAATATTATTAACATCTATATTTGGAAGTTTTACTTCACATCCAACTTCAATATTATTTCCTGCATCCATTGTAATATTATTTAGGTTATTTTTTTGAGTAATTTTTATATCTTTCCAATTTATATATAAATTTCTTTTCCATAAATTATACTCGGCAACATTGTCTACATTTTCATAATATTTTTTTGTTAAATTACATAGAGGTATATATAATTGATTTGTATAGTCTACAAGCATTCTTGCTGTACTATATTTTCCTCCTGTTGATATAATGGAATTTTTCATAATTTTCATCCATTTTTTAGATAATCCATTTTCATCTTTATCATAATATGTTGGGATTATTTTTTCTTCTAAAGTATGGTACATACTTTGGCTATCTGCTATATCTTGTTCTTCATAAGAATTATATTCTGCATTTGTTCCAATTGTCCAACCATTTTCTTGGTTATATCCTTCTGCCCACCAACCGTCTAATACACTAAAGTTTATAACTCCGTTAACAGATGCTTTTTGTCCGCTTGTTCCAGATGCTTCCATTGGTCTTCTTGGATTATTAAGCCATACATCTACTCCACTTACTAAGTATCTTGACATTGCAATGTTGTAGTTTTCTAGTAAGAATATTTTTCCTTTAAATTGTGGCATCATTGATATTTCATGTATTCTTTTTATTAAGTCTTGTCCTTCTTTATCTGCTGGATGTGCTTTACCTGCAAATATTAATTGTACTGGCTTATCTGAATAGTTTAATATTTGTGTAATTCTTTCTAAGTCTTTAAATATTAATGTTGCTCTTTTGTATGTTGCAAATCTTCTTGCAAATCCGATTGTTAAAGCTTCTGGGTTAATTTTTGATGTTATTTCATTTATTTCTTCATAACTATATCCAGATCTTCTTAATCTTTCTGTTGTACTTTCTTTTACCAAGTTTAATAATTTCATTTTTCTTTGTTTATGTGCTTCCCATAATTCTTCATCTGGTATATCATTTATTTTTTCCCATACTTTATCATCATGTATATTATCTTGCCAGTATGGTATTAAATATTTATTATATAATTCTTTTAATTTTGGAGAAAGCCATGAACATGTATGTATTCCATTTGTTACATATGTAATTGGTGATTCATTTGCTGCAATTTCTGGCCATACATCACCAAATAGTTCTCTTGAAACGGCTCCATGTAGTTTGCTTACACCATTTTTCTTTCCTGCTACTTTTAATGCTAATATTCCCATGTTAAAACCTGGTTCTAATTCTTGACATGGTTTCATTCCTAATTTTAAAAATTCTTCTCTTGATAAATTAATTCTTGGCCAAAAATCTTTAAAATACTTTTCTACTAAATCAATTGGGAAAATATCATTTCCTGCTGGTACTGGTGTATGTGTTGTAAATACTGTTTTTGAACTTGCTATATCTTTTGCAACTTCAAAAGATACTTGTTTTTCTTTTATGATATTTTTTATTAATTCTAATATTAAAAATGCTGAATGTCCTTCATTCATATGGAACACAGTTGGTTTTAATCCTAATACTCTTGTTAATAAGTTTGTTCCACCCATTCCTAAGACAATCTCTTGTCTTATTCTCATTTCTTGGTCTCCACCATATAATCTTAGTGTAACATCTCTATCTTCTGGGTTGTTTTTTTCTATATCAGAATCTAATAAGTATAATTTTATTCTTCCTACATTGATTTGCCATACTTTTAAATATAATCTTCTCTTTGGAAATTTAACATATATTAATAAATCTTCACCATTTTCATCTTTTACTGGATTTATTGGTAAATTACTTAATTCTATATTATGATATTCTGTTTCTTGGTCTCCATATCCATTTATTTTTTGATGGAAATATCCGTTTTTGTAAAGTAGTCCTACTGCTACTAATGGAATTCCTAAATCACTAGCAGATTTTAAGTGGTCACCTGATAATATTCCAAGTCCACCAGAATAAATTGGAATTGTTTGATCTAATCCATATTCTGCTGAAAAATATGCTATTAAATCATTTTTGTTTTCTGGATATTTATTATTAAACCATGTATTTTTGCTATTCATATAATCTTCAAATTCTTTTGCAATTTTATCATATTGTTTTAAAAATTCTGAATTTTTTGATGCTTCTTCTAATTTATCTTGTGATACTGTTTTTAAAAATTTAACTGGATTTTTTTCACATGTTTCCCACAAATCTCTATCTATTTTTTGAAATAATCTTAAAAATTGTGTATTCCAAGACCACCATAAGTTGTTTGATATTTCTGATAATTTTTCTATTCTTTTTGGTAATTGTGGATTTACCGTAATCCTATTAAATATATACATTTTTTATATATTCCTCCTTTGTATTTTTTCTTATTTTATCTTTTAGTTTTTTGATATTTATATTATCTATTAAATTTTATTTTTTGTCAAACCTTTCCAATATATTTTAATAATTAATCTCTACTCATATTTTCCATATGTCTTAACCTATATTCATGTTTTCTTCTTAAGAATTCTTTTGCATCTCTTTTTTCTAATACATCTTTAAATTCTTCACATGCTTTATCTAATTCGCTTTTTTCTGGTTTTAATTTTTTCTTAAATTCTTCTACTTTCTGTTTTTCTGTTTTTACTTCTTCAGAATTTTTTTGCTCTTTATCTTGTTTTTTATCTACTTTTTCTACTTTTTCTTCTTTTATTTTATCTTTTTTCTTTTTTATTCCATTTCTATTATATGCTTGTAGCATCTTTCTTGTTTGTATTTCTGCGTTTTCAGTCTTTTCTTTAATTTGTTCACCATTTAACTTACGATGTATTTCTGAATTTTCACTTTTCTTTTGTTCTATTTCATATGCTGTCTTAGCAGTTTCATTTTTATTTTCTGAATTCATTAAAATTTCTCCTTTTTTTTATTATATTACTTATTATACCCGTAAAAATAAAAAAGTACAAGCCTTTATTATAAACTTGTACTTTTTATTTTATTCATCTTTACTTGTATTTATTTTAAACAATTTAAATATTTCAACAATCAATATTGGAGAAAATACTAAACATACTAATTCAATTATATTTTCTTTTGGCAATATTGGTATACTAAATATTTCTCTTAATCCTGGTATAAGAAGTATAATAAACATTAATGCTGCTGATATTGCTATAGCTCCTATCAACTTTTTATTATTTAATATTCCTGTTTTGAAAATTGATTTTTTGTTGTCTCTTACATTAAATACATGCACTAGTTCTGATAATGCTAATGTTATAAATGCCATTGTTTGGCCTACTTCTATTTTTGATTGGTCTAGTGATAGTCCTTGTATTGGTTTATTTGTTGTTGCTAACCCAATCATAAATGCAGCAAGTGTAATAGCTCCTATCATTACCCCTTGATATATAACTCTCCATGTCATTCCTTTTGTAAATATACTTTTTCCTGGTTTTACTGGTTTTCTTTGCATTATATCACTATTTGCAGGGTCAAAAGCTAATGCTAGTGCTGGTAATGAGTCTGTTACTAAATTTATCCATAATATGTGTATTGGTAATAAAATTTCTAATCCACTTATGTCTGTTATTCCAAACCATTTACAAAATAGTGGTGTTAATAATGTTGCAAAAAACAATACTATTACTTCTCCTACATTGCTTGATAATAAAAATTGTATTACTTTTAATATATTGTCATATATTCTTCTTCCTTCTTCTACTGCAGATACTATTGTTGCAAAATTATCATCTGTTAATATAACATCAGCCGCTTCTTTTGCTACATCTGTTCCTACTATACCCATTGCACATCCTATGTCTGCTCTTTTTAAGGCTGGACTATCATTTACCCCGTCACCTGTCATTGCAACTATTTCTCCATTTTTTTGCCATGCTTTTACAATTCTAACCTTGTGTTCTGGTGATACTCTTGCATATACAGAATAATGTCTAACATTTTTTTCTAGTTCTTCATCTGTCATATTTTCTAATTCTAATCCTGTTATAGCTTCATCTTCTTTTTCTAGAATTCCTAATTTTTTTGCAATTGCTGTTGCTGTTATTTTATGGTCTCCTGTAATCATTATTGTTTTTATTCCTGCAGTTTTACATTTTTCTACAGCTATTTTTGCTTCTTCTCTTGGTGGATCTATCATTCCAACCATTCCAATAAATATTAAGTCATTTTCAATTTGTTTCATTTCTTCTTTTGATGGTATATGGTCTATTTCTTTATATGCACATCCTAAAACTCTTAGTGCATTTTGCGCCATTTTTTCGTTTTCTTCTCTTATTTTATTGATGTATCTATCTAATTTTTGGTAAACTTTGCCATTTAATTCATATGCTATACATTTTCTTAATAATTCATCTATTCCACCTTTTGTATATACTATATATTTGTCTCCAACTTTATTTACTGTTGTCATTAATTTTCTATCTGAATCAAATGGTATTTCTTCAACACGTGGTGTTCTATCATATATGCTTGGATCAAAATTTAAATTAAATGCCATATCTACTAATGCTGTTTCTGTTGGATCACCTGTTAATGTTCCATTTGATGATATTTTTGTATCATTGCATAACATATTTGCATATACTAATTTTTTTAACTCTTCATCTATCTCGTCTTCAGAAATATTATTTGCTTCTCTAACGGCATCATTCCAAAATATTTTTTCTACTGTCATTTTGTTTTGTGTTAGTGTTCCTGTTTTATCTGAGCATATAACAGTTGCACTTCCTAATGTTTCAACAGCTGGTAAACGCTTTATAATTGCATTTTTCTTTACCATTTTTTGAACTCCTATTGCCAATACTATTGTTGAAACTGCTACTAAACCTTCTGGAATTGCTGCAACAGCTAAACTAACGGCTGTCATAAACATACTTATTAATTCTTTTCCTTGTAATATTCCAATTATAAAAATTAAAACACATATTGCTAGTGCTGCTATTCCTAATGTTTTACCTAATTTATCTAATTTTTGTTGGAGTGGTGTTTGTTGTTTTTCTGTTCCGGTTTATCATTCCAGCTATTTTTCCTACTTCTGTATTCATACCTGTTTCAACAACAATTCCTTTTCCTCTACCATATGTTACTAAACTAGAAGAAAATAACATATTTTTTCTGTCTCCAATACTAATTTCTTCTTCCTCTATAATTTCTGATATTTTTTCTACTGGTACAGATTCTCCTGTTAAAGAACTTTCTTGTGATTTTAAATTTATTGCTTCAATAATTCTTAAGTCTGCAGGTATATAATCACCTGTATCTAATACTATTATATCCCCTACAACTAATTCCCTTGCTGGAATTACTTTCATATCTCCTTCTCTTATAACTTTTGAGGCATGGTCACTTAATTTTTGTAATGCTTCTAATGATTTTTCTGCTTTACTTTCTTGTGCTACGCCTATAATCGCATTAACTAGTACTACTATTAATATTATTATTGTATCTGTTATTCCATTTCCCTGTGCAACTCCTACAATTCCTGATACTATTGCAGCTATTATTAAAACAATAATCGAAAAATCTTTAAATTGGTCTAGAAATCTTTGAATTAATGTCTTTTTTGCTCCTCTTTTTAATTCATTATAACCATATTTTTCTTGTCTTTCTTTTACTTCTTCTTTATTTAGTCCTTTTTCTAGATTTGTTTTTAATTTTTTTTCTGTTTCTTCAATGTTGTTGTTAAACCAATTTATTTTTTCCATAAAATTTTCCTCCTTTTTTTATTTTTTCACTAATTTCTTTGTTTATTCAGTCTTTTTCTATTTTTGTATATAAAAATAAGACTTTTAAAAGAAATCTAAATATTTTAAAATTTAAACTTCTTTTAAAAGTCTCGCTTACTTAAATTTTAAGCTTACTAACCAGGTATATAAAACCGCGACTGTTGATTAGTAATTTAAAGCTACTCCCTTTTAATTATTTGGTGAACCGAACCGTTTTACAGACGTAAAAGGTTCAGTTACTAAATTACTTTCTATATCTTCAATCAAGTCAATAGTTAAAGATATTGGCTTGTTTCCAACATTACAGATTATAACTAATTCATTGTCATAAACAAGTATTGAATTAACTAGCATATCAATAAGCACTTTTCTGTAACTATTGTCTAATATATCACCATCTTGTAGTCTTGTCAAGAAAAATCGGATTTCTTTTTCGGAAAGTTTGAATATTTTTGCCATTTCTAGTAGAAATTGACTTTGTGTTTCTTCAAGTTCTTTTTCATTTTGTGTAATTCTTTGACTTATCATTTCTATATGTTGTCCATTTTCTAATGCTACCATTAAGTTATCTATGTTCTTGTGAAGTTGTTTCTTTTTCTTTTCGAGTCCTTTAATGACTGCATTTGAGCTATTTTCTTTTTGACAAGTATCATATATCTTTTTAGAGATTTTTTCAATGTTCTTTTCTATTAATAGAGTTTTTAACTTTCTTACTACTTTATCTTCAATGTAGTCTTTTGGTATAGTTCTATTCTTGCAATTTCTATCTTTTGACTTGTTGCAACGATAATATCTATAAGTTGTTGAAGATTTTGAGTTTCCGTGATACACCTATATACTTGCTACCACATTTTCCACAGAATAACTTTCCAGTTAGTAAGTATCTTTCTTCTGCTTTTCTAATTCCCGGAGCGTGTTTGTATTTTTCTCGAACTTCTTGGACTTTGTTAAAAGTTTCAATGTCAATTATAGCAGGTATAGTATTAGGAAATTCTTTTTCTCCATAAGTGTTTGTTCCTATGTATTTCTTATTTTTGAATAAGTTTTGTAGTGAATTTTTGTTGAACTCTTTGTTTCTTCCATTTTTGTAGCCATTCTTATTTAGAAAATCAAGTATTTCTACAACTGGAATATCGTTTGCCCTCATTTTAAATATTGCTTGAACAATAGGAGCTGTGCTTTCGTCTATAACAAGTTTCTTTTTCTTATAATTGCCAAAATCTTGTACTTCTAATTTGTAGCCAAGTGGTGGTTTTCCACCATTAAATTGTCCTTTTTCTGCATTTAGTAGCATATTTCTATTTACTTTCTGTGATAATTCAGCAGAGTAATATTCTGCCATACCTTCAAGCACACTTTCTATTAAAATTCCGAGAAGCGTCATCAGAAATGTTTTCTTTTGCAGAAAGAACTTTAACTCCATTTCTTTTTAGTTTTGCTTTATATGTCGCCGAATCATATCTATTTCTAGCAAAACGGTCAAGTTGATAGACTACTATTTTCTTAAAAATTCCTTTTGAACTATCTTCTATCATTTTCATAAACTGTGGTCGAGAACTACTGTCTTTTCCACTAATACCTTTGTCTATATACTCTCTAACAATATTGTAATTATTTGCTCTTGCCCATTCTTCACAAATTCTTCTCTGTGCGGTTATAGAAGTTTCGTTTTGACGGTTGCTTGAACTATAACGGTAATATGCACATATATCTTCCATTTTTCATAATCTCCTTTTCGTATTTACTTATTTTGTTTTTGCATTAAACTTTCAATTTTAGTGAAATATTTTTGTGATTTAAGATTTTTAACAAATTCAGGAATTCTTTCTCTTAACTTTTGAGCCATTATATCTCCATATTCTTTCCAAAATTCTTTTGTAAGTTCATATATTAACCAACTTCGATATTCTTCTTTGTGTTCATTTATATAGTTCTTAATATCTTTTGGTTCAATAGCAAAGGCTAACATTTCAATTTGTTCATCACTTAATAATATTCCCTCTAATAAATTAACTTCGTTCATAAAAATCAATTCCCTTCTTGTTTTAGAAATTTTGTTTAATATTTAGCTTGAACTATATAAATTTAAGTAATAATACATAGTCCAAGCATTTTTACTTTACCTACCAATGTTCTCTAATACCATTAAGGAAACTTGCTTGTTGTATCTCCTTGTTGTTGTGTTTCAAATTCATTTAGCCAGTCATTTAGTAGGTTT
The DNA here is from genome assembly GCA_934120645.1 of uncultured Clostridia bacterium. Taxonomy (GTDB): domain Bacteria; phylum Bacillota; class Clostridia; order TANB77; family CAG-508; genus CAG-269. The sequence continues at coordinate 49,265 of CAKOUO010000005.1, forward strand.
TCTATATCTTCTGTCATAACAAGTTCATCTTCACTTGCATAACAAGAGTGTAGTTCTTGTTGATTTTCTTCTTGATTTTGCATATGTAGCACCTCCAATGAATAATGTTTTTGTTTTAATGTACCCTACATAATCGAGTAATCAATAGTCATTTTTTATTTTTTAAAGCTTTCTTTTCGTTTCTTCATACAATCATCAAATATTATTAATTCTTTGTATGCGTCTTCTAATCCACTATCAATTTCTAATAGTTCCTTTTTTAGTTTTGATAATATTTCAGATATATCATCACACTCTTTTTTATTAAAGCAACACTCTATATTGAATTTATCTGGCTCTAATATACTTGTTATTACGTCCAAATAGTCAATTATTATTTCTTTTTTTGTTGTTATGTAATAAGCTGGATAATCTACATTTTGTGATATTCCACATTTTTTGTTTATTTGTTGAAGTTTATTTCTAAACTTTTTCATTTCCTTTTCTTTAATGTGTGCATTGTAACTTATTGGTATCATATCTAATTTCTCCTTTTCTTTTTATTTAATCTTGTTTCTTTCTATAATTCCCTTTGCTGTATCTTTGGAATAAAAAGTTATTAACAACTCTCCTCTTTTTCCCATTTTCTTCGACAATAAGACTTTTTCCCTCTTGAGATACACAGTTCATTCCACTTACTTTTCGTTTAAAACTTGGGACATCTGTTTTTTGCTCAACGGGAGGTACAACATTTCTACTTTTGGTGTATAATCGCGCATTCACTGGATAGCTTTCAAGCCTTTCAGATTTACAGAAATAAGGCGAAGCTAAAACATTAAACTTTTTTAGATCCACTCTACCTTTTTGCCATAAGTTTTCTAGTAATTTTCTGTTGACTCCTTTGCAGTTTTTAACCACCAAATGTATGTGAAAAGAATTGTCTTCGTGTGCTTCATAAATAGCTATAAAAGCCAAATTTTGGAACCTATAACATAGTTTTTTTCTAAACCTAGTAAAGTCTTTGCACAGATTGGAATATAAATATTCTTTTTTTGAATATGTCAATGTAATATGTAGTGCAAAAGGGACAGCGAAGTTGTTATATAGTAAATGCACTAATCTCTTTTTTGAGCGTTCTAGACTTGCTATATTTGTAATTCTTGTTGTTGCTGTTTTCTTTCTTGGTTTGTGAATTTGCTTTCTTTCTTGTAGTTCTTTTTCAAGTTCTGTAATCTTTTCAGCAATTTCTTTTCCATTTGATAAACAAGTATAAGGTTGTCTTTTCCAGTAGTTTAACTCTCTTTGTATCTCTGACTTTGTCCTAAAGTGCCTAGTGTAAGTTCGACTGGTTGATTCAATGTGAGTAGGGAACTCGAAGAAAGATACACTGTTGCAGTCGTCTAGTTTCAGTGTTGTGTTTGGTATGCAGTAATAAACTGGTTTATTTTCTTCTTTTTCTGTCATTGTAAATCACCTCCTATGTAAAATCTCATAGGGAAGTATTTTGAGTTAGCAACTGACTCTACTAATTCTTGAATATATTTTCTTAATTTTTCACTCATAAACATAAAAAATAACCTCCATTAAAAAATCTGTCAGTATAACAAAAAGCCATACTTGACAGACTATGCAACGAAGGTATATAATAAATTTAGCAAGGATTTAGTATATACTTTCATAGCATAGTTATATTAAATTTTTAAAGCAAGGGTTGTTCCAGCAATTCTTGCTTTTTTATTCTTAAAAATCTTCTTCCCAAAATTCTACTTCTAATGTTCTTCTAGCATGATAAACTTTTTTATCAATTTCAATATATCTATCTAAAATTTCCTTTTGCCTATCAGTTAATACTGGTATTTCAAATTTTCTTAATTTTTCAAGTGAAATTGATTTTACTCTTTCTTTGGTGTATACTTTTTCCAGTAAAGAGTTTTGCATTTTTGTTGTATTTAATAGGTTAATTAGTTCAAGACTTGTAATAGGTGCATTTTCTTCTAATCTAATAAATACAACATTTTGTGAGTATATAAGTTGTTTCAATTCTTCCTCATCTGGTAAATAACTAGCAATTCCTTTTGCACGAGGTAAAGTTGTGGTTGTTGGTGCTAGAACTATATCGTTTTTCTTAACCCAATATCTATCAGCAGTTTCTTTTCTAATCAAGACCGTTTCTTCACTTTCATCAAATCTGCCATCATCATAGATATTGCTATAACTTATTTGTGGTGCTGAATAATAATCAAATTTTTCTTTACAAACCTCATTTCTAGCATAGTTGTAACCTCTTGAAATGACTTTGCATATTTCACCAAGTTTTATAGTTTTCATATATATTTTCCTTTCTGTATTTATTTGTAGATACATTATACATTACAAATAAATGCAAGTCAATACTTTTTTTAAAATTTTTTTTCACAAATTAAAAAAGAAACCAATTTTTTGTTGATTTCTCAATAGTTACACAAATTAAATTTTTTTAGATTTTTTAAATTTTAGGAGGGGAATAACTTTTCTTGAGTAATTAAGTTATTGTAAACCTAGGTTGCATAATAAAATACGGAAAGGAGCAAATTATGACTGATACTGATATTATCTTGAAATTATACGAAACAATGCTAGAAGAAAAACCAACCAAGCATTACAAGAAAAATCTTGAAATTTTAAAGAAAGCAAAACAAGACTTCATAAAACACCTAGAAAATCAAAACATTGATAGTTTAGATGAATTATGCAGTCTTGCATACGAATTAAATAATGACTTAAATAAGCAAATGTTCTATCGTGGAATATCAATAGGAATAAAGCTAACTAATTTTAATATAGACAATATAGAACAATAGCATTACTTTTTAGAGTTAATGATATAATCAATAATAGCCTTAACAATTTTCTTATCTTCTCTGTTGAACATATTTAAAGAATTAGTAATAAATTCATCATCTGTAACAACTTGCTTATCTATCAAGCCATTAAATAGTTCATCAGAGTTGATTTGAAGTGCATTACATATATCAATAATAGTAGGAATGCTGATACCACTTTCGCCCCTCTCAATAATGCTAATAAAATTTATACTTTTGTCTAGCTTTTCTGCTAGTTGTTCTTGTGTTAGACCTTTTAACAAACGGATTCGCTTGATATTTTGACCTATAACTTTTAATGTGTTTTCTTTGTTTTCTTTCATATTATCACCTATTTAGAATTTTACACAAAATGGTAATTTAATATAAGAAAACAATACTTTAAGAAATATAAATAACACTTGATTTAATAAAGTAAGTGTAATATAATGTAGATAGTTTTATTTAATACAAGTATAATAAGAAAAGGAGGTGTTATTATGTCTGGTAATAATTTTAGTAAAATAATAAAAATAGCATTAATTTCTATTCTAGCCATAATTGTAGTATCAGTTATTATTGCAATAACTAATAATTCTCATTCCCCAGTAGAACCATCCAGTAATTCAAAAGTAGATATAGAAACTAATAATTCAATAGCAAATAATAAAGAAAAAGAATACTACGATTTCATTGATACAAATGACTTTACACTTAAACTTACAGAGCAAGAAACACTAACGTTAATTGCAGAAGCTTTTAATAAAAGTGAAAGTCAATTTGAAAAAGCTTCGGACTCTACTAGTACAGAAAAATTTTACACACTTGATGGTGGTGTTGATAGAATAGTAGCAAAAATCACTTTATTAAATGGCAAAACTAAAAAAATCACATTTTCATATATCTCATTAGCAAATAAGCAGAGTGATGAAACTATAAGTAAAATGGCATACGCACTTACGCAAAGACTAATATATGTAGTTACAAGAGCCAATTCAGAAGATATAGATGCTTCAGAATTAGATACAAATGTAAAAGGGCTACGTATTCATCTTAATTCTACAAGTAACTATGGTGTTTCTGTTTCAATAGAAGTAGAAAAATAATAGATACAAAATCAGCATAAACCAGTTATTAAGTTAGCTGGTTTTTCTCGTGTCTTAAATTAACTAATATCAGCATAAATCTATCAATAATACAATAACAGTTCATAAGGAGCAACAGTCATCTTTCTAGTTTCAAGCGTAACCTTTCCCACTAAAACAATAAACAAGCCTTAAACACAATTTTCAGTTGAAATAAGATAACTGGAAGATAAAGAACAACTGAATTTTTGAAAATATAAGAAAGTAGGTAATAGAAATGGTAAGAATAGTAAAGGAAGAAGAAACAAGAGTAAATATATATAAGGCATTTGATAAAATATGAAAACAAGTAAGGGAAATAATGCAACAACTAAAACAAATTAAATACTATAATGATGATGACAAAGAATATATAAAAATAATGGTAATAGATATATCTCGTTTGTTGGAAGATGTATCTAATAGATTAAAAGAGAAAATCAAAGAAATAAATGCTAAAAAGTAACAATAATTAGTTTAGATTAATAAAGGCTTTAAACAAGTTTTTCAGTTTTAAGCAAAACCTTTTTCAGTAAATAAATAAACAATGCTTGAAGAGGAAATGAACAACAATTAAGATAAGAATAACAACAAGAAGCGGAGAAGTAAAATCTAATAGAATAAATACATACATATATTAAGTAATTAAGGGAAGATTAGAGAGAATATAAACAAGTAAAATAATAGTAGAAAATGAAAAAAGTTGAAATGTTTTTAGCTTTCAGTAGCATAACAAACAAGTCAGTAAATGTAAGATATAGAAATGTTTTTAGCTTTGAGAAACTTAATAATCAAGTAAATGAAAAAACTCACTTGCAAAATCAGTGAGTTTTCATTTTGTCCAATTTCAGTGGTAGGCTTACAGCGAAACCTCCTACAAAGAAATACATTTTGGTTTTTGGAACGTTTTGGTGACCCCTACGGGAATCGAACCCATGATTAAAAAATAAATATATTTTATCTTTTATAAGTCTTTTTAATCATTGATTTATCAACATTTTTCAACATAAGTTCTTTTTAGTTATTTCTAGTTATTCAAAACTAAAGTGTTAAAAAGTTGTTAATTTTTTTCATATTATATACATATTTTAAAATAATGTCAAGTATCATATTAATTTTAAATATCTTTCATATTCCTCTTTCGTAATTACATTTCTTCCATTAAAATATTTTTCAAAATGCTCTTTACTAATTATTAATTTTTTCATTTTTTTATTTGATACAATATCTTTTGCTTTTTCCATAAACAATCCCTCATTTCTTTGAAAATTATAATTTTCATGTAAGAGACTATTATTCTTGTTTATTATATTCTTTCTATTATTTTTTGTAAATATTTTTTCATTTTTTTCTTCGACAATTTCCATATTTTTTACTCCATTTTTATATTTCATCCGAGCTCTTTTGATATAGTTATTGTATATTATATTTTATAAAAATATAAAAATTTTTTATGAAAATATTTTTTTGTTTTATAAAAAGAGTTTTTTAAACAATTTTGGCTTTTTTTATTTTACACTTTAAAATTCTCCAATTCCTTTTATTTCAATGCTTCCGAGTTCGTATAAGTCTGTAATTCTAAAAGCCAGTGCATCTGCTATTACTACCATCTCTGCAAATAAAACTTCATCCGCTGAAATTTTATTGTTTTCTAAATCTGCTAAATATTCTCTATCAATTCCTGTTTTTTCTTCTAACTCTCTTAGACTTATTCCTCTTTCTTCTCTTTTTTCTTTTATTTTAAATGTTATAGTCATTTTACCACCTCAGATTTAATATATCCCAAATGTTTTTATAACATACATTTAATCAACTATGATAAAAAAATCTATACAAAAATAAAAAGCTCACTTGGGTTAGTGAACTCTTTACTATATTTTTCGTTTAATGATTATGTTTTTATTATATCATACTTTTTATTTTTTGTGTGTCGAATGTTGTCAAAAATAAAAATTTTATTTTTTCTTGAAAACAAGCCAAAATTCAAGCCTTCACAATCAATTTTAAGCCGTTTTATTTTTTAATTAATGTAATTATATACCTTGATTTTAAGCCATAAAACGCAAAAAAGAGGTAAATTGAAATTAATCAACTTACCTCTATATTTTTATAATACATTAATTCTAAAAGCTTCTAATCTTAAAGCTTTTCCTTCTGTACCAATTCTAATATTTGTTCCAGTCGAACCTGGCATCCAACCTATGTTTTGCACATGTTCTTGCACTTCTAACTCTTTATTAGATTTTATTTCTATTGCTTCTATTCTTCTACTTTGTCCTGTTGTTCCAGCAACTTGTCCATTTCTTACCCAGTCAGACCAACCTATATTTTCCATATGTACTCTATAAGACAAGTCTAGTCCATTTTGTCCATTTAAAATTATAGCTTCTATTCTTTTTCCTTCTCCTTCTGTACCAGCAACTTGTCCAGCTTTTTCCCAGTCTGTCCATCCAACATTCTCAATATGTACTTTATATTGAATATTTGGTTTTGGAGTTACTCCTGTTATTTTATTTTGGTCTTTAGCTCTTAATACTCCTGCAAAGCATCTATAATTATGTGCAACTTTTTTCGTTGCTTTTCCATTCCAGTTTTGATCATATGTATAGAATGTATTTGTATCTCCTTCCCCTGTTGCTATCGAAATATGTCCATATCCATTTAAAGATTTACTCCAAACACATATATCTCCTTTTTGTGGAATAAAATTAGGTGTATTTGCTATTCTATCAAAATTATTCTTTAATTCTGCTATATTATTATAATTATCATAATATGCATGTGCATTTCCCCATGCTCCAGCTTTTATTCCAAATACTTTGTCTAGATACATTTTTGCTAAATCTACACATTGTACTCCTGCTACTCCATCATAATCAATAGATTTTCCGTTATATTCATTTATAAATTCTTGATAATTCATAATTTATTCCTCCTTATTACTTATTGCTTTTTGTCCTAACAAATATGTTCCTATAACTCCTTGAACCACTGCAATAACTTGTACTATTTGTATTGCATATGGTATTGTTATTCCATCTACTGCATTTATTCCTGCTACTAATGCACTTACTATTGCTAGTATATTTGTTAAATATTTTGCTATTGTTTTTACTTTTTCCATGTTATCTCACCTCCTACATAAATTTACTTAATCCTAATGCAAAAGCTATTGCTGTTAATACTATTCCTGTTATAAATGAAACTATTTGTTTTTTTATCTGTTTCTTTGTTTCTTCATAGTCTTTCATTGGTTTTTCTTCTATTATTTTTAAGCGTTCATTCATTTTGTTTTGGTCTTCTCTCATTGCTTTCATTTCTGTTGCTATTTCTCTTACACTTAATGTTAAGTCATATATGTTTTCTACCTTATTCTCAACTACATCTATTCTTTTGGTATTTGATTTTTCTCTTTCTTCTAAGTGTGCTACTTTTTCAATTAATTCTGTATCTTGCATTATTCCTTCCACCTACCTATCGCACTTATATTTATAGATACATTCTTTAAGGTTTTTGATGTATTTCCCCACAAATATCCTACAAAACTTGTTTTTCCAATAGTTGCTGCCAAAGCATTTATTATTGCCGTTTGAATGCAAGGTGTAAGAATTACAGTTGGCTTTTCTACAAACGCAGTAGCAAATGAAATTGAATCTGTACTTACAAAATATGCATTATCATAACTATTTGTCATTGCTAATGTATCAAATGATTTTGTACCATATTGTTCGAGTATTCCACTATTCCATTTTCTGTATATAAAACCATCATTTGTGCCTTGTTCAACTACATAATCTTTAATATTATCTTCAACTTTCTCATACCCTTCTGGAACTACATCTCCATCATAGTCTATGACTGCTCCAGCTGGTATGCTATCATTTGTTTTTATTACAACTTCTTTTAATTCTCCGTTTGAGTCTCTTACTTTCATATTTTACCTCCATTTAATTCCATAAATTTTTAGTGGTATGCAAAAACGAGTGTCTGTTCCTGAATTAGGTGTTGTTGTTAAGTTTGTATAATACGCTGTTTCTACTGAAAAAGAAGTATCACTATTTCTCTTTATTAATCTTGATACATTAATCATACACTTATGGTCTGAGTCATATAAACTTGCTGATAGTTGAATACTGCGTCCTTTTTTTACTACTTCACTTTTATCTCCAACTGAGTACAAGGAACTTGCACAATATTGTACTTCTAGTTCATCATAATCATCACTTGATAATGTTATATCTGTTGCAGCTAATGTTGAATTTGTACTGTTTTCCCATAAAAGTTCTTTTTTTGTTTGTTTTGATATCATTTCTTGCATTAGTCTCATACTTGGCGCATTACTTGTTTTATCTTCTACATTTTCTGTATCTACTATTTTTCCCGAAATTGGTATTGTTGTGTTTTTCTTTTTTATTTTCATAATTACCTCCTAATCTGTTATATATGTAATAAATATATTTAGATATTCTCCTGATGATATTTTATTAGCGTTATACCACAAAGATATATTGCCATTTGATAAAAATAATCTACATACCTTATCTGTTCCATAATAAGCTACAAATCTTACACCAGTTTTTGATTTTGGTAATCCAGATAATATTTTAACAGAATTATTTGCATTTAAATCTTGTGCTAATTTAATTTCAACACAAAAAGTACATACCTTGCCAATTTTGTGATAATAATTAAGTTGCACATCACTAGTAGCTACTTCTATATTTGCACTTCCTGTTTCATATTTTTCTAACTCTATTACTCTATTTTCTAATTCATCGCTTAGTCCTGAACTTTCTCCATTTTCAAAATCCTCTTCTTCTAATATTATCTTTGCTGAACTTGGTGCTTCTTCTGCTTTGCCTATGTAGACTTCGTTTCCTTCTACTTCGCTTAATTTTTTGTCTATTTCTTCTTTGTTATAATAACTACTTAAATCAACTTCTGTTGTTCCTATATGTTCCCAGCCATTATTGATATAAATAAATTCATCATATACATCGTTTTGCTCCGTCTTTGTTTTTGGTACAAAATATATTGTATGGTCATCTATATTCTCTGTTGGTAATTCTTCTACTACTAATACGCTAAATTGATTAACTTGGTCTAGTATGTTTGATTTTATTTCTTGTATTTCTTCTTCTGTGAAATAATCTGTGCCTTTTTGAGGAGTATAGCCTTGTTCTCCTTTTAAACTAGCTAACCATTCTTCTTCTGTCCCTTCAAATCCATTTTCTTCTGCTATCTCAAACGCACTGAAGCCTCTTGTATTTTCAACCATTCTATCTACTTTTTTCTTGTATCCATCTGTAAAATCATTTGTAGATAAGCCTTTGCCAGGTATTTTGTCTTGCTTTCCATATAGCTTTTCATCTATTATGTCATTGTTTTCATTTGCATCATCAACATTATATCCTTCTGTTTGTGCCGGTTTCTTTAAATTATAATATTCTGTATATCCAGCCATTTATATGCACCTCCTCCATGTTCCATTTACATTTGTCCATACCACTGCTCTTTTCCAAACTCCCTTTACATTAATCCAAGTTTTTCCTCTTTTCCATGAATTGCTTACATTGTTTTTTATTGTTTTTTGATTTCCTTTTAATGTAATTGTGCAGTTTTTTGAATTTGTATAGCCACTTCCATAAACAATAAAAGTAGCTGTTAAGCTACTTCCATTCCCGTATTTTTTATACATATTATCTAATTCTGTATCTGAAAATGATATTGTATTATTTCCTGCAGATACTGTTCTACTTAATATTTGTGTTTCTCCTATTTTCATTACTAAAATTAAATTTGATATTGAAGCAGGATTTGTAATAGTTACACTTTCATTGCTTCCATGTTCGAAATTATTTAATGTACTTATTTTAGCAATATCATATGTAATTCCACTACATGTTACTGTTGTTTTTAAGTTATTATTACTTGCATTTCTTGCTTGTATATATATAGTATATTTTGTATTTGGATTTAATCCTGATATTGTTGTATATTGAGCAGTAATATGTACCCAATTTGTATTATCTATTGAATAATACAAATCTGATGAAATATCTATTACCCCATAGCTAAATGTTAATGTATTTACTGTCCTTTTAGTAATATTTGGATTACTTGTAAAAATAGGATATTTTAATAATTTAGTAAGTTCTTTTGTTGCGGAACAATTTCCGCTTCCAATTCTACTTGTATCTGTATTCCAACTACCACTTACATTTAATGTTTTACCTCCGTTACTATCATGTTGTATATCTCCTGTCCATGATGCCAATAAAACATCTTTTTTTTGGCCACTAGAAAAAGTTATCGGATTTATTGAATAATTGTGTGAAGTTCCATTTATTATCATACTTCCATTCGTTGTATAATTCGTATATGCATAATAACTACTTCCATCAAAACTTAAATACATTTTTACTGTTATATTTGATGTATTATTCGCACTATTATTTGAATTTTCTGTTATTGATTGCCATAAAGTATAATGACTTCCATAAGTTCCACTCATATTTCCCATAATCTATTGTTCCTCCTTTTAGAAATATTGTATATAAATATCTCCATTACTTCCTCCGAGATGGTGTTCCTGTTCCTTTAGATATTGATTTTTGTTTGCTATTCCATGTACTTTTTTCTGCATCTGAAACAAATCTTCTAGATGTGCTTTCACTTATCATTGAAGCTGGATGCGTAGAAGGATGAGAGTAATTATTAGCGTTATTTGCAATTCCATCTAATTTTTCTTTATATCCATTTGTAAAATCATTAGTAGAAAAAGTTTTTCCATCACTTTGCTTAATAGACTTTGCTACTATATTTCCTTCTATTATTATATCTTGGTCTTTTCTTACTAAATTGTCTACAACTGTATCAATGTAATTTTGAAAATTTTGATACAATTCTTTTCCATCAACGGATATCAAACTATTTACAATTCCACATAAGTTTTTATCTAATCGTGTATCCTTAACATCTTCTTTGTTAATGTTAGTTGTACTTCTTACTGTTATTTCAGCAATGCATATTTCATAAATATTGTCATCTCTTTCTAATTCTGCCGGTCCATTTGTTGTTCCTTCTTTTACATATAATTGTGTTTCTCTTGCTGCAAGTGTCTTATCTAATTTTACAACAACTCTATCTATTCTACTATCTATCGCTGGTCTCTCTAATACAAATAGTTGGTCCTCTTCGTTTTCGAAATCTGCTCCCTCTATTATTCCTGCTCCTGATTTAACTCTTATAGTTAAACCACCATCTAGCAAAGTTTTCATACTGTTTTCGCCATAATTTCTATAATTACCATAGTAAACGCCGTTAGATAAAAACTTTGCAAAATATTTTCTAAATATTTCTGCTTCATATAATCTGTCCGGTTCCATTGTCCCACTTTCTTCATTTAGAACTTCCATTGAATCAAATGGAAAACTTTGTAATTTTACCACATTTGCCATATTATATCCTTTCCATAAAAACAAGACCTAATTTATAGGCCTTGTAATTATTCTTTTTATTTCTTCACCTAAACTTGGTATTTTATCTCCAAAGCCTAGCTCTACTGTTTTATTATTTCTTTCATATATTTCTTTTGCTTGAATTATACGTTTATCTTCATATATTCCATCACTTTCAAGTGTTACTAAATCTCCTAAAAAGAAATCTTTTTCCCATTCCATGTTTGGAATTTGATATACTCTTCCTTCTATGCTTTGAATTATTTTATATGTATCTAATTTCTTTTGTCCTTCTGTATTTAATTCATCTATATCTTCTATATTGTTTAAATCAATTAATACTTCTCTTCTATCAAAGCCTGTTGCAGTACCTAACACAGTAATTAATCTGTCTTCATTTTCTCCTTTACCTGCCACATATCCTACATTTTTATAATTTGAATTATCGTCTGTCGTCTTTCCTTCAAGTAAATTCTTCTTTTTTTCTGAAAACACTATATATGGATGTTTTATATTTCCTTGCAGTTGTTCATGTGTATATGACTGTAATTGCTGATATGTAAAATTAGATAACATTTCGTGAGTAGTTGGGCTTTCAACTTGATTTACGGTCCTATCTATTCCTTTTAAACTATCAAAATATATACATTTTTCATTTCTATTTAAATATCCATACCAACCTAATCCTGTATCTTCGCTTATATGTTTTAATTCATCATGTAAATTAGTTAGTCTTGCTTGCCATACTGTTTTTATTCCTCTATTTTGAGAAGGTGCTATTTTTATCCAAGAAATGTCTCTTTCTTTTGTCCTAATATTATCATAATAACTTTCTACCATATGTTTTTGTATATAATGCTTTTGTATATTTTCAGCTTGTGTTTCTGTTACTCTGTCATATCCATTTGTTGCTATAATTCTTCTTTTTGTAATTCCTTTTATACAAGTTCCGGTAACTTTCATTGTTTTACTGTTTTTATTTGTATCAATTACTACTTTATCTATTAATAAAATCTTGTCATCTCTTTTATTAACTATTAGCATATTGTCTTTTTTAAGTTTGTTTGTATTAGCTTTGTTTTTATTAATAGTTAGTTCAAATGTTCCACATTCATAATAATTCCATACACAAATAAGACTTTCAAAATTAGTAATAATTCCTAATAATTCAAAATTCGTATTTATTATTTCTATACAATTCATATTAAACTCCTACGTATTTATTAGTATAGTCTATAATTGTTACCTTATCTTTTGCCCCTTCTATGTCTGAACTATACTTAATTAAATTTTTACCTATTATCAAATTAAAAAAAGTAGAATTTAAATCAATTTTGTCATAAACGTCTTTTATTCCATTCGGTGTTATTAAATTAACAGTTTCTCTACCTTCCCTAGTGTCTATTACTAATTTTTCTTTTTTGCCTATTTCCATATTGACTTGTATAAATTCTCCCGTTGTTTCATTTGTCACTCTCGGATTAGTAGCAGGTCCTACATATTCAATTTGAACTGGTGCCTCTACATCTCCTTTATTATCAATTGATTTATAAAATAAAACTGTAGCAAACTGACTTGACAATGTAAGTGGGAAAAATAACCCTTTTTTTACTGATTTTATATCAATATCTTTTCCTTCTTCATCTAGCCAATATGGATCTTGACAATAAAAAGAGATAGTCGTAGAGTCATGATTATTCTTTCTATCATTAAAATCTACGCTATCTTCTACTTTTCCATATATTCTATATTTTTTATAGTCGTTTGTGTAATAAATTAATAGCTCTCCTCTTTTATCTGTGTTTTTATTATATGTTTTAGGATTTATTATTCGTATTATTTTTCGTCTTAATTCATATAATTTAAATCTATTTTTAGTTTTAATTGTTACTTTTAATTTTATTATTCGTGGGTCTAATAAGCTATCTTCACAATTACACCCATCTTGATTTACTCCGTTGAGATTTTTGACTTGTTGCACCTGGGTGCCCTAATCCTTCAATATGAGTTAACAATACATCTTCTTCCGGATTTCCAACGCTATCAAATATGACACTTTCATTTAAAGCTAAATTAATTACTTCTAACTTTTGCATTTTATCACCTACATTCCTGCTAAACTTGATGCTAATTGTTCATCAATATTTCTTAGTTTTCTATATGTTTCGCTTGGCATTTCTGGATTTTGTTCAATATTATTAGTTTGATATACATTAATTGTTTGAGTTTTAGGTTTATTATTTCCTGTTTCATATCTATACACTCCAGATGTCCATTCTTTTATTTTATTTTCTATCCCTGCATCAATTGTGTCTTGTATCTTTTGAATAACATTTTGTATTTTATTTGCTATTCCATTATTAATTCCTTGTGCTAATTTTTCGCCTAGACTTTGACCGGTTATTTCATATGCGTCCCCATATGATTTTAGTAGTTCTAATATTTTATTTTGATTTTGGTCTACATTTAATAACATTTTTTCAGCCGTTTCTTGTGCTAATTCTTTTTGCTTATCGTAATATTTTTCTAATTCATCAAGTTGATTTTCATATTGTTCTTTTCTTTTTTCTGCTTCATCTTGTATGTTTTGAATTTTATCATCTTGTTCATCTTTTAATAAATCTTTTTGCGCATTTAATGCTTCTTTTTTATCTGATAATGCTCTTTTATCTAATGTCTTTTGATATTCTGCAACTAATTTATCTAATTCTTTTTGATAATTGGCTTTTGTTGTTGCATCATGTTCATATTCTATTAATTGTTGAAGTCTATTTTTCTTTCTTTCATATTCTGCATCTTCTTCAGCTCTTGTCTTATCTTCTTCTGATTTATCTAATAAATCTAGTTCTTTTTGTATAGCTTCAATTCTTGCATTATATTCTTCATTTATAGCATTTACTCGTGTTTCTTTCCATTTTTCTACTGCTTCTATATTACTTTCTATTGCTTTTTTATCCGCTTCTTCTAATGCTTCTAATTGTTTTGTTATAGCACTTGTTAACTTTGATACTGTATCATCTACTGTCTGAACTCTTAAATCTCTTTTTTGCTTTTCATAATCTCTAATTGTATTTAATTCTTCTTGATAAAGTTCTTTTCTTTCATCTAATGACAGCCTTTCATCTTTCATTATTTGATTTAAATAATTCTTATGCAATGCTATTATTTTATTCAAATCCGCTTCTTGTTCTTTTGCATCATATTCAGCACCACGTAAATTCTTTTTGTCTTCTATATATCTTTCATAATCTGTTGTTTGTTGTTCCAACAAGTCTTTATTTTTCTGTGCTAATTCTTTTCTTAATTCATATAGTTTTTCTTCCAATTCTTGTTTTTGTTCTGTTGTTTTTGCTAATGAATTATAAGCATATTGATACATATTTATCTCATCTTGTAAGCTTATTTGGTCTAAATTTTTTCTATGTTCTATCATTGCTGTATAATCATCAACACTTTTTTCTTGTAATTTTTTTTGAAGTTCATATATTTTTTCTGTTAATTCCCATTTTTCATCTTGTGTTTTTGCATATTTCTTTAAAGCTATTTGATACATATTAATTTCATCTTGTAAACTTATTTGGTCTAATGCTTTTTTGTGTTCTATTTGCTTTTTATAATTATCCAATGCTTTATTTTGATATGTTTTAGAACCAGATGATGTTTTTTTAGGTGTATAACTTGAAGTTACACTTCCTTTAAAATCACTTGGCGTTAATTTAGCCAAATTTCCTAATATATTTATTTGATTTTGAAGTGATGCTGTTACTTCTTCAACTGATTGTTTTGTTGCTGCAGCTATTTGTTGTATCTGTTCACTATTACTCATCATTGCTGAAACTTCTAATATACTTGCTTGAATTGCCACCTGTGCATTGGCCCATTCTGCATCAGCTGCTGCATTTTCAGAATCTATTGCTGATTGCGTACTAGCTATAGTATTTTCATTTACTTTTGCTAACTCTGGATACACTTTAACTAATTGTGATTTAGCATCTGCATATGCCTCTGTTGTTGTCTTCCCTTGTTTTAAAATATTTAATAATTGCTGTTTTCCTTGAATATCTGCTTTTGTTTGTGCTATATTAATTAAAGTTTGTCTATGTGCAGCTTGGTTAGTAGCTGTCGCATATTTTTGTTTTGCTTCATTTATAGCTAACCCTTTATTTAATATTTCAACTTTTTTTCTATATGTATCTATTGATTTACCACCAGTAAAATTCTCTTTTTCAAAATCTGATAGAGATTTTTTTGCATTATTTAATTGTACTGTTAAAGCATTAATTTCACCGTTCTTTTGAAAATCATACTTATCTGATTTTTTTATTTCATTTATTTTATCTTCTATTTCTTTTATTTTGTTCTTTTTTTCTTCATATACTTGTATTATTTGGTTTGCTTCATCTCTAGTCTCTTCAATTGTTTTTTGATCACTTTCGGACATTACCATATCATTATTCATTGTGTTTTTTAATGCTTCTGATAATGTTTGTGATTTTGATGTAGCAGTATCCATTTTATCTATAGATTCTTGCATTTTTGTGTTAAATACAGATATTCCAGCTGTAACTGTTGCAATTCCTACAGCAATCAAGGTGATTGGATTTGCCATTAACGAAACTGTAAAAGCTTTTGTAGTCATATCAGCAGCAGCTGCTGCCGTTTTATATGCTGTATATGCTTTCTTGGCTGCAGTTAATGCAACTATCATTGCTAAAACTGATGTAGTAAATGTTATAACACCACTAGTTGCTGATTTATGATTAGAAATAAATTCTGTCAAACCTTTTGTTATATTTAGTTGCAAAGAACTATATTGAGTCAAAGCAGGTATCATACTTTGTCCAATAGTTCTACTTAATTCTAGATTTGTAGCATTCAACTGAGCTTGTTGTCCTTGATATCCACTTGCCATTTCTTCCGCTGTACCTGTAAACATTGCAGCTTCATCCATTATTCCATTATACACCGCTTGTGCTTTTTCTGACTGTGTTAAAGCATCTGTACTTTTTCCTATTGATTTTGCATAATCTTCATACATTTTTGAAATATTTTTTTGAACACCAGCTGCATCCGATAATACAGAATTTTCCATTCTAATACCTTCTGTTGTTACCCTTACCGCTTCTGATAATGTATAATTTGCCTGTCTATTTCCAACTGCAGCATCTTGTAATACTTTTAATATTTCGCCTGTTTGCTTTACAGTAAATCCATATGTCAATAAATTTTTTGTTGCTGCCGTTACATCTGAGTCATCCATTAATTTTAATTTGTTAACATCTTCAATTGTACTTTCTATCTCTGTCATAGAATTATTAGTAGCCTTAGCAGTTTTTTGTAGTGCTTGCATACTGTTAGTATAAGATATATATTTTTGAACGCCTTCATCTACTGCAGATGTTATTTTGGCTAACGATGCGATTATACTTGCAGACATTGCAATAAAACTAGCATCTAGTTGATTGTTACTGTTTTGAATTTTTTTATTTTCATTCTCTAAATTTTCTAGTTTTTGTTTTGCTGTTTCAAGTCCTTTTTCAAGAGCCTCAGTCTTTATTTTTAAATCAATTACTAATTGACCTATTTGTGTTTCACTTGCCATTTTTTCACTTCCTTTTAACGAAATAAAACACTTACATTAGTAAGTGTTTCATTTATAAATCTATTTCCTTTTTAAATTTTATATTATTTTTAAATTCTTCTATATATTGGTTTATTTCCTTAAAAGATTTTATATCATCTTTTATATCAAAACTTATGCATTCTTCCTTGTTTTCTTTGTTTTGATATATAATTATAAAAAATCTATGAAATTCTGTGGTGCTACCTCCCAAAAAAGCTCCTATTGGTCCTAATAATATATATCCACCAACTGCTCCACTAATAGAGTTTTGAACCTCTTTAGATGTTTTTATGTTCATATCTAGTATTTTATCTTTTGGCAACTTGAATATTTTTCCAGCTCCATCAATTATTATTTTATTATTACATAAATGTAATATACAACTTGAATTTTCTGTTAATGGTAATCCACAAATATGATTAGTTCTTATAGAATAAATTGGATTATAGTTTTGTCCACTTTCTTGTAATTCATCTTTTTCTTTAATTTCTTCTTCTTTGTTTCTTCTATAATGCCCAATTAAATAAATAATTAATAATAATATTGGAATTATTATAATTAATATAGCTTGAAAATACATTTCTTCAATATCTATCATATCTTATCCCCTCCTAATAAAAGAATAACATATATGGAATGAAAAAAATGTCATAATTTGTCGAATTGTTAAAAATCTTCTGCATCTACTGTTTCTTCATCAGAGTTCTGAACTTTATTCAATTCTGCATATTCTTGCATAATTATAGGAATTTCATCTGGATAATAATCTTCCATAAAAGCTTTTTTGCTTATTCCTATTTTTATGCAGATGGCAATTGTCCTTTGAAGCCAATTAGCATTGTAATTTTGCTCAATATTGGCTTCATTTGGTCGAAAAAACTTTCTAATTCGTTTATCTTCCAAAATTCTTTAATAATATCTATTACTTCTTTTGGTGTAAGTTGATTTTCTAGTATATCTCTATCTATTTCCATTAGTTTAGATAAAAAATTAAATGTAAAATCAGGTAATATAATTAATAATTTTGTAATTAATGTCATTATATTCTCTACTGTAAACATTTCTGATAATTTGAAATCTTGTCCATTGTCAGAAAGCTCTTTTATAAAGTCTTCTGGCAAATCCTTTAAAGTTTGTAGAGCTTCAAAATACTTGCCACAAGGCTTTTTTTCAACCTCTACACCATGTATAGTCTTTGTTTTTGGTAAACTTTTTGTTTCATTGTTTTTTGCCATTATTTTTTCCTCCTAATATAAAATTTAATGGAGAGTATTTCTACTCTCCGTTATTTACTTCTGTTTGGTCAGACACTGGTACTGTTGGTATTGTATCTAACCAAGTTAAATCTTTTGAGCTTGTACTATCTTTATATACTCTAACTTTTGCATCAGATAATAAAGCTCTTTTATAAAATGTTCCACTTATTGTTATTGTAGCAACTTGTGTTCCATTATCTTGTGTTTGTAAATCTTGTTTTACTTTTTTGAATTTAGCTCTATAATATCTAAACATTCTATAATTTCCGTCTTTTCTTTTTGCTTTAAATGTCATTGCATAGTCTTTGCTTTGGTTGTCTGGTCCCCAAGAATATTCTTGTGTTTCTTCATCGTAGTTTCCACCTTCAAAAACTGACATTAATTTCAAGTCAGCTTCAGGAATTTCTAATTCGAAATCTTCTCCATCAAATATTTCTTCATCATCATATATTTCATCATCTGCATAAATTGGGTCATTTGATGTTTGAATATCCCTTGTTAATTTTTGTGCATAAGGTATATTTATAGCTTCTCCTACTTTATAATTTGTTTCTGTATTTTCTAATAATTCAAATACTTTGATTCCACTTAAACCTCTTAATGCTTTTTTTGGCATAATTAACGCCCTCCTTTTATAAAATTTCCTCTTTTTCAAAACGCATTGTTTTGTGATATATTTTCGTTTCTTGTTCAAATAAGTCCATAGCTAAAGTTCTTTCAAATTCTAATTCTTCCATTTTTTCATTTACTTCTATGGCTAATTTAGAACATTTACTTGAGCTTTTAGCCCATATATCTACTTGAATAGAAATATTACTGCTATATTCTTCGTCATCTGCTTTACTAGACATTGAATTATTCATTTCATAATAAGAAATAGCAGGTTTTTTATCTAATTCACTCCACTTTTGTGGATAAAAATAAGAAACCTCAACATCTGAGATTTCTTCTAATTTTTTTAATATCTGTGGCTTTAAATTTTTCATTATTTACCACCTAACTTTCTAATATCTTGTTGTATTGATTTAATTACTTCTTGTTCTACTTCTCCTGTATTTTTTGCATGAAGGTAAGCCGGAGTTAAATATGGTTGTGCTGCTTGACCTTTCCAATCTGCTTTATAAGATATTCCGTTCTGGTCTATCTATATTGCTTTCAGAACCTCTTTGACCTGTTCCAAACTCAACATACGGTGCATACTCTAAATTTGTAAATACTTGTGCTTCTGCTCCACCTTGTGTTGTTTGTGATTTAGTCTTTATAGAATTTTTCAAATGGCTAGTTTTAGTTGGTACTAAATATTTAGCATTTTTTTGTATTTTCTTTGCTCCTCTTTCAAGCCCTTTTCTACAACTTTCTTTTGCATTTCCACCTAATCCAGATAGAGTTGCAAGTAATTCGTCTAATCCATCTATACTTGCCATATCATCCCTCCACCAAAAGAGTTATATGGCTGTCAGAAGGTACTAAACTTTTTATGATATAATCTTTATTGTCATATACAAGAATATTTCCTATTTCAGCTTTTACTTCGTTACAAGTAACTATCGCATTAGCTTCTATTTCTTTGCCATACTCTTGTTGGATATATTCTCTTGTAGAAAATTGAAAATTACCTTTAAAACTATCTATTTTATCTAGTTTCCCATTTCCTATTACACAACCTTCATCATCTTTTATTGTTCCAGACGTCCATATTTCTATATCTTTGTCATAGAATGTATCAGCTATTGCTTGTTTAAATATTTCAGATATTTGCATTATTCCATCCTACCTTTCTATATTTGACTAAAGTAGCCATGTTTCTATCAAGAAATTCATCTACATTTTTAGACATAGAACTTACTCCACCCACAACTTGAAAACTTACAGATTGTCCATTATCAGAAACACTAGAAACTTGTTTTTTTCCTTCTCCAATACCTTCTTTATTAAGATTATATTGTTCAATTAAAAACTCCTGTATAAGTGAATTTAATCGTTCTGGTATAGTTTCTATATGACATCTATCTAATATTTTGTCTGATATATTCTTTTCACAAAACTTCAAGTAACTATCTAGCTTGTCTTCTGTGATATTTAATATTTGTTTAACTTCTTTCACATTATCTATCATGTTTATACCTCAAAAGGAGCTATTTCTAGCTCCCTCTTTCTAATCAGCTTTAACAGTTAATGTTGTTGTTCCTGCTTTTTTAGCTTTATTCTCTGAATCTACTTCAACAACTACTATTTTTTGTCCTGCAGTTCCTGAAATTTCATCTGTTCCATTCCAGTTTGTATATCCTGATGTGCAAACATCACCATATTTTGGCATAGTTGGATTAGCTGCTACTTTATATTTATAGCTATTTCCTTCTGTTTTAGCAGGTTCAACAGTAATTGCTGTTTTTCCTGTTGTTGTTCCTTCTGTAGACTCTACAGTTAATTCTCCTAGAGAACCTGCTGGAACTACAGCACAGAAAGCTTCATCCTTAATTGGTAAATATGCTAATCTCATTGTAGCTTTAATTCCAATTAAGTCTTGTTCTGCTAATGAAATTGGTTTTCCATCTTTATCTACAGTACCTTCTAAAGTAGCTTCTTTTAATATTTCGTATTCTAAGCTATCTCTAATACCAACTAGAGATTTATCCCAATCTGCACCAACTAATTCAGCTTTAGTTTTATCCCAAGCACCATTTCTTGAAAATTCTATTGGTTGTGAATATAGTTCTTTTCCATTTACTCCATCAACAAATAATTGATTTCCATTTCCATCTCTCAATTTTCTTAAAGAGTTTTTAATACCAATTTTTGCTGCAAAACCATTAACATCATAGCCAGCATCTTCAACTGTTGCCATTGCATCTGCAACATCTAAATCTAGTTTACCTTCTCCATTTGTTCCTATTTCTATTTTATTTCCTGCTTTTTCAACGCATTTCATAATATTTCTTTCAAATGGTGAGTTTGTTCCAAATATAGCTGCAGCATCTATAGCTTTATAAAAAGCTTCTGCTATACTTTCTTTTAATTCACTAAATACATCTATTGTTGTATCATTTAGTTTTTCTTTTGTTACTGGTATAATAACTGCTAATTTTTTAGCTTTTAACTCTGGATAAATCCATCCAGCTTTTGATGTTTTTATTCTTTCTCCTTCTCCTACCCAGTATGCTCCAGC
Organism: uncultured Clostridia bacterium; assembly: GCA_934120645.1. GTDB lineage: Bacteria > Bacillota > Clostridia > TANB77 > CAG-508 > CAG-269. Next base: position 70,713 of record CAKOUO010000005.1, read on the forward strand.
TCCTTCTGTCATTACTGGTATTTTTTTAGTATCACTTTCCATTTGAGATACTTTAGATAATCTTAGTATGCTAGAACCTCTAGCTACATCTTTCATTATCTCTGTTGCTTGTTCTACAGGTACAAATCCTGCTAATTCATCTTTTAAATAACCCATTTTTCATTCCTCCTATCTTTTTTGGGTAAAATAAAAAGACATATGAAATGTCTTAAATTTTTCTTGCTTGATTTTCTTTAATTATTCCAACAAAATCTGTTGCACCACTATTTCCTTTATTTTCTCCACCATTTGGAGTATAGTGATATGTTCCTCCTTGTTGTTCTGTTTCTCCAAATAAATCTTTATAAGTTTCCTTATTTGATTTTATTTGTTCTTCTATTCCAGAAACTACATTTTCTCCTTTTTCATCTAATATTATCTTAGATAAATCAAATTTTGAAATAAGTAATTCTGGATGTTTTGCTTTTTCAGCGTATAATGCGTCTTTTATTGCAATTTCTTTCAACATTTTGGCTTTTTCTGCCTTGCTTGTTGCCTCTAAATTAGCAATTTTTGTTTCATAATCACTAACTTTTTGTTGTAAATCTGCATTATCTCCATTGGATTTCTTTAAGTCCTCAATTGTTGTTTGTGCGGTGCTTAAAGATGTTTTTGTATTGTTAAAATCTGTTTCTAGTTGTGAATATTTAGCTTTCGTTACATATTCATCTCCATTAACATTTGCAATACTTACGCGTTTGTCCTTATCGGCTTTCTCGTTATAAGAACTTACTTTGTTTTTGACTTGATTAAATAAGTCTTCTCCTAAAATTTCTTTTAAGAACTCCATAATTTTCTCCTTTTCCGTTGCTATTTCTGCAACTTAAATAAATTTGCTTTTTCAAGCATAAAAATAAGTCGTATTTCTACGACTTTGTTTTGTATAGGCTGTAAGGTTTATATCCTCCATTTAACTTTACACGCCAAGCACCTATTATATAATTTTAAAATGTTAATAACTAATTTAATCTTCAAATAAAACATATGGGTAATATCCACTTATATATTTTACTTTCTTTCTACTATATCCTTTAATTTTTTTCTTTTTCATATATCCACCCCATATCTTTTGATAATTTTGATATAATTAAATCTCTTTTTTCTGCTCCATTAAATGATTTATATTGTTTGTTTATTGTTTTTTCTATTTTATTATACTTTTGTTTTAAATCTTCTATTTTTATATTTCTGTTTGGTGCCTCTAAATAAAAAGTATAATTTGGAGATTTAACAATCATTGTATCTACGTTTTTAAATTTAACATAACTTTTTATATCTGTCAAAGAAAAAGAATAGTTTTTAGGGTGATTATGTATAAGTATAAATGAATTATCTTTGCTCTTATATAATCTCGCTATATTACTTATACTAGGATTAACTGTAGTCTTTGTTCCTGTTGTAATTTTCCCTATTAAATTACCTGTTCTTGTATCTAACATAGCTAAGTTTTCTTTTTTATTAGTTTTATATTTTTTCATAATTATATTTTGATATTTATTTATATTGTTTGCTCTTTGTTGGTTTGAATATAATTTTGTTTTAATAGTATTCTTAACAAAATCATTAATATTTTCTTGAAAATTTAATTTTTCTTTTTTATTTTTTGTGTTTCCTTGTTCTAATGTCAATTTTGGCTTGTATTCTTTATTCCATTGTTCGTAATTCATATCTTGTGATACGAATATAGTATTTCCATTTTCATCTTTTGCTCTTCTTTGTAATCCTTCTGTCACATCATCATCAAATACAGCAACTGTTGTGCAACGGTCGTTTGGGTGTATAGGTGGATAATTCTTACCGTGGTTGTCTATCTTTTACATCAAATTCTTTATTATCTAGCTTTGCACAATGTTTACAAGTTACATTGTCTAAAGTAGCTATAAATCTATATTTTTCTATGTCTAGTTCTTCATAAGATAACATCTCTGATTCATTAGCAAAATGATTTACTTCTGTTCTTACTAATGTAGTAGCATTATATAATCCAACTTTCATATAATCAGATAATTCTGAAGTTATTTTCTGAATAGTTTTTCCTGACATTGCATCTGCTGTCAACTGTGTTTTTAAATAATTCCCTAATTTTTCGCTATTTTTCCATATTCTTTGAGAAAAGTTCTCATTATTAGTCCATTTTTCATTTAATAATAGATTTATTGTTTTATTATCTATTTGAGAAAAATTAAAACCTAATCCAGTCGCTTTTTGAACATTATATATATTGTGATAATATCCTTCTTTTATTGTGTCTACATATCTAATTTCTGTTATTTGTTGTTCTATATCTGCTAACTTTTTTAACTCTAAATCTATACTTTCTTGCAATTGTTCATATCTTGATATACGAAAAGAATAAGCAGATGAGTTATATTTCAATAACATCTTCTGCTTAATATCTTCATTTTTTATATTGTTATTTATTGTAGTTAATAAATTTTTTCTATATGTATCTGTTTCTTTTTTGTTTAATAGCTGATTTAAGATTTTTTTATCTAGTACATCTGATTTACTATAATTTTTATATATTCTACTAATTTCTTTATTTATATTTTTTGTTGCTCTTTCATATGATTCTATTAAGCTTTTTATTGTATTTTCAGTACCCTTTTCTAGTCTTTTCATCAATTCTGTTTGTCTTTTTTCCCAATAATCAAGTGGTCTTCTAGCCATCTAAACCACCTCTATTCTTGATTGCCTTCATTGTTATGATTATCCTCAAATCCTCCTGCGTTACTAAATATTTCTTGTTGTCTTTTTTGTGCTTCTTCCTTTTGTTGTTTTAATTTTTTCATTTCTTCTTCTGGGTCTTCTACCCAAGGATGATTTTTTACTATGCTTTCATCTGATATTGTGTCTTTGCTCTCTGCTGCTATCTGTGCATTTTCTAAATCATTACTTATCATATTTCTTGTCCATGTTTGATTTATTGTTTTTGTTTTCCAGTCTGATATTTTTAAGAATTTCATTATTACCCTTATTAATTTAGCAAATCCTTTTTCAAATTCTATCTGTGTTAACCCCGCTTTTAGTTCTAACTTTCTGTAAAAGAACTTTAATGCAACACCACTCGCATTTCCAAAATTTTCTGTATCTTGTTGTAATGCTTGTCCACTTTCATATATTTGTTTCTTAAGTATTTCTAATATACTATTTCTAGCTTCAACAGGTATTTCAATAGATAATGTTTTTAAACCTCCACTTGTTTTTCCATCTGCTCCTGTTTCCGTTTTAATGGTTTTATATCTCTTTAGATCTCCTAGAAACTCTTTTAGATTTTCTCCTCCGTAATTCTCAAGAATATATATAAGTTGTTGTATATCTTCCAAATCATTAGCATATCCACTCATTACTTTATCGTAAATATCAATTAAATCTTTGTATTTCTTTAAGTCGCTTATCATATTACGATTATTCTTAAATTCTATAAATGGTACATCTTCTAAATCATGTTTAAACTCGTTATATTCTGCTGATAGATATGTAAGCCCTGTTCCTGATAAATTTCCTCTAAATTTATATTGTTCACAATGTTTATCATCCCAATATTCGAACATTACATATTTTTTATTTATTCCATTTTCATTTTCTTCTATGATAGGATAATATCTATAAAAACCGATTAATTTTTTCTTTAATTTTCCATCGAATATTGGTAAACATTGTTCGGTTTCAACTACTGAATATAAAAACTGGTTATCTTCTATCCAATAATGAAGCCAAGCTACCTTATTGTTTGTTGCATTAGTACAAAGATAAGCACTTTCACTTTTAAAATCATCACCTAATGTTTCTTTTATTTTTTTATTTATCTCTTTATCTCCTACATCAAATAAAACTGGATTTGTAAACATATATGCTGTTTTTTCATCTGTTATAAGTTGATGAAAGTTGTGTGAAACTCTATTATCTGCATTTCTCATTGGGTCACTTTCACTTGGTAATACACCTTTTACTTTTATAATATTATCATTTTCATAGTATTTCTTTTCTAGTTCAATCATTCTTCTGCGTTCTGCATCATTTTGGATAATCTTTTTAATTTTGTTTATATTTAACATATCATTACCTCTACTTTAATATTGATAAACCACCTTGTTTTGGCTCATATAAAGAAAGAACTAACGCATCTCCGTCTATCTGGAGAGGTTAGTCCTCTTTTTTTCATTTCTTCTTTTCTTTCTAATTCTATTTTTCCATCACTATTTATTCTGTATTTTCTGTTGCTTAGTTGAGTTATTTGTTTGTCATCATATATAAGTTCTATTTCATGTCTTCTTAATTTTTCTCTTAATAATCCCCACATCAAACCTGTAGAATTACTAAATTCAACTGGCTCTTCTTGTTTGTTTTTTCCTCCTGCTCCACCAAAATGACATTCATATAATTTTACTGTTGTCCAATTCTTCTGCTGTTTAATTTCTTTTAATCTATCATATACTCCAACACCTAAACCGTCACAGTCTATTTTTATATGAATTGGTATTCCAATATGCTGACCTCTTAATCTTTCAACTAGTTGTACTATTGTACCAACAACTTGCATTGTGTCATTATGATGTAATACAGTGAATGGCTGTTGATATTTCTTATCAAATAATATATTTATTATTGTTTCATCATCACCATATCTTGCAACATCTACACCTATATCAATTCTGTTTATTGGATATGCTCTATTTGGTGCTTTTACACTACAATTTTCTACCCATTCAAGTTGTATAAAACTGTCTGGCATTGCCTTTGGAAATTCTCCTGCAACACGAACTCTATATACATCACTATCTAATCCATACATATCTATAATCATTTGTATGTATTCTTTTGAAACTCTTTTTGAATTTTCTCCTGATACTTTAAATGTACTATATATACTTCTATTCTTATTATGGCTATCAAAAAAGAAACCACTTAATTGAGTTGGGTTTCCACACATAATCAATTTTGCATCTTGTGTTGATAAAGAACCTAATACAGGTTCAAATACTACATCTTTAACTCCGTGATGCTTCATCTATAATATATAATAAATGGTCTGCATGAAATCCTTGTAGTGCATCAGGTTGCGTTGCTGTTCTTGGTACTGCAAACCAATTTTCTGGATTAGACTTCATATATAGCTTTTCTTGTGTCCATTCTATTTCACTTTGTATTGCAGGCGTTCTCCATTTTGCTACTTCTGCCCATAATATATCATGCAATTGATGTTTTGTAGGTGCTGTGCAAGGTATTTTAGGAAAAGGTCTCGTACACATAAACCAATAAATAAGCCAGCTTTGCAAGGCTGACTTTCCTATACCATGTCCAGAGCGAACACTTGTTAATTGATTTTCTGCCACACTTGTTAATATATCTCCTTGTATGTCATCTGGTGTTACTTTTATTATATCTTTAACAAATTCGACTGGTCTATCTTTATAATATAATATTGCATCTGTAGTTAGCATTACTTATCACCAGCCTTGTCTTCATATGCTTTTTGTATTGTTTCTGCAAGTGTTTGTCCGTTGTTTTCTCCTCCGCTCTTGTTGGTTAATATATCATTTAAGTCTTTTAATGCAGATGTAAGCTCTTTTAATCCTTTTCTATCTATAATGTCTATATATGATTTTATTTCTTCTTCTTCGTCTATTATTTCTTTACTTGGTTTGCACATATCGTAATTATATTCTACTGTTTTAGTTTTTTTCTTATTCCTTGCTATATGCATATTAAGTTCATTATTAGCTTGTACTATTTTACTTAATAAATCATTTGCTACATCTTTTACTTGTATTATTTTATTAGCTTCTCTTTCTGATTCTTTCTCGAGCACTTTTTCTATTACTTTAGTACTTTTTTGTTCCTCTTTTAGTACTTTTTTATTTTTCCAGCCTTTAGTACTTTTTTTAGTACTTCCATTTATAGATACTCCTTTATTTTTTAAGAAGCTACTTACTGATTTATAATCGCTTAATATGTATTCTTTTTCTAACTGCTTCCAGTCATACTTAGCCACCTCGCTCACCTACTTTGTTTTGTCTATTCTACTATTTCCCCAAAAGGTTCATTATCTGTATATAGAATTATTTTTGTTTGTTTATATTGTTCTACTATTTCATTTATAAAATCATTAATACTTGCAACTACTTCGCATACATCTTCATAAGTAAATGTTTTATCTTCATTTTGATTATGACCATATTCATATAGCCATACATGAGTTAGTTCGTGTTTTAATGTCTTTATTATATTTGCTTGGTCTTTTAAAAGCATTATCTTTTGGCTTCTCCCTAAAGTTCCTTCGCATTTCATTTCATTATTTATTGTTGCTTCATCTACTTCTTCTATTATCCACTCTGTATTGTTTATTTTGAATTTCATTCTCTTTATCTCCTTTTTGTTTTGGTCTATATCCAAAACAATAATCATAATGCTTACAATCTTGGCATCTTCTTTGCATACAATTTGCATAGTTAATATCTTTCATAAGCTAATCCTCTTCTGAACAAGTTAGTTTTCCGTCTATTCTTCTTAATATTTTACAGTCTATGTTCTTTGTGCATGTGCTACAGTTTTCTTTTTTAAATTGTTCTATTTCTTTATCCATGGTTCTTCCTCCATTTTATTTTATATTTTGACATATTTTGATATATTTTTTATTTTTGATTTGCTATAATCATCTCGATTGGAGGTGATTATATGATAAATAAATGTCCTTATTGTGGTAGCAATAAATTTGGCAAAATTGAAACTGGAAAAGATAATGTAAAATACGTTCTAACTCAAATTGATTTACCCTCTAATAGTTTCTTAGCCACTTGTGGCCTACCCGTTGACGCTTATGGTTGTGAAGATTGCAAAGGAATAATGCTTATGCATGATCAACTAACTTTCCATCAATAATATTATTTGCAATTATTGAGTCAGCAGTATAAGCTGACTCTTTTTTCTCTCTATAAGTAATATCTACTTTTTCTATTTCTTCTGTTTCAAATAATTCTAATATTCTTTGCTCTGCTTTTAATTTATTAAGTATTTCACATTGTCCCATTTTTTCATTTCCACTTATTACTTTTATTGTGTTTTCCATTTTCTTTTCTACTTCTTCTAAATTTGTTATTTTTATATTATTAAGTGATTGAATTAGTTCGTTTGCTCTTTCTAGTAAGCTTGCTAATTCTTTTGCTTTTTCTATTTCCTCATCTGCATTTGTTTGTACTTTAATTTCAATATCTTTTATTTCCATATCTTTTCCTCTTTTCTTTTATAAACACTACGAAATATGTAAGTTATATATAATTGTACTCTAGAACTGAACGGCTATTATTTGCCATTCTGCTATATATGTTTACATACTTCTTACTATTTACATATTGACTTATTTATTTTTTGTGTTATAATAATTACATAATATGTCCTAGTAGCTCAGCTGGATAGAGCAACTCTTTTACTAAGAGTTAGGTCGGGGGTTCGAATCCCCTCTTGGAATTTTTACCAGTTTATCTGGTATTTTTTATTTTACATTAATTACAATAATAAAAAGAATAGACATTTAAAACATCTATTCTTATACACACAAACTTTTTTATAGTTAATACTTTTGTAATCTTGGGCTTGTCCACTTCTGAACGATTACACTTTTCATTAATAATATTTTATCATCTTTTAATCGGACAAAACGGACATTTCTATTTTTTTTCTAAAAATCTTATTAATTTTTTTCTAGCTGTATCTTCATTGTTATATTTCATTAAAAACATTATTTGTAACCATGTCTTGTTGTCATTATATCTGTATCTTATTATATCTCTTAATTCTGCATTTTCTATATAATTTAATTCATATTCTAATTGTAATCTCATCTTATCAAGTCTATATGTTTTGTCTTTAATCATTTTTTTATATTTTCTTTTTAATCCTGCATTTTTGGGTATTTCAACACCGTTCTATTACACAATTATGCTTTATGTATGGATAACTTGTGCTGCTTCCTTGCACACTATCTTTTATTACTGTGCATTCTTTTTTTTCTATTCTTTCTAATCTTTGTCTTAATCTTTCTAACTCATTATTTGTATTTTCTATTTTATCTAAAAAGTCTTTATTCATTAGTGTACCTCCTCATTAAATAAATAATATATCTTATAATGTTGTCTTACTGTGTCATTCTTCTTTATTGCTCTGCTCATCTCTCTTGCTGTTAAATTTAAAAATTTTACTATTTCTTGCAATGTTCCCACTCTCATACATTGCTCATTATTCTTTGTATCGTATATTCCATATATGTTCATTTGTGCCTCCTCTTTATATTTTCTCTTATTACTTCATCTTTAAAATTGTCTAAAATCTTATATGCTTCATTTAATTGTTGCTGATTATATTTTCTCTTGTCAAAACTTATGAAATCTATATTTTCTAATTTACTCATTGTCTCTTTTACTATGTTGTATATATGATTTATTGTCATTTGTTTGTCCTTTCTTTTAAATATTTATATATTACTCTTTCAACATAAGCTAATGCCTCATAATTGCTTATGTATTTTCCATCGTGTCTGTGTCTTACTGTACTTCTTATTATCTTTATTTCTTGATTATATTGTCTTTTATACATTGTTGCTAACTGATTCTTGCTTAATCCTGCTTTCCATTTTTGAATTATCTCTTTATCTTGCATACTACACCTCTTTAGATTCTCTTTAGAAACTCTTTAGAAACTCTTTAGATGTAGTATGCTCTTATATACTATACTTTATTTAATTATTTGTCTGTATTACATTTGTATCACATTTATTCAAATATAGTTCCATTTACATTATTTTTACAATGTTTATTTATTTCTTTTATTATTTGCTCTATTTTGTCTAGTCTTTCTTGCACATATTCTCCATCTAGTCCACTTATATCTTCTAAGGCTTTGTTTATTCTATTTATTTTTACTGTTGTTTTACTCATATTTACACCTCTTTTGCTTTATTTTCAAAATATTGTTTTATACAATTTCTATGTATTCCACTATATGTGCATGCTTTTATTTGACAATCAGTGCAACACATTTTTCTTATTGTTTTTACCTGTTGATGTATCATAATGTTGTCTATATATAAACCTATTTGTTTGTCTTTTTCTTCTATCATAGCTAAAATATTTTTTAAATCTGATATAAAAACAGGTATTCCAATATTTTTTTCACATTCTCCTATCAGTATTTGTCTTTTAAGCTTTTCTAATGATTCTACTTGTTCTTTTGTCATATGTTAGTCCTCCTTGCTTTTAAATGCTATACCTGCATCTGCCTTCACTATTTTTGTGGTTTGTCTATTTGTTTTTATATATAACTTTATTGCTTTTCTTAATGTGTTAGTCATTTTTAAATGGTCTAGTAATATAAATATGCTTTTTATCATTCCTGTAATTATTAAACATATTAATGTTGTTGAGCCAAATATTAATACCGTATAATATAAAATTTCTTTTATTATTTCATCCATCCTAATTCCTCTACTTTCTTAATTATTGCTTGTAGTTCTTGCATATCTAAAAAATCATACTTTCCATCTATTTTTATTCTTTTTATTAGCTTAGAAAAATAAATATTTTTATTATCTCTTGATAATTTATAAACTTCTGTTGTCTCTCCAACTAATTTTTTGTATCCTAATTTTTCAAACATCTCATCAGCGCCCATTTTATTTTCTCCCTTCTAGTAGTTCTTGTAAAATACTTATTTTACTTTCTATATTGAAACTTTCGTCTTTGTCTATAAACGGTCCATAACTTATTGCTTTTTGTTTTAATTCTTCTATCTTGTCTTTTACTTTTTGAACTGGAATAACTTCTTTCAACTTTTTTTGTAAATCTTCTATTGCTATGACAGCTGTTTTTATTGTATTATTAGTATTTTGTATTAATTCAAACTGTTTGTCCTTTTCTTCTTGATATGCTTTTTGCCATTCTTCATTCTCTTTTTGTAGTTTTTCAATATGTCTTTCATATTTTTCAATTTGCTTTTGAAAAATATAATATTGTTGATTTTCAATTATACTTTGAACAGCACTTGTTCTTCCATTTTTACCATCTTCAAAGCCTGCTTGATAGTTAAGCATATCATTTTGTGCTAATACTATCATTTGATAATTATTATTCCTATCTTGTTTTAATTCTTCGTTCTCTTTTAATACTCTTTTATAATCACATTCATTTTCATCTGATTCTGTCAACATTGCACTATATTCTTTTTCTAATTTATCTGCTCTTGCTTTTTCTTTTAAATAATTATCTACTATATTTTTAATGCTTTGTATTTCTTTTTTATAATATTGTATATCTTCATCATTGTCATTTTTTACTTTCATTTGACTGTATATTGCATCAATACAATCTTCATCTCCTTTTATTATTCCTTCTAATATTTTTATATCTTCTTTTATACTATTTTCCATTTATTTCTCCTCAAATATTCTATACTTTTATCTATCATTGCTAATTCGCACTTTTTTTCTTTGCTTGGTTCAAATAAATTTACACCTTTAGTTTTTACCTTTTGGAGCTCTAACAATTTAATTGTATATTCTCTACACAAATCTAATATTTCTATATCTTCTTCTATACTATTTTCTTTCACTTAAAACACCTCCTAAAGCTTGTCTTTTTTGATATTCTGTAATTCCTAGTTTTATAATTTCATTGACTATTTCTTCATCTAAAAAGTCAATTTTTATATTTTTCTTTGGATATCTTTCTCTAAGATAATCTTTTATTACTTGTTTTGTGTGTTCATCATCTTTTTTTACTATTTCTTTTATTACTTTTTCTGAAAAAGAAAACATTTCATTCTCTGTTTTTTCTTTCACTATGTATTACTCCTCTCCAGCTCTGTTAAAATTCTATCAATAGCATAGCAATAAGGATAATTTCTATTGCCCATACCTTTTAAAGTATTTGACCAATCTTTTAATAACTTTTTATTATACTCTAAATCGTCATTATATTGCTTTTTTTCTATATAGTATTTATACCAATATTCGCTTTTTTCTGTTGAAGTCATAGTTTTATCTAATATTTCAGTTATAGCTTCTTTTAATTTTCTATTTTCATTATCTAGTTCGTGATTTGTTGTCATAACCCAACAATTTTGTAAAGTATTTTTTGTTTCTTTAGATATTTTCTCTTTACTCATATCTTATTTACTCCTTTACATCTACTATAAATTCTCTTATAAATCTATTTGCATATTCTTTTGATATCAAGCTTCTTTTTGCACCGCGGATTTGTATGTAATATATCTTTCTTTTTATTCCAAGAGTATGCCTCTAGAATCATATTATATTTCGGCTCACAGTTTATAAACCAGTATTGCGTCGGTTTTTCGAAATAATCTCCTCTCAGTGTCCTATCTTTATCGATTATCTTGCTTGGTATTGCCCAGTATTTTGTTAAATAATGTGTCGTTGAATACGGATTTTCTATTATTAGCGGTATTTTCTTTCTTATACACACTATCGCTAATTTTGTTACTGTTTCATACATTAAATCTAATTCTTTATGTAGTTTTAAATCATATTCTAGTTTTTGCTCATCAGTCCATTTTTTTATGCTTGCACAAGTTCCTCTAAAGTGCATTTCTATTTGATTTTCAAAACGTACACACGGAAAGAATGCTAAAATTGTATCTTTTTCAGTTATATTATCGAATATACTTTCTTCTTTGTTATATGCTTTTTCTATTTCTTTGAATAAGTCTATTACTACATCTGTTTCATTAAATTCGTTTTGTATATCATAATCTATTGCTTCATATCCGAAGCTTTTTAAATTCATTTTTAAATGTTCCGCTTTGTTCAAATAAACAATAATACATCATTCTCCTCCTAATAGCTCTGGATTATTACCAAAACAACCACTTTTAATCCATTTATAACCTAATTGTACTAAACAACCAAAATCATACCAATCCACATTAGGATTAAAATTTCCATAAGTTTGTAAATACCAGTAGTCTTCATCTTCATCGTAGCTAAAACTTGCAATTCCCCATTTGTGACTGTTATCTACTGCCCATTGATATATCATTATATATTTATGATTTGTTTCTTCTAAAGCTATATCTAAATTATTTATTTTCTTATAATATTCTCTATTCATCTTCTTCACCTACTTTATAGCAATTAGTCTCAAACTGTTGATGTGTTAATATTTCTAGTAATTCACATTCTCCATTTTCAATACTTTTTATTATTTCCTTGTATTTAGTGTCTGATGTGCTTTTATCTATTCCAAAAAACATTATCGTTTTATCAATTTTAACTTTTAAAATATCTTTGTTTTCTATTAAGTCTATTAGTTGTTTACTGTGTTTTACTATGTTCTCTATTAAATAAAGTCCATTTTCACATTCTACATATATGCTCATATAAAAATTAGAATTTATAAGTTTATCAATTTTTCCATCTTTAGTTCTCACATATTCGTTTACTTCTATCATCTCTTACCTCCTTACATAAGTGCTTCAAATGTAACTTGTCCATCTTCCATTATTCCATTTAAAATATCTTCACTTATCATTTTTTCTTTTGCTTGATTATAAAAATCTTTTTTTATTTCAAAGCCATAAGCGTTTCTTTTCAA
>CAKOUO010000006.1 GCA_934120645.1 uncultured Clostridia bacterium
CTCCAGTGCCACAAACTGGCGCGTTAACCAACTACGCTACATCCACCATGGCTTCCGTGCTTGTTTTCTTGGCACTTATATATTTTAACTCATTTAATATGTTTTTGTCAACCCTATTTTATAAAAAAAATCGATTTATGATACTTTTTATTTTTTGTTATATTTAAAAAAATATTCAATATAATGTAATAAATAAGAAAATGGAGGAAAAAAGAATGGAAAACTTACAAATAAGCGAAAATAAAACAATTATAAATATTCTAAAAGGAGTAGGAATTTCTTTTATTATTACTCTAATATTATTAACAATATTTTCATTAATTCTTACATATACAAAAATTCAAGAAAATACAATAGCACCAGTTATTATGATAATAACTGCAATAAGCATACTAATAGGAAGCTCTATTGGAAATACAAAAATAAAAAAAAGAGGATTAATTAATGGTGCATTAATAGGAGGATTGTATATAATAACAATATATCTAATATCAAGTATTTTAAATTGGAGATTTACACTAAATATACAATCAATTTTGATGATTGTTATAGGAATAATATTTGGAATATTAGGAGGAATTATAGGAGTAAATAAAAAATAATAGTTAGGTTCTAATAGTGAATTTGTCAATAATTGTCGAAATGTTTTTGTTGACAAATTTACTATTAGCAATTATAATCAATTTACATTTTCATATTTTTTATTAAACAAATTTTATTCAAAAAGCAGTTTTTTAAACTTTGCTTAAATTTTAAATCTTAAAAAATCCCAAAATAAAAAAATAAAAAGGAGGAAAGATTATTTGACAAAAAAGAAAAAAGTAATATTAGTTATTATTATAGCAATTATATTAATAACAATTTCGTTTATTTGTGGGCAAGTATATGGAAAATATATGTCTAGAATAAGTGGACAAGGAACAGCAGAAGTTGCTAGTTGGAGCTTTAGAGTGAATGATAACGAAGAAAAAATTCAAACAATTCCATTAAAATCAACAGTAAATAATCAAACATTAATAAATAACAAAATTGGGCCTGGAACAGAAGGAAATTTTCAAATAAAATTAGATGGAACAGGGTCAGAAGTTGGAATAAATTATATAATTCATTTTGAAAATGAAAAAAATAAACCTCAAAATTTAAAATTTATATATGAAAATAAGACATTTAATTCAATAACAGAATTAGAAGGATTGCTAAGTGGAGTAATAAATGCTAATGGAGAAGAAAAAACAAAAGTCATAGATATAAAATGGATTTGGCCATATGAAACTGGCAATAATCAGACAGAAATAACAAAAAATGATGAAATTGATACCAAAGATTCCCAAACTATAAAAAATTATACATTTGATGTTTGCGTAACTGGAACTCAAGTTATGCCAGAAGCCTAAATAAAAATAGAAAATATGAAAATGTAGTTTTTAATAAGGAGGATATATGAAAAAAGATAAAAAAATAAAATATATAACATTACTAATAATCATATTTATGGTAATACTTCTTTTTCTTTGTAGCATAAGTCTAGCAAAAAATATAGAAGGAGTTATAATAAATTCAGGAACACAAGTAGCAGAACCAATATTAATAATAGAAAATAATCCAAGTATAGACATAACAGCTACAAAAAATCATGGAATATATAGTTTTAAAGTGAAAAATTATGATAATCAAAATAAAATATCAGATGTTGATATGAAATATTATATACAAATTTTATCAAACACTGATGAATCGATAGAATTTAAATTATATCAAGACAATAAGCAAATAAACTTAAAAGATAATAAAACAGACTATATAAAAATGTCAAAAGAAGAAATGATAAGTAGAGAATACAAAATAGAAATAACATATGATAAAAATAAAAATATTTCAGTAAATGATATTATTCAAAAAATACAGGTAAAGATACACTCTGAGCAAGGAAAAGGTTAGGGTGATATATATGAAAAAAAGCAAAATTATTAAATGTATTATAATCTTAATTTTAATATTAATAGTAATCTTATTTTTATTAAAAACAAAAAAATTAAAATCTTACGATGATTTTTTATTTCTAAAATTAATTTCCAATACACACATAAATAAAGATAAATATAATGACAATGAATTTGAATTTAATGTTAATTATGCTAGCACAAAATTAATGCCAATAAATTTAATAAAAACAGTTGATAAAAATACTTTAATTAATGAAAAAATTGCTCCAGGAACAAAAGGTGATTTTTATATTATATTGAAATCAAATGAAAAAACTAGATATAAAGTGAGTTTCTTTAATGAAAATGAAAAACCTAAAAATTTAAAATTTGATGTATACATAGATAATGAACCATTATTAAAACAAATAGAGGATTTAGAAAAAATATCAAATAAATTAGAAGGAATAATAGAAAAGAATCAAACTATTAAAGTTAGAGTTAATTGGTACTGGGGTTTTGGAAAAACTGAAAATGATGATAAAGTAGATACTAAAGATAGCCAAAATATAGGAGAATATAAATTTTCTATATGTGCACAAGGCGAAAAATTTATATAGGAGGTGATTTTAATAAAAAATAAAATTTTATATATTATTATGTTTATGATTTTTATCCTTTCAATAAATACGATAGTAAATGCTAAATATATAATAGAAAAAGAAATAAATATAGCAAGTTTGAATATAGACAGAAGTAAACCTAAAATAGAATTAGAAGAAATAAAAAATACTAATACTAATTTTGAAAAATATGCAAACAAAACACATACAATAACATTAAGAATAAGAATTACAGAAAAAAATATAAAAGAAATAAATCTAAATAAAAAAAACATAGTAATAACAGTTGGAAATAAAGAAGTAGAGTTAGAAAATTTTAAAATAGAAAAACTAGAAGAAAAAGAAAATAGTAAAATTTATAAAATAGAATTAAAAGAAATAAAAGGTAATGGAAATTTAAAAGTTCAATTTAAGGAAGGTACAGTAGTAGATAAAAGTGAATTAACAAATGATGTAACAGATATTGATACAAAAATAAACATTGATAATATACCACCAATAGGAGTATTTTCAGAAAGTAAAATAGAGAATGGAAAAGTTAATGCAAAAATAACATTAAATGAAAATATAAGAGATATAGAAGGCTGGAAAAAATCAAATGATAAATTAACTTTAAATAAAGAATTTACAAATAATATATCATATGAATTGCCTATAACAGATTATGCTGGAAATACATCAAAAGTAGAAGTTAATGTAACAAAAGCAACCTATATAAATATAACATATGCATCACATAATTCTTTAGTTGGGTGGACATTTGGATATGGAAATTATGATATTGCCGGAAAAGAAGCGGTTTTAAAAAATCCAATATATAAAACAGAAGCATTAGCATTTAATATAGACGGAAATATAGAAAAAGATTTTGTTCAGGCAAAAACATACATATATACACATTGGGGTGAAGGAAGCTTTGCAAAATGTAATACTCAAGGAATTATATATAATTATGGATATAATCCTATAAATAGTACTTTTAAATCAATGAAATCCACGGATTTAACTACAATAAACGGAAAAAAATATTTTCAATTTGGAGGTAGTGGAATAAATGGGTATATGAACACAGATATAAATGGAAATAATCCAATTCCAGCAAATATTTCGTGGCAGTATCCATATGGAATATCAGGAATAATGTTAAAATTAAAAGATTATTCACAATTTTCTATAGTATATCAGATACTAGTTAATAAAGTAGGATGGACAAAAGCATATTCAGACGGACAAGAATGTATATATAATTACAAAATGCCAATGTCAGCAATTAGAGTAACATTAATACCAAAAAGTGAAAAGAAATATGTTATAGATACTTGGAATAAAGACACAGGCACTTATAATTTAAAATAATAATAGACAAAAATTGAAAAGTGTGGTAATATAAAATCAATGTTGGGGATTAGCCAAGTTGGTAAGGCACTGGATTCTGACTCCAGGATGCATGTGTTCGAATCACATATCCCCAGCCATTTTTTATAGGAGGCTAACAAATGAAAAAGAAAAATCAAAAAGGAATAACACTTATTTCTTTAGTTGTAATGATAATACTAATTCTTATTTTAGCTTCAATAGGAATAACATCTGGAAGATCAACTATAGAATCATCTAAATTTACAAGATTTAAAACCGAATTAACAATAATGCAAAATAAAGTAAATGAATTAAATCAAAGTAATGAAGTAAATTTAGGAGAAGAATTGACAGATACACAAAAAGCAATTTTAAATAAAGACGAAATTTCAAATATTATATATAAAGATAAAAACGAAGATGAAAAAAATAATATAAAAAATGGTTTTAGATATTTTAGCCAAGAATATATAAAAAAGACATTAGGATTAGAAGAAATAAAAAGAGATTTTTTAATAAATGTAGATAAAAGAATGGTTGTAAGTGAAAAAGGGTTTGAATATCAAGGTACAACTTATTATATGCCAGAACAGTTTGAGGATGGACTATATAATGTAGAATATAATAATAAAAATGAAAATACAGGAAGCTTTGATGTTACTACAACAAAAGAAGATGGAAAATATAAAATACAAATCAGTAATATACAACATAATGGATATGTTAATAATTGGCAAGTAAAATATAAATTAAATGAAGACAATTATTGGACAACAAGTAATGATTTAAGTTTCTATGTAAAAAAAGAGGGAAATTATACTATAGAAGTAGTACATGGAAATGAAATTTCTTTAGGAACAAAAAATGAAAGAGTAATGTTTGATGGACCTATATTAGATAAAGTTCAAAATAATGTTATAAAAATAGGAGACTATGTAAAATATACACCTGATACAGCAAGTACAAGCGATATTTTAACAGAGCTAAATACGTATTCAGGAAGTTCAGATAATACAACAGATACTCTAAAACAAGAAAGTTTAAACTGGAGAGTATTAGATATTAAAGATGGACAAGTAAGACTAATAAGTGAAATACCAACTAATTCTAAAATTTCTTTATATGGAGCAAAAGGGTATAATAATGGAGTATATTTATTAGACAAAGTATGTAAACAATTATATAATAGTTCAAATTATGCAAGTACAGTACAGAATTTAAAAATAGAAGATGTCGAAAAAAATTTAACATATGATTATAAAACTTATGCAGATTATAATAGTGATATACAATATAAAGAAAATAAATATTATCCAGAACTTTTAAAAATTGAGAAGAATGCATATGTTGATGAAACTCAAGGAAATGAATTAGGAATAAGTGAACAAATCAATCCGATAAATGAAGATAGTGGAGAAGCAAAAAATAGCATAAAAGTAAAGAAAACTTATTGGACTAAAGTTATGGAAGATAAAGATTTTAAAGAAGCAATATACCATAAGCTATTTATAAAAGATAATACTAATAACAATTATTCAGATTATTGGTTATCTTCACGTTGCATAGATACATATGGTGTTGCTATCTATGATATTAGATTTATCAGCGAGGGAAGAGTAAATGCAAATGGAACATATCATTCTGATAATTTGAGTTATCTATATGCGTTTTCATTTCGCCCAGTGATAACACTAAATTCAGATGTAGAAATAGATACAACAAATACAGCAAATGACGGAAAAAATTCAACAAATGCATGGATATTAAAATAAAAATAAAAACTTTGATGTTTAAATTCATCAAAGTTTTTTTGTTAAATAGGTTCAACATGCACAATAGTTTTATAAACATTATCAAGTTTAGAAATACTTATTTCCAATTCATCAGCTAAATGATGGCTATCAAAAGTAGACATAGTACCATCTAAACAAATTGTAACAAAAATAACATATTGAGAACCAACAGGAGCAGAAGAAATATTTTTAACTTCTTTAATTTCCGAATAATTATGAGCAATATCCAGAATTAAATTTATTGTTTTCTCATCAACAGAAATATCCATTAAAATATTATAACTTTCTAAAAAAATTGAAATACCAGTATATCCAATCCAAATAGAAATACCAATACCAACAACACTATCAAACCAATAAATACCACATAAAGTAAGCAATATTGAAATTAAAGTAAAAGTAGTTACAATACAATCATTTCTATGATCTTTCATATTAGAATCTAATAAAATATTATTATATTTTTTAGAAGCCTTTTTTGTATACCAAAATAAAAATGCCTTAACAATAATAGTTATAATACAAACTAAAATTAAAAGCCAAGAAAAATCTAATTTACTACCTAAAATTAAAGTAGAAATTGAATCATAAAATAATTTAGCTGCAACAATAATCATTGAAATACCAATAAACATAGAAAAAATGTATTCAGCTTTTCCATGTCCAAAATTATGATCATCATCTTGAGGAACACTAGCAATTCTATTTCCAATAAAAGTCATTAAAGAAGCAAAAATATCACCAGCACTATTAAAACTATCTGCAATCATAGCTTGACTTTTAAATACAAAACCAACAATTGCTTTTATGATTAACAAAAATATATTTCCAATGATACCATAAATTCCAGCCCTTTTTGTTATTTTGAATCTCTCTTCATTCATAAGAACATCTCCTATAAATATTTTATGCATCATTATAACACATAAGAATTTAAAAGTTAATAATCTAAAAAATAATTTATTGATTTAAAATTAAAAATATAGTAAAATAATAAAAAATAAAATACAAAAAATACCCAAAAAGGAGAAAAAATTGATAGCAGAAGTAATAATAAATAGTACAGCAAGAAAATTAAATAGAACATTTGACTATAATATACCAAAAGAATTAGAAAATATGGTATATGTAGGAACAAAAGTATTAGTTCCATTTGGAAAAATGAAAAAGCTAGAAGAAGCACATGTTGTAAAATTAAAAGAGACTTCTGATTTCGAAATAAAAGATATAGCAAAAGTAGAAAATGGTCTAACAGATAAGCAAATAGAACTTGCAAATTGGATGGCTAAAAGATATTTTTGTAATGTTTCAGAATGTATAAAATTACTGCAGACACCAGGGACAAGAACAAAAAATACTGAAAAAAGAATTCAAGATAAATTTATAAATGTTATATATCTAAAAAAAGATTTTGAAGAAATACTTATATGTATAGATGAAGGAAAAATTAAATCAGAAAAACAGAAAAAAATTTTAAATTTTGTAAATGATAATGAGGGATGTACTGTACCAGAAATAGAAGCATTTACTGATTGTTCAAGAGCAATAGTTAATACTCTTGTAAAAAATGGATATCTAGAGATAGCAGAAAAAAAGATAGAAAGAAATCCTTTATTATATAAAAAAATAGAAGAAAATAAAAAACTAAGTTTAACAGAAGAACAAAATATAGCATTTGAAAAAGTAGAAAAGGCTATAAACGAAAATAGATTTGAAGAATTTTTATTATACGGAGTAACAGGCTCTGGAAAAACAGAGGTATACTTACAACTAATACAAAAAGTTTTAGAAACAGATAAAAAAGCAATAGTATTAGTTCCAGAAATTTCATTAACACCACAAATGTTAGATAGATTTATAGGAAGATTCGGAAAGGAAAAAATAGCAGTTTTACATAGCAAATTATCAGTGGGAGAAAGACATGATGAATGGGAGAGAATAAAAGAAGATAAAGCAAAAATTGTAATAGGAGCAAGGTCTGCTATTTTTGCACCAGTAAAAAATTTAGGAATTATTATAATTGATGAAGAACACGATAGTTCTTACAAATCAGAATCAACCCCTAAATATGATGCGAAAGAAATTGCAAAGAAAATATCAAAAGAATTAAATATACCATTAGTTTTAGGAAGTGCAACACCTGATTTATCAACATATTATAAATCAAAAGAATTAAAAAAAATCACACTATTAGAATTAACTAAAAGAGCTAATAACTCATCATTACCAAAAGTAGAAATAGTAGATTTAAAACAAGAATTAGCTAATGGAAATAGATCAATGTTAAGTTTTGATTTATATCAAGCAATAGAAAAGAATTTAAAAGAAAAATTACAAACTATTTTATTTTTAAATAGAAGAGGATATTCAACATTTATAATGTGCAGAAATTGTGGATATACTGTTAAATGTAAAAATTGTAATATAAGTATGACATATCACAGTTATGAAAATAAACTAAAATGTCATTACTGTGGTTATGAAGAAAAGTTAGTAAAAACTTGTCCAGAATGTGGAAGTGATAAGATAAGATATTTTGGAACAGGAACACAAAAATTAGAACAAGAAATCCATAAACAATTTCCACAAGCAAAAACAATAAGAATGGATGTTGATACTGTAACGAAAAAAAATTCACATGAAGAAATATTAAATAAATTCAAAAATGAAGATATTGATATTTTAATAGGAACACAAATGGTAGTTAAAGGGCACCATTTTCCTAAAGTTACATTAGTTGGAGTAATTGCAGCAGATAGCTCTTTAAATATAGATGATTATAGAGCAACAGAAAGAACCTTTCAGATATTAACACAAGTTGCAGGAAGAGCAGGAAGAGAAAACTTACCAGGAAAAGTAATTATACAAAGCTATAATCCAGAAAACTTTAGTATACAAGCAGCAAAAAAACAAAATTACGAAGAATTTTATGAAACTGAAATAGCACTAAGAAAACAGTTGAAATATCCACCATTTTGCGATATAATAGTAATTGGATTTAATGGTTTAGATGAAACTGAAATAAAAAAAATATCAAACAAATCATATGAATATCTAATAAACAATTTAAATAATCAAGAATTTAAAATTTTTAAACCAATGCCTTCACCAATAGATAAAATTCAAAATAAATTCAGGTGGAGAATTATAATAAAAGGCAATATGAATGAACAGGCAAATGAAGTTTTAAATGATTTATTAAAAGATATATACAGTAAAAATTTTAAAAATACCAAAATAGTAGTTGATGTAAATCCAAATAGTATGATGTAATGTCCTTTTAGGGACGTTTCCCAAAAGGACAAAAGATAGGAGGAATAGAAGTGGCAATAAGAAATTTAAGATATGAAGGAGACGAAATTTTAAATAAAAAATCTAGAGAAATTGAAAAAATAGATGAAAAACTACAAACATTAATAGATGATATGATAGATACAATGCATAAATACAATGGAGTTGGACTAGCAGCTGTGCAAGTAGGAATTTTAAAAAGAGTTTTTGTTGTAGATTTATATGACGATAAAGGACCAATAGTTTTTATAAATCCTGTTATTTTAAAAACTAAAGGAGAAAGAGAAGTAGAAGAAGGGTGTTTAAGTTTTCCAAATCAATTTGCTAAAGTTGTTAGACCAGAAGAAGTTACAGCAGAATACACAGATAGAAATGGAAAGCGTATGAGAGTAAAAGCAAAAGAATTATTGGCACAGGCCATTTGCCATGAATATGATCATTTAGAAGGAGAAGTTTTTGTTGATAAGATTATTCCAGGTACAATGGAATATGTAGAACCAGAAAACTAAAATGTCCTTTTGGGGACGTTTATTAAAAGGACATTTTAGTTAAAAGAATAGTTACTGAAAATAAAAATGTCCCATTGGGAAACGTCCCCAAAAGGACAAAAGGAGAAGAGAAGAATGTTAAATGTTTTGTTTATGGGAACTCCGGATTTTGCAGAAGAAAGCTTAGAGGCTGTGTATAACGCAGGACATAATATATTGGGTGTTGTAACAAATCCAGATAAACCGAAGGGAAGAGGCATGAAATTGGTTGCATCACCGGTAAAAGAATTTGCAGTAGAAAAAGAATTAAAAATATATCAACCTCAAAAAGTAAAAAATAATCCAGAATTTATAGAGGAAATAAAAGAATTAAACCCTGATGTTATATGTGTTGTTGCGTATGGAAAGATATTGCCAAAGGAAATATTGGATATACCAAGATGTGGTTGTATAAATGTTCATGGTTCATTACTTCCAAAATATAGAGGTGCTGCACCGATACAATGGGCAGTTTTAAATGGAGATAGAGAGACTGGAATTACAACAATGTATATGAATGAGGGGATGGATACAGGTGATATAATTTTAAAACAGAAGGTCAATATTGGAGAAGATGAAACTACTGGAGAATTGTGGGATGAACTTTCTAAAATAGGAGGAGAATTACTTGTAAAAACATTAGAACAAATTGAAAAAGGAAATGCACCAAGAGAAAAACAAGGGGAAGATTTTACAATGGCTCCAATGTTAAATAAAGAAATGGCTAAAATAGATTGGGAAAATAAGACAGCACAAGAAATAAAAAATTTGGTAAGAGGTTTAAATCCAATTATGGGAGCATACACCTTTTTAAATGGAAAAAAGATAAAATTTTGGAAAGTAGATATAGCAAAAGATATCAAAGTTGAAGAAGATAAAAAAATAAATAAAAATGGAACTGTTATAATCTCAGACCAAAAATGCGGACTATTTATAAAAACAAAAGAAGGAATTTTAAAGGTTTTAGAGATTCAAGGAGAAAATGCAAAAAGAATGAATATTGGAGATTTTTTAAGAGGAACACAAATAAAAAAATTTGAAATATTTGAATAACATTTTTTTATAAAAAAATAGCGTAAAAAAGGTTGTAAAAAATACTAAAAATTGATATACTTATAACATAAATAAGTATATCTTTTTTATTAACAAATAAGGAGGTAATATTATGTCAGAAGAAAAAACAGAAAAAGAACAAGAAAAAAAAGAAAATAGCATAGAGAAAGTAGAAGAAAACAATCAAGAAAATGGTATTGAAATATCAACAGATGTTATTGCAGTAATATCTGGAGTAGCTGTATCAGAAGTACAAGGAGTTGCTGGAATGGCAGGAGGATTTGCAGGAGGAATTTCTGAAGTATTTAGCGGAAAGAAAAATTTGGCAAAAGGAATAAAAGTAGAAAAAACAGAAGATTCAGCCAAAATAGATGTAAACATTATAGTAGAATATGGCTCAAGAATACCAGATGTAGCTTTTGAAATACAAAATAGAGTAAAAAAAGCTGTAGAAAGTATGACAGGATTTAAAGTAGAAGAAGTAAATGTTCATGTGCAAGGTGTTAATACAGATATAGTAAAAAAATCAGATGAAAATAAACAAGAAGAAATAAAAACATCAGAAGAAAACCAAGAACAAGAACAAAAATCAAATGAATAAAATAAAAAATACAAAAAAGAAAAAGTGAGGAAAAAGAAATGAAAGTAATAGAAAAAATAACATTAATTATATACGCAAATATAATGTTAATATTATCAATAATAGCATGTTTATTAGTATTTGGATGGTTAGATATAGGAATTGTAGGAAGTTTAATAAAAACATTATTAGTTTCTGCAACATCATCAAAAATAATATTAGGAATAAGTATAGTATTTATATTATTATCTATAAGATGTATATTCTTTGATCCAACATCAAAACAAGAACTAAAAGATAAAGAAGGAATACTTTTAGCAAATGATAATGGAAAATTAATGATATCAAAAGAAACAATAGAAAATATAGTTGAAACAGTAACAAAAGAATATGGTGGTACAAAAGAAGTTTCATCTAGAGTAGAATTAGATAAAAACAATAATATAAACATAGATATTAATTTAGTAGTTAGTTCAGACGCAATTATAAAAAATCTATCAGTAGAACTACAAAATAAAATAAAACAAAAAATAAAACAAACAACAGACTTAGAAGTCAAAGAAGTAAATATAACAATAAAAAAAGCTATACAAGAAAAAGCATAAAATATACACATATAGTATAGAAAGGAAACTATAATATGGATGATGTAAAAAAATTTTGGAATCAATATAAAGGAGCAATAATAGGAATAATTATTGCAATAGTAATACTTGCTACAAGATTATATGATGTTATAGTAGGAATATTACTAATTTTAGCTGGAGCATTTTTAGGAAATTATGTGCAACAGAATAAAGATGAAGTAAAATCAAAAATAAAAAAATTTATAGATAGAATGTAGAGGAATAAAAAATGAATAGAACAGCAATTAGAGAAAATGCTTTCAAATTAATATATAGCTTAGAAATACAAAATGCAGAAAATTTAGAAGAACAAATAGATCTTTTTTTTGAAAGTAATGATATAACAGATAAAGAAGCACAAAAATACATAAAAAATGTAGTTATAGGTATTAATAAAAATCAAACAGAAATATTAAATGATATAGAAAAAAATTTAAAATCAGACTGGAAAATAAGTAGAATTTCCAAAATGGATTTATCTGTTTTAAAACTTGCAATATACGAAATAAAATTTAACCAAATACCATACAAAGTAGCAATAAATGAAGCAGTAGAAATTGCTAAAAAATATGGTGAAGATAAATCTAAAAATTTTGTAAATGGAGTTTTAGCAAGTATTGTAAAGGATATGTAAAATAATGAAATATGAGAATATGGCAATAAGTGTTAGTGAATTAAATAGTTATATAAAAAACAAAATAGATGATGATGAAATTTTGAACAATGTTCTAATAAAAGGAGAAATATCAAATTTTAAAAATCATTATACAGGTCATATGTATTTTACACTAAAAGATGAAAACTCATTAATAAAGTGTATAATGTTTAAAAGTTATGCACAAAAACTTGAATTTATGCCAAAAGACGGAATGAAAGTTTTTGCATTTGGAACAGTTTCTGTTTTTGAACGTGATGGTATATATCAAATTTATGTAAAAGCAATGCAAGAAGATGGAGTAGGTATTTTATATAAAAAATATGAAGAACTAAAACAAAGACTTGAAGAAGAAGGATATTTTGATGAAAGACATAAGCAAAAAATACCATTAATGCCAAAAACAATAGGAGTATTAACATCACAAACAGGTGCAGTAATAAGAGATATAATTAATGTAAGTACAAGAAGAAATCCAAATGTAGTTATAAAGTTATTACCAGTACCAGTTCAAGGAGAAGGAGCAGCAGAAAAAATTGCTGATGGAATAAGACTAATGAATGAAAAAAATATTGCAGATGTTTTAATATTAGCAAGAGGTGGAGGTTCTCTAGAAGACTTATGGCCATTTAATGAAGAAATAGTAGCACATGCAATTTACAATTCAAAAATACCAATAATATCAGCAGTAGGACACGAAACAGATTTCTCAATTTCAGATTTTGTTGCAGATTTAAGAGCTCCAACACCATCTGCAGCAGCAGAACTAGCAGTACCAGACATATATGAAATAAAACAAAAAATAAATTCATATCAAAGTAGATTAAGAAATTCATTAATAAAAAAAGTAGAAATTATGAAACTTAGATATGAAAAATGTATGTCAAGCAGAGTATTTAAAGAACCAAAAAGAATAATAGAAGATAATTATATAAAAGTAGATAATTATATAAAACAATTAGAAAATATAATAGTTAATAAACAAAAAGAAGAAAAAACAAAATACATAGAATTAGTTTCTAAATTAGATGCTTTAAGTCCATTAAAAACATTAACAAGAGGATATTCAATAATAGAACAAAACGGAAAAATTATAAATAGTGCAAAATGTTTAAAATCAAGAGATAAAGTAAATTTAAAATTTAAAGATGGGGAAAAATCTGCAGAGATTTTATAAATCTTATAAATTAAATTGAGGAGATGTAAAAAATGACAAATGGAACAAAAATAGTAATAGGTATATTAGCAGTAGCTTTAATAGCAGTAGGAATATCAGTTGGAGTAGGATTAAATAAAAAATCACCAAAAACAAATGCAAATAATATTAACTATGAAAATAAAGATAATATATATGATTATCTAAATGAAGTAACAGAAGATAATACAGTTAATGAATCTAATAATAATACAAATGAAAATAAAACAGAAAATAATATAGAACAAAATAAAACACAAAACAATAATACAGAAACAGTAAGCAAAAATAATAATACAGTAGAAAATTTTACAGGTAAAGAAGAACAAGAAAGTCAAAAAGAAAATACAGGAGTAAGTGAAGAAGAAACAGCTATAAACCTAGCAAAGCAAGAGTGGGGAATAGATATAGATTCATTTAATTTTGAAGCTGTAAAAAATAATGACGGAACATATAATGTAACTGTTAGAGGAAAAACAGATGGAAATGCTGTTACAGTATATACAATAAATGTAAAAACTGGAACAGTAACAGAATAATATAAAAGGAAGAAGTAATATGGCAAAAGTAAATTTTGAAAATAATATGGAAAATTTAGAAAAAATAGTATCTGAATTAGAAAAAGGAGATTTAAATTTAGATGAATCAATATCTAAATTTGAAGAAGGAATTAAAATTTCCAAAGAATGCAATAAAATATTAGAAGAAGCTGAGAAAAAAATAACAATATTACTAGAAAAAGATGGTAATTTAGAAGAAGAAAATTTTACAACTGAATAATAAGGGGATAGGAGCAAAAAAGTGAACAATAATTTTATGGAATTTATACAAAATAAGTATATATATATACCATTTTTATTATGGTTTTTAATTCAATTATTTAAAGTAATATATGATTTAGTAACAACTAAAAAATTCAATTTTAAGAGAATATTAGGTGCAGGAGGAATGCCAAGTTCTCATACAGCTATTGTAGTATCACTAGCAACACTAGTTGGAAAGTATGAGGGAGTAGGTAGCCCAATATTTGCCGTAGCTTTAGTATTAGCAGCAGTTGTTATGTATGATGCATGTGGAGTTAGAAGAGCAGCTGGAAAGCAAGCTGCATTATTAAATAAAATAATTGAAACACCAGGATTAACAGGAATACAAGTATCAGAAAGACTAGTAGAAGTTTTGGGGCATACACCAAAACAAGTTTTAGTAGGTGCATTAATAGGAGTTTTAGTGGGATTAATAGCTTAATTCCACAATTTTTATATAAATATTTAAGGAGGAAAAAAATGACTGATATAGAAATTGCAGAAAATACTAAATTAGATAAAATAATAGATATTGCAAAAAGATTAGAAATAGAAGACGAAGATATTGAATGCTATGGAAAATATAAAGCAAAAATTTCTAACAATGTTTACAAAAAAAATAAGAATAAAAAAGATGGAAAATTAATACTTGTAACAGCAATAAACCCAACTCCATTAGGAGAAGGAAAAACAACAGTATCAATAGCAATAGCAGATGGACTTTCAAAAATTGGCAAAAAATCTATATTAGCATTAAGAGAACCATCTTTAGGCCCAGTATTTGGAATAAAAGGTGGAGCAACAGGTGGTGGATATGCTCAAATTGCACCAATGGAAGATATTAATTTGCATTTTACAGGAGATATACACGCAATTACATCAGCAAATAATTTATTATCAGCAATGATAGACAATCATATATATTTTGGTAATGAATTAGACATAAAAGAAGTTACATGGAAAAGATGTATAGACTTAAATGATAGACAATTAAGAAAAATAGAAACAGGATTATCAGGAGAAAAAAATATTGTTCAAAGAGAAGATGGATTCGACATATCAGTAGCATCAGAAATAATGGCAATATTATGCTTATCTGAAAATATAGAAGAATTAAAAGAAAAATTAGGAAATATTATAATAGGATTTAATTCAAAAAAAGAACCAATATATGCAAAACAATTAAATGCACAAGGTGCAATGGCAGTATTATTAAAAGATGCAATAAAACCTAATTTAGTACAGACTTTAGAACATACACCAGCAATTATACATGGAGGACCATTTGCAAACATAGCACATGGTTGCAATAGTATTATAGCAACAAAATTAGCAATGAAATTAGCAGATTATACAATAACAGAAGCCGGATTTGGAGCTGATTTAGGAGCTGAAAAATTCTTAGATATAAAATGTAGAAAAGCTGGAATAAAGCCAGACGCAGTTGTAATAGTTGCAACAATTAAAGCTCTTAAATATCATGGAGGAATAGAAAAAGATAAAATAAACGAAGAAAATTTAACAGGCTTAAAAAATGGAATGAATAATCTATATAAACATATAGAAAATATAAAAGAAAAATTTGGATTAAATGTTATAGTTGCAATAAATAAATATTCAACAGACACAGAAACAGAAATAAATTATATAAAAGAAGAACTATCAGAAAAAAATATAGAAGCAAGCCTTGTAGAAGGATGGGAAAAAGGCGGAGAAGGAGCAATAGATATTGCAGAAAAACTAGTTAAATTAACAGAAAAAGAAGAAGAATTTAGATATATTTATGAAGAAAAAGATAGTATAAAAGCAAAAATAGAAAAAGTAGCAAAAGAAATATATGGAGCAAAAGAAGTTAATTTTTCAGAAGAAGCTAACCAAAAAATACAATTAATAGAAAAATGGGGATATGGAAGCTTACCTATATGTATTGCCAAAACACAATATTCATTTTCAGATGATTCAAAAAATTTAGAATGTAAAGAGCCTTTTAATATAACAATCAGAGATGTAAATTTAAAATCTGGAGCTGGTTTTGTTGTAGCTTTAGCTGGTAAAATAATGACAATGCCTGGATTACCAAGAGTTCCAGCAGCAGAAAATATTAATATAGATGAAAATGAAAAAATAGTAGGAATTTTTTAAATAATAGAAGGACAATAAGGATTAAAGAAATATTTCATATTATTTACAATTAATAAAAGAAGTTGGAATATGTATTAGTAAAAGACTAAAATTAAATGAATAAAAACTAAAAAAAACCTCACAATAAAAAGAGAAATATAAATTAAAAATATTAATTTATAACAATTAAAGAGAAAGTGAGGTTTTTTAATGTTTAACTTTAGAACAGACCTAGCAGCAGAAAGAAGAGACTTATACAAAAAAGCAAATAGTATAGAAAACGAAATAAACGGAATAGAGAGTACAAAGGAAGAAATAAATGAAAATATTTCAGTAGAAAGGGTAAAAATAACTAATGAAGAAGGAGAAAAAGCAATAGGAAAACCACAAGGAAACTATATAACAATAGACATAAAAAAATTAAGAATAGCACAAGACGAAGATATAGAAAAATCTGCAGAAATACTATCAAATGAATTAAAACAAATATTAGATGTCCATATAGATAAACAAGGAGAAATTTTAGTAGTTGGACTTGGAAATATATATGTAACACCAGATGCACTTGGACCAAAAGTAATTAATGAAATTGAAGTTACAAGACATATCATAAATTATTTACCACAATATGTAGAAGAAGGAACAAGAATGGTAAGTGCTATTTCACCAGGAGTTTTGGGGACAACTGGGATAGAAACAGTAGAAATATTAAAAGGTATAGTAGACAACATTCATCCAAAACTTGTAATAGTAATAGATGCATTAGCCTCAAGAAGCATTGAAAGAATTAGTAGTACAATTCAATTATCAGACACAGGTATTGTACCAGGAGCAGGAGTTGGAAACACAAGAAACGAAATAAGTCAAAAAACTTTAGGAATACCAGTTATAGCAATAGGAATACCAACAGTAGTAGAAACTGCTGTATTGGTAAATGATTGTTTAGATTTATTTATAACAAAATTACAAGAAGAAGCTAAATCAAATGATTATTTAAATCAATTAAAAGAAGAAGATAATTATGAAGAAATAAAAGAAGCATTAGTACCAAAAGACTATAACTTAATAGTTACACCAAAAGAAATAGATGATTTAATTGAAAATATGAGTGAAGTAGTTAGTAAAGGAATTAATATGAGTATGTAAAAAAAGCCTATTATTTTTTAATAATAGGCCTTATATTTTTATTATTTTGATATAGTTTACAAATATTGCAATCAGTGCAAATTTCGATTTTACTTTCAAAAATTAATCCTAGAGTATGAATAAATTCATCAACATAGTTATCAATAAGATGAATATAAATTTTCTTAGGAAGTAATGTAAGTAGAGTATTTAAAGCATAATCGTTAGAAGAAAAACTTATATCAGACAAATATTTTGCTTTCATAATATTATCAGATATATTTATAATATTTTTATTTTTATCTAATAAAATAGAATTATCATTAGAATAAATTAAATGTACCATGTCACAAGTAGAATGTTGAGAATTTACATATACTTTTAATAAAGAAACAAATTCAAAATATTCTTTTTCAATAACAAAAGTATTAACAGCTTGGTCAACAACTTCTTCTAATATTGATAAATAATCTTTTATCCTAAAATTGACAAAACCTGTTAAAATAATAGATTTATTTAATTCCAAGTAGGAAGAAAAGTCATTAATTAGACAATTATATTTTT
This sequence comes from uncultured Clostridia bacterium, assembly GCA_934120645.1. Classification (GTDB taxonomy): domain Bacteria; phylum Bacillota; class Clostridia; order TANB77; family CAG-508; genus CAG-269. The sequence continues at coordinate 18,235 of CAKOUO010000006.1, forward strand.
GGTCAAAATATTTATTGAAATCATCTGAAAAAATATCAAAACAAATATTTAAAATTTCTTTTTTTTCAGAAGCTTCAAAATAAAAATAATTTTTTAAAATAAGAGTTTTTAAAAAAGTATCTTCAAGCTCATCTATAACAAGACAAGATAAAATACAGGAAAGTTCATGAATAAATTTTTTATCATCATTTCCTCTATAATGTATAATCACATTTTTATAATTTTTAAATTTGTTAGAAGAAATACAAATATGGTCAAGTTCTATATAATCAAGTTCAGATAGCAGATAGTCTAATAAATTAGAATTGTTTGTTTTTATACATATAGATTTCATGAAAAAACTCCTTTCTAATCTAGTATCTGCTAAATTTATAAAAGTTATACAATATAATATGAGTTTTTTACTAAAATGAAATATGTCCCAAATAATAAAAAAATAGTAAAAGGGAATAGTTCCTTTTTACTATTTTTAACTATAAATCATATAATCAATATCAGGAAATACACAATCTTTTTTTGAAATATCTTTCAAAAATTCTTCATCAATTTCATTATTTTTTATTTGATAATATAATTTTGTAAATCTACCTATGTGATCTTTTATTCTCTTTTTTGCATAATCAACCATTGTTCCATTTGTAATAATAAATAGCCAATCACTACTTTGCGCAAGTAATAATTCTCTTGCACATTGATTTAAAGCTTTTTTCTTTAAACCTTTAGCATTAGGGTAAAGATTAGCAAGTTCACACATTCTATCACCAGCTATATGTAAATGTTTATGAACATAATCATTAGAAGTATTTAACCAAACTTCACTGTAACCATTTGCACCCCAACTAGAACGACAAGGTGAAGAAATTTGCATTTCTGGATATCTATCAATATATTCTGATGGTGTGATTAATTCAAAGTTACAATCATCATAATAAATCTTTTTAAACAATATATATAACCAATATGGGCCTTCATACCACCAATGACCATAAAGTTCAGCATCATAAGGACATAAAATAATAGGTGGTTTATCCATATATTGAGCCAAATCATTTATTTGTTTAGTTCTACAATCTAAGAAATGACCAGCTTGTTTTTCTGCAGAATCTTTAGCCCATTGGATATCATAATAATCTTTATTTTCAGTTTTTCCTGTAATTCTATAATATTTAATTCCAGTATGAACTCTAACACCATTATGAGCAATATAAGGTTTTATATAGTCATAATCAGCATCATATCCTATATCACGATAAAATTCTCTATAATTAAAATCACCAGGATAACCATTAATAGAACTCCAAACTTGTCTTGATGATTCCATATCACGACCAAATGCTATTACTCCTTCTGGTGAAACAATAGGAGAGAAAGTTCCATATATAGGTGTAGGGTCTGCATATAAAATACCATGTGATTCTGTTATAACATATTCTATACCAAATTCTCTTAAGTATTTATCAGCTTCAGGAATATAGCCACATTCTGGAAGCCAAATACCACGAGGTTGTTTACCAAAATATTTTTTATAAGTTTGAACACCAACTGCAATCTGAGCTTTTACAGTTTTTTCATTAACATATAAAATTGGAAAATATCCATGAGTTGCACCACATGTAATAATTTCTAGTACACCAATATCCTGAAAATGTTTAAATTGACTAATTAAATCACAATTAAAAACATCTTTAAATAAATGTAAATCATTTGAATATCTATCAAAATAATATTTAGAAAGTTTATTTACTTTTTCATTATTAGCAGTTCTAACTAATTCTTTTTTTGAAAGTTCAATCATTCTTTTTAAATACTTAATATATTTTCTTTGTAATAATTTATTATCTAACATTGAAAGTAGAGGAGGAGTCATTGACATTGTAATTCTAAATTTAACACCTTCATCAACTAACTTTTTGAAATTTGTAAGTAATGGTATGTAGGTTTCTGAAATAGCTTCATATAACCAAGATTCTTCTAAATAATCATCACTTTCTGGATGATGAATAAATGGAAGATGTGCATGTAATACAAAACTTACAAAGCCTTTTTTCTCTTGCATTATAATTCTCCTTTTTTTACTCTTTTTATTGGGACATATAGTTCATTTATTTAAATTGTGAAGATGTATTAGAAGAAGGGTTTGACATATCATAAATATCTTCTACATTTTCATCTTTGTAAATTTGTTTATATAAATCATAAATATTGTGAATTTTACCCATATTTCTAATAAAAGTTAAATTAGATATATTTTTTGTAGAAACTTTATTGTTTTTAACATTTTTAAAGTAAACCATGTTTTGTTCTTTGTCAAATAAAATATGATCATTAGGAGATTCTATTTCATTTGATGATGTAACAAAAATATAATTATCATTAATTTTATTATTATTTACAATTGGGCGTCTACCAAGTTCAATTCTATAGTCAGATTTACTATCATTTACATGTAAATACCAACTATTTGCAAAATCATTTATATCAACTTCAAAACTATAATGTAAAGTATCATTATAAACAATAAGAACAGGTTTTGTAGTTTCAAAGAAGTTTTCTCCATATTGTTTTTTATAATTTTCTCTATCTTTATCAGAAATTTCCCAATAAATGAATAAAGTTGTAGGTGTTTGTGCTAAAACTTTTACAACTGTTTGATTATAACTATAAGGTAAATCATAATATTCATTAGTTATAAGAACTTTTTTCTTAGATGTTGATTTTGTAGTTGTTCTTTTTGTAGGAGATTTTTTTGTTGTTTTTGATACTTTTGTTTCAGATTTTGTAGTTGTACTCTTTTTTGCAGAAGCAGATTTAGTACTTGAGTTAGATTTTGACTTAGTTTTAGTTGTACTGCTTTTTATATTATCTACTTTTTTTGTTTTTAATTCTTTTTCTATTTCTTTATTTTCTTTTGGTTTTCTTGGCATTTTTTCCTCCTATGTATATCTCATTTTTCTTTTATATATACTATAATAAAATTGAAATAAATTCAAGTAAAATAAACAAAAAAAATAAAAGAATTTCAATAAAATTTTGGAAAATGACAAATTATTTTTCTTGATTTTTCAGTAAGACCATGATAATATAATGCCATGCAATAAATTTAATTAAACAACTTAGGAATTATAGATTAACAAGTACTAGAAACAACAAAACTTAGTAAAGAATATATAGAAAAAATAAAAAAAGAAAAGAAGGAATTTACATGTCAAGAATAAGATTAGCAGGTATTATACCAATGGAAGATGGATTTGCTTTAATGCATAGAAAAGATGTAATAAAAAATCCAGATAGAAAAGAATATTATGTTTTCCCTGGAGGAGGAAGAGAAGGGGAAGAAACATATGAAGAAGGAACTTTAAGAGAAATAAAAGAAGAATTTGGAATAGATGTAAGAATTGTAAAAAAATTATATGAAGAATATTCAGAAAAATTTGACCAAACAACAATATATTATTTATGTGAATATGTAAGTGGAAAATTTGGAACAGGAACAGGACCTGAATTTTCAAATGATCCTAAATATATAGATAGTGGAAAATACCTTCCTGAAATAGTAAAAAGAGAAGATATAGAAAAAATTCCATTAATGCCACCAGAAATTAAAGAAAAATTTGTAGATGACATAAGAAAAAATAAAATTTAATAAAAAATGCTTGCAATTATAGGAAAATGCTGGTATAATAATATGCGTATTAAACACATAAAGCAAGTTTAAAGGGAAGTGCCAAGAAATTGGTCCTATTTAAATGATGAACTTTATGGAAGTAAAAACAAAAAGGGAGGAATTTAAAATGGCAGTAGTTGCAATGAAACAATTACTTGAAGCAGGTGTTCACTTTGGACATCAAACAAGAAGATGGGATCCTAAAATGGCTGAATATATATTCCAAGCTAGAAACGGAATCCATATAATCGATTTACAAAAAACATCTAAAAAATTAGATGAAGCTTATGCATTCTTAAAAGAACAAGTTGAAGAAGGAAAAACAGTTTTATTTGTTGGAACAAAAAAACAAGCTCAAGAATGTATGAAAGAAGCAGCAATCAAATCAGGAATGTACTATGTTGATCAAAGATGGTTAGGAGGAATGCTAACAAACTTTGATACTATAAGAACAAGAGTACAAAGATTAAAAGATTTAGAAAAAATGGCAGAAGACGGAACTTTTGAAGTATTACCTAAAAAAGAAGTAATATTACTTAAAAAAGAAATGGAAAAACTAGAAAGAAACTTAGGTGGAATTAAAGAAATGGACAAATTACCTGGAGTTATATTCTTAGTAGATCCTAAAAAAGAACATATAGCTATATTAGAAGCTAAAAAATTAGGAATACCAGTAATAGGATTAGTTGATACAAACTGTAATCCTGAAGAAGTTGACTATGCTATACCAGGAAATGATGACGCTATAAGAGCTGTAAAATTAATAGCAGATGTTATGGCAAATGCTATCATTGAAGGTAAACAAGGAGAAAGCTTTGACGCAGAAGAAGTACAAGAAACTGAAGCTACTTCAGAAGAACCAGAGCAAATCTCAATGGAAGAAGTTGTAGAAAACAGCGAAGAAGAATAATAAATATAAAATAAAAAGGGCGAGCAACGCTCGTACGAAAATATTCGGACGTAGCAAGCTGGCCCTTTAATTTAAAATATAATTAAATAATAAAGGGAGGAATTTTTAAATGGTTACAGCAAGTTTAGTAAAAGAATTAAGAGAAAAAACAGGAGCAGGAATGATGGACTGCAAAAAAGTTTTAACAGAAACTGATGGAGATATGGAAAAAGCAATGGATTTACTAAGAGAAAGAGGAATTGCAAAAGCAGCTAAAAAATCAGGAAGAGTTGCAGCAGAAGGATTAGTAGAAGCTTATATTTCAGAAGATGGAAAAAAAGGTGCTGTTGTAGAAGTTAATTCTGAAACAGACTTTGTTGCTAAAAACGAAGAATTTAAAACATTTGTTATGAATGTAGCAAAACAAATAGTAGATACAAACCCAGCAGATGTTGAAGCATTATTAGCTCAACCAGCAGAATTCGAAGCTGGAAAAACAGTTCAAGAAGCTTTAGTTGGAAAAATAGCAACAATAGGAGAAAACTTATCAATCAGAAGATTTGTAAGATTTGAATCAACAGGATTAGTAGCAAAATATATACATGGTGATGGAAAAATAGCTGTATTAGTTAATATGTCAAAAGGAACAGAAGAAGTTGCTAAAGATATTTGTATGCAAATTGCAGCTGCTAGACCAGAATATGTAAGAAAAGAAGAAGTTCCACAAGAAAGAGTAGACAAAGAAATGGAAATTCTAAAAATTCAAACAATGAATGAAGGAAAACCAGAAGCAATAGCTGAAAAAATAGTTCAAGGTAGAATTGGAAAATTCTATGAAGAAATTTGTTTAGTAGATCAAGCTTTTGTTAAAGATCCAAGCAAAAAAGTATCTCAATTATTAGCTGAAACAGATAGCGATGTTGTAGCATTTGCTAGATTAGAAAAAGGTGAAGGAATTGAGAAAAAAGAAGAAAACTTTGCAGAAGAAGTTATGAACCAATTAAAATAAACAAACTTATAAAAAATAAAAAATAGGGTAAATTATAAAAAAGGAGAAAATCTATGTTAGTAGAAATTATCAAATTTATAATTTACTCTATTTTTATAGTTTTAATATCAAAATATATATTAGTAACAACTTTAAGAAAATTAGCAGAAAGTTTGAATCTAAAAGCAAAAACAGTAGGAGATATAGCAGGATATGCAACATCAATACCAGAATTTTTAACAATAACAACATCTAGCCTTAGGGGATTAGTTGGAGCAAGTGTATATAATATAATAAGTTCTAATATAATAAATTTAATACAATATATTGGAGCAATAATTTTAAATAAAAATACGCAAAGATTAAAAAACAAAGCAATTATAACAGATTTAGTATTAGTAATATTAACAATTATAATTCCAATAATATTAATAGTATTTAAAATTAGATTAAATTTAGCAATAGTCCCAATATTTATAATACTATATTTGGCATTTATATATATAAATAGTAATGTCCATAAATTGTACTTGCAAAAAGAAGATAAAGAAATAGAAGAAGAATTTGAAAATGAGAAAAAAGTAGAAAGAGGAAATAAATTAAATTCATTAAAATATATAGCGTATTTAATTATAACAGGAATATTATTATATTTTATAGGAGAAGCATTAGGAAATACACTAGAAAATTTATGTAATTTATTTAATGTACCACAAATAATAATAGGAATACTTTTAGGATTTACAACAAGTATACCAGAATTATTAACATTTTTTGAAGCACAAAAACACCACAAAAAAGCAGAAGATGATATGCTTGGAGTTGTTGAAGCAACAAATAATTTATTAACATCTAATATATTAAATCTATTTATAATTCAAACAATAGGAATAATTATAATTAGTATAGTACAATAATTTAATAAAAATATTGACAAATTATTAATAATGTAATAAATTATAAAAAAACAAAAGAATTATAAAGGAGAAGTAAAATGGAAAAAAATACAGAATACGAAGAAGAATTTAATACTATAAAAAGATATTTAGCATTAAAACCTGAAAGTACAAAAGTTGAAGTTAGTTACTATACACAAGTTTCACTACCAATAATAGATGAATTGATAGAAAAAGAAAGATTGGAACAAAAAAATGGATATTTAGTACTAGCAAGAAAACGTAGTATGACAGAGGAAAAAAGAAGAAAGCTTATAGAAGGTCTTTCAGCATATAGAACAAAAAACGAACCTGAAAATCAAAAATCAAAATTAGTAGAAGATTTGGAAAATAAATATGGAAGAAAATCTAATTATCAAATAGATGAGTTAGAAGAAGAGGAAGAAAGATAAAACAGTGAATTTTATTTAATTTACTGTTTTTTATTATTGTAAAATCTTAAGTAATATTCACAGAAATTTTAAATAAGAATACTGTTCACAAAAAATTCACAAATATTTTTAGCAAAAGGTATTGACAAGTGCTAAAAAAGGATATAATATATATGAAGATTAGCAAACAAAACAAAAGAGTGCTAAAAGAGGTGATAAGATGCTAGATGATAGAAAAAAGAAAGTATTACAAGCTATTGTTGAACAATACATCAATACAGCAGAGCCAGTTAGTTCAAATGCATTAACAAATAATGAAGAATTAAAATATAGTAGTGCAACAATTAGAAATGAAATGGCAGACTTAGAAAAATCAGGATACTTAGAAAAAACACATACATCAAGCGGAAGAATACCTTCAGAAAAAGGATATAGATACTATGTAGATGAATTATTAAAAGATGATAATATTAGTCTAGAAGAAATCAAATATATAAGTGACAAATTAGAAACGAAAGTAAATGAAATAGAGGACCTAACAAAATTAACAACAACTACAATATCAGAAATAACACATTATACAACATTAGCAATTGGACCTAGCACACAAAATCAATTAATAGAAGAAGTAAAATTTGTATTATTAGGACCAAGAATGTTAATGGCAATAATTCTTACAAATACTGGAATGGTAAAAGAAACTATAATAAAATTTGATGAAGATATTTCTGAAAAACAAGTAGAAACAATAAATTATATGTTTAACAATAAATTAAAAGGTCAACCACTAGAAATTATAGATTTACCACTAGAAAAATACTTGATAAACGAAATGAAATATAGTGTAAAGGTAATAAAACCAATAATTGAACAAATAAAGAAAGTAATTTCAGAAGATAGACAATTATATCTAGAAGGTGCAAATAAATCCTTTGATTTACCAGAATTTAATAGTTTAGAAGTTGCCAAAAAATTTGTTAATGTAATTGACGAAAAAGATTTAATGACAGATATATTAAATTCAGGATTTGCAAAAGATATAAATGTTTATATAGGTGACGAAAATGAAAAAGAAGAACTAAAAGATTTTAGTGTTATTACATTTAAACATAAGGTAGGAAACAAAGATTTAGGAACAATAGGAATTATAGGTCCAAAAAGAATGGATTACTCAAAAGTTATTTCAGTTATGAAATATATAAATAAAAAATTAAAAGATAAAGGAATGTAAAGAAAGAGGCGAGAAAATGGCAGAAAAAGAAAATCAAGAAAAAAATGAAAAAGAAGAAAAAATAACACCAGAACAAGAAAAATTACAAGAAAAACAAAAAGAACTAGATGATTTGACTGATAGATATAAAAGAATATTAGCAGAATTTGAAAATCATAAAAAAAGAAGTCAAAAAGAAAGAGAAGGATTATATAATTCAATATTAGGAGATATAATAGAAGTTATACTTCCAATATTAGATAATCTAGAAAATGCAGCAAAAGTTGAAACAACAGATGAAAATTATAAAAAAGGAATTGAACTTGTATTAAAACAATTCCAAGATGTCCTTAAGTCAAAAGGAGTAGAAGAAATAAAAGCTCTTGGAGAAACTTTTGATCCAGAATTACATGAAGCCGTAAGTAGTGTGCAAGACGAAACAAAAGGAGAAAAAGAAATAGTCCAAGAATACAGAAAAGGCTACAAATTAGGACATAAAGTTATTAGACATTCTATGGTAGTCGTAGCAAATTAGTTATCAAACTTTAAAAGTTGTCAAAGGGGACGGGGATTTTTGACAACTTAGAATATAAAAATAAAAAGTTGTCAAAAACCCCCGTCCCTTTTGACAAGATTAGGGAGGAATTTAAAATGGGAAAAATTATAGGTATTGATTTAGGAACAACAAACTCATGTGTAGCTGTTATGGAAGGAGGAGAGCCAGTAGTAATACCAAATGCAGAAGGTAATAGAACAACACCATCTGTAGTTGCATTCTCTAAAAATGGAGAAAGATTAGTAGGACAAATTGCAAAACGTCAAGCTGTTACAAATCCAGAAAATACAGTTATATCAATAAAAAGAAAAATGGGTACAGCTGAAAAAGTTAAAATAGAAGGTGATAGTTTTACACCACAAGAAATATCAGCAATGATTTTACAAAAATTAAAAGCAGATGCTGAAAATTATTTAGGACAAAAAGTAACTCAAGCAGTTATTACTGTTCCAGCTTATTTTAATGATAGTCAAAGACAAGCAACAAAAGATGCTGGTAAAATAGCAGGACTTGAAGTTTTAAGAATTATAAATGAACCAACAGCAGCAGCTTTAGCTTATGGAATGGATAAAGAACAAGATCAAAAAATATTAATATATGACTTAGGTGGTGGAACATTCGATGTTTCTATACTAGATATTGGTGATGGAGTATTCGAAGTTTTATCAACAAGTGGTAATACACATTTAGGTGGAGATGATTTTGATAACAAAATTATAGATTACCTAGTAGATGAATTCAAAAAATCAAATGGAATTGATTTAAAATCAGATAAAATGGCAATGCAAAGATTAAAAGAAGCAGCAGAAAAAGCTAAAATAGAATTATCAGGTGTTCAACAAACACAAATTAACTTACCATTTATTACAGCTGATTCAACAGGTCCAAAACACTTAGATGTAACTTTAACAAGATCTAAATTTGAAGAATTAATTCATGATTTAGTAGAAGCTACAGCAGGACCAGTTAACCAAGCATTAAAAGATGCAGGATTAACAGCAAATGATATTCACAAAGTATTATTAGTTGGTGGTTCTACAAGAGTTCCAGCTGTTCAAGAAGTTGTTAAGAGAATAACAGGTAAAGAACCAGATAAAGGAATAAACCCAGATGAATGTGTTGCAATCGGTGCATCAATCCAAGGTGGTGTTTTATCAGGAGATGTTAAAGATTTAGTATTACTAGATGTAACACCATTATCATTAGGTATTGAAACATATGGTGGAGTATTCACAAAATTAATTGAAAGAAACACAACAATACCAACTAAAAAATCACAAATATTCTCAACAGCAGCAGATGGTCAAACATCAGTTGAAGTTCACGTATTACAAGGTGAAAGAGAAATGGCTGCATATAACAAAACATTAGGAAGATTCCAATTAACAGGAATTCCAGCAGCACCAAGAGGAGTACCTCAAATTGAAGTAACATTTGATATAGATGCAAACGGTATAGTTCATGTATCTGCAAAAGATATGGCAACAGGAAATCAACAAGATGTTTCTATTACAGCTTCAACAAACTTAACAGATGAAGATATTGACAAAGCTGTTAAAGATGCAGAAGCACATGCTGAAGAAGATAAAAAGAAAAAAGAAGAAATCGAAGTTAAAAATAATGCAGAAAGTTTAGTTTATAACAGCGAAAAAACATTAAATGACTTAGGTGACAAAATTAGTGGAGAAGAAAAAGCTAAAGTTGAAACTGAAATTGATAATACTAAAAAAGCATTAGAAACAAACGATACAGAAAAAATCAAAGAGGCTACAGAAAAATTAACAAAAGTATTTTATGATATGTCAGAACAATTATATAAAAATGCAAATCCAAACGGAGCAGCAGGAGTAGATCCAAATGCAGCAGGTGCTGGAGCAGATAATGGTACAAAAGGAAACAATGACGGAGATAATGGAAATGTTTATGATGCAGATTACAAAGTAGAAGATGACAAATAAAATCGAATGAAAAACTTCGTCTTACTTCATTAAGTTACGAAAAAAATCTTTCGATATACAAAAAGTATTATCTTAAGATTTTTTTCTAGCTTACATAGTAATACTTGTTTTTGATTCAATTTAAAAATATTTATGCCATTCAAATAATTTGTATGGCAATGAACGAAACGAAGTGGAGTGAAAGAAGAAAATGGCTAGTAAAAGAGATTATTATGAGGTTCTAGGTGTTGATAAAAATGCAACAGATGATGAATTAAAAAAAGCATATAGGAAAATGGCAAAAAAATATCACCCAGATGCAAACCCAGATAATAAAGAGGAAGCAGAAGCAAAATTTAAAGAAGTTAATGAAGCATATGAAACATTATCTAATCCACAAAAAAGAAAAATGTATGACCAATTTGGAACAGCTGACCCACAAGGATTTGGTGGAGCAGGAGGACCATTTGGAGGTGGAAGTTATACATATTCTACTTCTGGTTTTGATGGTTTTGGAGATTTTGGTGACTTGGGTGATATATTCTCATCATTCTTTGGTGGAGGTTTTGGTGGCAGACAATCTGCTAGAAAAAATAACGGACCAAGAAAAGGTGCTGATTTAAACTTAAGTATGGATATCACTTTTGAAGAAGCATTTTTAGGTGTTGAAAAAGAAGTTGTAATAACAAGAAATGAAACATGTGAACATTGCCATGGAACAGGGGCAAAACCGGGAACTAACCCAATAAAATGTCCAGATTGTAAAGGAACAGGGCAAGTTACACAAGTCCAAAATACAATTTTAGGTCAAGTTCAAACAACTAGAACTTGTGGAAAATGTCATGGAACAGGAGAGGTTATTACAGAGGTATGCGAAATTTGTAAAGGTAAAGGAACTGTAAGAAAACAACCAAAAATAAAAGTTAAAATTCCTGCTGGAATAGATGATAATCAAACAGTGGTATTAAGAGGAGAAGGAGAACCTGGAACAAAAGGTGGACCTAAAGGAGATTTATATATTACATTAAAAATAAAAAGACATAGCATTTATTCTAGAAAAGGAAATAATGTATTATGTGATATTCCAATTACAATAACACAAGCAACATTAGGTGCTGAACTACAAATACCAATGGTAGATGGAAGTAAGGAAACATATAGAATTCCAGAAGGAACACAAACAGGAACTAAATTTACAATAAAAAATAAAGGATTTAAATATGTAAATTCTAGCTCACAAGGAGATTTTATATTTACTGTTCAAGTACAAACACCAAAAAGATTAACAAAAGAACAAAGAGATTTATTAACACAATTAGCAAAAACTATGAATGAACAACCTCCTGTAAAAAAGAGAGGAATATTTGGATAAAGTGAAAAAAATGGCAATAAGAAAATAATTATTGCCATTTTTTTTGCATTAATATAGTGACAGAAAAATTATACTTGTACTTTTTATATGGTTATGTTATAGTATAGTAAAAGTTTGACAAAAGAAAAAAAGGAGAAAAAATAAAATGATAAACGCCAAATCCCTTGCGGGAGTGTACGTACACACAGGTATTTTAAATAATAAAAAAGAAAATAAAGGAATCACATTAATAGCACTTGTTATAACAATAATAGTATTACTAATTTTAGCAGGAATAAGTATACAAGCAATAACAAATACACAATTATTTGAAAAATCAAAAATAGCAAAAGAAGAAGATAAAAAAGCTCAAATAAAAGAATACTTAAATTTAAAATTAGTAGGAGAACAAACATCAAGCTATGATAAAGAAAAAACAGTAATAATAGAAAATACAAGAAAAGAAGTAAAAGAAGAAGAACTAAAAAAATATGGAAAAGATATAGAAATAAAAAATATAGAAAAAAATAACGAAGAAGTATACTTCTATGTAATAATAGATAATGAAGCATATAAAGTAAGTTTAAAAGGTGCGGAATACATAGGAAAAAGAAATACTAATAATATTGAATTAGCAAAAGGTGATATAGAATTTATATATAACCCAACAGATTGGACAAATGGAAAAGTAAAAGTAGAAATAAAAGCAAATAAAAATATAGATGGATATAGTCTAGAATATAAAACAAAAGACAATAATACATGGACAAAATACATAAAGGAATTAGAAGTAGATAAAAATCAAGATATATATGCAAGGTTGTCGGGCGTATTAGGGCAAACAGTAGTAGCAACAGGAACAATAGCAAATATAGATAGGTTAAAACCAAAAGAGTTTACACCAAAGGTTACAGTAACAACAAATAGTATAACAATAGAAGCAACTACAACAGACCAAGAAAAAACTAGTGATGATGAATGTAGTGGAATTGCTGGTTATAGATTTAGCAAAGATAACGGAGTAAATTGGACAGATTGGCAAACAAGTGGAAATTATACATTTAATGGATTGACACACCAAACTAATTATCAAATAAAAATACAAGTAAAAGACAATGCACAAAATATTATTACAGTTGATACTAATGGAAAAACAGAAACACTAAAATATACAGTAGTATTTAATGGAAATGGAGCAACTTCAGGAAATACACAATCACAAGTATTTATATATGGAACAACAGAAAACTTAAATCAAAATGGATTTATACGAAATGGATATGTATTTAAAGGATGGTCAACAAGTCAAACAGGAGAAAAAGTATATTCTGATAAGGAAAATATATCAGTAACAAATAATATGACATTATATGCAGTTTGGGAACAGATAAAGATTTCATTAAATACACAGTCTGCAGAAATTTTAGCAGGAAATACATATCAATTAACTGCAACAGTAAATCCATATGAAGCAAGAAATACAGCGTTAACTTGGGCAAGTAGTGATAATTCAACAGCAACAGTTAATGAATATGGATTAGTTACAGGAAAATCTTGCGGAATTACAACAATAACAGTTACAAATGGAACTTATACTGCAACAGCAACTATTAGAGTTAATGAATATTTACAATATTATGGTGATTTAAAAAATTCAAAAACAGGAGGATTTTCTATATATAGAAATGGAACAAATTCAACATACGATGAGCAAGGTACTTCAAATGGTTTATATGCTACTGTGAATGTTCAAGGATATACAGCAGCATATGTATCTAATAATAAAGTAGATTTATCAAAAGTATCAACATTAGTATTCGGATATGGAATGTCAGAAAATTATGTAGGATTAACATTATATTTAAAAACAGGAGTTACAAATAATAAAAATGCTGATGATGATTTTATAATTGCAGATGGACTTTATAAAAAAATGACAGAAACATATAAAGAAGAAAGAGGAGAAATAAATGTATGGGTAGGAAATGTTTCAAGTGCTTATCTAAAAGTATATATGTGGCGTGGATATGAACATCATGATTTTTCATTTTTTAATACTAATTACTATATATTAGCAAAACCATAATAAAGAATATAAAAAACTTCTTATAAAAGTAAAATTTTATAAGAAGTTTTTTTGATAATTTAAATTTTATTTTTTTCTTAAAATTCAATATAAAACTAGACAGAATAACAAAAAATATATATAATATACAAAAGAAAAACTAGATAAAAGGTGAAAAAATGAAAAAAAAGAAAGTATTATTCATATCAAGTACAGGAGGGCATTTAAACGAATTAATGCAATTATCTCCACTATTTGAAAAATATGATTATAATATAATAACAGAAAAAGACAAAGCAAATGAAAATTTAAAAGAAAAATATGGAAAAAGACTATATTTTTTACCATATGGAACAAGAGCAAAGCTATTTACATATATATTTAAATATTTTTATTTATGTCTAAAAACAGTATATTTATACTTTAAAATAAGACCAAAAGCAATTGTAACAACAGGAACACACACAGCAGGACCTATGTGCATTTTAGGAAAAATATTTGGAAGCAAAATAATATATATAGAAACATTTGCAAACAGAAATAAAAAAACTGCAACAGGAAGATTACTATATCCAATTGCTGATTTATTTATAGTTCAATGGAAAGAAATGTTAGAATTATACCCAAAAGCAGTATATGGAGGTTCGATTTATTAATGATATTAGTATTATTAGGAACACAAAATAATAGTTTTCATAGATTATTAGAAGAAATAGAAAAGAATATAGAAGATGGAACAATAAAAGAAGAAGTAATTGCACAAGTAGGTTACACAAAATTTGAATCAAAAAACATGAAAATATTTGATTTAATTCCAAAGGAAAAACTAGAAAAATTACAAGAAGAAGCTAACTTAATAATTACTCATGGAGGAGTAGGGTCAATTATTTCCTCAATAGAAAAAGGAAAAAAAGTAATAGCAGTACCACGTTTACATGAATACGAAGAACATGTAAATAATCATCAAAAAGAAATTGTAAAAGATTTTAATGATAAAGGCTATATAATAGGAATTGAAAATGTAGAAGATTTAAAAGAAGCTATAATAAAATCAAAAGATTTTACACCAAAAGAGTATAAACATAACAATGAAAAAATGTTGAAAATAATAGAAGAATTTATAGGATAGAGAGTGGATAATATGCAAGAAAAAATAGATGTTTTAATGGCAACTTACAATGGAGAAAAATATTTAAAAGAACAAATAGACAGTATACTAAATCAAACATATAAAAATATACAAATAATCATTTCAGATGATTGCTCAACAGATAGTACACGTGAAATATTAAAACAATATGAACAAAATGAAAAAATAAAAATATATTATCAAGAAAAAAATTTAGGATATATAAAAAATTTTGAATTTTTATTAAGAAATGTAGAAAATAACATATATATGTTATCAGACCAAGATGATGTTTGGAAAGAACAAAAAATAGAAAAATCAGTAGAAAAATTAAAAAACGAAAATTTAGATTTAGTATTTGGAGACTTAGAAGTAGTTGATGAAAATTTAAATACATTATATGGCTCATTTAATAAATTCATGAAATTAGATAGAAAAATAGAAAAATATATAGATAGTTATAAATTACAATATTTATATAATTGCATTACAGGATGTACTATAATATCAAGAAAAAAACTAATAGACAAGATTTTACCACTTCCAAATAATTCAAAATATATGGTACATGATTATTGGATGGGACTAATGGTTGCATTAAATGGAAAAATTGGATACATAAAAGAAACATATATAAAATATAGACAACATGGAAATAATCAAGTAGGAATTGAAAAAAAATCTCACAAATTTAAAGAACTAGAACAAGTAAGAAATTTATTTATAGAAGTAAAATTAGGAATATTCACAGCATATGTGCAAAATGAGGATAAATTCCCAGAAAAACTAAAAAAACAAAATAAAAAAGCTTTAGAATATTACCAAATGTTAAAAAATAAAAAGAATTTTAATTTTAGAGGATGGAATATATTTTATAAATTATATAAAACAGAAACATTTATGTATTTTGTTGAGAATTTTGCAATATTAAATTTACCATTTTTAACAAAAATAATATTTTCTATAAGATATCAAATATTAAAATTATTAGGAAAAAGATAATAATACTTTAAGACCATAAATAAAATGGTCTTTTAAAAGGAGTTATAAATATGAATGAAGAGAGAATTATAGATCCTAATTTAGAAGATGCAGGAGAAGAAAGATTAGAAAATACATTAAGACCACAAACTTTAGAAGAATACATTGGACAAGATAAAGTAAAAGAAAATATGAAAATTTATATAGAAGCAGCAAAAAAAAGAGGAGAAGCATTAGACCATGTATTATTATATGGACCTCCAGGATTGGGAAAAACAACACTTTCAAATATAATAGCTAATGAAATGGGGTCAAATATAAAAATAACATCAGGACCAGCAATAGAAAGACCAGGAGATTTAGCTTCATTACTTACAAATTTATCAGAAAATGATGTACTTTTTATAGACGAAATTCATAGGTTAAGTAAAAATGTAGAAGAAATATTGTATCCTGCACTTGAAGATTACACAATAGATATAATGATAGGAAAAGGACCAAGTGCAAGGTCAATAAGATTAGATTTACCAAAATTTACATTAATTGGAGCAACAACAAAAGCAGGTTCACTTACAACACCACTAAGAGATAGATTTGGAATTGTAAATAGATTAGAATTATATTCAGTTGAAAATTTACAACAAATTGTAAAAAGGTCAGCAAAAATTTTAGATGTAGAAATAGATGAAAAAGCAGCAGAAGAAATTGCAAGAAGATCAAGAGGAACTCCAAGAATTGCAAATAGACTCTTAAAAAGAGTTAGAGATTATGCAGCAGTTCTAGGAGATGGAAATATAGATTTAAAAATTGCAAAACTTGCTTTAAACAAATTGGAAATTGATGAATTAGGTTTAGATGAAATTGATAGAAAAATATTAGATACAATGATTGTTCAATATGCAGGTAGACCAGTTGGAATAGAAGCACTATCAGTTACAATAGGAGAAGAAGTAGATACAATAGAAGATGTATATGAGCCATATTTAATTCAAATAGGTTTTATATCAAGAACATTAAGAGGTAGAATAGTGTTACCTCCAGCATATAAACACTTAGGATATGAATATAATGGAAATATTGGACAACAAAGTTTTATTTAAATAGAGATAAAATAATAAGGGGAAAACAAATGAAAACAGAAATTTTAAAACAGAAGTGTAGTAAAGATTGTATTAATTATGTAATATTAGCAGTAATAATTATAATAATAAGTTTATTTAAATTAGGATCATCACCAATAAAAAACGATATACCAGCTATAGATTCATCAGTTTTTCAAATAATGGGAAGAGGATTGTTAAATAATCAAATAATATACAAAGATTTATTTGATCATAAAGGACCAATTGTATATATAATAAATGCTTTAGCATATATTATAAATCCAAATGTAGGATTATATATAATGGAAACAATAATTTTATATATAGGATTAATATTTATATATAAAAATTCAAGACTCTTTTTAAATGAAAGACTTTCAATGATTACGAGTTTGGTTTATTTAATTCCAGTATTTTCTTATTTAGATAGTGGAAATTATACAGAAGAATATGCTCTTACATTTACAAACATTGCACTATATAATATTTTAAAAATATTTAAAAACAATAAATACAATAAAAAAAGTAATTGGGTAATAATAGGAGCAACTTTTGCTGTTAATCTTATGATAAAACCTACATATATAGCAGTTTGGATTGCATTTGGAATTGTGCAATTATTCTGTTCAATAAAAGAGAAAAAAATAAAAGAATTGCTAAAATATATTTTATATATGCTTGGCGGAATTTTAATAATACTAATACCAATATTTTTATATTTAATAATAAATAATGATATAAAAGACTTTATAGATGCTTATTTTTTAATGAATATGAAGTACTCAAAAACAAGTATGTATGAAAAAATAACAACATTTATAAAACTAGCAAAATACTATAAATGCTTTATATATATAATAGGAATGTTAATAGGAAATCTAATTTTAATTTTTGGTAAAAATATTAGTAAAAGAATCAAAAGTTTTGTAACAATTTTTAATATAATGCTATTAATATTAGCTGCATGGGCTGCAAATTTATATCAACACTATTTAATACAAACAGCACCAGGAATTGCTACTTGCTTAATATTTTTACTATATATAATAAAAAATAAAATAGAAAACAAAGACAAAATTCAAAATATAATAAAACAATTACCAATTAAATTTATATATGTTTGTGCCATAATAGTTTTACTGTTACTTGATATATCATACAATACAGTAATTAATTTTGACTATTTTAAATTAAAATATAATTATAATGAATTAAAAAGAAATAGTATATTGGAAATAAATAATTATATGGATGAAGATGATGAATTATTTGTACTTGGTAATGATGAAAGTTGTTATATTATTTTAAATAAACAACCTAAATACAAATATTTTTTCCAAACGCCAATCTTTTTATATGATAAACAAATTTTAGAAGATGCGGTAAAATATATTTATTATGCCAAACCAAAAGTAGTATTTAAAAGCACAACTAATAATAAAATGCTTTTTGAAAAAATATGTAAAAATGCAGATGAAATATTAAACAATGAATATGAAGAACATGATAAAGGAATATTTAAGTATTATGTATTAAAGGAGAATAAATAAAATGAAAATTGCAATAATTGGAGCAGGATATAGTGGATTAAATATAGCTAAAGAATTAGAAAAAGAAGGACAAGAAGTAACAATATTTGAAAAAAATGAGTATGTAGGTGGAATGGTAGATACAGTACCACTTTATGGAACTAGATTAGAAAAATATTATAGACATATATTTAAAAGTGATAAAGAAGCTATAAGTCTAATTGAAGAGATGGGATTAAAAGATGATTTGATATGGCCATCAACAAAAATGGGATATCTTACAAATAGAAAAATTTATGAATTTGGAACACCAATTTCACTATTAAAATTTAAAGAATTAAACTTTATACAAAAATTAAGATTTGGATTTAATGTTGTTGACATTAAATTAATAAATGATTATAAAAAAATAGAAAAAGTAACAGCAGAAAACTGGCTAAAAGAAAGAATAGGAGAAGATATATATTCAAAAATTTGGGAACCACTATTAATATCAAAATTTGGTGAAAAAAAATCACAAGTTAGTATGGCTTGGTTATGGGGGAAAATAAAATTAAGAAGTACATCAAGCACAAAAGATGGGGAACAATTAGGGTATATAAAAGGAAGCTATCAAAAATTAACAGATAAACTATATAAATATTTAATAGATAAAAATGTAGAAATAAAATTAAAAACTGAAATTCAAAGTGTAGAAAAAACAAATGAAAAATATATTGTAAAATATACAGATAATGAAATAGAAAAAGAAGACAAATTTGATATTATAATATCAACTGTAAATTACAGAACATTTTTAAGTATGTTTGAAAAATATATAAAAAAAGAAGAAAAAGAAAAATTAGAAAAAGTTAAATATACATCAGCAAGAACAATGCTTATTAGTACTAATAAAAGTTTTAGTCCATTTTATTGGTTAAATGTAGGAGATAATGATATACCATTTGGAGGTATTATTGAACATACTAACTTTATAGATAAATCTAATTATAATAATAACCATATAATTTATATATCAAATTATATGACAGAAGACAATAAATTATATAATTTATCAGAAGAAGATTTATTAAAAGAATATATGAAATATTTAACTCAAATAAATAAAGATTTTACAATGGAAAACATAGTAGAATATCATGTATATGATGAAAAATATGCACAACCAATAATAGAATGTAATTATTCAGATTTTATAATGGAAGATAAATTAAAAGATGAAAATATCTACTTATGCACAATGCCACAAATCTATCCAGAAGATAGAGGAATGAATTATGCAATTAAATTAGGAAATAAAATTGCAAAAGAAGTATTAGAGCAAGTTAATAAAAAGGAAAAAGACTAATATGAAAAATAAAATAATATTAATTATAATATGTATTATTGTAATATTTTTAGTAATAGGTACATATCAAATTACAAAAAATAAAAATACAGAAACAATTGGTAATTGGAAAAAATACACAAATGAACCAGTATTAGGAGATAAAAGTACAGGCTCAATTTTTGATCCATATGTAATGAAAGACGAAAACGGAAATTATAGAATGTATGTATCTTGGAGAAAAGAAAAAGCAATAGCCGTATCAACAAGTGAAGATGGAATAAACTGGACACCATTAAAAAAAGTACTAGATAGAGATACTTCAACAGGTTGGGAAAATGATATAAATAGAGCAACAGTTGTTTATAAAGACGGACTATATTATATGTGGTATACAGGACAAGCAAATAATATTAGTAAAATTGGTTATGCAGTAAGCAAAGATGGTTTTACATTCGAAAAAATGAATGATCCAGTACTTATACCAGAAAATAATTGGGAAAATCAATCTGTTATGAATCCATATGTATTATATGATGAAAATGAACAAATTTTTAAGATGTGGTATGCAGCTGGTGAAACTTATGAACCAGATGTTATAGCATATGCAACAAGCACAGATGGAATACATTGGAAAAAATACGAAAACAATCCAATATTTGAAGCAAATAAAGACAATTTAGCAAAAGACAATTTTAAAGTAGGAGCTTGTGAGATACATAAAATTAATAACGAATATGTAATGTTTTATATAGGATATACAGATGTAGACACAGCAAGAATATTTGTAGCAAAATCTAAAGATGGAATAACAAATTGGACAAGATATGGAAAAACACCTATAGTTCAACCAACTAAAGGAAAATTTGATCAAGCTGCATGTTACAAACCAACAGTAGCATGGGATGAAAAAAATAATAGATGGATGCTTTGGTATAATGGAAGAACAAATTCAAGTGAATATATAGGACTTGCAACATGTGATGAGTATAACTTTTTAAAATAAAATTATTAAAAAGAGGGAAAAATGAAAAAGAAAAATATATTAATAATTGCTTTTATATTTGTAGCAATATTTTCAGTAATTATAATAAAACCAATAAGTGATTTAGACGAAATATGGAATTACAACACAGCAAGAGCAATATCAGAAGGGCTAATTCCATATAAAGATGTTAGCATGATAACAACACCGTTAGTACCAATGGTAACAGCAATATTGTTAAAATTAATTGCAAATGAAGTAATTATTTCAAGAATATTAGCAGCAATTCTTTGGACTGGAATTTTATTTACAATATATAAAATTTTAGAAAAATTAATGAAAGAAGAAAATATTTCACTAATTTGCACAGCTCTAATAGGAATATTATTTAGAGATATATATTGTATAGACTATAATGTAACAGTATTATTAATAGCATTAATTACATTATATAGAGAATTAAAAGAAACTAACATATATGATAAGAAAAATGACTTTATTACAGGAATATTAGCAGGACTTGCAATATGCTCAAAACAAAGTATAGGAGTTACACTTGCAGTTATTGTAGTAATATATAAAATGTTATTTATACAAAATAAAGAAGATGTAAAAAGTTATATAAAATCAACAATTACAAGAATTATAGGAATATTAATACCAGTAATTATATTATTTATATATTTAATTGAAACAAATGCCATAAACGATTTTATTAATTATGCAGTATTAGGAATAAGCACTTTTTCAAACAAAATATCATATATAACATTATTTGCAAGCGAAAAAATAGAAATAAAAATATTAGCAATATTAGTACCAATAACAATTATATTAATGGCAATAGCATTAATTATTTCTAAAATAATAAAAAGTGAAAACAACAAAATTGATAAAATATTAACATTATTAATATATAGTTTATCAATAATAATAGTAATGTATCCAATATCAGATGAAATACACTTTTTAATAGGAAGTACAATATCTATAATTGGACTAATTTATATGGCTTATATACTTGGAAAATATGTATATGATAAAATAAATTATAAAAATAAAAAAAGAATATATAAAATAATAAGTTTAATAATATGGATAATTTTATTTATTATAATTTTTACAAAAGCATTAAATAATCTATATAGTTATACAAAAACAGAAAAGAACAAAACAATTAACCATTATAAAAATATACAGATAGATGACTACCTAGCAGAAAGAATAGAAAAGATTGATAGTTATATAAAATACCAAAATAGTAATGGAAACAATGTATATATTTTAGATGCAGAAGCGGCAATATATATGATACCAGAAAACAAATATAATAAAAACTATGATATGTTCTTAAAAGGAAATATAGGAAAAGACGGAGAAAAAGGACAAATAGAAATAATTAAACAAAGAAAAGAAAATGAATTATATTTAATAAGAAAACCAAACTTAAAACTTAACTGGCAAACACCGACAGAAGTAATAAAATATATAAGAGAAAATTTAAATAAAATAGGAGAGATAAGTATATACGAAATATACAATTAAGTAATTATGAAAAAAAGAAAACAAGATATAATAATAGGAATTATAATATTTTTATTAGGAATTATAATGTATATCAACTGGGTCACAATGCACTATGCATCTGATACATATAATATAATGAATGTTGGATATGAACAATATGCATTAAGATGGTCATTAAAAGATGGCAGACTATTTATGGCAATAATAACGTACATTGCTAGCAAAGTAAATATGCCAATTAATTTATTTGTAATAGGAAACCTAATAGTAGGAATTTTTATATCATGCTTATGTGTTATAAAAATAAAAAATATTGTATTAGAAAATAAAGAAAAAAATTTAAAAGATACAATAATAGTAACAGCAATTGCATTTTTTACTATATTTAATTTTATGTATATAGAAAACATGTACTTTGTAGAGTCTTCAGTAATGGCAATAAGTTTATTATGCTTTATATATTCAGCAAACAATCTAGTAGAAAAAAATAAAATAATATTACCAACAATATTAGCAATTATAGGTATAACTGCATATCAAGGAACAATAGGGTTTCTAATGGCATTTACATTTTTAATAACACTTATAAAAGATAAAAAAGACACAAAAACAATTATAATAGACTTTTTAAAAGCAACAGCTATAACAGTGATAGCTATAATATTTAATATGTTATTAGTAAAAGTAATAGGAAATATTACAGGACAAGTACAAAATAGAGTCGGAAGTGTTAGCCAAATATTTTCAAACATTATATATATAATTCATAATTATTTAACAATATTAAAAGATAGTTGTGGATTATTCCCAAAATATCTATTTTTAATTTTTATTGCAATAATATTTATGATATCAATAATATATGATATAAAAAATAAAACAAATAATACAATAAAAATATTTTTTATAACAGTAATTACAATAGCAAGTGGCTTTTTAGTATCTGTAGGAACATTATCAAGTTTTTATACTGGAAGATTACGTTTCTGCATAGGAGCAGTGATTGGCTTTTTATTAATATATATGTTTGTAAAAATGAAAAACAAAAATATGAAAATTATATTAACAACAATGATAATAATTTATGGAATAGCAAATATTTGGGATTGTTTATATATAACAAACGAACACAAACAAGTGAATAAATACGAAAAACAAGAAGTAGAAGAAATACAAGAATATATAGAAAATAAAGAAGTAAATAAAATTGCAATATTAGTTATAAAAGGAAAATCAAATAAAACATATTTTGAAGAAATAAATTCGCAATCAGTTATAACATATAATGCATTAAGATGTGACTGGGCAGCTGAAGGATTAGTTAATTTTTATATAGAAAATAATCTACAAAGGATAAATTTAACAAAAGAACAATTAGAAAAGTATAGTAAAATAAAAGATGATAAAGGATATGAAATTGTAGATGATATATTAGTACTAGAAACATATATGTACTAATTTATAAAGAAGGGAACAAAAAATGAAATTATTAATGCATACTTGTTGTGCTCCATGTAGTGTATATTGTATAGATAGTTTAAAAAAAGAAGGAATAGAACCAACGATATATTGGTATAACCCTAATATACATCCATATACAGAATATAAAGCTAGAAGAGATTGTCTAAAAGAATATACCAAAAGTATAGGGTTACAAGCAATATTTGAAGAAGAATATGGACTAGATGAATTTTGCAAAAATGTAGTTAGTGACTTAAAAAACAGATGCGTAAACTATTGTTATCCTGTTAGATTAAGAAAAACATTTGAATATGCAAAAGAGCATGGATATGATGCTGTCACAACAACACTTTTATACAGTATATATCAAAACCATAATTTTATAAAAAATTATATGGAACAATTAAGTAAAGAATTTGGAATTGAATTTTTATATAGAGATTTTAGAGTTGGTTTTAGAGAGGGACAAACTAAAGCAAGAGAATTAGGGTTGTATATGCAAAAATATTGTGGATGCGTTTTTTCAGAGGAAGATAGATATTTAAAGCGTAACATCACCAAAACTGTGCTACCAGAAGGATATGAACTTCCAAAAAGACAAAGACTAGAGGTAAAAAGAATAGATAATAAAGAAGATTATATTGACTTACTTTTAGAAGCAGAACCTTCAAAGGATATTATTCACAGTTATTTAAAAGAATCAGATGTTTATGGATTAAAATTAGAAGACGATGTTATTTCTTTAGCAGTTATTTTGCCTATTTCTAAGAAAACATTAGAATTAAAAAATTTGGTTACAAAAAAAGAATATAGAGGAAAAGGTTATGCAAAAAAGCTTTTAAAATCGTTATGTGGTAATTATAAACAAAAGTATGATAAAATGTTAGTTGGAACATCAGAAAACAATATTCCATTCTATGTTAAACAAGGATTTGATAAATATGAAAAGACAATAAAAAATTATTTTGTAGATAATTATAATGAAGAGATATGGAACGCAGATTTACATTGTATTGATATGTATTATTACTCAAAAGAATTAAAAAGATAAAAGAGTAATTTATAGGAAGAATTTGAATATGGAAAAAAAAAGAATGAACAAAGAAAAACTGGGTAGATAAGCAGCTACATAAATAAAAAAATAAACCATCCTACTTTTGACAGGGTAAATGTTTTATTAAAACATTCTCTGACAAAAACGTATCTAACAGAATTGTCATTTTCTATTTTTATTATACTCTAATTATAGTGATAAAATCAAGAAATAAAGAAACTGGTGGAGTAAGTCTAGGATTTGCTATTGCAAAATCAATAGCAAATATGAATAATGCAGAAATTAAACTAAAAAGCAAAGAAGAAGAGGGTTCTACATTTACAGTAGTATTTTAGGACTATTAGGAGGAATTATTAAAAATGAAAGAAAAAACAAAAGAATTTATAATAAAAAATTTAAAATGGTTAATATTATTTATCAGTTTAATAGGATTTTTAGCATTAGCAGAAGATGTATTCCATAAAGAAATAATGAATGGAGATATAATCGGATATAAGGTAATATCAACAGTTCTAATATCAGATTTTACAACACCAATTGCAAAATTTATTACAAACTTTGGAGGAGCAATATTTTTAATAATATTAACAATAGCACTATTTATAGTAATAAAAAATAAAAAAGTAGGATTGTCAATTATTATAAATTTAATTGTAATTACAGTATTAAACCAAATATTAAAACATATATTACAAAGACCTCGTCCAACAGAATTTAGAATAATAGAAGAAACAGGATATAGTTTTCCGTCTGGGCATTCTATGGTAAGTATGGCGTTTTATGGTTATTTGATATATTTAATTTACAAATATGTTAAAAACAAAAATGTTAAGTGGATATCTATTGTTTTGCTAAGTATTTTGATATGTTCTATTGGAATAAGTAGAATTTATTTAGGTGTGCATTATACAAGTGATGTTTTGGGTGGATTCTTAATATCAGTTTCATATTTAGTTGTTTATACTTTAATTGTTAATAGATTTTTGTTAGATGATTAAAAATGAAAATTAATCTATTTGCTTGGGAGAAAATAAGAAAAAAATTTTTCAGAAAGATAAATAATAATTTATGGAGGTATTATAACTATGAAAATAAAACAGCAAAAGCAGATAAAATCATTTTTAATCAAAGAATTCGGAATGGATAAGGGTAAAGTATTATTTAATAAGCAAGAGATAATACTTAATGAACTTATTGAAAACACAATAAACAAGTCAAAAAATCAAATGAAAACACTTGTCCAAACGATTTTTCCTCGCATAGCGTTGTATAAAGTTATGTCAAAAGACGGTTTCTCGGAAGAAGATGTATATCAATTTACAGCAATATATTTCTTAAAATTATGCGCATAACCGATTTGCAGGAAAGCATACAATATCATGGTAAGGATTATTTTGATATAACTATAAAAAAATGCCTTTGGCATACGGCTTGCGTAGAAAACGGTTATGCAAAGCTATGCCGTCTGTTTTGTGATGTTGATGATGTGACATATGGTGGGCTGAAAAAAATAGGATTTACTAGAACAAAAACCTTAGGTTATGGCGGAGATTACTGCGATTTTCATTTTTATAAAAAATAGTTAATTATATTGTGCGACAAATTATAATTTAATTATTTGTTAGATAAATAGAAATTTATATGATAGAATGTTAAGTGAAAAAGGACGTGATAAAATGAATAGTAAAGAAATATTAGCAAAAATAAGAGAACTTTCTAATGAAGAAAAAAGGAAAATCAATTACGAGAAATTAAAGGAGATAATGGAATATATGCCCCCTGATGAAATAATTGAATTAAGTAATATAATAGGATATACTGTTTTTACTAGATTATGTATGGGAGTATTACAACATAAAATTGTTCTATTACAAGATGGTGCTGCAGCAATAATAATTAATAATGAAGAAAGATTAAGGAAAAGCAAATGAAAAAGATAAACAAAAAAGATATAATAATATTTTCTATAATGTTAATAATCACATTAATAATATTTAGCAAATATTTAACAGGTTATTTTGCAACAGACACATATAGTATATATTTAAGAGGCTATGAAGATTATGCTATAAAGAATTCGCTAAATGATGGAAGAATAATAATGGGATTAATAGGTATATTAGCAAATATGATAAATATACCAATAAAAATATATACAATAATATTAATAACACTTTCATTAGTAACATCATGTTTTTCGATAATGATATTAAAAAATATGATATTAGAATTAAAAGATGCTAAATCTAAAGTTGTTGCTTTTTTAGTAACAATAATAAGCTATTATACAATATTTAATTTTATGTATATAGAAAATTTAGGATTTGTAGAATGTTTTGTTATGGCACTAAGTATACTGTTTTATTTATTAGCAACTAAAAATTTAATTACACAAAATAAAAAATCATATATAAAAGCAACAATATTCTTAATATTAGGTGTAATGTCATATCAAGGAACAATATCTATGTACTTTTTATCTGTTTTTGTATTTTCAATATTGAAAGAAGAAAATATAAAAAATATTGCAAAAAATATTGTTATTTGCATAGTAATGGCAATTGTTGCTGTTATTGTAAATTATTTAGAAATTAAATTAGTTGGACAAATATTTGGAACAAACCAAACAAGAACATCTGGATTTAGTAATTTAAAAAATAATATTATATACATTATAAATAATTCTAGAAGAGCTATAATATATACAGGAAGTTTACTACCACAATACTGGTATTTAGGATTTTTAAGTATTATAGAAACAGTGGTAATAATAAAAAGTATAATTCAAAAAAATCCATACATAATAATGGAACAACTAATGATAATTATTGTAAGTATTATTTTAGGTTTTATAATTTCAGTTATAGATTTATCAGGATTTTGGTCAGGAAGAATAAGATTTTCAATAGGTGCAACAATTGGATTTTTATTCTTACATTTATATGTAAAAACAAACTGGTTAGAAGAAGAAAAAATATCAAATAATATATTAATAGTAATATTTTTAGTATATGGAATAATAAATACAGTAACATATATAAATGTTACAAATATTGGGAAAATGGTAAATGAGTTAGACCAAAAAATTTCAGAAGAAATAAAACAATATATGATACAATATGAAGAACAAACAAATATTAAAGTAACAAAAATAGCAATTATAAATGGAGGCTCAACAATAAAGGCATATTATAAAGAATTAGGATATAAAGGAGCTGTGCCAACTACAAGTGCAGTAAGAACAAGTTGGGCTGTTAGAGGAATAATAAATTATTATACACAAAAAGAATTAGAAGAAGTATCTGTAAATAAAAAACAAGAAGAGTATTATATAGAAAATGTAGATAAAAATAAGGAATATATGTGTGTAGAAGATACATTATACATAACTTCATATATGTATTAATTAGGAGGAAAAAAATTGGACAAATTAGTATTAATAGATGGTAATAGCATAATGAATAGAGCTTTTTATGGTATTATGGGAAGCAAAACATTAACAAGTAAAGATGGAAAGTATACAAATGCTATTTATGGTTTTTTAGCTATATTATTTAAATTATTAGAAGAAGAAAAACCAGAATATATAGCAGTAACATTTGATTTAAAAGCTCCAACAGCAAGACATAAATTATATGATGGGTATAAAGCAACAAGAAAAGGAATGCCTCAAGAGTTAGCTGAACAAATGCCTATAATAAAAGATATTTTAAGAGCAATGAATATAGATATAATAGAAAAAGAAGGCTATGAAGGTGATGATGTAATAGGAACATTATCAAGATTTGGAGAGAAAAAAGGATTAGAAGTAGTAATTCTTTCAGGAGATAGAGATACATTTCAATTAGCAACAGATAAGGTAAGAATAAATATACCAAGAACTAAGGCAGGAAAAACAGAAACAGAAATCTTTGATAGAGAAAAAGTAAAAGAAGTTTATGGAATAGAACCAAAACAATTAATAGAAGTAAAAGGATTACAAGGAGATACATCTGACAATATACCAGGAGTTCCAGGAATAGGAGAAAAAACAGCATTATCTTTAATACAAAAATATGAAACAATAGATAATTTGTATAAAAAATTAGAAGCAGGAGAAGCAGATGTAAAAGGAAAACAAAAAGAAAAATTGGAAGAAAATAAAGATTTAGCTTATCTTTCAAGAACATTGGGAGAGATAAATGTAAATGTTCCAATAGAAGATACTTTAGAACAATTAAAATTAGAAGAATGGGATAAACAAAAGGTATTAGAAATATTTAAGCAATTAAATTTTAAAAGATATATAGAAAGATTTAATTTGTTAGATGAAAATACCCAAGAACAATCAGAAAATAAAGATTTAGATAAACTATATAAAATAGAAAACAAATCAATAGAAGACATTAAAAAAATTATAAAAGAAAACAAAGAAATAACATTTTATATTAATACAGAAAAAGAAGAAAATGATGAAAAAATCATAAAAGAAAAAATAACAGGAATAGGAATTTTTAATAATAAACTAAAAGAAGCATATTACTATGAATTCAAAGAAGAAAAAGATGTTCAAGAATTAAAAGAAATATTTGAATCAGAAGAAATATCAAAAATTGGAATAGATTTAAGTAAAGTATATATATTATTAAAACAACAAAATATTCAAATAAAACAAATAAAATATGATGTATCAATAGCTGCATATATATTAAATCCAAATGATAATAAATTAACAATAAATAGTTTAGCAGACAAATATCTAGAAATAGATGTAAGCGAATTATTAGAAGATAATAATAAACAAGAGCAAATAAATTTATTTGATACATTAAATAAAGAAGTTAATATAAAAGAAAATGAAAGTATAGCCAAAAAAACAACTTTATATGCTTGGATAATTTCTCAATTAAAAGAAATAACAACAAAAAAATTAGAAGAAATAAATGCAATTTCATTATTTAATAATATAGATATGCCAACAGTAACAGTACTTGCAGATATGCAATGGAATGGAATGTATGCAGATGAAGAAGAACTTAATAAATTTGGAAACAAATTAAAAGAACAATTAGAAATAAAAACAAAAATTATATATGAAATGGCAGGAGAAGAATTTAATATAAATTCAACAAAACAGCTTGGAGAAATTCTTTTTGAAAAAATGAAATTACCAGTTATAAAGAAAACAAAGAGCGGATATTCAACAGATGTAGATGTATTAGAAAAATTAAAATCCGAAGATCCAATAATTCAAGAAATATTGGATTATAGACAATTAATGAAATTAAATTCAACATATGTTGAAGGATTAAAACCATATATAAACCCAAAAACAAAAAGAATACATTCATTTTTCCATCAAACAATAACTGCAACAGGCAGAATTAGTTCAACAGAACCAAACTTGCAAAACATCCCAACAAGATTTGAACTAGGTAAACAAGTAAGAAAAATATTTAAACCAGAACAAGGAAAAATCTATATAGATGCAGACTATTCACAAATAGAACTAAGAGTATTAGCACATATGTCAGAAGATAAGCATATGATACAAGCATTTAAAGAAGGTCAAGACATACATAAACAAGCTGCATCAAAAGTATTTAAAACACCAATTGATGAAGTAACAAAAGAACAAAGAAGTAACGCAAAAGCAGTAAACTTTGGAATAGTATATGGAATTAGTGACTTTGGACTAGGAGAACAATTAGGAATATCAAGAAAAATAGCCAAAAAATATATAGAAGAATATTTACAAGAATATGAAGGCATAAAACAATTTATGGATAAAACAAAAGAAAAAGCAAAAGAAACAGGTTATGTAGAAACATTATTTAACAGAAGAAGATATATTCCAGAATTAAAATCAAACAATTATATGGTAAGACAATTTGGAGAAAGAGCAGCCATGAATACTCCTATACAAGGAACTGCTGCTGATATAATGAAAATAGCAATGATAAATGTATATAATAAATTAATAGAAAAAGGATTAAAATCCAAAATAGTATTACAAGTCCATGATGAAATGATGATAGAAGCACCAATTGAAGAAGCAGAAGAAGTTAAAAAAATAGTAAAACAATCAATGGAAGAAGCGGTAACACTAAAAATTCCATTAATAGCAGAAGTATCAGAAGCAGAAAACTGGTATGAGTGCAAATGACCTTTTGGGGACGTTTCCCAAATGGACATTTTATGATTTTTAGCAGATAAAAATTTTGTATGATAATGAGCAATGCGAAAGGAGTAGATAAAAATAGTTGTTATAAGAAAAAAAACATTAATAATTTTATTTGTATTAATTATTATATGTATAGTAATAGCTTTTATGGACATTCCTGGAAAAATAAAGAAGACAATTTATAAAAAAGAATATAGTGAATATGTATCAAAATATTCAGAAAAATATGGAGTTGATGAAAATCTGATTTATGCATTAATAAAAGCTGAAAGTAATTTTAATGAGAAAGCACATTCAACTAAAGATGCATTGGGGTTAATGCAACTAATGGAAAGTACAGCAAAAGATATTGTAAAGAAAACAGATTTAGAAATTTCATCAAATAATATAAGAGAAAGTTTATTAGATAGTGAAATTAATATAAATTTAGGAACTAAATACTTATCTATATTAATAGAAAAATATAAAAATATAGAAATAGCAATAACTGCTTACAATGCAGGAATTGGAACAGTAGATACTTGGATAGAAAAAGGAATAATAAAAGCAGATGGAACTGATATAGAAAATATTCCTTACAGAGAAACAAATAACTATGTAAGGAAAATACTAAGAGATTACAAAATATATCAAAAGATGTATTGAAACTACTAGACAAATAATGAAAAATGCAATAAAATAGTATAGAAGTAAAAGAAGGAGAAAACTTATGATATTAGAACAATTAATTTTTACAATATTTGCATTTACATTGTTTGTCTATACTTTTTTTAGGATGATAAGACAAAATGATACAAACTATATAGTAATACTAATACTGCAAGCAATAGGGATAGCAATAAACTTTATAGAAGTTTTAGCAAAATTACAATTAGGAATATTCTTAGAAATTATAAAATATTTATCAGGAATAATACTACCAGTAGGAATTATAGTATTAGAAAAAAAAGGAATACCATTAATACAAATATTAAATGTAGCAAAAGCAAAGATATATTTAAAATTAGGAAATAACAAAAAAGCAAAAGAACAATTAATAAATTTAGTATCTAGATACCCAGAAAATTATATAGGACACAAGATGTTAGCAGAAATATATCAAACAGAGGGTGGAATGAGAAGAGCAATAGATGAATATGTCCAAGCAATAGATATAAATAAACAAGATTATGATTCTTATTACAAAGTAGCAGAATTGTTAAATAATTTGGATAAATCAGATGAAGCGGCACAGATGTTATTTAGCTTATTGAGCAAAAAACCAGAATATGAAAATGCAACAAGATTATTAGGAGAAATACTAATAGAAAACGAAATGTATAAAGAAGCGGTAAACATATACCAAGATGCATTAAAATATCATCCAACAAGCTATGAATTTAATTATAATTTAGGAATAGCATACACTATGCTAAATGATTTTCAAAATGCAAAAATATGTTATGAAAAAGCAGCAGAATTAAATTCATTATTATATAATGCAAAATATTCATTAGCAGAAATAGAATTAATATATAAAGAACTAGATGAAGCCGAAAAATATTTTATGCAAGCACTAGAAGATGATGAATTAGCAGCAGATAGTTATTATGAACTTTCAAAAATAGCAATGGTTAGAGGAGATAAGGATAAAGCTATAAATTATGCAAATGTCGCAATTGATGCAAACTCAGCAAAAATAGTTCCAAAAATAAAAAAAGATCCAATATTTATACCAATAATGGCTAGAATATCTATACCTTTTAATCTACAAAATGGAATAGATAATGACGAAAAGAAGAATAAATTAAAAGCAAAAGAAATTAAAGCAAAAGAACATTTAGAAGATATGTTTGAAATAACTAGAAATTTAAGTTATGATGATATTAGACTATTAAATACAAATAAATCAGAAAAAAACGGAAAGAAAATAAACATAGAAGAAAAAGAAGATAATCAAAAAGAAAGACAAGAATAATTAATTGTAGCTCATAAAATCTTAAAAAATAAATATAATAATAGTAAAACAAAAAAGAAAGAGGGATTTTATGAGTACAAATTTTACTGTTGTAGGTGGAGATTTAAGAATTATAAAGTTAGCACAAATGTTAGCTGAAGATGGAAATAAAATATATGCATATGGTGTTGAAAAGGCGGAAGAATTAAAAACAAATCCAAACATTAAAATATGCGAAAAATTATCAGAAGCAATAAAAACATCAGAAATTATAATAGGACCAATACCATTTTCAAGTAATGGAAAAGATATAAATGCACCATTTAGTGATAACCATATATCAATTAGAGAAATTATGCATTTAATAAATGCAAAAATTCTAATAGCAGGAAGTATAACACCAGAAGTTTATGACTTAGCAAATGATGAATATATAGAAATAATTGATATTTTAAAAAGAGAGGAATTAGCAGTTTTAAATACTATTTCAACAGCAGAAGGAACAATTGAAATTATAATAGCAAATACTAATAAAATAATCCATGGAAGTAATGTTTTAGTATTAGGATTTGGAAGGATAGGTAAAGTATTAGCAAGAAAACTTGCAGGATTATCAGCAAAAGTTACTTGTGCTGCAAGAAAAGATGAAGATTTAGCATGGATAAAAGCATATGGACATAAAGGAACAAATATAAATACACTAGGAGAAAATTTAGCAGAATACGACATAATAATAAATACAGTACCACATCTTATTTTAACAGAAGAAAGACTAAAATATATTAAAGAAGATTGTTTATTAGTAGATTTAGCATCAAATCCAGGAGGAATAGATAAAAGAGCTGCAAAAGACAAAAATCTAAAATTAATATGGGCATTAGCATTACCAGGAAAAGTAGCACCAGTCACAACAGCAGAATTTATAAAAGATACAGTTTATAATGTTTTAAAAGAAATATATAAAAATAATTAACAAAGAGAGGTTGAAAAAAATGAACGAAATTTTACAAGCATTAATTTTAGGAGTTGTTCAAGGATTAACAGAACTATTACCAATATCAAGTTCAGCACATTTAAATTTAATACCATGGATATTTAATTGGGATATACCCGCAAGCTTTGATGTAGCATTACATTTTGGTACATTACTTGCTATAGTATTATTTTTCTACAAAGACTGGGTAGCACTTATAAAAGGTGGATATAAACAAGTAGTAAAAAAAGAAAAAAGTTTTGAAGGAAAAATGTTTTGGTATTTAGTAGCTGCTACTATACCAGGTGGAGCAATAGGATTTTTATTAGATCACTTTGTAGGAGATACTTTAGGAAAAATGCCATTATTAATTGCAACAGCATTAATTGTAATGGGTATAGTTCTTTACATAGTAGATAAAAAAGCACCTGCAAAGACAGATTATAAACATATGACATTTAAACAAACATTTTTAATAGGATTTTCACAAGCTCTAGCATTTATTCCTGGAGTATCACGTTCAGGAATTACTATGACAACAGGTAGAGCTATGGGAGTAGATAGAGAATCAACAGCTAAATATTCATTTTTATTATCAACACCAATAGTATTAGGAGCAACACTATATAAATTTAAAGATTTTGTATTTGGTATGCCATTTTTTATTGGAGTATTAGCAAGTTTTATTGTAGGAGTTTTAGTTATAAAATTCTTATTAGAATATTTAAAAAAAGGAAGTTTCAAAGTCTTTGCTATATATAGAATAATACTTGGATTAGCTGTTATCGGATTATATATAATAAGATTATAATAATAAAAGTAACACAAAGTATTTAAATACGCTTTGTGTTATTTTTTTATTTATTTAATTGCTAGACCTGTTATTTTTGCATTTTTATAAATTCATGTAAATCTACAAAATTATAATTTGAAAATTCAACATTCCAATTTTGTTTTCCTGTATATAATACAATAGGGAATATAGCTGGAAAACTATAATTTTTGTTTTCTATTTTTGATAAATCAATTGCACTTTTCATAATTTCCATTTCATATTCTAAAATTCTATAAGGTGTAGAATAATCTACTTTTGATTGATGTTCTATTAAAATGAAAATATTAGTATCTTTTAATTTATAAACTATATTATCTTCTTGATTTTGAAATAAATTGCTAACATAGCTAATGTTATACTTTTCTATATTATCTTCAGTAATATGTGTTTTTAAAACATTATTTATAAATTTTGTAGCATCTTTTTTATTATCCAAAAGAGTTTTAAAAATTTTATCATGTTCATTAATTAAATGATATTTAGAAGAAAAATCATGAACACTTCCGGTAATATTTTTATTTTCTACAATATTCCATAAATTTTCAAAAGGTCCTTTATAATTTAAATAATCAGAATAAGTAAATATTTTTATATATATTCATCTCCTTTATTATAATATTTTGTAATTGATAAGTTATTATTTAATGGATTTTTTTAGATAACAATAAATTTGAAAAAATTTAAATAATTGAAATAATTAATAATTATATTACTATAAAAATAAAATTATTGCAATAATTTTTCATCGCAAGTTTCGACAAAAATGTATTAATATACAACTAAAAATATTTAAATATAATATTGCCAATGAAATTTAGATAGTATATAATTATTAAAAATAACAGAAGAAAGAGGTAAAAGTATGAAATGTAAAAACATTGATACTGAAAGCAAAAAACAGAAGAATAAAATAAAAAATAAAAAGTTAAAAATGTTTATAGTAGCAATAATTATATTACTTACTTTATCAGGAATAGCAACAGTAGCATCAATACAATCAAAAAAAATGAATCTTCTAAACATGGATAAAATAGGATTTTCGTATGAAGTAACAGAATATTCAAATGAAATATTTAAGATATTAATAAAAGTAACAGATAACATAAATGGCTTAAAGCAGATAGAAATTCCAGATGGTAATATCATATATTGCAATGATCAAAAAGAAGTAGGATTAGATTTTATTGCCGAATCTAAAAAAGATTATAAATTTAAAATAACATCATCAAATGGGGAAGAAGTAGAGAAAACAATAAATTTAAGTTTTAATAAACCAGAGATAGAAATTAATGAAATAGGATATGATTCAGTAAGAGTAAATGTCACAAATGTTGATACAAATATAAATGCAATTAAATATGACTATTACATAGATGGAAATATAAAAATAAAAGATTCTGAATCTGCAAGTGAGATATTAGATAACTTAGAAACAGATACTGAGTATAAAATTAAAGTGATATTAAAATTGTTTTCCACAAGTTTAGAATCAGATGAAGTAAGTATAAAAACTAAAGCAATTATGATTGAAGATGCAGTAGATTATTGGCCAATGAAAGATAGCTTAGAGAATAATGCCAAAAATTCTACAGCAGGTTCATTGTTATTAAAAGGAAGTGACACACCTAATTTTGATAATAATGGTATATATCTAACTGGACAAGATTATATACAAACAGCAGATAATTATAAAATGCCAGATAATTTTACAATAATGATACAAGTAAGAAAATTAGTACCAATTGGCAGAATAATAGGACTTTTAGGACAAGGAGATTTTAGTAATTATGAAATGCATTCAGGAAGATCTAATACTTTCTACGGAATACAATGGGATAATTATTATCCAGCAATTCGTATAATAAATGCAGACTATAGTGAAAAATATGGTGGTACAACTGATGCAAAGATAAATGAATTAAAAGAAGATCAGTGGAGTACAATTGTCTTAGTTAAGAAAAATTATCAGAGTCAATTTTATATAAATGATGAATTATTATCAAAAGGAGAAGGAACATTTAGACAATTAAATGAACCATTATCAATAAGCAGACCAGTAAAATCAGAAGATGCTGGAGGTTGGACGACTAATACATATATGAATGGATACTACAGAAACTTAATAGTATTTAATGGTATATTATCAAAAAATAATATAAAAACAATAATATCACAATTCTAAATAAAAAATAAAAATGCTACTTTAAAATATAAGTAGCATTTTTTTTATAATTATTAGTTCATTTTATTTTTTAAACTAAAGAATTTTATTCCACATATAATAACTATAATTAAACTAAAACCAACAAAAGCAAAGATTGCAGTTGTTCCAGCTTTAGGTAACTCTGCTGGCTTTGGTTCTACAAGTTTTACTTTAGGAGTTACATCAGAAGTTTTTGAATTAGTTGCTCCTTCAAAATCTGTATAACTTAAATCTAGTTTTTGATTAGTATTTAAAACTTTATCAACAATATTTGAAGAAAAGTTTTCTTTTAATTTTAATTTGTATTGAACAGTAGCAGTTTCACCAGATTTTAATTCAGGTATTGTCCATACAATACTATTTGTTTTAGTATCAATTTTATCAGAAATTTCTCCTATATTAGGTTTTTTTACATAAGTAAAATCAAAATTATCAACTATTTCTTTAGGAAAAGAATCTGTTATCTTAAGAGATTTAAATGATTTAGAAATTGGCATTAAATCATTATAAATATTTTTTGTAATAGTTGTTTCAATATTATCATCTTTTATATAATAAAACTTTCCAACAGTAGGAGCTGAAGTAGTTCCAAAAATTCCAGAGATAATTTCATTATAAGTTTTTTTAGAAGGTAATGCTGTTTTATCACCTTCAGTAATTCCTGTAAGCATTACATAAACATTATCAACAGTTCCAGATAAAGATTGTAATTTAGCTTTAGTTTTTGAAATTACATCATCAGAATAATAACTTTTATCATAATCAACAGCAACATTTGGAACACCATCAGATAAAACAATCATATATTTATGATTACTATCAGTATCTTTTGTATAATATTGTTTTGCTAAAGTAATACCAGCATCTAAATTAGTTCTAGGACCAGTATATTCTATATTAGAAATAGCTGATATTAAAGCTTTAGAATCATTTGTTAAATTAGATATTAATTTAGCATCTTCTATAGTTCCTTCTTTTGCAACATCAACATTAGTTGAAAAACTAACAACACCTATTTTTAAATTAGTGTTATCTTTTAAAAGATTTTGAATTAAAGTTTTAGCAGAATTTATAACTAAATCTTCTCTTGTAGAATCTTCTGTAACTTTATCAAGCATACTTTTTGAGTTATCAATTACTAACATTACTTCACCAGTAGGTTTTAAAGCAGTTTCATTATTAGTAACTTGTAATTGAAGTGTAAGTTCTTTATTATTTAAATCTTTAGAAATAAGTTTTCTTGTAACAGTTGAATTATCACCAAATTTAATAGTACAAACTGGTTCTTCAACAACAGACATAGTAACATTGCTATAAGAAGCACTTGAAATTGTTGTTACTAAAATAAGCAATAAAAATAATAAAGATAAAATTTTAATTTTTGATTTTTTCATTTGAACATTTCTCCTTTTATTAAATTATTAAACATATTGTATTACAAAAAAAGATAAAAAACAACAGTAAATATAGAAAAAAATAAAAAAATGTGCTATCATATAATAGCTATTTAGATTTTATTAATATAACCAATAAATAGTAAAAAATACAAAAATGAGGACGTAGAAATGATAGAAAAGATAAATTCACCAGAGGATTTAAAAAAATTAAATATAGATGAAAAAAATGAATTAGCTAAAGAAATAAGAAAATATATATTAGAAATAGTTTCAGAAAATGGAGGGCACTTAGCATCTAATCTAGGAGTAGTAGAACTTACAATTGCTTTACATAGTGTATTTAACATGCCAGAAGATAAAATTGTTTGGGATGTAGGACATCAAACTTATGTGCATAAAATTATAACAGGAAGAAGAAAAGAATTAGTAACACTAAGAAAATTAGATGGAATAGCAGGCTTTCCAAAATCAAATGAATCTGAATATGACAGTTTTAATACAGGACATAGTAGTACATCAATATCAGCAGCATTAGGAATGGCAAGAGCAAGAGATTTAAAAGAGGAAAAACATAATGTAATAGCTGTAATAGGAGATGGAGCATTAACAGGAGGAATGGCATTAGAAGCATTAAATGATGCAGGATTTAGTAAAACAAATATTACAGTAATATTAAATGATAATGAAATGAGTATTTCTAAAAATATAGGTGGACTAAATATGTTCTTAAGTAAATTAAGAACAAAAAAATTGTATACAAAATCAAATGTATCAATGAAAAAAATAATAAATGAAATACCTATTATAGGAAAACCATTTGTAAAGGTAGTACAAAGAGTTAAAAGAAGTATTAAACAATTAATTATACCAAAAATGTTTTTTGAAGACATAGGATTTACATATCTTGGACCAGTAGATGGGCATAATATAGAACAATTACAAAATATAATGCAATTAAGCAAACAAGTTGAAGGACCAGTATTAATACATGTCTTAACTAAAAAAGGAAAAGGATATAAAATAGCAGAAGACAGTCCAGATAAATTTCATGCAACAGCACCATTTGATATAGAAACAGGAAAAACAAAAAAAGAAAAAAAAGCAGATTACTCAAAAATATTTGGAGAAAAATTAGTACAGCTTGCAAAAAACAATAAAAAAATAGTTGCAATAACAGCATCAATGAAAGATGGAACAGGACTTAGTAAATTCCAAAAAGAATTTCCAAATAGATTTTTTGATGTAGGAATAGCAGAACAACATAGTTTAACAATGGCAGCAGGAATGGCAAAAGAAGGAATGATACCAGTAGTTCCTATATACTCATCATTTTATCAAAGAGCATATGACCAAGTAATACATGATATAGCAATGCAAGACTTACCAGTAGTAATGTGTGTAGACAGAGCAGGAGTTGTAGGAGCAGACGGAGAAACACATCAAGGAACATTAGATATGGCATTCTTTAGAATAATACCAAACTTAACAATAATGGCACCAAAAGACTTTAAAGAATTAGAAGACATGTTAGAATTTGCAATCAATTTAAAAAAGCCAGTAGTAATTAGATACCCAAGAGGAGGAGAAGAAAACAACATAAAATTTGAAAAACATAGCAAAATAGAATTAGGAAAATCAGAAAAACTAAAAGAAGGAAAAGACATAAGTATAATAGCAATAGGAAAAAGAGTATCAAAAGCAATAGAAATAGCAAAAAGCTATAAAGACAAAGGAATAGACGCAGAAATAATAAATGCAAGATTTTTAAAACCACTAGATAAAGAAACAATAAAAAAATCAATAGAAAAAACAAAAAATATAATAACACTTGAAGATGGAACAGAAATAAACGGATTAGGAACAGCAATAGAAGAATTAATAGTAGAAGAAAATTTACAAAAAATAAAATTTAAAAAATATGCATGGCCAGACGAATTTATAAAACACGGAAGTGTAGAAGAACTAGAAAAAATTTACAAAGTATGTCCTTTTGGGGACGTTTCCCAAATGGACAAAAATTTCATTTTTGAATCAAATATTGAAAAAGGAGATAATAATGGATAAACAAAAAGTTTTAAGCGAGTATAAAAAACAAGAAGATAAATTATTATTAGCACAAGTTTTAGATAAAATTGAATTTTCTAGACAGAGAGAAAAAATAGAATATACAGATTTTCTTGATATGTATCAAACAGCATTAGTAAAAACATTTTTAAGAAAAATAGAATATACAAATTATGTACTTTTTGGTGGATTTGAAGATGCAGAAAGAAAAATTTTAATAGTATATCCAGAAAAATATACTTTAGAAATGATAGAAAAAAATTACAATAAAATAATAAATGTTATTAGAATAATATTATCAGATGAAGAAAAAGGAAAGTATACACATAGAAATTATTTAGGTGGAATAATAAAGCTAGGAATGAAAAGGGAAAAAGTAGGAGATATTATAGTTTCAGAGGATGGGGCAGATATTTTGGTAAAACAAGAATCTGCTGAAACATTAAAACAAGAACTAGGAACTTTGACAAGATTTGAAAATTCTAAATTTGAGTTGATAGGGTTAGAAGATTTGAGAAAACAAGAAATTAAGGTGGAAGAAGTTAGTATTATAGTACCATCATTAAGACTAGATAATTTTGTTTCAGATTTAGCAAAAACATCTAGAAGTAAAGCTGTTCAAATTATAGATAGTGAAAGAGTTTTTATTAATGGACAGAATGAAACTAAAGCTTCGAAACAAATAAAACTAGGTGATGTTCTTACTATACGAGGAAAAGGAAGATTTGTAGTTAAAGAGTTTAAAGGAACTACAAGAAGTGGAAGAACAGTTGTTGTTATTGAAAAATATGTATAGAGAATAATGTAAAAAGTATATTAACAGCTATAAAGCAGTTAATATACTTTTTTAATTGTTTTGTTCATTATCATCTAATTTTACATTCTTGTATTTATTTAAATCAATATTATCTAAAGCATATTGAACACAGCTAACTAAAACATTATTAAAACTCATATTTTCTTCTTTAGCAATTTTCTTTAAAGTATCATTAATATTTTCTGGTAAACGTATAGAAAGTTTTACATTACTTTTTTTATATTTTGATATTTCAAACATTTAATCTACCTCCTAATGAAAATATTATTACATAAAACAAATTGTAAAAATACCATACAAAAGTATTGTAAAAAATAATAGCCAATGATATAATTTTTTTATAAAAAACTAAGGAGGAAAAGATAAAAATGTACGTTAAAAGTAGTAATAAGAATGGAATTACTTTAATAGCTTTGGTTATAACGATTATAATATTGTTAATTTTGGCGGGAATAACAATAGCAACATTAGGAGGAGAAAATGGATTATTAGCCAAAGTAAAAAAAGCAAAAGAAGCAGAAATAAAAGCAGAAATGAGAGAAGAATTAACATTAGCATTGCATGATTTGCAAATAGAAAAAAGAGCAGAAGCAACATTAGATGATGTAACACAAGATTGGATAAATGAGCAAATAAAGAAATATGAATGCACAGTAAAAGATGATGCATCACTAAGTGGAAAACAAGTAATAATGAAAAAAGACAAAATTATAGGAAAGTTTTTAATAGATGGAAACTTAAATATAGTCGAAGAAGAATATAATGAAAGTAGTATAGAATTCTCATATGAAACAAGAGAAAGAGAAGGCAATAAAATAAATATAGCAATAATAATAAAAGATGAAATAAATGGAATAAAAGAAGTACAAATGCCAGATGGAACAATATATCCATATAACAAAAAGGAACAAGTAGGAATAGATTATTTAGTAGAATTAGGAGTAGAATACAAAGTTAAGATAACATCAGAAAGTGGAGAAATAGTAGAAAAGACAATAAAAATAGATGACTATTATTATAAAATAACAAAGAACTTAGGAGATGGAATTAAGATAGACAATACAGCAATAAAATTAGCATGGAATAAACCATATCAAGCAACAATAACAGCAGAAGGAGATTATATAATAGATACAATAGCAGTAACAATGGGAGGACAAGCAGTAACAGTAGATAAAACAACAGGAGTAATAAATATAGATAAAGTAACAGATGATATAGAAATAACAGCAACAGCAAAGAAATTAGAAATAAAATATACAGTAATAGCAGTAAATACACTTCCAAGTGATACTACATCATTGGAAGCAAATACACAACCAAAAGGAAGAACATTATATATAAATATAATAGCAAACTTGGAAGGAACAAAGTGTAATGTAATTAATAAAGATGATAAGAAATCAGTACCATATGCAATAACGAAAAACGGAAAATATATATTTATAGTTACGGGAACATATAATGGAAAAACAATAACAGAAGAAAAAGAAGTGCTAGTCAATCAATATCAATCAGCACCAGATTTAGTAAAATATGATGCTGGGGAATGGACTAAAGAAGAGATAGAAGAATTACAAAATAAAAAATTATACGATATAAATATAAGCAAAACAGTAAATGATAAATATAAACTAAAAGATAATACAGGATTAAATTTTACATTCGGAGGATTTACATACAAAGGTGATATAACAAATCAAACATTAGTAGATTCAGGAAAAATAATAACAAGTAGAAATCAAAGTGTGAGTCCACAAGATGGATATGGAACACCCAAATATAATGGGTGGCAGATATTAGAAAAGCAAGAAAAAAATGGAAAAATATATGTAGAAAAATTAATACATGCGGGGATATCAGAAAATTATGTGCATTATCACATAGAAAAGTATGATGGATATAGATCAGAGTATTTATTAACAAATAGAGCGAGAAGTACAGAATATAGCACATTAAGTGATGGAACAGTAATAAATTCAAGAAATTGGGATATGTATAAGGATAAAAATCAAATTAGTTTAATAAAAGATGTTCATTGCATTACAGGTGAGGAAGCTTATAAATTATGTGAAGAAAACAATAAAATTAGATTAAACGGAGTATATTATTGGACAGGAAATACTTGGGGAAGTGGTTATTATAACGATTTGATATTTATAGATATTTGGGGTAGATACCAAGGAACTAGTGGTTTTTGTTGGGGTATTCGTCCAGTGGTAACAATGAATGAAGGAGTATACATAGCAAGTGGAGATGGAACAGAGGAAAATCCGTATATATTAGCAAAAGAATAACAAGATAAAATAAAAATGTCCTTTTGGGAAGCGTCCCCAAAAGGACATTTTATATTTTTTTACTCATTATAATAGCATTACTATTACCATAATAATTTTTTCTAACACCTAATTTTACAAAATCAAACTTATTATATAAATTAATAGCAGAAATATTATTCTCATTAACTTCTAATGTAATGCTTTTTAAATTTAGAGATTTTGATAAAGAAATTAAATTTTCTAAAAGAACAGAGCCAATACCGTTTTTTCTAAAATTTTTTTTAACAACAATATTCATAATATCAGCTTCATCAATAATAATCTTAAAACCAGCAAAACCAACAATTTCATTATTAGAATTTTTGGCAACTAAAAAATATGAAGAAGCACATTCCAATTCTTCTTTTAAAATATTATAATTCCAAAAGTCATCAAAATTAGAAAGTAAAATATCTTTAATACTATTTAAATCATCCAAAGACATCTCATTAACTTTTAAATCCATTATAATCACCAATTATTTAACAATTTTTATTTTTTAATTTTTCTTCTAATTGCCTTTCAGCCTGAGGCTTTTTTAAGTACATAGGCAATACATCTTCACCAATATTATTGTTAGCAATAAATTTCTTTAAACCAGCAATTCCTAAATTCTTTATATCTAATTTATTAATAGAAGAGGCGTTTTTTATACCATCACCAACAAAATTGATAAAGCTATTAGAATATTTAGTATTTAATAAATTTAGAACATCATCATTAGATTTTGCATCAGGTTTTTCTAAAATATTATAATTGCCAGATATACATTCATATAAGGCAAAATAACAATTATCATTTTTACAATCAATAGTACTACAAATTAAACCATCATTTTCAATATTATAAGCCAAAACTTCTAAGCTACTTATTCCAACACAGGGAATATTCAAGCTGTCTGAAAAAGCTTTCACAGTAGAAACTCCAATTCTTATACCTGTAAAAGAACCAGGGCCGATATCTGAAACAAGTAGATCAATGTCAGTTA
Organism: uncultured Clostridia bacterium; assembly: GCA_934120645.1. Taxonomy (GTDB): domain Bacteria; phylum Bacillota; class Clostridia; order TANB77; family CAG-508; genus CAG-269. The sequence continues at coordinate 63,012 of CAKOUO010000006.1, forward strand.
AAGATAAATTACTTTCAATTAGAAGCTTTTTTATTAAAGGCATTAATGTTTCAGAATGAGTTAAACCATTATCTAATTCTAGTTTATTTATTAAATTAAAATCTTCTAAAATTGCAACACTACATAATTTACTTGAAGTATCTATACATAAAATTTTCAAAATAATTCTCCTTTCAAATAGTAAAATTAATTAGCAAAAGTATGACATAAATTTACTAAATTATCATATTTGTTACCTATTGATTTTATATCTAAAATTCTTGAATTATCATCATCTGAATTTTTAGAAAAATCAATCTTTATATAATCTTTTGGTAAAGCATCTTCAATAATTTCGCCCCATTCAATAATGCAAATACCATTTTCAAAATATTCTTCACCGCCTATTTCATAAAACTCTGAAGAGTCAGCAAGTCTATAAACATCAAAATGATAAATATTAATATCATTTTTAGAATATTCATTAACAATAGTAAAAGTTGGGCTAGATATTTCATTTTCTAAACCAAAAAAAGACAAAATACCTTCTGTAAATTTAGTCTTGCCAGAACCTAAATCTCCAGAAAGAACAATTACATCTTTCTTATTTAAATAAGAGGCAAATTTTTTAGCAAACTGCAAAGTATCATCTGCAGATTTTGAATTAAACTTAAAATTAACCACGAAAAATCCTCCTAAATTAGTTAAACTTACATAAACAATATTATAATACAAAAAAATAAAAAATTCAATGAAACCTATTGATAATTTTAAATAATTGTAATATAATCGTAATGAATTTGTAATGAAAAAGAAACAAAACCTAAAGACAAAAAAATAGAAGAGTAAATATATAATATAGAAGGGAAGATATTACATGTTTAAATTTGGATTTGGACAAGATATAGGAATAGATTTAGGTACAGCAACAGTAATTGTATATGTTAAAGGAAAAGGTATTGTATTAAGAGAACCATCAGTTGTAGCAGTTGACAATAACTCTGGAGATGTACTAGCAGTTGGAGGAGAAGCAAGAAGAATGCTTGGAAGAACTCCAGGAAATATAATAGCAACAAGACCACTAAGAGAAGGAGTTATATCAGACTATACAGTTACAGAAAAAATGTTAAAATATTTTATCGGCAAAGTATGTGAAAAATCACTATTCGCACCAAGAATTATGATATGTATACCTTCACAAGTAACAGAAGTAGAGAAAAAAGCTGTAATAGATGCAGCAGTAGCAGCAGGAGCAAGAAAAGTCTATTTAATAGAAGAACCAATAGCAGCAGCAATAGGTGCAGGAATAGATATAGCAAAACCATGTGGAAATATGGTAGTAGATATCGGAGGAGGAACATCAGATATAGCTGTAATTTCATTAGGAGGATCAGTTGTAAGTTCTTCTATAAAAGTAGCAGGAGATAAATTTGATGAATATATAGTAAAATATATAAAAAAGAAGCATAATGTAGCAATCGGAGAAAGAACAGCAGAAGATTTAAAAGTAAATATAGGATGTGTATATCCAAAAATTCAAGATGCAGAAATGGATATAAGAGGAAGAGATTTATCAACTGGATTACCAAAAACAGTTACAATTCACTCAAGCGAAATGTTAGAAGCATTAATAGAACCAGCAATGATGATTGTAGATGCAGTACATGGAGTATTAGAAAGAACACCACCAGAATTAGCAGCAGATATTAGTGATAAAGGAATTTATATGACAGGTGGAGGTTGTTTAATAGATGGATTAGATAAACTTTTACAAGAAAAAACAGGAATTAATGTTATGATAGCTCAAGACTCTGTATCATGTGTAGCATTAGGAACAGGAAAAGCACTAGATAATTTAGATGTATTAGAAGGAAAGTCAAAATAGATATTAACAAAAATAGAATTGCAAATTGCAGAATTTAGCAATTCTATTTTTAGATAAAAGGAGAAAAATATACAATGAGTAAAGTAGTAAAATTTATAACACTTGGCTGTAAAGTAAATCAATATGAAACAAACGCAATGGCACAAAAATTCTTAGAAAAAGGATATGAAATAATAGAAGAAGAAACAAAAAAAAATGAAAATAAAATTCCAGATATTTGTATAATAAATACATGCACAGTAACAAATATGTCAGACAGAAAATCAAGACAAATGTTAAGAAGAGTAAAAGAAAATAATGAGAAAACTATAGTAGTAGCTTGCCGGATGTTATGCACAAGTGGCTAAAGAAGAATTAAATAAAATACCAGAAATAGATTTAGTATTAGGAAATAATGAAAAAGTAGATATTGTAAAACATGTAGAAGAATATATAAAAAATAACACTCAAAATATTGAAATAGAAGATGTAATGCAATCAAGAGAATTTTCAGACTTTGGAGATATAACATTTACAGAAAAAACAAGAGCAGTTATAAAAATACAAGATGGATGTGATAGATTTTGCTCATATTGCATTATTCCATATGCAAGAGGAAGAGTTAGAAGTAGAAAACCAGAAAGCATTATATCTGAAGTACAAAAAATTTCAGAAGAAGGAATAAAAGAAGTAGTTATAACAGGCATTCATATAGCATCATATGGAAAAGATTTTAAAAACAATTACAATTTAATTGACTTATTAGAGGAAATAAACAAAATTGAAGGAATAGAAAGAATCAGATTAGGTTCAATAGAACCATTATTAATAACAGAAGAATTTGTAGAAAGATTAAAAAAATTAGAAAAAATATGCCATCACTTCCATTTATCTTTACAAAGTGGATGTGATGAAACATTAAAAAGAATGAATAGAAGATATACAACACAGCAATTTAAGGAAATAACAGAAAGACTAAGAAAAACATATAATGATGTTAATTTAACAACAGATATAATAGTAGGTTTTCCAGGAGAAACAGAAAATGAATTCAATAAAACATACGAATTTTTAAAAGAAATTAAATTTTATAAAATGCATATATTTAAATATTCACAAAGAAAAGGAACAAAAGCAGCTATAATGGAAAACCAAATACCAGGAGACATCAAAGAAAAAAGAAGCAAGAAGCTTATAGAATTATCTAACAAGAATGAGATTGAATATAACAAAGAATACATAGGAAAAGAAGTAGAAGTATTATTTGAAGAAGAAAAAGATGGAGTATATAAAGGACATACAGCAAATTATATGTTAATCCAATGTAAAACAAATGAAAATTTAGAAAATAAAATAAAAAAAGTAAAATGTGTAAAAGCAGATATTGATCATATAGAAGCAGAAATATAAATTAAAATGTAAATATGTAACAAAAATGTAATAAATATGTAATAAAAACTTAACACAAAAAAAATTTAAAAAGCTTGATTAATAAAAAATTATATAGTATAAATAAAATAGCTGAAATAAAATACAAAGGAGGAAATAATAATGTCAGAATTAGATCAAAATAATACACCAAATGTATTTGGAGGAGTTTCATTTGAAAATACTGAAATAGAAGCAGAAGGAATGCCAGAAAATGCAGGAACAATAAGAAATACAGCATTACCTACAAAAGTAGGATTTTGGCAAAAATTTAAAGCATTTTGGTTACAAGAAATAGATTGGAACAAGGAAATAAAAGTTGTATTAACACCAAAGCAACAAAAAGTAGAAGATGAAATAAATGAATTTTTACATCAAGAAATAACTTGGGAAAAAGTACATGACTTTTTATTCCAAGAAGTTACATTTGGAAAAAATAAATAATGTCCTTTTGGGGACGTTTCCCAAATGGACAAAATCAAAATAAAGTTTCAATTTGTAAGTATGTTTGCACAAATGTGAATTTTTTATGAAAAATGGGAAAAGAGTATAGCATATAAAAATAAAATGTGCTATACTTTTTTTGATATTTCTGGGGGAAAAATAAAGTGGGAAAGACAATAAAGATTAAGGAGAGTGCTAAATGCCCAGATATAATAGACAATATAGTGAAATAAAAGTATATCATGTTATTATAAGAGGAATAAATAAACAGAATATCTTCTTAGATGACAAAGATAAAACAAAGTTCTTAAAAATACTAATTGAAACAAAAGAAAAGTATGAATATGAAATTTATGCGTATTGTTTAATGAGTAATCATATCCATATTGTTATTTATGATAAAAAAAACAAATTATCAACAATAATGCAAAGCATAGAAATAAGTTATTCACTATACTTTAACAAAAAATATAACAGAATAGGACACCTATTTCAAAATAGATTTTTGAGTAAAAAGGTAGAAGATAGAAATTATTTTATGCAAGTATGCAGATATATTCATAAAAATCCATTAAAAGCAGGAATTGCAAAGACAGAAGAATATAAATGGAGCAGTTTTAGAGAATATATAGGAAAACCTTCTATTAGCAATTGTGAAAAATTACTATCAGTATTTTCAAATAATGAAATAGAAGCCAAAAAATATTTTGTTCAATTTCATAATATTAATAGTGATAAAGAAATTCATGAATTACTTGAATTTGAAATGGAAGAAAAAATTAGTGATGAACAATTAAAAAAATATATAAGTGAAACATTAGAAATGGATAATATATATCAAATTATAGAATTAAATAAAAAAGAAAGAAATAAATTACTAGCAAAAATAAAAGAAACAAAAGAAATTACAAGTGTTCAAATAGCTAGAGTTTTAGGAATAAGTAGGAAAATAGTAGAAAGAGCATAAAGTGACTTTTAATTAATAATAGATAAAAAGGACATTATAAAATAAAATGTCCTTTTGAGAAACGTCCCCAAAAGGACAAAGGAGGTAAAAATGGCGAAGAATAAAACGGTGTTTGTGTGTAATGAGTGTGGATATGAGTCTGCAAAATGGTTAGGAAAGTGTCCTGCTTGTAATAGCTGGAATACATTTTTTGAACAAAAAATAGTAGAAAGTAAAAATAGTTCTCTTAAGTCTGGAATAGAAAAGGGAAAACTAAATGTTCCACAAAAGCTTAATACATATGAAGCTAAAGAGACAATAAGGACATCAACAGGATTTGATGAATTGGATAGAGTTTTAGGGGGGCGGTTTAGTAAAAGGTTCATTAATTTTGTTAGGTGGAGAGCCAGGTATAGGAAAGTCTACATTAATTTTGCAATTATGTGATAAAGTAAATGGAGAAGGATCAGTTTTATATGTTTCAGGTGAAGAGTCAGCTGAGCAAATAAAATTAAGGGCGGATAGATTACGGTATAAAAAATGATGATATTTTATTTTTGGGAGAAACAGATATTGATATTGTAAATCAAAATATTATAAATTTAGATCCTAAATTGGTTATAATAGATTCTATTCAAACTATGTATTCAGAAGATATTCCAGCTGCCGCAGGAAGTGTAAGTCAAGTTAGAGAAATTACATCACAAATTATGAGAGTTTGCAAATCTAGAAATATAACAACAATTATTATAGGTCATGTTACAAAAGATGGAAATATTGCAGGACCTAGAGTATTGGAACATATGGTAGATACAGTTCTTTATTTAGAAGGAGAAAGATATTTTTCGTATAGAATTTTAAGAGGTGTAAAAAATAGATTTGGTTCTACAAACGAAATAGGAATGTTTGAAATGAGAGGAGAAGGAATGTGTGAAATTACAAATCCGTCAGACATTCTAATTTCAGAAAATGAAGATAATCCAGCAGGCTCATGTATTGTTTCTTGCATGGAAGGTACAAGGTCAATGTTAGTAGAATTACAAGCATTAACAGCTCAAAGTGTTTTTGGGTATCCAAAAAGAACAGCAAATGGTATTGATTATAATAGACTTGCATTATTGATAGCTGTTTTAGAAAAAAAGGCTGGATTAATGCTTGGTGGACAAGATGTATATCTAAACGTAGTTGGAGGATTGAAAATAAATGAACCATCAATAGATTTAGGAATTGTAATGGTAACAGCATCAAGTTTTAAAAACATACCAATTCCTAAAGACACAGTTATTATGGGAGAAGTTGGACTAACAGGAGAAGTTAGAAAAATTAATTTAATAGAAAAAAGATTAAAAGAAACAGAAAAACTAGGATTTAAACAATGCATTATACCAGAAAGTAATAAAAAAGGGTTGAAAGAAAAATTTAAATTAGATATAATAGGTGTCAAAGATATAAATGAAGCAATGAAAAAATTAGGTCTTAAATAAAGAAAAGACAGAAGGGGGAAAATCTTGAGAAAGAATAAAGATGATAACATTACAGACTTATTAAGAGTAATTGCACCTGGTACACCAATAAGAGATGGACTGGAAAACATATTAAGAGCAAAAACAGGAGCACTGCTACTTATAACAGATAATAATGATGTTATAAAAGAAATTGTAGATGGTGGATTTACAATAAATGAAGATTATACATCATCAAAATTATATGAATTAGCAAAAATGGATGGAGCAATTGTTTTAAGTGGAGATTTAAAAAAGATATTATTTGCAAATGCACAATTAATACCATCTAGGGAAATAGAAACACAAGAAACAGGTACAAGACACAGAACAGCAGAAAGAACAGCAAAACAAACAGGAGAACTAGTTATAAGCATATCTCAAAGAAGAAACATTATAACAATATTTAAAGGTAATTTTAGATATATTCTAGAAGATACAAATGCAGTATTAAATAAAGCAAACCAAGGAATACAAACACTAGAAAGATATAAAAAAGTATTTGATAATAGACTAGACATATTAAATGAATATGAATTTAATGATATAGTTACACTAAAAAATGTTATAGATGTATTACAAAGAGCAGAGATGGTAATGAGGATTGCAGATGAAATACAAAGACAAATTTATGAACTAGGAAATGATGGTAGACTTGTAAAAATGCAATTAGACGAATTAATAGGTGGTTTAGAAAAAGAAGAAATGCTAATAATAAAAGACTATATGGCATCAAACAAAAAGAAAAGAACACCTGAAAAAATATTAGAAGAATTATCAGAAATTCCATATGAAGAAATTAATAAAGAAACAACAATCTCAAAATTACTAGGATATGAAACATTTGATAATTATGATGAAGTAGGCGTATATACAAGAGGTTATAGAATATTAAACAAAATACCAAGAATGCCATCAAATATAGTAGAAAACTTAATCTTATCATTTAAATCATTCCAGCACATATTAGCAGCAGACATAGAAAGTCTTGATGAAGTTGATGGAATAGGAGAAGTAAGAGCAAGAACAATAAAACAATCACTAAAAAGAATGCAAGAACAATTTATGTTCGAATAAAAAAATAAACAAGCGAAAAAAGAGAAAGGAAGATAAAAAATGAAAATAGCAAAAAAAATAATTTGGATAATAGCTTTAATAGCTATAATAGTTTTAATAGGAGCATTAGTATATGGATATTATAAAAAACAAACAGTTAATATTCAAAATCCAACAGTAACAATGGAGGTAGAAAACTTTGGAACAATAAAAATGGAACTATATCCAGACCAAGCACCTGAAGCAGTAGCAAATTTTATAACATTAGCTAATAATGGATTTTATGATGGAACAACTTTCCATAGAATAGTAAAAGACTTTATGGTACAAGCTGGAACAAAAAATGGAGATAAAACAACAGATGCAAAATTAGGAGATTTAAATAAAACAGATGACACAACATCATATTGCATAAAAGGAGAATTTCTAGCAAATAATGTAAAAAACACATTAAAATTTGAAGAAGGTACTTTAGCAATGGCAAGAGCAAACTATACACAAGCATCTTCAACTCTAACAAAAGAATCTTATAATTCAGGATGCTCACAATTCTTTATAATGACAAAAGAAAATACAAGTTTAAATGGATACTATACAGCTTTTGGTAAAGTAACAGAAGGATTAGATATTTTACATCAAATTGAAAATGTAGAGGTAACAACAGCAGAAGGAGAAGAAAGTTCACAAAATTCAGAAGTTAGTACACCTGTAAATCCTCCAAAAGTTACATCAATAAAAGTAGAAACATATGGTGTAGATTACGGAAAACCAAATACATTAAAACCATTTGATTATAATTCTTGGCTTTATAGCCAATATTCAAGTAGTTCACAAAATTAGTTACTATATGGATAAATATTTTTAATAAATTTTTTATATTTAAGAGTATATAAAAAATAAAAAAACACTTGCTAATTTTTTTAGCAAGTGTTAAAATAATTATAGATTAAAAAAAAACCGATTTTTTTCGGAAAAATTTTTTTAATCTTTTTTTATTTTCAAAAGGAGGAAAAAACATGAACACAAAATACATATTTGTAACAGGTGGAGTAGTATCAGGATTAGGAAAGGGAATTACAGCAGCATCTTTAGGAAGATTATTAAAAAACAGAGGATACAAAGTAACAATACAAAAATTTGACCCTTATATAAATGTAGACCCAGGAACAATGAATCCTTATGAACATGGAGAAGTTTTTGTAACAGATGATGGAGCAGAAACAGATTTAGACTTAGGACATTATGAAAGATTTATAAATGAAAACTTAACAAAAAATTCAAGTATAACAATGGGAAGAATATATTCAAATGTAATAGAAAAAGAAAGAAGAGGAGATTACTTAGGAAAAACAGTACAAGTAATACCACATATTACAAACGAAATTAAAGAAAAAATATATGGATTTGAAAATACAGACACAGATATAGTAATATCAGAAGTAGGTGGAACAGTAGGAGACATAGAGGGATTATCAATAATAGAAGCAATAAGACAAGTAGGGCTAGAAAAAAATCCAGAAGATGTATGTTTTATACATGTAACATTATTACCATATATTTATGGTTCAAATGAAATAAAATCAAAACCTACACAACACTCTGTAAAAGAACTACAAAGTTTAGGAATCAAACCAGATATATTAGTATGTAGAACAGAACAAGATATACCAGAAAATATTAGAGAAAAATTAGCTTTGTTTTGTAATGTAAGAAAAACAAGTGTAATACAAAATAAAACAGCAGATTGTTTATATGCCGTACCATTGATGTTAGAAGAAGAAGGATTAGCAAGAGAAGTATGCAATCATTTAAAATTAGATAGATATATTCCTGATAATAGAAAATGGGAAGAAATGATAGACAAAATAAGAAAGATAGACAAAAACAAAAAAGTAAAAATTGCAATAGTTGGAAAATATATTAAACTAGAAGACTCATATATATCAGTAATAGAAAGTATTAAACATGCGGGATTTGCAAATGATGTAGAAACTGAAATAAAATTAATAGATGCAGAAAAAATAACAAAAGATACGGCAAATGAAATGTTAAAAGAATTTCAAGGAATAATAGTTCCAGGTGGATTTGGAAATAGAGGAATTGAAGGAAAAATTGAAACAATAAAATATGCAAGAGAAAATAAAATACCATTTTTAGGAATTTGCTTAGGAATGCAAATGGCAGTTGTAGAATATGCAAGAGATGTTTTAGGATTAAAAGATGCAAATTCTCAAGAGTTTGATGAAAAATCAAAAAATCAAGTAATTCATATTATGGAAAATCAAAAAGCTGTAAATCAAAAAGGTGGAACTATGAGACTTGGAAGTTATCCATGTGTTATAAAAGAAGGAACATTAGCAGAAAAAGTTTATGGAACGAAAGAAATTGCAGAAAGACATAGACATCGTTTTGAGTATAATAATGATTATAAAGAAAGATTAGAAAATGCAGGATTAATTTGTTCTGGAACATCTCCTGATGGTGAGTTAGTTGAAATTGTTGAATTAAGTCAAAAAGAACATCCATATTTTATAGCAGGACAATTTCATCCAGAATTAAAATCAAGACCAAATAAACCAGCACCATTATTTGTGGGATTAATAAAATCTGCAAAAGAAATAAAAAAATAAAATTTACATAATTTGAAAAAAATCAAAAAATGTGTTATAATATAAAAGTAAAAAATTTATTGGAGGTTAATACATGAAGAGGAATCCAAAAGACAACTATTTTACAACAACAGACGAAATGTATATTGAGGACGGTGATTCAGCAGAACAAATATTATTCTTCATCGATAGAGAAAACCGGCTTGTTATAAGATCTTTATTGGAAGAAGATATAAAAGCAGTTTTCTTAACACCACGTTTATCAGCATCTGTAAAACGAAAAAAAATGAAAATGCTGTATGAGGATTTGCCTAAAAAAGACTCTCAATACTATTATTTTTGTATTGAAAAAATAATAGGAGAAGAAGACAAGAAACGCAAAGACTCAATATATGGGCTGCCTAGAGAAATTATAGGTTTTGTAGGCATAGATGAAGAAACAACGGTAACTCGAGAAATTTCAACAGAAATCACAGCAGTGCTATATGAAAAAAATGAACAAGTAGCATGGTGTGTAGATACTATGTTAGAAATTCTACAGAAAAAGTTTGAATGTAAAAAAAGAACGGTGGGATTTTTAAAATAGCAACCTCAAAAAAGCCTGGAAATATTCCAGGCTTTTTAAGTTCTAAAAAAGTATACAAAATAATATAATATATAGGCAAATAATATAAATATATAAAAATTAAAAGCAAATGTGAAATCTATGTGAATTTTAGCAAACTCTATTGACAATTGCTAAAAAAAGGTATAAATTATTAGCAGTTAAATAAAAAGAGTGCTAAAAACAAAATTAAAACATTCTTAAATGGAAAGATTAAAGGAGGTAATATCATGATTAAACCATTAGGAAGTAGAGTATTAATAAAAATGAAAGAAGGCGAAGAAACAACAAAAAGTGGAATAATCTTAGCAAGTAGTGCACAAGAAAAACCACAAATCGCAGAAGTAATAGAAGTAGGACCAGGAGAAAAAATAGACGGAAAAAATGAAGAAATGTATGTAAAAAAAGGAGACAATATAATAGTAAGTAAATATTCTGGAACAGAAGTAAAATACGAGGGAACAGAATATCTAATTGTAAAACAAGATGATATATTGGCAATAGTAGAGTAATAAAACAAAACATAACGAAGGGAGAGATTTAAAATGGCAAAACAAATAAAATTTGGAGAAGATGCAAGAAAATCTTTATTAGAAGGAGTTAATAAATTAGCTGATACAGTTAAAGTTACATTAGGACCAAAAGGAAGAAATGTTGTATTAGACAAAAGCTTTGGAGCACCACTAATTACAAATGATGGTGTTACAATAGCAAAAGATATTGAATTAGAAGATAAATTTGAAAATATGGGAGCAAGACTTGTAAAAGAAGTATCAGAAAAAACAAATGATGTTGCTGGTGATGGTACTACAACAGCAACAGTTTTGGCTCAAAGTATGATTAAAGAAGGAGTTAAAAATGTAGCAGCAGGTGCTGACCCAATGGCAATGAAAAGAGGAATTGACAAAGCAGTTAATTCAGCAGTAGAAGAATTGAAAAAAATAAGTGTTCCAGTAAATGGAAAAGAAGATATAGCAAGAGTTGCAAGTATTTCAGCAAACAATGATGAAGTTGGTGAATTAATTGCAGAAGCTATGGAAAAAGTTTCAAAAGACGGAGTTATCACAATTGAAGAATCAAAAACATCAAATACAGAATTAAATGTGGTTGAAGGTATGCAATTTGACAAAGGATATGTTTCTCCATACATGGTAACAGATACAGAAAAAATGGAAGCAGTTGTTGATAATCCATACATTTTAATTACAGATAAAAAAATAAGTAATATTCAAGAAATATTACCATTACTAGAAAACTTGATGCAACAATCAGGAAAATTAGTAATAATTTGTGACGACATAGAAGGAGAAGCACTTTCAACATTAGTACTTAATAAATTAAGAGGGGTATTAAATGTTGTAGCAGTTAAAGCTCCTGGATTTGGTGATAAGAGAAAAGCAATGCTTCAAGATATCGCAATTTTAACAGGTGGAGAAGTTATAACATCAGACTTAGGACTTGAATTAAAAGATACACAAATTGAACAATTAGGTAGAGCAAGACAAGTAAAAGTTCAAAAAGAAAATACTATAATTGTTGATGGTGCAGGAGATAAACAACAAATAGCAGATAGAGTTGGTCAAATAAAAGCTCAAATAAATGAAACAAAGAGCGAATATGATAAAGAAGGATTACAAGAAAGACTTGCTAAAATGGCTGGAGGAGTTGCAGTAATTGAAGTTGGTGCAGCTACTGAAACAGAAATGAAAGATAAAAAATTAAGAATTGAAGATGCACTTTCTGCAACAAAAGCAGCAGTTGAAGAAGGTATAGTTGCAGGTGGTGGAACAGCATTAATAAATGTAGCACCAGCAGTTGAAAAAACAGTAAAAGGATTAACAGGTGGAGAAAAATTAGGTGCAACAATAGTATTAAAAGCATTAGAAGAACCAGTAAAACAAATAGCAAGAAATGCAGGATTAGAACCAGCAGTAATTGCTGATAATGTTAAAAAATCAGAAGTTGGTGTAGGATTTGATGCAAGTAAAGAAGAATATGTTGATATGAAAAAATCAGGAATTGTTGATCCAACAAAAGTTACAAGAAGTGCTTTACAAAATGCAGCATCAATTGCATCAATGGTTATCACAACAGAAAGTCTAGTTGCAGATATTCCAGAAAAAGACTGTCATTGTGGTCATGATAATGGAATGGGTGCAGCAGGAATGGATGGAATGTATTAATAAAATAAAAAATTTTTAAAAAACTCTTGACAGTTATAAAAAAATCATTTATAATTTATAACTGTCAGGAGAAATGCAGGTGTAGTTCAATGGTAGAACCTCAGCCTTCCAAGCTGATGACGTGG
>CAKOUO010000007.1 GCA_934120645.1 uncultured Clostridia bacterium
CACTTTAGCTCAGTTGGCCAGAGCACCGCACTTGTAATGCGGGGGTCCTCAGTTCGAATCTGAGAAGTGGCTCCATATAAAAGGTCAGTAGTTTTGAATGATTTCTTAATTATTGGCTTTTTTATTTTATAAAAAGGAGGAAACTCTATGAATAAAATAGTAATAGTAACAGGAGCTTCTAGGGGAATTGGTAGAGAAATTACAAGAGTATTAGCAAATAAAAATTACACAGTAATTGCAAATTACAATAAATCAGAACAAGAAGTAAAAGCTTTACAAGAAGAACTTTTAAAGGAAAATAAAAAAATAGATATATTTAAAGCAGATGTTTCAAAAAGAGAAGAAGCAAAAGAATTAGTTAAATATACAATAGAGAATTACGGAAAAATAGATGTATTAATAAATAATGCGGGAATATCTCAATTTAAGGAATTTACACAAATAACAGATAATGATTGGAATAATATGATTAATACTAATTTAAATTCTGTATTTTATATGACACAAGAAGTTGTAAATAATATGATACATAATAAAAAAGGATGTATTATAAATATATCATCAATATGGGGATTAACCGGAAGTTCGTGTGAAACACATTATAGTGTAAGCAAAGCGGGAGTAGATGCACTTACAAAATCTTTAGCTAAAGAGTTAGGACCATCTAATATAAGAGTTAATTCTATAGCACCTGGAATAATAGATACAGATATGAATAAAAATTTATCTGATACAGATATAGAAAATATAAAAAAAGAAATACCTCTTGAAAAAATAGGAAAAACAAACGATATTGCAAAATGCGTAGAATGGATAATAGAAGATGAATATACAACAGGACAAGTAATATCAATAAATGGAGGATGGTTAATATAAAAAAAGCATATTTAAAAATATGCTTTTTTTTTATATTAATTTTCTTTTACTTTTTTTCTATAATTTCCAGAAATTATTTTTGGAAAATATGTTATTATTTTATATACTGCTAAACGAATTTTTTTACTCCATAAATATGATTTTCTTAATTTTCTTGCACTTCCTAAAGAAACAGGTTCATCATCTAGAACAATTAATTCATTTTGCTTTTTTTCTAAATTAAAAATATAATTTTTTCCATCGTTATTATCCCATTCATCATTTCCATTTTTAAAACAGAAATTAAATGTTTCACCTTCACATAAAAATATTTCTGCTTGAAAGCCAAGTTCTGTTTTTTCCATTTTAATATCATTTAAATTGTCCCAATTAAGACCAAAACCATAATGAATAAAAACTTCTTCAGAATTGTCCTGAAAAAATTTTCCTGTATATGATATTTTTACATTACTATTTTCAACTAATTTATCGGTATTAAAAAAAATATTTTTTGTTAATTCCATTTTGACTCTCTCCTTATTTATCTTTTGCTGACAGTATTATATTATTAAATTTTTGAATATTCAAGTGTTTTTTGAAATTTTTTTAGAAATTTTGTCTTTTTTTATAATAAGGTAATATAAAAAATAGATGAACATATTATTAAATAAGAAGAAAATAAGATTTATAATAAAAATAAGAATCTTGTCAAAAAAAATATAATATGGTAATATTAATTAAAGAAATTTAAAGGAGAGAACTTATGAAAAAAACTGATAATAGAAAATTAATAACAATAATTGTTACAGTTTTAATATTTTTTTTAGTTGCTCTTGTTTTTTCAACAATATTTGCTCTTATTAATATAAATAATTCAAATATTACTAGTGGCGTAAAAATAGAAGGAATAGATGTTTCGGGATTAAGCAGAGAAGAAGCAAAAAATAAAATTGAATTATTATATAATGAAAAAATAAAAAATGATATAACATTAAAATATGATGAGTATGAAGCAAATATAAACCCAGAACTAATAGAAACAAATTATAATATAGAAGAAGCGATAGAAAAAGCAATTTCTGTTGGAAAAGATAATAATATATTTATAAATAATTATAATATTTTATTTGCACTAATTGGAAAGAAAAATATTAATGTAAATATGACAATAAATGAACAAACAGCAAAGCAAAAAATAGATGATATTGGAACAAATCTTCCAGGAGCTGTTGAAGAGTCAGATTATTATATAAAAGAGGATAATTTAATTATAACAAAAGGTAAATCTGGAATAAAAATAAAAACAGAAGAGTTATTAGATAAAATAAAAGAAAGATTGAATAATATAAATAAAGATGAAAATTACATAGAAATTCCAGTAGAAACAAAAACACCAGATCAAATAGATATTGATAAGATTCATGAAGATATTTATAAAGAAGTGAAAGACGCATATTATACAAAAGATCCATTTACAATATATACTGAAGTTGAAGGTATAGATTTTGATGTAGAACAAGCAAGAGAAATATTAAATTCTGAAGATAAAGATGAATATATTATAAAATTAAAAATAACAAAACCTAAGATTACAACAGCAGACATAGGTTCAGAAGCATTTCCAGATGTACTTGCAACTTTTACAACAAGATATGATGCTAGCAATATAGATAGAACAAGTAATTTAAAATTGGCATGTGATAAATTAAATAATAAAGTTGTTCTAGCAGGTGAAACATTTTCATATAATCAAACTTTAGGTGAAAGAACAAAAGCTGCAGGATACAAAAATGCAAAAGTATATGAAAACGGAGAAGTTGTAGATGGAATAGGAGGAGGAATTTGTCAAGTTTCTTCAACATTATATAATGCAGTATTAATGTCAAATATGGAAGTTACAGAAAGAAGAAATCATCAATTTATAACATCATATTTACCAGCAGGAAGAGATGCAACAGTTGCATATGGATTAACAGACTTTAAATTTAAAAATACAAGAACATATGCTATTAAAATAAAAGCAGGTATTTCTAGTGGGGTTATAACAATATCAATATATGGTATAAAAGAAAAAGAAGAATATACAACATCATTTGAAACCAAAACACTTTCAACTATACCATATACAGTAAAATATATAGAAGATGCAACTCTTGATGTAGGAAAAGAAAATGTAAAACAAAAAGGTGCTAATGGAATTATTACAGAAACATATATAATAAAAAGTTTAAATGGTAAAATTGTATCCAAGAAATTACTTTCAAAAGATACATATAGTGCAATGCAAAGAATTATATTAAAAGGAACAAAAGGATTGCCAGCAAATAATAAAGAAAAATAAGAAATAACAAACAGTTCTATAAATTAAAAAAGCAAGATATATAAAATATCTTGCTTTTTTGGTGCACCATCTCGGTTTCGAACCGAGGACCTTCAGATTAAGAGTCTGCTGCTCTACCAGCTGAGCTAATGGTGCATAAATGACTTTTTAAATTATATTACCTTTTAACAGGATTGTCAATACATTGACAAAAAAATTAAGTATATATTATGTAAATATTTTAATAAATAGGTTGACAATAATGGAATAAAAATGTAAAATAAAGTATGATGAAAAAATAAAGAAGGTGGGTGTTAACATGATAAAAATATATAATACAGATTTAGAAACAAATGCATTTAATGAAATTAAAGAATTTAAAAAAGGAAGTTGGATAAACCTCGTGAACCCATCGGAAAATGAAATAAAAAAGGTATGTGAAAATGTTAACATACAAGAAGACTTTATAAGAGATGCATTAGATTTTGAGGAAAAAGCTAGAATTGATAGTGAAGAAGATGATGGAACAACATTATTTGTTGTTGATGTTCCAATTATAGAAAAAAATGAAGAAAATGATGTATATACTACAATGCCATTAGGAATGATAGTAGTAAGAGATGATTTTTTTATAACTGTTTCTTTAAGAAAAAATAAAGTAATAGAAGATTTTGAAAAACGAAAAATAAAAAATTTTCAAACATATAAAAAATCAAAATTAATATTTCAAATATTATATTTAAATTCTTCATATTATTTAGCTTATTTAAAGCAAATTAATAAAGAAACTGAAATTGCAGAATATATATTAAAAAATTCAATGAAAAATAAAGAGTTATTAAAATTATTAAGTTTAGAAAAGAGTTTGGTATATTTTACAACATCTTTAAAATCAAATGAACTTGTAATGGAAAAAACAATGAGGGGAAAAATAATAAAATTATATGAAGAAGATGAAGATATACTAGAAGATGCAATTACAGAAAATAGACAGGCAATAGAGATGGCAAAAATATATAGTGATATTTTAAATGGAACTATGGAAGCATATGCTTCTATTATTTCTAACAATCTAAATGGTGTAATGAAATTTTTAACATCAATAACAATAGTATTAGCAATACCAACAATGATTTCAAGCTTTTGGGGAATGAATGTAAATTTACCATTTTCAAACAGTAATTTTGGATTTCCAATTATGATATTCATCTCAGTAATATTAACACTTATTGTTGCTTGGTGGCTAAAGAAAAAGGATATGTTTAATTAAAGGAGAAACTAAAAAGTTTCTCCTTTTAATATTAATTATTTTTTAAGTTATTTTTTTGTTTTTTATTTCTTCTCATAAAATCATCCCTATTAAATATATTTATGTATAAAAAATATCATAAAAATAAAATATTTTCAATAAAAGGAATAAATAAAAATAAGTAGCATATAATATTAATGAAAAAATTAGAGAATTTAAGGAGGAGTTTTATGAAAGTATTGGACAAGATTGCATTAGTTTTAATTATAATTGGTGCTATAAATTGGGGATTAGTAGGTATCTTTAATTTTAATTTAGTTGATACCATATTTGGAAATATGACAGTAATAACAAGAATTATTTATGCTTTAGTTGGTATTTCTGGATTATGGGGAATAAAATTATTATTTGATGATAAATAGAAAAATAAATTTTCTCTAGTATGTTAACATACTAGAGTTTTTTTTATAAAATACAATAAAAAATTGAAAATATCTATTAAAAATGATATACTAATATAAAAAAATGTATAAGGGGAAAATATGAAGAAGTTAAAATTAAAAAATAAAAAAATATTATTAATAGTTGTAATTGCAATATTAGTATTACTTATAGCAGGGACAATAGTATACACAATATCAATATCAAAAAATAATAAAACAATTGAAACAATGGGAGAGATTATATATAATCAAGAACCAGAAAATAGTGTAGACAATAATGTAGTAGAAAACAATATAGATGAAACAAATCAAACAAATGATGTAAAGGAAGAAAATAAAGTTACAGAAGATAAAAATAGTACTGATTCAAAAAAGACAACATCTACAAAAGAAGAAGATAAATATTATATAAAAGTAAATAATGCTGCTAATGTTGTAACAATTTACACAAAAGATGCAAATGGAGATTATACAGTTCCTGTTAAAGCAATGGTTTGCTCAATAGGAACAGCAACACCAACAGGTGGAAAATATAAATTAAATGGTACAAAACATAGATGGCATACATTATTTGGACATACTCCAGGAACATATGTATATGGACAATATACAACAGCAATTGTTGGAAATATTTTATTCCATTCAGTTCCATATACAAAGAAGGGTAATCCATCATCATTAGAATATTTAGAATATGATAAATTAGGAACTAAAGCATCTGCTGGATGTATTAGGTTAACAGTACAAGACGCAAAATGGATTTATAGTAATATATCTAAAGGAACAACTGTAGAGTTTTATTCAGATTCTAATCCAGGACCATTAGGAAAACCAAGTGCACAAAAAATATCAGGTAATGAGGCATGTAGAAATTGGGACCCAACAGACACAACACAAGGAAATCCATGGAGAAATAATACTAATAAAACTCAAAATACAAAAAGTGATACAAATAAAAAACAAGAAAATAAAACAATAAATAATGTGGAAAAAGATACAACAAAAAACAATAATAAAATAACAAATACAACTACCGAAAAAAATAATATTGTAAATAATGTAGTAGAGAAAAATACCGTTAATAACATAAAAACAAATAATGTAAAAAGTAAATAGGAGGAAAGAGATGTTAAGTGCAAATGGAGTAACAGTAAGATTTGGAAAAAGAGTACTGTTTGAAGATGTAAACATAAAATTTGGAAAAGGAAATTGCTACGGAATTATAGGTGCAAATGGAGCTGGAAAATCAACATTTTTAAAAGTATTATCTGGAGAAATTGAACCAAGCAAGGGTGATGTAACACTAGAAAAAGGAGAAAGATTGTCAATATTAAAACAAGACCACTTTGCTTACGAAGAAAATACTGTTATAGATACAGTAATGATGGGTAATAAAGAATTATATGATATTATGAAAGAAAAAGAAGCAATATATGCAAAACCTGACTTTTCAGAAGAAGATGGGATGAAAGCTGCAAAATTAGAAGAAAGATTTGCGGAATTAGATGGATGGAATGCTGAATCAGATGCAGCAATGCTTTTAAATGATTTAGGAATTGTACCAGAAAATCATTATAAATATATGAAAGAAATAGAAGCAAGAGAAAAAGTAAAAGTATTACTTGCTCAAGCATTATTTGGAAATCCAGATGTATTATTACTAGATGAGCCTACAAATGACTTGGATTTAAAAAGCATAAACTGGTTACAAGAATTTTTAATCAATTTTGAAAATACAGTAATTGTAGTATCTCATGATAGATATTTTTTAAATAAGGTATGCACACATATTGCTGATGTTGACTTCGGAAAAATAAAAGTTTATCCTGGAAATTACGATTTCTGGTATGAATCAAGCCAATTAGCTTTAAAACAAATGAGAGAGCAAAATAAAAAGAAAGAAGAAAAAATTAAAGAGTTACAAGACTTTATAGCAAGATTTAGTGCAAATGCTTCTAAATCAAAACAGGCAACATCAAGAAAGAAAACACTTGAAAAAATTGAATTAGATGAAATAAAACCATCAAATAGAAAATATCCATATGTAGATTTTAAACCAGATAGAGAACCAGGAAAAGAAATTTTACAGGTAAAGAATCTTTCAAAAACATATGAAGGGGTTAAAGTTTTAGATAATATTTCTTTTACAGTTAAACAAGATGATAAAATTGCATTTTTGGCAGATAATGAAATAGCCAAAACTGTATTATTTCAAATAATAGCAGGAGAATTAGAACCAGATGAAGGTGAACTTGTATGGGGAACAACAATAACAAAATCATATTTCCCTAAAGATAATAACTATTTATTTGAAACAGATGAGAATATAACAGATTGGTTAAGAAAATATTCAAAAGATCCAGATGAAACATATGTAAGAGGATTTTTAGGAAGAATGTTATTCTCAGGAGATGAAGCATTAAAGCAAGTAAAAGTTTTATCAGGTGGAGAAAAAGTAAGATGTGTTTTATCTAAAATGATGCTTTCTGGAGCTAACTTCTTAATATTTGATGAACCAACAAACCATTTGGATATGGAAAGTATTACATCTGTAAACGAAGGAATGAAAAAATTTATTGGAAATATTTTATTTACATCACATGACCATGAATTAACACAAACAGTTGCAAATAGAATTATTGATATTAAAGAAGATGGAAGTATTGTAGATAGAGAAGTTACATATAATGAATATTTAGGAGTAGAATAAAAAAATAAAAGCAGGTTACATTGTAGTAACCTGTTTTACTTTTATTATTCCTCAGTTGAGTTATCATCATTATCTGTTACGACTTCAACTTCAACATTTGAATTATCACCATTTACAAATTTATAAAAAATTATAGTTGCAAATTGAATATAAGGAATTAGCCATAAGTAACCAATACCTAAAGTAAATGCTCCTAGAATAGCCCATCCAATAAAAGAAAATTGTAAACAGAATAATTTCCAACGATTTCCTTCCATTAATTCTTGACTTTTCAAAACAGCTTCTTTAGAAGTCATTTCAGGATTTTCAATTGCAATAATAAAAGATAATGGATAGTAATAAGATTTAGTAATAAACCAAATCGTTGATACTATTAAAAGTATAATACCAATAATTAGTAAAGCACTAAAACTTGAAGCTGCTGTTACTGAGTACATGTAAGTACCAATAGCGGCAATACTACCAAATGCTATTAATATATAAGAAATTATCATTAATATAATAGGTAATATTAATTTTAAAATTGTTTGAAGAACAATTAGCCAAGATTTTCCAAAGTTACTAAAACCTAAAGATAGAAAATCAAAAGCCTTAATATCTTCTTTTTTAAATAATTTTAACATTGAAAATATAAATCCAAATCCTAAAGGAATTTCAATAATTGTTGCTAATATTGAAAAAAGACCAGTTATAGAACTGTCATCTGGTAAAAGATTTTCAATGAAAGATATAATAAAGAAAATAATAAAATAAGCTAATGTTAAACAAGCAGCTTTACCCCAGTTACCTTTTAATTCATTACGAGCTTCTGCTCTAAAATTTGATGAATTCATGATTTAATCCCCTTTCTTTTTTATATAAATTATGATATATTAAAAGACATGAAAAGTCAATTTTAAAAAGACAAAAAGAGACAAAAAATAAAAAATATTGACTTTTAATATATAAAATTTGTTATAATAAATATATTCTAAAAATAACAAAAAATTCTAAAAGAAAGGAGAAGTTATCAAATATAAAGACAAAAAGATAACTAAAAAAGAAATGGACAAAATTGTAAAAACAATAGCAGAAGAGTTAAATATAAAAACATCTCAAGTTGAAAATACTATTAAGTTAATAGATGAAGGAAATACTATACCATTTATTGCTCGTTATAGAAAAGAGGTAACAGGTGGTTTAAGTGATGAGGTTTTAAGAAATTTAGGGGAAAGATTAAATTATTTAAGAAATTTAGAAACTAGAAAAGAAGAAGTTATTAAATCAATAGATGAACAAGGCAAATTGACAGATGAAATTTTAAAAGCAGTTGCAATTGCTAAAACATTAGCAGAGGTTGAAGATATTTATAGACCATATAAGCAAAAAAAGAAAACAAGAGCGACAGTTGCAAAAGCAAAAGGATTAGAGCCTCTTGCAAATATAATTATAGAACAAAAAGAAACAAAACCAATATTAGAAATAGCACAAGAATATGTCAATATTGATAAGTTATCAGAAGATGACAAGAAGAATAAAGATAAAGTCGTTAATTCTGCAGAAGATGCAATACAAGGAGCATTAGATATAATTGCAGAAAACATATCTGATGATGCCAAATATAGAAAAGAAATAAAAAGACTTTTGTTTAGAGAAGGTTTAATAAAAACAAAAGCAAAGGATGCTGAAAGTAAATCAAATTACGAAATGTATTATGATTATAGTGAGGCATTAAAATGGATTCCTAGTCATAGAATTCTAGCAATTAATAGAGGAGAAAAAGAAGACTTCTTAAAAGTATCTATTGAAAAACCAGAAGATAAAATTCTTGGATACATAGAAAGAGATATAATAAAAGGCGATACACAATTTACACAAATGTTAAAAGATACAATTGTAGATAGTTTTGAAAGATTAATAGAACCATCAATAGATAGAGAAATTCGTTCAGATTTAACAGAAAAAGCAGAAGAAAAAGCAATAAAAGTATTTGGACAAAATTCAAAACAATTATTACTTGGAGCACCAATTAAAGGTAAAACAGTAATGGGATTTGACCCAGCTTATAGAACAGGATGTAAAATTGCTGTAATAGATGAAACTGGAAAAGTTTTAGATTACACAACAGTATATCCAACAGAACCTCAAAATGATGTAGAAGGTGCAAAAAAAGAATTATTAAAATTAATAGATAAAGATAAAATTGACATGATAGCAATAGGAAATGGAACAGCATCAAGAGAATCTGAAATGTTTGTAGCAGATATGATTAAAGAAGCATCAAGACCAGTACATTATGTAATTGTAAGTGAAGCAGGAGCATCAGTATATTCTGCCTCAAAACTTGCAACAGAAGAATATCCAGATATAAATGTTTCTATAAGAGGAGCAATATCAATAGCAAGAAGATTACAAGATCCACTTGCAGAACTTGTAAAAATAGACCCAAAAGCAATTGGAGTTGGACAATATCAACATGATGTAAATCAAAAGAAATTAGCCGAAAGTCTAACAGGTGTAGTAGAAGACAGTGTTAATAAAGTAGGTGTTGATGTAAATACAGCAACTCCATCACTACTATCATATGTATCTGGTATAAACAATACAATAGCTAAAAATATTGTTAAATACAGAGATGAAAATGGAAAATTAAAAGAAAGAAAAGAACTTTTAAAAGTACCAAAGCTAGGAAAGGTAGCATATGAACAATGCGCAGGATTTTTAAGAATTATAGATGGAAAAAATCCATTAGAAATTACTGCAGTTCACCCAGAAAGTTATGAAGCAACTGAAAAATTATTAAAATCTTTAGGATTTGATAAAGAAGATTTAAGAGATAAAGAAAAAATAGATGAATTAAGACAAAAATTAAAAACAGTTGATGTTGCTAAAATGGCAAAAAAACTAGAAATAGGGGAAATGACACTAAATGATATAATAGCAGAATTAAGCAAACCAGGTAGAGACCCACGTGAAGATATGCCAAAACCAATTTTAAGACAAGATGTTTTAAAACTAGAAGATTTAAAAGAAGGAATGATTTTAACAGGTACTGTTAGAAATGTTATAGATTTTGGAGCATTTGTAGACATTGGAGTTAAATATGATGGACTTGTGCATATTTCTGAAATGAGTGATAAATTTATAAAAAATCCTTCTGATTTAGTTTCAGTAGGTGATATTGTAAAGGTTAAAGTTATAAAAATAGACATGGATAGAAAGAAAGTTGCACTATCTATGAAAGTATAAAAAATAAGGATTGGAATATTTGCTCCAATCCTTATTTTAATCACTTAATTTATATTGGTCTTGTATTTTTTTTATTTTATTATAATTATTTTTTAAAATATACATAAAAGCATCAACAATTTCTGAATCAAATTGAGTTCCTTTATTTTTTTCAAGTTCTGAAATAACAACATCTAAAGGTAAAGCATCTCTATAAGTCCTTTTTGAAGTCATTGCATCAAATGTATCAGCAACAGTAACAATTCTTGTTAAATAAGGAATTTCATCTGCTTTTAATTTAGTAGGATATCCGTTTCCATCATATCTTTCATGATGAAATTTTATAATAGGAATTATTTTTGAATAAACTTTATAATGTGAAAGTATATGAGCACCTATTAAAGGATGTGTTTTTATTTTTAAATATTCATAATCTGTTAATTTTGAAGATTTTATAAGAATATTATTTGGTGTACTAATTTTTCCAATATCATGGAATAAGCTACCAACTTTTAGTATTCTTAAATCATAATCAGATAGTTTAAGATATCTACCAATTAAAACAGAATATTTAGAAACTCTAAAAGAATGACCAATAGTATAAGTATCTTTATATTCAGCAATATTTCTAAGAGCCTGAACAGTATTTAAATATGTAGATTTATATTGATTATTATAATTATCCAATTGTAAATTAATTCTAGTAAATTCATAAATAGAATTTATAATTGTTTCAACAAGAATTACTAATTCAGTAAAAGTTTTAGATTTATCATAATAACCTTGAATATCAAAATCTTTAATTATATTTAAAGTTTCATTTAAATTATTGTGATCTGTAACTAAAAGTGAAAATAAATAAGGATCAAATAATTTAATTTTTTTAAGAAATTCTTTTAAACAAATTTCTGTAAAAACAGAATTAATAATAATTAAATCATATTTATTAGATTTAATTTCTTTAATTGCAGTTAAAGGATCTCTAACTAAAGTAAAGGTATATTTAGAACTATCAAAAAGAATAGATAATTTATTAATAATTCTTTTTTCATTACTTAATACTATTATATTATAATTATTACTTTTATAATTTATATCTAAATTTTTTCTATTCATAAGAGCACCTCAATATCTATATGAACTATGATAATTATATTCATTATTAAAATAAAAAGCAAGTAAAAGGATAAAAAAATTGTTTAAAAAAAGAAAAAAAGGAAAAGATTTAAATAGGAGGGAATATGAAGTCAAAAAGAAGAAAAAAGAAAAATAAATTAAAAAAATATATAATAACTTTTATTATTATTATAATTTTATGCTTAATATCAATACTTTTATATAATACATATAAAAAAATTGATATAAGTAGCAATAATTATAAAATAGAAAGAGTACAATCCACAACTAATGAACAAACTGTGGAAAATGTAATTGAAAATAGTGAAACAGTTGCAGATACTTTAGAAAAGAAAATGAAAAGTATTGTTGGAATATCAAAATTAAAAAATAATGGAAATTCTATATTTTCTAGTAGTAATGAATCTTCACTTGGACTTGGAACTGGAGTTATTGTAACAGAAAATGGATATATATTAAGTAATGAACATGTTACTGGAAGCAAATATAGTACATGTTATATTACTTTAGAAAACGGAAAGAAATATGATGGAAAAGTTGTATGGAGTGATACTGATTTAGATTTATCAATTACAAAAATAGATGCAAAAAATTTAGAGTATATAACATTAGGGGATTCTAGTAAAATAAGGGTAGGAGAAACTGTTTATGCAATTGGAAATCCAATAGGTTTTGAATTTAGGAGAACTGTTACTTCAGGTATTATAAGTGCAAAAAATAGAAGTATAAAACTAGAAGAAAATAATAATGTATCATATATGTCTGATTTAATACAAACAGATGCAACAATAAATCCAGGAAATAGTGGAGGACCACTAATATATCCAAATGGTGAAGTTATTGGAATTAATACTGTTAAAATATCATCAGCAGAAGGAATTGGATTTGCTATCCCAATTAATGTTGTAAAAGGAGTAATAGAAAGTTTTAAAAATGAAGGAAACTTTGAGCAGGCTACAATGGGAATATATGTATATGACAAAGAAGTTATACCATATTTAGATAATAATATAATTACTTTTACAAAAGGAATTTATGTGGCACAAATTATAAAAAACGGGCCTGCAGATAATACAGAATTAAAAGAAAAAGATATTATAACTTCAATAGATGGTAAAGAAATAAACTCAATGAATAGCTTAAGAGAATATATTTATACAAAAAAGCCAGGAGATATTATACAACTAGAGATTAGTAGAGGAAAAATAAATAAGGCAATAAAGATAACATTACGGTAAAAAGTAAAGATGGAAAAATTTCCATCTTTTAAAATTAAGTATCTAAATCTTTAAAATTATATTTTCTAGAAAAATCCTTGGTTTCTGAATTATTCATAAATACAGAAGAAGTATTTTTCTTCAAAAATTCAATAATATTATAAACATCTATCCATATTTCATTATTTCCATCTATTTGAGAATCATCAAAAATGAGTTGCATACCAAAATGTAAATGAGGAACATTAATATTATTTACATTTTCTTTAGTGCTGTAACCAGTCATACCTAAATAACCAATAACATCGCCAGCATTAACAATAGACCCTTCATGAAGACCTGAAACATAAGGATGGTTTTTCCTTAAATGAGCATAATAATAATACCTTTTACCATCAGAACTTCTAATTCCAACACGCCATCCTCCATACTGATTCCAACCTAAATGCTCAACAGTACCAGACTCAACAGCAACTATAGGAGTACCAATATTACCAATTAAGTCATTACCTAAATGTGTTCTCTTAAAACCGTAAGACCTAGATGCGCCGAAGTCATCATAATGGCTAAAACTATAATTTTTTGCAATAGGTAAAAAAGCCTTGATTCCATATTTGTTTTCAAAATGAGTGGTTCCGCCTTCGTCTTGTACTTCAATAGAATAATTTCCAATAAAACCATTTAAAACTGCGGAATAACTTTGGTAATAATAATTATAAAATTTTAAATTTTCTGTTAAAGAAGCCATTGAACAACCACTATCAAGTTTATTTATTAATTTTGTTAAATCATTTTGATTAAAATTTTTAAAGTTACCACCATTTTTACAAGCTAAATAAGATAACAGTTCTATCCAATTATATTTTACAGAAGAATCAGAATTATGAGAATCAATGTCAAGTTTAGAGGTTTTTGCTAAAGCTTCATAAGTTATTTTAAAATCAACCCATTTAATAAAATCTTTATTAGATGATTTTGAAGATGAATTGTTGAAAAAATTGTCCCAAGATAATTCTGGAGTTGATGTTGCCGAATTTGAATTATAAAAATAGTAACTAACTAAAATAACAATTATAATTAAAATTATTATCATAGAAGTGATTTTTTTATTTAATTTAAAAGATTTTATAATCAATGAAAACACCCCGTATAAGTATATTAATTAAAAATAGATTTATGATTTTTATTGCGAGATTGTAGAAAGTATTATATAATTGTTATGATTAGCAAGGAGTGATTTTATGAATAAATATATGGAAATAGCAAAAGAAAATGCAGAAAAAGGAATTATGAATAATGAAGGGGGACCATTTGGGGCTGTTATTATAGATAAAAATGGAAATATAATTTCAAATGGAAATAACAAAGTATTAAAAAATAATGACCCAACAGCACATGCAGAGATAGTTGCTATAAGAGAAGCTTGTAAGAAATTAAATACATATGATTTATCTGAGTATATTTTATATACATCATGTGAGCCTTGTCCTATGTGTTTATCTGCAATAATTTGGGCTAATATAAAAGATGTTTATTATGGATGCACAAAGGAGGATGCAGGAAATATTGGTTTTAGAGATGATATAATATATGATTATTTAAAAGGAAAAAATAATGATTTAATAAAATTAAATCACTTAGATAGAGATGAATGCTTAGAAACTTTTGAAAAATATAAAAATAAAGATGGTGTAATATATTAAAAATAAAAGCAAGACTTTATAAGTCTTGCTTTTTGGTGCACCAGGAGGGATTCGAACCCCCGACCTTCCGGTTCGTAGCCGAACACTCTATCCAACTAAGCTACTGGTGCATACATTATATTATAAAGTCTTTTTTTATAATTTTCAAGTTTTTTTATTAAATTAGATAAAAATATTGTTTAAAAATAATAAATATGAAATAATATAAAAAAATATGGGGGATAAATAATGAAAAAATTTTTAAAAATAATCTTAATGTTTTTATTAAGCTTAACTATATTTGGGTTAAGTAAATGCGTTAAGGCAAATAGCATTAATAAAATATCAATGGATATTTATATTAGTAATAATGGAGATGCAACAGTTACAGAAGTATGGGAATGCTCTACAAATAAAGGAACTGAAGTATATCATCCATATTACAATTTGGGAAAATCACAAATAAAGGATTTAGTAGTATCAGATAATGGAAATAATTATCAAACTTTATCAAAATGGAATACATCAGGAACATTAGAAAGCAAAGCTAACAAATGTGGAATAAATAAAATTTCAAATGGTATTGAATTATGTTGGGGAATAAGTAAATATGGTAGCCATAAATATACAGTAAGATATACTATAACAAATTTTGTAGCAGATTTAACAGATGCACAAATGATTTATTGGACATTAATACCAAAGGAATTTTCAAACACAATAGGTAATGCATATATAAAAATACATACAACCTCAGATATTCCTAATACAGTTGGTGTATGGGGATATGGAAATTATGGTGGAACAGCATATGTATATGATGGATATATCGAAATGCAATCTAAATCAAGTTTAGATAAAAATGAATATATGACAATATTAGTAAAATTTCCAAAAAATACATTTAATACAGCAAATTCAATAAATCATGATTTTGATTATTATTACAATATGGCAGAAAAAGGTTCAACAAAGTATAATAAAAAATCTAGTTCAAATGAAATAAACTTTTTTAAAATAATAGGAACATTTTTAAATTCATTAATACCGTTAGGAATTTTTGGAATTATATTTTTCTCAAGTATGCGTAAGACAATTGACAATAAAGAATTAAAATTAGGAAAAAATGGTAAGATTAAACAAAAAGATGTTGAATATTATAGAGATATACCTTGTAAAAAAGATTTATTTAGAGCATATTACATCGGGTATAATTATGGAATATTAAAGAAAAAAACTGACTTACTAGGAGCAATCATATTAAAGTGGTTAAGAGAATCACTTATAAGAATAGAAAAAAGAGAAACAGGCAAGGTGTTTAAGAAAGAGGATACAGTAATAATACTAAATGAAGTAAATCCAGAAAAAATTACAGATATTTTAGAAAAAGAAATGTTTGAAATGCTTTATGAAGCAAGTAAAGACGGAGTTCTTGAAAGTAAAGAATTTGAAAAATGGGCTAATAGAAAATATGAAAAATTACTGAAATGGTTTGACAGAGTGCTAGAAGATCAAAAGTATAAGTTGGTTTATGAAGGCTTAATAAATTGTGAAGAAAAAACCAGATTAAAAATATTTAAAACAAAAGAATATATTGCAACACCAGAATTAAGACAAGAAGCAGTAGAATTAGCTGGATTAAAGAAATATTTAAAAGAGTATACTCTTATAAAAGATAGAGAAGCTATAGAAGTATCTTTATTTGAAGAGTATTTAATGTATGCACAATTAATGGGTATAGCAAAAGAAGTGGCAAAAGAATTTAAAGATTTATATCCAGAAATAATAGAACAATCTAGTTTTAATAATTATGATAATATAATACTTGTAAATATGTGGGCAGCAAATGGTGTTTCTTATGCACGAACAGCACAAGCAAGAGCTGAAAGCTATTCTTCAGGTGGAGGAGGATTCTCTTCTGGAGGCGGAGGCGGCGGTTCCTTCGGTGGTGGAGGAGGCGGCGGAGGTTTCCGTTAAAATTAAAAGAAAAATAAATTCAGTAATAATTATTATTTTAGAGATTTGTTTAAGTATAATGTCCCCATTTTTCCAAAAGGTAAATCTTTTAGAAAGTGGGGACATTAATATGACATCTTATGATTAACTTGAGTTAAATATAGTAGACTATCTTTTTAGACTATGCTAAATAAATTTGGTATAGTAATTTATTTATAAGATTTCTAAACTGCAAATAACTCAAATGCAAAAAGTTCATTAATTTTCCAATATTGATAACCAAAATGTAAATCTTCTGGTTTAATAGAAGTTTCGAAATTATCTTTTGAATTTTTTATCATTGTTTCAGCAGTATATGTATCTTTATTTAAAACTATATTTATAATTCTTTTTAAAATTATATCATTTGTATATATATCATTTGTTGATAAGTATCTAATAGATACTATTTTTTCATTTGGTGCAACTTGCAATATAATTCCTTTATCATCTTCTAAAACAGATTTTGAGTTAGTTGGCTTATATAAATATGATTTTAAAGTTATACTGTTCTCATAAGGTATATCACCTATATATTCAAAATCTGAATCTTGTAAAAAATTTGTATTTGATTCACTTACTTCATTAAATTTTTTTACAAAATCTGATATAGACATATTAAATGTCATATAATTTTCGTTTTTTATCACATAATTTGGTAATGTTTGTGTTTGAATTATAGTATTAGTATCAGTTGTAGTTTCATCATTTGCAACATTATCTGTATTATAATTATCAATAACTTTATTGTTTTTAGAAACTATAAAGACTAATGATAACATTATTACAATTATTATTACACAAATTATAAAAACAATTTTTGTTTTCTTATCCATATAAAATATCCTTTCTATATTTGATTAACCATAAAATCTATCTGTAATACAATTAGCATTTAATTCTATTGTCAATTTGTTTCCATTCACTTTTAATTTAGGCGTGAATACAAAACCAAAATCATCATAATTATTTGAATCTTTTTGTTTTGCTTTATATTCAATGTCATATTCAATTTTTATTTTTGATAAATCAACACCTTTTCTAACATAACAATATCCATTATAATCATAAATAAATTTTGCTTTATAAATAGGATGTGTATCATCTTTAACTACTGAATTTCTAGATGAATATATAGATGTATCATCTAAATAAGTATCTTCATAATAAAAAGCACGCGGTTTTAAATCTGACCAATTTTCTTTCATTTGCAATTCTTCATAATTTTTAGCACCAGACAATGTTTTAGCATTATTAACCAGATTTAATGAATATTTGGCAAAATAATTTGTATCATTTAAAACATCATCAATAGTTTTATAGCTTTGGGTAGTATTATTAGATTTTATACTCGATGAAATATTATTTGATTTGTTATTAGATGAGGAAATATTATTACTAATAACTGTATTGTCTGAATTATTACTGCTTGTATTATTGGCTTTAGTATTTAAATCATTCTTAGACAAATCTTTTATTAATCTCCAACATTTATTTTGTCTATGATACTTTACTTCTTCTTCACTGGCTGGAGAAATTATCATAGAAGAAGTTGTGTTTGTTCCAGAACCATAAATATATATATTATTTTTATAATATGAACAAATATTAACATCATTTAAATCTTTTCCTTCTGTTCGCGCATCTAATAATTGTTGAAAAAATTCAGCAATTTTAGTATGTAAATCATCATCTATAATAGATACATAGTATAATAAAACTTTAGCATTTTCAGACAAATCTTCTGTATTTAACCAAGAATATGAAATAGTATCAACTTTGTCAGAACTATTTTCTACTATAAATTCAAAATTAAAAGCGTCATAAGGGACAACTTTTAATCCCATTGCTGATTCTGCTAATGTAGGATTTCTAAATTTTCTGAAAATGATTCTATATACTGTCAAATTATTTCCGTATGGTTTTGCAACTTCCCAATCAGATATTGCAATATTACCATTATTGTAATTATCAATTTTGCTTTTTAAATATGTCCATGTTGTTTTAAATCTCATTCCTGAAATAGAAACATCGGATTTTTCTATATTTGAATTTTCTATTTCTGTATTATCAATGTTAGTATTTTTATTTATTGAACTATCTTGATTATTAACTTTTATGCTATTAAAGTTAATTACACCATTTCTATTAAGAATGTATAAACCAGTACCGACAACTACAATAGTGGTTATTAAAATCATTATTATTATTTTATAGTTAACTTTTATAAATTTAATTATTTTTTCCATATAAATCCTCCATTTATTTGAAATATTTTTTATTCATTTTAGACACTACATTACCACTAATTTCTTCAACTTTTGCGTTTTTCCAATTATCGCTATACATCATATTCTCTAATCTTATTGAATTATAAAATTGATTATTGGTGATAGAATAAGTAGCCGTGTAATAGTTATTTGAAGAACCACTTAAACTTGCAGTTATATAATTTAATTGTACTAAAATTTCGTCTCCATAATAAATTATCTTATTGTTATTAACGCTTAATTTTTGAATAGGATTTGAAGATATATCATCAGATTTTAAATGTTCGATTGCTGTAGTAAAGTATTTTTCTGATGAACTATTTAAATTATCATTAAAAATTAAATTTAATACATATTTTGTTCCCATAAATCCTACTACGAATAATATGCAAAATATAATACTGCTTATTATTTTGTTACTTGTACTTGTTTCCATTTTTTCAAATTCCCCCTTTTTTTAAAATTATACCACTAATATTTTAAAAAATAAAGTATCACTTGTATTTTTTAAAGTGCGGTTTTCTGTAATTAAATTATTATTGTTGATATACTATTTTAAATCGGAGGTATTGTATGAGCAATAATATTGAAAATAAAGTATGGAAAAAAATTGGGATAAATATAAAAATAGCTAGAACACTTAAAAATATGACACAAGAACAACTAGCAGAACAATTAAAAAAATCTATTAATTTTGTGAGTTTAATTGAACGTGGACAAAGTGGAATAAGTGTTAATACAGTCGTAGATATATGTAACATTTTAGATATAGAACCTAATGCTATTTTTAATGGATTAATAAAATATAAAAATAAGAAAGATGAATTAATCATTAATAGCATTTCAAACTTATCTAATGATGATAAAGACATTATTAATGATTTACTAGAATATATTAACAATAAAAATAAAAAATAGGCTACAAGATGATGTAGCCTATTTTTTTATTTAATGCTTCAATACAAAAATCTAAATTTAAGCCATTTGATAAAAAAATAGAAGCTTTTAAAGCTTCTATAATTGGTCGAGGTGAGGTACTCTAGCCAATTGCTATTTTTCTTTATTTATCAAGCATTTTAAAGTCTTGTGTTTTTACTTTGAAACTTTTCCTTGAAACTTTAATAAAATTAATTCTGATAAATTCTAGTAAGGTTTCAAGGCTTCTCTTTTGTGTTTTTAAGCATAGTCGTAATCGTAATCAGAATCTACATTAAATATTTCTTTATCTATTAAATAATCTTCAACATTCTTATTTTCTGTTTTTTCAAATTCAATATCTACATCAACGTAGTATTTCATTGTGACAGTAATATCAGTATGACCTAATATCTTCTTAAGAACTGCTGGAGCGATTTTAGCCTCTGCACATCTAGTTGCAAATGTTCCTCTTAACATATGGGTATGAATATCAGTCTTTTTAACTAATTTTCCTTTTGTATTTTCTTCTTCATAGATTCCAATATTTAAATCTAATGCAATTCTTTTTAAACTGCTATTTATCGAATTTTCTACATACATTGTTCTATCTTCTTTACAAAATAATAAGTGATTTTTATTATCAATTTTATGTTGTAATGCACCTTGAATGATTTGATAAATTATATTATTCATATTCAATGTTCTTTGACCTGTATTTGTTTTTGTAGTATTTCCTATAATTGCTTTACCATTATTATCTTTAGTTTGAGTTCTCCTAATATAGATTTGTCTATTTTCTAAATCTATATCTTTGTCATAATCTAATACTAAAGCCTCTCCTATTCTCATTCCTGTGCTCAATAATAGTAACAAAATATATTTGTGTCGACATTCCTTATAACTTGCATTATTTAAATAATCAACTAATTTCTTTTGCTCATCAACTGTTAGTGAAACTCTGTGATGACTTTTATATTCGCTTTTCGGCTTTTCAACTCTATTATAGCCTTCCATAAAATTATCTGTTATTATATTTTCATATTTTGCTTGTCCAAATGCCATACATAATAGTTCATAGTTTTGTTTTATTGTACTTTTAGAATAGTTTTTCAAATTCTCTAAATATTTAACTACTTCATCTCTTGTAACTTTTGAAATAGGCTTATTAGTAAATTTCTCTTTAACTAGTTTCTTTATTGTATCTGATTTCCTTTTGTGTGTTGCTTTAATTATTTTCCCTAATTTATAATCTTCTTCAATTTTATTTTTTACAAGATCAATTATTGTTTTATTACTTTTTGTAATTATTTTAAATTCACGATTTGCTTCCATTTCAATTTGAAATGATAATGCTTTATTAAACGCTTCTTTCTCATTCTTTCCTACAAATGTTTTAGTAGTTCTTCTTCCTGTGATTGTATCTCTGCCTGTTGTTACTATTGCTTTAGGTGTTATAGAAAAATAGAACGAATCACATTCTACATTATTTTCAATAACTTTTCCATTTTCAAATTTTGTTATTTGTCTATATTTACATGTATCTTTCATTTTGCAATTGCTACAAATTTCTTTGCTAGACAGTCCTTTATCTTTAGAATTTTTTAATGTTTTTGTTAAATAAGTTCCTACTGTTATTCCTTTTACTTTATTCATTTTCTTGTTTTCCTTTCTTGTAAATTTTTAGGAAAACTCTTGATATAAGTAAATTTTTCGTGTATAATTATTTTAATACTATAGCAAGAGTTTTCTTGTGGATACATATTTTAAATAGTAGTTTGAAGGTTTAAATGTCGCATATTTAAATCTTCTTTTTTTATCTCTTGTAATCTTACTCATTTACTTCACTTAAAACTCTACGTGTACTTACATATTCATTAAATGAACTTACAGCAACTTTAAATGATTTTCCAACTTTTATACAAGGAAAATCAGAACGGTGGAATAAGTCTAAACAAGTTTTATTTCCTATTCCTAATATTCTTCTTACATCTGCTGTTGTATAAAATTTAATTTCGTTTTCCATAAGTTTTTTCTCCTTTCGTGTTTTATTTTATGATGATATTTTCCTTGTCCCTCATCATCTGGGAATTATTAGATGGTAATTTACATTACTCCACTGGAATTTCACCACTCCGACTTCGTCCGAGTTGCACCCTATACGATGAGTTAAGGCTATGCAAGTGTCTCATTATGCTGTATCTAACAACTGAAATATTCAATTTTCAATGTTCTATTTAAAGAATTTTGGGTAATTCTATTGACTTTTTAAAGTAATTATTGTAAGCTATATATATCAACAAGTAATTACTTAACTTTATCAGATTATAACGTAAGCTTTATAATTTGTCAAGTGATTACAATAAAATTTTTAGAAATTTTTTAGGAGTGAAAAATGAAAGCTAATTTTTATATAGAAAATCAACGTTTCTGCCTAGCTTTTGACAGATACGTAATCGAAGAAATAAATGGAAAAAGATATGTTCTACCAGAAAAAGGAGCTAAAAATCATGCTTCAACCTTTTCTGATTGGATAGATAGATATTTGATAGATATTTTAAATATTGGAAAAAAGGTATATTACAAAGAAGAAGTTGAAGATATAGAAATTTTAGATTATGTACGAAACTATGGATTATTTGGATTTATGGCTGATTTTCCAGTTAATAGATATTATGTGTTAGATGATACTGTTGCTTTAAGAGATTATAATTTAATTAATTACGAAGATCATATAACAAATATGAAATTAGAAGAATACTTACATTTCTTTATGCCGAAACTAAATAATAATCAGATTAAAGAACTTATTGAAAAATGTAGAAAAGATATATCTCCTAGAATTATGGAGAAATATCTTACACCAGAGCTAAATGAATTTTTGATTTTTTCTAAAAATTATGGAGAACCTGTTGATATGATTCTACAATATGCAAAAATTCTATATGAACATCTAGTTCACTTTGTAGAAGAACGTCACTTAATGAATTATTCTCCACTTATAGCAATAAATAATCTTTATACTAATATAGATAGCTTACACAATAATGAAATAGGTTTAGTTTATGGTTATTTAAAACAAGCAATAGATTTGAATTTTTTAGTGAATTTATCACAAGATACTATTATGCTTAAGATTTGTAAATTCTGTCATAAGGCTTTTATACCTAAAAACTCAAAGGCAGAATATGATACACCACAATGTAAAAATAAGGCTAATGTTTATAGTTTTAGGAAAAGAGCTCAAGAAGAAGATAATTAATACTGAATTGGAGGAATTCTGAATGGAAGAAATAAAAAATATATTACTTTCTTTAATTAAAGAAAACGAAAAAGAATATGTTGAATATAAGGAAGCTAAAAATAATTTTGATTTTAATGAACTTGGAAGATATTTTTCTGCATTAAGTAATGGAGCTAATTTAGTAGGAAAACAATATGCTTGGCTTGTATTCGGAGTAAGTGATAAAACTCATGAATTTGTAAATACTAATTATAGAAAAGGTGCTAATTTAAACAGCTTGAAAAAAGAAATAACTCAATCAACTAATGATAATATGACATTTATGGATATATATGAATTTGAAATTGATAGTAATAGAGTTATAATGTTTAAAATTCCTGCAGCAATTGGAGTACCAACTACTTGGAAAAACATTGCTTATGATAGAAATGATGAGTCACTAATTCCTTTAAATGATGTAAAAAGAGATACAATATTATCTACAGTAAATGTTGATTGGACAAGACAAATTATTAGTGACTTAACAGTTGATGATTTAGATAAAAATGCTATATTAAAAGCTAGAGAACAATTTAAAAAGAAAAATGAAAATAAAGAAATTGCAGATGAAATTGATAAAATGGATGATATTACCTTTTTAAATAAAGCAAAAGTTTTGTTAAATGGTAAAGTAACTCGTGCTGCATGGCTATTATTAGGAAGTGAAGATACAAATACATATGTTGATAATTATATTCCTTATATAACTTGGAAATTACAAGAAGGTACTGATATTATTGACTATGAACATTTTACAATTCCATTTATTATTACAATGGATAAAGCTAGTGAAAAAATCAGAAACTTAAGATATAGATATATGCCAAGTCAAACAACACTTTTTCCAAATGAAGTAGATAAATATGATATAAATATTCTCCGTGAGTTATTAAATAATGCCATTGCACATCAAGACTATAGAAAAGGCGGAAGAGTAAACATTATTGAAATGAAAGATAAATTGATGATATTAAATGAAGGTAGATTTATACCTCAATCAGTCGATACTTTAATTATAAATGAGGGTTATGTTCCGCCATATTATAGAAATCAATTTTTAGCACAAGCAATGGTTAACTTAAATATGATTGATACTGCAGGTATGGGAATTAGAAGGAGTTTTGAAAAATTGAGAGAAAGATTTTTCCCAATGCCAGATTATGACTTGAGTGAAAAAGATAGAGTAAAAGTAACTATATATGGTAAAATTCTTGATGAAAAATACTCTCAAGTATTATTTGAAAAAACTGATTTAAGCCTACAAGAAGTTATGCTTTTAGATAGAGTACAAAAAAATATCCCAATATCTAAAGAGCAATCCGATATTCTTCGTAAAGACAATTTAATTGAAGGAAGATATCCTAATATATATGTTTCTAAACAAATCTCTGAAATTGTTGATGATAAAGTTTCCTATACTAAAAAATCCGGATTCAATGATCAATATTATAAAGATTTAGTTTTGAAATATATAAATGACTTTGGAAGTATTACAAAGAAAGATTTAGATGAATTATTGATAAGCAAATTGCCTGACCATCTAAACAAAGAGCAAAAGAAAACAAAAATAAAGTATCTTGTGAATGTTTGCTTACAGAAGAAAGAAGAAAAAATAAAGAATATTGGAACAACTCGTTATCCAGTATGGGCAAAAAAATAGTTATTTGTTCCGATACTTTATCCGGAAGTACCGGATAAAGTATCGGATAATTTTCAAAAAGTATCGGATAATTTTCCGGATAATTTTAACTTGACTGTAACTTGATTATAGAAAAATTACCAGATAGTTTAAACGAAAATCAAAATAAATAACGGTATCGACTAAAATAAAAAAACAAATTGTAAAAAAGGGAGTATTTATGAAACAAGGAATTATTATAGCAGGATTTACAGCATTAGGAAAAACAACATTAGCACAAAAATATGATAATATAATAGATTTAGAGTCAAGTTTATATCAATGGAAGTATAAAAATAAAATGACGCTTGAAGAAATAGAGACTAACAAAGGGAAAAAAGAAAGAATACCAAATGATAAATTTCCAGAAAACTATATTAAAGCTATTTTAGAGGCTAGAAAAAAATATGATATAGTTTTAACATCTATGCATTGGAAGTTATTAGAATATTTTAATAAAAATAATATTAGTTTCTATTTAGCTTATCCTAAATTAGATTCTGGAGATGTTTTAAAACAAAGATGTATAGATAGAGGAAATACCGAAGAATGGGCTCAAGCAATAAAAGATAAAGTTAATTTATGGTATCCTAGAATAAGAGAATACAATATAAAAAATGTTATATTTATTGATAAAAATGAATGTTTAGAAAATGCATTAATTAAAATGAATTTAATAAAGGAATAACAGGAATGAAAAAAGACACGAAAAGTTTAATAAAATTAATTAAATATTATAAAAAATACAAATTTCTATGTATTATAGTTATTATATTAAGTTTAGGATATGCTGGAATATCATTACTTTCGCCTATTTACGAAGGAAAGATGTTAGGATATTTTGAAAATTTTGATAAATCTAATATATTAAAAATTGCACTTTTCCTTATGATATTGCGAATTGTAATAGAAATAGTTACTAATCTATGGTCAAGAGCAGTTTTAAAACTCAACGGAAAAGTGAATTTTGATTTAAAACACGATATGATACAAAGCTTAACTAATTTTGAGTTAAAAAATTATGATAATACTAATTCAGGTATATTTATCTCAAGATTAAATAAAGATACATCTGAATTATCTGAATTATTTGATTATATAACAGATGATTTATCAGGGATTATTCTAAATTTAAGCTTTATTATATATGTATTATATCTTAATAAATATCTTGGATTGTTTTTGATATTAAATATTATATTAGTATATATATTGACTTCTAAAAAATTATTTTACTATAAAAATGTAAAAGCCAAGTATAAACAAAAAGATGAAGAAATAGTAGGTATATACACAGATGTAATAAGAGGAATTAGAGAAGTTCAAAATTTAAATTTAAAAGATACCTTATTAGATAGAATAAATATTAAACAAAAAGATGTAATAAGTTATGATATAAAAAAGACTCATACAAGAAGAACTTGGAATAGATATATTAAAGCTTTTCAACATATATTAGATTTTATATTTATAATTCTTTCTATTTATTTTATAACAAATAATACACTACAAATCAGCTCTTTTTTGATAATATTTTTATATAAGAATAAAGTATTAAATTTAATAGATTATATATCAGAAATAAGAGAGAAATTTGCTGATGGAAAAGTATCTGCAATAAGAGTTTTTGATATTATCGATTATAATACATTTACCAAAGACTCATATGGTGATACCCAGTTAACAGATATAATAGGTAAAATAAAATTTCAAGATGTAAATTTTCAATATAATAATAAAGAATTATTTAAAGATTTAAATTTTGAAATAAAACCTAACACTATGGTAGCATTTGTTGGAAAAAGTGGAGAAGGTAAATCAACAATATTAAAACTAATAGGAAAAAATTATAAATTAAATAGTGGTAGAATTTTAATAGATGATACTGATATTAATGAATTATCTGAAAACACAATTAGAAATAATATTTCTATTGTTTCTCAAGCTCCATATATTTTTAATTTGTCAATTAAAGAAAATATAAAATTAGCAAGACCAGAAGCAACTGATGAAGAAATAATTGAAGTATGTAAAAAATCTCAAATACATGATGATATAATTGCAATGAAAGATGGTTATAATACTTTAGTTGGAGAAAATGGTGTTATACTAAGTGGTGGTCAAAAACAAAGAATAGCTATTGCTAGAGCTTTGATTAGAAAATCAAAAATTATATTATTAGATGAAGCTACGAGTAGCTTAGATAACAACAACCAAGAAAGAATTAAAAATGTTATAAAGGAATTATCTAAAGATCATACTGTTATTATAGTAGCTCATAGATTAAGTACAATTGTTGATTCAGATAATATATATTTATTACATAATCATAAAATCATTGCTAATGGTACTCATAAAGAATTAATTAGTACAAGTTGTGAATACAAAATGTTATATGAAAATGAAGAATTTTCAATAAGTATATAATTGTTCATAAATTGCAAAGTGCATTAAAGAGAGCAGTTTAATTTGCTCTCTTCAATATTCTCTATCAAAATCGTTTTCTTTCTCCTTAAATTCATTTATATCGAGTTGTTTTTCAAAATTAATATTATATGTTTCTTTCTCAAAATCTCGTACAAGTTCATCCTCAGACGGATATGAAAACTTATGGCAAAGCCATTTAATAAATCTTTTTAAAGTCACTTTAAATTTATCAATCATTTTATTTAAGTTCTTATTTTCCTGCTTTAATTTATGAATTTCTTTTTTATATTCGTGTTCCATATTATAAGCTTTATTTTCATATTTCAATTCTAGTTCTTTTTCCTTATTTTCCAATTCTTCCTTAAGCAAACTATTTGAGAATCTTAAGTTTACGTTTTTTTCTGTCAATTTTATATAATCTTCTTTGAAGTCTTCAGCAAAATCTACCGTGCTTACTTGTTTTGATAATTCTTTATGCAATGCCTTGTTTTCTTGATAAAGCTTTTGGATTAGTTCATCTCTAGGTTTTATTATTGCATTTTCTATTTTTTCATCACGATTAAATATAGCTCTTTTAAATTCTTTAATATTAGGTGTTTGTGGCAATTTTAAAGTTATGTTTTCTACTACCTTTTTAGTATTTTCAAAATTAGTTATTTGCTTGTAATTCTGGATTGATTCGTTTTTTCTTTTGGTTTCTTCTACAGGTAATCCTCTTTGCAAATCAAATCCTTTGCTTGTTATATATTCGTGAAAAGCATTTTGCAAATTTCTATAACTGTCTCTGCCTTTCCAAAAATCTCTACAACATACTTTATCAATTTCATGTCCGTCTTTATCTTTTGTATGAACTACTGGAATGTAAATTAAGTGCATATGTGGAGTAGTTTCATCAAAATGTACTATAGCTGATATTATATATTTCTCTCTAAGACTTTTGTAATTGCAGATGAAGTTGTAACTTTCTTCAAAATATCTTTTAGTTTCCTCCATTCCAATTGTATCAAAGAATTCCTTATCTGATGTAAATATCATTTCGCACATTATAATGCTGTTACTCCTTATTTGTCCTTGTAAATCGTATTTTTTCCTTAGTCTGTCAAATTCTTTTGTGTAACTTAATTCATTTTTCTTGAAGTAATAATTTAAGTTTGATTTGCTAATATCTATTTCCTTATTTGAATGATTTTTTGCTTTTCTATCATTATGAACACATATTCCGATTAGCTTGGCTCCTCGTTAATTTTTCATTTCTTACTATAGCATAACTCATTTCTCTGAAGTCCTTTCTTGCTCGAAACAAATTTATTTGTCTAACACACTAGACAAGTTTTCCAAACTTATCCGTGTGCTCTGCGAGGCTTTCCTAAAAATGCCTTAACATTTTTAGGATATAAATTATAATGAACTTGTCATTATAATTTATAGTGAAATTGCCCATATAAAGTAGAGCTGGCAATTTCATATCAAAGCCATTGCTTACGAGGTTACCTAGTTAATTATCATAAGCAAAGTTAGCATAGAGAAAATCAAGTGAGTCATCTTCATAGTCACATCCCTTATAAGAAGCCTTATTTTCTTTCTTCTTTGGAATAGAAATATTTGTGTTTCCTAAATTATTATATAAGCAAATCATCAAATAATTTTTAGCATTTTGTATATTAGGTATATTTTTTAATATATCTAATAATTGTATTAAATTTTCTTTTACTATAAATTTTAATTTATCTAATATTTTGTAGTGATTAACCGTTACACTTCCAACTTTTAGAGTATCTTTATAATATAGACTATCAATAACATCTTCTAAAATAGTCTTTTCTTCTTGTGTAAATTCTTCTAGTTTACATTTATCTTTTATTTCTTTTAAATGCAGTTCATCGTCACTATTAGGATTGATAGAATAAGTATTGATTATATTAGTTTTGATATTATTAGTATTGATTCCTCGTAAATTCTCCGATTCCAAATTCGTATTATTTTCGTTTCCAGAATCGTAATTTTTACGAGTCAAGAAACGTAAATTTTCCGTTTCTTCATGTTGTATTTTCCCAACATATATTAAATTAGGCTTTCCTAATCCTTGTCTTTTTTCTTGTACGAGTCCTACTTCATTTAATTGCTTAAATGCTTTTGTTGCAGTTTTATCAGATAAATTCAATTTTCCCTGTACTTCTTCTCTTGTAAAAATTAAATATATATTTCTTTCTTCATCTATCCAATGATTTTTTTGAGATAGTGATAATCTGTCTAGTAAAAAAGCATATAGTATTTTACTATCTGAATTTAGTTTATCTTTATATAAAGAACTTACAAATAGTTCTTGTGGTATTTTATAATATGAATTTTCTAAATATTCATTATCTTTATAAGGTTTAAATTCCATAAAAAAAGTTCTCCTTTCTATTTATTTGAAGAACTTTAAAACAACTTGATATTTTTCCTTGAAACTTTCTTGAAACATTATAAAAATTTTCTTGAAACTTTTTCTTGAAGAAAATGAGCATATTTTATAACATTTTTCAGAACTCAAAAAATTATGCTATTCTTCATTTTTATTGAAAAATAGCATAATTCATGATTTTTGAATTTTTATAAATTCTTTCAAATTCCCTTGAAAAAGGGCAAAATATGGTCGAGGTGACAGGGATCGAACCTGCGACCTCATGGTCCCAAACCACGCGCGCTACCAACTGCGCTACACCTCGATATTCATATGTGACTAATATAATATAACACAAAATAAAGTATTTTGCAATATTTTTTGAAAAATTTTTTGAAAAAAATAGAACTAGATTTATTGCAAAGAAGAAATCTAGTTCATAAATAAAAAATAATTATATAAATATATGAATTATAAGCAAATTGTAGCAAAAAGAACAAAATAAGTCAACAAAAATTCTAAAAAATTTTAAAATTATAAATCATATTTTTCTAAATTTTTAAAAGCAGGATCATAAAGATTAACACCCATATAATTAAATCTAGAACCATGACAAGGACAATCCCAAGTTTTATCCGCGTCATTCCAAGAAAGAAGACAACCTAAATGAGTACAAAAAGGCTTAATTGCAAAGATATTTCCGAGTAGAATCTTTATATATACCAACTTTTTGATTATTAACATCAATAATACCACCAGAATTACAAGAAATATTATAAAAATCTAAATTAGAATCCTTTAATTTATTAATAAATAACGAATTAACAGATTCTGTTAATATATTTTTAAATTCTTTTCTATTTTTTAAAGGTTGCATACGCGTAGAATCAAATAAATAAGAATATTTATTTTCTTTACCTAAAATCATATCTGTGATAATATTAGCAGCAACATTAGAAAGAGTCATTCCCCATTTTTTAAAACCAGTACCAATATAGATATTTTCCATAGTATTAGAAAAAGGACCAATATAAGGAACTTTATCTAAACTTATACAATCACGAGTATTCCATCTAAATAATATTTCAGAAGAAGGATATAATTGTTTTACATATTTTTCTAAAGCACCATATGTTTGTTCATAATTAACAGAAATTCCAGTTTTATGTTCGGAACCACCTAAAAGTAGTATTTTTCTACCATTATATTTTGCTGTTCTAAAAGAATATACGGGAGAAGAAGAGCTAATATACATTCCGTTAAATAAGGTCTTTTTAGTATCTACTCCTATAATATAAGAAGTGGATTGATACATTTTTGTAAAATACATACCAGGAAAGTTTAAAAAAGGATAATGTGATGCTAAAATAACATATTTTGATGTTACAACATGGTTAGCTGTGTAAGTAGAATAATAATTTTCGGCCTTTTTTACATCAAAAACAGTAGAGTTAGTAAAAATTTTTCCATTATTTTTAAAAATACAATTGCATAATCCATATATATATAAAATAGGATTAAATTGTGCTTGGTTTTTAAATTGAATACCTGCAGCTATTTCAAAGGGTAACCCAATTTTTGTAACAAAATTAGCGGGAAATCCAAGAGAATTAACACAATCTACTTCATGTTTGAATTTTTTTATGTCAGATTTATTAGTAGTATAAACAAAATTAGATTGATGTTCAAAATCACATTTAATATTTTCTTCATCTATTATATTTTTTATATTATGGATAGCTTCTTCATTAGAAAGTAAATAATCACGAGCATATTTTTCATTAAAATTATTAATTAAGTAAGAATAAAAAAGACCATGTTGTGATGTTATTTTACCAGTTGTATTACCAGTTGTTTTTTCTCCAACACTATCCTTTTCTAGGACTACAACATTTAAGCCTGCTTTAGAAAGATAATAAGCACAGGTAATTCCAAAAATTCCTGCACCTATTATACAAACATCAGCATCTAAATTTTTATCTAAATTTTGAAAATTCATAAAATTTGAATCCAACCAAAGAGAACTCATAATAACCTCCAGTAATTTTTATTTTATTATTTGCAAAAAAACATAATAAATACT
Organism: uncultured Clostridia bacterium; assembly: GCA_934120645.1. Classification (GTDB taxonomy): domain Bacteria; phylum Bacillota; class Clostridia; order TANB77; family CAG-508; genus CAG-269. Next base: position 31,855 of record CAKOUO010000007.1, read on the forward strand.
AAAAAAACTGGAAAAATAAATATTAAAGTGATATACTAAAAAAAATTAAACAAAGGAGGATATCATGGAAGAAAATTTAAAAGAAAAATTATTTAACAAAAAGGAAAATGGTTGGGATACCATTGACGAAAGGAAAAAACAAGAAATATTTGATTTTACAAAAGATTATATGAACTTTTTAAATAAAGCAAAAACAGAGAGAGAATTTATAGCAGAAGCAAGAAAAGTAGCAGATGAACATGGATATAGAGATATAATGGAATTTAACACATTAAAACCAGGTGATAAAATTTATTTTGTAAATAGAGAAAAAAGTATGTATTTAGCAATTATCGGAACAGAAAATATAGAAAATGGACTTCATATTATAGGTTCACATGTAGATTCACCAAGATTGGATTTAAAGCCAAATCCACTTTATGAAGATTCAGAATTAGCATATTTTAAAACTCATTATTATGGTGGAATTAAAAAATATCAATGGACTACAATTCCTCTTAGTATACACGGAGTTATTGTTAAAACAAATGGAGAAAAGATTACAGTAAATATAGGAGAAGATGAAAATGATCCAATATTTACAATTACAGATTTATTACCACATTTGGCCCAAGAACAAATGGAGAAAAAATTAAAAAATGGAATTGATGGAGAAGATTTAAATATTTTAATTGGTAGTATTCCATATAAAGATGAAAATGCAAAAGAAAAAGTAAAATTAAATATCTTAAGAATATTAAATGAAAAATATGGTATAACAGAATCTGATTTATTAAGTTCAGAATTAGAAATAATACCAGCATTTAAGGCCAGAAGCTTAGGATTTGATTCTAGTATGGTTGCTGCATATGGTCAAGATGATAAAATTTGTGCATATACATCACTTGCAGCAATGATGACATTAAATAATGTGAAAAATACAGCAGTTTGTATTTTATCAGATAAAGAAGAAATAGGAAGTATGGGAAATACAGGTATGGAATCACATATGTTTGATTTCTTTATATCAGAGGTATTAAATAAATTAGAAATAAATAGACCAAATTTATTAGATAAAGTATTCTGTTTTTCAAAAATGTTATCTTCAGATGTAGATGCAGGGTTTGATCCTATTTATGCTAGTGTTTCAGATAAAACAAATGCAGGATATATAGGAAAAGGTATTAGCCTAAATAAATATACAGGTGCTAGGGGAAAATCTGGAGCATCTGATGCTAATGCAGAATATGTAGCATGGATTAGAAATTTATTAGAGAAAAATGATATTAGATATCAAATCGCAGAACTTGGAAAAGTTGATATTGGAGGCGGAGGAACAATTGCATATATTTTAGCTAATAAAGGAGTAGATGTAATAGATTGTGGAGTTCCAGTTCTTTCAATGCATGCACCATATGAAGTTACAAGTAAATTTGATATTTATTCAGCATATGAAACATATAAAGCTTTTTGGAAAGAGTAAAATAAAAAAGTTGTTAAAAGGTGTTATATTACCTTTTGACAACTTTTTAAAGTTTTTCTATTAAATCTATAATTGAAATAATAAAATTAATTTTATCTTTTGATAATGTACTTGCTTTTGTAGATAGTTCTAATTCTGGTTGTAAATCTTCATTAACAATTAATTTGTTAAAAATAATATTAGGAGATATTCCTAATATATTCATATAATTTACAAGAGTTTCTACTTTTACTCCACCATTACCATTTTCAATTCTTGAAATATATTTAACAGAAATCCCTAATTTTTCTGCAATTTTTTCTTGTGTTAGTTTGTTTTTTAAGCGATATTCTTTAAATACTTCACCTAAAATTTTGTCAATATCCATTTTAGAAATAGATTTCATAATATACCTCCATGTATGCACAATCCTATTTATAAGTATATCAGTGCTTTTTTAAGAATTAAACTAATTGGTAATGAGAAAAAATAAACATAAGAAATAATAAAAAACAAGAGAAAACGAAGTTTAAATAAAAAAAGAGTACCACTAATAGTGTACCCATATTTTAAAAATATAAAAATAAAAACTGTAAGATATTAATATCTTACAGTTTTGGTGGGCCAAGAGGGGTTCGAACCCCCGACCCCGCGCTTAGAAGGCGCGTGCTCTATCCAACTGAGCTATTGACCCATCTCATTGGACAACAAATATAATATCACAAAAAAAGTAAAATGTCAATCATAAAATATAAAAAAAATAAAAAAGCTGAATAATAGATTTCCGTAATGTGAATTCTTTGTGAATTGCTTTACTTTAAAAAAATAAAATGGTATTATAAAAAAAATACAAATGTGAGGAGGAGTTTTTCGTGATAGAAGTAAAGAATGTCACAAAAAGATACGGAAAATTTACAGCCGTAGATAAAATTGACTTCAAAATAAACGAAGGAGAAATAGTAGGATTGCTACGGACCTAATGGTGCTGGAAAAAGTACTACTATGAACATGATTACAGGATACATAGAACCAACAGAAGGGCAAATATTAATAAACAATTATGATATTTCCAAAAGACCAAAAAAAGCCAAATTACAAATTGGGTATATGCCAGAAGGAGTACCATTATATACAGATTTAACAGTAAAAGAATTTGTAACATATATGGCTGAATTAAAAAAAGTAAATAAAAAAGAGAGAAAAGAAAAAGTAGAAAAAATTATAGAACAAACAGGATTAAAAAATGTTGAAAATAAATTAACTCGTAATTTGTCTAGAGGTTATAAACAAAGAGTAAGTATGGCAGGAGCATTAGTTGGAGAACCTAAAATATTAATACTAGACGAGCCAACAGTTGGTTTAGATCCAAAACAAATTACAGAAATAAGAGAATTAATAAAAGAATTAGGAAAAACACATACAGTAATTTTAAGTTCTCATATTTTATCAGAAGTAAGTCAAATATGTAATAAAGTAATAATTATAAATAAGGGAAAAATTGTAGCAATAGATACACCAGAAAATCTAGAAAACAAAGTATCCAATAATAATACAATATATGTAACAGTAGAAGACTTAGAAAACAAAATGGATACTATAAAAGAAAAAATAACAGAAATAAAAGATATAAAATTAATAAAAGAAAACGAAGATGGAACAAAACAATATGTATTAGAAGCAAATGGAGATATTGATTTAAGAAAGATAATATTTACAGAATTTGCAAAAGAAAATATAACTATTTTTGAAATGAAAAAAGCAGATACAACACTAGAAGATGCATTCATGAAAATAATAGAAGGAGGTAAAAACTAATGTGGGCAATTATAAAAAAAGAGTTTAAATCATATTTTTATACACCAATCGGATATATTTTCATAGGAGTATTTTTAATAGCATTTAGTATTTCCTTCTATTTTAGTGTAATAGGATATGGAAATGTAAATTTTGAATATATATATTATTCATTACCAACAATATTGGTATTAGCATTTATTATACCATTATTAACAATGAGATCATTTTCTGAAGAAAGAAAAACAGGAACAGAACAATTATTATTAACATCACCAATTAGTATAACAAAAATAGTATTAGGAAAGTTTATTGCAGCACTTGCAATAGTTATATTGACTGAATTATTTACATTTATGTATTTTGCAATTTTATGTCATTATGGAACACCAAAATTAACAACAACATTTGCAACATTACTAGGCTTTTTACTATTTGTTATGTCATATATATCTTTTGGTATGCTAACATCAAGCCTAACAGAAAATCAAATAATATCTGGAATTATATCAATAGGATTTTTTATAATTACATGGGTATTACCAGAATTTAATTCAAGTTTAGAAAGTTATTCTTTCATTAATATGTTCTATAAATATACACAAGGGCAAATAGATATAGGTGATACAGTAACATTTATAACATTTACAATAACATGCTTATTATTAACAATAACAGTAATGCAAAGAAGAAAAAGTGTAAAATAATAGGAGGGATAAGAGTGAAAGAAAAGAAAGTGTCTAAAAAAGACAAAAAAATAAAAGAGAAAAAGATAAAAACAGAGAAACCCAATAAATTTATACAGACAATAAAAAAGAAATGGCTAATAGATGGAACAAAAACATTTATACTAGTTGCTATAATATTAGCACTATTTATATTAATTACAGTATTAATGCAAAAATGGAATTTAACTCCAATTGATTTAACAGAAGATAAATTATATACATTAACAGATGAAAGCAAAGAACAAATTAAAAATATTAATATAGGTGAAAATAAAGTTAATATATATTTTGTTGGATATGAAGATGATGATTCAACTTTAGATTTAGCAAAACAATATTCAAAAGTAAATGATAAAATATCTGTTGAAGCAGTAAACGCAACAGATAGACCTGATTTAGTTGAAAAATATGGAATAGAAAGTGGAAGTAACGGAATTATAGTAGAAAACAGAAGTAAATATAAAGTTTTATCTTCAAGTGATTTATATACATATACATCAAGCAATGAAACTGTAAATGTCGCAGAAGAAAAACTAACAGCTGCTATAAAATCTGTAACAACTACAGAAGTACCAAAAATATACTTTTTAAGTGGATATAGCCAATTTTCATTAACTAGTGGAATGCAATATTTAAATATGTACTTACAAAATGAAGTAAATGAAGTAGAAAGTTTAGATATATTATCAAAAGGTAAAGTTCCAGATGATTGTAAAGTATTAGTAATAACAACACCAAATAAAGATTTTGATGAAATTGCTACAAATGCAATTATTGATTATATAAATAATGGTGGAAATATATTATGGTTAAATTCAGCTAAAGCATATAATGTTGATTATCCAAATATAAATAAGATATTAGCAACATATGGTGTAAATCCATTTGAAGTAGGAGCTATAAGAGAAACAAATACAAATAAAATGGTTTCAGAATCACCAGACTTAATTATGCCAGATATACAATATAGTGATGTAACAAATAAAATATATAATTCTCAAGGAGTAATTTTTATAAATGCAACAAAAATAAATGTTGTAGATAGTGATACATTAAGTAGTTTAAATGTAACAAAAACAGATTTAATTAAAACAAGTGAAGATTCATATTTTAGAACTAATTTTAATATAACAACTAATGCTGCACAAGATGGAGAAGAAAAAGGAGAATTTTTAATAGGTGCTCAATTTGATAAAATAATAAAATCTGCTAATGAAGAAACTGGAGAAAAAGAAGTAAAATCAAAACTAATTATATATGGAGAAAATTATTTTGCATCAGATGCACAATTGACTCAATCATCACAAACACCAGTTATACAATATAGACACAACAAGGATTTAGTATTAAATTCAATAGCTTATTTATCTAATAGAGAAGAAGATATAACAGTAAGAAAAAGCACAGGAAGTGTAACATATACAGCAACAGAACAAGAAAATAGAGTTATATTAGCAATTATAACATTAGTTCCAATAGCAATAATAATAATAGGAATTGTAATTTGGCAAGTAAGAAGAAGAAAAAATAAATAAATTTATAAGAATAATGTAAAAAAAACCTCATAAACTATTATGAGGTTTTTTTATGAAAAATATTTTAAAAATAGTATTTGTAATAACAGGAGCAATAGTAGGAGCGGGATTTGCTTCTGGACAAGAGGTGTATTTATTTTTCTTTTCACATGGAATAAAAGGAATAATTGGTATTGTATTATCTAGTTTTATAATAGGAGTTGTTATAAGTAAAACATTAAAAATTATAAATAATAATAATATAAATACATATAATGAATTTTTAGATTATCTAATAAAAAATAAAAAAATAAAATTATTAATAAATTCTATTATAAATATATTTATTTTAGTAACATTTTATATAATGATAGCCGGATTTGGGGCATATTTACAACAAGAATATAAAATAGATATTACACTAGGAAGTGCTATTTTAAGTTTATTATGTTTTATTATTTTAAAATCAAATGTAAAAGGATTTGTAAAATCAAATGAAATATTAATACCAATATTATTAATTGTAATAACAGTTATACGGAATATTAAATATAAAAAATATAAATTTAGATAATATAAAAGATTATCTTCCAAGAACTGATAAAAATAAATGGATTATTGATAGTATTTTATATGCAAGTTACAATAGCATATTATTAATACCGGTATTAATACCTGTAAAAAAATATATTACAAAAAAAGAAAATATAAAATATATATCAATTATAACAACATTATTAATGATAGCATTACTTATTATTGTATTTTTGTTTTTAACAAATATAGATGTAGATATTAGACAACTTGAAATGCCGTCTATTTATGCTATACAGAAAATTTCTATTTATATGAAAAAAATTTATGGAATTATTATTATAATATCAATATTTACAACGGCAATATCAGTAGGAATAAGCTTTTTAAAAAATACTACAAGAGATAAAAAAAGTTATTCAAAAATTTTAATAACAATGTGTGTAACATCCATTATTTTTTCAAAAATAGGATTTTCAAAATTAGTAAATTTATTATATCCGATTTTAGGAATATTAGGACTAATTCAAATTTTGCAAATATTAACAAAAAATATTGCAAAAAAGGATAAAAACTGGTATAACATAAATAACAAAAGATAGGGAGAAAAAATATGAAAAATTTTTGGACGGAACCAAAAGAAAAGAAAATAAATAAAAAAAAATTAATAATTGCAATAAGCATTATTATAATATTAATTTTTTTAATTATAACAAGTATCATATATGCTAATAATAAAACTGCAAGAAATTGGATAGATAAAAATATATTTAGGAAAGAGATAAATCAAGATAATTTACAAGTAATAGAACTAAACGAAGGAGAAAATCCAGATATATATGCATTTAATAAATATATAGGAGTATTAAGTAAAAATACATTTAATATTTATAATAATTCTGGAAAAAAAGAGCAAAGTTTAACTCTAGAAATTACAAAACCAATATTTAATTCAAATAATAGACATTTAGTTATTGCAGAAGAAAAAGGACAAAAAATTTACTTAATAACAGATAAAAATATTGTCTGGGAGAAAAAAATAGAAGGAAATATATCACAAGTATGTGTAAATAAAAATGGATATGTTGCAGTAACAATAGTTGATACAAGTTATAAAACTGTTGTAGCAATGTATGATAATGAAGGAAATAAATTATTTAACACTTATTTATCATCAACAAGAGTAGGAGCAATAACAATATCAAATGATAATAAGTATTTGGCTTTAGCAGAATTAGACACATCAGGAACTGTAATAAAATCAAATATAAAAATAATATCAATAGATGAAGCAAAAAATAATCCAGATAATTCTATTAAAAAGATATATAACGGAGAAAATAATGATTTAATAACAGACATTCAATATCAGGAAAAAGATAAATTAGTATGTATGTATACAAATAAAATAACTGTTATAAAGCCAGATGATAGTGTAGAAACTTTAACAGAAAACGAAAACAAAAAAATATCATTTACATCAATAAAATTAGCAGACACAGTTGTTACTATTGAAGAAAAAAATTCAGGACTATTTACAGCAGACTCTATTTTAAATATAATAAATACAGAAAACAAAAATACATCTGTATATACTACAGAATCAGTAACAAAAGAAATATGCACAACTAACAATATAATTGCATTAAATTTAGGAGCAGAAGTTGAATTTATAAATACAAATGGATGGTTAGTAAAGAGATATCTAGCAGAACAAGAAATTACAAAAATTGTTTTATCAAATTCAATAGCAGGCATTATATATAGAGATAGAATCGAAATAATTAATTTATAAAAGGGGAAAATAAAAATGGGAATTTTAATAGATATAATACTAATAATTATCATTTTAATATCAACATTTTTAGGATACAAGAAGGGATTAGTTAAATTAGGAGCAAAATTATTTGCAGGAATATTAGCTATAATTATAACATTAATATTATTTAGGCCTGTATCAAATATGATAATTAAAAATACAGCATTGGATGAAAAACTAGAAAATATTATAGTAAATAAAACAGAAGATGCCATTGATGAAAATTCAAAAGTTTCTGATAATAAATATATACAAGGGGCAGCAGATAATGCTACAAATCAAGTTAAAGAAGAAATATTACCAGAACAAGCAAAAAATATATCAATAAATATTATAAATATAATGTCAGCAATAATTTTATTTATTGTTGTAAAAATAATTTTATCAATAATTATTTCTTTAGCAGATGCAGTTGCAAATTTACCAATATTAAAGCAATTTAATGAAGTTGGTGGAATTTTGTATGGATTAATAAGAGGAATATTAATAATATGCATACTAATATTATTAGCTGGAGTATTTAATAAAGTAAATCCAAATAATAATTTTGGTAAAGAAATAAGTAATACATATTTAACCAAAATAATATATGAAAATATTGTGAAATTTTAAATAAAAAAGCGCAAATTCATTGCGTTTTTTTTATTTTTTTGTTATACTAATACCATAAAATTTTGGGAGTGATTATTTTGAAAGAAGAACATAAAGATAAAAAAAATTACGCAAAAAATAGAAGGAAAACTAAAGAAAATAAAAAAATGAAAAAAGGAAAAAAGATAGTATTAATAGTACTTCTAATACTTATTTTAATAGGTGGAGGAGTATTCGCATACAGAACATATAAAAATGGCGGAGGCCTAAGTGGAATGTTAGCAACTATGGTAGGACATGATGAAAATACAAAGAAAAATTTAAAAGAAATAAAAGTATTGATATTAGGTATAAGTACAGATTTGGATTCACAGTTAACAGATACAATAATGGTTGCATCATATGATCCAAATACACAAAAAGCAAATTTACTTTCAATACCAAGAGATACATATACAGGAAAAAATACAGCTAAAGCAACAGCAGGATTAAAGATAAATGCATTATATAATATAAATAAAACACCAGAAAAAACATTAGAAGCGGTAAATGAATTAACAGGATTAGATATAAAATATTATGCAGTAATAAAAACAGAAGCATTAATAGAATTAGTTGATGCAATTGGTGGAGTGGAATTTGATGTTCCTATAGATATGAAATATGACGATCCAACACAAGATTTACACATAGATTTAAAATCTGGAGTACAAAAATTAGATGGAAATAAAGCTGAACAACTTTTAAGATGGAGACATAGTAATTCAAAAAATGGAATAATGACAACATATTCTTCAGAATATGGAAATGATGATTTTGGTAGAATGAGAACACAAAGAGATTTTATTGCAGCAACACTAAAACAAACTTTAAAGCCTGGAAATATATTTAAAATAGGAGAATTATTAGAAATAGCAAATAAAAATATAGACACAAATTTAGAAGTAGGATTTTTAAAAGATTATATTCCTTATGCAGTAGAATTTAATACTGATGACTTAAAAACTGCAGTTCTTCCAGGAACAACACCAGATATGAAAGATACTAATAATATAAGTATTTTTGTAGTAAATAAAAAAGAATCTGATGAGTTAATAAAATCAATGTTTTATGTAGAAGAAAATACAGACGAAGAGCAAAATAATACAAATAATGTAGTGGATAATACAACAAGTACAAACAATACAACAAATAAAGAAATTAAGATTGAATTATTAAATGGAAGCGGAGATAAAACAAAATTGGAAAAGGCAGAAGAAATATTAAAAAACGCAGGATTTAATGTTACAAAAAAAGGACCAACTTCTACAATTTCAAAAACAATTATAACAAATAAAAAAGATGCAACAGATGAACAATTAAAACAATTAAAACAAACTATTGGAGTAGGAAGTATATCTACTAGCAAGTCAAGTACAAGTTTAGTAGATGTAACAATAGTAATTGGTAAAGATTTTGAAGAATAATTAAAAATGGGCAGATATATATCTGCCCTAAATTTTAATATTTAAATAAGTATTTACTTTTTTTCTTTCTTTTATATTTTTTTCGTTTATTTTTATCATTAAATAAAAATTTAAATAAAACATATAAAATCAAACAAATCAATAAAATATGAATAAGTAATATTAAAAAACTAGATTTTTCTACATTATGAGAAGCTATTAAATCTGAAGTATAAGTTATGCCATCAATTTGATAAGAAATTTTACCAACTTTTTGTCCCTGTGCAATAGGAGCAAGTAAATTTTCATTAACTGTAATTTCAGGAGAAAACTCTGTATCTAAATCAGATTGATTAATTAAAGCTGTAATATCATCAGAAACTAGTAAGTCTAAATTTTTAGTTTCTTTTGTAGCATTACTAATTTCAACTTGTGTCGCAATGGCATTTTTATCCCTTATTTTTTTAGTCGTATAATTTTCATAACCATAATTAAATAATTTTTTTGTTTCTATAAATTTTCCGCTAAGATTGTATGGATATATACCAACAGATAGAACTACTGAAATTAATTCCAAACCATCTTTATTTGCAACAGATACTAAACAATTTTTAGCTTCTGTAGTATAACCAGTTTTAGCAGCAATAGCATATTTATAGTAATAATTACTAGAAACATCTCTATTATCAACAGTAAATAAATCATAGCTTGTTGATGTTAAAATTCTTTCATTATATTTATTTGTAGAAGGAATTATACAAGATTTTAGACCAGCTAATGTTCTAAAAGTAGAATTTTTCATACAGTATTTCATTATCATTGCTAAATCATAAGCTGTTGTATAATGGTCTTTATCATGCTTTCCGCTAGGATTCTTAAAATGTGTATTTTTAAGACCTAGTTCTTCAACTTTATTGTTCATTAAGTTTGCAAAGTTATCAATAGATCCTGAAACATGATAGGCTAAAACATTTGCAGCATCATTTGCAGAGTAAACTAGCATAACTTGTAATAATTGATAGACTGTAAGTTGCTCACCAGATTGTAAAGCTGCTATAGCATATCCAGATGGAATAGAAGCAATAGCTTCATATGGTACTGTAACAGTATCATCCAAGTTACAATTTTCTATTGTTAAAATAGCAGTCATAATTTTTGTTGTACTTGCTGGATACATTCTTTCATTTTCATTTTTTGAATATAAAATTTTTTCTGTTGAGCTATCAATTAAAATAGCTGCACCAGCAGAAATATCTAAATCTTCTGTTGCATAACAACAAGAAGAATACATTATTGAAAATAGTATAATTAATATTATAAAAAACTTTTTAACTCTCATTTTAAATCTCCATATAATTTATATAGAATAATATATATTATTTTTAAATAAATTTCAATGTTTTTTTAAAATAAAAAGAAAAGGAGGAAAATTATGAAAATAATAAATAAAAAAGTAAAAATTATCATTATAATTTTTATCATAATAATATCAATATTTATATGTATAAATAAACAAAATATAGAACTAAATAGTAATGAAATAATAGAATATGAAGATAAAGTAGAAAATATAACATTAGATACTGATATAGAAAGTAACATAACTATATATATAACAGGTGCTGTAGTTAATGAAGGTGTTTATAAAATAAATAAAGATAGCAGAATTGAAGATGCAATTAAAGAAGCTGGGGGATTAAAAGAAAATGCAAATATAAAAGAGATAAATTTAGCATATATGCTAGAAGATGGAATGAAGATATACATACCACAGCAAAATGAAAATATACTAGAGGATAAAACAGAAGGATATATAAATAAGGAAGTGACAACAAATGAAAATAATACGAAAAATTTTGAGAATAAAATTATAAATATAAATACAGCAACACAAACGGAATTAGAAAATTTACCGGGAATAGGTCCTTCAACAGCGTTAAAAATAATAAATTATAGAAAAGAGAAGGGAAAATTTAAAAAAATAGAAGATATTAAAAATGTTTCTGGAATTGGAGAAAGCAAGTTTTCTAAAATAGAAAAATTAATAAAAGTATAAAAACAGCTGTTATTATCAATATTTTTATAAAAGTAAACATAAAAAATAAAATGAAAATTATAATAAAAGTGGAATAAAAAGGCAAAAGTAAACTGTGTAACAAAAATGTAACAGAAATAAAATATTTAAAGCATAAAAATCACAAAATTGTACTTCCGCAAGAGGATAAGAGAGAATTGATTGTAAACTAAAAAAAAGGCTGTTGCATAAAAAAAATATAAATGCTACATTAAACATAACTAATAAAACGTATTTAAGGGGGATATTAAAATGAAAATCCAAAGTAGTAACATTAAATTAAAAACATTATGCATTATACTAATTTGCTCAATGTTAGTACAATTTATAGTACCATTAGCAAGTTTAGCAGATAATAGCGGAAGTTTAGAAGTTAAGTTAACATCAACTGCTACTGAAATAAAAGCAGGTGATGAAGTAAACATTAATATTTATATAACAGGTGGAGGAATATCATATTTTGATGGATATTTGAATTATGATACAAATGTATTTGAAGCTATTACAAGCCAAAAAAGTATATATGTAAATTCAAAACTTACAGACCCAGATGGAGATTATGGAATTTGGCAAAAAACTTTTGATGCAGCAGCTGGAAATAAAGTATCTATTTCAAATGCAGCAGGAGATGTATACGAGATTCCAGATGATGGTTTTATAGGAACAATAAAACTTGTAGCTAAAGCAAATACTGATAGTACAACAATAAATCTTAAACCTGTTGATTTAGTTGATGATAATGGAGATGACGTTATAATTGATGAGGTTTCTGTAGAAGTACCAACTCCTGAAGTGCAAACAAAATATACAATTACATATAATCCAAATACAACAGATTCTGTATCTAATATGCCAACAAGTAGTACTATAAAAATTGGTGGAACAGATTGTCTAATAGCTGATGCACCAAGTAGAGAAGGATATACATTTGAAGGATGGAATACAGAAGCTGATGGAAATGGAACTCCATATACAGCAGGATCAGTTTATTCAACAGATGAAAATTTAAATTTATATGCACAATGGAAAATAATAACAACAACATTATCAGTAAATCCTAATGGAGGAACATGGGAAGGTAAAGATGTTACTCAAACATTTACAAAAGGATATGGTGAAAAATTGTCAATAAATCCCCCAACAAAAGCACCAAGTGGATATACAATTAGATATAATTCTAATGGAGGAGAAACATCTAAATTAACTGATATTCAAACAGTAACATTTGAAAAATGGTTAAAATCAGACCAAACAGATTTTACAGGAACAGAATATATATTTGGAACAAATAATGAAACATTAACAGCACAATATAAAGCAAACAGCATAACATTACCAACAGCAACAAGAAAAGGTGCAACATTTAAAGGATGGTATACACAAGCTGAAGGTGGAGACAAAATAGGAGAAGCAGAAACAGAATATACACCAAATGATAATATAACTTTAGTAGCACAATGGGATTTCATAGATTACACATTAACAATAGATCCAAATGGAGGATCTTGGAATGGTAGTGAAGAAACTCAAACAGAAGATGGAATATACCAAAGTACTAAAGAAATTTCAAATCCAGTAGCACCAAAAGGATATAAAGTAACATTAGATAATAATGATGGAATATCACAAACACAAGAAATAATACAAACAAAAACATTTGATAAATGGCAATTAACAGGAGAAGGTTCAATATCAGGAACAACATATACATATGGAACAGGGGCTGCAACAATAACAGCACAATACACAGATAATGATGTTGAATTACCAACACCAACAAGAGTAGGATATACATTTGATGGATGGTATACAGATCCAACAAATGGAACAAAAGTAGAAACACCATATATGCCAGCTTCAGAAATAACATTATATGCACATTGGACAGCAAAAACATATACAATAACATTCAATCCAGGAGAAGATGCAACAGTAGATAAAACAACAAAAGAAGTAACATATGGAGAAGAATATGGAGATTTACCAACACCAACAAAAGAAGGATATGACTTTGATGGTTGGTATAATGGAGCAACAAAAATAGAAGAAACAGCAAAAGTTGATATCACAGATAATACTGAGTTAACAGCAAAATGGGTAGGATCAAAATATACAATAACATTTAATCCAGGAGAAGGTGCAACAGTAGATCAACCAACAAAAGAAGTAACATATGGAGAAGAATATGGAGATTTACCAACACCAACAAAAGAAGGATATACTTTTGACGCATGGTATGATAAAAATGATAATAAAATAGAAGAAACAAAAGTTGTAGATATAACAGAAAATTCAGAATTTACAGCAAAATGGAAGGCAATTCAAACAACATTAACAGTAAATCCAAACGGAGGAGAATGGGAAGGAAGCACAGAATCACAAGATTTTACACAAGAATATTCAACAACAAAAACAATAACAGCACCAACAACAACACCAGATGGATATGTAGTAACATTTGATGTAAGAGGTGGGGAATTAGAAAATTCAACAATAACACAAACAACAGCATTTGAAAAATGGACAAAATCAGATGGAACAGAATTTACAAATGGAGAATATACATTTGGATTAACAGATGAAACATTAACAGCACAATATACAGGACAAAATATAACATTACCAACACCAACAAAAATAGGAGCAACATTCTTAGGATGGTATACAGAAGCAATAGATGGAACAAAAGTAGGAGAAGCAGAAGCAGATTATTTACCAACAGAAGCAATAACATTATATGCACATTGGGATGAAATAAAATATGAATTAACAGTAAATCCAAATGGAGGAACATGGCAAAATAATACAACATCACAAACAGTAGAAGGAGCATATAATGTTACTACAGAAATAGAAAATCCAGTAGCACCAAAAGGATATAAAGTAACATTAGATAATAATGATGGAACATCACAAACACAAGAAATAATACAAACAAAAACATTTGACAAATGGGAATTAACAGGAGAAGGTTCAATATCAGGAACAACATATACATATGGAGCTGGAAATGCAACAATAACAGCACAATATACAGATGATAATGTTGAATTACCAACACAAACAAGAGAGGGTTATACATTTGATGGTTGGTATACAGATCCAACAAATGGAACAAAAGTAGAAACACCATATATGCCAGCTTCAGAAATAACACTATATGCACATTGGACAGCAAAAACATATACAATAACATTTAATCCAGGAGAAAATGCAACAGTAGATAAAACAACAAAAGAAGTAACATATGGAGAAGAATATGGAGATTTACCAACACCAACAAAAGAAGGATATGACTTTGATGGTTGGTATAATGGAGCAACAAAAATAGAAGAAACAGCAAAAGTTGATATCACAGATAATACTGAGTTAACAGCAAAATGGGTAGGATCAAAATATACAATAACATTTAATCCAGGAGAAGATGCAACAGTAGATAAAACAACAAAAGAAGTAACATATGGAGAAGAATATGGAGAATTACCAACACCAACAAAAGAAGGATATATATTTAAAGATTGGTACACAGAAGAAACAGATGGAACTAAAATAGAAAGTTCAACAATAGTTGAAATTACATCAGATGCAACACTATATGCACACTGGGAAGCAATACAAACAACATTAACAGTAAATCCAAATGGAGGAGAATGGGAAGGAAGCACAGAATCACAAGATTTTACACAAGGATATTCAACAACAAAAACAATAACAGAACCAACAGCAACACCAGATGGATATGTAGTAACATTTGATGTAAGAGGTGGAGAATTAGAAAATTCAACAATAACACAAACAACAGCATTTGAAAAATGGACAAAATTAGATGGAACAGAATTTACAAATGAAGAATATACATTTGGATTAACAGATGAAACATTAACAGCACAATATGCAGGACAAAATATAACATTACCAACACCAACAAAAATAGGAGCAACATTCTTAGGATGGTATACAGAAGCAATAGATGGAACAAAAGTAGGAGAAGCAGAAGCAGATTATTTACCAACAGAAGCAATAACATTATATGCACACTGGGATGAAATAAAATATGAATTAACAGTAGATCCAAATGGAGGAACATGGCAAAACAACACAACATCTCAAACAGTAGAAGGAGCATATAATATTACTACAGAAATAGAAAATCCAGTAGCACCAAAAGGATATAAAGTAACATTAGATAATAATGATGGAATATCACAAACACAAGAAATAATACAAACAAAAACATTTGACAAATGGGAGCTAACAGGAGAAGGTTCAATATCAGGAACAACATATACATATGGAGCTGGAAATGCAACAATAACAGCACAATATACAGATAATAATGTTGAATTACCAACACCAACAAGAGAAGGATATACATTTGATGGATGGTATACAGAAGCAACAGATGGAACAAAAGTAGAAACACCATACTTACCAACTTCAGAAGTAACATTATATGCACAATGGAAAGCAAATAAATATACAGTAACATTCAATCCAGGAGAAGATGCAACAGTAGATCCAGAAACAAAAGAAGTAACATATGGAGAAGAATATGGAGAATTACCAACACCAACAAGACCAGGATATGACTTTGATGCATGGTATAATGGAGAATCAAAAATAGAAAATACAACAATAGTTGATATAACAGATAATATAGAATTAACAGCAAAATGGACAGAAGCAACATTTACAGTAACATTCAATCCAGGAGAAGGTGCAACAGTAGATCCAGAAACAAAAGAAGTAACATATAGACAAGAATATGGAGAATTACCAACACCAACAAAAGAAGGATATATATTTAAAGATTGGTACACAGAAGAAACAGATGGAACTAAAATAGAAAGTTCAACAATAGTTGAAATTACATCAGATGCAACACTATATGCACACTGGGAAGCAATACAAACAACATTAACAGTAAATCCAAATGGAGGAGAATGGGAAGGAAGCACAGAATCACAAGATTTTACACAAGGATATTCAACAACAAAAACAATAACAGAACCAACAGCAACACCAGATGGATATGTAGTAACATTTGATGTAAGAGGTGGAGAATTAGAAAATTCAACAATAACACAAACAACAGCATTTGAAAAATGGACAAAATTAGATGGAACAGAATTTACAAATGAAGAATATACATTTGGATTAACAGATGAAACATTAACAGCACAATATGCAGGACAAAATATAACATTACCAACACCAACAAAAATAGGAGCAACATTCTTAGGATGGTATACAGAAGCAATAGATGGAACAAAAGTAGGAGAAGCAGAAGCAGATTATTTACCAACAGAAGCAATAACATTATATGCACATTGGGATGAAATAAAATATGAATTAACAGTAAATCCAAATGGAGGAACATGGCAAAATAATACAACATCACAAACAGTAGAAGGAGCATATAATGTTACTACAGAAATAGAAAATCCAGTAGCACCAAAAGGATATAAAGTAACATTAGATAATAATGATGGAACATCACAAACACAAGAAATAATACAAACAAAAACATTTGACAAATGGGAATTAACAGGAGAAGGTTCAATATCAGGAACAACATATACATATGGAGCTGGAAATGCAACAATAACAGCACAATATACAGATAATAATGTTGAATTACCAACACCAACAAGAGAAGGATATACATTTGATGGATGGTATACAGAAGCAACAGATGGAACAAAAGTAGAAACACCATACTTACCAACTTCAGAAGTAACATTATATGCACAATGGAAAGCAAATAAATATACAGTAACATTCAATCCAGGAGAAGATGCAACAGTAGATCCAGAAACAAAAGAAGTAACATATGGAGAAGAATATGGAGATTTACCAACACCAGTAAAATCAGGATATGATTTTGATGGATGGTATGATGGAGAATCAAAAATAGAAAATACAACAATAGTTGATATAACAGATAATATAGAATTAACAGCAAAATGGATAGGAAAAATATATAATGTAACATTTGATGCAAATGGTGGAACTTCAGATGTAACATCAGCACAAGTTCAAAATGGAATGCCATATGGACAATTACCAAATGCAACAAAAGAAGGTAACACATTTAAAGGATGGTATGACGAAAATAATAATAAAATAGAAAATACAACAACAGTAAAAACAACAAAAGATATAACACTAACAGCACAATGGGAAGTAAATAAATATACAGTAATATTTATAAATGATGACGGAACAATATTAAAAGAACAAGAAGCTATATATGGTTCAAAAATAGAATATACTGGTGAAACACCTGTAAAAGCAAATCTACAAAATGGATATAAAGCAGAATTTATTGGATGGGAAAATGAGGAAAAATTAGAAAATGTAACAGAAAATATTACATTAAAAGCAAAATATGATGTAAAACCTATAGTATATACAATTACATACTATAATTTAAAAGAATCAGATAATTCTTCAAACCCAACAACATATACAGTAGAAGACAGTAATATACCATTAACAGACTTAGAAAACAAAGATAATTACATATTCAAAGGATGGTATACATCAAATGATGAAAATGCACAAAAGATTACAAGTATAGATACTACAAAAATGGAAAACATAGTATTATATGCACACTGGGAAAATGATACTCTATACTTAAAATCAGAAAAATATAAAATTGGTGAAAATAATATTGACATATATGAAGAAAATGATATATATTTAGATAAGATTGAACCAGAAACAACAGTTAAAGAATTAATAGCAAATTGTGATACAAATGGAACAATTACAGTTATTAATTCAAATGGTGAAACATTAGGAGAAGATGATTTAGTTGGAACTAATATGACTATTAAAGATACAAGAGGAGACCAAGAAATTACACTAACAGCAGTTGTAATGGGAGATTTAGATGGCAATGGAAAAGTAACTGCAACTGATTTATCAGCATTAAATCAAGTCGTATTAAAATTAATTGAAATAAAAAATGCAGAATTTAAAGCTGCAGATTTAGATGATAATCTTAAATTAACAGCAACAGACTTATCTACAGTAAATAATTGCATTTTAAAAAATATCAAACTAACATATGACAAAACAAAATTAAATTAAGTTTTTAATGTTAAAACATATAAAAAATAAAAAGAAAGGAGAAAAAAATGAGTAAAAAAATAAATGTTAAGCTAGTTACAGTAGTATTTATAATGACATTAATTTTAACAATATCTACAATTGTAAATGCATATTCAGTTGGAATGACATTAACAAGTAATTCAAAATTAAAAGCTGGTGACACAGTAACAGTAACAGTTAATTTAGGAACAGTTGATGCTGGAAATGGAATTGACACTATTACTGGAGAATTAAATTATGATAAAAATGTTTTTGAAACATTAGCATCATCAAATTTTGCATCTAGCAATGAATGGACACCAACATATGCAGCTTCAACAAATATGATAAGCTTATTAAAAAACACAAAAGTAAAAGCTGGTGAAACAGTATTAACAATAACTTTAAAAGTTAAAAGTTCAATTAGTGTAAAATCAACAACAATAACATTAAAAGATATAGTTGTATCAGGTGGTAGAGTTGCTGATGGAGGAACTGGAGATATTACAGTAAATAATGCATCTGTAACAATCAATGCAGAAAGTTCTTCAACAAATACAGTAACACCAACAAATACAACAAATACAACAAATACAAAAACAAATACAATAAAAAAAGACAATACAGTAACTTCAAAAACAAAGTTACCAAAAGCTGGATTAGAACAATATGGAATAATAGCAATAGTAGTTGTTGCAATAGTAGGTATATTTAGTTATGTACTATATAAAAAAACTTCAAAAGAAGTAAAATAAAAGATAATATAGAAGTCCCAAGAAATTAATCTTGGGACTTTTTTTATATAATGGAAAAAAGTCAAAGTATTTAATTAAATAAAAGTTGACCATGTAGTAACAAAAGATAATAAAGCTTGAAAAAATTAAAAAATTTATATATAATATAAAAGGTAAAAATAAATTTAATAAAAGAGGGAATAAAAATGAGTATAATTGATTTTAAAATGCCAAAGATTAAATTTAAAGATATGAAAATGGATGTAGTAAACGAATTACAAAATATTGATTATGAAAAAATACAAAGAAAAAACTCAAAACAAAAAAGAACAACACCATATGAAGATATGACACATTATAAAACAGTAAAAGAGTTTTTCTTAAAAACTGCTGAAAAATATCCAGATGAAGACTGTATATTAGAAAAGCCAGATCATAAAACACCATATAAAATTACAACATATAAAGAATTTAAAGAAGATGTACTTGCATTAGGAACAGCATTAACAAATATATTAAAACTAAAAGATAAAAGAGTAATAATTGTAGGAGAAACACAATATGGATGGTATGTATCTTATATGGCAATGCTTTGCGGAGTTGGTATAGCAGTGCCTACAGATAGAGAATTACCTGAAAATGAATTAGAAAATATAGTAAGAAGATCAAGAGCAAGTGCAATTATATATTCACCTAAAAAAGAAGAAGACATTAAAAAAGTAAAAGAAAACATTCCAGAAGTAGAATATTTTATTGAAATGAAATCTGATAAACCACTAGAAGAAAAAGATGTTGGATTAAATGCATTAATCAATTTAGGAAAAAATATTTTAAAAACAGGAGATGACAGTTTTGAAAAAACAGAAATAGATCCAGAAGAATTTAAAATATTATTTTTTACATCAGGAACAACATCAAATGCAAAAGGAGTAATGTTAAATAATAGAAATTTAGCAGAAAATATAAATGCTGTATCAGCATATGTAAAATTATACCCTAATGATATGCTATTTTCAGTATTACCATTACACCATTGTTATGAATCAACAATAGGATTTTTACTTCCAATGGCAACAGGTGCAGGTATTGCTATATGTGAAGGTTTAAGATATATTGTTCCAAATTTACAAGAAGCACATCCAACAGCAATATTAACAGTTCCTTTATTAGTAGAGAGTTTACACAAAAAAATAAACGAAAAAATAGTAAAAAGTAAAAAAGACAAAATTGTAAATTCAATGATTGGAATAACAAATGCATTAAAAACAACAGGAATAGATATAAAAAGAAAAGTATTTAAAGAAATATATGACAATTTAGGAGGAAGACTAAGAATTATAGTATCAGCAGCAGCTCCAATAGACAAAAAAGTAGGAGAATGGTTAGAAGGAATAGGAATTACATTCTTACAGGGATATGGACTAACAGAAACAGCACCAATAGCAGCACTTACACCAGAATATAAAACAAGTGTAGGTTCAGCAGGAAAAGCAATAGTCCAAGCAGATATAAAAATAGAAAATCCAAACGAAAATGGAGAAGGGGATATTTTAATAAAATCACCAACATTAATGATGGGATACTATGAAGATGAAGAAGAAACAAAAAGAGCAATAGATAGCGAAGGATACTTCCGTTCAGGTGATATTGGATATATTGATAAAGATGGATTTATATTTATAACAGGAAGAAGCAAAAATGTAATAGTAACACAAAATGGAAAAAATATATATCCAGAAGAAATAGAAATGCTATTAGACAAAGTTGATGAAATAAAAGAATCTATGGTTTATGGCAAAAAACCAGAAGCTAATAGTAGAAGAGAAGAAAAAGAATTGATTATTACAGCAAGAGTTATTCCAGATTATGATAAAATAAAAGAATTATATGGAGATAATTTAAGCAAAGAGGAAATATATGATATAATTTGGAAAAAGATAAAAGAAGAAAATAAAAAATTAACAACATATAAAGCAGTAAAAGCACTTGAAATAAAAGAAGGCGAATTTGAAAAAACATCAACTATGAAAATTAAAAGATATAAAGAATTAAATAAATAAAATTAAAAAGAATTAATCTATTTTTAAATAAGGTTAATTCTTTTTTACTATTTTACAAAAAAAGAAGTATTAATATAAAACTTCAAGAAAAAATAAAATTTTAAATAGTTATACTTTTAAGAATTTAGCATATAATATATAAGAAAAATTAATTTTTAATATACATTTTTTGTTAAATTTTAGAAACCTATTGACAAAAATAGTATATAAGAGTTATAATAAAAAAAGTCAATACATCGCGGGGTGGAGCAGTTGGCAGCTCGTTGGGCTCATAACCCAAAGGTCGATAGTTCGAGTCTATCCCCCGCAACCAAAATTTTGTAAAAGTAAGTATTATATACTTACTTTTATTTTTTTATAAAAATTTTATATAAATGTGTAAAAAAAAGAAAAAATATGATATAGTAGAATAAAAAAAGGGGGAATACCATATGAAAAAAATCTTAAAAACAGCATTAATAATAATACTAATAGCAATACTAATAGTTGGAGGATACTTTTTAGCATTAAATTTAACAAGAAAAAGTGCATTAGAAGCAATTGATGGAATGTTCGCAGCAGTAAAAACAGGCGACGAAGAGCAAATGAAAAAATACATAAACTCTGAAAAACTAACAGAAGAAGAAAAAGAAGCTACAGACACTGAAGGAACAGAAGACAAAGATATGGTAAAAGCAATGTTAAAAAACTTAAATTATGAAGTTGTTTCTACAGATGTAAAAATAAATAAATGCACAGTAAAATTAAAAGTAAGCAATAAAGACTTAAAAACAGTATTTAGTAATTACATGGCTAAAGCATTCTCATTAGCATTTTCACAAGCATTTGGAGGAATGACAGAAGAAGAAATGAATAATCAATTAAAACAATACTTTGAAGAACAATATAACTCAGATAGTGTTGGTACTATAACAAGTGATTTAACTATTAATATGGAAAAACAAAAAGAATGGAAACTAGATTACAATGAAGACGAATTAGTTAATGCTGTATTACCAGGATATAAAGAAGTTATGAATTCTATGAATAATATAAATGAATAATACATAAAAAGACATTTGACAAATACAAATGTCTTTTTTAAAATACTTATAATTTTTATATAAAATGATAAAATATATAATATAAAAATAAAAATGGAGGAAACAAAAATGAAAGATTTAAAAATAACAAGTCAAGATTTTGAAAAAGAAGTTTTACAAAATGAAAAAGAAGTATTAATAGACTTTTATGCAGATTGGTGTGGACCATGTAAAATGTTAGCACCAATTATAGAAGAAATAGCAAAAGAAAACGAAAAAGTAAAAGTTGTAAAAATAAATGTAGATGAATCAGAAGATTTAGCCATGAAATATCAAGTAATGTCAATTCCAACACTAATAATTATGAAAAATGGACAAATAATTAAAAGGTCTGTAGGCTTTGTAGAGAAAGATGAAATCTTAAATATGATAAATGAATAAAATAAAAAAGAAATATTAAAACAATTAATATTTCTTTTTTGGTTCACATACATAATATTCCTTTTCCAGCAACAATACATTTATATTTGTTAAGCTCAGATTTATTAACAATTTTTAAACCAGCTTCTTTAATAATAGAAGAAAAATATAAAATCATATCATCATCAAAAAAAGCATCATCAAGATAAATACCCTTTAAATTTGGCATAAGACCTAATTTAAAAAGAAAGATACCAATTTTAAAAGTTGTATTCATCTGAACAAATTCATCAAAATAATTTAACATTTTTACAATTGTTCCATTAGGATTTTCTATAAATCCAACACCATCTACAGAACCCAAAAGATAAACATGAGGTTTAGAAGGATTAGATTTATTATAATCATTAATTAAATTTTTTATAGTAACAGTTTCATTTGATTTATCTACTCCAAACTGACCAGGATCAGAAGAATGTATTAATGATTGAACAAGTATCCTAATATTTTTATTAGAATCTAAAACAATAATATCAAAACTATGTATATTATTATTAGATATATCTCTATCAATTATAGTCATAGTACTTAAATCAACATTTGGATCTTTAGACTCCATAGGATTTATAGCCTTTTGAGATGGAAAAATAACTTGACCACAATTGTTAAGAACTTTAGCAATCTCCATTTCAGCACCATGACCACGGTATTTTGCTTCTTTTTGCTGTAACTCTTTAGGCTCCATCAAAAACTTAAATAATTTCGAAATACTATTTTCATTTGCCTGAGATAAAATATTCAAAATATCTAGTAAATCCTTATCTATAAAATATTTTGATATAACATGGGCTATATCAGTCTTATAAGCATTATGTTTTAATGCATTAATAAAAAAAGTAGTAGAATGTTTCTTTAAATCAGTTCTCTTTTCATTAAAAATATTTTGATTAGAAGAATTTTTATATCTATTAAAAATAAAACTTAATTCTAAATAAAGCCTTTTATCAGAAATACCAACCAACTTTCTAATCTCATTTAAATAAGTAGGATTTGATAAAAGAATATTAGAAATAATTTGTTCTTTAGAAGTAATAGGTTGAGAATTAATTTGCATCTTATAATCTTTAATAAAATTTATTAACATACTACAAGATTGACTACAATTAATCTCATCTAATTTATAAATAGGCAATTGGTCCTGATTTGACACACAATACCAAAATTCTTGAATTTTATCCATAAAAATACCTCCTAATATTTTTATTATAACATAAAAAACCAAAAAAGTATTAAAAACAAAAAAAATATGATATAATCACAAAAAGTAGGAGGAAAACATGATAAATATAAAAGAACTTACTAAGAACATAAACAAAAAAGATTCAACTATACAAAAAACTTTTTTTGAAATAGTATACAAAATAAATATAAATATAGAAGAAAATAACCCAATATACAAAAATTGGTTAAATTCATTTATCTATTGTTATGGAGATTTAAGCAAAGAAAATAACAGTGCTAATGCAAAAAAATGTGTAGAAACAATCAACAAACTATACAACATAAAATTAGAAAACAACAACTTACATAAATTTATATTCAGTC
The DNA here is from genome assembly GCA_934120645.1 of uncultured Clostridia bacterium. GTDB lineage: Bacteria > Bacillota > Clostridia > TANB77 > CAG-508 > CAG-269. Next base: position 56,737 of record CAKOUO010000007.1, read on the forward strand.
TACAATCTACATACACAATATTATTAAAATTAATAGTAATAAACTCATTTTTTAAAAAAGAAAACATAGAAATTGACCAAAAAGAATTTAAAGAATTAATGAATGGAAAAATAACAACAAAATACATAAATAAAGAAATATGGAATACAGATTGGTTTTTTATAACAACAAATTACTGGGACGAAATAGGAGAAGCAACAAATAAATTAAGTAATATAATATTAAAATATAAAGATGATAAAGAACCTGAATACAGTGTAGCAGAAGAATTTAAAAAATTATATGAATATTTATTCCCAAAAGAAATAAGACATTCACTAGGAGAATACTATACACCATTTTGGCTAGCAAATGACATATACACAAATATAGAAGAAAATTATAAAATAGGTAAACAGACAAAATTTATAGACCCAACCTGTGGTTCAGGAATATTTTTAGAAAGCTTACTAAAAAATAATAGAGAAATAACAACAGAAAATATATATGGTTTTGACATAAATCCAATAGCAGTATTAACAACAAAAATTGTAATTATTTATAACAAAGGAATAGATACAAAAATTAATATATATCAAAACGATATATTAATGTATCCAGACTTAATATATAAAAATGCAAGCTCAGACAACTTTTGCAATATTTATATTTTTGGAAACAAATTTTCTTTTCCAAAAGAAATTCAACAACAAAAAGAAAAAATGTTAAAATACATACAAGAATCAAAAGATAAAGAAAACACAGAATTATCTAAACAAATAAACAAATATGATAATATAAGCAAAGAAGTATATATAAATTTATTAAAAGAAAGAATAGAAAGCATATTTATAAAAAACATAGACTATGTAATAGGAAATCCGCCATGGATCAACTGGGAATACTTACCCGAAATTTCAAAAGAACTAACAAAAAAGACATGGATAAAATACGGACTATTTGAGCAAAATGGAAAAAATCTATCTTTTTCAAAAGAAGACATATCAGTACTAGTAACATATATAGCAATAGACAAGTTATTAAAAGAAAAAGGAATTATAAGCTTTGTAATTAGAATGGGATCATTCAAATCAAAACAAAACGGAATAGGATTTAGAAATTTTAAACTAGGAACAAACGGAGAAGATATAAAAGTACTACATGTAGACGACTTTTCAAACATGAAAGTATTTCCAGGAGCAATAAACACAAGTTGTGTTGCATATATGAAAAAAGGAGAAATTACCACATACCCAGTTCCATTCTCAACATGTAAAATGAAAGATAACAAAATTATAAAAACAAACGAAATTGCAATACCAACAACTAACGAAAAAAATTCAATATGGTTAAATACAACAGAAGAAAAACTAAAAGAAGAAAAAATGGTATTAGGAAACAACAATTATAGAGCAAGAACAGGAGTATTTACAGGAGGAGCAAATGCAGTATATTGGGTAAGAACATTACAAACATTAGAAAACGGAAATATCTTAATAGAAAATGTAGTAGAAAGAGCCAAAAGAAAAGCACCACAAATACAATTTGAAATAGAAAAAGGACTAGTATATGAACTATGCAGAGGCTCAGAACTAGGAAAAGAAACAAAAAACGACATAGCTATAATCTGTCCACATACACAATTTACCAAAATGAAAGCAATAGATATAGAAGTAATGAAAGAACAATATCCATTAACATTAAATTATCTAACATACTTTAAAGACATATTAAACGAAAGAAAAGGATTTGCAACATGGGAAAAATCAAATCAAGAAGAATCATTTTACGCAATTCAAAGAATAGGAGAATACACATTTAAAAAATATAAAGTAGCATGGAAATACATAAGTAAAAAATTTGAAGTGTTTTTAATTAATGAATCTAGCAACGAAATGCTAGAAAATACATTAGTATTACCAAGTGAAAAAATAATGTATGTAGCATTTGATGATAAAGATGAAGCAAATTATCTTGCTGGAATTTTGAATTCTAGAATTGTAAAAGAAACAGTGGAAAGTTTTATGACAGAAACGAGTATATCAACTCATGTTTTAGATAAGTTGAAGATTGAAGATTTTGATAGAAATAATACTTTGCATATGAGTATTGCCCAAAACTATGAGAATAAAAATTATGATGAATTAAATTCATTGGTGTATAAATATTATAAGGTATAAAAAAAGAAAGCATTTGCTGAATTTTAGCAAGTGTTTTTTGTCTTTTATTTTAATTATTGTGGTTATTTTTTTCTGCTGTTGTTTTTTATTTTTGTAGTTAGAATATTTTTATGAAATTTTATTGGAATTGTGCACAGGGAGTGGTATAATTGTGGAAAATGAAATATATAGAAGAATTTAGAAAAGAGGAATAAAATGAATTTAAAACAGAATAATGAAATAACTGTAAAAATCAAAGTAAAATTAGATGAATTTTATAAAATAGTAGAAAAAAAGGGATTTAAAATTATTGATAAATTTTCTATGAATGATACATATTTTGTACCAGAAACATTAAACTTGGATAAAACAAGTACAAGAGATATTTTATCAAAAGCAGTATTGGTAAGAGACATTAGAGAGAATTTTTCAAATAAAGTGATTAAAAAAATAACTTTTAAAATTAAAAATTTTGATGACAAAGGAAATATATTAAATCAAGAAGCGGTTAATTGTGATATTCTAGAAATAGAAGATGCTAAAAATCTATTAAAAGCAATAGGATATAAAGAACTTATGTGCATAAAAGAAAATGACATAGTATATGAAAAAGATGGACTTCAGTTAGCAATAAAAAATATTGAAAATGGAGATAAACTAATAGAAGTAGAAACTGAAGATAATAAAGATTTTGATACTATAGAAAAATTAATTCATAAAATTAATGAAATAGATATACCAATTTATACTGATAATTATTTTGTAAAAAAAGCAGAAATAGAATTAGATAAAATATTAAATAGATAGGAAAGGACTTATATGAAAGTATTAACGATAAAACAGCCATGGGCAACATTGATAATGCAAAAATATAAAAGATTTGAATTTAGGAGTTGGAAAACAAATTATAGAGGAGAATTATTGATTCATGCAGGAAAAAGTATAGATAAGGAAGCACTAAAAAGATTGGAGAAATATCTTCCAGATGAATTGCCGGTTGGTAAGATTTTGGGCAAGGTTACTTTGTGCGATTGTATAAATTGTGATGATAATTTTAAGAATTTGTGCTTGTTAGAAAATAAAGATGTTTATGCTAAGAGTGTTTTTGTGGAAAAGTATGCGTGGCAGTTTGAAAATGTTGTGGTTTTTGATGAGCCTATTGAGGCTAAGGGAATGCTTTGTTTGTGGGAGTATGAGGTTTAGGTAGAGGAGAACTCATAACCCGAAGGTCGATAGTTCGAGTCTATCCCCCGCAACCAAAGAATAAATACTTACAGTTTCAACGACTGTGGGTATTTTTTTATGCCTTGAAATTGGTTGCAATAATGGTTTGAAATGACAATATTATGTCGAATTGGGTAAAAATTGGGTAAAATAAATACCTCAAATGCCATAAATATCAATAAAAATTCATTAAAATTTTATACTTACATTACAATGTTATAAATAAATATTTTAAATTTTTAACATAATTTAATAATGTAAATTGCAATAAAATTTTTAAATTTATAGTAAAAAACTTTTGGGAAAGAGATATATAATCTCAAAGTTTTTTACCTTTTTACATCGTGAAAATTTGTAATTTGTGAAAATTAGAAAAAAGTTCAAATTAAGACCTTGTTGGTAATAATAAGTTTTCTAGTGCATAGCCAGCTTTTCTATTATGAGAAAGTAGTGGATGCACATAAAAGTCAAGTGTAGTACTTATTTGTGCATGACCCAGTCTCGCAGAAATTACTGCTATATCAATATTTTGTGCAACTAGTAAACTTGCATTTGTATGTCTTAATCCGTGAAAATTAATTACAGGTAATCCTATTTGACCAACATATTTAACAAACCATTTGCTAATTGTAGAAGGGTGCATTGGTTTGCCATCCGCCTGTACAAATAACCTATCAGAATTAGTCCATAATTCGCCGTAAATCGATTTTTGTTCTTCATACCATAACTTATATTCCTCAAGTAAAGAAATGATAAATTCAGGTATTGCAATTTCTCTAATGGAACTTTCTGTTTTTGGAACTTTTGTGAAGACTCCCATATCTGCTAGGTACTGACTAGAACGATTAATACTGATAATTCCGTTTTTAAAATCAACATCTTGCCATTCTAGTCCCATTAATTCACCTAAACGAACACCAGTAAATACTGTAAGAATGATTGCAACTTTGTATTTAGTATCTTCATTAGGTAATAGTTCTAAATTTTCTAGTAATATTTTAGTTTGCTCATCATCATAAGATCTTCTTTTTGGTTTCCTAGCTTTAGGTGGTTGAACACGTTCAGCAGGATTCGTCACTATTAATTGCCAATAAACTGCTTTATGAAGCATTGCTCTTAATAATCTGTGATGCTCTAAAATCGTTTTACCAGATAAGGGCTTTTTAGTTTTTGAACCATTGTTACCTTTTTTTCTAACTAATTGAGTATCTTTTTCAAGTAAATCATAGAATTTCATAATGTCAGTTGGTTTAATTTTGTTAATATAGAAATGCCCAAAGTATGGTAAAAGTCTTGTTTCTAACATTCTACAATATCTTTTATATGTTGATGGAGCCAGTTCTTTTGAACCATAATCTCTTTTCCATATTTCAGTAAATTCAGAAAATTTAAGAGATTTACCATCAATTACTAAACCATTTTGTACTTCAGTAACAAATTTTGCTAGTTCAACTTCTGCATCTTTTTTTGTTCCATGGACTGTTTTTCTGTGTATCATAGGTTTTCCGTCTAGGTCAAATCCTTCAGATACTGTTAGCCTGTAACTATTTTTTCCTCTTTTTTCTATACTCCCAGCCATTACTTATTTCACCTCCTTTCAAGTATGCCTATGGGTGTGAGGAGTATTAATTTAATTGTTAACAAAGATATTATATAACAATAGTTAACAAAATACAATAGAAATTTGCAAAAAAATAAAAAACATTATTTTACTTTAAAAAAAATAAAAAAACAAAAAAACACTTGACAAAAACATCAAAAAAGAATATAATACAGAAAAATAACAAAGCAGAAAGGAATGAAAGGTATGATTGATGATGAGTTTGCTAAGGCTATAGTTGAAGGTATGCAACAAGGTTTAAAGAGAGCTAAAACAGCAAAAAGAGAAAATGGAGATAGATTTGACAATGCTGAACGATTTAGAATTATTGATAAAATGATGAGTTCATTATATTATAAAATAGGAGAAAATGAAAGAATTGAAGTGAAAGAATTTTATAGGTATGGCTATAAATTACTTCTTGCTTATAATAGGGAAGAACACACATTATATTCTTTTATGAGTGAAGATAGATTAGCTTCATTAATAAATTCCAATAATATTAAGGATAAACAGAACTACATTTTCAGCTTAATGAAATTTAATCCGGATGATAGACAACAACAAGTACTGTTGCCAGAAATGGATATAATACTTGATGAACAAGCTAAAATACAAGAAAGAATAAGAGAAATAATTGAAGAAGATGGAGAAATACAATATATTACAATCTTATATAAAAAACAAGGATATAAATTATTAGGTGTAAGAGCTGTGAAGATGTCTCAATATGCTGAAACTATTGCTAATAAAGATTTATCTGATTATATTGCAGTTGATTATGAAGATGTTTATGAGGATGTAAATAATAGTAGAGAAGAAATTCCAGCAGAGCTTGAATTCAACTTTAAATCAGAAATTTTAGCTAAATCTGAAAACTTAGACGTAGAAATAGATAACAAAGATATAAAAAGAGGGGAAAATAATGAATAATTTTAATGGTGAAAGATTAAAATTAGCAAGAATATATAGAAACATGACAGCCAGCGAGTTAGCTGAAAAAATAGGCGTTACTCGACAAGCTGTCTTACAATATGAAAAAAATGAAAATAACCCTAAATTAGATACAGAATTTACAATAATAACTACATTACATTTTCCTAGAGATTTCTTTTATAAAGATAATTTATATGATGTACCAGTTGAAAATACTTTTTTTAGAGCATTATCGAGTACAAAAAAAATTGATTTACAAACACAGGAAGAAAAAACTAAAATTATAGTATACATATATGAGTTCTTAAATAATTATTTTAATTATCCTGAATTGGATTTACCAGAGATAGATACGGATATTGATTTGAATAATAAAGAAAATATAGAAGATATTGCAATAAAAGTAAGAAATTATTGGGAATTAGGAACTCAGCCAATAGAAAATATGGTAAATTTATTAGAAAATAAAGGAATAATTGTATCAACATTAAATGTAAATAATAAAAAAATTGATGCCTTTACTCAAGTACATAAGGTTAATAAAAAAGATAAATATTGTGTTGTATTGAGTAACGATAAGCAGTCAGTGGCAAGAAGAAATTTTGATGCGGCTCATGAATTAGGTCATATAATATTACATAGAAATATAGAAAAAATAGAAGAATTATCACCAGAAGAACAAAGAAAATTAGAAGAACAAGCAAATTCTTTTGCAGCAGCGTTTTTATTGCCTAAAAATGAATTTTTTAATGATCTAAGAGATCCTTTAAATTTAGAGTATTATAAAGAACTTAAGAAAAAATGGAAGGTTTCAATAGCAGCAATGGTAATGAGAGCAAGACAACTTGGAAGGATTAATAATAGTCAATATTTAGAATTAGTAAAGGCCATGAATTATAGAAAATGGAGAACAAGAGAACCTTTGGATAATCAATGGAAATTGCAACAAACAATTTTGTTTAAGAAGTCAATAGATATGTTAAAAAATAATAATATTCTTTCTGGTAGCCAATTTGTATATGAAATAGGAAAATTTGGTATTCCTATGTATGCAGAAGACCTAGAAGAATTATTAGATTTAGAAAAAGGTACCTTATCAGATGATAATGTGTTATCAAATAATAATATAATCTTGCAATTTAAATCTTAAAAATAGTCCTAATGAATAAAAATTCATTAGGACTATTTTATAATATATAAATACAAGTAGGTTTTAATTATTTTTATCCAACCATTTATCAAATTCTTTATAAGTTTTCTTTTCAGATCTAATGGCATCCATAAATTCCTTAGCTTCCTTTTTCCAATTTTCATAATCAATCTTATAAACTTCTATATCAGGATTACGCTTTACTAACATTGCTTTTTTTGCATAAATCTTACGATATTTACCATAAACAATTTCGTTTTCTTGTTTAATTCTTTGAGCAATTTGATTTCCAATATCTCTACAAGTTTGTTTTCCTTTGTATAAATTATTACAGTAATTAATGCGTGGATTATCTGTTATAAAGTATTTACCACAATTCTTACATTTTTTTATAAGATATTTATTATTAAGTACAAATTGAAATAATGTAACATATAAAATTCCATAAATATTGTCATTACTAGAACTATAATCTGGTTCAACATCATAATCTGGAGCAGACTTAAAGAATTTGATTAAATCTTTTTCTGTAGATCCTTTAATACCAGATATTGTTCTAAAAGAAAAGCCTTGTGGCATGGAAAAGTAGTTATTTATAAATCTATCTAGCTTTTTAGCATGAGAGTTATAATAAATATAAAATCTTATTTTAGAAGTAAAATCTTTAATTTCTTCAATATTATTAATGTTAAATATATAATCAACAAATTCTGATAATAGTTTTTGACCACGTTTTGAGTCATTTTTTATTTCTTCAAAATATTTTTCAAATAATTCTTTTACTTTATTAAAAGAATAAAGTTTATTTACTTCAAATTTATTTATATCATCTTCACCAGTATATATGATGTATGAAGTAAAAAACTTAGTAAACCACATAAAACAATCATCATAATTATCAAAATTACAATTTAAAAAGTCAATAAGTTCAGTACAAAGTGTCTGAGTGGTAGTTGTAGTATTAATAGTAAAATAACCTGTATTAATGTTTTTTAGATTATAATAATTTGGCTTAGATGATTTTGTTTTTGCATATAAAAATGCTTTATGTGTAAGTGTTTCGTTCTTTGAAACAAATATACTAATAGGTTCATCAATTTTTAATTTGTTCATAATTCCTCCGTTAACAGTTTATGAAATTCAATAAAGTTAACCTGCTATCAAAATACACTAAAAAGTATTTACAAAGTTAACTACAAACAATATAATACATTTGTTAACAAAAGTCAATATTAAATTACAAAAAAACAGGAGGTGATATTATGGAACTACAAAAGATTCAAAGAACAACACTAACGATGAAAGAAGCAAGTGAGTATTTAGGAATTTCTTATTGGTTAATTAATCAACTAGTAAGAAGAAAACAAATACCATGTTCTAAAGTTGGTGGAAAATATTTATTTAGAGTACAAGCTTTAGATGAATATTTAACAAAAATGGAACAAGAATCAATAGATTAGATTCAAAAGAAAGTGAGGAAAGGAGGATATGGCTAATTTACAATGGTTAAAATTATCTACGGATTTTTTTGATAATAACAAAATAAAATTGCTAGAAAGTGAAAAGGATGGGGATACAATAATTAGAGTATGGATACAACTTTTAATAACAGCAATGAAAAGCAATTATCAAGGTAGATTATCTATAACAGAAGATAAACCGATGACGGCTGATGATATTTCAAAGATTATGGGAAAGTCTGAGAAAAAAATTACAAAATATTTGGGAAAATTTAAAGAATTACAAATGATTATTATAGAAGAAAATTTTTATAAAATCAAAAATTGGTCTAAATACCAAAGTGCTGATAAACTTGAAGAAATCAGACTACAAAATTGTTTAAGACAACAAAAATATCGTGAAAAAAAGAAAAGTGAAACAGAAAAAAGTAACGTTACAATAACGCAACGTAACACTAAAGAAGAGAAAAAGATTAGAAATAAAATAGAAAAAGAAGGAGATGAGAATAGAAGTGGATTTAAAGAATTCAAATTATAAAGTTATCACCAATGAAGGTGCAAAATGTGGATTTTGTAATAAAAATTTAAAGCCAATTGGATTGGATTATTTGTATGTAAATTATGATAAAAACATGATCGAATATGAAAGATGTAATTGTGAAAAAGCAATTCAATTTTGGAAAGAATTTGATTTAGAGCAAGAAGAAAAACAAAGACAGGAAAAGAATAGAAAAATTATTAATAATATTTATAAAGATAACTATATGAAAAAGAGATTACAAAAGTATAATTTTGAAAATTTTATTGATACATATGAAGATACATCTATTATAAATCAATTAATAAAATTTACAAATTTATGTATTAAATCCAAAATGAAAAATGGATTAATAATTTTTGGAAATATAGGCTATGAAAAAACTTATTTAGCAGCTTGTATTGCTAATAAAATGATTGAAAATAATAAAATTGTATTGATGGAAAAAGGTAGTTCTATAATTGATAAAATTAAAGAATCATTTAACAAAGAAGGACTATCAGAAATAGAAATTATTGAACTATATTCTAATGTAGATATGTTAATTATTGATGATTTTGGTAATGAAAATTTAAGTAAATGGGCTTTGGAAAAGTTATATAAAATTATTAGTAATAGATATGATAATGAATTACCAATTGTTATTACAACTAGATATAATAAAGAGCAATTAATTGAACTATTATCTACTGAAAATGATACAAAAACTGCAGAAGAAATTGTTGGAGTTCTTAATGAAATGTGTTATGGAATTGCAATTACAGAAGAAAGAGAAACAAAAGAAAAAGTTAGCATAAGCGACCAAACTATTTGCTAACTCAATCTAAATATCTAATAAAATTATAATATAAATTATATTAATTGTAAATAGAAAAAGTTTGAATTTTTTGTTCAAACTTTTTCTAAAATACAAACAAGAGTTACTAAAAAAATGAATAAAAATTTTCCTCGGAGAGCCCAAAAGGGTATTAGGGCATTTTGCCCTAAACAGCAAAAAGGGTGTCAAAACGCCACGCTGGCGAATATTAGGTACTAAAAAATACTATCTATATTCGTACAAAATAAATTTTGCTAAGTATTAATGCTTCGTAAACTAGCATTAATAAATTTTCATAATAAGGAAGTGATGAAAATGTGGAGGAGTTCGGAGCAAGCTTTAGATAGTATTTTCTTATCATATAATAAAATCTTAAATAGATTTCAATTGCTAGGTGTTACTACTAAATATGGAAAAGAAATAACACATGAGGATTTAAGAAAAGCTATAGAAGTTATGCTAAAAAAACATCCAACTTGTAGATGGAGGAGTGAGAAAGTAAGAAGTAGGAAATATTTTATTTTAGCAGAAGGATATGCATGGTTAACTCAAGTGTATTTTCAAAAAGAAAAATCTTTAATAGATGCTGATATGGATTTTTTTGAAGATAGAATTAGGCAATATGAAGAATTATTAAAAGTAGAACATAATAAAAATTGGTGGAATGAAGATATGGATATAAATGAACTATGTAAGTATTTTAATAAAAAAGATATAACTGTTAGAAAAGCAATTAAGAAAATGTGTAAAAGTGGATTTAGCGAATACAAATTTTTAGTTAATAATAAAGTGGTAGTTTCTAGTAGAGGTGTGGAATGGTTATGTAAAAATGTATTTAAACAAAAGTATTTAGAACTATTAGAAAAGTACAAAATGAAATTGACAGAATTATATATTAAAGCCGGTTATCCATATGATCATTTTTTTCATAGAAATTAATTGTAAAAGATTGGTGAAATATATTGAAAAAAAATATATATTGTAATAGAATAAGGATGTTTTAGGATGCAAAGGAGGAAAAATGAGATATATTGGAAATAAAACTAATTTATTAAAGAATATAAATCAAGTAATAAAAGACAACTGTGACGGAAATGAGAAAGTTTTTTGTGATTTGTTTTCAGGTACATCCTCAGTAGCTAGATTTTTTAAGAATAGATTTAAAATAATTTCAAATGATATATTGTATTTTTCATATGTGCTTCAAAAAGCAACAATAGAAAACAATGAAGTTCCTAGTTTTGAAAAGATAAAAAATAAGTTGAATACTGAAAATATATTAGATTATCTAGAAACAACAAGTATTAAGAATAAAAAATATAATACGTTTATACATGATAATTATTCTCCAAATGATGCTTGTGAAAGAATGTATTTAACCTCAGAAAATGCAAAAAGAATTGACTATATAAGAAATACAATTGAAAAGTGGAAAAATCAGAAATTAATAAATGAAAGTGAATACTTTTATTTGTTGGCATCTCTAGTAGAAGGTGTTCCGTATATTTCAAATATTACAGGTACATATGGAGCATATTTGAAAGATTGGGATAAAAGGGCATTGAATCAATTTGAGATGATTAGGCTTAATGTTATAAATAATGATGAGGAAAATGAATGTTATAGGGAAGATGCAAATGAATTAATAAAAAAAATAACTGGAGATATTTTATATATAGATCCACCTTATAATTCTAGACAATATCTTCCTAACTATCATTTACTAGAAACTATAGCACGATATGATAAACCAAATATCAAAGGGAAAACAGGAATAAGGACTTATGATAATGAAAAATCAAATTATTGCATAAAAGCTAAAGTTTATAGTGAGTTGGAGGAGTTAATATGTAATGCAAAATTTAAACATATTATTATGAGCTATAATCAAGAAGGTATACTTAAAAAAGAAGAAATAGAACATATATTAAAAAAATATGGAGAAAAAAAGACATATAAATTGTATAAGATACCTTATAAGCAATATCAAAACAAGTTAACAAAAAAAATAGAGAAACATTATGAATATATTTTTTACATAAAAAAAGATCAAAGAATTAATATGAATAATATTTATATTAATATACCTATTTTAGAGACAGCACCTGCAATGTTAATGGAAGATGAAGAGCAATATTTTTACGATACTGAAAATTATGTAGTAGATAGTCACAAAAAATACATCAAGAGTCCATTGAACTATATAGGAGGTAAATATAAATTATTACCACAATTAATGAAATACTTTCCAACAGATATAAATACATTTGTTGATTTGTTTTCTGGAGGATTTAATGTAGGGATTAATGTTAAAAGTAATAGAACGATATGTAATGATATAAATGATTTTATTATTAATTTATATAAAGAATTATATAAAAGCCCAGTAGAGAGTGTATTAGAAAGAATAAATACAAACATACAAGAATTTGGACTAAGTAAGGAAAATGAAGGAGCATATAAGAAATTTAGAATTCATTATAACGAAACAAAAGATCCAATAGATTTGTATACTTTAACATGTTACTCATTTAATTATCAATTTAGATTTAATAATAATAGAGAATATAATAATCCATTTGGGAGAAATAGGAGTCAGTTTTCAGAAAATATGAAGAATAACTTAATTTTATTTTCAGAAAAATTAAAAAATATGAATATAAAGTTTTTATCAAAGGAATTTGATAAGGTTTCTATTGAAAACTTAGGAAAAGATGATTTTATATATTGTGATCCACCATATCTAATTACAACAGGATCATATAATGATGGAAATAGAGGATTTAAAGATTGGAAAGAAGAAGAAGAGATAAAATTGTATAATTTTCTAGATAAAGCTAATGAAAAAAATATTAAATTTGCATTATCCAATGTTATAGAACATAAGGGAAAAGAGAATACACTACTAAAAGAATGGAGTAAAAAGTATAAGGTTATATATTTAGACAATGATTATTCTAATTCTAGCTATAATACAAAAAAAGGAAAGAGTAAAGAAGTACTAATAATCAATTATTAAGGGGGAAAATAAATTGATAGAAGTAAAAGATATGGAGAAAAGAAGTTTTAGAACATTTGGCTGGGTACAAGATCCAAGTGACTTTGATGCATTGTATAAAGTAGTTTCGATTTTTAATGAAAGTTCTCAAATTCACGAGGAACTAGTTACAAACAAAATAACTGAGTTAATAGAAGAAAGAGATGGTAGAGAAAGATTACTAACTGCAATGAAATTAAGACCACTAAAATTAAAATATGGAGATTTAGTAGGAACTGCATTTTCTCCGAGATCCTCTGCAAGATGTAATGGAATTGTTCAAGCAACTGTAAAAGGACAACAAAGACCCTTTATAAGTGATTGGCCTGCAGATAATTTTGTAAGATGGGCACAATGTTTAGGTTTTATAAAATATAATTACTATGATGATACTTTTGAGATTACAGAATCAGGATTAAATTTTTCTAATAGTGAACAAGGGACAAAACGAAATGAAATATTAGAAGAAGCAATATTAAGTTATTCTCCTGCAGTTAGAATATTAAATTTATTAGAAGATGGAACCGAAAAAACAAAGTTTGAACTTGGACAAAAACTTGGATTTATTGGAGAAGAGGGATTCACAAGTTTACCACAAGATATATTGGTAATGACTTTAGCAAATGAAGAAGATACAAAAGAAAAAAATAAATTAAGAACAGATACAGAGGGATCATCAGATAAATATGCTAGAATGATAGCCAAATGGTTAATAAAATTAGATTTAGTTAAACAAGTAACCAAACAAGTAACTGTTCAAATTGGTACAAATACATATACAGAAAACATAGGACAATCGTATGTTATAACAGCTAAAGGAATAAAAGCACTAAATAGAGCAAGAGGGAAAAGCAAATTTAAAAGAATATCTAAAAATATATCTTGGGAGATGCTAGCTACTAAAGGAACAGATAGAGATTATATTAGAACAAGACGAGCATATATAATAAAGATTCTTTCAGAGTCAAAAAATGGACTTACTCTTGAAGAAATTAGAGATAGACTAGAACTAATATATATGATTTCAGAATTATTTACTGTAGTTAGGGATGATATAGAAGGATTAGTTAATATAGGACTTAATATAAGTATAAAAAATGGAAAGTACTATTTTGATGATGCAATTAACGATTTTATAATACCTAGAGTAAAAGATGAGACAAATAAAAAATCAGAAATTACAATTAAGAAAGACGAGCTAAGAGAAAAATTAGATATATTATCTCATGAATATTTATCATTAGTGGATCTATCTTTTGATAGTAAACAAAATAGATTGTTTGAAATGAAGGTTGTAGAGTTACTAACAAAAGAATGTAAATATGAAGGATTACATTTAGGAGGAAGTAGAAAACCAGATGGAATAATTTATACTTCTAATTTATTAAGCAATTATGGAGTGATAATAGATACAAAGGCTTATTCTAAAGGATATGATTTACCGATTTCTCAAGTCGATGAGATGACAAGGTATGTAGAAGAAAACAATAAAAGAGATAAAACAAGGAATCCAAATGAATGGTGGAATAATTTTGATAAAAACATTAATGAGTTTTACTTTACATTTATATCAGGTGAATTTAAAGGAAATATTGATGAGAAATTAAAAAGGATATCTATAGCAACAAAAAGAACTGGAGCAGCAATAGCAATTATATCATTAATTAAATTAGCTAATGAAGTAAAGGCAGAAAGAATGAACTTAGAAGAAGTAAAGAAAATATTTAGCAATAAAGTATTTTAAGATTTGATTATGGGAGAAATATATATGGAAAATTATGAAAAAATAAAAGAATTAGCAAAAAAAGCAGGAATAAGTGATGGGAAATTAAATAATGAATTTTTATTTACATTACAAATGGTAGATTATTTCTATTATAATAAAAATATAGGAGAACAAGATATAAGAGAAAATTTTGTTGATGGATCTTCAGATAGTGGGATAGATTATATTTTCAATAGAGATGATATAATGTATTTGGTTCAAGGGAAAACAAGTGAATCCTTATCATATGAAGACATTAGGAATGTATTTTTTAAAATGAATACAACTATTAATAATTTTGAAAAAATTAAATATGATTCATATAATGAAAAATTAAAATCAACATATTTAAATGCATATGATGATTTATCAGAAAACAAAAACATAACATTAGTACTATTTACAAAAACAGAATTTAATGACGAACTAAAGTTAAAAATCGATGAACTAAAAAAAGAAGATTTTTTAAGTAATTATAATGTAGAGATATATGATGCCAAAGATATAGAATTTAAAATAATGACATCATCATTTGATAAAGAATTTATCGACCAGGATTCAATAAAATTATCAGATGCTAAAAATGTGTTGAAATATGGAGAAAATGGGATTATTGTTAATATAAAAGCATCTTCACTAAAAAAATTATATACAAAGCATTCAAAAAATGGCCTTTTTAGTTATAATTTAAGAGAACATATATCACAGAAAAATGTAGATAGTGGAATTGAAAATACAATAAAAAAAGAAAAAGAAAATTTTTGGTTTTATAATAATGGTATAACAATAGGCTGTGAAGATTTTGTATTAGACGGATATGTACTAAGACTATATAATTTTTCTATTATAAATGGAGCTCAAACTACAACAAAAATAGGGGAATCAAAGCTTATAGATAATGAGTATGATTTTGATATTGTCTGTAAGGTTGTAAAAGCTAATAGAAGCTTAAATGATGAAAGTGATTTTATAATGAAAATATCAGAAGCATCTAATTCACAAAAACCAATCAAAGCTAGAGATTTGAAAGCAAATGCTAGAGAACAAAAAATGTTACAGACAAAATGTGCAGAAAATAAAAATGCTTTAGCTATAGAAATAAAAAGAGGTGTAAAACCTAAGAATTATTATAAAGTAGAAAAATGGCAAAGAGTTACGAATGAATATATAGGGCAGTTAATTCTAGCATGCTTATTACAAAGACCTGGTAGTGCAAGAAGTGGAAAAATAACAATTTTTACATCAGAAAAATTATATAATCAAATTTATAAAAATAGAAAACTAGATTGTGACATTATTTATGATTTAGTTAGAATTGCAGATGAATACGAAGAATTTAAAAACTTGTATGCAAATGATGTTGAAGATGTTGATTTAATAGCTGCCTGCAAGAACGGTAAATTAACAACTTTAGCAATTATCTTTTATTTATATAAAAGATTTAATTCAATTGTAGAAAACTGTTTTGATGAAAGACTAAATGATGATAATATAGTAAATACTAAATTGACACTAGAATATAATGAAGATGACTATGAGAAGAAATTAGGTGAACTATTTAAATTTATAATAAAAAAACTAAGTGATATATATGAAAAGAAAAAAGAAAGTTTAAAATTAACTAGTTATTCTAATTTCTTTAAAACAGACAAAACATATCAAGAAGTTATCTTAACAGAATTTGACAGAATATTAGATGATGAGTGGGATAGAGAAAAACTACAAGAATATATGAAGATTTTTAAATCATCAGAGAATTAGTGGTATGTAGAGAAAAAGAGGTAACTATGAAAATTAAATGTTTAATTTGTGGAGAAATAATCAAATCAAAATTTTTACATAATCTTGAGTATTGTAAATGCAATAATTGTTATATTGATGGTGGACAAGATTATTTACATTTTGGTGGAAATGATTTTAATAAAATCCTAATTATTTTTGATGATGGTACAGAAATATTGGCAAGTGATGAAGAAGAATACAAAAATAAATATGAGGAATGGGAAGATAATAATAGGATAAAGGGGTTAGCTAAAAATGAAAGTTTTAACAATTAAACAACCATGGGCAACTTTAATAATGCGAGGTGACAAAAGATTTGAATTTAGAAGTTGGCAAACAAAATATAGAGGAGATTTATTAATACATGCAGGTAAAGGCATAGATAA
>CAKOUO010000008.1 GCA_934120645.1 uncultured Clostridia bacterium
ACTTCATGTTCAATTTCTTGTATTTTATCATATCCTAAATTCTCAATATAATCAATAGCTGCACCTAAACCAATTACACCTTCAACATTTTGTGTACCAGCCTCAAATTTATTTGGAAGTGGTGCAAAAGTTGTTTCTTGTTCGTAAACATATTCTATCATATCTCCACCCATTAAAAATGGAGTCATTTTGTTTAGTATTTCTCTTTTTCCATATAATACACCTATTCCAAGTGGTGCAAGCATTTTATGTCCTGAAAATACTAGAAAATCTGCGTCCAAATCTTGAACATCAATTTTCATATGTGGTATGCTTTGTGATGCATCAACTATTACTATTGCACCTTTTTTATGTGCATATTTTATTATTTTTTTCACATTGTTTATTGTTCCTAAAACATTTGAAACATGTGTAATTCCAACGATTTTTGTTTTATCCGTAATTTTGCTTTCTATTTCTTCGTCTGTTAATTCAAATTCATCATTTATATACATATAGTTTAATTTACTACCTGTTTGCTTTGTCATTTTTTGCCAAGGCACTAAATTTGAATGGTGCTCCATTATTGAAATTACTACTTCATCATCTTTTTTTAGGTTGTCCAATCCATATGAATATGCTATTAAGTTTAAGCTTTCTGTTGCATTTTTTGAAAATATTATTTCTTCTCTGTGTTTTGCATTTATGAATTTTGCTATTTTTGTTCTAGTGTTTTCGTATTGTTCAGTTGCTTCTACACTTAATGAATATGCTCCCCTATGTGGGTTTGCATTGTATTTTTGGTAGAATTCTTCTACAGCTTTTATTACTTGAATTGGTTTTTGTGTTGTTGCTCCACTGTCTAGATATGTGATGTTTTCATTTTCTAGTAGTGGAAAATCTTTTTTTATTTGTTCTATATTCATAAATTATCTCCCATCATCTTCTATTTCAGATATTTGTTGATTTTCGTTACATTCTTGTGTATATACTATTTTCTTTTCTTCTGAAAAAGCTTTTTCTATTTCATCATAATTTGGTTTAATCGGATTTATTTTAATATCTTGGTATCTAATCATATTTTTCCATGTTTTCATAAAGTCATCCATAAACTCTCTTGAATTTTTCATTAACTCTTTCTCCTAAAAATTACAATTATATTATTAGTCTAATCTTTTATCAATTTCTTGTAAAATTTCTTCTCTCAATTCTTTATTTTCAATTTTTTCTAATATTTGATTAAATCTAGCTCTAACCATTAATTTCATAGCCTCTTTAAGTTCAAAACCTCTACTCATAATATAGAATAATTCTTTTTCACCAATTTTTCCGGCTGAACTTGAGTGGTTACCTTCAACCTCTTCTTCAGAGCAAAGTAGCATTGGTAAAGCTATTGATTTAGCTGTATCTGATAATAACATACAAGCCTCGTTTTCATTTCCAGTAGCTCTTTTGCAACCTTTTTTGAAATCAATTGTTCCTTTAAAATGTTTTTTAGATGTATCTTTTAAAGCCCCTTGAACTTCTATATCAATATTAGATTTCTTTCCTCTTAATTCACCTATATAATTTAAGTCAAAAACTTGTGTTTCTTTTCCTAAATAAATTGTGTTTAGTTGATTATCACAATTATCGCCTTGTAAATTAGAATAATAATTTGTAATGCTGTGTTTTCCGCCAAAATCAACAATTGTATAATTGATTTTTGCATTTTCTTCAAAATCATTTTCAATTGCTAAAAAGTTATTTGATTTTGTATTCATTAAATTAACCAATACAATATTTAATTCTGAATTTTTTTCAGCTTTTGCTTTTATTATTCCATTGTGATAACTTTCATTTTCTTGTTTTGAAGTGTATTTTATTATTACTGTTGATTTTGTGTTTTCATTTGCAGTAATTTCTATGTTATCTATTAATACAGTGTTTTCATTATCAAAATTAAAATCTATTTCCGCTTCTGCTCTTTCATTTTGATTACTATTTATGTTTAATTTTATTTTTTGATTTGCTCCGTGTTTCACTTGACTTGTAAGTTTTTCACTTAAACCATAAACTAAATTTGTATCTGTATTGCTATCTATATTTATTTTAGATGTGTCACCAATTATTGTTACATTTTCAAATGTTGGTATTACTTCTGGAACTTCAATATTTTCTAGTTTTATATTGTTTATTCTGAAGTTTTTTGCTGTTCTAACTGGTGTTTCATTTAATTTTAAATTTTCCATCAACTTTCCCTTTCTCATTTTTTCGGAATTATGAGGTCACCACATAAATTTCCGATTTTATTTAATTATGTTTTATAGTTATATATATTAAAATGTAATGACACGCAGTTTGGGAGGAAACTTATTCATATAAATTAGATAGATTAATATTTCTAATTTTAAAATTATATCTAATATGTTTATATGATTATTCCGACCAGCAAGGAATAAAATTTTAATATATATATCTATAAATTATAGCTTTAATATTAATTACTGGGATTTTGTGTGGTATCCCATAATCCCAAATTTTTATCCTATTGCTCCTTCTAATTCTAAGTTAATAAGATTATTCATTTCAACTGCATATTCTACTGGTAACTCTTTTGCTATTGGATGTGCAAAACCTCTTACTATCATTGCCTTTGCATCTTCTTCTGATAATCCTCTGCTCATTAAATAGAATATTGTTTTATCACTTATTTTACCTATTTTGGCTTCGTGTGAAAATTCAACTTCATCTGTTCTTATATCATTAGTTGGTATTGTGTCTGAAACTGATATGTCATCTAACATAAGTGATTCGCATGATACTGATGATTTTGAATTTTTTGCGTTCTCGTTTATTTTTACTAAGCTTCTATATGTGCATTTTCCACCGTTTTTTGATATTGATTTTGCATTTACTACACTTGATGTGTTTGGTGCATTATGAATTACTTTGAATCCATTGTCTAGATTTTGTCCACCACCTGCAAATGATATTCCTGTAAACTCTGTTTTTGCACCTTCTCCATTTAATATGCTCATTGGATATAGCATTGATATTTTTGACCCAAATGAACCTGATACCCAGTCCATTTTTGCATTTTTTCCTACTATTGCTTTTTTTGTATTTAAGTTAAGCATATTTTTTGACCAGTTTTCTATTGTTGAATATCTTAAATAAGCATTGTCTGCTACATATAATTCAACACATCCAGCATGTAGATTTACTTTATTGTATTTTGGTGCTGAACATCCTTCTATAAAGTGTAAACTTGCTCCTTCTTCTACAATTATTAATGTGTGTTCAAATTGTCCAGCCTCTGGTGAATTTAGTCTAAAGTATGATTGCAATGGAATATCTACTTTTACTCCTTTTGGTACATATACAAATGAACCACCTGACCATACTGCTCCATGTAATGCAACAAATTTGTGGTCATTTACAGGCACACATTTCATAAAGTGTGATTTTACCAGTTCTGGATATTCTCTTACTGCTGTTTCCATATCTGTATAAATTACACCTTGTTTTATCAATTCTTCTTTCATACTATGGTAAACAACTTCTGAATCATATTGTGCCCCAACACCTGCAAGTGATGTTTTTTCCGCTTCTGGTATTCCTAATTTATCAAATGTATTTTTAATGTCTTCTGGAACATCATCCCATGAACTATTTAATTTTGACTTTGGTCTTACATATGTTGCGATTTCGTCCATATTTAATTCTGATAAATCTGGTCCCCATGTTGGCATTTCTAAGTTGTTATATACTTCTAATGCTTTTAACCTGAATTCTCTCATCCAGTCTGGGTCGTTTTTTTGTTTTGATATTTCTTCTATTATTTCTGGTGTTAAACCTTTTTTTATTTTGAAGTCGTATTCGTCTTTGTTTTTTATATCATAGATATTTCTATTTATTTCTTCTAAATTTGTTTTTGACATTTTATATAGTCCTTTCTAAAACTTGTATTTTATGTAAAATTGTGGTATAATATTTTTATAAAAAACTTAAGGAGGTCACTTATATGAAAGAAAGTTATTTAACTCGGGGCATTTTTTATGGTATTGTAGGACTTATACTTACTATTTTTTCACTTTGTGTTTATTTTCTAGAGATACCTTTTATTCCCGAATCAATTAAGTTTCCTTGTACAGGATGCTTAGTTGCTATTGCAATATCTAATATTGTCAAGTGTATCATTTCTTTAGCATTTCACTATGACGCAACTTATTATCCATTCTAGGTGGCCGGGGTAATAATCATTTTTTGATTATTACCCTATTTATATTGTGCATACCCATTTTCTTCAATTTCTGAAGCCAATTCTTGTCCACCTGTTTTAACAATTTTTCCATTAACCAAAACATGAACATAATCAACCTTTAAACTATGCAAAATTTTAGTATTATGAGTAATAATTAAAACCGCATTATTCTCATTTTTAAACATCTCAATACCTTTTGAAACAGTCTTTATTGCATCAACATCAAGACCTGAATCTGTTTCATCAAGAATAGCAAGTTTTGGATTTAATACAAGCATTTGTAAAATCTCGTTTTTCTTTTTCTCTCCACCTGAAAATCCAACATTTAAGCTTCTTTCCATATTTTTAGGATTCATACTTAACTCTTCCATATATTTTTTTAGTTCATCTTTAAATTGAAATATTTTAACAGGTTGTCCTGTAATTTTATTTTTAGCATATTTCAAAAAATTAGTTACTGAAACCCCAGGAATTTCTTCTGGTAATTGGAATGACATAAATATTCCTTTTCTTGCAATTTCATCAGTTCTTGACTCTGTTATATCTTCACCATCAAATGTTATTGTTCCATTTGTTTTTGTATATTCTGGGTTATTTAATATTGCATTCGCTGTTGTTGTTTTTCCAGAACCATTTGGACCCATTATTACATGAATCTCTCCTTTATTAATACTTAAATCAATTCCTTTTAATATTTCTTTATCTTCTGCATTTACATGTAAATCTTTTATTTCTAATAATTTGTTACTCATAATAATTCCTTTCTTTCTGTCAATAGGGACGTCCCTTTTTGACAAGTTTTATTTTTATTTGTTATCTGTCAAAAAGGGACGTCCCTATTGACAAGTTTCTTTTTTTGTTGTTCTTCTTGCACAGCATCTACATTTTTCTTTATTAATATCATAATCACAGTCTAAATTATTTAAGCCTAATACTTTATGCACATATTTTGCTAATTTGTTTATTGTTTTATCTGTTATGGCTAGCTTTATTTTTTCTGCTTCTTTTTCTGCTTCTTCTTCGTTTAGATTTAATACATCTTTTAAAAATACATAAACTATGTCATATGCTTCTAATATTTTCTTTGCTAAGTTTTCTCCTTCTTCTGTTAGTTCTATTGTTCCATATGATTCATAGTTTAGCAATCCGTTGTCTTTTAAGTTGTATATTGCTTTGTTTACACTTGGTTTAGTACAGTTCATTTTTTTTGCAATATCTGTTACTCGTATATTACCATTTTGTTGTTTTAATATATACATCGTTTTTAAGTATTCTTCTAATGATTTTGATATCATGTTTTTTCTCCTTTTTTGTTTTTTGTTAACTACGGTTAACATTATACTCTCTTATATATTGTTTGTCAAGGTTAACAATCAAAAATGTCTAGATTTTTAAGTTTCTAGACATTTTTTGATATTTTTATAAAATTACTTCTATATTATAAATTCCATTATCTTCTAATTTTATTTTATTTTCTGTTTCAATTCCATTTACAATAACTTTTTCTACTCCATTATTCTTTCTATTTGGATTTTTTACAACAATATTATAAATACTATTTTTCCATTTATATTTCATACTATATTCTTTCCAGTCTTTTGATATACATGGTTCTATACTCATAATTCCTTCTTTTATTTTTAATCCTAGTATATATTCAATTCCGGCTTTATAGTACCAACTGCTAGAACCTGTATACCATGTCCATCCTCCACGTCCAGCAAGATTACTTGCCCCATATATATCTGCTGGTATGACATATGGTTCTACTTTATATTTGTTACTAGAGTCTTTGGTCCTTGCATGTTCAATGGGATTTATCATTCTATATAATTCTGTTGCTTTATCTCCAAATCCTAATAATGCTTCTGCTATTATTACCCATACGGCTGCATGTGTGTATTGTCCTCCATTTTCTCTAACTCCTGGTACATATGCTTTTATATAACCTGGATTTAATTTTCCTTTTTCAAATGGTGGGTCTAATAATTTTATAATTCCATTTTCTCTGTCTATTAGATGATTTTCTAAGCTTTCCATTGATATATATTTTTTATCATTATCTCCCGCATTTGAGATAGTACTCCAACTTTGTGCTATACTATCTATTCTACACTCATCATTTTCCATACTTCCTAATGTATTTCCATCATCCATAAATGCTCTTTTATACCATCTTCCATCCCATCCATTAGTATTCAATGCTCTTTTTAAATTGTTTTTAATTTGTTCATATTTTTCCGCCAAATCTACATCATCCTTTGTTTTGCACAACGGTATAAATTTACTTAATACATTATATAAAAAGAATCCTAGCCATACACTTTCTCCTCTTCCTTTAGGTCCTACATTGCTAAATCCATCATTCCAATCTCCACTTCCTATTTTAGGTAAACCATGTTCTCCAAAATTTAATCCCTTTTCTATTGCTTTTATACAATGATCATATATACTATAACTTTCATCTGTTTGACTATATTTATCATATCTTTCATCTTCATTTTCAGCTAAAGTTTTCCCTTTTATATATGGTGTTACTTCATCTAATATTGTATAATCTCCTGTAAATTCTATATACTCACATGTTAAATATGGAAGCCATAATAAATCATCCGAAAACTTTGTTCTAATTCCTCTTTCTGTTTCATCATGCCACCAATGTTCTACATCGCCTTCTACAAATTGATGTCTACTATGCTTTAATATTTGTTTTTTTAAAATCTCTGGATCTAAATATTTTAGACATAGTGTATCTTGTAATTGGTCTCTAAATCCATATGCTCCACCTGATTGATAAAATCCTGTTCTGGCTATAAGTCTACTTTGTATTGTTTGATAAATAGCCCATCCATTTAAAATTATATTTAAAGATTCTAATGGTGTTTCTACTTGCAAGTTACTTAACAAATCTTTCCATCCGCTTTTTACTTTTTCTAATTCTTGTTTACAATTTTGTATTTTATTATATTTATATGCCATATTTTTACTATCTAATATTGATTCTTCTGCTCCTAATGTAAATATAATTTCTTTTTCTGCTAGACTTTCAATTTCAACTTCTACCTCATACGCAATACATGTTTTTTTACCCAAACTATTTTCATTATTTAAACTTGTCTTTTTTAATCCTTCTGGATTTGATATACTTCCATTTCCTATAAAGAAACTTTTATCTCCAGTATAGCTTTTTATCTTTTCGCTATTTGATACATATATTACATCATTTAGAAAATCACTGTTATATAAATTTTGTGCACATATTATATTGTTATTTGAATCGTATTTTAAATTAATATATCCATTTGTTTTTATTTCGTCTTCCCCTAAAACTGGTTTTATATAATAAACAATTTTTAGTTTTTTTCTATTTAAAGTTGTATTTTTCAATTTTAAAATTTCTACTTTTAAACTATCTTCTGGTGGTACAAATATTTCTAGTTCCTGTTCTAGTCCATCATTTTTATGAATATATTTTGTATAACCAAATCCAAAAATCACATTATAATTTTTTTCATCTGGCATAGGATTTAATCCTAAAGACCATGTTTTTTTACTATCTAAGTTTTTTAAATAGATAACCTCTGATGGGATATCAAAATTTGCTTGATTCTCCCATGATGTTATTCTATTTAATCTACTATTTCTGTGCCATGTATATCCTCCCATATTTTCTGTAACTAATGTTCCAAATTTTTTATTTGCCATAATATTTGACCATACTGTTGGTAATCTATTTTCTTTGTTTACTTTTATCAAATATTCTTTTCCATCTTCTGAAAACGCACCATATTCATTATAATATTTTAAATTTTCTTTATTTTGCAATATATCTATATTTTCACTATTTTCCTGTTCTATTATTATACTATCTGCTTCTTTTCCTATCTCCTTATATTTTTCTAAATATTCATCTTCCATATCTTTAAGTGCATTTTTTATTCCACCTTTACTTCCATCTATAACTATAGCTGCTACAAAATTTAGCAAATTTAAATCTTGTTTATCTATTTCATTTTTTGATATTTCAAATATTCCACCTTTTATATTCTTTAGATATGCCATTTGGCTATTTAATACTATTCCCTCTATTTCTTCTCTTACATAATTTTCATAACTATGTTTTTCTTCATCTAATATTACTAATTCTGTTTCTAGGTTTTTGGTCCTAAAAAATTCATATGCCTTTAATGCTTCTTTAACAACATAAGAATCATTAATATCTTTTATTTTTACTAATATAATTGGTAAATCTCCTGATATTCCATATTTCCATAGCTCACTTTGATTATATCTTTGCTTTGGAATTTTATCTAAATTACATTTTTTAGTTGGATTATTAAATATAATGTATGACATCATTTTTTGATAATCCCTTATTTGTGTTCCTTTTATTCTTAAATATCTACTTTGCGCCTCATTTTTTGCTTTTGATAATTCAAATGCTTTCTTTATGTTTTCTTCAATCTTATATTTCTTAATATTTTCTAATGCCTTTTCTTTGTCCTCATCTACTGAAATAATTAAGTTTATAACTCCTTTTTGCTCTGGTTTTATTTTCATTGTTCTTTTTAGTGCCACTATAGGCTCTGTTACAAGTCCTATTTTTTTAGAAAATGGATTTGAGTTTTTTACCATTTGTGGTATTCCTATATTTCCTCTTCCGTATAAACTTTTCCTCATCTATTTCATACTCTAAATCCCCAATTACTTCACTATTTGTGGATAAGTTTATATACATATAAACTTCTTTTTCATTTTCTCCTCTTTTTTTTCTTTTTACTACGATACTATTTGTTTCTTGGTCAAAGTCAAATATTAAAAACAAATTATTAAATGCTGGATGTGCATAATCTTGTTCTTTTTTTGATAATACTGGTTCAAAATAAGAAGTTATTTCTAATATTTCTTCTTCATTTCCTATATTTTCTAATTTTAATTGTCTTATTTCAACAGGTTCCTCTGGAGCTACAATAGTAGCAATATCTGTTTTTATATTATCATTTACCATCTTTTGTTTTATTTTGTCTGGCATAAAACTAATTTGATATTTATTTTCTTTTATGCTTTCTTTATTATAATTTGAACTCCATATTTTTTTACTTTTTATATTTTTAATATTAAAAAATATTCCTTCTGGATTATCATCCGTATTTTTAAATCTATTTATATAAATGTCTTTATATTTACTTAATCCTTCTCCTTTTTGATTCATTGCTATAAAATAATTTTCATTTGATATTACATTTCCTCTTATTAACCTATAATCTATTTTTTGGTAAGTATCTTCAATATAATCTTCATAATCTACATATTTTAACTTTTCAACTTTTTCCTTATTTTCTTTTGTAATAATTGCTGTTTCTGGCATAGTCTCCTGTAGTAGAATATTTACTGCTGCTATTTCTGGATTTTTTATAAACCTTTTTTGTAATATATTATCATTAAATAAATTGTTTATTGATAATAATATCAAGCTTTGATGATGTGCCATATATGTTTTTACCACACTTGCTTTTTTTCCTTTTTCTACTCTCTCTGGAGTGAAATCAATAGATTCATAAAATCCATATTTGCCATTCATACCAAATTGTTCTAATCTTTTCAAATTTTCATATACTTCTTTTGGATAATCTGGAATAGCTAATATACTTCCATATGATGAAACAACCATTTCATCAGCCAATCCTCTTTTTAATCCAAGCCATGGAATTCCAAATGCTTTATATTGATAGTTTGAATGTAAATCTTTTAAGTTAAATGCCGCTTCTGATATTCCCCATGGTATTTGTAGTTTTTTTGCATATTCCATTTGGCTTTTTACCATAAATTTACAAGATTCATCTAACAAACTTCCTTTGTATTTAGGAATATTTATATTTGGCATCAAATACTCAAAAGATGTTCCAGACCATGATATTAATCCTTTATATTTTCCAAGTGTAGTTAGTGTTCTACTTAATGAATTCCAATGTTTTGCCTCTACATCTTTTTTTGCAATTGCAATTAAACTTGCTTGTCTTGCTTCTGATGCTAATAAGTCATAATAAGAATCTGTTAATTTATTTTCTTCTATATTAAATCCAATAGAAAATATTCTATGTTCTTTATCATATAAGTAAGAAAAATCTGTATTTTCTATTAAATTTTTTACAATTGTAATTAAATTTTTTAATTCTTCATTATCTTCATTTTTATCTTCTAACCATTGTTTTAAAACATATAAATATCCAACAAAATTTCCGCTATCTACTGTTGATATATACCTTGGTGACAATGGTTGTTTATTCTCTGTATTATACCAATTATATAAATGTCCATTCCATTTATTAAGTCCTTCAACTGTATATATTATATTTTTTAATAATTGTATTGTTTTATCATCATCTATATATTTTAAATCATTTGCTGAAATAACCGCTATAAGTGATAATCCGATATTTGTTGATGATGTTCTTTTTACTATTTTTTCTTTTCTATCTTCTTGATAATTATCAGGAATTAAAAAGTTATTTGCCTCATTTAAATAATCTTCAAAATATTCCCATGTTCTTCTTCCAATATCTAAAATATATTCTTGTTCTGATTTTGTTAATTTTTCGTTTTCTTTTTTTTCTTCTTTTTCCTTACTTATATAGCACATAATTGTAGGTATTATAATCCATAAAATTCCTAATATAAGTGCAAATAAACTAAATGTATTTAAATATATACATAGTGATATAACTCCTGCAATAACATTTATTGCCATATTTTTATAATAAGATATAATATCTGTTTTTGCCTGTCTTTCAGCTTCTTCTGATGTTGTCCATTCTAATAAATTTTTATGTGTAATTTTTACTCTATATAGTGTTTTTAAAATTGCTTTTATTGATATATACGCTTTATATGGTAAACATCCTAATGTTATTATTCCTCTTAAAAATGTTCCTTTCACACCTGTTATTTTTGGTGTAAATGTTTTCTGTTTTTCTTCTCCTTCCTGTTTTCCCATTAAATAATTTAATAATTCTAATATAAATGGTATTAGTAAACTAACTATTAATAATGCTACTATTCCTAATATTTTTATATTAAATATTCCTCTTATAATATTTAAATAAACTAAACCTACTATTATTGAAATTTCAAATAAACTTCTTCTTAAATTATCAAATATTTTGTATTTTGATAATAAATTTAATGGGCTTTTATTACCTATCCATTTAGTAATTTGCCAATCTCCTCTTATCCATCTAGAAAGTCTATTCATAAAACTTGTATATTTACTTGGATATCCATCCATTAGCATTATATCTGATACAAGTCCACATCTTAAATATGATCCTTCTAATAGGTCATGACTTAATACTGTATTTTCTGGTATTTGATCTTTTAAAACTTTTGAAAATACTTCTAAGTCATAAATTCCTTTTCCTGTAAATATTCCTTCTTTAAAATTATCTTGATAAATATCCGAAATTGCATTAGTATAGCTATCTATCCCACCTGCTCCTGCAAATATTTTTGTAAAAATTGTTTTATAACTTACATCTAAATTTATTCCTACTCGTGGTTGCATAATTCCATATCCATCTATTACAATATTTTTTTGTTTATCTATTACAGGT
The DNA here is from genome assembly GCA_934120645.1 of uncultured Clostridia bacterium. Classification (GTDB taxonomy): domain Bacteria; phylum Bacillota; class Clostridia; order TANB77; family CAG-508; genus CAG-269. The sequence continues at coordinate 11,836 of CAKOUO010000008.1, forward strand.
CTATTTAATATATGTGCCATTGCTCCTACAAGTTCAAATGCTGAATTTAAAATTAAATCTGTGTCTGCATCTAATGTAATTATATATTTTATTTTATTTAATTCATTTTTATTTTTTTCATCTTTTATATATTTTTCTAAAGTATTTATTCTGAATTGATTTTTCTGATGTCCTAATAGATATTCATTAAATTGATTTAACAATCCCCTTTTTCGTTCCCAGCCTAAATAACAATTTTCTTTTTCATTCCATACTCTTTTTCTATATATAAAACTAAAAATCGGTAAATTTTCAGTTGGGTACTTTTGGTTTAAAATTTCTACCTGCTTTAACCCTTCTTTAATTACTTCTTCATCAAATTTTTCTTCTTGATTTAAACTTTGGCTACAATCTCCTAATAATGCAAAATATATGTTTTTTGATTTGTTTGCTAAGTAGTATATTTCTAAATTTTCCATCATTTCTTTTACTTTTTCTTTAGTTTTTAAAATTGTTGGTATAACTACAAATGTACTATTTTCTTCGTCAATCCCATTTGAAAAATCTAATTTTGGTATTAATTTTGGTTTTACTGTTTTATTTAATATATATTGTAGTATTTGTATTACAATTTCACTTGATGGAATTAAAAATAGTAGAAAACTTAATAAAAATATCATGCTATTTTGTATTTTTAAATTTAATACATAACTTATGATTAATGATATTAATATACTTAAGATTCCAACTGTTAATATATACATTTTTGCTTTTTTCCTTGGGGACTTTTCTCTTTTTGAATTATATTCTAGTTTTTTATACAATTCGTTAATACCATTATCTATTAAATAATATCCAATATGACTTTTTTTGTTTATTTTTTCTTTTTTAAAATTATCTTCTGCTAATTCTAATGTTTTTCTTGCTATATATATTTCAGATATTTTTGTTTTTTTACCTATTTCTTTTATTTTTGCTCTGTAATATTCTTTTGTTTTATAATCCATTTTATTGTATATTTCTGCCGGATCTTTTTTTAATAATTCTTCTACTCCATTGATTTTCTCAAATATTTCTAAAAAATTTATTCTTTGTATTTTCTTTATACTTGTTATGCTATTCCCCATTAATACTTTTTGAACAGCTATATCAAAATGTTCCTTTTTTATTACCTCTGAAACTGTCATTCCTAGTTTTTCTACAATTTCTTCCAATATATTGAGATAACTATATCCTTTTTTTCCATATCTTTTTAATGTGTATGACATATATTCTATAAATGGATATCTCATATCTTGAAATATTTCTTTTTCTATTTTTTTATTTGTGTTTTTAAATTTAATATTTGCTTTGTCTTTATTTTCTATAAGTCTTTCTGCTATTTGTTCTACTTTATATTTTTGCATTTGACTGCTATATATTTTAAGACATATATCTGTTATATTTTCTATAATAGCTATTTGAAGAAATATTCCTATATTCCATATTTCATCCATACTTAATGTCTTTTTTGTTTGATAGCTTTTTAAATAATCTTCTAAATTTTCTCTTTCTATTTTATTTTCTGTATATGCTACAATTTCAGATGCTAAAACATATATTCTTGCAAATCCTTCATATTCTCCATTTGCTATTCCTACAAAATTTATATATTTATTTATTGTTAATTCATGCTCTATTTGTTTTACTGTTTCTTCTATTATATAAAAGTTGTCTAATAACCATTCTCCTGCTGGATGTATATTTATTCCTATTTTTAGATGTTCGTTTAATAAATTATATACTTCTTCTATTATTTTAAAGTTTTCTAATAGCTGTGGTACTGGATATGTGTTTCTTTGAGATTTTTCTGTTATATTATGATTTGATGCTATTTTTTGTAAATGGTTTTCTAGTTGGCTCTTTTCTAGCATTGTTCCTTTTATTTTTAATATTTTATTTTCCTTCAAAAAAATTCCACTCCTTGCAAACATTTTTGTTTTTATTGTTTGCTAAAGAGTGGTAATTTATTCATTTTTTTAATTACTCTTGCATTATTTTCCTAACAAAAAAGCTCGTTATTAACGAGCTTTTTTATTACGGTATGTTTTGTTTCTTATGTCTAAGAAAGCAAATGTTCCTGCCATCCAAATGAAGCCGCCTATTATTGCAATTACTGGAGCCATATCAAAGATATGGGTTACAATAAGTACAATTCCTATAACTGCAACTATTAAAGCAATCAGCTGATCCCGTAATTTTTTCTTCTGCCACTTTTTCATGCTTTTAGTTGCAACTATAAAATCCATTAACTCATTCCGTAACTTTCTTTCCTGCATTTTTTTCATACTGTCTATCTCCTTTTCTTTTTATTGACTATAAACTAGTCATAACCTACTTTTAACTTATTTTAATTATACCACTTTTTTGCAAAAAATGCAAAATTCTATCAATTTTTACTGTTTTTTGCATAATATATATTAATCAAACATTTTGTTTGAAAAAAAGAAAGGATGTAGTTATTATGGAAATGGATGGTAAAAAACCTTTTTGTCCAGTTTTAGATGTTGATGGTGTTATTGCAGGAGGAAAACAATTTGACTTAGATATAACTTTACCAGAAGATAATAGAGATGTTATCTATGGAGTTATTAAAAATTGTTTTAAAGAACCAGTTCGTGATGCAGTTGTTAAATTAACAGAGATTGTTTATGAATGTGGTAAAGAAGAAAGAAGACCTATTGGTCATACTTTTACAGATAAAGAAGGAGAATTTGTCTTTGGTCCTCTTTGTCCTGATAGAAAATATGCTATTCAAATTTGGGCTAATACTACTAAAAAAATAAAAGTTTGTGCAAAATGTCATCATGAAGGAAAATGCCTTAAAGGTGATAAATGCGAAAAATGTGATTGTTTTATAGACAATGATAAGCCAGCTCCTCATTGTGAAGATGAAAAAAGAGATTGCTGCTCTGAATCTTCTAATGAAGATTGCTGCAAATAAACACAAAATGGAAAATGTTTAATACATTTTCCATTTTATTTTTATAATACTCCCATTTTTTTTGCAAATTGTTTTCCTTTTTTCATTATTTTCTTTTTATTTTTATTACTTGTTTCATTATACATCATTATTAATCCTGTTGTTACCAATCCACCTATTAACATACCTTTTGCAAATTTCATATATATCAATCCTTTCTCTAATTTCTTTTATTTATTTTGTCTAATTTTTAATTTTTTATTCTCTTTTATTATGGTATATATTTCATGCACTGCTATAATAAATAAAAAGATGCCAAAGTATTTTCTTAATTCTTTAACATTTGTATGAACGGCCAAATTTGCACCTATGATAGCTCCTAAAATTCCAAATATTGATATTATTGTTGCCAATTTTAAATTAATATTTTTATTTTTTATATTTACTATAATTGCCACAATAGATGTAGGAATAAAAAATATTAAATTTGTAGCTTGTGCTATATGTTGTTCTATTCCACACACAAATACAAGTAGAAATATTAGTATAGTTCCTCCACCCATTCCTGTACCACTTATTATTCCAGATATAATTCCTATTAATACTTCTGCCATAATATTCCTCCTGTCTATTTATTTCCTAATATTGTATTAAACATTTTTTCTGCTATATTAGTTACACATTTATCACATTTTAACATTTGATATATTATATTTTCTCTTAGTTCTTTTTCTTTAATATTGTCTGCTAAATCCAAAAATTTTTGTAATTCAAATAAATATTGTTCATTGCTATTTTTCCATTTTTGGTCTTTTAATAACATTGCATTATTTTGCTTTTTCATTGTCTCCTCCATTTTTATTAAGATTTATTAATTATGCAATATTTTTGTCTATTTTTGTCATTTTTTTTGCGAAATGCAACTTTTATTATATCAATTACTATGTTTATTTTGTTATTGAAATATCATTTTATAAGATACATAAAATAAAAAACATGTAAATACTATTTTTAAAATTTTCTCTGGTAGTTTTTTTAATAATTTTGCTCCTATATATCCTCCTATTGCTCCACCAATTCCACATAATATAGCAATTTTCCAATTTATATAATTTTGTTTATAGTAAAAAAAACTACTTGTTAATACCATTGGTAATATGCAGAAAATAGAAGTTCCTCTTGCTTTTTGTGAATCCATATTTAAAAAATATGTAAATCCCGGGACTAATATAAGTCCACCTCCTGTGGCAAAAAATCCGCTTATAAATCCTGCTAATAAACCAATTATTATTTGTTTTATTAATTTTTTCAACATAAAAAAACCTACTTTTCTTTTTAGTAGGTTTTCCATTTTTTTTATTTTTATTTATTTTCTTCTATATTTTCATCTTTTATATAATATTTTGTTCCTAACATTTTATCTGGTAAATATTGTTGTTCAACCCAATGACCTGGGAAATCATGTGGATATAAATATCCTTCATGATACCCAAATTGTTCCATTTCTTTTATTGGTGCATTTCTTATATGCATTGGAACTTCTCCTGTATCCTTAGTTGCAACATCTTCCATTGCTTTATTTATTCCTAAATATGTTGCATTTGATTTCTTAGATGTTGCTACATATACTGCTGCTTCTGATAATATTATTCTTGCTTCTGGCATTCCAACCATATGTACTGCTTCCATTGCAGAATTTGCTAGAATTAGTGCATTAGGATTTGCTAATCCAACATCTTCAGCAGCGCATATTACTATTCTTCTTGCTAAAAACATTGGATCTTCTCCACCATTTAAGGCTCTTGCCAAATAAAAGATTGTGGCATCTGGATCAGATCCTCTCATAGATTTTATAAATGCACTTATATTATCATAATGGCTATCACCATTTTTATCAAATACTGCTTTTCTTGTTTGTATACAGTTTTTTATTACTTCATCTGTTATGTGAATATATCCATCTGATTCCATGTTAGTTGTAAGTACTGCAATTTCTAATCCATTTAATGCAGTTCTTACATCTCCATTAGATATTGTAGCTAATTTTCTTAGTGTATCATCTTCTACTTTTACATTGTATTCCCCTAATCCATCTTTTCTTTCTAATGAATTTTTTAATATTGTAAAAATATTATCTTCTGTTAATGGTTCTAGTTTTATAACCATTGATCTTGATATTAAAGCTTTATTCACTTCAAAATATGGATTTTCTGTTGTTGCCCCTATTAAAATAATTAATCCATTTTCAACAAAAGGTAATAATGCATCTTGTTGTAGTTTATTAAATCTATGAATTTCATCTATAAATAATATACTCTTTCCTGCTGGATTTATCATAAAATTTTTTGTTTCTTCTATTACTCTTTTTATATCTGACACCCCAGCTGTAACTGCATTTAACTTATAAAATTTATATTTAGTTGTTTCACTTATTACTTTAGCTAATGACGTTTTTCCACATCCTGGAGGTCCAAATAATATAATACTAGATAATCTATCTGCCTTTATTGTTCTATATAGTATTTTATCTTTACCTAATACATGTTCTTGTCCAACATATTCATCTAGTGTTTTTGGTCTCATTCTAAATGCTAATGGTTCATTTGAATTCATTTTATTAATCCCTCTTTTTATTTTCCTAAAATTGACAATCCCTTTCTAATTATTTCTTCTGTTGTCATGTCATCTTTTACTAATTTATCTAATGCTTTTTCTATTTCCTTTTTATTGTAGCCTAAAACTTGTAATGCAGCTATTGCCTCATTTATTTTTTCTTCATTTTCTATTGTTATCTCTAACTTTGATTTATTTTCTTTTGTTCCTTTTACTGCTTTAGTTAATTCTTCTATCTGTTGTTCTTTCTTTATTTTATCTTTTAATTCTAATATTATTCTTTGTGCTGACTTTGCACCAATTCCAGGCATTTGTGTTAATGTTTTTACATCTTCTGTTATAACTGCTAATGCAAATTCTGTTGGTTCACATACAGCAAGCATTGCCAACGCTGTTTTTGCTCCCACTCCACTTACTGATATTAGTAATTCAAACATTCTTAATTCCTCTAATGTATTAAATCCATATATACTTATATCATCTTCTCTAACCTTATAATATGTATGTACTTTTACTACATCTCCCAAATTACCTATTTTTTCTATTCCTGAATCTGACATAAATACTTTATAACCTAATCCTCCAACATCAATTACAATATATCCTGTCATTTTCATCTCTAATATTCCTTTTATATATGCTAACATAATTTTCTCCCTTCGCTTTGTCCTTTTGTGTCCTTTTGGGGACGTTTCTTAAAAGGACATTTTTATTTAATATTATTTTATTTTTTACTACAATGTCCTTTTAAGAAACGTCCCCAAAAGGACAAAATTAGATATCGTAAAAATAAGTTGCTTCTAAATCTGCTTCATGCATTAATAATGCTAATGGATATTTTTTATATGCAGCTCCTATTGTATTGTATAATTCTTTAGGTTCTGTATATCCCATATGCCAACGTATTGAATATTTTTCTTCTGGTGTTAATTTCATGTATTCTGTTATCATCATTACAGATTTTTCCCCATGTCCATATGGTATAGTATCATCAATTGTATAATATGGCACTTTTTCCCATACTCCTAATGCATTTTTTGCATTTCTATAATCTACTTTATAGAAGTTTGCTTTGCATAAGTCATGTAATAATGGAACTAAAATTAATGTTTCTGGATTTACATTTAATGGTTCTATATTTGTTTCTACTTTATGTTTTAATATTTCATAAACCTTCATACTATGTTCTACTAATCCACCTTCATGGTCACCGTGAAATCTTGTACTTGCTGGTGCTTTAAAAAAATCTGTCTTTTCTATAAATTCTATTAATTCATCTATTCCTTCTCTTTTAACTTGTTTTAATAATTCTAAAAATTGTTCTTTCATTTTTTCCACCTTTTCCTAACATTTATTTCTTTGCATATTATATAAATATGAACCTAAAAAGTCAATAGTTTTATACAAAATTATGTTTGTTAGTATTCTATTAAAAAAGTTGTCAAAAAGGCCCGTCCCTATTGACAACTTTTCTAAGATTTGTATTTTATCGTTAATTATGGTACAATATTATTGTTACTTATTGTTTTGATGATATTTATATCATCGTCTTAATTCTAGGGGGATTTATATGTTAGATGTAATTGACATTGTTGCTATTTCTATTATGAATAGCAACCCAATTAAAGATGTGGCAACTGCAATTTCAAGTAACAATTTATCTTCTTTGCATATCAAAAATGCAGCAGATGCTAAATTGCTTGAAAATCTTTCAGCTTCTGAAAAGGAAGAATTGATTGGCCATTTAAAACATCTTTGTAAGCATTTAATCCGTTCTTCAAAGGCGTCTTCTTAATGGAAACGCCTTTTTTATTTGTATAATTCACCTTCAAATACTGTTACGGCTGGTCCAGTCATATATATATGGTTGTCTTCTACATTCCATTCAATTTCTAACATTCCACCTAATAGTTCTATATTAACATGTTTTGTTGTTAATTCATTTAAATTACATGCTACTGCAGTTGCACAAGCACCTGTCCCACATGCTAAAGTTTCTCCTGCTCCTCTTTCCCAAACTCTCATGTTTATATTATTTTTATCTACAATTTCAACAAATTCGATATTTGCTCTTTTGGGAAATGCTTTATCTACTTCTAAAATTTTTCCATATCTTTCTACATCAAATTTTTTAACATTTTCTACTACTGTTATTGCATGTGGATTTCCCATTGAAACACATGTGAATTTAAATTTCTTTCCGTCCGCATTTAAAATTAAATTTTTTACAGGCTGTTCTTCAGAAATTACTGGTATTTTTTCTGATTCTAATATTGGTTCACCCATATCAACTTTTACAGTTTTTACTTTTCCTTCTTCTGTATTTAATACTAATGTTTTTATTCCAGCTAATGTTTCTATTTTTAATGTTGTTTTATTTGTAAGTCCTTTATCATAAACAAATTTTCCAACACATCTTATTCCATTCCCACACATTTCTGCTTCACTTCCATCAGCATTAAACATTCTCATTTTAAAATCTGCAACTTTACTCTCACATATTAAAATTAAACCATCTGATCCAATTCCAAAATGTCTGTTGCTAACAAATTGAGCTAGAGATGATTCATTTTCTATTTTTTGATGTATTGCATCAATATAGACATAATCATTCCCTAGCCCTTGCATTTTTGTAAATTTAATCATAATATTCACCCTCTTTAGGTATTAATAGCTAATAAAATATACTTATATTTTATTGTTCTGTATTTTACCATAATAAATTTTATTTGTAAATAATTTATTTTTTATTTTACTTTTATATATTTTATTGTATAATTAAAAAAAAAGAAAGGTTTTACAAATGAAATTTTTTAAAAGAGTTTTAATTATATTCTTTATATTAATTATATTTATATCTTGCTTAATTTTATTATCAGGATTTCTTTATTATTCTTCCAAATTAAAGGATACACCTCTAATTACTAGAGTTCAGGAAATTACAAGTAAAGAAAACTTTGTAAAATTCGAAGATATGTCTCCTAATTACAGAAATGCTGTTATTAGTGTAGAAGACCATAGATTTTATGATCATGGTCCTGTTGATTTTATAGCGATTGGAAGAGCTATTTTCACAAATATGAAAAATGGTGAATTTAAAGAAGGTGGTAGTACAATTACCCAACAAGTTGCTAAAAATATTGTATTTTCTCAAGAACAAACTTGGATTAGAAAAGTTGGAGAAATCTTTGCTGCATATGATTTAGAAAAAAATTATACTAAAAATGAAATTTTTGAATTATATGTAAATACTGCTTACTTTGGTGATGGATATTATGGAATTTATGATGCTAGTTATGGGTATTATAAAAAATCTCCAAAAGATTTGACTTTAGATGAAGCTTCTATGCTTGCTGGAATTCCAAATGCTCCATCTGTTTACTCTCCTACTGTAAATCCAAGTCTTGCAAAAAAAAGACAAGCTCATGTTTTAAATACAATGTTAGAATATGGATATATTACAAAAACTGATGCTACTTCTATAAAATAATTTATAATAAAATTTTTTTACCTTCATATATATTAATATATAGTGGAGGCTTTTTTATGCATATTTTAATTTTAAAGAAAAAATTTATATATATTTTTTTATCTATTTTTATATTAACATTAATTATTAGTTATTTTATTTATATTTATAACTCACCATCTATTGCAGTAGAAATTAATAGTAATTCGTTTTCTTCTTTAAATTTTTCTAATATAAATAATATTACTAAATCAAAGGAAAAATTTGCTTATCTTACTTTTGATGATGGTCCTACTACAAAAGCTACTTCTAAAATTTTAGATATATTAAAAGCTGAAGATGTTAAAGCTACATTTTTTGTTGTAGGTAAACATGTTAAAGAAAATCCTGATTTAGTAAAAAGGGAATATCAAGAAGGACACTATATTGCTAACCATGGTTATAATCACAATAATAAATTACTATATAGTAGCATGGAAAATTTTAAGAATGAAGTTGTTAATACTGATACAGAAATATCTAAAGCTATTGGCATTGATAACTATTCTTCTCATATCTTTCGTTTTCCTAATGGATATATGTCAAAAAAATATTCTGCACAAAAGAAAAATGCTTTAAATGTACTTTCTGATTTAAATTATTCTTATGTTGATTGGAATTGTTTAAATAAGGATTCTGAAAAAAAATATTCTAATTCCCAATTATTAAATAATTTGAAAAAAACTGCAAAAAATAAAGGAACTTTAGTTGTTTTAATGCATGACACTGCTGATGTTAATAAAACTTATGATGTTTTAGAGGATTCTATTAAATATTTAAAATCTCAGGGATATACATTTAAAAACTTTTATGATATTAATGAAATGAAATAACGGATAAATTATTTTTAATTTATCCGTTATTATTTATTTATTATTTAATTTTTCCTCCACCTAAAACTACACCATCTTCATCATAAAAAACTACTGATTGTCCTTTTGTAATTGCTCTTTGTGGAATTTCAAATTCTACTTTTATTTCATTACTATCTTTTGGATATATTTTTGCTTTTGCCTCTTTTGCTCTATATCTTATTTTTGCATAGCATTCTATTGGATTTTCAATCTTATCAAAAGCTAACCAATTTAATTCATTTGCATATAATTCTTTTGAATATAATTCTTTTTCTGTTCCTACAATAACTTCATTTTTTATATTATCTAATTTTATTACATATAAAGGTTCTTTATATGCTATTCCTAATCCTTTTCTTTGACCTATTGTATAGTTTATTAATCCATTATGTTTTCCTAATATTTCTCCTGAAGTTAACACAATATTTCCTGTTTTTATTTCTTTTTTATTCATATATTTATTTAAAAATGCTTTGTAATCTCCATCTGGTATAAAGCAAATTTCCTGACTATCTTTCTTTTTTGCAACAGATAATCCATTTTCTTCTGCTATTTTTCTAGTATCTTGTTTTGTTTTAAACTCTTGCAATGGAAAAATAATATGTTCTATTTCTTCTTTTGGCATAGTATATAAGAAATATGTTTGATCTTTTTTTTCTTCATTAGATTTTTTTAATACATATCTATTATATCTTTGTGAAAATTCTACTTTGGCATAATGTCCAGTTGCTATATAATCACATTCTAATTCTTTTGCTTTTTGATAAAAACATCCAAATTTTAAATATCTATTACATTCTACGCATGGGTTTGGTGTTTTTGCATTTTTATATTCATCTATAAAATTATCAATTACTTTACATTTAAATTCTTCTTTATAATTTAATGTATAATGTGGAATTCCTAGTTTATAACATACTTTTTTTGCATCATTAACAGCTTGACTACCACAACATGTGCTTTCTGCTTCGTTTTCATCTCCTGGTTCCCATAATCTCATAGTGCAACCAATTACTTCATAACCAGCTTTCTTTAATAATACTGCTGATGTAGAACTATCTACTCCTCCACTCATTCCTAATAAAACTCTTTTCATATTCTCTCTCTTTCTTATTTTTATTTATTATTATAACATATTTTTTGAATTTTTTCATTATATGTTCCATATTTAGTTTGTTGTCTTTTATTTTTTTGTTTGATATGTTGTTTTAGTTATTACCTTTTGGTTAATAATATTTAATTAATTATAACTTAGGTAAATTATTATAGAACTGATTAGTTATAGCTTTATAATAATTGAAATAGGAGGTTTTTATGGACTTTGATATGAAAAAATTTAGTTATAGGTTAACTGTATTACTAGAAGAACATAATATGAAGCAAACTCAATTAGCAAGAAAAATTGGTACTTCCAATGTAACTATTTGTAGATATTTAACTTGCGAAAGAATTCCTCGCCTTGATGTTGCTACTAAAATAGCTTCTATTTTTAATGTTTCTCTAGACTATTTATTAGGTTTATCTGATGATAAGAAAATTAAATCTTCTAGTGGTAATTCAGACTTTGATATTGCCATCTTAATTCAGAAGTTATATTCTTTAGATGAATCTTCTCATTTATCTAGAGCTCAGATTGAATTAATAAAAAAATTATTATTAGCAAATAAAGATTTTATTCTATCAGCTTAAAAGTTGCCAAAAAGGTAAAATCCTTTTTGACAACTTTTTTATTTATTTTTTATTTCTTCCAAAGCTCTTGCTAATTGGTCTGGGCATGATGTTTTTCTCATTCCACATGGTATTCCTTTTAATCTTCTTATTGCTTCATCTATTTTCATTCCTTCAACTAATCTTGATACTCCTACTGTATTGCCTGCACATCCGCCTTCTATTGTTACTTTTTTTATTGTATCTCCATCTACTTCTATTATCATTTCGTAAGAGCATACCCCTTCTGGTTCATATCTATATTCCATTTTATTTCCTCCATTTTTTACTATATTTGTTTTATTATATCATAGTTGAAAAGTCTAGTGCAATACTAGACTTTTCTTTTTATTCTATCAAAATTTTTCTTGCCTCTTCCTGTATTTCTTCAGGAATTGCTAATTGATAGATTTCGTTGATAAATTTAATTTTCTCAACATCATACCTAATTTGGTTATTAACCACTACTAATTTTACAACTCTTATTTCTCTAGCTTTTTTACGTCTCATTAACAAGATTATATAGTCAATTTGGTTTAATCCTATTTTATCTAGTTTTTTTACTACTTGTTTTTTGTTTTGCTTTACAAAATAAACTTGTGTATTAGGATTAAATTTCCTTATTAAAATTTGTTCCTCTATAAGTTTAAAACTCACTCCATACAAGTTAATTTTATTTTTTATTTTGTCTTTTTCACTTTTTACATTGCATTTTTTAGGTTCTTCTGATTTTTTTGTCTCAACTACCTTTTTCTTCTTATTATTCTTTTTTGTTTTTTTAGCTTTGTTAATAAATAAAATATATTCTAGACCATAACAATTTGCTCTATTAGCCAAATTTATATCAGCTGTAAGTAATGTTGGTCTTTTTTCTTCTGGAAGATTACTTAAATAATATAAAACCTTGTTATCTACATATTTATCTCTTCCTGCGTCTAATACCTTCTTATATTTGCATTCACTAGCTATCTTTCCTTTATATTTTATTATATGGGTACTCAGATAATTATTTTTACTAGTTATATTTTTTTTATATTTTATTTTTCTTTGTACCTTTTCCATTTCTTTAAGTATAGACTCAATAACTATTACTTTTTCGCTTTTTTCAATTACTTCTATACTCTGTTTAAACTGTAATGCACACGTATCCATAATAATAAAATTTGGATTTGCATTTGCCGAAAATATAAATGTTTTTCTCTTTAATAGTTCATATCTTGCTTTTTCTGCTTTTTCCTCTTCTGCCTCTTTTCTATCATTCTGTCTAAGCTTCCATTTTAGCTTAATTGCTTCAATTTCTTCAAAACCTAACTCTTTAAAATATTCAGTTGTAATAATATTAGGAAAATCATTTATTGTTCTTTGTATTTCTTTTGTTGATTTTCCAATCCGGATAAGAACTTCTATAGTTTTCCTCATATAATAGTAGTAACCTCCTTCTCTGCTATACACTAGCTTTCTTGTTTATATTGCAATCGTTTATATTCTATCATATTATGTAAATAATTGCAATAAAAATGAGCAATTACTATACTTAATTACTCATTTTGTTTTAATCTTTTATTTTTCATTAATATCTAACTTAATATGAACATCTTTTAATTGTTGTTCAGAAACAACTGATGGTGCTCTCATAAGTAAATCTCTTGCTCTCTTATTTTTAGGGAATGCTATTACTTCTCTAATATTTTGAGAATCTTCAATTAACATTACCATTCTATCTACCCCAGGTGCTGCCCCAGCATGTGGTGGTGTTCCATATTGGAAAGCATTATATAATGCACCAAATCTATTTTTAACATCTTCTTCTTTGTATCCTGCAATTTCAAAAGCTTTTACCATTATTTCTGGATTATGGTTTCTTACTGCTCCTGAAGCCATTTCATACCCATTACATACTAAGTCATATTGATATGCTAATATATCTAGTGGATCTTTTGTTTCTAATGCTTCCATTCCGCCTTGTGGCATTGAGAATGGATTATGGTTAAAATCTATTGTTCCTTCATCTGATAATTCATACATTGGGAAATCAACTATGTAGCAGAATCTGTAAACATCTTTTTCTAGTAAGTCTAATCTCTTTCCTAATTCAATTCTAACTAAACCTGCTATTTTTTGTGCTGTTTTAAATTCATCTGCTATAAAGAATACACTTGAGTTTTTGCTCATTCCAAATTCATTTACTAATTGGTCTTTTATTTCCTCTGTAATGAATTTGGCAATTCCTCCTGTAACTTCTCCTGATTCTTCGTATTTTGTCCAAGCTAAGCCTTTTGCTCCAACTTCATCTGATGTAGCATATTCTGTCATTTTATCAAAGAATTTTCTTCCTTGCTCTGCTCCATTTGGAACTATTATTGCTTTTATTGTTTTTCCTTCAAATGCTTTGAAATCTGAATTAGCAAAACATTTTGTTACATCTTGTATTATTAATGGATTTCTTAAATCTGGTTTATCAATTCCGTATTTTTCCATTGCTTCTCTATATGGAATTTTTATAAATGGTCCTTCATCAACTTTCCATGTTGTAAATTTTTTGAATGTATATGGTACAACTTCTTCAATTACTTTAAATACATCTTCTTGGGTTGCAAAGCTCATTTCAAAGTCTAATTGATAAAATTCTCCTGGTGCTCTATCTGCTCTTGGATCTTCATCTCTAAAACATGGTGCTATTTGGAAATATTTATCAAATCCAGATACCATTAACAATTGTTTAAATTGTTGTGGTGCTTGTGGTAATGCATAAAATTCTCCTGGATTTAGTCTACTTGGTACTAAATAGTCTCTTGCTCCTTCTGGTGATGAATTTGCTAATATTGGTGTTTGAATTTCTGCAAATCCTAATTCATCCATCTTGTCTCTTAATGTTTTTAAAATTTTTGAACGAAGTAAAATATTGTTATGTAATTTTTCGTTTCTTAGGTCTAAAAATCTATATTCTAGTCTTAAATCTTCTCTTACTTCTTGGTCTGTATTTATTTCAAATGGAAGTACATTTTTGCATTTTCCTAATACTTCTATTTTGTTTGCTATTACTTCTATTTCACCTGTTGGAATTTTTGTGTTTTTGTTGCTTCTTTCCACAACTTTTCCCGAAATGTGGATACAACTTTCTGTTGTTAGTTCTTTTGCTTGTTTTTGTAATTCTTCATCATTTATTACAATTTGTGTTATTCCGAATTGATCTCTTAAATCAATAAATACCATTGCTCCTAAATCTCTTATTTTTTGTATCCACCCTGCTAGTTCTACTGTTTCATTTACATTTGATATATTTAATTCTCCACATGTTTTTGTTCTATACATTGTTTTTCCTCCAAATTTTTTCATTTGCTATATATAATATCACATTTTTCTTTATTTTACAATTATTCGTTGAACTTATTTATTTTTTATGATACAATTTTTTTAGATTTATATATATTAATTAAAAAAGGAGATTAAAATGTCAAAAGAGATTTTTGATTTTTATGATAGAACTAGTTTAAAATCTTACAATTTAGATAAAACTATGCAATATCAATTAAATATTTTAGGAAGTTTGGATGTTTTTACTAGAAAGCACTCTGAAAATGTTGCTAGTATTGTTTGTAGAATTTGTCAATATTTACATTGTACTAAAAGTTTTACTGAATATTGCACAATTTGTGCCTATTTACATGATATTGGTAAACAATTTATTCCCCCTTCTATATTGCAAAAGCCTTCTAGACTTACTGATGAAGAATATGAAGTTATGAAAACTCATACTACTTTAGGATATAAAATTTGTATGGATGATTTAAAATTACGTCCTTATGCAGCTGGTCCAATTTATCATCATGAGGCATTAAATGGTACTGGTTACCCTAAAGGATTAACAAAAAAAGATATTCCTTACGAGGGTCAAATTATTCGTGTTGCAGATGAGTATGATGCTATTGTAAGTAAAAGACAGTATAAAACACATATTGGAATTTCTGATACTTTGAAAATATTAATTGATGAAACAAAGCCTGTTAAAAATTCTGATGCTATTAAAATTTTAGTAAGTGAAACAAAACCAGAACATAATCCTCAAGGTAATATTAAAGATCCTTCTGTTGGTAAAAATAATCCTATTATAGTTAAGGCTTTAATAAAAGTTGTTATTGATGATACTGAATATGAAATTTCATGTATTATGGATTATTTAAAGGATTTAAAAGCTGAAATAAAAAGACTTAAACAGATTGATAATTATTCTAAAAAGATGAATTCTTCTAATAGTGAAAAACGTAAAAATTATTATTTAGAAGGTATGAAGTGTTTACTTGTTGGAAGTGAAACAGTTGAAAATTATTCAGAAGTTTTAAATTCTTATGAGAACATTTTGGCTAATAAAAAAGCACATATAGATAATTTGTTTAATGAAATTAAAATTATAAAAAAACTTAAAGTTTAATAAAAAGCTTATAAATAGAAATTTTCTATTTATAAGCTTTTTTTTACTCTTCTAATCCAAAACTTACCCCTAGTGCATTATTTATTTTATTTATTATTTTTTCATCTTCAATATGTCCTATCTTTTCCTTTAGTCTACTTTTATCTATTGTTCTAATTTGTTCTGCTAAAACTACAGAGTCACTTTTTAATCCGCATTTTTCTGAGTTTATTTCTATATGTGTTGGTAGTTTTGTTTTACTAGTTTGCGAAGTTATAGCTGCAGCAATTACTGTTGGGCTATACTTATTACCTAAGTCATTTTGTATTATTAAAACTGGTCTTATTCCACCTTGTTCAGAACCTACAACTGGACTTAAATCTGCATAAAACATGTCTCCTCTTTTTATTATCATATTCTTCACTCCTAATATTGGTATGTGTCAAGTTTGTGTTTTTTTATATTAGTTGAAGATAAATATGGTTTTATATTTCTTTTGAAATCTCTTGTGTTTCAAATGCATATACTTTTTTATTATTTGAATTGTTTATATTTATCTCATTATATATTATGTAGATTATTACATTTTGGTTAGTATCTTTTATTTCCATTTTTTCTGGGTTTCCAGTTTCTTTTGATACATATAGAGTTTCATATTTTTGATATTTATTTTCTACTTTAGAGGTTGTTTGCATTACTATTTTGTTATTTTCTTCTTTAAATTTTGAATTTGAATTATTTTTATAGTCTTGTATAAAATTGCTTAAATCTAAACTATTTTGAGTTATGTCTTTATAGTTTTCTATTATTTTGGTTAGACTTAAGTTTGTGTTTTCTATTTTTAAATTATTTCCTTCTTTTATTATTTTTACTCCTTGTATATTGCTTGGTTCTAATACCTCTTGAGTGCTTTCTTTTTCTTGTATGTAAGTCTGTTTGATTTTGTATTTATTACTGTTTTTGTTACTTTTTACTTCTACATCTATTTTGCTTTCATATGAACTAATATTTAAAATGTAATTTACTATTTCTTGACTAGTACTATTGTTTCCAATTTTTGAAATTTTAGACGTTTTATTATTAATTTTTATTAAAAAAATTATTGATGTTATTATAACTAATGTTATTATTGAAATGATGATAGTTATTTTTCTTTTGCTTGTTTTTTTATACTTATTTGCGTAATTTTTTTTGTTTTTCAACATAAAAAAAGCCTCCTAAAAATTAATTCTTATTTAATTTTTATTAGACTTTTTTATTTTTAATGTTTATTTTTTATTCATTTTCGCCGCAATTTTTGACTTTTTTTAATATTATTTTCCATATAATTGTAATTCATAAATATTAGGTCTTACAGATATTTCAAAGCCATATGGAAATGCTAAAAAGATACAATAAATGACAAAAAAATGGGACAAATTAAATCTGTCCCACTTGACCCAAAAAATATTCTTCTACTTTTTGCATTAATTTATTTTTGTCTTCTATTTTATTTATTTCATTTCTAAATTCACTTGAATTTGCCATATTTTTTGTATACCATGCTATATGTTTTCTCATTTCTCTAATTGCTGTTATTTCTTCTTTATTTTTTAGTTCTAAATTTATATGTTCTTTTATAACTTGTAATTTTTCATCATTTTTTATTTCTGGAAGTTTTTTTCCTGTTTTCAAATAATTTATTATTCTTTTAAAAATCCATGGATTTCCAAATGTTCCTCTTCCTATCATAATTCCGTCTACTCCTGTATATTCAAACATCCTTAATGCAGTTTCTTCGTCTACTATGTCTCCGTTTCCTATTACAGGAATTTTTACGTTTTCTTTTACTTTCTTTATGATATCTAAGTCTGCTTTTCCTGAGTACATTTCAGATCTTGTTCTTCCGTGTATTGTTATTGCAGAAACTCCTGCCGTTTCTGCCATTTTCGCATATTCTACTGCTACAATGTTATTTAAGTCCCATCCTTTTCTTAATTTTAATGTTACAGGTTTACTTGAATTTTTTACAACTGCTTTTATTATCTTTTCTGCTTTTTCTATATCTAATAATAATTTACTTCCATCTCCATTTTTTACAACTTTTGGAGCTGGACACCCCATGTTTATATCAACAATATCTGCTAATTTGCTTACATATTTAGCTGCAAATCCCATAGTTTCTTCATCACTACCAAATATTTGCATACTTATTGGTCTTTTTTCTCCTTCTGTATTAAGCAATAATTTTGTTTTAGTATCATTATAAAATATTGCTTTACTGCTTACCATCTCTGTGCAAACAAGTCCTGGGCCAAATTTTTTACAAATCTTACGAAAAGGCAGGTCTGTTACACCTGCCATAGGAGCTAATATTAAATTATTTTCTAATTCTACATTTCCTATTTTTAATTTTTTTAAATACATTAATTCCTCCAAGTTAAAATGTCCTTTTGGGAAACGTCCCCAAAAGGACATTATTTAACAAATATTGTTTTTTGTCTTTTACTGCTTATGTTTAATAATATTCCTATTAAAATATAACTTGTTATTAGTGAGCTTCCTCCATAACTTATAAATAATAGTGGTACACCTGTTATTGGTAATAGTCCCATTACCATTCCTATATTTTCTACCATATGGAAGAAAAATATTCCTGCTATTCCTGATGCAATCAATGCTCCTATATTATCTTTTGCTGTTTTGGCTACATATAGTGCCTTTGTTACCAGAAATACATATAAAATTATTATTGTTCCGGCTACTATAAATCCCATTTCTTCTCCTATTACTGAGAATATGAAGTCTGTTGTTTTTGGGTATAGGTATCCTAATTGTGTTTGGTTTCCTTTTAGTATTCCCATACCTGTTAATCTTCCTGCTCCTATTGCAAGTTTTGATTGTATTATATTGTATCCGCTTCCTCTAGGGTCTGATTCTGGGTTTAAAAATATGTCTATTCTTTTTTTTGCGTGTTCTGGTAATATAAAATTATATAATAATGGTATTGATATAATTGTAACTATTGCTGTTCCTATTATGTATTTCTTATCTATTCCTGCTGTAAATAGCATCATTACTAAGGCTATACAAAAGGCCATTGCTGTTCCATAGTCTGGTTGTTTTATTATTAATATTAATGGAACTGCTAATGCTACAAATATTATTAATAGTCTGGTTGGCTTATTTATATCTTCTTTATATCTTTCTTGTATTTTTGATATTATTAATGTTAAAAATAGTATTACTACTATTTTTGCAAATTCTGATGGTTGAAATGAAAATATTCCTATATTAAACCAACTTGTGGCACCATTTACTGGTTTTGTAAATAATACTGCTATTAATAATATAAGAAATACTCCATAAAAAATTGGTGACAGCTTTACTAATGTTTCATAATTTATTAGCATTACTATTACCATTATTATTAAACTTGCTACAAACCATATTATTTGTTTTTTAAATTCATCATAATTTGTTTCTTGTGTTGCTGAAAATAGTGCAACTATTCCTATTATTGTTAATATAATTGCTACTATTAACAGTCCCCATTCCATATTTTTAAATTCTCTTTTTCTCATTAAATCACTCTTTTTCCTGTTTATTTTCTGATTTAATTTCTTCTGTTGCTTCTTTTTCTTCTTGCTTTTCTTCTATAATTTCTGTTGATTTTTCTGGTTCTTCTATTTTTATTTCTTCATTTTCTGTTTTTGTTCCTACTTTTTCTTCTGGTTGTTTTTCTATTTTTGTTTCTTTATTTTCTTCTTTATTTATTTCTTTAACTGATTTTTTTTCTTTATCTTCTTTCTTTTCTTGGTTTTTCTTTTCTATATCCTTTTTGTCTATTTTTCTTGCATCATTTTTTATGTTTAGAATAGGAATATTTGCATATAATGCTGGTGCTCCATTTGTTCCATCTTCATTTTCTTGATTTGTTAATCTTACATCTATTTCACTTTCATCGACTTCTATATATTTTTTTATTACATCTATTATCTCTTGCTTCATAAGTTCTAAGAAGTCTGCTGATACATTTGCTCTATCTTGCATTAATACTAAATGTAATCTTTCTTTTGCCGCATCTTTTGAACTTTCTTGTTGTGATTGTTTTTTTTCTTCTTTCTTGCCTATATTCTTGAAAAAGTTTATTATATTTTCAAACATTATTTCCTATCCCTCCAACTTGTATTACTTTCTAAAAAAACTTTTTATTTTTGCCCAGAATCCTTTTTCTCTTCCTGGTATTGTTACTTCTATTTTTTCTCCTAATACTCTTTTTGCTATTTCCATATATGCTTTTCCTGATGGTGCTTTTTTATTTTGAATTACTGGTTCACCTTTGTTTGTTTGTGTTATTATGTATTCATCATCTGGTACAACACCAATTAAGTCTATTGATAATAAATCTACTATATCATCAACATCCATCATTTCGCCTCTTCTAACCATATTAGGTCTTATTCTATTAATTACTAATTCTGGATTTTTTATTTCTGATGATTCTAATAATCCTATTATTCTGTCAGCATCTCTTATTGATGAAATTTCAGCTGTTGTTACTACTATTGCTCTATCTGCTCCTGCAATTGCATTTTTAAATCCTTGCTCTATTCCTGCTGGACAGTCTATTAATATATAGTCAAATTCTTCTTTTAGTTTTCCAGTTAGTTCTCTCATTTGTTCTTCATTTACAGCGCTTTTATCTCTTGTTTGGGCAGCTGGTAGTAGGTATAATTCTTTAAATCTTTTATCTTTTATTAGTGCTTGTCTTAATTTACATTTTTCTTCAACAACATCTACAATGTCATATACTATTCTATTTTCTAGACCCATTACTACATCTAAGTTTCTTAGGCCTATATCTGTATCTATTAAGCATACTTTTTTTCCTTCTACGGCTAAGCTTGACCCTAGGTTTGCTGTTGTTGTTGTTTTTCCTACTCCACCTTTTCCTGATGTGATTACTATTACTTCTCCCATAATTTTCCTCCTTAGGATTTTAAAAAACACTCTATTTTTATATGTAATATAATACAACGAAAAGGGCAAAAAGTCAATGTGTTTGACATAAAAAAAGCAAAAAGAATAAATGCAAATTGCTTTTATTCTTTTTGTTTTTAGATTAAATATAATACTGTTCTAAATGTAATTCCTTTCTTAGCTGTTCCAGTATGACATTGCCTATATGACATTGATTGTGTTTTATTATCAAAAATTCCTCCTCTTACTATAGCTTTTCCTAATGTATTTGGGGCATCTGAATTTTCTGCTACATATTCATAAAAATTACCTTCTAAATCATATATATTTGCTACTTTGTCTGCTTCATTGTTTCCAGTTTTCTCTATATTTCCGGTATGCCTATTATATTCATTGTCTGTAAATACTGCTGTTTCAACATCAACTGTTTGTTGTTTTCCATCTGATTTTCCATTTATAAATTTCATTACCATATCCCATTGAATTCCTGAACATAATGCACTTTTTACATTATCATTATTATACATTTTTTTTGAAACTTGTTTTGCACTTTCTTGTGATATCCAATTATATACTACTGTATTTTTTTTACTTACTGGTGTTACTTCTGTTGTTAATGCACTAGTTTTCTCATTTACTGTTTTTAAATTTTCTTGTCCTGATTCATATCTTGCTATATAAAATCCGCCATATTTTTTTACTTGTTCTTTTTCAGCAGTTTCATTATTATCACTAGTTTCATTTGTAGGGGCTATACCTTCTGGTAAATATCCTGTAATTGTATATGCAGTTGAGGAAATTTCTTCTTTATTATAAGATATGTTTCTTTCATAGTTTGTATTTATAGGTATCCATATAAATTCATTTCCTGTACTATTTCCATTTTCATCAATATTATCTGTTATAAGTAATCCATTTTTTACATCATTAGTTCCTTTTGATAGACTCACTCTAAATCCTGCTGGTATATAAGCTTCTTCTCCATTTGAATCTATATATTTTGTATTTTTGCTATAAACTTCTGACCACTTATTTTCTTTAACTTCTAAATATATTACATCTATATCACTTGTTTTGTTTTTATTTTTAAAATAGCCTTTATAAATATTTACACTTTGTAAAAATTTATCTTTATTTTGGTCACTTGATAATTTAACTGAATCTGGTATCTTATTTATTTCTGCTATTTGTTTTTGCCATACATATTGTGTTGTGCTAGAATCATTTATCTCTTCATCTTTATTTTGTGAAATTACTATACTTTCATTTCCGCTGTTGTCTTTTGTTTTTCCTATATAATAATAGCCATCTGGAATTAAAATTCCATCAATATATTTTAAATCAACAGTTGTTTCGTCCGCTGTTGTGTAATCTGTATAATATATACTAATTACTCCATTCTTTTTTATATTTACACCTTTTACATAGAAAATATTATGACTGTTTTTATTTATAATATATATATCTGTATAATTATCTGCATTTTCCGGATTTTTCTTTATATCTTCATATTCTTTTCCATAGTTTAATGTTATTCCTTTCATTGCTTCTAGGTCAATTACATAGAAATCTCCTATATCATTTTTACTACTTAATACATTTGATAAAGAACTTATATTAGTATATTTAACTTTTGCTGGTATTTCTCCATATTCATTGTAGTATTCTGATACTTTATCTCTTAATATTTCTATATCATTATACAAATTCTCTAATTTCCTTATATATACATTATCTTGAGCATTATATACTAACATAGATGTTAATATTATTAATATAATAATTGTTATAACTAGTGCTATCATAGATATACCTTTTTCTTGCACTAAACTATTTTTCATCTTTTGAGTTCTCCTTCCACTTTTTCTACTATTAGTTTACTATTTATTATTTTTATTTTCAAGTATTTATGTATTTATTTCTTCTATTTTATTATATAATTCTTTCCTTTTTAATAATTTTATATTCTCTTTTATTACTAAATACCATAAGTATAAGATTATAAGAAAAAGTGCTATATTTTTTATATACAATATTAAGATACTAGAAATTGCTGTAATAATAATTGTAGATATTATTGATATATCATTTGTATATTCCTCTGATTTTCTTTTTCCAAAAATTATGTATAATATTCCTTTTACAATTCTACCTCCATCTAAAGGAAATATTGGTAATAAATTAAATACCATCAACAATGTGTTTGTATATATTATTATTAATCCATTTATTATATCTAAATTTAAATTCATTGCTATTATTATAATTATAAGATTTGTTAATGGCCCAGCTAGTGCAACCATTATTTTTTTTATCTCCAATAAATTGCCATTTTTTATTCTTTTATTATAATCTTTTGTATTTATTTTAAAAGATATTGTTATTCCAAATGGCATTATTTCTAATTTTTCTGGTTTCATTTTTAGTAGTAATCCTGCAATTAAATGTCCTAATTCATGTATAAATGCAAATATCATTATCATTGAATATATTTTTATCTGTTTTGTAAAATAAAAAAGTATTAAAAATAAAAATATTTTTAGGTCTATTCTAAATCTCATATTTTTTCCTTATTTTTTTATTTAGGTTTTTTTGGTTTTACCTATAAACCCTTTATAATTCTAATATTTTTTCTGGATTTATGGTTCTTTCAGATATTCTAATTTCAAAGTGTAAATGTGGTCCTGTTGAATTTCCTGTAGACCCAACTTCTGCAATTTCTTGTCCTTGTTCTATCTTGTCCCCTTGTTTTACATACAAGCTATTACAATGAGCATATATAATACTTACTTCTCCTATCTGAATTTTTAAATGTTTTCCATAATCTCCCTCTTCTGAAGCTAGTACAACTTCTCCACTTGTTGCTGATTTTATTTTTGTTCCCATATTTGCAGCAATGTCTACTCCTGTATGATTTTTAGGTACTGTAATTGTTGTTGGCTCTCTTTGCCCATATCTTGAGCTTATAGTTCCTTCTATTGGTTTTATAAATGTTGTAGTTGCTTTTATATTTGCTATATCCTGTTCTTCTTGAGTCAATTGTGATGTTTGCTCCTGAGTTGCCTCTTGTTTCTCTTCTTTATTTTCAGAATTTGTGTTATTATCTACAGCTTGATTTTCTGTTGTATTTTTGTTTTCTTCTAGTATATTATTTTCATCTGCTCCTCCTATTGCACCATCATTATTATTTTTATTTTTTAAGTTTACAATTGTTTGTTTTACATTTTCATATATTTGTTGAAAATTTGTATCATATGATAATATCTCATTTGCTTTATTTATAAAATTTTCTGAAAATATATAATTACTATTTTGAATTACATATATTGCAAAATATATAATTAAGCTAATAATAACTTGTATTATCATTTTTTTTAATAACTTTATATCTTTTTTTGAGCTATCATTTAAATTAACTGTTGTTGTCTTTCTAATATTTCCTTCTTGCCTTCTTGCATATATTTCTTCTGCCCTTCTTATTTTCTCTTCAACTGACATTGTCCTTTCCATTATTTCACCTCTTCCTTAGTTTCTTTATAATCTATATGATATATTTTTTATTTTTATACCTAATAAAAAAGCTATCAATATTGATAGCTTTTTTAGTCTTTTATAATGTTATTAATAATACTGTTTGTATTAAACATACAATTGTTGTAATTAATGCATATTTTTTTAATTTTTTATATCTTTGTTTTATGCGTTTATTTAATATATCCTTTTCTTCTTTATTTTCTATTTTTGATACATAATTATTTACTAACATTTCAGCTTCTTTTAAAATATAATCCTTATCTTTAGTATTTTTTTCTTTCTCTATTATATTTTTACTTTGATCAATTTTTTCTACTTTTCTTATTTTCTTACTTGCTTTTAATATTATAATTGCTTCATCAACTATATTTGATGGTAAATTTTTTAACACTACCATATTTTTTAAATTACTAGATTCCATTTGTACCTCCTACATTTATGTATTTATTATATTTTTTCCATATTTTTGTAGGTTATACAAAAAAGGCAAAGAAACCTTTAAAACATTTCTTTGTCTTTTATTGATTTTATAACATCTCCTGTTACTTTGTTTTTATCAAATTTATTTACTATCCAAATTATAATAAATGTTATAATAAATGTTACCACATATGCCAATACACACGTTTCCCATTTTCCTTGTAATATATTATCTCCAGCAATTGTTGATGAAATTACTGATGGAAATCTTAGCAATGTTGCTATTGCTAAAAATCTTAATGGTTTCATTGGTAATAAACCTCCTAAATATACCAATAAATCTTTTGGTGTTCCTGGTATTAAAAATAGAATTATCATTACCATTTCTATCTTTTTCTCGTCTTTAAATAATTTACTATTTTCAATTTTATCTACTTGTTCTTTTGATACAAATTGATATATGAATTTTTTTCCATATTTTTTTACAAGGAAATATATAATACTAGTAGTTATAAATATTGATGCCATTATAAATATTGTGCCCCATATTGTTCCATAACATAATCCAGCTAATATTTCTATTGGTTCTCCTGGCAATATTGCCAAAAATATTTGTGCAACTTCTAATCCAAATAACATAAAAAATCCGGATACTTTAGAATTATTTATTTTTTCTTTAAATGCCATTTGCCCCTCTGAAGTATTTAATTGTTTTAAAATTGGAAACAAATATGCTGTTGCTGCTACTATAATTGCTATTGTTATAATTAATATTATAAATTTAAATACTTTTGTTTTTTTACTTTTATTCATTTTCTTCTCCATTTTTTGGTATATTATATCACAAATTTGTTTTATTTTAAACTATTTTTATTTTACATTCCGATTTTAAAAATTTTATTATTTGAATAATTGCTTCTTTTTTTATAGCAATACATCCCTGTGTGTAATTTTTATCTCCAATACAATGTAAAAAAATTGCACTTCCTTTTCCTTTCTTTCCTTCCTCATTATATTTTATTTCTATTACATATTGATATTCTTTTTGATATTTTACTAAATGTTCTGCACTTTTCCAATCTTTTTCTACTTCCTTTATATCTACCATTTTATTGTAATATTTTGAATTACTATCATCTACCCAATAATAACTTTCATCTATTTCTATATATTCTAAATTTGTTCCTGGATTTGGTTTTATTCCGAATATTATCCCTAAATCATATGTTCCTTTAGGTGTTTTTCCATCTCCTTCTTTTTTGTTCATTGTTGCTCCGTTTTTTCCAATTATAATTTCTGTTTTTAAAATTTCTTTGTATTTATTTGTTTGCTCATCTAATTCTCTTAAAATTAGTTTTTTATCTTTAGTATTTACAAATATTTGTTGTTTTTCATTCATTTTTACTCTCCATTCTCTTTATATTATTTATTACTTTTGATTTCTTTTAGAACTTTTATATTTACCAAATTAAAAAATAGGAAACTCTGTAATAAGTTTCCCATCTAATGGCTTATGACATTCTTATTTGGTTTTAACTAGTAAAATTTTACAAATGGCTTTACTATATTTTTTTATTTTTAGAATAACAGCAAATAAAAATCGAGAAAGCATTGATATTTCAATATTTTCTCGGTTTATTTTTGGAGGCGCCTATCGGAGTCGGACCGATCATCAGAGTTTTGCAGACTCGTGCCTTACCGCTTGGCTAAGGCGCCATTTTATATTTATGGAGCGGGAAACGGGGCTCAAACCCGCGACCTCTGCCTTGGCAAGGCAGCGCTCTATCAACTGAGCTATTCCCGCGTTTGCTTTATTAAATTATATTCAAAAGCAATTAATATGATACCAAAAATCGTAATTATTGTCAATAGTTTTTTCCTTTTTTAAGCAGTAAAAAACGAGGAATTAAAGGCTATGTCTAAAATTCCCCGTTTTTTATTATTTGTTTTTTGTTTTTTTAGTTGCTTTTTTTGTTGTCTTTTTGGTTGCCCTTTTTGTTGTTGTCTTTTTTATCTCTTCAGCTTCTTCTGGATTCCATTTTTCTCCTGGCTTTGGTTTATTCCAAGAAATATAATCACATGATTCTGGATTGTGTTCACAAATATAATAGTTTCTTCTTCTTTTTGTCTTTCTAACCTGTACTACTCCTCCACATTTTGGACAAGGTACATCTATTGTTTCAATAATTGGTTTTGTGTTTTTACATTCTGGATATCCAGGACATGCTAAAAATTTACCATATCTTCCATATTTATATACCATCATTCTACCGCATTTTTCACATGGTATGTCTGATACTTCATCAACTAATTCAACATGTTCTAATTCTTTTTCGACTTTTTCTAATTCTTTTTCAAATGGTCCATAGAATTCTCTAATCATTTGTTTCCATTGTTCTTTTCCTTCTGCTATTTCATCGAATTCATTTTCTATTTTGGCTGTAAATTCTACATTTATAACATCTGAAAAGTTTTCTGTAAGCAATTTATTTACTATTCTTCCAAGTTCTGTTGGTGCTAATTGTCTTTGTATTTTTTCAACATATCTTCTTTCTATAATTGTTGTTATGATTGGTGAATATGTACTTGGTCTTCCTATTCCTTTTTCTTCTAGAGTTTTTACAAGGCTTGCTTCTGTGTATCTTGCAGGTGGCTCTGTAAAACTTTGTTTTGGATTTATTTTTAATAGTTTTACTTCTTGTTTTTCTTGTAATTCTGGTAATATTCCTTCTTCTTGTTCTTCTTTTTCATCTGTTCCTTCAACATATAATGTCATAAATCCTTTAAATTTTAAATTCTGTCCATTTGCTTTAAAGTCGTAATCATTTGCTTTTATATTTACTGACATTGTATCATAAATAGCTGGTTTCATTTGGCTTGCCATGAATCTATTATAAATTAATTTATATAATTTATATTGATCTTTTGTTAATTCGTCTTTTATTTTGTCTGGTTCAATATCTGAATATGTTGGTCTTATACCTTCATGAGCATCTTGAGCATCTTTACTTGTTTTATAATATCTATTTTCATAGTAGTTTTCTCCATATGTTGAAACAATGTGTTCTTTTGCAGCAGCTCTTGCTTCTTCTGATATTCTTGTTGAGTCTGTTCTCATATAAGTAATTAAACCAATTGTTCCTTTTTCTGCTATTTTTACTCCTTCATATAGTCCTTGTGCTATTGACATTGTTTTCTTTAATGTAAATCCTAATTTTCTAGATGCCTCTTGTTGCATTGTACTTGTTGTAAAAGGTGGTGCTGGATTTCTTTTTTTCTCACCTTTTTTTACTTCTGAAACAATATATTTAGCTTTTTCTATACTTTTTAATATTTCATTTACTTCTTTTTCTGAATGTATTTCTTGTTTCTTACCATCTTTACCATAGAATTTTGCTTCAAATTCTTTTTTTGATTTTTCATCTTTTAAATTTGCATATATATTCCAATATTCTTCTGATATAAAGTTTTCTATTTCTTCTTCTCTATCAACTATTAGTTTAACTGCTACTGATTGTACTCTTCCTGCTGATAATCCTCTTTTTACTTTTTTCCATAAAACTGGGCTTATTTTATACCCAACAATTCTATCTAATACTCTTCTTGCTTGTTGTGCATCTACTGTATTTATATCTATATCTCTAGGCTCTTTTATTGCCTTTTGTACTGCTGTTTTTGTAATTTCATTAAATGTTACTCTTGTGATTTTATCTTTATCATTTTCTAATATTTTTGATAAATGCCATGCTATTGCTTCTCCTTCACGGTCAGGGTCAGTTGCGAGATAAACTTTTTTTGCTTTTTTTGCATCTGCTTTTAAAGATTTTATTAAATCTCCTTTTCCTCTAATATTTATATATTCTGGCTCAAAATCATGTTCTATATCAACACCTAATTTAGATTTAGGTAAATCTCTTATATGTCCCATTGAAGCTACAACTTTGGTGTTTCCTCCAAGAAATTTTTTTATTGTATTTGCCTTTGCAGGTGATTCTACTATTATTAATTTATCAGACATAAAGTCCTCCTTATTTTTTTATTTTACTTTAAGTATTCTAGAACACTTTTTAATAAATTGCAAGTTTTTTATATTATTTTAATTTTTTAATTAATCATAACAAAAAAACAGATCTTAATTAAATCTGTTTCTAAACAAATCTGAAATAACTTCTTCTGAATTTATGGGTGTTACTTGATGTTCTTTAAATATATTCAAAATCTTATTTTCTTCTAATTCATCATTTGTTAAATATTTTATTTCTTTTGTTTCTACTTTTAGTTCATTCTCTTTGTAATCAGTTTTTACAATTAAAATTCCAAATTTAGCGTTTCTTTTTAAACTTATATCATCTTCGTTTATTTGCTTATAATATTCTAATTTTATTGGATGAAATATTCCAGACTCCTCTAGCTTTTCTCTTTCTATGAAAGTTCCTCCAAAAAATGTTTTCAAAAAATATCCCCCTTTTCTTTTGTAAATATACGCCATGTTTTGTATTTTACTACTAATTCAAAGGGGTTTCAAGCTTTTTTCGTCGCAATTTTTGACACATTTTTTTATGTTGTTTCATTTATTTTTTTGTTTTTATCTTTTTCGATTTTTATCGACTATTTGTTTTAAAAAATTTTTTATTTGTTCTGCTAATATTTCTTCTTTTTGAGTATAACTATGATCTGCACCTTCAATAAATCCTATGTCAAGATTTTCATTTTTAATTTTATCTTTTAGCATATTACATAATTCATCTGCTTTTTGTAATATCATTTCTCTATTATTTCCCCATCTCATAAATAATGGAGTTTTTATATTATTTAATTCTTTGAAATTATATTCTTTATCCGAATATCTTGCAAAGTCTATGTCATTATTATTAATTGCATACCTTAAAAATGTTTTTACACTTATTGGGTGTATAAAACTTTCCTTTGGCATCAACTCATTTTCCATATTTTCTTTTTTCATATTTTTAGCATATGTTACCATTACAGGAAAATCATCTTTTAAATAAAACCTTAAAGCTGTTGGAATATCAACTAATGATAATAATATAACACCTTTTATTTTATTTAAAATTTCATTTTCATTTTTTTCTATTAACTTATTATACGTATATATCACTTTAGTGCAACCTAAACTATGGCCCATTATATAAATTTCTTCATATTCTTTTAATATTGTATAGTTAATTGCTCCTAGAATATCATTATAGCATTCTGAGATTTCTTCATAAGAAGTTCCTGATATTGTTTTTTGATTGTTTCCATCTATTTTTTTATTTATATAATTTACTAAATCATGTCCTCTATTATTAAAAACAAGCATATCTATATTCAAATCTTTTAAGTCTTCTGCTATTTTTTCATCTCTTATTTTTATACAATTTGTTGCCATTCCATGAATAGAAATTAATATTTTCTTATTTTTTTCTCCGTTTTTATATAATATTCCTTCTAAATCTACTCCATCTGTTGCTTTAAAAAATATAGTATCTTTATACATATAATTTTCCCCTTTTATTTTATAAAATTTGTCTGTATTATTTTTTCATTTTCTGGTTCTTTTATACCTAATTTTTTGCCTGCTTCTATACATTTTAGAATCCATGCCATATTGTTTGCTAATGTTCTCATTGTTTGCATTCCTTCTTCATCTTTTAAAACATCTTCTGGCTTACTTCCATGTACCATATTCCAATATTGTGATGTTACAATTGGCATATTATTCATTGCAAAATATTTATTAATTTGGTCAAATGTTGATGTTGCTCCACCTCTTCTACAACTTACAACTGTAGCTGCAACTTTATTTTTAAATAAATTTCTTCTACCATAAAATATTCTGTCCATAAATGATGTAATCATTCCACTTCCAGATGCAAAGTGTACTGGAGTTCCAAATATAAATCCATCTGCTTCTGGAACTTTCTTTAAAAATTCATTTACTTTATCATCCATAAAGCATTCTCCATTTTTTAAGCAACTTCCACATCCTAAACATCCTGATATTGGTTTGTTTCCTACCCAGAATATTTCTGTTTCTATTTCTTTTTTTTCTAGTGTCTTTTGTATTTCTTGTAAGGCTGTATATGTGCAACCTTTTTCATGTGGGCTTCCATTTACTAAAATAACCTTCATAATTTACCTCTACTTTCTATTTATTTAACATTTCATTAGCATTTATATGAAATTGTTCTTTTTCACTATCAGTAAATTCTTTATTTTTCTTATAAAAATATACATCCATGTCATCAAGCTTCATTTTATTTATCATTTCAAAATTAGTAGCAATTTCTTCATTATTTATAAACATTTTATTTATATAATTTATCATTTTTTGGTCTTTTGCCTCTAGATGTATTTGGTCTGGATCTGTTACAATTACTATATCTGCATTTAAAATTTGTAATGGCACTCCATCTCTATTGTCTACTTCACTTATAGGTAATAAATAAGTTTTGTATGCATAATTTGTACTCATTGATCTTTCAAAATATGTTATAATTGAGCTATTTAAAGTTTCTGATGATGAATTCAAATAAATTCTTTTTGTTGAATTTTCACTTAATTCTTCTATGTATTCATCTATTTTTTGTAATTCTTCTATATCTTTTCTTACTACTGGTTTAAAATCAAAGTCTATTAATAATCCGCAATTTTTTAATTTTGTAATTGGTTTGCAATTATTAAAACATGGAAATAGTAGTATTATATTTAGTATAAAAACTGTTATTAGTGTTTTTGCTATTTTTGATTTGTTTTCTAATAAATTTTTTATTCCTATTGTATTTATTATTGTAAAACTTGGTAAATATAATAATAAATGATGTAATTCATGACTTTGTGCTTTTTCAAATAATATAAAACATATTAGCATTTGTATAAATAAAATATTAACTATTTTAACTTCTGTTCTATCTTTTTTCTTTTTATTATTCAAGCATATAACTGAAATTATTGCTATTATTATATTTATTAATCCTATATGATTTAAAAAGTTTAATAATTCATGTATAAAGCCTTTTTGATATGCTGAATATGCATAAGAATAATCATAAAATAATAATTTATATAAATAAAAATCTTTTATACTACTACTTCTATATTTAAAGTAATACAATGCTATTGTAAGTACTACAACACCTAACATAGATAATCCAATAATTAGATATTTTTTTATACATTCTATTATTTCTGACTTTACTTTGCCTTTTTCTGTTTTATATATTTTTATTATCCTTACAATATCATATAATACACATGATACTAGGAAAGATATTATCCAATATACATACCATCTTCTAAAGAAAAATGATGTCATTAATAAAATGCCTATTCCTATTAATCTAAAAACATATTTTTTTCCTTCCTTAGGATTTAATTTAAAGAAATATGTTCTTATTACCAAAAGTAATATTATCAATCCTCCTATGTCGACATATCCATCAAAATTTAAATTTAATAACAATGGTGTTGCAGTTAGTACAGTCAATGCATTTAAAAATATTTTTAATTTTGTATTATTATTATCTTTTAATAATTTACTTAGAATATCTAATAATAAATATATTACTGGTATTACATAAAATATAGTATTAGTTATTGTATATGACATTCTGCTTTTTGAAAATATAGTCATACATATTGTTGGAATAACTGATGGCAAATATGTGTAATCTAAAAATAATATACTTGATATAATATCTTTTATACATGCTTTTGGAGATGTTTTTAGTAAATCTGCTAATCCCATTGCATTTCCCCAATAGCCAGCATTATCCCAAAAATAAATTGTTCTAGTTTTCTTCATATATATATATGTTATAAGTAATATTAATATTGATGCTATTATAAATGTTATATTTTTTATATTTATTTGTTTATTTGTTTTTTTCATTTAAATCTCCTTATATTTTCTCAACTATTTCATTTTGATTTTTGTATATGCTATTTGCTGGAACTACTCTTCTTACAGATGATAGTGGATATATATTACTATGACTTCCTATTACTGTTCCTGGATTTAGAACTGAACCACAACCTACTTCTACTTCGTCTCCAAGCATTGCTCCAAATTTTTTTAGTCCTGTTTCTATTTTTTCTGTTCCATTTTTTACAACTACTAATTTTTTATCTGATTTTACATTTGATGTTATTGAACCAGCTCCCATATGTGATTTATATCCTAGTATTGAATCTCCTACATAGTTGTAATGTGGTACTTGTACTTTGTTAAATAATATAACATTTTTTAATTCTGTTGAATTTCCTACTACTGCACCTTCTCCTACTATTGCTTTTCCTCTTATAAATGCACAGTGTCTTATTTCTGCATTTTTTCCTATTATTGCTGGACCATGTATGTATGCTGTTGGTGCTACTGTTGCTGATTTTGCAATCCACACATCTTCTCCTACTTTGTCATACTCTTCTGGATCTAATGTATTTCCTAATTCTATTATGAAATCATTTATCTTTGGTAATACTTCCCATGGATATATTACTCCATCAAATATTTTCTTTGCTATTGTTTGATCTAAATTATATAAATTTTTTATTTTACACTCTTCCATTTTTTCTTCTCCTTTTATTATTTTAAAATACTTTTATAACCACTCACCATTCTTCTTAATATACACTTTCTTAATACTTTGAACAAGTACAGTATATATTATAAGTAATAATACGACAAACACATAATATTTTCCTGGTAAAATTTCAAAATTAAATGTTCCCACGTTGTGTAATAATATTGGTGTAACTATTGTTCCTGCAATAGTTATTAATGTTGATATTGTTAAAAACTTATTTGCTCTTGATTCTACAAATGGCATTTTTGCTGTTCTAACATAGTGAATTATCATTGTTTCACTTATTAAACATTCTACAAACCATGCTGTTTGGAACCAAGACTGTTTATCTACACTGTTATATCCAAATACAAACCAAAATACTATAAATGCTATTACATCTGTTATTGAACTTGTAATTCCCATTACATTCATAAATTTTCCAAGTCCTTTTGTATCCCATTTTCTTGGTTTTTCCAAAAATTCTTTGTCTACATCATCATATGGTATTGCTATTTGTGATATGTCATATAAAAAGTCTTGTATTAACATTTGTATTGGCAATAGTGGCAAAAATGGTAAAAAGATACTTGCTATTAATATACTAAATACATCTCCAAAGTCTGAACTTAATGCCATTTTCATATATTTTATGATGTTTCCATACACTTTTCTACCTTCTATTACTCCATCATATATTACTTGCAAACTTTTTTCAAGTAATATTATATCACTTGCTTCTTTTGCTATGTCTGTTGCAGAGTCTACACAAATTCCTACATCTGCTGTATGTAGTGATGGTGCATCATTTACGCCGTCTCCCATATATCCTACTACATGTCCATTTTTCTTGTATGTTTTTACTACTCTTTCTTTTTGCAATGGATTTAATCTTGCAAAAACATCAACTTCTTCTACTGCTTTTTCTAATTCTTCGTCTGACATTTGGTCTAATTCTACGCCTGTAATTATTCTGTCAGACCTTAATCCTACTGTATTGCATATGTTTTTAGTTGCATATGCATTGTCACCTGTTAGGATTTTGGTTTTTACTCCAATTTTTCTTAAATCATTTATTGTCTTTTTTACATCTTTTTTTGGTGGATCTAAAAATGCAACATATCCTACAAATGTCATTTCACTTTCATCACTACTGTTAAATACATTTACACCTGGATATTCTTTTTTCGTTGCTAATGCTATTACTTGCATTCCCATATTTGATAAATTGTTTGCATTTACTTCAATTTGCTTTACTAAATCATCTGTTATTGGAATTATCTCGTCTTTATACTTTACTTGTTTGCAACATTTTAAAATTTCTTCTATTGCGCCCTTTGTAAGCATTCTGTAGCCGTCTTCACTTTTTACAACAACACTCATTCTTTTTCTTGTATAGTCAAATGGTATTTCATCTACTTTTTCGTATTCTTTTAGAACTTGCTTGATTTTGTGTTGATTTCCATATGCTATTACTGCTTTGTCAACTAAATTTTTTATTCCTGTTCCATAGTAACTGTTTAGATATGCATATTTTAAGATGTCTAAGTCTTCTTCTCCCATTACATTTATGTATTTTTGCAATGTTATTTTATCTTGTGTTAATGTTCCCGTTTTGTCTGTGCATAAGATGTCAATTGCTCCTAAGTTTTGAATTGACTGTATATTTTTTACTAGTGTTTTCTTTTTTGCTAGTGTTTTGCTTCCTTTTGTTAGGTTTACATTTACTATCATTGGTAACATACTTGGTGTTATTCCAACTGCTACTGATAGTGCAAATAGCAATGCTTCCATTAGGTCGTGTCTTATGAATGCATATATTACAAATACTGCTATTGATACTACTACCATATATTTTATTAGTAGTTTTGTGATGTTGTTCATTCCTTTTTCGAAGTTTGTTATCTCTTTTTTGTTGTCTATTTCTTTGCTCATTCTTCCTAAATATGTGTCAAATCCAGTTTGTATTACAACTGCTGTTCCGCTTCCACTGACTACACTTGAGCCCATTAAACATATGTTGTTTATATCAAATATTCCCTTTGGTTCATTTGATGTTGTTGTTTTTTCAACTAATACACTTTCTCCTGTAAATACTGATTGATTCAAAAATAAATCTTTACTTTCTATTAGTATTACGTCTGCTGGTATTATTGATCCTGCATTTAGTTTTATGATGTCTCCTATTGCTATGTTTTCTACTCTTACTTCTTTTTCTTTTCCGTTTCTTACTACATTTGTGCTTGAATATATTTGTGCTTTTAGTTTTTGGTTGAATTTATATGTTGAATAATTTTGACAGAATTTTATAAATGCACTCACTACTGCTATTCCTACTATTATTCCTGCTCCTAATTTATCTGCTAGTACAAAGTCTATTACTGCTAATAGTAGTAGTATGTATATAAATTTGTCATTAAATGATTTTATAAAAAATTCTATCCAGCTTTTTTTCTCATTTTTTACTACTATGTTTGGTCCATTTTGTTCATATCTTTTTTCGTATTCTTTTTGTGTTAGCCCTTCTTCTTTTGTGTTAAAGTCTTTTAATATTTCTTCTTTTGTTTTCTTTGATGTTTCTGTGTATTTTTCTAGTAGTTCTTTATCTGTATTTTTCATTTGTTTTACTTTTTTCTTAATTTCAAATAATTGTATCATTTGTATCACTTTCCTTTTATTTATTGCTGGTTGTATTATATCACTTTTTTAAAATTTTTAAATATTTTTCTACAACTTTATTTGATTTGCCTAATTATAAAACATCAAAGAAAACAGTATTGCCTTTATAACATTTTTCTGTTATACTTTAACCATTATGGAAGAGATAGAAAGATATAAACATTTAAATAAATATCTAAAAGAAAAATTTGGAGAAAGAACATTAAAAATATGCATTGATGGTGGATTTACTTGTCCAAATAGAGATGGAACATTATCTACTAAAGGATGCATTTTTTGTAGTGAAAAAGGTTCTGGTGAATTAATTCGTTGTGGTTCTGGTCATACTATAACCGAAAAAATAAGCAACCAAGTAAAAAACTATTTTTGTAGTTATAAAGTAGAACGTGCTAATAAATTTATTGTATATTTTCAAAATTTTACTAATACTTATGATTCTTTAGATATGCTAAAAGCCAAATATGATGCTGCTCTTATTGATGATAGAATTGTAGGTTTAGAAGTTGCCACAA
Source organism: uncultured Clostridia bacterium (assembly GCA_934120645.1). Lineage (GTDB taxonomy): Bacteria > Bacillota > Clostridia > TANB77 > CAG-508 > CAG-269. The sequence continues at coordinate 48,541 of CAKOUO010000008.1, forward strand.
GACCAGATTGTATAAACCAAGAAATTGTTAATTTATTAAAAACATATACAGATAAATATTATGTTTGTGTTGAACTGGGATTACAAACATCTAATGATAATACTGGTATTTTAATTAATCGTGGATATTCTAGTAGTCAATTTACAAAAGCTGTTCAACTCTTGAATAATGCTAAAATTGATGTTGTTGCTCATATTATGGTTGGTTTACCTGGTGAGAATTTTGATGATTTAAAAAATACTATTAATTTTATTAATAAGCATAATATTCAAGGGTTAAAAATTCACTCTACTTATGTAGTTAAGAATACCGCTCTTTCTGATATGTTTTTATCTGGTAATTATGAACCAATTTCTTTAGATTATTATTTGGATTCTCTTACTTATGTTATTACTCATATTTCTCCAAATATTATTATTCATAGAATTTCTGGAGATAGCCCTAAGAATTTACTTGTTGCTCCTGAATGGAATTTGCATAAAAAATGGGTTTTGAATGGATTTGATAAAATTTTAAGAGAACAAAATTTATGGCAAGGAAAATATTATTAATTTTCCTTGCCATTATTTTTTCTAATCTAACCCTATAAACATTTGAACAAACACTTTACCATATATTGGGCTATCTACTACACTAATACCAGTATAAGTAAATCTTTCATCCAATATATTATCTCTGTGGTCTTTTGAATTTATCCATGCTTCTACTGCTTTTTTAGGACTTATATTTCCTGCTAAATTTTCTCCTGCTATTTGATAGCATACTCCTGTTTTATCCATCAACTCAAATGGTGTACCTAAATCTGGTGAGTTATGTGAAAAATATTCATTTTCTACTATATCTTTTGCTTTTATTTCAGCTGTTTCCTGTAATTTTGAATATATTTCTAAATTTTCTAATCCATTTTGTTTTCTATAATCATTTATTAGATTTAATACTTCTTGTTCATCACTACTTAAATCTTCTTTATTATCTTCTATAATATGAGCTTTATTTTCTTTTTGTATATTTTCTTCCTGCATAGTCTCTTGAGTATTGTTTATAGCTAGTGATATTGTTCCTATTAACAAAATCGGCAAAATAAAAAATAAAATACCAATTTTGAATTTAGATATTTTCATTTTAACACATCCTTAATTTTTTATTATTTTTTATCTTTTTGTGTTTTTTTATTTTTATCTTGTATGGTATTTTAAATTTTTTACTTTCCTATGTAACGTTGGTATTATATCACTTTTTCACAGTTATGTCAACTCTTTATGTTTTTTGTTTCTCTTTCTTATATATTTTTTCATTTTATTAGCAATTTTATACAAAAAAAATACACAGAAGATAATTAAAATCTTCTGTGTATTTTTTTAAAACTTAATATAGTTTGTGGGATTTACATCATTTCCATATCCACTAGCTTTCCTAATTTCAAAGTGTAAGTGATGTCCTGTTGAATTTCCTGGGTTAGGGTCAGATTCCGGATCTCCTCCCTCTAATCCAATTACTTGTCCTTGTTTTACTTTATCTCCGGTTTTTACATTGATTTGTGATAAGTGTGCATAGAAACTGTATATTGTTTCCCCATTAACAACATGTTTTATTTCTATACAATTACCAAATCCATTTTGTACTCCGGCAAATGTTACTTCTCCATTAGCTACTGCTAATATTTCTGCATGATGTGTTCCTGCTAAATCTATACCTGTATGTTTTTTAACTACTCCTGTTGTAGGATGTTTTCTTGTTCCATACTCAGATGTTATCGTATATTTACAATTTAATGGTAATATAAATTCTTCTTGTTCTAGACTTGTTACAGCTATTGCTGTTTCTGGGTCTACCCATTGTATTTCTGTATTTTTCTTACCATAGTTAGCTTTTAAGATATTTCTATCTAATTTGTTGACTATGCCATCTTCATTTAAGTCATATTTAGCTTTTTCTAATTTTTCTTCTTGCTCTATTGCTCCATAGTTATCATTTAAAGCTACTAAATCGTCAATTTCAATTTCACCTGTTTTTATAATATCACCTGCAAGTATTGAAATATCATCTAATGTAATATCTCTACCCCTTGAAACTATTACATTTGTAACTTTATATTCTAGGTAAGATTCCTTTGTAACCAATACATCATATTTTTCTGGTTCAACTTCTATTGTATATGTTCCATCTAACTCAGTATCTACTTGTTTTACAATATCTTCTGTTCCAGCTTTATATAATGTAATTGTTGCATTTTGTTTTGTTTTATCTACTGCTTGTGTTATAACTTTTCCAGAAATTGTTTCTTGTCCTTTTATAATCCACAATTCTTTTTCAACTGTTGTTCCAGCTCCATTTTCTACATAGATTTTTACAATTGTTGTTTTTCCTTCTAATGAAACTGTTTCTTCAGCTTTTAAGATTGTATATGTTGTATTACCAATTTTAACCTTTGTAGTTTTAGATGTAGCTATTGCTGTAACTAATGCTTTTACATCTGTTTTATCTACATATGCTACATATTTTCCATCTTCTTGTTTCTCAACTTCTTTATTGTTTACACTGATTGTTAATTGTAAATCTGATAAATCTTCTGGTTTTTCAACGGTTGTAATTTTTAATGTATATACTTTTTCTTTGTAGTTTTCATCTGTATTGTCTAAGCCATTTGATGCTATTATTTTTACTGTATATCCATTTGTTAATTCGTATGATGTATATGTGTTTATTCCTAAGCTTGGTGTATTATTATAAATTGACACATATTCATCTGTTAAATTATATAGCATTGCTTTAATATCAATATTATTTTGTGTTTTAACAACATCTATTGTATATTCTGTATCATTAACTTTTGTAGCAATTCTGTTGTATACATAGATTTCTTTCATTTCTAATGCATCTGGTTCTCTAACTATATTTACAACATATTGTTTTATTGTTCCAGCTACAGATTTTACTTTAACAAATATTGTTTTTGTTTCTTCTGTTCCAATTTCTACTGTTTCAGTATTTGTTCCTATTGTCCAATTATTATTATTGATGCTTACTTTTGCATATTGATATTCTGCTACAGCTTTTAATTCTACATTTGTTGCAGTCTTAGGTGCATATACTGTATATGTTCCATCATCTTCTTTTGTAATTTCTTTATTGTCTGCAAATAATTGCTTCAATCCAGCTTCATCTAATAACTCATCTTCTTTTATTAAATATACTATATATTCTTTTGTTTCTTCTGCTCCGTTTTTAACTGTTACTATTACTTCTTCTGTTGAATCTTTTAAGCTTATATTTTTTTCTGCTGATGGATTTTGATATTCAGTTTCACCATTTGAATCTTTTATTTTTACATTTGATGTTTCGGAATTTATTCCTGCCCATACAACAACATCATCTGTATCTTTTGGCAATGTTTTAAAGTAATGTCCATCTTCATCTGGTGTGATTATTTCATTATCAACTTTTATTGTTGTTTTTAAGTCTTCTATAATATCTGGTTCTTCAACTTCTTTGATAATTAACTTATAATCTCTTTCTTGATCTTTTTCTTGATTTTCATCTTTACCAAACATTGCTATAACTGTTAATTTTATTTCCTTGCTACTTATATCACAATTTGTATATGTATTTTCTGCTATTGTTTTTGTATTATCTTGAATTGATACATATTCTGTATTTTTACTTGCGACTCCTTTAATTGTAGCATTTGTTGTACCTTTCATAACATCAATTTCAAATGTTGTATCATTTATTTTTGTTGCAATTCTATTATTTAAGTAAACTTTATCTAACCCCAAATTATTTACTTGTTTATGAATAGTTAATTTATGAGTTTCAACAGTTCCATCTTGTGCTGTTACAGTTATTGTTTTAACAGTATCTCCTGTTTCTGGTAATATTATTGTTTCTGTTAATTCTCCAACTTCTGTATTACCACCCATTGTTACTTTTGCTAAAATATCTTCTAATGTAATTTTAACTTTTGCTGTTTCTTCACTTGCTTTTACTGTTACATCATAATTTCCTTCTGAATCTTCTATAACATGTTTATCATTTACTTCTAACCATTGTATGTTTGTATTGTTTGACAATCTTACAAAGATTATGTTGTATGTTTTTGTCACTTTTCCATCTTGAGAAGTAACAACTATTGGAACAGTTATTGAATTTTCATCTAAGTTTAATTTGATATTTTTAATTGAGTTTGCCTGTTGAGCTTCTTCATCTCCTATTTTAATCATTGCAAATTCATTTTCTGCTACAACATTTATTTGTGTTGTATCTTTTTCTTTTTCTATTGACATTACATATGTTGGTATATTACCGACTTCCTCAAATTTATCAATAATATCTACTCCATCTATATATATATGTTCTGAATTTGCGTTATCAGACATTTTATAAATTTTTACAGTATATTCTTGTTCTCTTCCTGTTTCTGCTATTGCTTTAAATGTTATTATTATTTCATCATTATCTTTTGTATTAATATTTCCTATTGATATTAATCCTTTTCCTGTAGTATCTCCTGATGTTAGTGTTGTATAACTACTATTTGCCTCTATTGCAAGTGTTATTTCTTCTACATCTTTACTAATATACTCTGTATATGTATGTGTATTTTCATCATATGATGTTATTAAGTTTTCTCCGTTTTTTACAGATTTTATTGTAATATCATCAGATACTATAGTAATTTCTAATACTTTTGTTAAAGTTTCTGTATTTGGATCTTGTGGTTTAACATTAATATTTAATGTTATTACTCTTTTTCCATCTTTAAATGTAACTTCTGATTTTGCAATATTAGTAAACCATTCTGTTCCGTCACCAATTTGTACTTTTGCATTTTTATTGTTTGAAATTACTTCTATTGCTGCATTTTGTTCATCTTCACCATTGTCTAAAACTTGAGCTGTATATTTACCATCTTTTTCTTCTATTACATTTCCATTTACTTTAACAGAAGCTATTGTATTATCTGTTGATAATTTAACAATATTTACATGATATGTTACTGTTTCTCCATTTTCAGATTTAACTATAACATCTACAGTTGTTGTTTCATTTGCTGTTGATACTGTTTTTGATAGTACTTGTGTTGCTGTTTCACCTGCAATTTCTACTGTTGCTGTTTCACTTGTTGTAATTACTTCTACTGATGATTCATCTAAATCTCTTGCAATATATTTTGTATAAGTTTTTGTAGTATCATCATATTCTTCTGGTATAGCATTATTTACTGTTATTGCACAACTTGTATCATTTGATTTTCTTTCAATCTCTAATACATATGTTTTACTTGTTACACCATCTTGAGCTGTAATTGTTATATTTAATGTTGTTTTCTTTTCACTACTTAATTTAACATCTTTTTCTATACTTCCTACATCGCTTCCTATTGTCTCTATTTTAACTGTTGCATGTTTTTCTGTTGCTTTAATATACACATTTGCATTTTGAGCATCAGTTGAAGTTGTTGCATAATATTTACCATCTATGCTAATTGCATCTTTGCTGTCTACTTTAATTAATTCTAATTCTGCTTCGTGTGATTTTTCTTTTATTATTACACTATAAGTTTTACTTCTATTTTCATCTTTTGGGTCTTGTACTTTAATTAACACTGTTGTTGTTTCTTTTGTTATTTGAACATTTATAATATGAATATTATTTGCTACTGGTGTATTAAAGTCTTCTGTTTCAGTCTTTGTACTAACTAGTGCAATTGGATTATTTGGTGTAATACTAATTCCAACTTCTGTTACATCTTTATCTATATATGTTACATAAGTTCCATCTTCTTTTTCACATTCTACTCCATTTGCTTTAACACTTGCTAAACCTAAATCTGTTACTTTATTTATTGTTATTTCATAAGTATTTTCTTGTCCATTTTCTGCTTTAACAATAATGTTGATTTTTTGTGTATCAGCTTGTGTTTCTATTGTAGCTGTTGCTTTATTTGATGTTGAATATTCTTCTTGAGCTATTTTTACTGTTGCAAATTCATTTCTAGCTATTGCTGTTATATCAATATTATTCATTGTGTCTGGTAATTCTATAGTATAACTATTTTCTGATGTTTTTAATATGTTTTCATTATCTAATCCAGCTATACTTAATGATTGTAATATATTATCTGATGAATATCTTATAAGTGTAACTACATAATTTTCTTGTGTTCCATCTTGAGCAATAACTTCTATTATTGCTGTTGTTGAATTTTCAGTTGTTACAATATTTTGTGTTGTTTTGCCTTTTTCTTTTAAACTTCCATTTATTGAGATTGTTGCTAATTCATCTTCTAATATTCCTGTTAGATTTACGCTTTCATTATTACCAACTTTAACTGTTGCTTTATTATTTTCATCAAATGTTATTTGTTTTGTTTCTGTTTTTCCGTCGTTTTCCATTGATATACTTGCTTGTAATTTTGTATTATTTGATAATTTATTTACAACTACAACATATTGTTTTGTTGTTCCATCTTCTGCTGTTACTTCTATGTTTATGTAATTTTTATCGTCTGGTGTTGTAACATTAGATGATTGTTTTTCTAATGTAGGTTCTGAAGAATTTATACTTACCGTTGACAATTTATTATTTGCTATTGCCTCAACATTTACAGAATCAGTTAAATATTTTTTATTTACATAGTATTTTCCATCTTGTTCATTTGCTTTTACGACTTCACCATCAACTTTGATTATTGCAAGTTCACAATCATCTGATTGATTTTCTACTACTAATGTGTAGTTTTCTACTGTTCCATCTTGTGCTGTTACTTTTATTTTAACTTCTACTGTATCAGCATTTTTAGCAATTGTTGTACTTGATGTTCCTACTACTTCTGGGCTTTCTTCAATTTGTACTTTTGCTTTTGGATCTTCTGGTATTACATATACTTCAAAGCTTGTATTATTTTTATTTATTCTTGATACATATTTATTTGTTGGAACTGCTTCCGCTTCTTTTCCATTTACTTTAACACTTAATAATTTAACATTATCAGGTAATGCATTAACTATTAATTTATATTCTTTAGATGTTCCATCTTCAGCTGTTACTGTAATATAAGTAACTATTGATTTTCCTTCCATTTGGACATCTCTATAAGAAGCTGATTTTTCCTTTTCAAATGTATTTATTCCTACATATGATTTTGTTTCTTCTGCTATTGCTCCAATATTTATTGTATTTGCTATTTTGTCTAATGTATATTCATATGTATCTTGTTGAGTTTTGCTTAATGTTGCTTCTTTTCCATCTACTGTTACTTTAGATAAGTTTTTATTACTATTCTTACGATAAATTTTTAATGTATATTCTTCAACATTTCCATTTTGTGCTTTTACAGAAACTTTTATTTCTGTTGGTTCATTAGTAATTGAAACTTTTCTTGTTGTAATATTTTGTTCATATTCATTATCATCAACACTTATATATGCTAATTCATAATTTGTAACACCTATAACATCTATTTCTTGGTATTCTTCTGGAATACTTACTTCATAAATGTTTGTTCCTTCTACTCTTTTTGCTTCTTGAGAAAACTCTGAATTACCTATTGTTAATGATTTTATGTTTGTGTCAGATGAAGGTTTTTTAATGTTTAATGTATATTCTTTTTTATTTTCTGCATTTGTTGGATCTGTAACTGTTATTTTGTATGTTGTATCTCCATCAATTGTTATTTGTTTTGTAGTTGTATATACTTCTGCTTCATTATCACCAATGCTTACTAAGTCTTGTTTGTCTATTGTTGTTGCTGTTACTTCTACTAATTTTGTATTTTGGCTTATGTATGCATTATATATATTTCCTACTGGATTAATTAATGTTCCATTTACTGTTACTGCAAATAATCCTAATTTATTTTCTGTTCCTTCTTTATCAATAATTAAAGTATATTCTCTTTCGTTTTCTTTTGCTGTTACATATATTTTTACTATTGTTTGTTCTCCAAGTGTTGATACCACTTTTTTAGTAATATTAACATCTGCTCCTAAATTGTTTATTTGTACTTCTGCTGTTGGATATAAGCTTGTAGCACATACTGTTGATGATTCCAATTGTGCATCTATTATAACTTTATATGTATCTTTGCTTATTTTTGTTGCTTCTTTATCATTTACTGTTACATTTTCTAATTCTGTTAAAGCATCTTCTTTATATATTGTTAATGTATATTGCACTTTATTTCCACTTTCAGCAGTTACTTCTATTGGTACTACTTTTTTAATTCTAGTTGACATATCTACTGTTTTTGTTGATTGTTTTGTTTCATTTGCTCCATTGTCTATGCTTACTTTAGCATTTGAATGTTCTGTTACGGCTGTTATTTCAGGTTTTACAGTAGTATTTGATACTATTACTTCATATTGAGTTGCACCTATTGATGTTGCTTCTACCCCATCTACTGTTAGACTTTTCAATCCAGCATTTTCTGAAACCACATCAATTGTTAATATAAAGTCTACTATTTTACCATTTGTTGTTTTTACTCTTATTTTTACAATTTTAGGATTTGTATCTAATGCTATATCTCCTAAGAATGTTCCTGTAACATATGTTGATCCTTGATCAATACTTATATTATCTGTGCTATCTTTTGTTTGTATTTTTAATGTTCCTGTTCCATCTTGATTTGCAACAACTGATACCCCATATTTGTTTTCACCAATAAGATTTGCTTGTTTTCCATTTACATATATTGAGTCTATTCTTTGCTCATCTAATGGTTGAACAACTCTTAAAGCTGTTGCTGTTGCACCTGTAGCTTTATCTGTTGCTGTAATTGTTGCTTCACCCATATCTTGTGATGTTATTACTCCATCTTCAACAGTTGCTACATCAGTGTTACTTGATGTCCAGTTATAATCTGTTAATTTTCTTGTGTTATTATTAAATACATTAAATATATTAGTTTCTAATGTTACTTTTTCTTCTTCAGGTTGTTTCATAGTTTTTGTTTCAGGTAATATTTTAAAGTTTCTATCACCTACTAAAGTAAATGTATAGCTATCTTCATATAAAGCATTTCCTAATTGTCCATATTCATTATTTCCTACTGAATATGCAAATCCATCTGTGTCTATTGCATAGTTATTTTTATAACCTGCTCCTAATGCCATATATGTTTTATCAAGTGTTGTTATTTTTTGTAATGCTACACTATCACTTATATTTCCTATTCCAGCTTGTCCTTTGCTATTGTCTCCATATGTATATATATTTCCATCTTTATCTAATAGCATTGTGTTTAAATTTGTACTGCTAATATCTACTACATTTTCTGATGCTATTTCTTCTATTTGCGCATTATCTTCTTTAGCATATTTGCTTATTTTTTGAACACTTCCATCTGTTTTTAATACTACTATTGCATTTTTCATGCATTCAACTTTTACTGCATTTTTAATATTATTAACTAATTGTGGTGTTGTATAATATTCATCTTGTTTTGCAATTTGTTCTGAACTATTATCACCAAATACATAAACATTTTCTGAAGAATCTACAATAGCTGTCATATTTCCTGCTGCTGCGATTGATATTACTTCATTTCCTACGCCATTTATTTTTTCTGGCATAGTTTCTGTTTTTGTATTTCCATTTCCTAATTGTCCTGAACTATTTAATCCCCAAGTATATATTTTTCCTACATTATCTATTGCTATTACATGGTTGTCTCCTGCTGCAATATCTACTATATTCTCTATTCCTTGAACTTGTATTGGTTTTTTAGCAGATACTCTATTTCCTTGTCCTAAAACTCCATAAGTATTATCTCCCCATCCCCATACAGTTCCATCTTCTCTTATTGCCATTGTAAAGTTCTTTCCTGTTACAACTTTCTTGTATGTAGATAATATATTTGTTTGACTTGGTATATTGTTTGGAACTAGTTTGTCATTTCCTAATTGTCCATCTGAATTATAACCAAAGCTCCAAATGCTTCCGTCAGATTTTAATATTGCTGCAAAGTTTTCTCCTCCAGCTACTTCTGGTGCATTCTTTTGTCCTTCACCTATAACTCTTACTATTATTACATTTTCTTTGCCAGTTTCTTTTTCTATTGTTTTTACCCATGTTGTTCCAACTTTAACACCTGTGATAATTCCTTTGTTATTAACTGTTGCTATTTCACTATTTAATGATTCATAATTAAAATCATCAAATATTTGGTCTTCATTAAATACATTAAATGTATATTTTGGTGTTGTTTCTATTTGTTTTGTAGCATTTATATTTAATGTTATTTCCTTTTCATTTGCATATGATGCATCATTTCCTATTTTTACAGGTATTCTACTATTTGTTTTTGTTTTTATTTTTTGTGTTCCATGATAGTAATCTCCCCATGCATATACTTCTCCATCATATCTTATAGCTACATTGTATGTATTTCCACAAGATATACTCATCATATTATCTATTGTTATTATTTTTGTAAATAATACTTTATCTTCATTTGTTCCAATTCCTAGTTCACCTTGACTATTTGAACCTGTTGAATATAAGTTTCTATCTGAATCTAATATTATTGTTTGATTTTTTCCTGCTGATATTTCCATTATATTGCTAATTTCAGATACTTTATTAGGTGTTGTCATATTTTTATTGTTTCCGCTTCCTAATTGTCCATTTATATTATATCCAAATGTATATACTTCTCCACTTATTGTTAATAAAACACTATGATTATCTCCTGCAGAAATTCTTCCTATTAGTTCATCAATTTTGATTTCTTCAAATGTGTTTGATTTTCCTTCTTGTTTTGCTGTTTGACCATATACATTTAAACCTGTTGATAATACTTTTCCACTTGTTGTTAACAATAGTGTATGATTTTTTCCTACAGCTATATCTATTATGTCATTAACATATGATAATAATGTTGGTTTTTGTATATTTTCATATGTTCTTGTTCCTAATTCTCCATTTGCATTTAATCCCCATACATATACATAACCATCTTCTGTTAATGCCATACTTTGGTCATTATTTGCTGCTATTTTCTTAATGTTTGATATTTCTAATTTTACAGGAGTACTTGATGTTTTTCCTAATGCATTGTTTGAGTTTGCTCCCCATCCCCATACATTTCCATTAATATCTAATGCTAAATTATGAGTATTTCCTACTGCTATTTGTTTTATTACAGTATTTTCTGGGAATTTTACTTGAACTGGTATATCTGTTGATTTACTATTTCCATTTCCAAGTTCATAACTTGAATTTGAACCATAGCTCCATACTGTTCCGTTTGCTTTTAATATTACTGTATGTGAACCACATGTTAATGCCATTGGTTCAATTTCTACATTTTCTGGTAATACTGTAACTTGAGCAATACTTGTGTAGTCTGTTCCTACTTTATTTACTACTATTGTTGTTTTTCCTTCTTTTTCTCCTGTAACTAATCCATTTTCTGATACATTTGCAATTTCTGTATTTCCTGAAACATAGTTCATTTGGCTATTATCAACTACATCTTTTATTACATTAAATGTTTTATTTGTAACTGTTAATTGATATTCTTCACCTTTATGTATTGTTATATTATTTGAATTTAATCCAACATCTTCTCTTCCTACTAATACAGGCTCTGATACTGTATTATATAGTTTATTTCCTAATACACCATATGTTCCAAGTCCCCAAGTATAAACAAATCCTTCTTCATTTATAATTGCTCCATTGTTACTTCCTGCTTCTATTGATATAGATTTTTCTATTTTAGTATTTTTCTTTGGTAACATTTGATTTGTTTCTTGCTCTGTTGCTAATTTGTAATTTTCATTAGATCCCCATACACATATGCTACCATCTTTTAATAATGCTATTGAAAATTCTTTTCCTGCTTTTAATTCCTTTATTTTTGTTAATTCTTCTGTTCCAAGGGTGCTCTTAATAAACTCAGGTGTTTCACAATTTTTTGAATTTCCCTGACCTAGTTGTCCTTTTGAATTCTCTCCTAATGCATATCCTTTTCCGTCATTTCTTAAGAATAATGTATGATTATATCCTTGAGATATTCTAATTACATTTTCTACATTTAATTGTGTAGCATTATTTGTTTTAAATACTTTTCCTACTTGATTTACTGCATAATCTGATGAAATATCTATAATATTTTCTAATTTATTTAATTTTGTTGCTACTTTACTATATCCATTTCCCCAAATCCATACATTTCCATCTGTGTCTAATGCTACTGTTTTATTTGTACCACAAGATACTTTAACTATTTTATTTAATACTGTTCCATCATTTTTTACAACTTGAACAGGTGTATTTCTACTAGAGTTTGTTCCATCTCCTAGTTGTCCATTTTCATTATTTCCAAAGCTCCATACTGTTCCATCTGCTTTTACAGCAACTGTGCTATCATTTCCTACTGATATATCAATTATGTCTTCTAATGCTGTAACTTTTACAGGTGATGCTTTACTATTATTATCTCCTGTTCCTAATTGTCCATTGTTATTTGTTCCCCAAGTCCATACTGTTCCATCTGCTTTTAATGCAGCTGAATGAGTGTCTCCTATTTCTACTTCTGGTACAGCTTGTTTTCCTTCTGGTACTATGTTTACAAATACTGTTGCAGTTTTATTTGTTATAGTATGTGTTACTACTATTTCTGCTTTTCCTATTTGTTTTCCTGTAATAATTCCATTTTCATCAACTGTTGCTACATCTTCGTTTAATGATTTAAATGTCATATTACTACTATCAACTTTATCTGTTATTAAATTAAATTTATTGTCTAGTGATGCTGTTATTTGTTTTGTTTTATTTTTTTCTATTGTAACTACATTTGAACCTACATTTACATATGTATCTCCTATTACTGTAAATACATTTCTGTTATTGTATGTTTCATCTCCTAATTCACCATATCCATTATATCCTGTTGTGTATACAAATCCTGAATTATCAGATGCAATAGAATGATATGAATTTGTGCTTGTTAATTTAATATCATTTGTATTTGTTGCTTGTTTTGCAGTTGTTATAGAAGATATATATTCTTCTGTTCCTAATTGTCCATTTTCACTATTTCCACAAACATATACTTTTCCATCTTTGTTTGTCATTAATATATTATTGTTTCCAGATGTTATTTCTACTATATTTTCTATTTCTAATTTTGTAGGTACAGATATGTTTGTTGTGTTTCCTTGTCCTAATTGTCCATATCCATTATATCCCCATGACCATACATGTCCTTTTGTATCTAATGCGAAATAATAGTTATCTCCTGATGCTATTTCTACTATATTAGATAGTCCTGCAATTTTGTTTGGATTATTTCCTAATGTCCATACTGTTCCATCTTCAACTAACATTATTTTTCCTGTTGCTGCTACAACTTTGCTATAAAATTCTATTTTTGTTGGTATTTTTGAATATCCATATCCCCATACATAGATTTCTCCATTATTATTTATTGCTATACTTGTGTTTCCACTTATATAAACTTTTTTAATATTTTCTAATCCATCTATTTTTGTTGGAATATTGATATTTGTTGTTGTATTATTTCCTAATTGTCCATATCCATTATATCCCCATGACCATACATGTCCTTCTGAATCTAATGCTAAGTTATAATAATATCCTGCTGCTATGTCTTTAATATCATCTAACTTTCTTACACTTTGAGTTGTTGTTGTAACTATTGAACCATCTGGTGATGTACTTTCTATAATTTCAGTATATCCGCCTTTTTCTATTTGTTGTGGTTCTGTTACACATACATTATTTGCTGTTCCATTTCCAATTTCACCATTTGAGTTATCACCCCATGCCCAAATAGTTCCATCTTGTTTTAATGCTAATGAATGTATATGTCCAGCTGCTACTTTTTCTACTGTTTTCTTATCTTCTCCAATTACATCTATTACAACTCTTGATTCATCTTCTCCACTAATAGATTTTAATGTTATATAAGTTCTTCCTAATTTTTTAGCTGTAACTTTTCCTGAATTTTCATCAACTGTTGCTACTTCTGGGTTTGAACTTGTATATTTAAATCCATTATTTGTTGCTTCTTCATATAGTAAATTAAATCCATATATTGTTTTTGGCTCTATTTGATATGTTGGATTTGATAATTTTAGTACAACTTCTCTTTCTGTTAATTCTATATATTGTGTTGATATTGATTCTAAGTAGTTTTTAGAAACTGTTGAACCATCTCCTAATTCACCATATTCATTATATCCTATAGACCATACTGTTCCGTCATTTTTAGCTATTTCTGTATTATATATTCCTCCTGAAACTAACATTACATCTAAAAATTCGTTTCCATCTTGTTTTTTCATAGTTGTTGCCACACTTCTTGTTGCTGTATCTCCTGTTGCTAATTGTGAATAATTATTTAATCCCCAAGATAATACTTTTTCATCTGATGTTATTGCATATCCAGAATAATATCCTTCATTTATTGCTGTAATATTTTCTAGTTTTCCATTTTCAGAAATCAATTGTTGTGGAATTGCTCCACTAACATTTGTTAATGCATTATATGTATTGTTTCCAAATCCCCATACAGTTCCGTCTACTAGTAATACAATTGTGCTATTTACTGGACTTGCTGATACATCTGCAACATTATCTATTATTGGATTTTGTGTAAATGTTACTTTATTTCCTGTTGAACCATCTCCTAAGTTTCCATATCCATTGTATCCTGCAATCCATAATTTATTGTTACTATCAATTGCAAAACTTGATACATTTGAAGCTTCTATTCTTGTTATTTTTTCTAATGCTTGTACTTTTACAGGTAATGTTCTAGCTGTAGTATCTCCTAGTCCTAGGTTTCCATATCCATTATATCCCCATGCATATACATTTCCATCTTTATCTAATGCTAAAGAATAACTATCTCCTGCTGTTACTGCTATAATGTTTTCTAATACACCTTCCCCATTTGGTGATTTTACTTGAACTTTTGTATATGATGATGTTGTTGTTCCATCTCCTAATTGTCCATAGTTATTATATCCCCAAGACCATACATGTCCGTCATTATCTACTGCTACTGTATGTTCGTTTCCAAGTGCTAATTGTACTATATTATTTATTCCTGTATATGTTGGTACGATTTTGCTTGATGTATCTCCTGTTCCTAGTTGTCCATAATTATTGTATCCATAACTCCAAACTTCCCCATTTGCTTTTAGTGTTACTGTTGAATAATTATAGCTTTCTATTTGTGGAAATGTTAAATCTTCATCTCCTAAAACATATACATCTACTGCTGATTTTTCACCAGAAATTGTATCAACTACTGTTGCTTGTGTTTTTCCTTTTTTAACAGATGTTACTTTTCCTGTGTTTTTGTCTATTGTTGCTATATTTGAATTTTTAATTGAAAATTCAAAATTTTTATTATTTACAGAATTATATAGTAAATTAAATCCTGTTGTCATTTCTGCTTTAATATCTTCTGTTTTTCCTATTCCTTTTATTCTTATTGGTGATTTTTCAACATTTATTCTTGTTTTACTTATACATGTATATTCGGTTTTATTTGTTATTGATCCATCACCCATTTGTCCAACATTATTTCTTCCTACTGTCCAAACTTTTCCATCTTTTCTTACAACTGTTGTTTCTTCTATGCTTACTGCTACATCTAATATTTCATCAATAGCATCTGCATCTTGGTTATATCTTATTTGTGTTGGTGTTAGTAAATTTGCTGTATTTCCATTTGCAAATTGTCCATATCCATTATATCCCCATGCTACTGCTGTTCCATCATTTTTTATAGCAATTGCACTTTCATTTCCTGCTTCAATTTGTTTAATATTTGTTAAATATGTTGTTTCTTTTGTTTCTTCATCATATTTTTCAATTACTTTAGCAAATCCATATCTACTACTTGTAGTATTATTTCCTAAGTTTCCATATCCATTATATCCACTTGTAAATACTTCTCCATTAGAATTTACAGCTATTACTGTATTATTTTCTACTGCTACATCTACTATATTTTCTAATGACATTACTTCTGTTGGAACATATAAGTTTGATGTATTTCCATTACCTAATTGTCCATATCCATTATATCCCCATGTATATAATTTTCCGTTAGCACTTACTGCTGCTGATGTTTGATTTTTTCCAGATATTTTTACTATTCCGTCTAACTTTAATTTTATTGGTGTTGCTGTTGCTGATGTTGTTCCATTACCTAATTGTCCATTTCCATTATATCCCCATGTATATAATTTTCCGTCTTTTGTTAATGCCATTGAATTGTATGTACTTGCAGCAATTTGTGATATAGTTTCTAATCCTTGTATTTCAGCTGGTTTTGTTGTGTCTCCGCTTCTTCCTAGTTGAGCATATGAGTTTGAACCAAATGAATATACTTTTCCATCTTTTGTTAGTAATAGTACAAAGTTACCTCCAGCTGATATATCTATTACATTTTCAATATCAACTTTTGTTGGTTTATATCTATTTATTGTATCTCCCAATCCTAATTCTCCATTTGCATTATATCCCCATGTCCATACTGTTCCATCTGCTTTTAATGCAACTGTAAAGTTTTGGCCACTAACAACTTTTGGCATAGCAATATCGCCTTTTCTTAATACTTCAACTGTAACTATTGCTTTATTTGGTAATTTATTAGTTGTAACTTCTACTTTTGTTGTTCCATAATTTTTAGCAGTTACTACTCCTTGATTATCTACTGTTGCTATAGATGATTCCAAACTATTATATTGAAGTTGTTCCCCTTCAACTTGATAATATAATAAGTTAAATCCTAAATCTGTGGCAGCATTTATTTGTTTAGTAGTATTATCATCTAAATTTAATATTATTCTTTGATTTTCTACTTCAAATTTTGCATCTGATATACTTGTTGGATTTATTGTTGTAGTTATAGAGTCATCTCCCATTTCTCCGTTTCCGTTATATCCAACTGTATATACTAAACCTAAGTCGTCTGCAATTGCTGATGTTTGATATGATACATTTGTTGTTGTTGCAATTGCAATTATATTTTTGTCCATTTGTGTTTTTGTTAATTTAGTTCTTGTTGTTGTATCTTTTGTAAATAATTGTCCATAGTTATTATATCCAGCTATATAAATTCCGGCTTCTTTAACTATTGTTCCTTCTTCATTTGTTTTTGATGTTTCTTTTCTGCTTAAGATACTTGAATATCCATTTGCAGACACATTTTTAATATCTGATACTTTGTTATCTTCTGTATCTATCATTTGTACTGGTAAGTATCTTGTATTTGTTGTTCCATCTCCTAATTGTCCATATCCATTATATCCAACAGCCATTGCTGTTCCATCATCCATTGCTAACAATGTGTGTATTGTTCCTGCTGATACTTCTTTTACTCCATATAATATTCCTGTATTATTTGAGTTGTTCATATGTTGTGCTACACCTGTTGAACCAGTTGTTCCTGTTCCAAATTGTCCATATCCATTGTATCCTACACTCCATACACTTCCATCTGCATCTAACATTACTAAATAGTTTTCTCCAGATGATATTTGTATTATGTTTGATACTTTTTGAACTTTTTGTGGTAATGTATGTGCACCATTGTCTCCTCCACCTTGTCCAAGGTTTCCATAGTAATTATATCCCCAAGAATATACTGTTCCGTCTGCTTTTAATGCATATGTCATACTATTATTAGCTGCTATTTCTATAATATCTGTTAAATATCCATTTCCTGTTGAATCTTTTACTTGCACAAATGTATTTTTATTTGTTGTTGTTCCATCTCCTAATTGTCCATATCCATTATATCCTGTTGTCCATACTGTTCCGTCTGATTTTAGTATTACTGTATGATAATAACCTGCAGCTACATCTATTGCGTATACATTTTGTGTATTATCTGAAGAGTCATATATATTTGTTCTTGTTGGCTTTGTTCTTGAAGTACTGTCTTCTACTCCTAACTCACCATATCCATTATATCCCCATGTCCAGATTTCGCCATTTGCTTTTAAAGCTGCAAAATGGTTTGCACCTGATACTATTTTTGGATATGTTTTTCCTTGTGTTCCATTTACATTTACTTTTACTGCAGCATATGCTCCTGTTTCTTTGTTGTATACTTTTATATATGTTTTTCCTTCTCCTGTTGCTGTTACCATTCCATCTTCTGTTACTGTTGCTACACTTTCATCAATTGATTTAAATTCACAATTTGATTGTTTTATTGTTTTATATAGTAAATTAAATCCAGCTGATACATTGTATGTTATTTTTGTTCCTGTATCTCCTGCTTTTTTATAATTTATTACTAATGGTGTTGCTTGTAATTTTACTTTACTTATACATGTTGGTGTTGCTGAATTTTGTGTTGTTCCATCTCCTATTTCACCTTCTGCATTATATCCTACTGTATATACCATACCATCTGCGTCTACAATTGCTCCTGTGTTGTATCCATCATAGTTTCTTGTTAGTGCCATTGTTAGTATGTCTTTGTCTGTTTCTACTGGTGTTGCATATGTTTTGTATGATGTGTCTTTTGTGAATAATGCTCCATAGTTGTTCATTCCGCCTACATATAGTCCTTGGTTTTCTCCGTCTTCATTTTTATTTCTTGATACAAATGTTGAGTATCCTGCTGATTTTATGTGTTTTGCGTCTGTTATTGCTTTTTCGTCACTGTCTTTTGCTTGTACTATTACTGATTTTGAGTTTGTTGTTCCGTCCATTAGTTGTCCATATCCATTATATCCTGTAGACCATACTGTTCCGTCTTCTTTTAGTACTGTTGTGTGTTGGTCTCCAGCTGATACTTCTTTTACTCCATATAGTATTTTTGTTCCTGTTTGGTCAAGCATTTGTTGTGGTAATGAGTAGTTTGATGAGTTGTTTGTTCCTAATTGATAGTTTCCATTGTATCCTACTTGCCATACACTTCCATTTGCGTCTAGTAATGATATATGGTTTTCTCCTGCAGACATTTGGATTATGTTATTTACTTTTTGCATTTGGATTGGATAACAGTTTGCATTATTTGACGTTGTGTATCCTACTCCGAATGAGCCATAATAGTTATATCCCCATGAGTATACTGTTCCATCTTTTGTTAATGCGTAACTTGATACGTTTCCAGCCGTTACTCCTATTATATTTTTTAATTCTTCTCCATCTTTGTTTAATTTTACTTTGCG
>CAKOUO010000009.1 GCA_934120645.1 uncultured Clostridia bacterium
CTTGAAACAACCAAAAGTAATGAACTGTTAATAAGCATTAACATTATCACAAATATTGCTATACTTCTTTTTAAAATCTCTTTCATTGAATATTCCCCCTATTTCTAGATAATTCACCTATCGTAATTTTACTTATTTATATTAATATATTCAATACTCTTATTTTTAACTTCTTACAATATTACAAAAAATTCCAATTTATTTACTAGGGAAGCACATTTTAAACTTTTTTCTACATAAAAAATTAAATTTTTATTACAATTTTATTACACATATCTTATTTTTATAAATTTTGTTATTATGTAAAAAAATATTACATATTTTATCTTGATTAGCATTATAGAAAATGTTAAAATACCTTTAACATTAAACAATTAAGGAGGCCAAAAATGCAAAGAATACTAAGTCATATGAGAAAAGCAATAGAAGATTATCATATGATAGAAGAAAATGATAAAATAGCTGTATGTCTTTCTGGTGGAAAAGATTCAATAACAATGTTGCATGCTTTTAAAGCATTGCAAAGGTTTTATCCTAAAAAATTTGAAATAATTGCCATAAGTATTGACCCTGGATTTGAATTTTTTGATACACATTTTCTACAAGAAATTTGTGATAAATTAGAAATTCCATTATTTATTGAAAAAAGTCATACTAAGGAAATAGTATTTGATATAAGAAAAGAAAAAAATCCATGTTCTTTATGTGCTAATTTGCGTAGAGGAATAATAAATTCACTTGCAGTTAGAGAAGGTTGTAATAAAATAGCTTTAGGCCATAATCAAGATGATGTATTAGAAACATTTCTACTTAATTTATTATATGCAGGAAACATTGGTACATTTTCGCCAGTAAGCTATATGGATAGGTCTGGTGTAACTTTAATTAGACCTCTAGTATATACTCCTGAAAAAGATACCAAAAGATTTATAAGGAAAAATAATTTAACTGTTATGCCTAAAGTTTGCCCTATGGATGGAACTTCTAAAAGAGAATCTATGAAACAAATGATTTTTCTTTTGCAAAAAGATATTCCTACAGTTAGAGCTAATTTATTTGGTGCAATTCAAAGAAATTTAGATGATTGGAAGTTAAAATAATTTTTATATAAAAAAACGACACATTGCTTTAATAAGCTATGTGCCGTTTTTTATCTGCTCAAAATAGTAACTAAAATTATAATTAATAAAGTTTACTAAGTTTGAAATTGATTTTTATAAAAGTATTATTTTACTATTGCAACCATTGCATTTTTTAAATCTTCTAATTTATTTGTTGCATCTTCTTCTGATTTTCCCTTAACGCCCATATATAATTTTATCTTAGGCTCTGTACCAGAAGGTCTAACACAACACCAACTATTATCTTCTAATTCATAATATAGAACATTAGATTTTGGTAATCCTGTTTTTGTTTCTTCACCTGTTATCATATTTTTTACATAATCTTTTTCTATATCTTTAAATGTTAATACTTTATATTTTCCAATTGATTCAACTGGAGTATTTCTCATATTTGTCATCATTTCTTGTATTTTTTCAGCACCTTCAGCACCTTCTAATACTATTGAAACTTGAGTTTCTTTATAATATCCATATTTTTCGTAGATATTAATCATTTGATCCCATAATGTTTCACCTTTAGCTCTATAATAACAAGCTGCTTCACATAGTGCCATTACTGCTGCAATTCCATCTTTATCTCTTGCATAGTCACCTATTAAGCATCCATAACTTTCTTCAAATCCGAATACATATTTATGCCCATTAGATTCCTCTTCTTTTTTCATTATAGCTCCAATATTTTTAAATCCTGTTAAAACTTCATATAATTTTAAATTATATTCTTTGGCAATTGCTTGTGTTAAATTTGAAGATACAATAGTTGTTATTATCATTCCTTTTTCAGGTAAAATTCCTTTTTCTTTCATTTGAGAAATTCTATATTCAGCAATTAATAATGCAGACATATTTCCTGTATATGTCATATATTCTCCTGTTTTGCTATCTTTTGCATAAATTCCTAATCTATCAGCATCAGGGTCTGTTGCTAATACAACATCAGCATCAACCTTTTTTGCTAATTCTAAAGCTAATTTAAATGCCTTTTTATCCTCTGGATTTGGATAATCTACTGTTGGGAAATTACCATCAGGATCTTTTTGTTCTGGAACAACATATAAATTTTCTATTCCTATTTCTTTTAATAGTCTTTCTGCTATTGTATTTCCTGTTCCATGTAATGGAGTATAAACTACTTTTAAATTTTTACCTTGCTCTTTTACTATTTCTGGATTTATTATTAAAGATTTTAAAGTATTAATATATTTATCATCCATTTCTTTTCCAACAATATTAAATAATCCACTTTCTATTGCTTCTTCTTTTGATATTTCTTTAATTTCATTATATTCTTTTACAGCTCTTACCTTTGCTATTATATCTTTATCTCTTGGAGCAACTATTTGTGATCCATCATCCCAATAAACTTTATATCCATTATATTTAGGTGGATTATGACTTGCTGTAATCATAATTCCTGCTGTGCATTTTAAGTTTCTTACTGCAAATGATAATTCTGGAACTGGTCTCAAGTTTTCAAATAAATATGTTTTTATTCCATTTGCATTTAATATTAAAGCTGTTTGTAAACTAAATTCTTTAGACATTTTTCTGGAATCATAACTAATAGCAACACCTTTATCTTGTGTTCCTTGTTCTATAATATAATTTGCCAATCCTTGTGTTGCTTTTCCTACTGTATATTTATTCATTCTGTTTGTTCCTGCTCCTATAACCCCACGAAGTCCTGCTGTACCAAACTCTAATTCTTTATAGAATCTATCTTCTATCTCCTTTTCATCATCTTTAATTTCTAATAATTCTTTTTTTGTTTCTTCATCAAAGTCTGAGCTTGTTAGCCATCTTTGATACTCTTTTAAATAATCAATCATAAAAACCTTCCTTTCCATCTTTTATGTATTCCTATCATAACACTTTTTTAAAAATAAATAAAGGTAGATTTTAAAATTTATCTACCTTTGCTTTTTTATTTTAAATGATGAAAATCTTCATATAATTTTCTAGCAGTACTTGGGCAATCTACTCCAGCATCATCTGCATTTTTTACAGGTGCAAATTCTTCTTCTCTTTTTACTCTCAAAATTGCCATATCATCAACTTCACCAAAAGCATCAAATAAAAATGCTTCAAATTTATATGCATTTGGTGAATCTGGTACAACTAAATTTCCGTCTTTGTCAATATATTTAGCTTTTTTATATGCACTATGATATGGTAATGGATTTGCTCCCATTCTTTCAACTGCATCTATATTAAATAAATTACAAAGTATATGTGATTCTCCATATAAAAGTTCTCCGTTTTTATCAACTGCTTCTGCCATTTCATCACTAATTTCTGAATATTCTACAACTCCAGGTCTTCCATTTCTTTTACAGAAAACACCTACTTTTTCATGTGGATTTGCTTTAACTATTGATTTACAAGCAACTGTTACTTTTTTATCTATTGCAACTCCCATTAAAACTGGATCTACCATTTTTACTAAACAGTTGTCTACTCCACCAATAAATATCCATTCAATTCCTAATTCTCTCATTTTTTCAGTCATACCTGTTTTTACTAGTGATTCATATATACCACCATGACCATCAGCAGCTTGTTTTATTAATCCATCTTCACCAATTAGTATTCTTCCTTCTGTATCAACCATTGGTAATTCACCTTGTATAAAGAAAAATATATTTTTGTCTTTTTGATATCCAAAATATTTATTTTTTTCAAAAAATTCTACTGTTTC
The DNA here is from genome assembly GCA_934120645.1 of uncultured Clostridia bacterium. Lineage (GTDB taxonomy): Bacteria > Bacillota > Clostridia > TANB77 > CAG-508 > CAG-269. The sequence goes on from CAKOUO010000009.1 coordinate 3,823, forward strand.
TTTGTTATTTTCTCTACTTGTCATTATAAACCAAGGAATTGTAACTCCATATTTTTTTCCTTCTTCTTTTAAAGAATCACATAGCAACTCGAATAAAGACTTATGAGAATCTAAACCTATATCATAAGTTCCTTTTGGTCCTTTATGTCCAAGTCTTGTTCCTTGTCCACCAGCCATTGTTACAGCTGCTAATTTTCCTTCTTTTATTGCGTCTTTTCCTAATTTTTCATAATATTTATATTTATCATTTAATTTATATTTATCCAAATATTCCATAGGTTCTATTTTGTCTTCAGATACTTTTGGATTTTTTGTGTTATCATATAACTTATTAATTAATTCAAAATCAATATTAAATATTTGATTTAATAATTTTTCTTTTTTTTGTTCATCTAATTTATCATATCCATTTAATAAATGTTCTTGATGATATTTTTTTAAAATATATTTTGCTTCCTCCAATGTATTATCCATAATCTTTCTTCCTTTCAACTTTTATTGTTACTTTTCGTACTATTATTTATATACTATATTTTAAAAATTATCAAGTATTTTTATTAAAATATTATAACTTACTAATTCCAGATGTAGATAAAACCTTATTATATTTTCCAGAAATATTTGTAATGTCTTCTTGTAACTCATTTACATCATAGCAATCTATAATTTTAAGATTTTCTAAATTACCCCAATTATTAATATTTTCATTAATGTTATTTATATAATTTTCTTTTCCTTTAACAAATACTATTACCTCATCACTTTCTTTGTTTAATTCTTTTATTTCTTTAAATTTACTAAAATCATCACTTTTCCAATCTATTTTTAATATTTTTTCTTTTTCATTTTCATCTAAGTTTACTCTAGATATTACTTTTTGCATTGTTTCTTCTAAATTATTTTCTGTAACAATTACTATATTCTTATTTTCTTTTAATTTTTCATTAATATAAGGCAATGTTATCATTTCAAAATGATAATCACTTGCAAAAAATAAACATATTTTTTCTTTGCTTTTGTTTTCTTTCATCATTGACAAACCAACCCTTTCAATTTCAAATGTCAAATCCTTTTCTTTAGCATTCTTAATTTTTGTTACTGGTAAATTTTACCATTTATTTTGAAATATGTCAATATCATTTCAATAATATTTCAATAATATTTCATCGTGTTTTTTCGACAAATTAAAGATATATGTATATTTTTAGAAAATTGGTAAATAATTAAATTAAAGAAATTTTTAGAAAAAAAGTTTAACGGAGGTAACTTATGAAAAAAATTTTAAATTTTATTAAAAATCCCAAATTAAAAATAATTTGTATTTTAGCATTTTTGCTTTTTTTATATACAACTATTTGTGCCTTTTCTTATGCACAATCAACATCTTCTGATATTGCAAATAGTGTATTTAGACTTCATGTTATTGCAAATAGTAATAGTGATGATGATCAAAATTTAAAATATAAAGTTAGAGATAGTTTATTAAATTATATGAATAATATTTGTTCTAATTGTTCTTCTAAAGAAGAAGCAATTAAACTTGTAACAGAACATCAAGAAGAATTTAAGCAAGTAGCATTAGATACTATTAAAAATGAAGGTTATTCATATGATGTAAAAATAGAAATTGGAAACTTTGAATTTCCAACAAAACAATATGGAGATATTTCACTTCCTGCAGGATATTATGATGCATTAAAAGTTGAAATAGAAAAAGCAGAAGGAAGAAATTGGTGGTGTGTAATGTTCCCATCTCTATGTTTTGTAGATATTTCTTCAGGAATTGTTCCAGAAGAATCAAAAGAAGAACTTCAAAACAATTTATCAGATGAAGAATATTCTCTAATATCAAATAATTCAGACAACACTGTAAAATTCAAATTTAAATTATTAGAATTATTTGCAAATACAGGTTTAACAACTGCTAAAAATTAAATTTTAAAAAGAGGTTTTTAAAGCATTTCTTAAAATACCTCTTTTTTGTTACCTAACTCTTGAAATAGTTCTCACTTTATGGTATATTTTAGAAAACATTTACCAAAAATACTAACTAGGGGGAATTCAATTGGAAAAATTAGTAATAACAGGACCAACACCTTTAAAAGGTGAAGTAGAAATAAATGGAGCAAAAAATGCTGCTGTGGCAATATTACCAGCAACATTATTAATAAATGGTGTATGCACAATAAATAATTTACCTAATATAAGTGATGTTCAAATATCTTGCAAAATATTAGAACAATTAGGTGCAAAAATTATATGGAATAATCCAAATGAAATAACAATTGATACTAGAAATATAAATACAACAAAAGCACCTTTAGATTTAACAAGTAAATTTAGAGCTTCTTATTATATAATTGGTGCAATGCTTGGAAGAATGGGAGAAATTGAAGTAGGAATGCCTGGTGGTTGTAAACTTGGTGCAAGACCAATTGACCAACACATAAAGGGATTTGAATTACTAGGTGCAAATGTCTCTGTAGAAAACGGAAAAATCCATGCAAAATCTAATAATTTAGTAGGTAATTCTATATATATGGATATTGTTTCTGTTGGTGCAACAATTAATGTAATGCTAGCTGCTGTTCTTGCAAAAGGTACAACAATTATTGATAATGCCGCTAAAGAACCTCACATTGTAGATGTTGCTAACTTCTTAAATACAATGGGTGCAGATATAAGAGGTGCTGGAACAGATGTTATTAAAATAAATGGTGTTGAAAAATTAACTGGAAACGCAACTTATTCTGTTGTTCCAGATCAAATAGAAGCAGGAACATTTATGCTTGCAGCAATAGCATCAAAGGGAGATTTACTTATAAAAAACTGTATAACAAAACACTTAGATTCTTTAACAGCCAAAATAATAGAAATTGGTGGAAATGTAGAAGATTATGGTGATAGTATAAGAGTTTGGTATAGTAAAAGACCTAATAAAGCAACAATTAAAACATTGCCATACCCTGGATTTCCAACAGACTTACAACCTCAAATGGGTGTAGTTTTATCAACAGCAAATGGTACAAGTATTATAAATGAAAGTATTTGGGAATCTAGATTTCAATATACTGATGAATTAAACAAAATGGGTGCTAAGATAACAGCACAAGGAAAATCTGCTGTAATAGAAGGTGTTGACGAATTATTTGGTGCACCTGTTTATTCTACAGACTTAAGAGCTGGAGCAGCTTTAATAATTGCTGGTATTTCTGCAAATGGAACTACAGAAGTATATAACTTAGAACATATTGATAGAGGATATGAACATATAGAAGATAAATTTAGAAAAATTGGTGCTAATATAAAAAGAGTAACAGAATAATCAAAGGAAGAATATAATATGTTTAATTTTTGTAGCTTATATAGTGGAAGCAGTGGTAATAGTTTATTTGTTGAATCAGAAAATACAAAATTATTAATTGATGCTGGTGTTAGTAGCAAAAAAATAGAAACTGCATTAACAAATTTAAATGTTGACCCTTCTACTATTAATGGAATATTAATAACACACGAACATTCTGATCATGTTCAAGGTTTAGGAACATTTGCAAAAAAATTTGATTTGCCTGTATTTGTAAATCAAAAAACACTAGATGCAATGCCAAAACAAAAAGAAAAAATATTAGAAAAAAATATTAATATATTTAAAATAGAAGAAAAATTTGAAATAGGTGATTTAAAAATAAAACCTTTTTCAATACCACATGATGCAGCAAACCCATGTGGTTTTAATATATTTAAAGACAATAAAAAAATAAGTATAGCAACAGATATTGGTCATATGACAAATGGTGTAATAAAAAATCTAGAAGATAGTATTTTTATTATGTTAGAATCAAATTATGATCCAGAAGTTTTAAAATATTCTAGATATCCTTACATATTAAAAACAAGAATTGCTGGTCCTACAGGTCATTTATCTAACGAATCTGCTGGAAAAACAATTTCACATTTACTAAATTCTGGTCTACAACAAGCTATTTTAGGTCACTTAAGTAAAGAAAGCAATTTTCCAGAACTTGCATATAAAACTGTTGTAGACGAAATAATATCTAGTAATCATAATGAAAATAATTTAAAGCTTAGTGTTGCAAGTAGAGATATACCTGGAAATATAATTTCTTTTTAGGAGAAAAAAATGTTAACAATAAATGTAATATGTATTGGAAAAGTAAAAGAAAAATTTTTTAGAGATGCTATTGATGAATATTCAAAAAGATTATCAAAATATTGTAAATTAAATATACTAGAATTACCAGATGAAAAAATACCAGATAAATTAAATTTAAATTTAGAAAATGAAATTAAAAATAAAGAATGTGAAAATATGATAAATCATATAAAAAAAGATTCTTATATTATATGTTTAGATTTAAAAGGTAAACAATTTTCTTCTGAAGAGCTTTCAAAAAATATTGAAAATATTTCTATGCAATCTAGTAATATAACATTTATTATTGGTGGTTCTTTAGGTTTAAATGAAAAAATCTTAAATATTGCAAATCAAAAAATTTGCTTTTCAAAAATGACATTTCCTCACCAATTAATAAGAATATTTTTATTAGAGCAAATTTTTAGAGCTTTTAAAATATCAAATGGTGAAACATATCATAGATAATTTATTTGGATTGTAGAGAAAATATAAAAGAAATTAAATTTTAAGAAATAAGTGGGACAAAATTTATTAAAAAATATTGGGGGGATTTTATATTTTCCCTACAAAATTAAAAACTTAATATAAAATTATTGATTAATTTTTTTCGAAATTATTATTACTAATAAATTAGTAATAATTTTTTTGATTATAAAAAAAATTGAAATAAATAATATGATTTTAAAAATCATAATACCTCCTATTGCCAAAAATAATTTGTCCTATTTTTGATGTCCTTATTTTATAATGCATTTTATTATTTGTCAACAAAAAGATTACGACAAAAGTCGACAAACAATAACGCTAGTAAGCATTCCAACAAAGTCAGCAATTAATGCTGCCCATAATACAAATCTTGTTTTCTTTATTCCAACACTACTAGTATAAACAGCAATTGTATATATTGTTGTTTCTGTTGACCCCATAATAACAGAAGCAATTATACCAATATTACTGTCAACTCCAAAATTTTTCATAATATCTGTTGCAACTGCTATAGAAGCACTTCCTGAAATTGGTCTTATTAAAGCTAAAGGCAATATTTCTGTTGGAAATTTAAAAATATTAAAAATAGGTGTTAAAAAATTTACAATTAAATCAATAATACCAGAACTTCTTAACGCCCCTATTGCTACAAATAACCCAACTAAAGTTGGAAAAATATTAAATACTATTCCAACACCTTCTTTTGCACCTTCTAAAAAAATATCAAAAACTTTTTTTCTTTCTAAAATACCATATATAACAACTAAAATAATTAATAGCGGCATTGCTATATTTGAAAAAAAATCAACTACTTTCATATTTTTCTCCTATTTTCCTAATTTTATAAATATTTTTGTTGCCGTAATACCAGCAACTGCTGCACATATTGTAGCAATCCACACAGGAAAAATAATTGAAGTAGGATTATTTGAGCCTAATGAATTTCTAATAGCAATAACAGTTGTAGGTATTATTTGTATAGAAGCTGTATTTAAAACAATAAAAACAGCCATATCATTTGTCAAAATATCTTTATGTTCATTTTCATCTTGCATTGTTTTCATAGCTTTTAATCCTAATGGTGTTGCTGCATTACCTAATCCTAATATGTTTGCAACCATATTCATTGAAATTTCTTTATATAAATTACTATTTTTATTTAATTTTGGAAATAATATTTTCATAATGGGCCTTAGCAAATTCGTTATTTTCTTTACAAAAGATGTTTCACTTGCTATTTTCATAATTCCACTCCACAAACACATTGTTCCTATTAATGTTATACACAAACTGACTGCCACCTCAGTACTTTCAAAAATAGAATTATTTAAACTACTTAAATTTCCTGTAAAAATAGCATAAGAAACTGATATTATTATAAAAATTGGCCAAACTATATTTAGCATAAAAATCACCTAAATAATCTTATTATCATTTTAATTTTTTTATTACTTTTAATTGACCTTGTTTACAATTTGTGGTAATATATTATTATAATTTAAAAGCAATGGGAATTGTTAAACATAACATTAAGGAGGAAAATCATGAAATCTACTGGAATTATAAGAAGAGTTGATGAATTGGGAAGAGTCGTTATACCAATTGAAATAAGGAACCAATTTAATATTGTCGAAAAAGATCCTATTGAAATTTATGTTGACGGTTCTTCTATTATATTAAAGAAATATGAGCCTAATTGTATTTTCTGTGGCAATACAAATAATTTAGTTGAATACAAGGACAAGTTAGTTTGTGATAAATGTGCTAAACAATTAAATTTATTATGCGATAATCAAAAAAAATAATAAATTCATCTATAATAAAAAAGAATACTTTATAAAGTATTCTTTTTTTATATAAAATTTTTATAAATTTCATTTTTACTTACATTTCTATCCTTCGCTATTTTCTTTATAATCTCTTTTTTATCAAATCCTTGATTTTCATAATATTTATAATGTTCCTGTAAGCTTAATTCATTTAAATTATTTTCTTTTTTTATATTGTGATTAGCTTCAATAATTAAAACTATTTCACCTTTTATATTTTTTGCCTTTTCAATTAAAGAATCTATATCTTCTCTAATAAATTCTTCATGAATTTTTGTAACCTCCCTTGCTAAGACAATTTTTCTTTCACCTAAAATTTCTTTTAAATCTTTTAAAGTAGTTTCTAGCTTATGTGGAGCTTCATAAATTATTATTGTTTTATTAGAATTTTTTATTTCTTCTAATTTATTTTTTCTTAATTTTTTATTCAATGGTAAAAATCCCAAAAAAGTAAATTCCTTTGTATCTATACCAGAACATATTAAAGAATTTATCATTGCACAAGCTCCAGGTATTGGAATAACTTTAATTCCAATATCAATACATTTTTTTATAACTTCTTCCCCTGGGTCACAAATTCCAGGAGTACCTGCATCTGATACTAAAGCTATATTTTGACCTTGCTCTAATTTTTCAATTAAAATATCTGATTTTACATCTTCATTATGTCTATGATAACTAATTAATGGTTTAGAAATTTCTAAATGGTTTAATAATTTTAATGTATGTCTTGTATCCTCAGCAGCAATTAAATCAACATCTTTTAATATTTTTATAGCCCTTAATGTTATATCTTCAAGATTTCCTATTGGAGTTGCTACAACATATAATATACCATTTTCTATATTTTTCATTCTACTTTTTCCTTTCCATAAATTTTATAAATTTCATCTGTATAATTTCCATTTTCATTATAAATATATAGGTTTTCTCTAAATTTTAAAAATTGCTTTCCGTTTTTTACTCCTTTAATTAAAACCATTTTTGGAGGCTCGTTAATATAAGAATATACAAATCTTATTTCTTTAGGCTCTAATTTATATTTTCTCATTAATGATAATATATCCACAACTCTCTCTGGTCTATGTATCATATAAAATTCGCCTTTATCTTTTAATAATCTGCTCGAAATTTCTATATAATCTTCTAATTTTGCAAGTACTTCATGTCTAGAAATTAATTTTTTCTTATCATTATTTACAATTCCTGTATTTTCTTTTTTATATGGTGGATTTGTAACAATAGCATCAAATGTGTTATTCTTATATATTTTATTTAAATTTAAAATATTTTCGTTAATAACTTCAAATTTATTTTGCAAATTATTCAATTCTATACTTCTTTTTGCCATATCATAAACTTCTTCTTGAACTTCTACTCCTATAATCTTTTTTAGATTTGTTTTTCCACACAATAAAATAGAAATAATTCCTGTCCCTGTACCTAAATCTAAAACTATTGCATCTCTTTTTATATTTTTTGCAAAATCAGAAAGTAATACAGCATCAATTCCAAAACAAAATCCATTATTATTTTGAATTATTTTTAAGTTTTTAAATTCTAAGTCATCAATTCTCTCATTTTCTTTTAATTCTATATTCATTATTCTCCCTACTAATCACCTTTTTTATCTATTTGAATATTATATAATAATTTTATCAATTTTGCAAATAAGAAAGGTGTTGAATACCATGCCAAATATATATAGAGCTGAAAAATCATATCTACCAAAAGAATACACACAAGAAAATAGAGGAGAAAAAAAATCTCCCCCTCCTAAAAAAAAGAAATTAAATTTTAAAACATGTAAAAAAAATACAATTAATTCATTAAATGAAGTTGAACATTTTTTACGTGATTTTAATCACTTTATTAAATATGTAAAATTATATAAAATATTAAAATAATATTTTATTTTCTTACATATGTATCAGAAAATTCTTTATTTGATTGACCATCTATTAATATTTTAACTTTATTAACTTCTTTTAATTCTGTTAAAGTATTAACTATACTATAAATCATGTTTTCTTTTTCATTATCTTTTTGTTTATTATAATTTAATAAATCATTTGAAAAATCTAAAGTCAAGCATTCATTTTCTAATGATGAATTTAGTAACTTTGTATTATCTGGTATCAATTTTCTAAATTTTTCATTTTTTGGTCCGTTAATTAATAATTGAATTATGGTATTATATGGTGAATTAATAACTTCTTTTACACTAACTAGTCTTGCCTCTGGCTTTAGTGTATTTGATTCATTATCTAAAAAATAAAGTGTAACTATTGTTTCTCTTTCTTGTTCTTCTGATATTTCCTCTTGTGGAGTATACTCACTTATTCCTTCGTTTTCCTTTTTCTGTTTTGCATACTTTATAGCAAAAAATCCAGCAATAAAAATGATAATTACTAAAATAATAAATGATATTATAATTTTTTTATTTTTCATAATCTCCTCCTTAAATTTTTTCTATTTCATTTGTATTATTTTCTTGTCCAAAATATAACCTTTATCCATTATTTTCCATTTGACAAAATGCAGTTTAGCGTATAAAATTAAGGTGATTAAATCCGAGACAAAATGGTGTGTCCCTAATGTCTCATCAATTAAAGGGGATAAAAAGGAGAAAATTATGGAAGATATATTACATGTTGGCTTAGATGTTGGCTCAACAACAGTAAAAATAATCGTAATGGATAATAATCAAAATACTATATATAAAGATTATCAAAGACATTTTTCAGATACAAAAAATACAGTTTGTAATGTATTAGAAAATCTTATAAAAATGTATCCAAATAATAAATTTACATTAGCTCTTACAGGTTCTGGTGCAATGTCTGCAAGTAAATTTTTAGGAGTTGAATTTATACAAGAAGTTGTATCTTGTAAAAGATCAGTAGAAAAATACATTCCACAAACAGATGTAGTAATTGAACTTGGTGGAGAAGATGCAAAAATTATTTATTTTGATAAATCAATTGAACAAAGAATGAATGGAACATGTGCAGGTGGTACAGGTGCATTCTTAGATCAAATGGCTTCACTTTTACATACAGATACCGCTGGATTAAATGAACTTGCAAAAGACTATCAAACAATCTACCCAATTGCTTCAAGATGTGGTGTTTTTGCAAAAACAGATATTCAACCATTAATAAATGAAGGTGCAGCAAAAGAAGATATAGCAGCATCAATTTTTCAAGCTGTTGTTAATCAAACAATTAGTGGACTTGCCTGTGGTAGACCTATTAGGGGAAATGTTGCATTTCTAGGAGGACCTTTAAGTTACTTACCAGAATTAAGAAAAAGATTTATAGAAACACTTAACCTTACACCTGAAGAAGTAATTGTCCCTAAAGAAGCTCATCTTTTAGTAGCAAAGGGCGCAGCACTTGATTCCCTAAACACAAAACCTATTACACCTAAAGAATTAGAAGAAAAAATTAAAAATTTAAGAGTTTCTCATGACAATACAAGTCATCCTCTAGAACCATTATTTGAAACTGACGATGACTACAAAAAATTTAAAGAAAGACATGATAAAGCAAAAGTTACAAAAAAAGATTTAAAAACATATGAAGGTGATTGTTACCTTGGTATTGATGCAGGTTCAACTACAACAAAACTTGTATTAATAGATAAAGATGGAAATCTTTTATACTCACTATATGGAAGTAATGAAGGAAATCCACTAAAAAGTGTTATGAATATGCTAAAAAAACTATATTCTGAATTACCAGAAAAAGCCATTTTACGTTATAGTGGTGTTACAGGATATGGCGAAAAATTAATTCAGACAGCATTAAATGTTGATTTAAATGAAATAGAAACAATTGCACATTATACAGCAGCAAAACAATTTGAACCAGATGTTACAGCAATCATTGATATCGGTGGACAAGACATGAAATACATAAAAATGAAAAATGGAACAATTGACAATATCATGTTAAATGAAGCTTGTTCATCAGGATGTGGTTCATTCATAGAAACTTTTGCAAAAAGCTTAAATTTAGAAATATCTGAATTCGTAAAAGAAGCTATAAAAGCTAAAAAACCTGTAGATTTAGGTTCTAGATGTACTGTATTTATGAATTCAAAAATAAAACAAGCTCAAAAAGAAGGATATACAGTTGGAGATATTTCAAGTGGTCTTTCATATTCAGTAATAAAAAATGCTATTCAAAAAGTTATGAAAGTTAGAGACACATCTACTTTAGGAGATCACATTGTAGTACAAGGTGGAACTTTCTATAATGATGCCGTTTTAAGAGCATTTGAAAAAATTGTTGGAAAAAATGTAGTAAGACCAGATATTGCAGGACTAATGGGAGCTTATGGAATGGCCCTACTTTCAAAAGAACAATATGAATCAAACTTAGACATGGAATATAAATCTAGCATTCTAAAATCAGATGAAATTGACAAATTAGAAATAAAAGTTACTCACACAAGATGTAATAATTGTGAAAATCATTGTAAATTAACAATTAACAGATTCAGTAATGGTCAAATTCATGTATCTGGAAATCGTTGTGAAAAAGGTGCTGGAATTACAACAAATAAAAAAAATCTACCAAATTTAGTACAATATAAATATAAAAGAATCTTTGATTATAAACCACTTGAAGAACAATATGCAACAAGAGGAACAATTGGTATTCCAAGAGTATTAAATATGTATGAAGATTACCCTTTCTGGTTTACATTTCTTACTAATCTTGGATTTAGAGTTATAATCTCTGACAAAACAACAAGAAAAACTTACGAAAAAGGAATGGAATCTATGCCATCAGAATCTGTTTGTTATCCAGCAAAACTTTCTCATGGTCATATTGAAAATTTAATTGAAAAGGGAATTAAAACAATATTCTATCCTTGTATGCCATATTCAAGAAAAGAATACAAAAAAGCAGACAACCATTATAACTGCCCTATTGTAATATCTTATTCTGAAGTATTAAAAAATAATGTAGAAGATTTAAAAACAAATGATATAAAATTTATGAACCCTTTCCTACCTTTTGATAAAAAGAATCTTGTAAAAAAGATAATGGAATTAGATGAATTTAAAGAATATAATTTTACAAAAAAAGAACTAGAAGAAGCTGCAGAAAAAGCAGAAATAGAATATCAAAATTGCAAAAAAGACATTAGAGACAAAGGAACTGAAACAGTAAGATATATTGAAGAAAATAATTTAAAAGGAATTGTATTAGCAGGAAGACCTTATCATATAGACCCTGAAATAAATCATGGAATAGATACATTAATAACATCACTTGGACTATGTGTACTAACAGAAGATAGTGTATCTGACAAAACTGAAGCAAAACGTCCTATAAGAGTTGTAGATCAATGGGTATTCCATGCAAGATTATATGCAGCAGCTGATTTTGTTGGAAAACATGACAATTTAGAATTAGTACAACTAAACTCTTTCGGTTGTGGTGTTGATGCTGTTACAACAGACCAAGTTGAAGAAATATTATCAAGCTATGATAAAATGTATACTTTAATAAAAATAGATGAAGTAAATAACTTAGGAGCTGTAAGAATTCGTATTCGTTCATTACTTGCTAGTATGAATAAAAGAATTTCAAAAAAACAAGAAGAACAAGCTTCTGGAGACTACGGAATCAACAAAAAAATCTTTACAAAAGAAATGCGTAAGGATTACACAATACTTTGTCCACAAATGGCCCCAATACATTTTGAATTACTAGAATCAGCAATACAAGAATGTGGATATAAACTTGAATTATTAAGAGATTGCTCTCAACATACTGTTGAAACAGGTTTAAAATATGTAAATAATGACGCATGTTATCCTTCTATATTAGTCACAGGACAAATGATTGAAGCATTAGAATCTGGAAAATATGACCTAAACAAAACAGCTCTAATCATGTCACAAACAGGTGGTGGTTGTAGAGCCACAAACTATATTGGATTTATAAGAAAAGCATTAAAAGATGCTGGATTTAGTAATGTCCCAGTTATATCATTCAATGTTGTAGGAATGGAAAAAATGCCTGGATTTAAACTAACTCCAAAAATGCTAGAAAGACTTATAAAATGTGTATTATATGCAGACTTACTACAAAAAATGCTAACAAAAAATAGAGCATATGAAGTAAATAAAGGAGAAACACAAAAATTATTTGATGAATGGATGCTAAAATGCAAAAAATTAGTAAGAAACTCAACTAATAAGCAATTCAAACAAAGTATATATGATATTGTAAATGATTTTGAAAAAATAGAATTAGACACATCACATAAAAAACCTAGAGTTGGAATTGTTGGAGAAGTCCTAATAAAATATCATCCATTTGGTAATAACTATGTTGCAGACATGTTAGAAAAAGAAGGAGCAGAAGTAATCTTACCTGATTTTATGGGCTTTGTAAAATTTATGGCAACACACAAAATTACTTTTAACAACCTTTTGAATATTAATAAAACATCTGCAAAAATAAGTAAAATAGCAATTAAACTTATTGATATATTAGAAAAAGATGTAAAAACAGCATTATCAAACTCTAAAAAAGGATATTTACAACCATGTGATATATGGCACTTAGAAGATAAAGTTAAAGATGTTTTATCAATAGGAAACCAAACTGGTGAAGGTTGGTTCTTAACAGCAGAAATGATAGAATATATGGAAAATGATATTCCAAATATCATATGTGTTCAACCATTTGCATGCTTACCAAACCATGTTGTTGGTAAAGGTGTTATTAAAACAATTAGAGAAAAATACCCTGAAGCCAATATATCTCCTGTTGATTATGACCCTGGTGCTAGTGAAACAAACCAAGCTAATAGAATTAAACTATTAATGACAGTAGCTAAAGATAATTTAAAAAGACAAGAAAACGAGAAAAAATCTTTAGATAAAGAAAATATTAATACTAATTCAAATGTTAAAGAAACAGTATAATTTTAAAATTATTACTTAAAATTAATAATTTTAAAAAATTGACATATAATAAAATATGTAGTATACTATACTTAGCTTAAGCAAAAAACAAAAATAATTTTTAGTAAATTCCTTTATATAGGAAAAAAGAACAGGATAGCGCTCCTGTTCTTTTTTTGTGTTCAATTATCCTCTAAAAACTCCAAAAGTTTATTACAATATTTTATTTAAAATTTTTTTAGTTTCCTGATAGCCCAAATTATAGAATTCATCAATCTTCCTCATATCTAGAAGCGAAACTTTTTTACTTTTTATTTTTATTAAATAATCAGCACCATTTAACTCATATTTTGAAAGTTCTTTTCCCATTAATTCAAACGATCTAAACGCTACATCAACAAGATTTTTACAACATGAATTATCAATTTCATTTTCAAAAACAACACTTATAACATTATCTGCTCCCAAAAATTTAATCTCTCTCCAAGGTACATTTTCTCTAATTCCACCATCTACTAATTTACAATTTTTAAAATTACAAGGTGAAAAAACAGAAGGAAAACTACAACTTGATTGAACAACACTCCCTATATTAGCATCATTTATAAAAACTGTATTATCTGAAAATGCTCTTATTTTTGAAGATGTAAAACAAAACACCTCTCCTGTAGTCATATTTACACTAGGAACCACTAATGGCATTTTTATATCTGATATATTATATATATCTTTTTCCATGCACACTTTATCAATTAATTTTTTTATTGATTTTCCAGAATTTAGCCCATCTATTTTTATTGTTGCTGTTGTTATTAATCCAAAAAATAATTTAAAAATATTTTTCCAATCCACATACTTTATTTTTTTACAATATTTTTTAAAAATATAATAAATTTCATCAGGTTTATATCCAGCAGCATATAATGTTGCAACTATACTTCCTGAGGAAGTTCCTCCTATATAATTAATTTTTATATTTTCTTCTTCCAGTGCTTTTAAAACACCTATATGTGCAGCGCCTTTTACTCCACCACCAGATAAGGCTAATCCTATACTCATAATAATCACCTAGTATAATATATGATTTTTCAATAATTTTGTTTATATAAATTATATTTGTAATTTATTAATTTGTATGTTATATTATTATTGAAGGGACTGATTTTATTGAATAAAAATTATTATGATATTTTAGAAGTAAATAAAAATGCTTCTCCTGAAATAATTGAAAAAGCTTATAAAACTTTAGTAAAAAAATATCATCCTGATTTACAAGAAAATAATTTAAAAAGTATATATGAAGAAAAAATAAAAAAAATTAATGAAGCTTATGATATTTTATCAAATCAGGAAAAAAGAAAAAATTATGATTTATTTTTAAAAAATAATGAAATTTCAAATGATGATTATAATAATTTAAAAAATGAAAATATTAATTTAAAAAATGAAATTAATTATTTAAAAAATAATTATAAAAAAAATTTAAATTATAATAATTTAGAAAATAATAATATAAATAATAATTATGAAAATTTAAATAAAATTAATGAAGAAATTAATAATACCTTAAATAAAGCTTACTATGATGCTTATATTCAAGATTTAAAAAATAGAGGTTATAAAATAAATTATGAAAATTATTTTAAAAATTTTATTGCATTAATTTTAACAATTATTTTTATTTTAATTATCGGATTTATTTTATGGCATATTCCATTTACAAAAAATTATTTAATAAATCTATATACTGATAATCCTTTAATTAAATTTTTAACTGATTTTATATTAAATATTTTTAAAAAATAAAAAATGGATAGTAAATTTTACTATCCATTTTTTTACACATTAAAAGCTATTTCAAAATTTAATTCTTCATTTAATTTTATTATAATATTAATTTCTTTTGCTTCAGTATTTTCTCCTGTTATATCATTTAATTCTAATTTTACAACATATAAATTAGCACCTTTTTTTTCACAATTTTTAAATTTTAACTTATTATATTCAAAAAAGTTTTGTTTTGCATATTCTTTAAATTTTTCTTCTGTACTAAAATAATTATTTTTAAAATTTTCTGATATACAATTATATGAATTTTTATAATCATGTCTATTTATCATTTGGAAAAATTTATCTATATTCATTTGTACTTTTTCTTCATCAGTAGCATCATTATATGTTTCCTTAAATTTTTCTGTTGCTATTGAATAAGTATCTAATTTAATATCTATTGATTCATCTTTACTTTCATTAAATATATATAAATTTTCAAATTGATCTTTTGCCACATATTCAATATAATCATCATAATTATTAACAAGATATTGTGACAATCTTATTTTTGATATTTCCTCTTGATTTTCACTTATATATTCTTTAAATTTTTCTAAACTTCCAAATCTAGAATTTTTATACTCATTTGACATTAAATTATAAATTACTTCAGGCTTAGATAATGCCAATTTTTTATATAAAATAAAATATTCATTTGTTACATATTCGTTTGTTATTTTTTGATTTACATATACATTACTATCATTTTGTTCAATAGACTTATTTTCATTTGTTATTTTTATTTCATCTATATTATCATACTCTTCATCTATTGGTTCTATAGAATATGTTTTGTTTTTATAATCTTGATTTACAATCATATATAAATCATCTACATATTTATTATCTATAGTTTGAATAATTCCACATACTATATATTTATTTACATTTTCTTTTTCTAAAACTCTCATTTTTAATGGAACTAAAATTTCTTCTTCATTTATTAATTTTATTTTATCTGAAAGATTTTTTTTGGTTATATTATTTTTATCTATGTATTCAGAACTTAATAAATTATATACATTTTCAATCTGCATATCTTCTACATATTCATTTGCTATATAATAAATTGAACTTTGTTTATTTATAGCATTTAAATAATTATTTATACAATTTCTTATTGTATAATAATCTATTTTTTCCGTTACTATTTGTAAATCTGTTTTTGAATAATCAACTTCTTCTCCTGCATCACCTACTGAAACTTGATTTTGTATATTATTGTTTTTCATATTTTTAAGAAATCCCAATATAATTAAAATGATAATTACAACAATTATAATCATAGCTATTATAATCTTTTTTAATCTACTTTCCATATATCCTCCTAAAAAACAACTCTAAAGGCTTTTGTAAAATTACCAACAGTTTTTACTTTAATTCCTGAAGTTGGACTAGAAGCTTCTGCCGTTTGATTATTACCAATATACAGTGCAACATGTCCATCTCTCCATAAAATATCTCCTGGTTGTAACGCAGTCATTGAAACCTCTCTATACTTAGATTCACAATTTGCTCTTATATTATCAGTACCTCTTCCTAAAGTTCCCGCATCTAAACGAGATATTCCAAAAAATCTTTGATATAGCCTTGAAACAAAGCTTGAACAATCATAAGAATATTCTGACTCTCTAAAAGCTTGGCTATATGTATATCTATCATCATCTGCTATTCTTATTGCCTCTGATACCATTTGTCCCATTTTGGTTTTATTATCACCTGTTAATTCAGAACCTTCTATTTCTTCAGGTGCTGTTTTTCCATTAAATTCATCATAATATTGTTGTGCATATGAAACTCTTCTAGACATTGAAGTTGCTGCTGCTCCTTTATCTGGTCTTTCAAAAGTATAACAAAATGCTCTTGTAGAATCTTCTATATTTTTTGCATTTTCCCAAGAAGATGGTGTAGCTAAAGACGAACCATAAAACACTGTTGTATTCATTAATTGATAATTTGCAAATCCATCTGCTCCTCCACCCTTTGTAAGTTCACCTATTAAAAATGCCACTTGTATGTCTTCATTTTGCCATTGTAAACCTTTTGAAGTAGCATATCTTTCCAATTGTGTTCTTCTACCAAAAGACCACTGACAAAGTCCAATTCCATTTCCTGTACTTTTTTCAACTGCTGAAGAAGAAAATCCTCCAGATTCATAATGTATATTTCCCATTGCTCCAGCCGCAGCATAATCACTATATCCTAATCCTTTTAAAGCAAACCAAACCTTTTCTTGAATTGAATTACCATAAATTCCACCTGTTGCCATTGAAAAACTAGTACTTTCATATTCTCCAAAATTGTATTCAGTAATACCATAATTTTTGCCAGTTACTTTATATAATAAATATTTTGTTAAATCAACCATATTATTAGTAGCATCATTTTCTGCTAATATATATAATAACCAACTTGTTGTTTCTAGTATATTTTCTTTTCCATTTCTATGTCTTGTACTTGATAATATTGTAACAAAATTATCTTCATCATAATCTTTTTCTACTTTAGGTCTATTCTTTACAGCAGATTCTACATACTCTTGTTTAGTTTCAGTTGTATTTGTATCTTGAGTTCTATTTATTTGATGTGAATAGTAATTACATTCTACATATTCTATATTAACAGAAACAGTTGTATGTGGAATAACTGTTACTTCTGTAGAATTCTTTGGTTTAGAAGATTGAGCCGCTGAACGAGCAGCTTCTTCTCTACTATTAACTTGTGTTTGTATATAGTTTCTACATTCCTCCTGTAGTTCTATAGCATGTCCATTACTTAATAATGATGCATCTTGATTAGAATTTATTGGACTATTTTTATCTTCTTTATAATCTGTATCTTCTAATTCCTTATGATTAGTATCTTCTGTTTTTGCAGCATTACTTTGATATTTATATTCTTTGCTGTAATCTACAATCCATACATCTGCTTTTGTTACATCCAAAATTGGTGTATTTGTTTCATATGTCATAGTATGTGTAACTTTATAATCAGTATCATCTATATTATAATCAGAAGGATACTCTGAACCATCTGCCCATCTTCTTTCTGCAGGATAACCAGCTACACCATAATCTGCAGCCGGTGCAACTTTAACATATGTATCTGTTTTTCTTTCTCTTTTATATGTATATACATCTGTATTAACCGTAGTTGTAACATTATCATAAATTGATATTGTAATTTCACTATTTTTTGCTAAATCTGCTAACTCAAAAGAAAATTCTTTATCTTCACTTATTACAACAAAAGCCCATAAATATTCAAAAGGCATAGTATATTTAGATATTGCATTTTTATAATTTACTTTTCTAGCAACTACACTATATTCCACAGATTTATAATTTCCACCCGAATCCATATCTCTTTCAGACATTGTATCTGTATAATCAGAAAGTTCCATATTCTTATCGTTTTGTGTTAATTCTTCTGTTGTCTTATCAACTACTGCTATTAATAAATCTCCATCTTCATTTATTGTAAAGTAATCAACAGCATTTGTATCTTTTTTATCTATATAATCATTAAATGTATCTTCATCTACATATTTAAGTTTTTTACTTGTTCCATCCGTCTTATGTCTTTCAAACTCAATTGTTCCATCAAGTTTATCATCTGAAAGACCTAATTTTGGAAATTGCGTTACTACTTCAGCATTAATCAATTTTTCTAGTTCTTCTGCATTTTTTAAATAATATTTTATACGACTCTTGTTATCTTTTAACTTTTTCCAAATATCATCTATTGTAATTTTAGTTTTTGTACCATCTTCATTTGTTTTTTCAAAATATATTCCATCACTGCCAAACTTTGCATTAGCTATATAATCATTATCAACAACAAATGGTACATTTGACGAATCGTCTTTTTTATATTTTCCATCAACTTCTATTTTTAAATAAAATATAGCACAAGGTAATAATAAAAATACAATTAAAATTATAAATGCTATTATTTTTATCTTTAGCATTTTTCCTTTTAAAAAACCTTTTTTTAAAAATTTTAATTTATTCAATATTATCACCTCCATATCTTTCTTTATTTAAATACTAACATTAAATGTACTTATATTATAATCTTCTTTATTTTCAATTTTTTTATATTCTTCATAATTATTTACAAATTTTGAAAATACTAATTTTTTTATTTTTACACTTGAGTCAAAAGATTTCATAAATTTTATTGTCAATTTATTTTTATATTTACTTTGAATTAACATATTACTGTTAATTATCTCATTATTATAAAAATAATATTTAGAATTTCTTGTATTTTCTAAATAAATAGATTTTGTATCATTTCCTGTATCTAACAATATTGAATTATCTGAATTATTTTCTATAATTAAATTATATTTTTCATAATCCATATAAGTATCTATACTTTCTACTGTTATTTTTATATTATCATTATCTGTTATTTTATTAACATATTGTCTTCCTATATAATTATTTATATTTAATTTATATTCATCATTTTTCTTAGTTACTGTAATATAGTCTTGTATTTCATCAGAATTATCTAGTTTTCCAGTTGAAAGGATATCTCCTGTAAATAATACTCTGTAAGTATTATTTACCCAATTCTCTACAGTATAAGATTTATTATCACCTGTAAAAATTTTAGAATAATATATATCTTCAAAATCTTTTATTGTAGGAAAAATTTCTTCCTTACATTCATCATTAAGTAATTGATAAGCATTATCTACATCGTTATTATTACAATATTTTATAAATTGATTTATTATATCAACATCATTTTTTAAATCTTCTTTATAAACATTTTCTCCAGTTATTGCTGATTTGTCTGATATTAATTCTTCTTGATATGTATTATTTTTTATATTCTTATCATTTTTATTATCTTTTTTATTTTTATAAAAATTATTAAATAATTGAATTATAACAATTATTAAAGCTATAATTAGTATAATTTTAATAATTGTCCTTTTATTCCTGTTATAAAATCTTATTAAATTATACATAATTATAGCCCTCCTTGTATTTATGTATATATATTATTCTATACCATATCTTTCATACTTCTAATAATATTTGCTTGTTCTTCAATATTTTTATCAGAAATTCCTTTTGATTTTAATCTCTTTGTCATTGCTTCCATATCTTTTTCATTACTTATATTAGAAGCTAATTTAGCGGAAACAATTCTTCTATCACTTGCAAGGTCTTCTCCCAATGATGGTGAATTTTGTTTCATTGCTTTTATAATAAGTTTATTATCAGTAACTCCATGTTTTCTATATTTTATTGCATCTTTCATTCTTGAATCCGCATTATTTTTTCCAAATGCTTCAATATATTGTTGTTTTACATCTTCATCTTTCAAGAATTCTTTATCTGATTTTTCATTTAAATATTGTTTATATCCTTTTGGATCATTTTTATACATTTCTTTTGCAACATTATCATTTATATTATTTTTAGTACTTTTGACTTTATCATATATTCCTTTAGGCGCTTCTACTGCTCTACTTGTTATTGCATTTCCAGCAAGAGCACCTCCTGTTAGCCCGGCAGCAGTATATTTTAATATATTCATATCTTTATCTGTTGCAAGTCCAGCAGCCAATCCAATTGTAGCTAAAGTTCCAGCTCCTACTGCAGATACTCCAATTTTTGCTCCATTTTTTAGTACTTTTTTCGCTACATTTGGTCCATAATATCTAGCAGCTGCACCCATATATTTCGCAGCTCTACTTACTTTATTTGGAATTTTTATTTTTCTCTTTGGCACATCTATATTAACTTTTGATTCATCATACCCTGCTGGTGGTTCATATTGTCTTATATTTAATTCTGAATCATTAAGAATATTTTGATCATTTCCTGGACCTACATATTTTCCATCAGAATATTCTTCTGGGTGCATATACATATAATTAGGATCATCTAATTCTGGATTTTGCATGCCTTCACCAAAATCAGCTCTATGGTTATCTGGATTGTTAATATCCTCTAGATAATCATCATATTGACTATTTATATTATTTTTTGCATCATTATCATTATTTCCATCTCCAATCATATCTGATTGCAATGTTTTATCTATAAAATTGTTTTCATCACTTGAATTATCTGCTGATCTATTATATCTAACTTTAGAATCGCCTACACCATTATTTCTAGAACTATCTTTTTTATCACCTGATTTTAAGCCTTTGTTCTTTGATCTATTAACTAATGCATTCATTCCACTCATTACAGCAGCACCTGTAAATGCACCTCCTGCCATAGCTCCTGTTGTTGATGCATCATCAAATTTAAACATTTTTCTAACAATTTTTTCTGCTTCCAATAAAAATCCTAAAACAACAATCGCATATATAGGATGTTCTACAACTAAGTTTATAGCAGAACCAGCTAAAACAGTATATAATATCAAATGCATTGGTTGTAATAATAAATTAAATAAATATTCTTTAAGCCACTTATTAAAAGCCTGTGCAGAACCATTTGCCATTTTGTCCAATGGATATGATAACGCAACAAATGGTGCCATTAAAGTTAAAAATGTTATACTAAATAATCTTTTTAAATATTGAAAACAAAACATAACTGTATAAATTACCAATACTAAATACATTATTACATATCCCATTTGAGTTGCAGTAGAACTAGATTCTATATTTTTTTGTGCCATAAATCTAACATACCCCATTATATCTGTCTTCCATCTTAAAGGGCCTCTTCCACCTTCGTTATATAGTTCTACTATTTGTTTATCTGTATCATCCATTTTAAAAGCTTTATTATCTCCTCCTGGATTTTCTGCTAAACTTGCTGATGAAGCATCTGAAGTTATTTCTACATCAGTAATTCCTGCTCCAAAAAAGTTAGTAATTTTTTCTGTAGCAAGTAATGCAAAACTCATTATATAATGAATAACAAATAACAAACATAATCCTATAATCCAATCACTTAACATTTGTTTATATTTAGATTTATCTTTTCCTGTACTTGTAAGAAGAATCCTTATTCCTATATATACTAATACTGATAAAAAAGCAACCAAAGCTATATTTCTTAATGCAACATACCATTTTGAAATTGTTTCTTGTAAAATGTTTGCTGATGACTCAACATTTTCACCAGCTTCGTTTTTATATGTATTAGGATGTATAATATTAACATCAAATAATGGTATTTTATTAGAAAATATTTTTTCTGGTGTTACTTTAAATATTGGTAGTTCTATTTCTTCTTTAAAATCTTTTTCTGTTAAATCATCTGCATAAGCTGTAATCAGAACTCCAGCAGATAGGAATGTCCCTACTTTTTTAAAAAAGTTTCCAACTTTTTCAATTCCGTTCAATCTACTTAAAGTTAATATTGACCCTGCTTCACCAGTTATAACTAAATTCAATAAATTTGTTCCAACATCAGCTATTGATAATGTAAGTGACTGTATTGGAGAAAATAATGCTCCACCCCAATCAGAATCTGCTTTAGATTCCTTAGGTACACTATATTCAAATAACACTATTATGACTAATATTGATAATATCTTTTGTACTATACTTTTTTTAGTAAAAAATTTCATACCCTTTCTCCTTTTAGTAATCCATTATGCATTATTTCTCTTTGCTATTTGATTTAAGTTTGTTTCAACAAACTCAAATTCTTTTTTCGTTGGCATAATTTTTAATATTGCAGAATCTGCACCAACTTTTAATAACCCTTCACCTTTTTGACAAGTTACTAAAAAGTTAGCTTCTCCTTCTGAAAGTTTAAACACTTCTTTTAAGTATTGTATTTCAGATTTATCTTGTGCTAAAAATAGTTTTGTATCAGAAGATGTAAGAACAGCTTGTGCCTCTGGTTTCTCATAAAAGTCTTGGAATCTTTGAGATACAATTGCCAAAGAAACATTTCTTTTTCTTGCACGTCTTGCCATTTTATTTAAGAAATCTACAGCTTCTGGATATGGCAATAACATCCATGCTTCATCTACCAAAACTCTCTTTTGTGTAGCTTTTTTCTTATCTTCACTATTTTTCTTAACAAATTTTTCCCAAATCCAAGAAAGTAATATTTGTTGAGCAAGTGGTCTTGCAAATCTTTCTTCTAGTTGAGAAATATCCAAATTTATAAATGGTGCACCTTCTAATAGTTCAAATGTTGATTGACCATCAAAATATGCCATTTGACCATCATATTCTCTTATGTATTGCTTCATAACTTTCAACAAGTAACTATAATGATATTGATAATCTTTGTTTGTATTTTCTCTTGCTTTTCCTTCTATTCTTTTATACCAAGAACCTATTGTAGGCATTTCTTTCTTTTCTTTTCCAAAAATGTTTCCATCAACAATTCTATCACTATTATCCCTATATAAACTTTCTGGATTACTATTAATACCAAGAGCTGCATATTCTTCTGCAACAGATTCTGCTATAATTTGTTTAGTTAATTCATTAACTTCATCACTTCTTGTACTACCTCTAGCCATTGTTAATAAAGCTTGTGTTACATCCTCTACTTTATTTTCTATATTTAAAGTAACTCTTTCTTTCCCTGTTATTTCATCTTTTACTATCTCTGGCTCTACATCGAATAAATTAATAATAGTCTTTGAACTTGGACTTATAACAACATTTATTCCACCAAGACTTTCTGCAACTATTGTATATTCACCTTCGGCATCTAGTGCTAGGCTTTCTATTCCCATAAGAACAGAAGATCTTGAAATTAGAGTTTTCATTGTTACAGATTTACCAGCACCTGACTTAGCAAATATAACCATATTATAATTTGTAAGAGATGAATGGAAGTTATCAAATAAAATTGGTGTTCCTGTTTGCTTATTAAAGCCTAATGGTACACCTGTAGGATGTCCTACTTCTGAAGTTGTAAAAGGAAATACTGTTCCCATAGAATTTCTATCAAATGTATGTGTTTTTCTTATTTGATCATTCATAAGTGGTAAATTTGACTTAAATGCATCTTCTTGCATTGCCCATGCTGTTTTAATTCCTACTAATGTTTTTGACATTTCAGAAGATAATAATTTTGTATATCTATCTAAATCTTCTAGACTATATGCAAATATTGTAGAAATTATAGAAGCTTCAAATAATTTATTAAATCCTGCTGCAATCTCATCTCTTAATTGTTCAGCCTCTAATCTTTTTTGTGTTATTGTACTTTCTCTATTTATATTTCCTTTATCATAAGCCAAAATTCTTTCTGTTTCTAGTTCATTTATAACTCTATTTAAATCATTTTGTGATTTTTCTTCTTTTACAGGATTAATATAAATTGATGTATTTATATCTCCAAACATATACATGTCTCTAAATAATTCTGGAAAAGTACACATTCTAGGAAGAGATGATACAAAAAAGCTTCTAGCATATCTTTTTGTATTTGATATAATCTCTAATCTATCAATATTTGATGCATCTATTCCTGATGGTGCTATTAATTCTTTTATTGATTTTTTCTTTAAAATCTTCATGTTTTCTTCTTTAAAATCATTAAACTGATTTTGTAGATTTTCTTCTTGTTGTTGTCTTTTTTGCTTTTTCATTATCTTTTTTTCCTCCTTTTTCTTTAGTTTCTTTTTCTAGTTCATTAATTGCCTTTTCTGTAACCTCTTCTCCTAATGTTCTTTTATTTTCTTCTATTATAGCCATAGCCATTTGATCTATTAAATTATCTAATTCTTTTTCTTTTTGTTTTGCTCTTTTTTCTTTTTCAGTCTTTTCAATAGTATTAAATACTATTTCATTTGCTTTTTTCAATGCTTCTCTCTCTATTTTTATATCCAATTCTTTCATTCTCTTGTCAAATACATCTGGTGCAGTAGAGTATAAATCTTCATAACCAGCATTTATTGCTTTTTGTAAATTGAATTCTTCTGATTCATCCCTGTTATATGCTACATATAATAATTCTGTTAATTTCATTGAATCTAATATTTTACTATTTATTCCGCAAACAGCTAATGCATTTATTATTGTTTGTGCTTTTGTGTATAATTCAGAAAATGCCATATTAGAAATTTCTTCTTTATCAAAGTCACTATTTCCAACTTCTTCTGCATAATATGAAATTATTACATAATAATTTTTACTTAATATATTTTTATTTAAACTCATCTTTTCTGTATTATTTATTATATCTACACCATAGTCATATAAATTTTTTTGTCTTATAATTTCATATTTTTCTTTATTAAGTTCTTTTTCATCATATTTTCCAGAACGAACCTTTTGATTATATTCAAGTTGTTTATTTGTTAATTCATTAGATATTTCTCTAACTCTATTCTTATACGTTTCTATACTCTCTCCTAAATTTACAGTTCTTGTTTGAACATATATTTGAATTGGATATCTTAATGTATTCAAAAATTGTAGAAATCCTTGTTCTACACTGTTTTTTTCTAATCCAGACATTAAATCATAATTAATACCTTGGCATCCAATTACCATTAAAAATCTTTTACCATCTTTTTGTATTATCATATTATCTTCAATTTTATCAAAATCCATAAAATTAAAAATAGATTGCTTATTATAGCTTTGTATATTTGATGTAGTATTTTTTACTTTACTATTTTTTGATTTTGAATTATTTTTATTTTCGCTTTTTTGTTTACTTTTTATTTTTAATATAATAAATATCACACATAAAATTGCTAAAATAGCAATCATTATAATTAATAATACTGAAAAAAGATCTATTAATTTATCATTACTCATCTTTTGTATCCTCCTCTTCTTTATAGACATATATTTTATTCATATTCTTTTTGAATTTTATCCATCTTATTATTACGTTATCTATATTTTCTCCCCCTGTTTTTTTTGTTATATCAAATGCATTAGATTCTGGCACTTTTAAAGTACCTATAACAAATCCTATTAATCCAAAAATAGCCGTAATTATTAATCCAACAATAGAAAGTCCTATCATTCTAAAAATAAAATAAAACATAAGACCTATTCCTGCTCCAACACAAGTATATATTAAGGCTTTAGTAGAAAAAATATATAATATTCTTCCTTCTCCTCTATAATTTCTTGGTATTTCATAAGTTTGCATTATTTTTTCCTCCGTATTATAAATTAATATATTTATCCGTATATATTATATCATAATTTGTGGATAATTGTATATATTTTATTAAAAAAAGTGGAAATTTAATAAATTTGTAACATTGCTGTAATATCATATAACTTTTTATACAAAAAAAAGAAGCAATTTTAAATTGCCTCTTCCTTTTTTATTTTGCCATATTAAATATAAATGATGCGATTGCTGTAGCAGATACAACTAATATTATACCTATTATTAATGGTATAAAAGATTTTTTGTATTCTGCTTTTTCTTCTACACTTCCAAGCATATATTTTACACCTAGAACCATTAATATAATTACAGAAGCTATAACAGCAACGTTTCTTATCATACCCATTACTTGTCCAGCCTTTGTTGCTAATCCACCATCATCACCATTATATGATGCTTGTAAATCTGATGGATTTAATTCTTGAGCAAAAACATTTGTAGATATCATAACTACAGCTATTATCATTAATACTATTGCTAATACTTTTAATGTCTTTTTCATTTTTATTTCCTCCTTTTATTATTTTTATGTTTATATTAATTACCTAGTATTCTTTTTCTAAGTAAATTTTAATAACTTATTTAGTTTATAATCCGTTACCTATTAATACAAATATCTTCCAAATAGCAAATGCAGCAAACACAACCACACATCCTACTATAAATGGTACTAAAGTTTCTTTTACTTCTGCCTTTTCTTCTACTGAACCCATCATAAATTTTATTCCTAATATTGAAATAATTATAACAGATAAAGCAATTCCTACTCCTAATAAAATATTATAAATTGTAGTAGATGCATCCTTTAAATTTTCTCCATCTATAATATTATTCTTATTTAGTTCACTTGTACCTTTTTGAATAAAACTATCACCATCTGTAAAAACATCTGAAGTTGCTGCTTGTACTCTATTTATATTAAAAAATATCATATTTATAACAATAAGTAAACAAAATATTGATATAATTTTTGTTTTCAATTAATCACCCACTTTGTTAAACATATTTGCTATTTTACTGCATTATATATAAATGTAACTATTGTTGTACCTGCTATAGAAATTACAAAGCCTATTACATATGGCATTAATGATGCCTTATAATTAGCTTTTTCTTCTACACTTCCAAATATATATTTAATACCTATTAGCATTAAACATATTACAGCAACAATAACACTTATATTTCTAATTATTCCTAAAATGATTCCAGCCTTTGATATTAATGTTCCTGCTTGAGAAGTATCTAATGCATCTGGTTTATAATCATCTGGATTTATTCCTGTTGACGTTTGCGAAGAAGTATCTTCCCTATAATATACTCCTGAATCTATAGCATATGAATAGCTAAACATATTTACAAGTAAAAATGTTATAATTAATGTTAGTATTATTTTTATTGTTCTTTGCACACAAAAACACCATCTTTCTTGTATTCTATTTTCATTATAACTTATTTTATTTTTTTTTTCAACTTTTTTTTAGTTTTTTTTACAATTTTAGTATATTTCAAACGAAATATACTAAAAAAAATCTGCCAAAAGCAGATTTTTTATTGGCGGAGAAAGAGGGGTTCGAACCCTCGCGCCCCTTACGAGACCTAACAGTTTAGCAAACTGTCCCCTTCACCACTTGGGTATTTCTCCAAAAAATAAATAAAGATATAAAATCTTAAATCTATATAATTATAAATTTATGGTCTTATATCTTTATAAAATATTGGCGGAGAGGGTGGGATTCGAACCCACGGTAGGCTATTAACCTACGCCAATTTTCAAGACTGGTGCCATAAACCAACTCGACCACCTCTCCATTTGGTTGTCGCTATGTCTAGCGACAGTATCTATATTAGCATTTTTAAAAACATTTGTCAATAGAATTTTTTAATATTTATTAATTTATTATCTCATTTTATAAAGATTATTAGATTCTATAGCCTTATTAATGGCTTCATTCTCTTCTTCAGATAAAGTATATTTAGATTTTCCATTTTCAACAGGTTTTGCATATATGTTTGACATTTCTCTAGAATAAATTCCATTAAATACAACTCCATTGTTTTTTTCATCTAATAAAGCAACAGCAAAACTTAGATCACTTCCTGTATCTTTAAATGCACTATATCTTACTATTCCAACTTTTTGAATACATTTAGCAATGTCTTCATCTAAACTTTTACAAAAAGTCATTATTTCAGCATTTTGTTTTTCAATTCTTTCTACTCTATACATATAGTTTTCTAAATCTTCTTCTATATTCTTTCCATTTCCTAATTTTTTCATAAAATTTCTATATTTCTTATTCATTTTCATAGTATTTACTAATATTATTATCATTAATACAAATATTATTAGTAATATTGTTGATAAAACAATTAAGAAATTATCTGTATGTAAAAAATCTATTATATTTTGCATTATATCACTCTCCTATTTTTATTTCATTAAGTTTAAGATTCTCTCTAAGTCATCATTTGATGCATATTCTATAATAATTTTTCCTTTTTTCTTTCCTGGATTTAATTTTACTTTTGTTCCAAAAAATCCTTGGAATGTATTTTCTATATCTTTATATAGTATTGAATTTCTTTTTAGTTCTTCTTTTGAAACTACTTTTTTATTTATTTTTTTATTTCTTTGTTCTAGTTCTCTTACTGTCGCACCTCTTTCTATCATATCAACTGCTGTTAAATATTGTTTTTCTGGATCTGTTATAGAAAGTAATGCTCTACAATGCCCTTCTGTTAATTTTCCTTCTTTTGCCATTTCTAATACACGTGGCTCTAAATTTAATATTCTTACAGTATTTGCTATTGCACTTCTACTTTTTCCTAATTTTTTTGCTATTTCTTCTTGTGTAAAGTCATATGTAGTCATTAAATTTTTTATTCCCATAGCTTTTTCAAATGGATTTAAGTCTTCTCTTTGTATATTTTCTATTAATGCTATTTCATTATTTTTTCTTTCATCATCTTCTCTAACAATTGCTGGTATTTCAGTAAGACCTGCCAATTTACAAGCTCTCCATCTTCTTTCTCCAGCTATTATACTATAATATCCATCTTTTTGTGTTACTATTATAGGTTGTATTAAACCATATTCTTTAATTGATTCTGCAAGTTCTTCTAATGCCTCTTGATTGAAATTTTTTCTTGGTTGTTCTCTATTTGGCTCAACTTCTGTTATTTTTAGGTTTTTTAATACATCATTTTCCTGTACTTTTTCTTCTTCTGGAACAGGTCCAAATAAAGCATCTAACCCTTTTCCTAATCCTGTTTTTTTAGACATTTTTTCTTTCCTCCTCACAATTTAATTTACATCATATGTTTTGCTTTTCTTTCTTCTTCATTCTTTTTTAAGAATTCTTTTGTGAATTTTTCATAACTTCTTGCACCCTTTGATCTTGGATCGTATTCTGTTATTGGCATTCCATAACTTGGTGCCTCACTTAATCTTACATTTCTAGGTATTACTGTCTTATATACTCTATTATCAAAATATTTTTTTACTTCTTTTACAACTTGATTTGATAAGTTTGTTCTTGCATCATACATTGTAAGTAATGCACCTTCTATTTCTATATTTTTATTAAGATGTTTTTTTACCAAATTTATTGTATTTAAGAGTTGTCCTAATCCTTCTAATGCATAGTATTCACATTGAACAGGTATTAAAACAGTATCTGATGCTGTAAATGCATTTAATGTTATTAATCCTAGTGATGGTGGACAGTCTATTACAATATAATCAAACTTGTCTTTAATTTTTTCTAGTTTTTCTTTTAGTCTTTGCTCTCTAGACATCATTGAAACTAATTCTACTTCTGCTCCTGCTAAATTAATATTTGATGGACATACTAATAAATTCTTTATTATTGTACTTTCAACTGCTTCATGAATTTCTGTTTCTCCAACTAAAATATCATATGTAGAAAGTTCAACATCTTTTTCTGCTCCTACACCACTTGTTGCATTTCCTTGTGGATCTGCATCTATTAAAAGTACTTTTTTACCTTTTTTTGCTAATATTGTACTTAAATTTATTGTTGTTGTTGTTTTACCTACTCCGCCTTTTTGATTTGCTACTGATATTACTTTTCCCACAAATTTTGCCCCCATTTCTTTAGTTAAATTATACTTATTAGTTATTTTTTATTACTACTAATATAATATATAATTATTAATAAAAAGTCAATAAAAATTTTAAATTTATTATAATTTTTTTATAAAAAAAATAGACCATAAATTGGTCTATTTTATTGGTTCTTTTGTTGGTGTACCGGGCTTTCTAGGATATTTATTTGGTGTATTATTTACTTTTTTTATTATTACAATATTTCTTAATATATCTGATTTTGGAAGATTAAATTTATATATATTTTCTATTTGTCCTCCTAAAATTCTTATTGCATTTTTGCTGTCATTAAATTCTTCTTGTATCTCGCTTCCTTTCATGCATATGCATTTACCATCTATTTTTGTTAATGGTAATAAATATTCTGAAAGTACAGTTAAATTTGCAACAGCTCTTGCAGTAACTATATCAAATTGTTCTCTATATCTTTTATTTTTGCCAAATTCCTCAACTCTACTATGAATAGTATTTATATCTTTTAATTCTAATTCTGATATAATTTCATTTAAAAAGTTAATTCTTTTATTTAGAGAATCAACTAATGTAACTTTAACGTCTGGTCTATATATCTTTATTGGAATTCCTGGAAATCCAGCTCCAGTACCTATATCTACTAAAGTTGAATTTTCTTCTATATATTTAGATATTGTTAAAGAATCTATAAAATGTTTTAATATTACATCTTTTTTTTCTGTTATAGCTGTCAAATTTATTTTTTCATTCCATTCCAATAGTAAATTCATGTATTTATAAAATTGTTCTATTTGTTTGTCGTTAAACACAATATCAATTTCACTAGCATATTCATTCATTATTTTTTTAAACTCTATTATATCCATACTAATCTTCCTTTATTTATTTTTATTAACCTGCATATATATTAATAAAACTGATATATCAGCAGGTGAAACACCTGATATTCTTGATGCTTGCCCTATTGAATGTGGTTTAAATTTATTTAATTTTTGTCTTGCTTCTAGGCTTAAGCCTTTTATTTCTTCATAATCTATATCTTCAGATAGCAATTTTGTTTCTAATTTTTTAAATTTTTCGACTTGTGCTTCTTGCATCTTTATATATCCTTCATATTTTATTTGTATTTCCACTTCTTCCTTTTCTTGCAAAGATAACTCAGGTCTATCATCATCTATTGGAGCTAGTTTTTCATAGTCTAATTCTGTTCTTTTTAATAATTCAGACATTTTAGAACCAGTTGTAAGCTCTGAAGTTCCGTATTTTTTTAATAACTCGTTAACTTCTTTTGTTGGTTTTACAGTTTTTTCTTTTAATCTTTTTATTTCTTTTTCAATATTTGCTTTTTTGTTTAAAAATCTTTGATATCTTTCTTCTGAAATAAGTCCAACATCATGTCCTATTTCTGTTAATCTTAAATCAGCATTATCTTGTCTTAATAATAATCTATATTCTGCTCTAGATGTCATCATTCTGTATGGTTCATTTGTTCCTTTTGTAACAATATCATCTATTAGCACTCCTATATATCCTTGACTTCTATCTAGAATAACAGGTTCTTTTCCTTTTATTTTTTGTGCAGCATTAATTCCTGCTATTAGCCCTTGACATGCAGCCTCTTCATATCCAGATGTTCCATTGGTTTGACCTGCCATAAATAAACCTTCTATTCCCTTATATTCTAATGAAAGTTTTAAGTTAGATGGATTTATACAATCATACTCGATTGCATATGCAGACCTTGTAAATTCAGCATTTTCAAGTCCCGGTATTGTTCTATATAAAGCTATTTGTACTTCTTCAGGAAGTGATGAACTTAATCCTTGTATATACATTTCATCTGTATCTAAACCGATAGGTTCAACAAAAGCTTGATGTCTTGGTTTATCACTAAACCTAACAACTTTATCTTCTATTGATGGACAATATCTAGGTCCTGTACCTTCTATTTTTCCTGCATATAATGGAGATCTATGTAGATTTGCTCTAATTATCTTATGAGTCTCCTCATTTGTATATGTTAAATAACAATCAACCTGTTTAAAGTCCTTTATATCATCATCAAAAGAAAAAGGAACAATATTTTCATCACCTTTTTGAACTTCCATTTTATTAAAATCAATACTTCTTTTATTCACTCTTGCAGGTGTTCCAGTCTTAAACCTTACTAAATCCACTCCTATTTTTTTCAATGAATCAGATAATCTGTTAGCTGCTGAAACTCCATCAGGTCCACTTTCTTCTGAAAATTCTCCCATGAATATTTTTCCTTTTAAATATGTTCCAGTTGCAACAATTACAGCTTTTACACCATATATTGCTCCAACACTTGTTTCAACCGCCGTAACTTTTCCATTTTCAACTTTAATATCCACAATTTCTCCCTGTTTTAAATAAAGGTTCTCTTGTTTCTCCAAAGTATGTTTCATTTCCATATGATATTTTTTTCTATCTGCTTGTGCTCTTAAAGAATGAACAGCTGGTCCTTTAGATGTATTTAACATTTTTATCTGAATCATAGTTTTATCTATATTCTTTCCCATTTCTCCACCAAGAGCATCTATTTCTCTTACCAAATGTCCTTTTGAACTTCCTCCTATATGTGGATTACATGGCATATTAGCAACAGCTTCCAAACTTATAGAAAACACTAATGTTTTCATTCCTAATCTTGCCGCTGCAAGTCCAGCTTCACATCCTGCATGTCCTGCTCCTATAACTGCAACATCATAATCTCCTGCATAATAACTCATATTTTTCTCCTTTTCTTATGAAACAAAAAAATGTCGTTTTGTAGATTTTATATAAAAATATTTACAATATAGTTAATTTTTAAATATATACGTTATAGTCTTTTTTACTTATATATTCATCTTTTTACCATTTTTGTGTTTTTCGTTTACTAGCTTGTAATGTATGTTTTATGTTTACTATTTATGTCTTTATACCTTGTTTGTTTTTTATTTTACTAATATTTTTATATATTTACTATTTTTTATTTCATTTATTAATTTTGATATTTGATTAATTTCTTATTATTTTCGTCGTATTTTGTTTTTTGTATTTGTTCTATAAAATTATATGTATTTTGAATTAAAATCGCTTATTTTTGATTTTAGCGCTTATTTTTATCAATTATTTTCCCAAGCAAAACTTTGAAAAAATTTCATTTATTATATCATCAGTTACAACATCACCTGTAATATTTCCTAAATCCTCTAAAATATCTTTAATGAATATTGCTATAATATCTACAGGCATATTATCATTAATCGCATTTTCACATTTTTTTACATTCTCAATAGCTTTTGAAATTAAATTTTTATGTCTTAAATTTGTTATTACAATTTCATTATCTAAATTAATCTCATTTAAACTAAACATTTTTGAAATCATTTGATATAATTCTTCCAAACCATAATTATTTAATGCTGAAATTTTTATAATATTTTTTGTTATTGCTGTAAATCTTTTATCATTTTCCAATAATATTGGTTTTAGGTCTATTTTATTTAATATTATAATTGAATTTTTATGTTTTATTATATCAAGTATCTCAATATCTTCTTCTGTCAATTCTTTTGTACTATCAAATATTGCAATAACCAAATCTGCATCTTTAGCAATTTCTTTTGATTTTGCTATACCTATTTTTTCAACCTCATCTTTAGCTTTTCTTATTCCCGCAGTATCAATAAGTTTTAATGGTATCCCCTCTATATTAACAAACTCTTCTATTGTATCCCTAGTTGTTCCCTCATATTCAGTAACTATAGCCCTATCTTCTTTTAATATTGCATTTAATAAAGATGACTTTCCAGCATTAGGTCTTCCTATAATTGCTGTTTTTATTCCATCTTTTATTAATTTACCATTATCAAAGCTTTTTTCTAATTTTTCTAATTTTACTTTAATATTTTTTAACATATTACTAATTTCAGTATTTGTAACTTCTTCAACATCATATTCTGGATAATCTATACTAACATCTACATTAACCATTACATCTAAAATTTCTTGCTTTATCTCATTTATTTTTTTAGAAAGAACTCCTTCTAATTGCTTTACTCCTGTTTTAGCTTCCCTTTCTGATTTTGCATTTATAACATCTATAACAGATTCTGCTTGCAATAAATCTATTCTTCCATTTAAAAAGGCCCTCTTTGTAAATTCACCTGGTTCCGCTAGATTTGCTCCATTTTTTAAGCATAATTCTAATATTTTTCTGATTACAACATTTCCTCCATGTGTATTTATCTCACACATATTTTCCGTTGTATAACTTCTGGGTGCTTTAAAATAAGAAACTAAAACTTCGTCTACAATTTCCCCTTTCTCAACAATATGTCCATATTTTATAGAATAACCTCTTATATTTTCTATGTTTTCTTTCTTTTTTGGTTCAAATATTTTGTCTAAAACATCAAAACATTTTTCACCACTCATTCTTACAATTCCTATTCCTCCAATTCCGTGGAGCCGTAGATATTGATGCTATAACACTCATATTTATTCTCCTTTATTTTTATAACTTCATTCTCTATTTTACCATATTATGTAACCATTTAAAAGTGTTTTTTAAAAAAAAAGCCAAAGATAGAAAATTACTTGAAATAAAGTAAAAATCTGACCTTTGACCTCTGATTTTTATAATATTAATATTTGTTTTTTAAAGAAACTACTATTCTTCTATGTGGTTCTTCACCTATACTTCTTGTTTCTACTTTCTCATTATCTTGTAATTTAGAATGTATAATTTTTCTTTCATATGCTTGCATAGGTTCTAATGTTATTGATTTTTTAGTTTTTATTACTGTTTTTGCTATTTTTTCAGCTAAATCCTCTAATGTTTTTTCTCTTTTTTCTTTATATCCTTCTATATCCAAAATAACTCTTACTCTTTTTTCAATTCCTTTTCCAGCTATTGCTGAAATAATATTTTGAAAAGAATATAATGTTTCTCCTCTATATCCTATCAAGAATCCTAGTCCATTATCTTTTATGTTAACATTTAACCCACATTTACTTTTTTCTATAGAATATTCTGCATTTTCATTTAGCTTTTCAAAAAATTCTTTCAAAAATTTTTCCACATTTTGTTTTGCTTTTTCTTGTTCTTCTTCTGTCAATTCTATTTCTCTTTTTATCTTTTTTGCTTCTTTTTCATCATGATTTTCTTTTAAAGTTAATTGAACTTTTACAACTCTTGGAGTTAAAATACTAAAAAAACTTCTTTTTTCTTCATTTTCTAATATTTTTATATCAACCATATTTTTAGATACATTTAATTTTTTTAATCCATTTTCAATCGCTTCATTAGTAGTTTTTCCTTCTGAAATAATAGTTTTTTCCATCATTTATCTTCCTTCCTACTAGATTTAGTCTTTTATAACCTTATCTAAAACTAGTCTTTCTCCTATCATTAAAATATTATTAACTAACCAATATAAAGCAAGTCCTAATGGTGCAACTAAAGAAATTGAAACAGACATAATTGGCATCATCCAAGACATCATTTTATTAGATTGTGCCATTGCATCTTCCATTTCGTTCTTTTCATTCTGTTCAGCATCTTTATCTTTCTCTGTAACATCTATTACATCACCTTTTTTATCTTTCTTCTGCATTGAAGTTGTTATTCTCATTGATATAAAAGTTGAAATAATATAAAGAACAGGTATTATATAAACAGTCCAATCAGATAAATTTTGTTGTGGTATTTTACTTAAATCTAATCCTATAAAATTCATATTTAAATTTACTTTTTCTAATGTTGAATCTTCTGGATTTTTTTCTTTTAAGTAATCTATTTCTCTTATAATATCTATTTCAGAATAAGCTGAACTTACTGTTTTTCCATCATCTTTCATTTGTTGCACATAAGTATTTATTTGTGAATTATCAATTTTTTTCATATATGTTAATGGAAATCTTACCATATAAAAAATTGAAATTAATAATATAAACTGAACAATTGTACTTAAACACCCACTAAATGGACTCATGTTTTCTTTTTTATATAAATCCATCATCTCTCTGTTTAATTTTTCTTGATCATTTTTATATTTAAATTGTAAAACCTTCATTTTTTCTTGAAGTTCTGCACTTTTCTTCATTGTTCTTTGTTGCTTTATTGATAATGGCAACATTACTAGTTTTATAATAACTGTAAATAATATAATAGATAAACCATAATTATTTACAAGGTTATTTATAAAATTTAATAAATAACCAAAAATGTTTGCAAAAAATTGAAACATCTCTACTCCTCCTGGATTATTTTAAAGGGTCATACCCTCCTTTTGAAAAAGGATTACACTTCAAAATTCTAACTATTCCTAATTTTAATCCTTTCCAAACACCATATTTTAATATAGCTTGTTTTGTATATTCAGAACATGTTGGATAAAATTTACAATTTATATTTTTACTTTGTAGCCACAAAGAAATATGTTTTTGATAAAAATTAATAAATTTTACTAATAACTTCTTCATATATTTTCCCTAAATTTTTATACCAGCTTTATCAAAAATAAGATTCAAATCAGTTTTTATATTACTAAAGTTTGCATTTTCTATATTAACACCTTTTTTCCAAAGAAAAACTATGCTTTTTCCACTATCTATATTATCTTCTAATATCTTATAGTTTTCTCTCAATAATCTTTTTATTTTGTTTCTTTTTACCGCTTTAGCTGTTTTTACACTAATAGCAAGTCCTAAAAGATTATATTCTTTTTTATTTTCTTGTATAAATGCCTCTATACACTTTCCTGAATAATATTTTCCCTTTGATAAAACTTTTTTAAATTCATAATTTTTTTTTAACATTTTTGTTTTTTTCATTATGTTTTCTTCCCTTCATATTGGTAGAATTTAATGAAAAAAATCATTATTTAAGTATAACTATATTAAAAGGCAAGAACAAATTTATTATATTCCTTGCCTATTTATTAATATAAAATTAAGCACTTAATTTTTTTCTACCTTTAGCTCTTCTTGCTTTTAAAACGTTTCTGCCTGATCTTGTCTTCATTCTTTTCATAAATCCATGTTCTCTTTTTTCTTGTCTTGTTTTTGGTTGAAATGTTCTTTTCATTTATAGCACCTCCTACTGCTTTGATATTTATTAAATCCCATTACTGGAAATTTTATGCAAAATAATAAGTATATCGATTATACAGTAAAAATTAATAGTTTGTCAAGTGTTTTTTTAAAAAATAATAATATGTAAACTTTTAAATTTATGTGTTGATTTTGCAGTATTTTTGTAACATTATTGTAATATTTATATACTTATCCACATTTTTCGATTATATTTTCCACAATTTTAAAAAATTTTCCACAATTCTATTGACTTATTTATTATAAATTTGTTATTATATGAATTACAAAAAAATATGAGATTTTTGTTGACAGATCTAATAAAAATCTGTTCGTAAAAATGGTCTTATTTTTACTTAAATATTACAAACTTATCAACAATTGTGGATAACTCTGTGGATAAGTTTTGTTAGAAAGGATAAAAAAAATGGCAATTGACAAAGAAGAACTATTAGGCAAATTAAAAGAATTGTTAGAAGATGAAGTTTCAAGAATATCTTTTGAGACATGGATAAAACCTTTAGGTATTAAAAGTATTGAAAATGAAAATATCACTTTTACAGCTGTTTCAGAATTTCAAAAAGATTTTATTGAAAATAAATATAACAGTCTTATATTTAACACTTTAAGATATATAACAAACAAAGATTGGACATTCTCTGTTATTGATTTATCAAAAGAAAATGATAATGGTAACATAATATCAGACAAAAAATCAAATATACCTGAAGTAGAACTTGAAAATAATCATTCAACTTTAAATAAAAAATATACTTTTGAAACTTTTGTCGTTGGAAACAACAATAGATTTGCACATGCAGCAGCATTAGCAGTAGGAAATGAACCCGGAAAATCTTATAATCCTTTATTTTTATATGGGGGAGTTGGTTTAGGAAAAACCCACTTAATGCATGCAATAGGAAATAGAATTTTAGAAAATAATCCAAATTCTAATGTTCTATATGTTACCTCAGAAAAATTCACAAATCAGCTAATCAATGCTATAAAAGATAATAAAACAGAAATATTTAGAAATAAATATAGAAATATAGATGTTTTATTAATTGATGATATTCAATTTATAGCTGGAAAAGATAGGGTACAAGAAGAATTTTTCCATACTTTTAATACTTTAAGAGAAAATGGAAAACAAATAATTATTTCTAGTGATAAGCCTCCTAGAGATATAGAATTTTTAGAAGACAGGCTTAAATCAAGATTTGAATGGGGACTTTTAGCTGATATTTCTTGCCCAGATTATGAAACTCGTTTAGCTATATTAAGAAAAAAAGCTCAAGATGAAAATATAATAATAGATGATTCTATATTATCAGATATCGCAACAAAAATAGATTCTAATATAAGAGAATTAGAAGGAGTTTTTAATAAAATAGTTGCAAGAGCTTCATTAACACACAGTCCTATAACAATAGAACTAGCAGAAAACATTATAAACGAATTCAAATACGAAAGTGAAAAAGTAATTTCTTGTGATTTTATAAAAGAAACTGTTGCAAAATATTTCAGCATAGATAAAGACGAACTTGCTGGAAGTAAAAGATCTAATGACATAGCATTTCCAAGACAAATAGCAATGTATCTATGTAGAGATGTAGCAGGTATGTCTTTTCCACAAATAGGAATTGAATTTGGAAATCGTGACCATTCAACAGTAATGCATGGATATAATAAGATATCAAAAGAAATGAAAGAAAAAAATAGTACAAAACTAATTGTGGAAAGTGTGAAGAACATAATTGTGGCTGAAAAAAAATAAGAGATATCAAATAAAACTTTAATATTTTAAAATTTATGTTTGGAAAAAATATTGTTTGGAAATTTTTATTAGATCAATTCTTACGGAAGCAACACATTAGATATCCACACCATACTGTTAATAATGTGTTAATAAACTGTGTATATCTAAATTATAAACAATTAAATTTTTATAATGTGGAAAATATTAAAACTTATCCACTAAGTTATTCACACCGATTTTGTTAGGGATTCTAATTATCAACATAGTTTTCCACAGTTTCCACAGTACCTAATACTAATACTACTAAAAATATTATATTAATTTATAAAGGAGGAGCCAAAATGAAATTTATATGTTACAAAGACAAAATACTAAAAGCTATTAATTCCGTAGTAAAAGGTGTAGCATCAAAAACAACAATGCCTATATTAGAAGGTATATTAATTCAAACAAATGATAATGAAATAAAACTAACAACTTATGATTTAGAAATTGGAATAGAATATATAATGGAAGCAGAAGTAAAAGAACAAGGAAGTACAGTAGTTAATGCAATAATGTTTAGTGAAATCATAAGAAAATTGCCAGATACAGAAATATATATTACTCTAAATGATAAAAACTTATTAGAAATAGAATGTGAAGGATCTTTATATAAATTAGCAACAATGAATCCAGAAGAATTTCCAGAACTTCCAAAAATAGAAGTTGAAAATTCAATAGAACTAGAACAAAATACTTTAAAAAATATGATAAGAAAAACAATATTTGCTGTAAGTTCAGAAGAAAACAGACCAATTTTTACAGGATGCTTATTTGAAATAAAAAATAATAAATTAAATATTGTAGCTGTTGATGGATTTAGATTAGCTCTAAGAAGTATATTTTTAAATAAACAAACAAATAACTTTAGTGCAGTAATACCAGGAAAAACTTTAACAGAAGTAAATAAAATTTTATTAGATTCTTTTGATACTATAAAAATAGGAGTTTCAAAAAATCAAGCTTTATTTGAAATGGATAATTGCAAAATAGTAACAAGAATATTAGATGGAGAATTTTTAAATTATAAAAGTGTAATACCAGACAATTGGGAAACAAGAATAAAAGTAAATAAAAATAATTTACAAAATAGTTTTGAAAGAATTAGTTTAATATCATCTTCATCAGTTGAGAAGGAAAAGAAATATCCAGTAAAAGTAAAAGTTGATATAGGAAAAGTTACAATATCTTGCACAAATCAAACTGGAGATGCAAAGGAAGAATTATTTGTTTCAACAGAAGGAAAAAATTTAGAAGCTGGATTTAATCCAAAATATTTTTTAGACAGTTTAAAAGCTATTGATGATGAAGAAGTATATGTTGAGTTTGGAACAAGTATATCACCTTGTTTAATAAAATCTGTAGAAAATAAAGACTATGTTTATATGATTTTACCAATAAGATTAAAAGAAGAATAAAAAGTAAGATATTTTTCTTACTTTTTATTCTTTTAAAAAAAGTTTTCCACAAATAATTAATAAATTGTGGAAAATAAAATTGAAAATAATATTATAAATAAATTAGAAAAAAATAGAATAAAATAGAATAAAATAGATAAAAATATAAAAACGACGAAAATCAAAAATAAGACAATTTAAAAATTTTAAAATATAATTTAATTACAAAAAATAAAATTAATTAAAAACCAAAATAATAAAAAAAATAAAAAAAATGTAAAAAAATAAAAATAAAAAACAACGAAAATCGAAAATAAGGCGATTTAAAAATTTTAAAATATAATTTAATTATAAAAAATAAAATTAATTAAAACCGAAAATAACAAAAAATAAATAAAAATTAGAAAAAAATAGTAAAAAAAAGAATAAATTAGAAAAAAATAGTTTATAAAATGTGGAAAATTATATTTTAAATATAGAAAAAAACAAAAAATAAAAATATTAAATAAATAATAAATTAATATTGGAGAAAAAAATGTGGATAAAAAATATTAAATTAAAAAATTTTAGAAATTATAATTATGAACAAATTAATTTAGAAAAAAATATAAATATTTTTTATGGAGAAAATGCACAAGGAAAAACAAATATAATAGAAGCAATTTTTTTATGTAGTTTGGGAAAATCATTTAGAGCAAAAAAAGATATAGAAATGATAAAATTAGATGAAAAATATTCTAATATAGAAATTGAATATGAAAAAACTGATAGAGATGGAAAAATAAAAATAGAATTAGGTGAAAAAAAGAATATTTATTTAAATGGAATAAAAATAAAAAAATTAAGTGAATTACTAGGAAATATAAATATTGTAATATTTACTCCTGATGATATTAATATTTTAAAAGGTGGACCTCAAAATAGGAGAAAATTTTTAGATATAATGATAAGCCAATTAAGACCAAATTATATGCATTTATTAAATTTATATTTAAAAACAATTGAACAGAGAAATAAATATTTAAGACAAATAAGAGAAGAAAATAAAGATGAAAAATTGTTAGATATATGGGATGAAAAATTAGCAGATTATGCCATAAATATTTGTAAATATAGAACAGAATTTATAGAAAAAATAATAAAAAAAATAAAAAAAATACATGAAAATATTACAGCAGAAAAAGAAGAGATTGAAATAAAATATATAACCGAATGCAAAGATAAAGATGAATATTTAAAAATATTAAAACAAAGAAGAAAATTAGATATTATAAAAGGATTTACAACAAAGGGTATACATAGAGATGATTTTATGATATATATAAATAAGAAGGAAATAAATATTTATGGGTCACAAGGACAAAATAGAACAGCAATGCTTTCATTAAAATTATCAGAGCTTCAAGTTATATATGATGAAATTGGGGAATATCCAATTTTATTATTAGATGATTTTATGTCAGAATTAGATAGCAAAAGAAGAAAAAATTTTTTAGAAAATATAAAAAATACACAAGTAATTATTACGGGAACAGAAAAATTAGATATTGAAAATTTAAATTATTTGGAATATAATGTGTCTAATGGAAAAATTATAAAAAAATAGGAGGAATACACATGGAAAAATACAATCATAAATACGGGGCAGAACAAATACAAGTATTAGAGGGATTAGAAGCTGTAAGAAAAAGACCAGGTATGTATATAGGTAGTACATCTGTAAGAGGTCTTCATCATATGGTATATGAAATTGTAGATAACGGTGTTGATGAAGCTTTAGCAGGTTACTGCACAGAAATAAATGTTGAAATTGAACCAGGAAATATAATATCAGTTCAAGATAATGGTAGAGGAATACCAGTTGAAATACATCCTAAAACACATATATCTACTGCGGAAACTGTATATACAGTTCTTCATGCTGGAGGAAAATTCGGTGGAGACAGTGGATACAAAGTATCTGGAGGTCTTCATGGAGTAGGGGCTTCAGTTGTAAACGCTCTATCCGCATGGACAGAGGTTACAATAGAAAGAGATGGCGGAATTTATCAAATGAGTTTTGAAAAAGGAAAAACCGTCAAAAAACTAGAAAAAATAGGAGAATCTAAAAAAACAGGAACAAAAGTAAGATTCTTAGCTGATGATACAATATTTGAAAGTTTAAATTATGAATATGATGTATTAGAAAAAAGATTAAGAGAAATTGCATTCTTAACAAAAGGACTAAAAATAACTTTAGAAGATAAAAGAGATGAAGAAAATGTAAAAAAAGCAGAATTTTGTTATGAAGGTGGATTAATTTCTTTTGTAGAATTTTTAAATAAAAACAAAGAAAAAATACATCCAAATCCAATATATATTGAAAAATCTGGAGAAGTACCAGTAGAAATAGCAATTCAATATACAACAAGCTATTCTGAAAATATATATACATTTGTAAATAATATTAATACAGTAGAAGGTGGAACACACTTAGAAGGATTTAAAAGAGCACTAACAAAAGTATTTAATGATTATGCAAGAAGCCATAATATATTAAAAGAAAAAGATTCAAATTTACAAGGTGAAGATATAAGAGAAGGAATAACAGCAGTTGTATCAGTAAAAGTAAAAGAACCACAATTTGAAGGACAAACAAAAACAAAATTAGGAAATAGTGAAGTAACAGGTGTAGTACAAAGTATGGTAAATGATGCTTTAGCAACATTTTTGGAAGAAAATCCACAAGTTGCAAAAGCTGTATTAGAAAAATGTGTAAGTGCATCTAGGGCAAGAGAAGCTGCAAGAAAAGCTAGAGAATTAGTAAGAAAGAAGAGTTCATTAGAAACTGCTACTTTACCTGGAAAATTAGCTGATTGTAGTAGCAAAAATCCTGAAGAATGTGAAGTTTATATAGTCGAGGGAGATTCTGCTGGTGGAAGTGCAAAACAAGGAAGAGATAGAAAATTCCAAGCAATATTACCACTTTGGGGAAAAATGCTAAATGTAGAAAAAGCAAGAGCTGATAAAATTTATGGTAATGACAAATTAAATCCAGTAATATTAGCTGTTGGTGCTGGAATAGGAACAGATTTTGATATTACAAAAATAAGATATGGAAAAGTAATTATAATGGCTGATGCCGATGTTGATGGTGCACATATTAGAACATTATTATTAACATTTTTCTTTAGATATATGAGACCATTAATAGAAAACGGAAATGTATTTTTAGCTCAACCACCATTATATAAATTATCTAAAAAAGGAATGGAAGATAAGTATTGCTACACAGATGAAGATTTAGCTAAAGCATACGAAGAATTAGAAAAAAAGGGAATAACAAGAGATCAACTTGGATTACAAAGATATAAAGGTCTAGGTGAAATGAACCCAGAACAACTATGGGAAACTACAATGAATCCAGACACAAGAATATTAGTAAAAGTTACAATGGATGATGCAATAAAAGCAGATGAAACATTTACATTATTAATGGGAGATGAAGTAGAACCAAGAAGAGAATTTATACAACAAAATGCAAAATATGTGCAAAATCTAGATATATAATAATATAATGGCAGGTAAAACAATATTACCTGCCATT
Source organism: uncultured Clostridia bacterium (assembly GCA_934120645.1). Classification (GTDB taxonomy): domain Bacteria; phylum Bacillota; class Clostridia; order TANB77; family CAG-508; genus CAG-269. Next base: position 48,156 of record CAKOUO010000009.1, read on the forward strand.
ATCTATAAAGCTGATAATAATCTACACTAAAACTAATAAATCTAATATTTTAACCTAATATATATTGCTATATAAATAAGCTAGATACCAAAAATATTAATCAGTCGCTCGACTATTAATACACCATAAATAGCTATATTCATCCAAAAACGAGGGACTAATAATAACCATTTTGAAACAGTTAGATATAAGAATAATCTTAGCTCAAATATATTACATATAATTTGACCACATATAAATAAAGAAAAAATATAGCCTACAAACACATAATACACTCTTATCGCCGACATATAATAATATATTTGATACACCATCATACATCTTTGCTCGAATAATAATAAACTAAAACACAAATCTATTATTACTCTTTGCTCAACTATTATCAACCTTATATTAGTATTATGCACAATAAAAAAATAAATATTCAAAAAAATAAAAATTTTTAAAAATTTTTAAATTGTCAAAAGATGTCGAAATGTTTTTATTGACAAACAATAAAAATAAATATAGAATGTTGCAAATAGGAGGTGAAAAAAATAAAAAAAATTTCAGTTCAGAAATGGATACCAATAGATGAAATTTTAAATAATGGAATTATAAAAATAAATAAAAATAAATATATAAAAATATTAAAAATAATTCCAATAAATTATAATTTAAAATCTGATTTAGAAAAGAAAACAATTTTAAATTCTTATAAAATATTTTTAAAAACATGTAATTTTAATATTCAAATTTTAATTCAAAGTAACAAGGAAGATTTAAGTCAACATATTTTAAAAATTCAGAAAAATACCCAAAAAAAAGAAAATAATTATTTAAAAGATTTATCTGTAAATTATATTAATTTTATAGAAAATTTAAATTATTCAAAAAAATCATCTTCAAAAGATTTTTATATTATTATTTTTAATGAAAAAAATTCAGAAAATATTTCTACAGAAATAATAGAAAACGAATTAAGAGAAAAATATTTTAAAATAAAAGAATGCTTATCAAGATGCGGAAATGATGTAACAGAATTAAATAAAAAAAATGAAATTATAAAAATATTAAATTCTTTTTTAAATACAAGAAAATATTATATAAAATAAAAATAAATTGGTATCAAAAATAAAAATATTAAAGGAGGTATGTATATAAAAAAATATAAAAAAATAATAAAAAATTTTTATTCAGGAATTTTTTCAAAAAAAGATTTTATTTCTCCTGCATATATAAATATGCAAAACCCAAAATATATAGAAATCGATAATTTATATTATTCATCATTAATAATAGTAAATTATTATAGAGAACAAACAGATTTATTATTAAAAAATTTAATAGAAACAAATATAAATATGAATATTTCTATTTTTTATGAAAAACAAGATTCTTATAAAACAATAAAAGATTTAACATACCATATTGGAAATGTTGGAGTAGAATTAAAAGAATCCAATGAAAACAGGCAAGATATAGATATAGCTTCTTATACATATAATGATGCAAAATATATAAGAAAAGAAATGCAAGTAAATAATGAAGATTTATATTTTTTATATATTTATATAACTTTATATTCAGAAGATAAAAAAGAATTAGAATATAATTTAAATAAAATTGAAGGAATATCACAAAGTAAAGGAATGCAGACAAGAAGAGCAAATTTTAGGCAGGAAGAAGCATATTTAGCAAGTTTACCAATATTTGAAAATAAAGAAATAATAAAAAAAGCAGCTAGAAGAAATATTTTAACATCAGGTTTATTATCAACATATCCTTTTATATCATCAACAATATTTGATGAAAATGGAATTTTTATAGGAACAAATATTTATAATAATTCATTAGTTTTTATAGATAGATATAATACTAATAAATATAAAAATGCAAATATGTGTATTTTTGGAACAAGCGGGGCAGGAAAATCATTTTATACAAAATTATTAATTTTGAGATATAAATTATTAGGAATAAAACAATATATAATAGATCCAGATAGAGAATACGATAAAATATGTAAAAAATTAAAAGGTATACAAATAAAAATAGGACCAACTTCGAATACATATATAAATATTTTAGAAATAAGAAAAGAAAGTGTTGAAGAAGGAGAAAATGGATATTTAGCAACTAAAATTAGTAAATTAATAGGATTTTTTAATTTAATATTTGGAAAAATAAATGAAGAAGAAAAAGCTTTACTAGAAGAAAAAATAATAGAAATGTATAAGCAAAAAGGAATAAATTTTGATGATAAAAGTTTATATAATAAAAAAAATAAATTTAAATCAGAAAAAGAAATGCCAATATTAGAAGATTTATATTTTTTATTAGGAAAAGATGAAAAAACAAAAAAATTCAAAACAAAATTAATACCATTTGTTGAAGGTTCTATGAAATTTTTTAATAATTATACAAATATAAAATTAAATAATGAATTAATAGTAGCAGATATTTATGAATTAGGTGAAGAAAATTTAAAATATGGAATGTACCTTTTTACAGATATTTTTTGGGATAAAATAAAAGAAAATAGAGAAGAAAAAAAAGCAATATATTTGGATGAAATATGGAGATTAATAGGAGTTACTTCAAATAAAAATGTTGCAACATTTATATATAAAATATTTAAAACAATCAGAAAATATGGAGGTAGTGGTGTTGCAATAACTCAAGACATATCAGATATATTTAGTTTAGATAATGGAACATATGGAAGAAGTATATTAAATAATTCAAGTATTAAAAATTTTTTTGCATTAGAAGAAGAAAATATAAAAATATTACAAGAATATGCAAATTTATCAGATAAAGAAAAAATAGAAATAAAATCATTAAAAAGGGGAGAATGTTTAATGTTTGTTGGTGAAGATCATATTTTAACAAAAATAGAATCTTCAGATTTAGAAAAAGAAATTATAGAAGGTGAAAATAAAATTGCAAAAAATTATAACAGCTATGAATGATCCAATATTAGTTGAAAAATTAAAAAAAGAAAAAATAAATATTATAGGAAAAGATATACAATATAAAGAGGGAATATTAGAATTATTAGAAAAAGAAAAAAATATAAATTATATATTTATAAATAATAAAATACCAGGTGAAATAAATCTAGAAGAATTAATAAAAAAAATTAATAATATAAATAAAAAAATAAATATAATTATTTTTATAAAAAAGGATGATAAAAAAATAAATAAAACCATAAACAATAAAAATATAAAAATAATTTATTATGATAAAAAAATAGATATAGAAATTTTAAAAAAATATATAAATAAAAAATTAAATATAAAAAATAAAAATAATGATATAAAAACAATAATTTTCGATGGACCAAATGGAAGTGGAAAAAGTATGACAATTATAAATTTAGCATATTATTTAAAAAATAAAAATAAAAAAATATTAATATTAGATTTAAATGATTCTAATATAAAGAATATATTAGGAATAAAAATTCAAAAAAATAAAAAAAATTTAAATTATAAAAATAAATTTAAAATAAAATTAGATAAAAATATAAAAATAAATAAATATAAAAATAAAAATTCAAAATTAATAAAAATAATAAAATTAGAAAATAAAATAGATTTAATAAAAACTAATAAAAAACTAAAAATAAAAAATTTTGAAAAATATTATGATTATATTTTTATAGAAATAAATTCGAATATAAAAAAGATAGATAACAAAAATAAAAAAATTGTATTAGTTATGGAACCAGATTTAATAGGAATAAAAAAAACAAAAAAAATAATAGAGAAAAATTATAAAAAGACAAAAAATTTAAAAATAATAATAAATAAAAATAATAAATATTCTATTGATGAAAATATAATAAAAAAAATATTTTATAGAACAGAAATTATAGGAAAAATAAATTATAATGAAAAATATACATTATTAATAAATTGTAATTTTAAAAATAATTATTTATTAAATAATAAAAATATAATAAAAACAAATTCGAATATTATTAAAAATTTATGAAAGGAAAATTAAAATGGAACAAGAATTAAATAATGAATTAAAAATAGAAAATAATTTAGTAAATGAAAAAGAACAACAAAATTTTTTAGAAACAACATTAGGAAAGACGATAAATACAGGAATAGATATTGGAATAAGAGCTCTTTTGCCAGATTATATAGAACAACAAATTATAGATTTAAAAGATAATTTAATTCAATATGGTTTGAAAGATGGAATAAAAAAGAGTATAGATGATGCAATAAATCTAGGAAAAAGTGCAGTAGGTATTGTTACTGGAAATTTTGAAAACATATCACAAATGCAGGAGGCAATAAAAAGTGGAGGAATAATAGACAATGTATCAAATTTATTAGATGCAGTAATAAATAAAGTACAATCAAATGGTTTAATAAATTCAACAGTAGCTAGAACAATAAAACAAGGAAAAAATTCTATATTAAATAATGTAGAAAAAAATATAGAAAATACATTTAATAATCAAATAAAATCATTAAGTTATACAGAAAAATATATTAATAATTGGGAACAATATTATAATAATAAAGATTTTAATGGAATGGAAAAAGAGTACAAAAAAATAGAAAAAGAAATTAACAATTTAGTACCAATTGAAAAAACAATACAACAAGTTAGAATAATAGAAAATATACATAATTTAATAAAAAATAATGGACAAGATTTTAATTTAACAAATGAGCAAATAGAATTAGCAAACAAATTAAAATAAAGTAAATTATTATAGAAACATATAAATAGAAAATATAGAAATCCCTAAGAAAAACGCAACTTTTTTTGTCAAAATCTATTGCAAAATTTAGCCCGGTTTAGTATAATACAAGTGTAGAAAATACAATAGAAAGAGGGAGAAATAATGGAAGAAAAACTAGAAAGACGAGACGGAAAAATAATCGAAAGAGATATAGATAAAGAAATGAGAACAGCATATATAGATTATGCAATGAGTGTTATAGTATCTCGTGCACTTCCAGATGCTAGAGATGGTTTAAAACCAGTGCATAGAAGAATTTTATATGCTATGCATGAAGATGGAATTACTTCAGATAAACCATATCGTAAATGTGCAAACACAGTAGGATCAGTTCTTGGTAGATATCATCCACATGGAGATAGTTCAGTATATGATGCAATGGTAAGATTAGCACAAGATTTTACAATGAGATATCCATTTATAGATGGGCATGGAAACTTTGGTTCTGTTGATGGAGATAGCCCTGCTGCCATGAGGTATACAGAGGCAAGAATGTCAAAAATTTCAGAATTAATGCTAACAGATATAGAAAAAAATACAGTTGATTTTATGCCAAACTATGATGATAGATTACAAGAACCAACTGTTTTACCAGCAAGAATACCAGCTTTATTAGTAAATGGTTCATCAGGTATAGCAGTAGGTATGGCAACAAATATACCACCACACAACTTAACAGAAGTAATTGATGGAATTATAAAAGTAATTGATAATCCAGAAGTAACAATTGAAGAATTAATGGAAATAATAAAAGGACCTGATTTCCCAACAGGAGCAACAATATTAGGTAAACAAGGAATAAAAGACGCTTATACAACAGGAAGAGGAAAAATCACCATGAGAGGTGAAGCTGAAATTGAAGAAATGAGCGGAAATAGACAAAAAATAATAATAACTTCATTACCATATCAAGTTAATAAAGCTAAATTGGTAAAAACAATATCAGATTTAGTTAAAGAGAAAAAAGTTGAAGGTATTTCAGAAGTTAGAGATGAATCTGATAGAAAAGAAAAAACAAGGGTTGTAATAGAACTAAAAAGAGATGCAAATGCAAGAGTTATTTTAAATCAATTATATAAACATACTCAACTACAAGAAACATTTGGGGCTATAATGATAGCATTAGTTGATGGAGAACCAAAACTATTAACATTAAGAGAGTGTTTAGATTGCTATATAAAACATAGAAAAACAGTAATCTTAAGAAGAACAAAATTTGATTTAGATAAAGCATTAGCAAGAGCACATATTTTAGAAGGATTAAAAATAGCACTTGATAATATTGATGAGGTAATTTCAATTATTCGTTCATCATATGACAATCCAAAAGAAAGATTAATAGAAAGATTTGGATTATCTGATATACAAGCACAAGCAATATTAGATATGAGATTAAAAACTTTATCAGGATTGCAAAGAGAAAAAATTGAAGAAGAATATAATGAATTAATGAAATTAATAGCTCATTTAAGAGATATACTAGAAAATGAATCATTAGTATATGGAATAATAAAAGAAGAATTAACAGAGATAAAAGAAAAATTTGGTGATGATAGATTAACAAAAATTGTTGCTGCAGAAGGAGAATTTGTAGCAGAAGACTTAATAAAAGAAGAACAAACAGTAGTTGCATTAACACATTTTGGATACATTAAAAGAATGCCAATAGATACATATAGAAGCCAAAAAAGAGGTGGAAAAGGAATTACTGGAATAGCAACAAGAGAAGAAGATTTTGTTAAACAAATATTTACAGCATCAACACATGATACAATATTATTCTTTACAAATAAGGGAAAACTATATAAATTAAAAGGATATGAAATTCCAGAAGCAGGAAGAACTGCTAAAGGAACAGCAATTGTTAATTTACTAAGTTTAGATGCAGGCGAAAAAGTATCAGCAGTAATACCAATTCAAAACTTTGCAGAAGGAAAATACTTATTAATGGCAACTAAAAAGGGTCTAATTAAAAAGACTGCACTTACAGAATATAATTCTGCAAGAACAACAGGATTACAAGGAATTACATTAAAAGATGATGATGAACTTATAACTGTAAGACTTACAGATGGACAAGATAATGTTGTACTTGTAACAAGAGAAGGTATGTGCATAACATTTGATGAAAAAGATGTAAGACCAATTGGAAGAGTAGCACAAGGTGTTATAGGAATTAGACTAAGTGAAGATGATGAAGTAATAGGTATGGAATCTGTAATTGCTGGAGGAAGAGCTACACTTCTTGCTATTACTGAAAATGGATTTGGAAAAAGAACAGAATTAGACGAATATAGAGTTCAAATAAGAGGTGGAAAAGGAGTTATAACTTATAAAATTACACCAAAAACAGGAAAATTAGTTGGAGTTAGAATTGCAACTGAAGAAGATGATGTAATGTTAATTACAGATACAGGAACAATAATAAGACTTCAAGTAAAAGATATAAGTGTTCTTGGAAGATCAACACAAGGTGTAACTTTGATGAGAACAAGTGATGGTGGAAAAGTAGTAAGTATAGAAACATTAACACCTGATATGGAAAATCCAGAAGAAAAATAAAAATAAAAAAATAGAAAATATTAAAAATATATTTTCTATTTTTTTTATTTATTTATTTTTAAATCTTAAATCATCACCGAAAAAATAATAAATATCATAATATCCAGCAATTCTTGAACCAATTCTTTCTTCATAATTATTAAATATTTCATTAATATTTAAATTAGTAGAAATAAGAGTTTTTGTAATTTTATTATTTAAATTTAAAATTCTAGTATTTATTATAGTAAATAATTCACTTAATTTCATACTATTTAAACTTTCTGTTCCTAAGTCATCAATAATTAATAAATCACAATCTAAAATAGATTGATAGAAATTATTTTGAGGATTTTTTTGTCTATTCATCTTATAATCTATTACGCTTTCAAGCAATACAGGGGCCGTTTGATAAATTACGGTTTTTCCTTTTTTTAATAATTCTGCTGCAATACAATTTGACATAAATGTCTTACCGTAAACCAGTAGAACCAACGAATAGTAAATTTTTTTGATTTGCATCATCAAAATTGTTTATAAAATTTTGACATTTATTTTTTATATTTAAAATATTTTTTCTAGGAGAAATATTAAATTTATATTTTGCTAAATCAACTTCATCAGAAAAAATTAATTCATTAAAATTATTAAAATTCTCCTTTTTTAAATTATACATATTAGATTTATTAAAAGAAATATCCAATAATTTTTGTTTTAGACAATTACACATGGTAGTTTTATAATTTTTATCTAATATAAAACCAGTATCTTTACAAATTTTACATTCATAAAAAGGATTTAAATAATCTAAACTTAAATTATTTTGTTTTAAAATATTTTCTTTTTCTTTTTTTAATTCTTCTGTTTTTTGTTTTAAAGCTTCTAAAGTATAAGAATTAGAAGTAATATCAGATACTTTAGAAATATTTAAAATATTTTTTGCAGTATTTAAACCAAAAGAATTTAATTCATTATCAATTTCTTCTAAACGAGGAATTAATTTATATAAATTTTCTTTTCTTTTTTGTAAATCTAATTCTGCTTTTAATTTTTTTTGTTCATATTCTTTTAATAAAGAATTTAAAACTTCATTAGACATTAATTATCTCCTTCTATATTATTATTAATATCATTATTAGCATATAAAAAGTCTAAATTATTATATTTTCTTTGTTCATAATTTGCTTTTGAAACTTTAGATTTCATTTCTTTTAAATCTTTATTTTGCTTTTTACGTTGTTCTAAAAATGCTTCTATAGCATCTGGAGTTTTTAAACTTCTATCATGCCAATCTGTAATTATATTGTTTATATATTCAAAAGTAGGGTTTTGTTTAAATGTTGTTCTTTTTAAAGCTATTTCAATAATATTCATATCATATCCGAAATCAAGAACCCAATTTTCTATATAAGCTTCTTCATATTGAGTTAATCCACCATGTTTACCTAATTTTTTAGCAATTGTATTTTTTATTTTTTTCAATTTTTCTTGTTTTTGATCATATACATCCAAATCATTCCAAGTTTGAATTTTATTTGCACCCCAAGCTTCTGCAACTGCTTGTACGTAATTTTTATGTAATGCAGAACGATTATAGCAATAATCAAATAAAGCAATCATAACTTGTTCATCAAAATTATATTTTTTAAACCACAAATCAATATCATTATACCAAGATGGTCCCATAATTCCTTGAAAATACATATTATTAATATGCTCAATTGCTTTTGCTCTGGATTGATTTTTTGAGGTTTTTTCAATAGTTTCCTTTGATTGAGTAAGATTTGGTTTGTATAAATTATTAAGTGTTACTTCTTGTAAATCTATAATAGTAAATCCAGTTGTTTTTCTAAGAATTAACTTATTATCTTCTAAAAACTTTAAACCATCATTTATAGTTTTTAAAGGTAAGGATAATTTTTTTGATAAATCATTTATTTTAACATCCTTCTTATATTTTGAAAGAAAGAATAAGTATAAATAAATTTTTAAATAATCGCCAGGTATTTGTGATAAGTATTCAGCGAAAAATATATCTGGTATAAATGTTTCTGAAAATAATAATTGTTTGTCATTTTGGTCTAGTTTCATTATAAAAATCTCCTTTTACTATAAACGATAATTTGTATAATTGATTATAACTTTTTTAGACAAAAAATTCAAGGTAAATGATTAAAATTATTCTTTATAAAAAAAGAACAATTTTTGTTTTAATAAAAACTTTATTAAATAATAAATTACATATATAAAATTTTCTCCATTAAATCCTGAAAAGCTAAATAGAAAAAACGGAAAACAAAATAAAATAAAAATAAAAATTTTTAAATTAAAATCAGATAAAAATAAATTTTCTAGTAAAAATACAATTAAAAACCAAATTAAATTTATAAAAACTGTTGTATAATCGATAAAACCAAATAATTTATTTTTAAAATTATAATTTTGAGGAAAAATAAATTTCATAAAAAATCCTTTCTAAATTAATATTATTTAAATCTTGAAAAATTATAAACATTCTGAGAAATAGTTGTTGAAATACCACCTATTAAATCTTTTACAAAAGAATTTGCTTTTATTAAAGTATAAAGACCACCAATATAAATAAATTTTGACATTAAATTCGAAGATGAAAAATCCATAGAAAATAATATTAATAAAATAATAGATACAATAATTTGTATAAATAATAAAGAAAATAAATTTTTAATCCAAGATTTAAAAAACCAAGAAGTTGCATTTAAACTATTTGATAATATAGCAAATGGAGAAATTAATACAAATACCTTAATTAAAACATATCTAAATGAATAAGAAAAAATTAAATTTAATAAAGAAAAAGAAATAATACTTTTTATTAAACCATCTAAAGAAAAAATATCAATAGATGAAGAATTAACAGATATATTATTATTAATTGTTAATATAAGTTCTGAAAAACAAATATTTTTATTAAATAGTGATTCTCCAAGACCTCTAATTGATAATGAAATATCAGAAATAAAATCTAAGAAAAAAGTCATTACAAAATAAGAACAGTTCATGAAAATAGCACAAATAATTAATTTAATAATAAAACTATAAGGATGTTCTATTTGAGAAAAAGTAATATGCGAAATTAAATATTTTATACCAAAATATAAAATAATTCCTAAAAGTAAAGAATTTGCTATTAATAAAATACCGTTCGATGTAGATGTTCCAAATATATTTTCAAAATTTTTATTATTTAAAATATTGGAATTAATAAATGTTATTTCATCTAAAACAGAATATAAATTATTATCTATAGAACTGAATAAATTTCCTAATATTGTATTTATAGTATCAATAATTATTTGAGAAATATTAGATTCGTTCAAATTAAACCTCCTAACCAACTAAAGATTTTATTGCTGATAAAATTAAATCTATTGCAAGAATAAAAGCATAAGAAAATAAAGAACCTTTAATAATTTTTTTACCAAGTCTAATTCTTTCTTCATCACCAAAGCTAAATTTTTTCATAAAAACACCAGTACCAACAGCGACAGCAGCCGCAGGTGTAGAAAGTTTTAAAATCCAGCTTTCTATATTTTCAAAAGCAGAATTAATTTTTGATACAAGTTGAGGTTCTCCCCAAGCAAATGAAATTAAATTAAATATTGAAAATAATAAAATAAAAGAAAAAAATAAAATAAAAATTAAATAAAATAAATTTTTTCTTAATTTAATCATAAAAACTCCTTTCAATAAATTATTAATTATTTTTAAAATATGGTAACATTTTTAATTTATCAGGTTTATAAATTAAATTACCATCAGATAAAAAAGTAAGAGCGGTGAAAGTTTCTAAATTTCTTGTAAAAAAATTTGTGTCATAAATATAATCTGTTTGATAATAAGAATTATATGATTCAGATATATTGGAATTAAGTGAAGTTAATGAATTTGTTATATAATTAAAATTAGTTTCTTTTGCATTTTCTGAAATACTTTTTGAAATTTTTTCTTTTTCTTCTTTTCCTAATTGTTTTTGAGCTTCTTCAATTGTAAAAATATCATCAGTTCTAAACCATATTTTATTGACTAAATTTTGAATAATTACTTTAACTGCGGAATCATCTTTTAATGTATTTTTTAGGGAAGAGTAACTTTGTGTACTTACAATATTAATACATTTGGCTTCTCTACTTAAAGAAAAGAAATCACCATCTGTTTTTGTGCAATATTTATCATATTCATCACAAATAAAAGCCGTTTTTTTATTTGAAAATTTAGATAAAAAAGATAAAATTTCGGTTTGAAAATCTAATTTTAAATATGCAGCAATAATTTTAGAAAGCATATTATATTCACTTACATTTATATCTAAAACAACTATTTTTCCAGAATTAATTATAGTATCAAAACCAAGAAAATTTAATTTTTCAATAGGTGGGGAAAAAGTAGAAAAAACATCATAATCCGAAATAAATGTATTGGTAATTCTTGTTATTTCAGAGATTAAAATACCTTTTGTTCTTGAATCTAAATTTTCAAATTCTTTTTGAAAAAAATCCAAACTAGAATTTAATTCATAAATTTGTTTTTTATTAAATTTAGAAGATATAAATAAATTTCTTAATATATTTATTTTGTCTTTATAATAATTAGGAATAGTTATTAATTTGTGTAATTCTAAAAAGGTAACATAATTGTTATTGTATAATCTACACAGTTTAATAGCCTCTGCTAAAATTTGTTCAGCTTTATCTAGCCAATATGATTCTGAATTATTTTCTGAAAATAAAGTGAGAATAGTTTTTAATCTATTAGCTAAGACTTGTGGTTTAAGATTTGGTTTGTGTAAAGGATTATAAAATATATTTGAGTTTAAACCTAAAATTATTAAATCATTATTTAAATTAAAAATATTAGAAAATGTTTTAATTTGGTTACAAAAATTTCCTTTTACGTCTAAAATCAACATAGCTATTTTATCATTTATATTTTTTGAATTATACTCCATTAATTGTTTAACAAAAGGGTAAATAGCAGAAGAGGTTTTTCCAGATCCAATAGTACCAGTTATTAAAAAGTTTTGATAGAGTCCGGATTCCGGAATTAGAATATTTTCATTAGAATTAAAATTTTTACCAATTAATAAATATAGATTATTAATTTTTGTTTTATTATTTTTTGAATTTAATTTATTATTTTTTTTATTAAAAAAATTAAATAAAAATTTATTATAAAATAAATTTAAAATTATAATATTTGAAAAAATATATGAAAAAATAAATAAAATTTTTATATATTTCCATAGAGTGGGCATTTTTTCACAAATATCAAATGGATGTATTCCAAATGTTATTATAATTTCGTTTGATAAATAAATTGGATAAAATTTTATTATAGAAAAAATTATAGAAATAAATAAAAAAATTGAAATAAAAATAATTTTATTTTTTATTTTTAAAATTATAAAAAACCTCCTTTATTATTTAATTAAATATTTTCTTTATTTTTAATTTGGAACCTTGTCGAGTATTTAAAATTTTTTCTTCAAAAAAAGAATAAATAGAATATAAAGTAATAAAAAGATTAATAATAAAAATGATAAAAAATAAATTGACTAGGTTATAAATAATATCACCACCTTACAATTTGTATTATAATACAACAAATCTTAACATTTGTCTATACTTTTTTATAAATTTATGATAAAATAGAAAAAGGAGGAATGAAAAAATGGAATTTAATAAAGATACAACAATTGGTGAAATATTAGAAAAAGCACCAGAAAAAGCAGAAATATTATTAGAAATAGGAATGCACTGTTTAGGTTGTCCAGCATCACAAATGGAGACATTAGAAGAAGCTTGTGATGTTCACGGAATAGATGTAGAAGAAGTTATAAAGAAGTTAAATGCATAAAAAGAATACATTTGTCAAAAAAAACAAAAAAATTTTGACAAATGTATTGACATATTAAAAAAAATAGTGTATTATATAGAAGCGTTCCGAATGAAACTTCGGATAATACGGGCTATTAGCTCAGGTGGTAGAGCACTTGACTTTTAATCAAGTTGTCCCGCGTTCGAGTCGCGGATAGCTCA
>CAKOUO010000010.1 GCA_934120645.1 uncultured Clostridia bacterium
TTCCCCTCTGATAGGCAGGTTGCTTACGTGTTACTCACCAGTCCGCCACTAAAGCCATTGTTGTAAGTCAATCTTCATTTTCTTTGAACAAGTTCTCCGTCCATGTCAACATCATTACAACGACTTCCGTTCGACTTGCATGTCTTATGTGCGCCGCCAGCGTTTATCCTGAGCCAGGATCAAACTCTCTTGTTTGTGGTATTTATATTTCATTCTTTCGAATGTTATAAATCTAAACTTAAGTGTTTTATCAAGCTCTTAAACTTCTTGCTTTTTATTGAATTAAAAACTTTTAAAAAATTTTACTTTTTCGGTACTGATTTTAGGTTTAAAATCATACCGCTTCGGTTTATTCTCTAAAGGATTTTATTGTTTACTTTTCAATGTACTTTTATGTCCCCTTAACGAGGACGGTTTTTATTATACAATAAGTTTTTTTCTTTGTCAACAATTTTTTTAAAAAATTTTAAAAAAATTTAAAACTTATTTTTTTGTATAATTTCTAGCTCTGAAAACTCAAAAGCTAAATAAAATATTAACACCTTTTTACTTCAAAGTCAATACTTTTTTTCAAGTTTTTTTATGTTATTTTTTTCCATTGTAATTATAAACAAAAAATATCCCTAATATTAAGCCTTTTGGCCTTTATTATTAGGGAATATTTATATATTTTATTCTACTATTTTTATTTTTATTTTTTCAACTAATCCTGTATTATCATTATAATCTAAAGAAACATTATATTTTACATTATTATTATTTTCTTTTAATAATGTAATTATATCTTCTTGTTTCTTTTCATTACTTGAATTTCTTTTAATAAATATATCTATTTCATCTATGCTTTTTTTATAGTCTGTTTTTATACTATAATTATTATCTGATAATTTATCAATATCTAAATCTTCAGTATCTCCATTTTTTAATACAACTTTCATATCTCCAAAACTATTTTTTGCAACTTCTAATAGTTCTTTTATATTATCTTGGTTCAAATTATCACTTACAAAAAATTCATATTGAGAATTAAATCTATTTTTTTCTATTTCTGTTACCTTTACATCATCAGATATTTGAATAGAATCTGGTTTTAGAATATTTATGTTTTGCAACATATTTATATAATCTCTTAAAGTTACTTTTGAATTTAATTTTTCTAACTGTTCTTCCATATTTTTATTTAATATATTTTGTATTGTAGTAATTTTATCATTATCTAAATCATTTAATGTTATATTGTCATCAGCTAATTTTACTTGATTTTCAAATTGATTTACTATTACAATATTATCTTCTATATTAAGTATTGCATCATACTTTTCATTTGAAATTTCTAATCTTCCTATTTTAGTAACTTTACTATTCTCAATTTTTTGATCTAAAGTTAATTGGATATTATTGTTTATTTCATTATTTATAATTTTTTCATATTCTATAAATGTTTTGCCTTTTTCTGTTTCTATATTTTTTTCGATTTTAAATATTTCTTCATTTTCAGTATCTCCTAATTCTGTCTTATCGATTTTTATAGAATTATTATCATTATATACATCTAACATTATTTTTTCTTTTGATTTTTCTATTGTTGTTCTTATTGTTTTTCTATTACTTTCATATACAGTAATTTTTACTTCATCTTGTCCTATATTATTACTTTTTATTTTTTCTATTGTTTCATTTAATTTATCAATAAATTCTTTTCTTAAATATCCATCTTCTTTATCTGTATTATATTTTTCTTTTATTATTTTTTCTAAATTGTCTATTTTTGTCAAAATATTTTCATCATTTGTCATTTTTTGTAATACTTTTATATATAGGTTGTTATATTCTTCTATTGTCATTTTTATACTATAGGCATTTGCTTGAACATCTTGATTATTTACTGTTATTAATGTATTTGATTGTTTATAATATTTATCTTTAGTTATATTAGATTGGATAATTCCTAAATATGTATTCTTTATATTTGTTTTTTCTTCATCTGTAAAATTAAATATTGAGTCCAAATCTATTTCTTCTAACAAGCCTTCTATATTATATAAATTTAGTTTTTGTGATAATTCGGCAAAATCTGAATCTTTATTTGATACAAATTGTTTTATTCCATCTAATCTAATTCCACAAGTTTCATCTTCATTTACATATTCTACTCTCATTAAATTTTCATCATCTTGAGTTAAGCTTATATCTTTATATTTATAATTATTTTGTTTATCAGTTTGTCCTTTTATTTTTAGTTGAACATTATTTATTGGACTATTTTTATTTTCGTCACTTGTTCCTATGTTTTGTGTGTATTGAATTTTTCCTTTTATATCTGATGTATATTTATTATTATTTAAATTATTTTGTATTTCTTCGGGTTCTGTTGGTTTTAGATTATATATAACATCAAAATCCTGCAATAAATATTTTGCAAATAGTGTTTGATTTGATTTAAATGCATCTGTTTTTAAATATACAAATAATAATATTCCTATTATAACTAAAATTGTAAAAACAATGGCAGATATCATTATTGTTAATCTTTTTTTTCTTGGCATCATAGTTTTTTCCTCCCATTTCTTCTGTATAACTCTATTATATATTTTTTTATTTTTTTAATCAATATATTTTTTTAATTTCTTTGTTTTACAGCTTCATATATAACTATTCCAGTTGATACTGAAGCGTTTAATGATGTCACATTACCTTTCATTGGTATTTTTACTAAAAAGTCACAATTTTTTCTAACCTTGTCACTCATTCCTGCTCCTTCATTTCCTATAACTATTCCCAATGGTCCTGTTAAGTCTTGATTATAATAATATTTGTCTGTATTTATATCTGTTCCACATATCCATAGTCCTGCATCTTTTAATTTTTGAATTGCATCTGATATATTTGTAACTCTTGCAATATGCATATATTCTACCGCTCCTGCAGATACTTTGTTTACTGTGCTGTTTACAGAAGCTGCTCTTCTTTTTGGTATTATTATTCCGTGTACTCCAGCTGTTTCTGCTGTTCTTATTATTGAACCTAAATTGTGTGGATCTTCTATTCCGTCTAATATTAATACAAATGGTTCTTCATTTTTTTCTTTTGCATAATTTATTATATCTTCTATTTCACAGTATTCAAATGGTGGTACTATTGCTATTACTCCTTGATAGTTTTGATTTTGTGCCATTTCGTCCATTTGTCTTTTGTCTTTTTCTACTATTATTATTCCTTTTTCTTTTGCTATTGCTATTATTTTATTTATTGAACCGTGTCTTTCTCCTTTTGCTATAAATATTTTATTGATGTCTTTTCCGCTTTCTAATAATTCTAATACTGAGTTTCTTCCTTCTACTTGGTCATCATAATTTTTTTCTTCTTTATTCTCATAATTTTCTTTTTTGATTTTTTTATTGTTTTTTTGATTATAATTATTTTTCATTTTTCTATTCCTTTCACTCATTTCATTCGTTCATCGGCATTCAAAATGTCCCAAACAGAAACGTCCCCAAAAGGACATTTTATTCATCATCTAATTTTAGTACTGATAAAAATGCTTCTTGTGGTACTTCAACATTACCAATTTCTCTCATTTTCTTTTTACCTCTTTTTTGTTTTTCAAGAAGTTTTTTCTTTCTAGTAACATCTCCTCCATAGCATTTTGCAAGTACATCTTTTCTCATTGCTGATATTGTTTCTCTTGCTATTATTTGTCCTCCAATTACTGCTTGAATTGGTATTGTAAATAATTTTCTTGGTATAACTGTTTTTAGTTTTTCAACCATTTTCTTTCCTCTTGTATATGCACTATCTTTGTGTACTATAAATGAAAGTGCATCAACAGGTTCTCCGTTTATATGGATGTCTAATTTTACTAGGTTTGATCTTCTATATTCTTTGAATTCATAGTCAAATGATGCATATCCTTTTGTTTTTGATTTTAGGTTGTCAAAAAAGTCATATATTATTTCATTTAATGGCATTTCATATATTAATGTTACTCTATTCTCATCTAAATACTTCATATCTATATAGATTCCTCTTCTGTTTTGGCATATTTCCATAATGTTTCCTACATATTCTTTTGGTGTTAGTATGTTTGCTGTTACAAATGGTTCTTCTATATATGATATTTCTTGTGGTGTTGGCAATTCTGTTGGGTTATATATTTCTTCTACTTCTCCTGTTGTTTTGTGGACTTTATATATAACTGATGGTGCTGTTGTTATTAGTCCTAAATCAAATTCTCTGTCTAGTCTTTCTTCTATTATTTCTAAGTGAAGTAGTCCTAAAAAACCACATCTAAATCCAAAGCCCAATGCTGCTGATGTTTCTGGTTCATATTCTAGTGCTGCATCATTCAGTTGTAATTTTTCCAGTGCTACTTTTAGGTTTTCATATTCACTTCCATCTATTGGATATAGTCCACAATATACCATTGGTGTTACTTTTTTATATCCTTTTAATGGCTTTTCTACAGGATTATTATTTAATGTTACTGTATCTCCTACATGTATGTCAGATAAGCTTTTTATACTTGCTGCAATATAACCAACTTCTCCTGCTTTTATTTCTTGTGTTGGCATATATGATCCTGGTATAAAGTATCCAACTTCTGCTACTGTGAATACTTTATTTGTTGCCATTAATTTTATTTCATCTCCTACTTTAACTTTTCCGTCCATTACTCTTACATATGCTACTGCACCTTTGTAATTATCATAGTATGAATCAAATATTAAGCAAGATGTTTTTGCATTTTCATCACCTTTTGGTGCTGGCAAGTCTGTTACAATTCTTTCTAAAACTTCTTCTACATTTAATCCTGATTTTGCTGATATACAAGGTGCGTCTTCTGCTGGTATTCCTATTATATCTTCTATTTCTTTTTTTACTTCATCTGGTCTTGCATTTGGTAGGTCTATTTTGTTTATTACTGGTAATATTTCTAGATTGTTATCTATTGCTAAATATACATTAGCTAATGTTTGGGCTTCTACTCCTTGGCTAGAATCAACTACTAAAATAGCTCCATCACATGCTGCTAAGCTTCTTGATACTTCATAGTTAAAATCTACATGTCCCGGAGTGTCTATTAAATTAAATTCATATTCTTCCCCATTTTTGGCTTTGTATATCATTCTTACTGCTTGGGATTTTATTGTTATTCCTCTTTCTCTTTCTATTTCCATATTGTCTAATACTTGACTTTCCATTTCTCTTTTTGAAAGTACACCTGTCATCTCTATCATTCTATCTGCTAATGTTGATTTTCCATGATCAATATGTGCTATTATACTAAAGTTTCTTATATGTTCTTGTCTATTACTCATTATTCCTCCTTGCACAATTTTCCTATTCCTAAATATTTGTTCATATTTTAACATAAGTTTTAGAAAATCTCAATAGCTTAATTTAATAATATATTATCAAAATTTATCTTTAAAAGTTAAAGCTTATTTGACATTTTATGTCAATTTTGCTATAATTTTTTTAAAGACCAAATGGTCTTAAACCGTATCAAATTTTATAAGGAGGATATCATTTATATGCAAAAAGGGAAAAAAAGGCGGTTTTCAAAAGATCTTTCAGTTGGATTCGTAGCAGGTATTTCTTTTACATTAATATTCTTTATGGTAATGGCACTTTTTTATGCCTTATTTAATATAAGAGTAGAAGACAAAGAATCAAACCTCGAACCGGAAACTGAAATCACTATTGAATCTTCTTCAACTACTGAAGAAACATTAATAAAAACTTCAGTTGCTGTTGAATATTCTAACCAGGAAATTTCCATTTATAGTGCAGATTCTTGCTATGTTTATTTTGATGTTAATGTAAATGAAAATAATTCAATTTCATCAAGTAAATATGGTCCTATCGAACTTATTGGTGGAAAAAAGACAACTGTAACACTTAGCGATTTGTCATTACATGGGTATTCAAAAGATGCACAAATTACAGATGTATATGGAATTTATCCATTTGTTTATGGAGATTCTGAATTAGAAGATTGTTCTTACAATTCTTCAAATGCAAACATTGAGCTCCAATGCTACAAAGATAAAATTGTATTAAGTAGCAATGAAGATTGTATCGCATCTTTTTATGCTCAAACAAAAAATGGCGAAAAGAATGGGTTTATACAAAGCAATTTAGAGCTTAATGCTAATGAACCAAAAACCGTCGTGCTTAATGATTTGGCTCCAGGATTTTATTCTGGAACTACGGAGATAGTTTCTTATTCTCCTTTAGCACTTCATGGCTATTATAAAAAATAGCACAGGAAAAAGCTACTTAATGCACATTGTGCGTTAAGTAGCTTATATTATTATTCCTCCATATACATTGTAAACATTACTATATCCAAGTTTTTTCAATTTTTCTTGTGCCTTTTTGCTTCTATGACCAGTTGAACAATAAACTATTATTGTTGAATTTTTATTTTTTATTATATTTTGAGCCTCTCTTTTTATATTATATTCAGGAATGCAAATAGCTCCATTAATATGGCCTTCTTTAAATTCTTGTGGACTTCTTACATCTACAATAACAGCTCCTTCTCTTTGATATTTTAATAATTCTTCTTCTGTAATATCTAACCCATAATCAAAACTTCTTTTCCATTTACTTCGTATTATTTTAGTAATCTTATTGAACATATTTACACCCCCTTTTATCTAAATTGGCATATATAAAAAATACTTCTAATAATATTATATTAAAATTATCTTATATTCGTTATCAATTTTATTATCATATATTACAATTAATTTAATTTATTATTACAATCATATTTTTATTTTAATGTCATATTTTATATCTTTTTTATCATTTTTATCTTTATATGATTTTTGCTGTCTTTTTATGTAATAATTATTACAAATTTTTTTCAATCTTATTACAATTATGTAGTCTAACATTAATTATGTTTCCTATTTTGTTTACATTTTTGAAACCAATATCATTTTATGTTTTTTGTGGAAACTGTGGATAACTTTGTGAATAACTGAAAAAGCCGGATTATTTTTCAAAGTTATTCACAGTTGCTTTTCTATTTTTGTTATTTCCAATTATTTACATTTTTGTATTTAATTTTATGTGCACTATATTTTAATTTTTTTGTCAAAAACAAAAAAACTGTAAATCGCCATATAAGCGAATTTTACAGTTTTATCTTTTTCCAAAATAAACATAATATTTAAATCAACTATTTATTGAAAAAAACAAAATACAGAGCACCTATAATTTCTAAAATCAATATTGTTGGTAACCCTATTGTAAATTTAGGCTTCTGTGTTTTATGTCTAAAAGTATACATCCCAGCGATTGTTCCAACACCTCCACCTAATACAGTTATTATAAGAAGTGTATTCTCTGGTATTCTCCACTTACCCCTTTTAGCCTTTTGCTTATCTATATACATAGCTAAAAAACCTACTATATTTATTATTATTAAATATATTACTACATTTTGCATCATATTTTTCCTCCTTTGTCCTTTTGGGGACGTTTCCCAAAAGGACATTAAACCATAAAAGTTAGTTTAAAATTTGATAACAACTAAAAATCAAAATAAGCATATTTCTTTGTTTTAAAATTTAAACAGCTTTCAATATCTTGTTCTGCTTTTGGGGAAATTTTATTTATTCTCGTATAATTGTTACCTTTTCTTACTAATGGATTTATATATCTTATTTTTGCTTTTATGCTTTTACAATATTTTTCTTCAACATATGTATCGCTTTCATATGATTTTTCTGCATCTTTCCATTTATCAAATTTTTTTGAAACATCATCTTTTTTGCAATTTTTTATTTTTTCTATTATTTCTTTTTCAGATAAATTATATAAATCACTTTTTTTAATTAAATTCTGTTTATACATTTTTTGGACTATATCTGCTAATAATTGCATTGATAATTTTGTCTTGTTATCCATATAAGATTTAGACAAAATGCTCATATTTTTAACAAATTTTTCAGCCATCTCTTCATTCTTAAATCCTAATTCTTCTATTCCATCTTCATTTTTCTGTATCTCTATATTTTGATATATTTCTCTTATTTCGTCTAAATTCCACAACTGCTTCCTTACTCCAAATCCATTTGAGAGTGTATATTCAAGTCTATCACTTGAAAGCATAGGTGTATCATTGTCTGCAATTGGATATTTGTGGTAGTCATCAACTTCCTCTATTTTTATACCGTCTCTATTTAATAAGTTCATTATTTCTTTTGAGTTACTTATAATTTTTGTTGTTAATTCTTCTGTTGATTCTTGTTTTTCATAATCACCATTCATAAAATCTATGCAGTGCTTAAATGCTGGTGTTGCAATATCATGAAATAATCCTGCAAGTGTTTGTTTTTTGTCTTTGGTAAAGTTCCATATAATTAATGCAACTGCTACACTATGGTCTAAACTCGAATACCATAGTGTAATTTCTGGAAATAATTTTGAATAACATGTACCACAAGATACACTTATTCCTGATTGTTTTTGCATTTCTGGTGTTTGAATATATTCTTCCAAAAAGTCTGGTTTTTCTGGTGATAATATATTGAAATATTCTTCTATATATTTATCTAAATTTTCAAAATATGTACTCATTTTTCTCCAATTACCCTCATTCTCTTTTACGATTTTTTCTTATTTGGCTTTAAAACTTCTATTTAACAATTCTTATTTTAATATCTGTCCCTAAATGGACACTAATGTCCATTTGGGAAACGTCCCCAAAAGGACATTATCCAAATAAGCTTAACTGATTACTTTGGCTCATTCCTTCTAGACAGCCAAATTCTTTAAGTAAATCTGCTCCTGAGGCTCCTATTTTTGCTCTTATTTTTAAGTCGTCTATTGACATGAATTTACCGTCTTTTCTGGCTTCTACAATACCTTGTGCAGCAACGCCTCCAAAGCCTGGTATACTATTTAATGGTGGTCTTAATTTGTTATCTTGGATTTTAAATTTTGTTGCTTCTGATTCGTATAAGTCTACTGGTAAAAATTCAAAGCCTCTTTCATACATTTCTAGTACTATTTCTAGGTCATCATACATGTCTAATTCTGCTTTTGTTGCTTCTTTCTTTTGGTTTTTCATTTCTATTTCTTTCATTTTGTTTTTGACTTTTTCTTTTCCAAATATCATACAACTTGCATCAAATGCTTTTGCTCTTATTGAGTAATATGCTGCATAATATGCTAGTGGTATATGTACTTTGAACCATGCTATTCTAAATGCATTTGTAACATATGCTGCTGCATGGGCTTTTGGGAACATGTATTTTATTTTTTCACATGATTTTATATACCAGTCTGGTACATTGTGTTCTTGCATTAGTGGTATGTATTCATCTTTCCATTTTGGTTCTTTTCCTTTTGCAACTTTTCCTTTACGAACTGCTTCCATTATTTTGAATGATTTATCTGGTGGCAATCCTTTTTTTATTAAGTAAATCATAATATCATCACGACAACATATTGCTTCTTGAAGTGTTACTATTCCTTGTTCTATTAAACTTTGAGCATTTCCTAACCATACATCTGTACCATGTGATAGTCCAGATATACGTATTAATTCATCAAATGTGGTTGGTTTTGTATCTAAAAGCATTCCTCTGGCAAATTTTGTTCCATATTCTGGTATTCCATATGTTCCTACTTGTGAGTGTATTTGTTCTGGTGTTACTCCTAATGCTTCTGTAGAATTAAATATTGACATTGTTTCTTTATCATCAAGTGGTATTTCTGTTGGTGCTATTCCTGTTAAGTCTTGTAACATACGAATTACCGTAGGATCATCGTGTCCTAGTATATCTAGTTTTAATAAGTTTCCATCTATTGAGTGATAATCAAAGTGAGTTGTTATTATATCTGAATTCGGGTCATCTGCTGGGTGTTGTACTGGTGTAAATTCATATATTTCTCTTCCTTTTGGTACAACTATAATTCCACCTGGATGTTGTCCTGTTGTTCTTTTTATTCCTGTGCATCCTACTGATAATCTTTGAATTTCAGCTCTATTCATTGGAATTCCTCTATCTTCATAATATCCTTTAACATACCCATATGCTGTTTTATCAGCTACTGTACCTACTGTTCCTGCTTTAAATGTTGTTCCTTTTCCAAATATTACTTCTGTATATTTATGTGCTTTTGCTTGATATTCTCCAGAGAAGTTTAGGTCGATATCTGGTTCTTTGTCTCCATTAAATCCTAAGAATGTTTCAAATGGTATATCCATTCCATCTTTTGCTAGTTTGTGTCCACATTTTGGACAATCTTTATCTGGTAAGTCAAATCCATTTCCTACTCCGTAATCTTCAAATTCTGAATATTTACAATTTGGGCAACGGTAATGTGGTTGTAATGAATTTACTTCTGTTATACCTGTCATAAATGCTACTAATGATGAACCTACTGAACCTCTAGATCCTACTATATACCCATCTTCATTTGATTTCCATACTAGTTTTTGGGCAATTATATACATAACTGAATATCCATTGCTTATTATTGAGTTTAATTCTTTATCAAGTCTTGTTTGTACTATTTCTGGTAATGGATCACCATATAATTCATGTGCTTTTTTATATGCTATATTTTTAATATCTTCTTCACATCCAGGAATATGTGGTGGACATTTTTCTGGTGATATTGGGCTTATTTGTTCACACATATCTGATATTTTATTTGTATTTGTTACAACTACTTCATATGCTTTTTCTTCACCTAAATAGCTAAATTCTTCAAGCATTTCTTCTGTTGTTCTTAAATATAGTGGTGCTTGATTATCTGCATCTTCATATTTTTGTCCTGCTTCTAGTATTCTTCTATAAATCTCATCTTGTGGGTCCATAAAGTGAACATCACATGTTGCTACAACTAACTTATTTAATTTTTCTCCTAATGCTACAATCTTTCTATTGATATCTCTTAAATCTTCAACATCTCTTACTGTTCCATTTCTTATTAAGAATTGATTATTTCCTGTTGGTTGAATTTCTAAATAATCATAATCATTTGCAATTGCTTCTATTTCTTCATCTGGTTTTCCTTGTTCTATTGCTTGATATAATTCTCCTGCCTCACATGCACTTCCTAGTATTAATCCTTCTGAATATTTCTTATATAAACTCTTTAATATACGTGGTTTTCTATAAAAATAGTTTACATGTGATAATGAAATTAATCTATATAAATTTCGTAATCCTACATAATTTTTTGCTAAAATAATTGCATGATATGTTTTTAATTTTTTATATTCTTCTTTTTTTGCTTCACTATCTGCAGCTACTCTATCAATATCTTCTAATTTTTTTGCTCCTCTTTCTTTTAACATATCTATCATAACATTAAACACTTTTACTGTTGTATCAACATCATCTAGAGCTCTATGGGCAACTTCTACCTTTATTCCTAAATTTTCTGCTATTTTTCCTAATTTGTATTTTTTATAATCTGGGAACAAATCTTTTGCTAAACTTAATGTATCTAAATATGTATAATTAAAATCATATCCTAAAACTTTAGCATTTTGTTTTAAAAATCCAACATCAAAATTTGCATTATGTGCTACA
The DNA here is from genome assembly GCA_934120645.1 of uncultured Clostridia bacterium. GTDB lineage: Bacteria > Bacillota > Clostridia > TANB77 > CAG-508 > CAG-269. The sequence goes on from CAKOUO010000010.1 coordinate 11,571, forward strand.
ATTACTGTTTCTTTTGGATCTCCTAAAAATTCTAAAACTTTTGGAAATACTTTATCTATTGTTTCAGCATCTTTTACCATATCATCTGTTATATTTGTAACTTCTGATACTCTTTCTGGTATATGTTTTTCTGGATTTACAAAACAACTAAATTCATCAATCACTTCTCCATTTTTTACCTTCATAATTCCAACTTCTGTAATTCTTTCATTAACTGCTGAAAATCCTGTTGTTTCTAAATCTAGTACACAATATGTTGCATCAATATCTTGTCCTTTTCCATTATAAACTGATTTTGTATTGTCTGGTGCTAAATATGCTTCAACACCATATATTATTTTTATATCTGGGTTATCATCTCCAACTAAATGATATGCTTCTGGAAACGCTTGTGCAACACCATGGTCTGTTATTGCAATTGACTTCATTCCCCACTTCATTGCTCTTTTTATTAAATCTGTTGCTGATGTTACTGCATCCATTTGGCTCATTTTTGTATGCATGTGTAACTCTACTCTTTTTACTTCTGCATTATCTTGTCTTACTTCTTTTTTTACTCCTGTACTTTCTACAATAGTATTTGCCATTACTGTAAGTTCCCCTGAGAATGAATCCATTTGAGCATTTCCTTCAATTTTTACTCCTTTTACACTGCCCATCCTTTTTATTATTTTCTTAGCTTTTCCTTTTTCCAAAAATGCTTTGCATGTAAGTGTACTTGATCCATCATATAAATCAAAACTTAATAATGTTTTTCCTGATTTTAATTCTCTATCTTCCATAAAGATAATTTCACCATCTAATGAAACTGCCCCATCTTCTGGTCCTAACTCTGAAACCTTTGCAAGTGGTGCTGTTATGTTCATTGTTTTTCCTAATATTAGTGGTGTATCTTCTTCTTCATCTTCTTTTGGAAGGTCTGGTATATTATTTTCTATTTCAATTATTGTATTTGCAATTACTGTTACATCCCCAGCATATGTGTCAAGTCCTGCTTTTCCTATAACTTTAATTCCTTTTGCTTCGTCTATTTGAGCCTTTACTTCATTTCCTTCTTTAATATCTTTTGCAAATGATTTACATGTCATTGTTCCGGTACCATCATATAAATCAATTATAAGCATTCCTTTTCCTGATTTTGTTTCTCTACATTCACATGTTAATACTCTTCCTTCTAGTGTTACTCTACCATCATTTGCTGTTATGTCTTTTATTTTTATTTGTTTTTCTTTTGCTTTTGATGGTTTTCCCATTATATATTTTTGTTCTTCTTCCATTGGAGCTTGTAACATATCTTCAGGCATTCCACCCATTTCTTCTACTGGCATATAATCTCCATCTTGTGGTGGCATATAATCTGGGTCATTATATTCTTCAACATTTGAAACATTTTTGGTATGATGTTTTTCTTCATTATCATTTTCTAATACATAAGAAACAGATTCTTCTATTGCTTTTTCTTCCATTTCTTTTATCTTTTTTTCTTGAGCAATCTCGTCTTCTTGTTTAAATACTTCTTCTAATTCTATTTTATATTCTTTTCCGTATAATTTTTTTATTACATTTTCTAGCTCTTTATCTGTTTTTTTTGCTCTTAAGAAGTCTGCTCCTCTAATATGCATTTTTACATTTATTATATTGTCATTTATTTCAATATCACTTTTCATTAAAAGCATTGGTTTCATTAATGGATATTTATGTGCCATATAACATATGATATTTCTCCATTCGTCTTTTATTGATTTTAATTGTGTATCTTTTTGATATTTTATTGTCATATCAATATTAGAAAATTTAAACCTTTCTATTAGAAATTTTTCAAAATACCATATTTCTTTTACCTCTATGTATTCATCTATTTCTAAAACAATTCCTAATGTATTTAATTTTTTTACTACATTTAGTGCTGTTACATATGCTTCTTTTATATTTGCTTTTGTTTCATAATCTTTAAATATATCTTTTACTTTTTTTGGTTTGTTTTCTGACATCCTTTTTCTTCGCTCCACTTCGTTTATAGCCAAATGAAAATTTTTTTCATTTACCATTTTTTATTGTTTGTATTTTATCATATTTTGTCATTAAATTAAAGCGAACAAAGTAAAAAAATATGAGGCTATAATTAATATAGTCTCATATCATCTTTTTAAAATATTCTCAAAATATCATTATAAGTAATATACAATGATAATGCTATTAAAATTGAAAAACCTATTAACTGAATATTTATTTCTGCCTTTTCATTTAAAGGTTTTCTACGTATTGCTTCTATAATCAATATTAATATTTTACCACCATCTAACGCTGGTATTGGAAGTAAATTTGTAACACCTAATGATAAAGATATTAATGCTAACATATAAATAAATTCTTTCCAACCACTAGTTTTTGCAACTACTTCAGAAATTCCAACAGGTCCCATCATTTGGTCTATACTAACTCCACCTGTAAAAATCATCTTTATATTATCTATTATTGAAAATGCAAATTCTTTTGTTTCAATTCCACCATATATAATATGATTTATAAATGTATTATCTGCTTGCTTAAATGTTATTCCTAAATAATAAGATGATATAAAATCTGGTGTTAATTCTATATTTAGTTGTTCATTTTTTCTTTCTATCGTTAATAATATTGTTCCAACACCTTTTTGTTGAATATTTTCTACTAATTTATTTACATCTCCATTAGTATTTTGGTTATTTATTTTTATAATCTTATCATTTGCTTTTAGTCCTTGTTTTTCTGCACTACTTCCTTTTTCAACAGATAAAATTTTGCATTTATCTCCTATATACATTCCTGTACTTTTACTTTTTACTTCTGTCGGTTTTATATTGTATTCTAATATTTCACCATTTCTATTTACCTTTAATGTAACTTCTTCTCCATTTGATTTTTTCATTATTTTGTTTATATCATACTTACTTTTTATTTTCTTTCCGTTTAATTCAACTATTATATCGTCTTGTTGTATTCCTATCTGTTGAGCGGCATATCCTTCTACTGTTGAATCTACTCTGTTTGTGATATACGTATTTGATGTTGACATTAAAATAAAATATACTATTAATCCAAATAAAATATTTACTGTAGCTCCAGCTACTACTATTGCTATTCTTTTTGGAATACTTGCACTTGAAAAAGAACCTTCTTTTTCAGATCTTTCTTCTTCACCTTCCATACTGCAAAATCCACCGTAATGGAATTAGTCTAATTGCATACTTAGTTTCTTTTCCTTGTTTTTTCCATATTGTTGGTCCAAATCCTATTGCAAATTCATTCACTTTTACTTTGCATAATTTTGCAACTGTTAAATGTCCTGCTTCATGAATTAATATTAAAAAACCAAGTAAAAATATTATTTTCAAAGCTGATATTATTATTGTCAATATTATTCCTCCTTAAAAATATAAGGGATTATTATTAAAATCCCTTTTTACATTTTATATAAACATTGTAAATAACATATAAGCAAATGGTGATATAAATAATACACTATCTATTCTGTCTAACATTCCTCCATGTCCTGGTAATAAGTTACTATAATCTTTTATATCAACATATCTTTTTATACAAGATGCTGCAAAATCTCCTATTTGTCCTATTAAGCTTAATACTACACCTATTATTCCTATTATAATATATGAATATTCAAATGAAAAATATGTATTTAATACAAATGTATAAATTAGCATTACTAGTACGGCTCCTACTGTACCTGCAACACAACCTTCTATTGATTTTTTAGGACTTACTTTGCTAAATTTATGCTTTCCAAATTGTTTTCCTACACAATAAGCAAATATATCACATCCCCATGATGCCATTAATATGTAACCTACAATTATTTTTCCATGTTCCATACCATTAACTAATGATAAGAAATTCATAAATAATGGTATATAACAAATTCCTAAAAATGTATATGACATGTCTTTAAATGTTGTTTCCATATCTGTTGCTATTACTTGTGCAAACAATATTAATAATATTATTGGTATTGATAACATAAGTATCATTAATAAATTATCTTTGGGTATGAAGTTTATAATTGCTACACTTAAACAGCTTATATATGCCATCCATTTTATTGGTTTGCACACTTTTGATATTGCTTTTAAATATTCATACATTGCTATTATTGATATTATAGCTAATAATATTCCTATTATATATTTATTTGGTATTAAAATCATAATTGCAACTGAAATGCCTACTATTAATCCTGATGAAATTCTTTTTAAATCCATATTTTTTCCTTCCTTTGTTTTAATACTATTTTATTATTTAGCTCCAAATTTTCTATTTCTTTTTTGATATACTTCTATTGCATTATCTAAGTCTTTTTCGTTAAAGTCTGGCCAATATTTTTCTATAAATAAAAATTCTGTATATACTAATTGCCATGGTAAAAAATTGCTTAATCTTATTTCTCCACTTGTTCTTATTAATAAATCTGGATCTGGTTGATCTTTTGTATAAAGATTTTCTGAAATTGTTTCTTCTGTTATATCTTCTACACTAAGTTTATTTTCTTTTACTTCATTTGCTATATTTTTTACTGCATTTAATATTTCATCTCTTCCACCATAATTTAAAGCAATATTAAAAGTAATTCCTGTATTATTTTTTGTTCTTTCCATGCATTTTTCAATGCTATTTTTCATCTTTTCAGATAGACCTTCTCTACTTCCAATAATTTTTACTTTAATATTTTCTGAATCTGCTCTTTTACTATAATCGTCTAAATAACTTTGAAATAAATTCATTAATGTTCCAACTTCTTCAGTTGATCTTTTCCAATTTTCTGTTGAAAATGCATATAATGTTATATTTTTTATACCTATTTTATTTGCATATCTTACTATTTTTTCTAAAGTTTTAGCTCCTTCTTTGTGTCCAAAACTTACAGGCATTCCTTTTTCTTTTGCCCATCTTCTATTTCCGTCCATTATAATTGCAATATGCTTAGGTAAATTTTCTTGTTCCATTTTGTCCTCCATTTTATTTATTTCTATCTTTAATATATGTAGCAAGTTGATTTAAAAATTCTGCCTTATCTCCATATACATTTATTTCTTCTATTGCTTCATTTGTTATTTTTTCTAATTTTTCTTTTGCTCCTTCTATTCCAAATTGAGAAACATATGTGCATTTTCCCAATTCTTTGTCATTTCCAACTGGCTTTCCTGTTATTTTTGAGTCCCCTTCTTCTGATAGAATATCATCTTTTATTTGAAAAGCTAAACCTATTTTTTCTGCATATTTAGAAAGTCTTTCTAAATCATCTTCAGATGCTCCTGCTAGAATTGCTCCCATTCTTACACATAGCTTTAATAAAGCTCCTGTTTTATTAATATGAATATATTCTAACATTTCTTTTGAAATAGTCTTTCCTTCTAATTCTGTATCTAAATATTCACCAGCAATCATTCTATCAACAGCTTTTGCAAATTCATTAAAAGCTTTTGCTCTATTATGAAAATTCTCCTTATATTGATTTTCTATTGAATATAATATTTCATCACTTATTACAATATATGCTTGATTTAATAATCCATCACCAGCAAGTAAAGCTGTTGGATGATTAAATTTTTTATGATTTGTTGGTTTTCCATGTCTAAAATCATCATTATCAACTTCAGGTAAATCATCATGAATTAATGAAAAATTATGTACCATTTCTATTGCAACTGCAAATGGTAAACATTCTTCATAATCATTTTTAAATAATTGATATGTTGCTATTACTAATATTGGTCTTAATCTTTTTCCACCTGCCATTAAACTATATTCCATAGAATTATTCAATATTTTTTCTGGACACTCTTGTTTTCTTACATATTTTTCTAATTCGTTATTTACTAAATCTTGATATTTCTTTAAATTTTCTTTAAACTCCATTTTAGACCTCGATTATCATTTTAATTTTAAACAGACATTACTTCTTTTTCTTTATTTTCTAAAATTTTATCAATTTCCTCAATACTCTTATCTGTTAATTTTTGAATATCATTTTCTGCTTGTTTTAATTCATCTTCTGTCATATTTCCTTCTTTTTGCTCAGCTTTAGCCATTTCTATTCCATCTCTTCTAGCAGCTCTTACTGCAACTTTTGCCTCTTCTGCCATTTTTTTAATATCTTTTACTAAATCTTTTCTTCTCTCTTCAGTTAATTCAGGGAAAGCTAGTCTTATTACTTTTCCATCATTATTTGGATTAATTCCTATATCTGAAGCCAAAATTGCCTTTTCAATCTCCTTTAAAACACTTACATCCCATGGTTGAATTACAATTAATCTTGCCTCTGGAACTGATACCCCAGCCACTTGATTAATTGGTGTTGGAGTTCCATAATAATCTATTTTCACCTTATTTAATATTGCAGGATTAGCTCTACCTGCTCTTACCTCTGATAATTTTTCATTAAAAACACTTATTGTTTTATCCATCTTTTCTTTTATATTTGTATAATCCATAATTCTCTTCCTTTCTTTTGTCCATTTGGGGACGTTTCTCAAATGGACATTTTTGTCCTTTTGGTACCTGTCCCCAAATGGACATTATTTTACTAATGTTCCTATATGTTCACCTTTAACAGCTCTTACTATATTTTCAGGATCTGCTATTCCAAATACTAATAATGGAATATTATTGTCTCTGCATAATGCTGTTGCTGTTGAGTCCATGACTTTTAAGTCTTTTTCTAATACTTCTAAATATGATATTTTATCATATCTTTGAGCATTTGCATCTATTTTTGGATCTGCTGAATATACTGCGTCTATTGCTTTTCCTAATAATATTATGTCTGCATTTATCTCTGTTGCTCTTAATACTGCTGCTGTGTCTGTTGTAAAATATGGATGTCCTGTACCACATGCAAATATTACAACTCTACCTCTTTGTAAATGTTTTTCGGCTTTTCTTATGATAAATGGTTCTGCTATTTCTCTCATTTCAATTGCAGTTTGTACTCTTGAATGTACTCCTCTTGCTTCTAGAGCATCTTGTAATGCTAATCCATTCATTGCTGTTGCAAGCATTCCCATATAATCTGCTGTTGCTCTTTCCATTTGATGTCCATTTCTTCCTCTCCAGAAGTTTCCGCCTCCTACTACTATTCCGACTTCAACTCCCATTTCTACAACTTCTTTTACTTTATCACATATTTTTCCTACTACTTCTACATTTACACCTGTTTTATTTTCTCCAGCTAGTGCTTCTCCGCTTAATTTTAAAAGTACCCTTTTGTATTTTGCTTCTGACACCTTTTATCCACTCTCCTTAATTTTTATTTTTCAACCGTATTCTATCATATATCTTTTGAAAATAACACCCCCTTTTATAAATTTTTTTACATTTATTAAAAAGTGTGATATAATAAAAATATGTAAACTAAAAACTGTTTTGAAAGGAGAACAATATGGAAAAAGACATTAAACAGTTTGAAGAAGTTTTTGAGTTTGGGAATTCGGATTCATTCGCAAACGTTTACGAAGTTCGGAAAAAAAAGGCTAAGCAGCACAATTTTTTAAATGTTTTTATCGTTGTTGCAAGAACAAAGCTTCCTTTGAAGTCAGATTCAAAATTAGAAATTTTGGATAAAACTTTGAGCAATGACGAATTGGCATTTATTAATCAAAAGTTTGATTCGTTGTTGCCTACAGCCTAATTATCCGAAAAGAAAGAACTGACTTTTTGTCAGTTCTTTCTTTTTTCGTTTCTTTTAGCTTTATTTCTTGATATTATAGAAAAAATATTATATAATATATGCATTATATATCATAAAGGATAACGGAGGTAATAAAATGATAGATATTAAATTTTTAAGAGAAAATCCTGATGTAGTAAAACAAAATATTAAAAATAAATTTCAAGATGAAAAATTAGTTTTAGTTGATGAAGTTATTGATTTAGATGTAAAAAATAGAGAAGCTAAATTAAACGGAGATAATTTAAGAGCTGAAAGAAAATCTTTAAGTGCTGAAATTGGTGGACTTATGAAACAAGGTAAAAAAGATGAAGCAGAATCAATTAAAGTAAAAGTTCAAGAAATAAATACAAAGCTTGAAGAAAACGAAAAATTAGAATCAAAATATGCTGAAGAAATAAAATCAAGAATGATGAAAATCCCAAATATTATGGATCCTTCTGTTCCTATTGGTAAAGATGATAGTGAAAATGTAGAAGTTCAAAGATTTGGTGAACCTGTTGTACCAGACTACGAAATTCCATATCATGCTGATATTATTGCAAGATTTAATGGAATGGACAAAGAATCAGCTGGTCGCACTAGTGGTGTTGGTTTTTATTATTTATTAGGAGATGTTGCAAGACTTCATGAAGCAATGCTTGCATATGCAAGAGATTATATGATAAATAATGGTTTTACATATGCAATTCCACCATTTATGATTCGTAGTGATGTTGTAACTGGTGTTATGAGTTTTGAAGAAATGTATGACATGATGTATAAAATTGAAGGTGAAGATTTATATTTAATTGGTACTTCAGAACATTCAATGATTGGTAGATTTAAAGACCAATTAATTAAAAAAGATGAACTTCCAATTAGCATGACATCTTATTCTCCATGTTTCAGAAAAGAAATTGGTTCACATGGCCTAGAAGAAAGAGGATTATACCGTGTTCATCAATTTGAAAAGCAAGAAATGATTGTTTTATGCGAACCAGAAGATTCTATGACTTGGTATAATAAAATGTGGAAATTAAGTGTTGAACTATTTAGAAGTTTTAATGTCCCAGTAAGACAACTTGACTGTTGTTCTGGTGACTTAGCAGACTTAAAAGTAAAATCTTGTGATATTGAAGCTTGGAGTCCAAGACAAAAGAAATATTTTGAAGTTTGCAGTTGTTCTAATTTAGGAGATGCACAAGCAAGACGTTTAGGAATTCGTGTTAAAAGTGAAAAAGGAAATTATTATTTACATACATTAAATAATACAGTTGTTGCAACACCAAGAGGACTAATTGCTGTATTAGAAAATAATTATAATGAAGATGGAAGTGTTACTGTTCCAGAAGTATTAAGACCTTACATGGGTGGACTTGATAAAATTATTCCAAAAAAATAAATATAACAAGCAATCATGCGATCGAAAGGAGAAAAATATGATTGTAAATAATCCAAAATTTGAAATTTCCGCAGTAAAACCTGCTCAATATCCAAAAAATAATTTACCTGAAATTGTTTTAGTTGGAAAATCTAATGTAGGAAAATCAAGTTTTATAAATACTATGATAAATAGAAAAAAACTTGCTAGAACAAGTAGTGAACCTGGTAAAACTAGACAAATTAATTTTTATAATATAGATGAAAGTTTTTATTTTGTTGATTTGCCTGGATATGGCTATAGTAAAATGTCAAAAAAAGAACAAGAACAAGTTGGCAAATTTATTGAGCAATATCTATTTAACAGGGAACAAATTTCTTTAATTATCTTTTTAGTAGATATTCGCCACTCTCCTACTGAAAATGATAAACTTATGTATGATTATGTTATTCGTTCAGGTTTGCCTTGTATGATTTTAGCAAATAAGGCTGATAAAATTGCTGTTACTAAAGTTCCAGATGTAACTAGTAAATTACAAAAAACTTTAAATCCAATTGGTGATATTCCTACTTTTCCATTTTCTTCTGAAAGAAGAATTTATATGGATGATGTTTGGAATGAAATTGAAAAATATATAAAATAAGAGAAATGAATTATCATTTCTCTTATTTTGATATAACATATAAATAATTATCTTAATTTAACCTTATAACTTATCCTTCCGTTTCTTGTTATTTCTTCTATTAATCGTTGTTTCTTTGCCATTTGAAGTATTTCAATAAATTCTTTATCAAATTTAATTCCCAGCTTAAAGCTTATATATACATCTTGTACTGCTTCTCCTTCCTTTAATAGAAAATACCATATCTTGGTAGTAATTGGTATTGAATATTCTTCCTTTACTTCATCGTAATTAATTAGTTGTTCTTCACTTGTTAAAGCCTTTATAACATCTGGTATCAATTCCTCATACTGCTGAAATTTTTTTCTCACAGAATTCATTTTAAAACTATCTCTTTGCATAATATATTCCATGATTTCCAAACATTTCTCATTACTTATTAATTTGTCAAATCTTCCCAGCTCTTGCTGTTTTTGTTTTTGTTTATCTTTTACTGGTAATTGATTTAACCCATTATTAATACAGTACTGCGTAACAATTCCATCAGGATTTATAATTTTTCCTGATAGTTTCATTCTATTTAAGTACGTTGATACAGTTTGCCTATTTACACCTATTCCATTTGCTATTTCTTTTGCCGTAACACTTCCATGTTCAGCAATAAAATCCATTACTTTCTGGTTAATTGTTTCTTTTTCTTTCTGTTTTGGTTCTTTTTTCTGTTTTTCTACTTTTCTTTCTTTTTCTTCTTTAATTTCTAAAGAAAAATTATCAGCTTTTTTCTGATAAGTACTCAACAGTTTTTGAAAAATTTTTAAAGCTTCTTTTTCTTCAAGTTCCAGAGATATTTTCAGTTCATCATTCTCTCTTTGAATTTTATACTCAATCCGCACTTTTTTCTCTTCCATTTTGCTACCTCCTAATTATTAGAATAATTGTTATAATGTTACTTATTTGTAAGATATCTTCTCTTACTTTATAAAAATTTTATACATTGTATCATATAAAATTAACTTTTTCAATTTTCCTTTTATCTCTTTTAAATATTTTTTAATTAAAATCATTCAATAACATTACAATATATACATAAAAAAGAGATGTCAAAATCAATTTGACATCTCTTTTTTATTTTTAACAACAGCATTTTCTTTTCTTGTCTTTTTTTCTATTACATATTAATAATATTATAGCTAATATTAAAAGTAATCCAAGAATTACTGCTAATACTATTATTGCTGCAAAAGATGATAATATTTCTGAAGCTATTGCTGCAGCACCAATTAATATTCCTACAACAAAAGTAAATGCTAATGCTAATATAATAGTTATAATTCCAAAGCATTTATTATTGTTACATTTTTCTTCTTTTTTGTCATAACAAAATACTTCTTGTGGCTCCATAGAAGTCACCCCCTACATAACACTTTTAATTTATCGTGTTATATTATATATTATGCTTTTCAACAAAAAAAGATGTCAATTTTCGACACCTTTTTCTTAATATTTAATTTTAGGCTACTGATTACCTTCTATTTTCTTTGTTATCATTTTCAAAGCCTTTTCTCTTGGAAGCATAACTACATGTCCACAACCTTGGCATTTCAATTTAAAATCAACACCAACTCTTGTTATTTCCCACAATTTACTTCCACATGGATGTTGCTTTTTTGTTCTAACAATATCTCCAATATTATAGTTCATATTTTCTCCATTCTAACATAATAACTAATTAAAGTTCCATACAATCTTCTTTTGGATTTTCTCAATAATTTTTTGATATTTAGGTTGTGCTTTTAATTCATCTAAATATTCTTAAAACGCCTTCTTTTACATCTCCTTATTTAATCTATTTATAACACTTGTTTTACCTAAAACTTGCATTATTTCATATAAGTCTGGTGTATTAGTTCTTTTTGTTAAAGCAACTCTTAAAACTGTACTAACATCACCAACATGTGCTGTATACATTCCTGGGTTTGCTTTAAATTCTTTAACTTCTTTAGCATATCCCATTTCGCCTGATAACTCTTTTATTTTATCAAACCAAGTTTGTTTATCATCATTTTCATCATAATATTTTTCAACATATAATTTTAATATTTTTTCAATTGACTCTTTATCATTTATTACTTGGAATGGATATTCATTTTCATTTTTGTCAAATAATTCATTATACATATATTCAACATTTTCTTTAACATCTGACCATTTTGATATATCTTTTCTTGGCTTTTTGTTTCCTCTTTCTATTCCAAAAACTTTTAAAGCATATTCTTTATCTTTTAAGATTTCTGCTAATTCTTGGTCATATTTTGATGCCCAATTTAAAGCATTTTCATATACTTCTTCTGCTGACATTTTTGATATTACTGTTTTTGATACATCCAATAATTTAACCATGTCGAATAATGCACCACTAACACTCATTTTATTTAATTGTAATTGGAATTCATCCATTGATTTATCTGGGTTTGCTCTTCTCCAATTTTCGAATGTAGAATTTGCAATATTCATTAAATATTCTTTAACAGCTTCTGCTGGAATACCTTCTTCTGCATAGTAACTTACAGCAGCCTCTGCATCTTTTCTTTTACTTAATTTTCTCTTATTTCCATTATCATTTTTCATAATTGGTGCAATGTGTGCATATTTAGGAGCTTTAAATCCTAATTCATGGAATAATTGCAAATGTAATGGAACTGAAGATAACCATTCATCTCCTCTTATTACATGTGTTGTATGCATTAAGTGGTCATCAACTGCATGTGCAAAGTGATATGTTGGTAATCCGTCTGCTTTTATTATAACTATATCTTGGTCATTTTCTGGGAAATCAACCTTTCCTTTAATTACATCATGATGTTGTATTTTTCTATCTTCTCTTCCTGGAGATTTGAATCTGATTATATAGTTTTCACCATTTTGGATTCTTTTTATAGCTTCTTCAACTGTTACTGTTCTACATTTTGCCCATACTCCATAATATCCAGGTCTGATTTTTGCAGCCTCTTGTTTTGCTCTTATTTCTTCTCCATCTTCAGGTGTACAGAAACATGGATATGCTTTACCTTGTTCAATTAAGTATTTTGCATATGCTTGGTAAATTTCTTTTCTTTGACTTTGTTTATATGGTCCATAATTTCCTTTTCCCTCATCTTCAGAAATCATTCCCTCATCTGGCTCAATTGCAAAATCTTTTAAAGAACTTACTATTCCAGATACTGCATTTTCAACTTCCCTTTTTTGGTCTGTATCTTCAACTCTTAAGAAAAATACCCCATTTGTTTGTGAAGCCAATTTCCTTGCTATTAATGATTGATACAATCCTCCAATATGTACAAATCCAGTTGGACTAGGAGCAAATCTTGTTACTATTGCTCCTTCTGGTAAATCTCTTTCTGGATATTTTTCTTCATAATATGATATTTCCTTTGCATCTGGAAATATTAAATTTGCTAAATCTTTGTAATCCATTTTTTTATTCTCCTTTTAAATGATATTTTATACTTCCATTATAATTGGTATAATCATAGGATTTCTCTTTGTTTTTGTAAAAATATAATCTCTTAAATTTTCTCTAACTGTTGATTTAATTGTTGACCAATCTCTAATACCTTTTTCTTCACATTTTCTAATTTCATGTCTAACAACATTTTTAACATCATCCATTAAATTTTCAGATTCTCTTACATAAACAAATCCTCTAGATATTACATCTGGTCCTGCAACAACTTCTCCTGTTGAAGAATCCATTGTTAAAACAATTATAATTAAACCATCTTGTGATAAGTGTTGTCTATCTCTTAAAACTATATTTCCGACATCTCCAACACCTAATCCATCTACTAATACTCTACCGTTTGGAACCATTCCATTAAACTTAGCTTCATTTTCATCTATCTCTAATACTTTTCCATTTTCCATCATAACAATATTCTTAGCTGGAATTCCCATCATTTGAGCTGTTTCTGCATGTGCCCTTAGTTGTCTATATTCACCATGAACAGGTATGAAAAATTTAGGTTTTGTAAGTGCAAATATTAATTTTTGTTCTTCTTGACATGCATGCCCTGATACGTGAACATCTGCTAATGCACTATATACAACTTCTGCTCCTATTTGCATTAAATCATCTATTACCTTTGATACTGATTTTTCATTTCCTGGTATTGGATTTGCTGAAATTATAACTAAATCATTTGGTGTTATTTTAACTTTTCTATGATCTCCTGCTGCCATTCTTGTTAATGCTGACATTGTTTCTCCTTGGCTTCCTGTAGTTATAATTACTAGTTGATCATCATTGTAAGTTGACATTGTATCAATATCTATAAATATGTCATCTGGACAATCTATATATCCTAATTCTTTTGCAGTCATTATCATATTTATCATACTTCTACCACATATTGCAATTTTTCTTTTATATTTAACTGCTGAACTTACAATTTGTTGAACTCTGTGTACGTTTGACGCAAATGTTGCTACTACTATTCTTTTAGTACATCCATCAAATAAATTATCAAATACTGGTCCTATTGAACTTTCAGACATTGTAAATCCTTTTCTTTCTGCATTTGTACTGTCTGACATCAATGCTAGTATTCCTTCATTTCCTAATTCTGCAATTCTTCCAAAATCCATTATTTTTCCATCTATTGGAGTATAATCGACTTTAAAATCACCTGTATGTAAAATTGTTCCAACTGGTGTTTTTATTGCTAACATTACTGAATCTGGTATACTATGTGTACTTCTTATAAATTCAACTTCAAAGTATTTACCAAATTTTATTTTTTGTCCTTGTGTTACTTCTATTAATGTTGAACTTCTTAATATTTTGTGTTCTTCTAATTTATTTCTTATTAATCCCATTGCCAATTTTGGTGCATATACTGGAATATTTATTTGTTTTAATAAATATGGAACACTTCCTATATGGTCTTCGTGTCCATGTGTTATTATTAAACCTTTTATTTTATCTACATTTTTTTGTAAATATGTTATATCTGGTATAACTAAATCAACACCAAGCATATCATCTTCTGGAAATGATAATCCACAATCTACTACTATTATTTCGTTTTCATATTCAAAAACTGTAATATTTTTACCAACTTCATGTAATCCACCTAGTGGTATTATTTTTAATTTTGATTTTTTGAATATGCTATTATTTTTCTTAGATTCTCTAGATTTTTTCTCATTTTTTATCTCTTTTTTTGTATCTTTTTTTATTTCTTTTTTTGCCTTATCTTCTCTTACAATTTCCTTTTTATTGTTTCTCTTTTCTAGATTATTTACAATATTTTTTTCTTCTCCATTTTCTCTTGTCTTTCTTGTTCTCGATGTTGTTGTTCTTCTTGTTGTTCTTTGTTTTTTAACAACTTTTTGTTCATTATTATTAACATTCTCTTGTGCCATATTTTTTCTCTCCTTCTTTCTTATAATTTTATATTTCAATTTTGTTAAATCCTTTTAAATAGTTTAAAATAAACCACAAATAAATTATTATAAATTCAATATTTATAATAATTTCCATTTTATTCAATTTTTAATCCGTTCAATATACTTCTCGTTTTATTTTATAAAACATTTAAACTCTTTTAGGTTTTAAAAAAATCTCATCCTTTGCCCTCTTGGCAAACATCTTGTTTATTATACTATAAAATGGAAAAAAAGTCAAATGGCTATATTTCCATTTGACTTGCTAAAAATGTTGCTGCCGATTGAGCTACTTTTTTCTCTACCTCATTCATTTTACTATTTGCATCTTTTGACATCAAAATTACAGTTCCTATTGTATCACCATTTGATATTATAGGATACACAATTTGTGCATTATGCTTTCTTTCACTATTATCATTTTTTGTAATTGGCATTGACATATCACTATTTTCTTTGCTTGAATATACTTCTTTATCTTCCATTAGTTTTTCTAATTCTTGGCTAACATCTTGCTCTAAGAATTCCTTCTTAGAACCACCAGACACTGCAATTATTGTATCTTTATCTGTTATACATGCTATATGCCCTGTTGTTTTAGCTAATGTCTCCGCATACCCTGTTGCAAATTCTGATAACTCCCCAATTGGAGAATATTTTTTTAATATTACTTGTCCCTCTCTATCTGTAAAAATTTCAAGCGGATCTCCTTCCTTTATACGGAGTGTTTTTCTTATTTCCTTAGGTATAACAACTCTACCTAAATCGTCTATTCTTCTTACAACACCTGTTGCTTTCATAATTTTCCTCCTTTAATTTCAAGTCTAATCTTATTATCTCAAAAGAGGAAAATTTTATACATTTTTTATTTATTTTTTTGGCTTTTTGGGGACACTACTTTTTTGTTTCATTTTTCGTGTCAAAATTTGTCATTTTACACTTTTATTATATCCTTTTTTTATATATTTATAAATTTTTTAATTTTTTAATTTTCTTTATTTTTAATATTTTCCGCTTCTTCTTTTGTTAAATATTTATACTCTATCATTTTATTTAATACTTGACCTTGTCTTTTTTTTGCAAGTTCAAAATTTTTTGTTGGAGAATATACTGATGGCGCATTTGGAACACCAGCAAGCATAACACATTCATACTTGTCCATATTTATTGGTTCTTTATTAAAATAATGCTTACTTGCTTCTTTTACTGTATAACAATTATCTCCATAAAAACTTGTATTTATATATAATTCTAATATTTCATTTTTTGAGCATTCTTTTTCAATTTTAAATGCCATAAATACTTCTGCAAATTTTCTTTCTATTTTCTTTTCTTGAGTAAAATATATGTTTTTTGATAACTGTTGTGTTATTGTACTTCCACCTTCTACATATTTCATTTGTTTTATATCATTAAATGCAGCTCTTCCAATTGCTATTATATCTATTCCATTATGTTTATAAAATCTATGATCTTCTACTGCAATAACTGCATTTATATATATTGATGGCACTTCTTCTAATTTTGTATAATTTTCCTTAGATTTTATTTGTGATATTTTTGTTTCCAAACTCATTTTGTCTATTGCTTCCTTATACATATTATAACCTTTTACTCCAAAATATCCTACAATAATTGAACATATTATTACTATGATTATTACTATCTTTTTTATTACTTTCATATTTATCACCTAAATTTATTCTAGCTTATTAAAGTGACTAATAAATGACTTTTTAAATATTTTATAACTAATAAACAATTTTTAAAAGAGCAAATTTTATATTAATTTGCTCTTTTAAATCTTTATTCTTCTACCTTTTCTTCTTTTTTTGGTAAAATACTTGTTTTATATTTATCTAAAATATATCCTAAACTTTTAGAAAATTCTTTAAGCATAACAATTTTTATTGATTGGTCTTTTCCTTTTAAGTAATCATCTATAACTTGTTTTAATAATTTTATATTTTTCATTTCTGGTTCTATTTCTTTTGGATATTTCTCTACTCTATTTAATAGTTTTTCTTTTATTAAAACTATATCTTCATTACTTGCACAAGAAATTCTTTGGAACAATTGATAAGTATCATAATATTTAAAAATTGGTATATTCATACATTCTCTGTCAAATTTTTCATAAAATTCTTCCATTTTCATTGGAATGCATTTAAATATTATTTCTGCTTTTTCTCTATACATCTTATCTAATAATTGTGTATTTAACATATTAAAATGTTTTATAATATCATCCATATCTTCTTCTACTTGTTCTATTGCTATTTTAGATAATTCTTCTTCTACATTTGAACAATATTTTGATTTTAATGATGCTATATTCATTCCATTGAAAAATACACTTTTTAATGTTTTTATATCATAATCTATAAGACCTTTTCTTGAAAAATAACTAAAATATGCATATATCTTTACAATATCAATTAATTCCAAACTACCTTGTTTTACATCTTCTAAAACTTCATTTATTATTTTTCCAAATTCATCATCAGATATCTTCCAATATTCTTCTGTTAATAATCTTTTATATCCAGGTAAATTTTCTGTATCTACTGTATTTATAATCATCTCCATATTTTGTTTGAATATTTTCATATCAAATATTCTTGTTCTTACATAATATTCAATAAATTTAAAAAATCTATATTCTGACTTAAAATTATAATAATAATTATTATCAAACTCTTTTATATAAAATTGTCTGTTATCCATTAAAGTTCTTGAAGAAACTATAATTGATTTATATTCTTCATTGTCTTTAATGTTTATGAATTTATCTTTAGTGATCTTTCCTGCTTTTATTTCAAATGAAATTGCTATTGTAAATATTAGCATTGTTTGCATTACTCTATTATTTGTATTTGGATAATTTTTTTCTACCATATCATATATTTTTTGGAAATCATTTAATGCATGTTTTAAAATTCTTAAATTTCTTGTTCCGCTTCTTTCAAATGTCATTATAATAAGTCTTGTATTTTCTCTTAAAAATCTAATTAAATCTGGATTATTTTCATATCTCATTAATATTCCATTTATAATATAGTCAAATTTTGGAGCATATTCAAAGGTTTCACCTATTAATTTTTCTTTAATTCTTTCATAGTCATTTGCTTTATCAAATACATGCTCAATTTTATTTTGAATTTTCTCAACCATTGGCTTATCTGTAGTATTTAGTTCTCCTTGTTTATCTAATAAATATGTTGCTATAAAAGTTTTCATCTCTAAATTTGAACTTTTTAGCTTTGTTGATAATTCTTTCTCATTACATATGATGATTGTTTTTATATGATCATGTTCTACAAAGTTATTAATATAACCTAAAATATCTATTACATCGACATTTGCTCTTTCCAAGTCATCAAAGCATAGAACTTTGTCATCAGTAGAGAAAAATTCAGAATAATCTAGTTTATCACCATTTTGTGTAACTCCAAAAAAATTTGCCATATCCA
Organism: uncultured Clostridia bacterium; assembly: GCA_934120645.1. Taxonomy (GTDB): domain Bacteria; phylum Bacillota; class Clostridia; order TANB77; family CAG-508; genus CAG-269. Next base: position 30,194 of record CAKOUO010000010.1, read on the forward strand.
AACCTGTCTTTGCATATTCTGGAATTGTTGTTTGGCCATTTGATTCCATAAATTTTCTTAAATTTTTATCCATCAATTGTGTTGTTTCTATAAATATTTTTTTACTAATATCTTCTAGATTAGATATACCATATAAAGACATATAAATAGTAGTATATCTTTTACCATTTAATTGCATTGACTCTATTTTCTTTTTTATTTTATTATTCCAAAAATGAGTCTTTCCAACACCCCATTCACCATTTAGCATAATTGCATAATCTGTATAATCAGATCTTACATAATCTAATATGCTCTCTACTAAATCCTCCATTTTTTACCTCCTGTAACTTAGAAAATAATCCTATTTAATTTTATAAAACTAGGATAACTCTTTAATCTTTTGTTTTTATCAATCTTTTTTTTGCTAATCTTTTGCAAGTACCAATATTCCTATATTATTAGGATTTCCCTCTAACAATATTTTACTACATTCATTTACAGTACTTCCAGTTGTATAAATATCATCTATCACTAATATACTTTTACCTTCTATCAATTGTCCATTTTTCAAAGTGTATACTCCCTGTATATTTCGTTTTCTATCCTCTTTATTTAATTTACTCTGCTCAATTATATTTTTAGTTTTTATTAAGCAATTATTCAACATTTCCAATTTTGTTTGCCTCTCTATCTCTCGTGCAATTAATTCACTTTGATTATAGCCTCTTTCTTTATACCTCTTCTTACTTATTGGAACTGGTATAATTTTATCATACTTTTTTATATTTTCAAATATTTTTTCATTTTTTAACAAAAAATTTACAAAAGTTTTATATAAATACGGTTTATCATTAAATTTAAAATCCAGAATTAATTTTCTAATCAGCCCCTCGTATTTAAAAGCATATATTAACTCCGAAAAAAACCTATCCTCAAGTTCATCACCGCTCATTTATCACATTAAAAGATGCATACTTTCCCAATTGAATTTCACATTTTTTACATAATGAATTTGAACTAATTTTTCCACATATTCCGCACATTTGAGGATAAATCAAATTCAAAAAATTTTCACTGTCACTGGGGACACCCCTAATTTGTTCCATGATTTTATCGAATATTGTCATCATTTGTTTTTTCCTTTTAATTTTCTATATAATTGTGTTCTACTAATTTCTAAAACCTCTGCAATACTCTTTTTGGTAAATTTATATTTATTTGAAATTAAATACGAAATAAATCTTTTGATTTTTAAACTATCTTCTGAAATTTTTGTAGATTCTAATTTATTTTCAACACAGAATTTTTCTAATTCTTGTTTTAAATTTATGTCTCTTTTTTCAAAACTTATTGGTTCATATTTCGTTAATCTAAGTTTATCTACTTCATCTTGATTTGAATAAAAAATAACTTTGAAAATGTCACTTTGATAAAATTTTTCCTGATTACAATAATATTTAAAAGACGAAAATTCATAATCCTTTTTACTTCTTGATATTTTTGCTTTTACTGGATTCATATGTATATATTTTATACACTTATATAATTGCTTTTGATCTAAAATTGGCTTTGAATAAAATCTATTCCTAAAAACATAACCCACTCTGTTCTTAATTTTATTATAGTATATTGCATATCTCATATTAACTAATTTCATAAACTCACTCAAATCTTTAGTATTCTCTGAATATGTTAATAAATGTGCACAATTGTCCATAATACAATATGCTATAATTAAAATATTAAATTTTTGACTATACTCTTTAATCAACTCATAATACTTGTGCTTTTGAATTTTATTTTTAAAAATATATTCTTGATTTATTCCATGCACTACATTATAAATAATTATATTTCCTAATATATTTCTTGATTTTCTCAGCATTTGTTCTCCTTTCTATAATTTTAGGTTGATATATTATACATAATATTTATCCTAATTTCAAGCATAATTCACCGCAGAATATAACAACATTTGACAAAATCCACTTAAAAAGATGAGACAAATTAGGCCCGTCCCTACTGACCACATTGTCTCATCTTAAATTTTAATCCTGTATTTCTTTTTTTGCTGTCTACATTTTGAATCATATATTCTATAATTCTTTCACTTCCTATTATTATGAGTAGTTTTTTTGCTCTGGTGATTCCTGTATATAATAGGTTTCTAGTTAGTAGCATTGGTGCTGATGCTGGTGCTAACATTATTACTACATCAAATTCGCTTCCGTTGTGCTTTGTGTATTGTTATTGCATAACTGTGTTCTATTTGTTCTAAGTCTGAGTATTCGTACCATGCTATTTTTTCGTCGTCAAATTGTATTTTTATGACTTTTTCTTTTTCATCTATTTCAGTTATTGTTCCTATTTCCCCATTAAATACTCCTGTTCCTACTTCTTTTGTTTTTTCTTTTTCATATGTTTTATTTTTTCTTTCCCATGTTATATCATAGTTGTTCTTTATTTGCATTACTCTGTCGCCAACTCTGTAAATAACTCCTCCGCTTATCTTTTCTGGTAGTTCTTCTAAATTTGGATTTAGTACTGCTTGTAATGCTTTGTTTAGTTCTCTTGTTCCTAATGGTCCTTTTCTTGTTGGTGTTAAAACTTGTATGTTTTTAAAGAAGTCATAGTTTCCAAATTTTTCTAGTCTTCCTGTTGATAAACTTATTACTTCTTGCATTATCTTTTCTGTTGAATTTTGTTTTATGAAGAAAAAATCTTCTTTTGTGTCTTCTTCTAATTCTTCATCATTTTTTTGTATAAATCCTAACCCATTATTTACTCTATGAGCATTTAATATAATTTTACTTTTTGCTGCTTGTCTAAATATTTTATCTAATTTAACAGTATTTATAACCTCAGAGCTTATTAAATCTTTTAAAACACTTCCTGGTCCAACTGATGCTAATTGATCTGTGTCTCCTACTAATATTAATTTGGTTCCTTGATATATACATTTTAAAAGATAATTCATTAAAAACATATCTACCATTGAAAGTTCATCTACTACTATAACATCTGCATCTATTGGTGCTCCTTCATAATCACTATGTCTTGTATATATTCCTTCATCATCTAATTTTCCTATTCCTAGTAATCTATGTAATGTTGATGCTTCTTTTTCTGTAGCTTCTGTCATTTTTTTTGCTGCTCTTCCTGTTGGTGCTGCTAATACTACTTTCTTTTTTCTTTCTTCATATAAATCAATTATTGTTTTTATTATTGTTGTTTTACCTGTTCCAGGTCCACCTGTAATTATTGTTACATTACTATCATTTATAGCTTTTATTGCTTCTTTTTGTTTTTGGGATAATTCTATATTTGATTTTGCTTGAATTTTCTTTAAAGCATTTTCTATATGTTCTATTTTTTTCATATTTTTACTTTTATCAAGCTTAGTAATTCTCATTGCTATTTCTTGCTCTACCTGATAAAAATTATATAAATAAACCCACTCTTCATTCTCTCTTTTTTCTATTATAATTTCTTCTTTAGCCTTTAAATTTATAATGCTATCTTCAACACATTCTGTATTTACATCTAATAATGATATTACAAATTCTATTAAATTTTCTTTAATAACACATGAATGTCCATTATATGTAGCTTTAATTAATCCATATTTAATTCCGCTTTCAACTCTTTTTTGATTATCATGATCAATACCTAGCTTTAATGCCATTTGATCTATTTGTTTAAAATCTACTCCTCTTGCCATATCTATTAATATATATGGATTTGATTCTATTTGTTCAATTGCATTTACACCTAATAAATCATAAATTTTTTTTGCATTTTCCGCACCTATTCCAAATCTTTCTAGGAATCCTACTATTTGCCATACTTCCCAGTTTTCCAAAAAGCTCTCTGACATTTCTATTGCTTTACTTTCTGATATTCCTTTTATTTGTGCTAATTTCTCTGGTTCAAATTTAAAAACATTTATTGTATCTTCTCCGAATTTATTTATTATTTTTTTTGCAATTGCTGGTCCTATTCCTTTTATGCTTCCATTTGATAAATATTTTTCTAATGCTCCTAAAGTTTCTGGCATCATTTTTTCAAATGTATCAACTTTAAATTGTCTTCCATAATCTTTATGTTCTACAAATCTTCCTGTTACTTTTAAAGTATCACCTATTGATACAAATGGAAGATATCCTACAATTGTTGTTTCTTCTTCATCTGTTTCAAATACTGCTATTGTATAACTATTCAATTCATTTTGATATATTATATCTGCTACTTCGCCTTTAATTTCCAATTATTTTCTCCTTGTATTATTTTTACTAGTTTATCATACATCATATAAAAAAACAAGATTTTATAATCCTTTAAGTATTTATACTATAAAAATCAAAAATATATATTAGTTTTGGTCAATATTATCCATAACACATTTGCAATCTTTCCAACTTGCTACTTTTAAAATATCATAATCCTTTGAAAGTTTTTTTGCTATTTCTTTTGTACTATCACTAGAATTTAAATCAGCCACTATTATATTTCTTAAATAATCCTCTCTTCCATACAATATCTTAAAAAGTATTGAACGCAAAAATCCCTCTATTTTTTCTTCTTGATTTTTCACAGCAATTATTACATAAATCCCATCTGACTTAAATTTTGTATATGTACTTATATATATTACTTCTTTTATAATCTCAAATAAACCATAAATGGCTAATGTCCAAAATATTGTATTTAATATAAATTGTAACATTTTGTAAGCCTCCTATGGTTTATTATATGTTTATTATTTATTTTTGTGATTTTTCCAATGTTATGCAGTTACATGTCTTAACATCCAAATAATCTTTTCATATTCTAAAATATATTCATCTATTAATGATGATGTTGAATATTCACTTTCTTTTTCTGAACTTTCTTTTATTTCAATTGCTTTTTTTAATAATTCTCCATAATCATTAATTAAACTAACGAATATTTCATTTGATTTTACCTTTTTATTTTCAGCTTCTTTTAATGTTGATGTTTCTAAATAATCTTTTAGTGTTCCTAGTGGCTGTCCTCCTAATATTAAAATATGTTCTGCTATTTCATCTATTTGTTCATTTATTTTATTATATAGTTCTTCTAATTTTGCATGCACTTCAAAAAAATTACTTCCTTCTATATTCCAATGATAATTTTGTAATTTCCTATAAAATACATTTAAATCTGCTAAAAATTCATTTAAATTTTGTTTTAAATCCATAAATATCCCTCTCTTTCTTTTTTATTATAAACTTATATATTTTTTTTATACTCTGTTTTTAGATTAAAAATTTAATAATTGTCTATAATATTTTTAAAGATTATAAGGAGTAAATTATGAAAAAAATTGATTTGATAAAACATCCTGAATATTTTCATGATAATAAAAATTTGTCTAATTATTCCAATTATTTTGAAGGTTGGTATTTTAAAATTAGTACTGGAAATGATGTAATATCATTTATTCCAGGTATTAATATAGAAAATCGGAAATTATTCTTCATTTATACAAATTATTACTAAAGATAATTCTTATTTTTTGAAGTATTCTTTTCAAGATTTTTCTTTTTGCAATTCTCCTTTTTTTATAAAAATTGATAATAATTATTTTTCTTTAAATGAACTAAAAATTAATGGTAACATACATTTTTCTAATTCAACTCTTATTTCTAGCAATATTTTCGCTCCAAATATAATGGGACCTTTTTCATATTTTCCTTTTATGGAATGTAATCATGCCGTTTTATCAATGAAAAGTAATGTTTCTGGTTCACTCCATTTTAATGATAATTTTATTGATTTTAATAATGGTATTGCATATATTGAAAAAGATTGGGGAACTTCTTTTCCTAAATCTTATATTTGGTGTCAATCAAATGAATTTTTAGCTTTTCCAGCAAATTTTATGCTTTCAATTGCTAAAATACCTCTAGGAAACTTTAGCTTTACTGGTATTATTAGTGATATTTCTTTTGAAAATAAAGAATATAAATTTACTACTTATTATGGTGCTAAATTAAAAAAATATGATATTAATGATAATTCAATTTCTATTGAAATTGAACAAGGTAATAAAACACTTTCTGTTTTTTCTTTATCTGAAAATAGCAATTTTCTTTTAGCCCCATCTAAAGGAAAAATGAATAAGGAAATACTTGAAAGTATTTCCTCAAAAGTAAATGTTCAAATAAAAGAAAAAGATAAAATAATATTTTCTAATTCTGGTTTTAACTCTGGTTTAGAGATTGTTATTTAAATTTCTTTTTTATTTCTTTATAGTTTGGCATATATTTTTCTACTAAATTCCAAAAATATTTTGAATGATTCATATATTGTAAATGGCATAATTCATGTAATATTACATATCTTATAGCCATTTCACTATATGATATCAAATTTTGATTAATTGTTATATTTCTATTACTAGAACAACTTCCCCAAGCATATTTTATTTCTTTTATTCTTATTTTATTTGGTATTAATCCTGTTTCTTTTATTAGTTCATTAGCATTTTTTTCTATTATCTGTTTAAATTCTTCTTGTGTATATAATGGAACTTTTTCCCTTTTTTTCTTCTCTCTTTCTATACTTTTTTCAATCCAGTCTGCTTTCTGTTCTATTATTTTTTCTATTTCTTTTTTAGATATTCTTTTTGGTGCTTTAATTATTACATTTCCATCTTTAATTTGAATATAGATATTTTTTATTTTTGAATAAATTATTCGATATTGAATTTTTGTGTAATTTTTCATTTTTTATTTTCTTTCTTTGATTTTTATTAATATTATCATAGATTTTATATTTTTTTCAATATCTTAATATATTTTTTATTTATTCTTTTGCTAGTATATATGGATCATTTTCTGTTCCTGTCCCACTTGCTATGTAAACTCCGTCTACCATTGTTACTACTGGACGGATGCCCCAACATTGGTAACTACTATATCCCATACTACCATTAGACGCAACATACCATAAATATGTACTGCTAAACTTAGAACTAAGATAATATCCTCCCCCTGTGCTCCTAACACTTGTTGTTTTAGATTTATCTCCTGTTATTGCAAAAGCTTCATCATATGTCATACAATGAACATCTTTTATTAAATCTAATTGACTTTTATCTTTATATAAATCCCATCTTCTTGGATTTATTACAGTTTTATTAGTATCATTTAGCGTATTATATTCTTTTTGTCTTTGACCAGCTGATAATAAATATTCTGCTCTTTCTACATCTTTAATATTATTTCCATTTTTACTTACAAAATTTTCTGGTGAACCTGCATGTATTATTTTTGTTACATATGTTCTTCCATTTTCATCATGTTTGTCCAATATCTGCCATCCATCATATTTGGGTGTTCCCCAAATAGCTGTAGCATATATACTTTGATTTCTGCTTGTTATTACTTTTCCTGATTCTATTGCACTTTGATTTATTGTATCTTCTTTATATGTAAACCCTCCAAATGTAAAACTTAGTCCATTATCACTAACTAATTTAAAGGTACCATTTCCTTTATGTTCTATGTTTATATCATATAATTTTGTGTTTTGTAATTCTTCAATTTCTTCTTTTGTCCATTCTCCTGCATCATACTGAACAAATCCCCCTACTACCTTATATTTATTTACTTCTACATCTACTTCTTTAGCTATGTTTTTCCCTTGATATGTACCAGTTATACTGAATGTATATTTTCCATTTGTTATTATAGCATATGGTAATGTCGGAGTTACTATGCAATTTGTACCTTCTAATGTTGCTTTAAAATTTATATATAATGTTGTTCCTGCTATTTGTGAACTATCTTCTATTGAATTTGATGCATTAGCACTTGTATTTATTATTGGTTCTGTTGTTACTATTTCTAATTTTTTTGATGTTGCTTTTATTTCTATATCATCTGTTACTTTATCTATATTTATTACTCCTGTTGCTTTATCTACTGTTACTGCTTGTCCTTCCATTGTTACTGCTATTGTATCTATTATATAATTTTCTTCTGTTGTTATTGTTGCTTGATAAGGTTTATTCCATGCTGTTTTTATTGCTGTATTGTCTATTTTTATTCCCTCTCCTAAGTTCTTTGTTATTTTATAATAATAGTCATCTATTTTTATTGTCTTTTCTACTATTTCTCCACTTTCTGATGTTATCTTAACTTTGTATTCTACTCCTAATTCTACTAAATAATCTATTCCTACTTGTTCCTTTTTGTTATATGGATATATTGTTCCATCTGGCATTTGTACTTCTTTTATTCCATTTATTTCATCTTTTATTATTATAGCTATATTTATTTTATTGCCTTCTCTTTCTCTTGTTTCATATGAGAATTCTATACTACTTTCGTTATATTCTTCTTCAACAATATTTAAGTTTCCATCTATTAAAAACTTTCCTGTAATTTTGTCTTTTTTCATTATTACTTGTTTTCCATTTAGTGATGCATCATCTTTTATTGTGCATTCATATTTCTTTATTTGCCCATTTATCCAGTCTTGTGTTACATCATCTAATGTTGCTTCTGCTCTTTTTTCTGTTTGCAAATCATGCAATGCTAGTGTTAATTCTTCTCTCATTTCTGCTTTTATTTCTGCTTCTTTTGCCTTTTTTACTTTGGATAATAATCCGTTTTCTCCGCCTAATGTTGCTATTGTTATTCCTGCTAATATTAATAATATTATTATCGTTATTATTAATGTAATTAGTGTTATAGCTTTTTCATTTGTTTCTTTTTTCATTTTATATTTCTCCTAATGTTCTAATATAGAACAATATTATCACATTATTATTATAAAATCAATAAAAAATGTTCATAATTAGAACAATTTTTTGGAGGGATTTATGAAAAAAAACATATCAATAGAAAACAAATTAAATATTACAGGAAAAAATATTAAAGATATACGAAAAAATAAAAAAATTACTCAAGATGAGTTATGCGCAAGAATGCAAGTTATGGGATACCAAATTAGTCGTTCTGATATTTCAAAGTTGGAAAATGGAAAAAGATTTATTTCAGATATAGAAGTTTTAGGTTTTTCTAAAGTTCTAAAAGTTTCTATTACTGATTTATTTAAATAAATTTTTACAATAAAAAAAGATGTTCTACTCATAGTAGTTCATCTTCTTTTACATTTATTTATTAAATGGTTATATTAATTGTAATATAGCAACTTCTGCTCCGTCTCCTCTTCTAGGACCAGCTTTAATTATACGAGTATATCCACCTACATTTTTTTCTGCATATTTAGGTGCTATTTCATTAAATAATTTTGCTGGTAAATCTATGTTGTTACCTTCGCTATCTTTTACTTTGTTTGTTTTTCTCATTATTTTTCTTCTAGCATTTAATCTAGATGGCATGTCTTTTTGTCTTTTTTCAGTAGTTTCTTCTTTTACTACTTTTAAATATTCTTTACCATTTTTGCTTTTTACTAATTCTGTAACTTTATTACCTTTTGAGTCTAATTTAGCTTTAACAACTTTTACTTCTACTTCTTCAAAATTGTCTTTTTCTTTTATTGCAAGTGATATTATACTATCAGCTATTGCTTTTACTTCTTTAGCTCTAGGTAATGTTGTTTCAACTTTTCCATTTACTAATAAATCAGTTGTTAAGTTTTTTAACATTGCCATTCTTATATCTGTAGTTCTACCTAATTTTCTGTTTGTAGCCAATTTTTTCACCTTTCCTTTCATTTCGTTCATCGTCATCCAAAATTTTCTTAAATTTTGTCTGCCAAATCTTATTAGCTTAGCTCGATATTTGTTTGTTCTTTATCTTTTAAATTTTTATTCTTCTTCTTGGGCAAAATCTAAACCTAATGAATGTAATTTTGCTGTTACTTCATCAAAAGATTTCTTTCCTAAGTTTCTTACTTTCATCATTTCTGTTTCTGATTTACTAATTAAATCTTCAACAGTTGATATATTTGCTCTCTTTAAGCAGTTATATGATCTAACAGATAATTCTAGTTCTTCTATAGACATTTCTAGAACTTTTTCTTTCTTAGATTCTTCTTTTTCTATCATTACTTGTGTATTTTTTGTTGTTTCAGATAAATCTATAAATAATTCTAAATGTCCTGTCATAACTTTTGCTGCTAAACTTAATGCTTCATGAGCTTTTAAGCTTCCATCTGTCCATACTTCTATAATTAACTTATCATAATCTACTGTTTGACCAACTCTTGTATTTTCTACTTGGTAATTTACTTTTTTTACTGGTGTATAGATTGAATCTATAGGAAGTACTGAGATATCTTGATTTGGTTTTTTATTTTGTTCTGATGAATTATATCCTCTTCCTCTATCTGCTGTCATTTCAATTACAAGACTTCCACCTTCTGCAACAGTTGCAATATGTAAATCTGGATTTAATACTTCTACTGTTCCATCTGATTTTATATCTGCTGCTGTTACTTCTCCTTCACCTTTAAAGTCTATTCTTAGAACTTTTTCCTCATTACCGTCAAATTTTAGTCTAACATTTTTTAAGTTTACTATTAATTCTGGTACATCTTCTACTACATTTGGTATTGTAGAAAATTCATGTAATACTCCATCTATTTTTACACTTGTTATAGCGCATCCTGGAAGTGATGAAAGTAATATTCTTCTTAAAGAATTTCCTATTGTTACACCATATCCTCTTTCTAATGGTTCACATACAAATTTTGCATAATTATTTGTTTCATCAATTTCTAGACATTCAATATTTGGCTTTTCAAATTCTATCATTTTTACCTCCTAAATTGAGACTAATCTCAAACTCCTTAAAAACTTTGTTAAGTTTTTTAAGTAAAATTTTAAAGTTTTGACTAAACCTTTACACTTACTTTCAAAAACTATTATTTTGAGTAAAGCTCTACTATTAAATGTTCTTCGATTGGAAGATCTATATCTTCTCTAGCTGATAATCTAATTACTTTACCACTTAATTTTTCACTATCTTTTTCTAACCAAGCTGGAACTGGTCTAGTTGTATTTTGTTCAATATTCATTTTTAATGTAGAGTTATCCTTTTTATTTTCTCTAACAGTTATTACATCTCCTGCTTTTACTAAATATGATGGTATATCTACTCTTTTACCATTTACTTCAAATTGTCCATGATTTACAAATTGTCTAGCTTGTGCTCTTGATGTTCCAAATCCTAATCTATATACAACATTATCTAATCTACTTTCTAATATTTGTAATAGATTTTCACCTGTTACACCTTTTTTATTTGAAGCCATTTGGAAATATTTTCTAAATTGTTTTTCTCCAACTCCATAATATGCTTTTGTTTTTTGTTTTTCTCTTAATTGTGTTCCGTATTCAGAAAGTTTTGCTCTTTTTTGTCCATGTTGTCCTGGTGCATAATTTCTTCTAGAAATACTACATTTATCAGAATAACATCTATCACCTTTTAAGAACAATTTTTGTCCTTCTCTACGGCATATACGACATTGTTCGTCTTTATATCTTGCCATTATTTTTTTCTCCTTTCACTACGCTTTGCTCCGTTCATCGTCATCTAAAATTTTTATAAATTTTAGATTCCAAATCTTACCGCGTTATTTATTTGTTTATACTCTTCTTCTTTTTGGTGGTCTACATCCATTGTGTGGTATTGGTGTTACATCTTTTATTGCACTTATTTCAAGACCAGCTGTTTGAAGTGCTCTTATTGCTGCTTCTCTACCAGCACCAGGTCCTTTTACAAATACTTCTACAGATTTTAATCCATGTTCCATAGCTGCTTTAGCTGCTGTTTCTGCAACTTGTCCTGCAGCAAATGGTGTGCTTTTTCTTGATCCTTTGAATCCTAATTCTCCAGCACTTCCCCATGAAATTGCATTTCCTTGTGTATCTGTTATTGTAACAATTGTATTGTTAAAGCTAGAATGAATATGAGCTTCACCTTTTTCAATGTTTTTTCTATTTCTTCTAGCTACTGGTTTTCTTGTTGTTTTTTTGTTTGCCATTGTTTTAAATTCCCTCCTTATTTTAGGTTATCCATTTAAATTATTTTGCTGCTTTGCTTTTACTTACTAATTTTCTAGGACCTTTTCTTGTTCTAGCATTAGTTTTTGTTCTTTGTCCTCTTACAGGTAATCCTTTTCTATGTCTTAATCCTCTGTAGCATCCGATTTCTGTAAGTCTTTTAATGTTAAGAGCAACTTCTCTTCTTAAATCTCCCTCAACTTTGTATGATTCGTCAATAACTTTTCTTATATCATTAACTTGATCATCTGTTAAGTCTTTTATTCTAGTATCTGGATTAATTCCAGCTTTTGCTAGTATTTTTTGAGAGCTTGTTAATCCTATTCCATAAATATATGTAAGTCCTATTTCTACTCTTTTTTCTTTAGGTAGATCTACTCCTGCTATACGAGCCATATTATTTTGCACCTCCAAAATTTTTTCTTTTTTTTAGTTTTGTCTTTATTTTTTCTAAAGGTGAAATGCACCCAGCCACGGGTCTTTAGATATCTTCAGACATATATATAAACACAAATTCGATATGTAAATTTTTATTTAATAAATAAAATTTCACAGCCGCTACCTAATTTGTGTTATAAACAATATTAATCAAGTACTATCCTTGTCTTTGTTTGTGTTTAGGGTTTTCGCATATAACTCTAATTACACCTTTTCTTTTTATTACTTTACATTTGTCACATATTTTTTTTACTGATGGTCTTACTTTCATTTTTTGCACCTCCCATTTTAGTAAGTCTTTCGACTTTATTATATATTATTTATTTGGGTTAATTTTTAATATAATTATGGTTATTAACCATTTTTTCTATTTTGCTCTCCAGATTATACGACCTCTTGATAAGTCATATGGTGAAAGTTCTACTTTTACTTTATCACCTGGTAGAATTTTTATATAATTCATTCTTAGTTTCCCAGAAATATGAGCTAATATTTGATGTCCATTTTCTAGTTCTACTTTGAAATTTGTATTTGGTAATGCTTCAACAACAGTACCTTCTACTTCTATAACATCTTCCTTTGCCAAGATATCCCCTCCTATAAGAGCAATTTATTATTATACATAATTTTTCCATTTTGATAATAACTACTATAGTATACATCATTTCTAAAGTATTGTCAAGATTTCTGGCTCTTTTTCTGTAATTAAAATTGTATTTTCATAATGAGCAGCCATACTTCCATCTTCTGTTATAATTGTCCATCCATCATCTAATTCTAAAATGTTTGGTTTTCCTTGTATTACCATAGGTTCAATAGCTAATGTCATTCCTGGTTCAAGTCTTAATCCTCTTCCTGCTTTTCCGTAATTAGGAATACCTGGATCTTCATGCATTTCTTTTCCTATTCCATGTCCTTGGAATTCTCTAACAACTGAAAATCCTTGTGAGTGAACATATTCACCTATTGCATGACAAATATCTCCAATTCTATTTCCTGGTTTAGCATATTTTATTCCTTCAAAAAATGCTTGTTTTGTTACATTTACTAATCTTTCATTTTCTTTTGAAGTTTTTCCTACTATAAATGTTCTTGCAGCATCTCCATTAAATCCATTTTTTAATGCTACAGTATCAACACTTACTATATCTCCTTCTTTTATTACTTTATTTTTAGAAGGAATTCCATGTATTACTTCATCATTTACTGATATACAAGTTGCTGCTGGATATTTAGGTACACCTCTTATTCCTGGATCATAACCTATTTGTGCTGGTGTTGCACCTAAACTTCTCATTGTTTTTTCTGCTAATTTATCTAATTCCCATGTTGTCATTCCTGGTTTTATATTTTTTTCTAACTCATCATAAGTTAATGCAACAACTTTACATACTTGTTTCATCAATTCTATTTCTTTTTTTGATTTTATTGTTACCATTTTAGTCGTCTCCTTTATACAATTTTGACATTTTTTGCATTATACTTTAATCTTGTCCTAACTGTTTTGTAATATCTTCTGCTACATCTTTACCTAATTTATTTACTGATTTACTTACTATTTCAGTTATTAAATTTCCTTTGTTTGTATAGTAATCAACTAATGGTGCTGTTTGTTCAAAATAATTTTTTAATCTTTCTCTTACTGTTTCTTCATTATCATCTTTTCTTATTATTAATTTTGATCCACATTTATCACATATACCTTCTTGTTTTGGTGGATTTAATACAATATTATATATTGTTTTGCATTCTTGGTTTGAACAAACTCTTCTATTTACAATTCTTTCTATTATTTCTTCCTCTGGTGTTGTTAAATTAAATACTTTATCTACTTTTTTTCCTCTTTTTTGTAACATTTTATCTAATTCTTCTGCTTGTCTTACTGTTCTTGGAAATCCATCTAGTATCATTCCATTTTCAACATCTTTATCATTTAGTCTATCTTCTATAATTTTTATTGTTACTTCATCTGGAACTAATTTTCCTTTTGATATATATCCTTCAGCTATTTTTCCAAGTTCAGTTCCTTCTTTTATGTTTTTTCTAAAAATATCTCCTGTTGAAACTTGTTTAATTCCTAATTTTTCTTGTAATATACCTGCGACAGTACCTTTTCCTGTTCCAGGTGCTCCTAACATTATAATTATCATTGCAAAGCCTCTCTTCTTATATAAATTAGATTATATTAATAATCTTTATAATATTTACTAATATTTTTTCATATTTAGTAAACATTATAAAAATCATTATAGGGTGATAGTATAAAATACTATCTCCCCACAATTTACAAGTTATAGAATAAAATTTCTATAACTATATTATTCTAAGAATCCTTTATAATGTCTCATTACTAATTGTGATTCTAATTGTTGTATTGTTTCTAATGCGACACCTACAACGATTAATATTGATGTACCACCAAATGCAATATTTAAGCTTGTAAATCTTAGTAGCATTGGTAAAATTGCAATTACTGCTAAGAAAAAGCCTCCAAACCATGTAAGTTTAGATATGATTGATGATAAATAATCTGTTGTTGGTTTACCAGCTCTTATACCTGGTATAAATCCACCATTTTTCTTTATATTATTTGATATTTCAGCTGGATTGAATGTAGCATATGTATAGAAAAATGTAAATGCCATTATTAATAGCAAATATACTATCGCATTAGCTATTGCATATCCAATACCTACACTTGAAGTTGATGTAGCTATTGAAAATTTATATAATCCTGCTAAAAATCCAGTTTTTGTTTCTATATCTCTTACAAATATTTGAATTATCATTGCTGGAAATGTTAAGAATGATGATGCAAATATTATTGGCATAACTCCTGCCATTACAAGTTTTAATGGTATATGTGTGCTTTGTGCTCCAACCATTTTTCTTCCAACTACTTTTTTAGAATATTGAACAGGTACTCTTCTTTCTGCTTGTTGAACAAATACAACAGCAGCAACTAATATAATAGCACCGATTATTATTGCTATTGCAGTTAATAATCCAGTAGTACTAAATCCAGATTCTGTCATTATTAATTTCCAAAGTGTTGTTATAAAACTTGGTAAACCTGAAATAATACCAACAAAGATAATAACTGAAATTCCATTTCCTATTCCTTTACTTGTTATTTCATCTCCAAGCCACATTAATATTGATGTTCCTGCTACTAATCCTGTTACTACCATTGCAGCAGTAGCAAAATTTGTATTTACAAATATTCCAGAAGATTTATAAGATATAAATATTCCTATAGCTTCAACTAAAGCTAAAACTACAGTTAATAATTTTGTATATCTGTTTACTTTTTTTCTTCCTTCTTCTCCACCTTCTTTAGTTAATCTCTCTAAAGATGGTATTATCATTGCTAACAATTGTATAACAATTGAGGCAGTAATATAAGGAGTTATTGACATAGCAAAAACAGAAAATCTAGAAAATGCTCCTCCTGAAATTATATCTATTAATCCTGCTATTCCTGAATTTGAAGCCATTGCTTCATTTAATGTTATACTGTTAACTCCTGGTACAGTTATATAACATCCTAATCTAAAAATTACTATTAATAATAGTGTATATAATACTCTTTTTCTTACATCTGGTGTCTTAAATGCATTTTTTATAGTTTTAAACAATTAAATCACCTCAGCCTTTCCGCCTAAAGCTTCAATTTTTTCTTTTGCTTTTGCAGTAAATCTTGTTGCTTTAACATTTAATTTTTTGTCTAAAGTTCCTGTTGCTAAAATTACGATTCCATCATTAGCTTTACTTATAATTCTATCTGCTATTAAAGTTTCTGCTGTAACATCTGTAACTGTTGATTTATTTAACATTGTTAATGTTACTTCTGTATATTCTTTAGCATTAATATTAGTAAATCCTCTTTTTGGTAATCTTCTATATAATGGTGTTTGACCACCTTCAAAACCTCTTCTTACTCCGCCGCCAGATCTTGCTTTTTGTCCTTTATGTCCTCTTCCTGATGTTTTTCCAAGTCCTGAACCAATTCCACGTCCTACTCTTCTTCTTGAAACTCTTCCTTCAGCTGGTTTTAATTCTCCTAATTTCATTTTTGCTTGCACCTCCTCTTTTTATGACAGGTGATTTATTATATATCTTAAATATATAATCACCTTTATTTTATAATATATCTTCTACTTTTTTACCTCTTTTTTTAGCTACTTGTTCTAATGTTTGCATTGATTTTAAACCTTCGATTGTAGCATAAACAACGTTTCTTGGATTATTTGTTCCAATAACTTTTGTTCTTATATTTTTGTAACCTGCTAATTCTAATACTGGTCTAACACTACCTCCTGCTATAACTCCAGTACCAACTGCTGCTGGTTTTAACATTACTTTAGCACTACCAAATTTTCCAACATATTCATGTGGTACTGTTGTATCAACTATTGGTACTTCTACTAAATTCTTTTTAGCTTCTTGTATAGCTTTTTTTATTGCATCTGGAACTTCTGCAGCTTTACCATTTCCAACACCAATATGTCCATTTTCGTCACCTACTACAACTACTGCACTAAATCTAAAAGTTCTACCACCTTTTACAACTTTAGCAACTCTGTTTATAGCAACTACTTTTTCTTTTAATTCGCTTTTTTCTTCCATTGGTTTTTATTTCCTCCTTTCGCTTCGCTCATTACAAAATTTAAAATTTTTATTTTACAAAGCTTTTTACCTATTTTGTTTTTTTAAAATACTAATCCGCCTTCTCTTGCAGCTTCTGCTAATTCTTTTACAACTCCATGATAGATATATCCACCACGATCAAAAACTACAGTTTTAATATTTTTTTCTGCTGCTTTTTTAGCAATCATTGTTCCAACTTCTTTAGCAGCTTCTTTATTTGAGTGCTTTGTTTTGATATCTTTATCTAATGTTGAACAACTAACTAAAGTTTTTCCAGCAACATCATCTATTATTTGCACATATAAGTTTGTATTACTTCTATATACACATAATCTTGGTCTTTCTGCTGTACCAGATATTTTAGTTCTTACTCTTAAATGTCTTCTTGTTCTTTCCATTTTTCTATCTGTTTTCTTAACCATTTTTATTCTCCTTTCATTCGCTTCACTCATTCATCTTCATCTAAAATTTTTTCAAAATTTTATCTTCCAAATTACATTGTTCAGCTTAATTTCTATTTACCAGTTTTACCTTCTTTACGTCTAATAACTTCATCAGCATATTTAATACCTTTACCTCTATATACTTCTGGTGGTCTCTTAGATCTTACAACAGCTGCTGTTTGACCTACTAATTCTTTATCAATACCTCTTACTATAATAGTATTAGGATTTGGTACATCAAAAGTTATTCCTTCTGGTGCTTCAAAAATTACTGGATGTGAATATCCTAAAGTTAAGTTTAAACCAGTACCTTGTTTTGCAACTCTGTATCCTACACCATTTATTTGTAATTCTTTAGTGTATTCATGTGTTACACCAATTATCATATTATTAATTAAAGTTCTTGTTAAACCATGTAAACTTTTGTTAGCTGGTTCATCATTTTTTCTAATAACTTTAATTACATTATCATTTTTTTCTAAAGAAATGTTTTTATGTATTTCTCTTTCTAATGTTCCTTTTGGTCCTTTTACTGTAATTTTATGTCCGTCTATTGTTACATCTACACCATCTGGAACTGTTATAGGTTTATTTCCTATTCTTGACATTTTTTATTCCTCCTTTTTTGAATGATGTCATTTTATAGCTTTCGCCTTTTTAATGGATTTATTACCATACATATGCTAATACTTCTCCACCTACACCTAATTCTCTTGCTTCTTTATCTGTTTTTAAACCTTTAGATGTTGAGATTATAGCAATTCCTAAACCATTTAATACTTTAGGTAATTCTTCTCTAGATGCATAAACTCTTAATCCTGGTTTACTAATTCTTTTTAATCCATCAATTACTCTATTTCCTTTTTCGTCATATTTAAGAGTAATTCTTATTGTTCCTTGATTTTCATCTTTTATTTCTTCAAAAGCTTTAATATATCCTTCTTTGAATAATATTTCAGCTATTCCTAATTTCATATTTGATGCAGGTACATCTACTGTTTTATGTTTAGAAGTGTTTGCATTTCTAATTCTTGTTAACATATCTGCAATTGGATCTGTAGTATTCAACTCATTTTCCTCCTTTTCTTCTTTATTTTACCAGCTTGCCTTCTTAACACCTGGTATTTCTCCTTTATGAGCTAATTCTCTAAAACATACACGGCAAATACCATATTTTCTGATATATGCATGTGGTCTTCCACATATTTTACATCTGTTGTATTCTCTTGTGCTGTATTTTTGTGGTCTAGCTTGTTTTACTTTCATTGATTTTTTAGCCATAGTTTTTCATTTCCTCCTTGACTTCTAATTTTTAAAAGGCATTCCCATAAGTTTTAATAATTCTTTTGCTTCTTCGTCTGAATTAGCTGTTGTTACAAATATGATATCCATACCTCTTAATTTATCAACTTTATCATATTCGATTTCTGGGAATATTAATTGTTCTTTTATACCCATAGAGTAATTTCCTCTACCGTCAAAAGAATTTGCTGAAACTCCTCTAAAATCTCTAACTCTTGGAAGTGCTACATTAAATAGTTTGTATGCAAAATCATACATTTTATCTGCTCTTAATGTTACTTTGCAACCTACATTTACACCTTCTCTTAATTTAAACGCAGCAATTGATTTTCTTGCTTTTGTTACTATTGGTCTTTGACCTGTAATTTGCATTAAATCGTTCATTGCATTTTCTAATGATTTAGGATTTTCTTTTACATCTCCTAATCCTATATTGATTACTATTTTATCAAGTTTTGGAACTTGCATAACTGATTTATAATTAAACTTTTTCATTAATGCTGGGATTACTTCTTTTTCATATTGCTCTCTTAATTTTTCCATTTTTTATAAATCCTCCTTTCACTCACTTTGTTCGTTCATCGTCATTCAAAATTTTTTCAAAATTTTGTCTGCCAAATCTTTTTATTTTAATTTTGCACCGCATTTTTTGCAAACACGAATTTTTTCACCTTTTTCTTCACTATATCCAACTTTAGTAGCTTTTCCACATTTAGAACATACTACATTTACTTTTGAACTTGGTATAGCGCATTCAACTGATATAATTCCGCCTTCTTCTCCTTGTTTTCTTGGTTTAACATGTTTTTTTCTAATATTAACTTCTTTTACAACGATTTTATCGGCTTTTGGTAATACTTCTAAAACTTCTCCTGTTTTTCCTTTATCATTTCCTGATAAAACTTGAACAGTGTCACCTTTTTTTATTCTCATTAGAGATTGCCTCCCTTCTTCTCTTTATATTTCTTAATATTTAAATCTATAAAGCTTAAATGTTTATTAAACATTTTTGTTAACCTCTTATAGTACTTCTGGAGCTAAAGATAATATTTTCATGTAATCTTTTTCTCTTAATTCTCTTGCAACTGGCCCAAAGATACGTGTACCTCTTGGTGTTCCATCTTCTTTTATTATTACAGCTGCATTTTCATCAAATTTTATATATGAACCATCTTGTCTTCTTAATCCTTTTTTAGATCTTACTATAACAGCTTTTACAACATCACCTTTTTTAACAACGCCACCTGGTGTTGCTGATTTAACTGAAGCAACTATTACATCACCTATGTTAGATGTTTTTCTGTATGATCCACCTAAACATCTAATACACATAATTTCTTTTGCACCTGTGTTGTCTGCTACTTTTAATATTGTTTGTTGTTGTATCATTACCTGTGTTCCTCCTTTATTTATTTTATAATTGCTTTTTCAACAATTTCAACTACTCTCCATCTTTTATCTTTAGAAAGTGGTCTTGTTTCCATGACTTTAACTTTGTCACCAATTTGGCAAGCATTTTCTTCGTCATGTGCTTTTAATTTATATGTTCTTTTTACTGTTTTTCCATATACATCATGTCTTACACTTGTTTCAACTGCTACTACAACTGTTTTGTCCATTTTATTAGATGTAACAGTTCCTATCATAGTTTTACGAAGATTTCTTTCCTCCATTTATGAATCCTCCCTTTCACTTACTTCGTTCATTCATCATAAATTTAATTTTTTAAAATCTAAATTTACAAATCACTCGCTTTGCTCGTTCATCGTCATCCAAAAATCTGAAAAATTTTTGTCTGCCAAATCTCTAAGCTTTTGCTTCTGCTATTTTTCTTTCTGTTAATACAGTATTTATTTTAGCTATATCTTTTTTTACTTCTTTTATTTTCATTGGATTATCTAATCCATTTGTAGCTAAACTAAATTTTAATTTAAATAATTCTGTTTTTAGTTCACCTAATTCTTTTTCTAAATCTGGTGAAGA
>CAKOUO010000011.1 GCA_934120645.1 uncultured Clostridia bacterium
CTTGAAACAACCAAAAGTAATGAACTGTTAATAAGCATTAACATTATCACAAATATTGCTATACTTCTTTTTAAAATTTCTTTCATTGAATATTCCTCCTATATACATATAATATTTTATATAAAACTTTTGTAGTATTAATTTATAATTTTTTTACATAATACATCTATAATATATTATACCTCGAAAAAAGCTTTTTTTCAAGATTTTTTATTACTTTTTGTTACATTTTTTGTAATTTGTTGATATTTTTGTCTATATCTTATGTAAATCTTTGATTCTGTAACAATTATTAAAAAATTTAATATAATATTTATTATAATACATATATTTATAATATATTATATATAGGAGGGGATTATATTGGATAATATGAATTTTGATGAAAAAGCAATGGAAAATATTAAAAATATGATTGATAATGGTAACATTTCAGATGCTATATCTCAGATATCTCCAGAAATGATACAAAACTTTTCTAAAATGTTCTCAAGCTCTAATGCCAACACTGAGCAAAAAAATAATAACGAAGAAAATACTTCTGAACAAACATCAAGCATAAATAACAGTAATATTGATATAAACACAATTATGAAGATGTCTTCAGCCATAAATAAAATGGGTAATTCAAAAAATGACCCTAGAGTAAACTTACTAAATTCTTTAAAACCTTATCTAAGAGATGGTAAAAAAAATAAATTAGACAATTATATGAATTTACTAAATGTTAGTAAAATTGCGGAAATAATGAAAAATAATAATAATAAACAAGGAGAATAATAATGTTTAACTTTCCATATTCTGGTTTTCCTTATAATTATGAATATTATAACAATTACTATAATTATTATAATAGAAAAATAAAAGATGAAAATAAAAATGCTAGTATTATAGATTCTCAAAAATCTAATAATACTAGACATAATTCTTCATCTTTCAACTCCGAACAAGCTTTATTTGAAATATTCGGAATAAAGTTATACTTAGATGATATTATCATTTTATGTTTGCTTTTCTTTCTATATCAAGAAGAAGTAAAAGACGAAATGTTATATATTATTTTATTTTTATTATTATTTTCGTAATTTACTCTATTATTATTTTTTCATCAACAACACTAACATATGCTAATTTATGAACAGGCTCTTCATCTCTATTAATTTCTTTTACTATATTTGATATTCTTAATTGCACAGTATCTAATTTTCCTGCAGCAATTATTGCAGTTTTATTACCCTTTGCACCGGCATGTGCTAAACCTCTTAAAGTACCTAAAATAACTATATTATCTGATGCAATTACTTCTGCTCCCGAATTTACATCTCCTATTATAACAACGCTTCCTTCTGTTTCAAGTCTTTGTCCTGATCTTAATGAACCTCTATGAAATTTTGTTTCAGATATATCTACTTCTCGTTTAAAGGTTCTAGTAATACTAGAAAGTCCTAAAGATTTAGGCATATCAAAATCTATATCTACATCAATTTTTTCTTTTATTATATCTTGTATTTCATCTATTTCTTTATTCTTTAAAACTTTTCCAACTACTCGTATAGGAGTTTTTTCATCTTGGTATAATTTCTTTAGTTCAGTTAATTTTTTTCTTAATGAAGAAACTATATCTTTTTGTTCTGCATTTTCAGCAATTTTAATTATAATCTCATTCTTCTTTAAATTTATACTTACACAATTACTCATTTTTACATCCTAACCTTTCCTAAATTATCTCAAACCTTCAGTATATGCTGTTGCAGTCATATCTTCAGTAACATTTTGAGTATTCATACCAAAATATTCTGCCATAATATCTCTTACCGCTTCTGCTGTATAATTACCATGTCCACCATTTTCAACCATAACAACTACTGCTATTTCTGGGTCATCATATGGTGCAAATCCTGCAAACCATGCATTTACTAAATCATTGCCATTTGCATCTTTTCCTGCCTCTGCAGATCCTGTTTTTCCACCTACTTCTATGTTAAAGTTTTTAAATCTAACATAAGCTGTTCCTGATTCATCAGTTGTAACAGATTTCATACCTTCTTTGACAGCATTTACATATGTACTATTTAAGGTAATATCTTCTGTTTGTTCATCTTCATTTATTCCTAATTTATTATTAACAAATTTCTTTATTTCTTCTTTTGGTACTTCTGTTCCATCTGCATTTTGAATAGATTTTACTATATTAACATCTATTTTATTTCCTCCATTTGCAATCATACTTATATATTTTGCCATTTGTAAAGGAGTAAATCTATTATAACCTTGTCCTATTGCAGCATTTAAAGTATCTCCTGGATTCCAGTTTTGATTAATTGATGATACATATTCTCTACTTGCTAAAGTTCCAGATGTCTCTTCTGGTAATTCTATTCCTGTTTTTGTTCCTAATCCAAAATATTTAGCATATTTATCTAAATTATCAATTCCCATCCTATCAGCAGTTTCATAAAAGAAATAGTTACAAGATTTTTCAATTGCACCTATTACATTTAAATATCCATGTCCT
This sequence comes from uncultured Clostridia bacterium, assembly GCA_934120645.1. Classification (GTDB taxonomy): domain Bacteria; phylum Bacillota; class Clostridia; order TANB77; family CAG-508; genus CAG-269. The sequence goes on from CAKOUO010000011.1 coordinate 2,516, forward strand.
CTATGATAATCTGTATAATACCAACAATCCCATGTTGCTCCATATTTTTTATATTGTCCCACATCATTAATCTTATCATTCAATGTTATGCTTCCTGACTCTAATCCTGCTACTGCTGTAACCATTTTAAAAGTAGAACCTGGTGCATAGGCACTTTGAATACACTTATTTAACAATGGATGTGATTTATTTTGTAAATATCCATTCCATTCTTCTGAACTTATTCCATTTGCAAATGATTGTGGATTATAATTAGGATAACTTGCCATTGCTAAAACTTCTCCTGTTTTAACATTCATAACAACACAAGCTCCTCCTGTTGCATTATATACTTTTCCAAATCCACCATTCTTTATTTTTTCTATATTTGCAGATAAAGCATCCTCAGTTACTTTTTGAAGTTTTGAATCTATTGTAAGAACAACATTTGAACCAGCAACTGCTTCATTTTCAACAACTTCTGCAGTTGTTGTTCCATCTACAGCCATATCTATTTGCTTTGTTCCATCTTTTCCTTTTAAATATTCTTCAAAAACAGATTCTATTCCTGTTTTTCCAATAATATCATTTTGTGTATATGTATCTTTCCTACTTTCATATTCTGTATCCTTTATTTTTGAGGCATATCCTAGAATATGAGAAGCTAATGTTCCTTGAGTATATTCTCTTACAGGTTGAACACTAATATTTATACCAGGAAATTCATCTGAATTTTCACTAAATTCTGCAACCGCTTCTCTTGGTATATCTTTTGCTATAGTAAGAGATTTTATACTACTATAACCATCCTTTTCTATTGCATATCTTATAGCAATTATTTTTCTTATATCCTCTATATTATCATTTTCTATTTTATATTTTTCTTTATATTTATAAAAAGTTTCTTCTGCAGTTAAATTCTCATTTATATTATTATTCTTCTTCCAATTTTTCAAACTATCCTCAGAAATTTTAAATTCAAATGGATTTATATTAATAGGAAAAGAATCTGTATAGCTAACACTATATTTTTGTAATACATTTACAATTTTTAATATTGTACTATTCAAATCTTTTGTTGTTATTTTACTTTTATATAATTCTAGATTAAATTTTTGACTAGAAGATACTAAAACATTTCCAGATTTATCTAATATTTCTCCTCTTGACGCTTTTAGTGTACTTTCTCTTGTTAATCTTGTATTAGACTCTTCCCTATATTCCGCTCCATGTATAATTTGAAGGTTAAACAATTGTATTATCAAAATAATTCCAATAATATATGTAACTATTGTCATTAAATTATATCTAAAATTAATGCTTCTTTTATTAATTCCTTTAGCCAATTTTTCACCTTCCTTTAAAAATATCTAGTTAAAATTCTATTTCCTTTGTATTCGTTTTCTATAATATATCCAAATTTTTGAATTAATGGATATATTATAATTGTTATTAAAATATTATATAAAACTTCTGCAATAAGAATTTTAATAAAATACAATATTTCTATATTTGTTGAATATAAAATATAATTCATAAAATATACTATTATTTCAAAAAGAACTGTTGAGCCAAATACCATAAACATAGTTGTCATTCTACTATCTTTTGAAAAGTTTTTATCAAATATTGTAGCTAAAAATCCTATTAATGTTAATCCTATTATATTTGCTCCTACCTTTTCGTGAAACAAACAATCTAATATAATTCCAATAACAGCACCATAAACTGTTCCCATTGTTCTACTTCCAAATAATCCTATAAATAATATATATATAACAAAAAGATTTGGTTTAACTCCTGCAATAGTAAACCAACTGAAAAAATTAGATTGCAAAAAATATATTACAAAAGCTATTAAAATCAAGACCATATTTATTAATAATTTTTTCAATTAGTTCACCTCTTTTAATTATTTTTTATTACTAACACAGTATTTAATTTATTAAAATTAACTGCTGTTTCTATCATTGCATATCTATCTGTAATATTTTTTGTTGAAATTATGTTTTTTACTGTTCCTATGTGTATTCCTTTTGGATAAATTCCACCTAGCCCTGAAGTTTCAACACTATCTCCTTGTACTATATTAGCATCTGTTGCTATATACATTGCTTTTATTTCTGAATTACTATCTAAAGTACCTTTACATACAATACTATCTTTATTTGTGCTCATAATAGAACTTATAGAGCTTGAAGTATCTATTATTGTTCTTACCTTTGCAGTTGAATCTGTAACTGATACAACATGTCCAACTAATCCTTCATCTGCAATAACTGTCATATTTTTTTCTACGCCATCTTTTTTTCCTATATTTATAATTATTGTTTTTGAATAATTACTAATATCCTTATCTATGACATATCCTGGTATTGTTTTATACTCTCCATATTTTTCTGTTAAATTTAAATATTCTTTTAATGTTTCATTTTCTGATTTAATATTTTCTAATTCTCTTAATGATTGTTCTAATTCACTATTTTTATCTTTTAGTTCTTTATTTTCATTTTTTAGATTATTAATATCTGTAAAAAAAGTTGAATTACCGCTAATTTTGTTTTTTAAATATGTTAAACCATTTTGTACTGGCATAACTAATTTATTTGCAAAACTCTCAAAAAAAGAAGTATTTGATTCAGTATTAGAAAATATAACTACTAAAATTAAAAATATTATTGTTATTATAATTCCTAGTAATCCTGTTTTTTTATTTCTATACATAACATCTACTCCTTTTTATTAAAATCTATCTTCTTTTTCTAGCATTTAATAATACTGTTTTCAATCTTTCTAAATCTTCCAATGTTTTTCCAGTACCTCTTACTACGCAGTCTAATGGTTCATCTGCTATATATACTGGCATTCCTGTTTCTATACTTAACAACTTATCTAAATTTTTTATAAGAGCTCCTCCTCCTGCAAGAACTATTCCTTTTTCCATAATATCTGATGATAATTCTGGTGGAGTTTTTTCAAGAGTTGATTTTACAACATCTATAATTTTTGATATTGACTCTTTCATTGCCTCTTCTACTTGTGCAGAGTTTATTTTTTCGTTTCTAGGAAGACCATCTGTTAAATCTCTTCCTCTTACTTCCATTGACATTTCTGACATAAGTGGCATAGCACAACCTATTTGTATTTTTATTTGTTCTGCTGTTGTTTCCCCTATAGCTAAATTCATTTCTCTTTTTACATAGTTTACAATATCTTCATCAAGTTCATCTCCTGCAACTCTTAAAGAATGACTTATAACAATTCCGCCTAAAGAAATAACAGCAACTTCTGTTGTTCCTCCACCTATATCTACTATAATACTTCCACTTGGTTCTGATACATCTAATGAAGCTCCTATTGCAGCAGCCATTGGTTCTTCAATTAAATAAACTTCTTTTGCACCTGCTTGCATAACAGATTCTTCTACAGCTCTTTCTTCTACTTCTGTAATTCCTGAAGGAACACCAACTACAACTCTTGGTCTTCCTATGCTATATCTTTTTTCTACTTTTTCTATAATATTTTTTAGCATTAATTGTGTTGCTGTAAAATCTGCAATAACTCCATCTTTTAATGGTCTAACAGCTTTTATTTGTTCTGGTGTTCTTCCTAACATCTCCTTAGCTTCATTTCCTGTTGCAACTATATTTCCTGTTTTTCTATCTATAGCAACAACAGAAGGTTCTTTTAATATAATTCCTTTTCCTTTTAATGTAACTAAAAGATTGGCTGTACCTAAATCAATTCCAATATCTTTTGACCCAAATGTAAATAATTTCATAATTTCAATCCCTTTCTTAATAATCTAACATCCTTTTTTCATATTTTTAACTAATTTTTCAGTTTCTAAAAAGACACTTTTAAAATCATTATTTCCAATAACTATATGATCTAATAACTCTATATCAAATAATTTTGCTGCACTAAATATCTTATCTGTAAAATTTATATCCATTTTACTTGGTGTTGCATCACCTGTTGGATGGTTATGAACCAAAATTATTCTGGGTGCCTTAATTTTTACTGCCTCATATATAATTTCTTTAATACTTACATTTGCAAAATTAGTCCCTCCTAGAGCAATATCAACTATTTTTAGTATTTCATTTTTTGAATTTAATAAAAATAACTTTACAATTTCTCTTTTTTCAAATCTCATTTCTTCTAGTACCATATTAGCTAATTGACTAGTATTCTTAATTTGTATTTTTCTATAGTTAGTTGGTTTTGACATTCTAACAGCTAATTCACAAATTGCCTTTATTTGTATTGCCTTAACTCTTCCAACACCTTTTACTTGCATAAGTTCTTGTAAACTCATACTCTTTAAAAAATTCAGTTCACCCATTTGTGGATCATTATTTAAATTAAGAATTTTCTGTGCAATTTGAACTGAAGTTTCTTCTTTTGTTCCTGATTTTATTATAATTGCTATCAATTCAGAATTAGATAGCACTTTTTCTCCATATAGTTCTAACTTTTCATATGGTCTTTCTGCTTCTGGTAATTCTTTTATTTTAAGTGACAAATTAAATCTTCCTTTCTATTTAACTTGTCCCACTTTTAAACTTTCTTATATATAAATACTGCTAATACCATTCCAATAATACTTGCAACATTTATTTTTAGCATTAATCCAAATGTTAATTTTAACACATTTAAATCTAATACTAATGGATTTGATAGACCAAATTCTTCCTCAAAAGATAACCACCATAACCATGGTATATTTGATGCTAACTTTCCAAGTAATCCCCCTACTACTAATCCTGCTAGTAAAAATACTAATAATATCCATATATTTTTTTCTCTTGTAGCCATTTATTACCCTCCATTTTTCCTTCTATCCTTACGGATATGTAAATTTTGTAACACAGATATTATATATTGATTTGTCATTTTTTTCAAGTAATTTTAATAAATTTATCATTATTAATTACCAAAAATTGTAGCTTTAAATATAATAGTAATAGTAGTATAATATAATTAATAGTTACTGGAGGTATTTTAATGAAAATAGAAAAATTAACAGAAAACAAAATTAGAGCAATAATTAAACAAGAAGATATAAAAAATAAAAATGTAAATTTAGAAGAGCTTGTTCAAACATCTGTTGATTCACAAGATTTATTACTAGATATTTTAGAAAAAGCAAAACAAGAATTGGATTTTAATATAGATGGATGTAAGCTACTAATAGAAACCTTTTCATCTTCTGATGATATTTTTATATTTACAATAACTAGGTATAATGTATCTAATAATAAGAAAAAATACCTATCTGTAAAAAGGAAAAATTCACCCACTGACAATTATGTAAATTTTTTTAAATTTAGTAATTTTGATGATTTTTGTAATTTTTGTAATTCTGTAGGAAACTTACAAACAAAAAGACTTTATAAATCTGCTATATTATATTTATATAATAATAAAATTTATTTATTAATTAGTAAATTAAATGCATCACATAAAAATTACAAATTATTTTACTCTTATATCTTAGAATTTTCTAGACAAATCTTTTATTCAAAAAATTTTGAAGCCAAATTAAAAGAACATGGTAAAATTATTATAAAAAACAATGCACTAAATATTGGCATAAAATATTTTTCTACATAAAATACATAAAAATAATCCACATTTTTTAAAAAAATGTGGATTGTTTTTTCTAGTATAAATAATTTTGTGGATTATATGCTACACCATTAACTCTTATTTCAAAATGTAAATGTGGTCCAGTTGAATTTCCAGTTGAACCGACAGCTGCAATTGTTTGACCTTGTGAAATTTTATCTCCGTTGGATGCATATAGCTTACTACAATGTCCATAATATGTTTGCACTCCATTACTATGTGTTATTACTAATAAATTTCCATAAGATCCCTTCCAACCTGCAAACGTAACTGTTCCAGAAGCTGCTGCAGCAACTGGTGTTCCTATTGATGTTGCTATATCAAGTCCTGTATGTGACGAACTTCTAATTCTACTTACAGCTCCAAATCTAGATGATATCATTCCAGAAACTGGTTTTATTAATGAAATTCCTAAATTTACTTTTCCTCCAGAAATTGTTGTTGCCGTATTTACTGTCCCGGCTGAAGCAACTTTTACTGTTTTTGATTTATTACTATTTTTTGAGGCAACTGTAATTTTTGGTGATTCCGTATATAATTTAGATACAGCATCTTCAACAGATGTAATATCTTGCATCTCTGTATCATACTTCTCAGCTATTGTCATAGTTTCTATATTAGAACTATTTTTTTCTTTTAAACTATTAACTACACTTTCTGCATCTGAAAAACTTGATACATATATTTTTTCTTCTTCATTGTCAAGTATTGCATAATATCTATAATAAGTTACTCCGTCTGATTTAATAGTTTCAAAAATTTGGTCATCATTTGATTTTACATTTCTCTTTAGCAAACATAGCTTATATTCTGGTAAGCTATCTACTTGCACATATGCTGTATTTTTAGCTTCTCCATTTTCTGTATAATCATTTATTTTTGCTTGCAATTTACTTTTATTATCTGTATATCCTACTAATTCTCCATTTATTGTTACACTATAACTTATTTTATAAAAGCTTGCAACAATACCAATTATAAGTAATAATGCCATTGAAATTAATACTATTAATTTAACTGATCTTCTTGTATGTACTAATATTTTTTTAAACATTCTACTTCTCCTTATACATTATGACCATATAATATTTTATTTTGTATTTTTTTGCAATATTTACTTATCTTAATTTCCGTAAGTTTTTTTTGTTTTTTTCTTTTAATCTTTTGTTTATTTTATTTTTCTCCAAATTTTAAAAACACTAATATAAAAATATATTAGTGTTTTTTATTATTGTTGTAATTCTGTTTTTACAGTTTCTATTTCTGTATTTGTAGCTTTTTGAGCTGGTTTATAGTATCCTTTACTTTGAGCTATTTTAAATAACTCGAATTGAAAACTTTCATCACTATTTCTTATTTGTTGGAATGTTTGTCTTAGCATCATATTTTCTGATTCTGATATTGCTGTTTGATATGCTGTTAAATCTGATTTAACTCCTGCTAAAATATCATTTACCATTGTTTTCTCATCCATCAACTTATTCCTCCCTTATTAATTATTTAAAAAAGACATTAATTTTTGTTTTGTATTTAATGCATCTTGAGCTGATTTAGTAAAAATTTGCTTTATTTGTGGGTCAACGGCTTGTGCTGAATAAGTATTTAATTTTTGATATACAGTTTCATGTGCTCCTATTAAATGTCTTAAATGTTGTAATTCAATTTGATTTAAGTCTGCCATTTTTATCATTCCTTTCTTTGCAATACTCTTTTATTATTATTTGTAAAAAAATTATTTTTATTCAAAAAAATTAAAGAGTTTTGCTTTAAAAACACAAAACTCTTTAATTTTAATCTATAATTTCTAAATTAGCATATTTTGCCATTAATCTCTTATGTCCAACTTTATCAAAATTTATGTCTACTTTTAAATCATCGCCTTCAGGCTCAACAACTTCAATTGTTCCTTCTCCAAATCTTTTATGAAAAATTCTAACTCCAGATTTATATTCTGATAAATCAACTTGTTTACTTGAACTTTTCTTATTTAGAGAATTTAAGAAATTCTCTGCTGTTTTAAATGCAAATCCTCCAACAGAAGCAGCCGCAGCAATTGGCTCTTTTTTATCAATTTTATAAGTCTTAATATTTCCATTATCTTTACTTCCATAAGTCCAACTATATTTTGAATCTGCAAATTTATTACCTTCATCACTTTGTTCAAATGCTTCTTGATATCCGTCTAATAAATCTTGTGGTATTTCTTTCAAAAATCTAGAAACAGGATTACAACTTGTAGATCCAAATATTGTTCTTTGTTTACTACATGTTAAAAATAGATTTTGTTTTGCTCTTGTTATTCCAACATAGCATAATCTTCTTTCCTCTTCAAGTTCTTTTGGTTCTGAAATAGATTTATAACCAGGAAAAATACCTTCTTCCATACCTACTAAAAATACAACTGGAAATTCTAGTCCTTTAGCACTATGCAAAGTCATTAATGTAACTGTATCTTCAGTATCTTCCATATCATCTATATCACTTGACAATGTTATTCCTTCTAAAAAGTCACTTAGCTTATTGTCTGCTGATTCTTCTTCAAATTCAATAGCAACAGTTAAAAATTCGTCTAGGTTTTCTATTCTATTTTCTGCTTCAATAGTATTTTCATTTTCTAATGCTTTTGTATATCCAGATTTTTTTAAAGTTTCTTTTATTAAATCTGAAATTGTCATTTCATCTTTTTTATTTTTTAATTCTTCTATAGTATTAACAAATTCTCTAGAATTTAAAAATACTCTATTTAATCCATATTGATCTGCATTTTTAATAACTTCATACATAGAAACATTGCTATCTTCTGCTATTTTTTCAATATTATCTAAACTTGTTTTTCCTATTCCTCTTTTAGGTTCATTAATAATTCTTTTTAAACTTAAATTATCTGATGGATTTTGTATTAATCTTAAATATGAGATAATATCTTTAATTTCTTTTCTTTCATAGAATTTTAAACCACCTATTATCTTATATGGAATACTCTCTCTTCTTAAAATTTCCTCTATTGCTCTTGACTGTGTATTCATTCTATAAAGAATTGCAAAATCTGAATATTTATAATATTCTTCCCTTTTTAAATGTTCAATTTGATTAGCAATATATGTTCCTTCATCATATTCATTACTAGCAGAATAAACTTTTGGTAAATTTCCTGTTTCATTTTCTGTCCATAATTGTTTTTTATATTTAACTTCATTATTTTTTATAACAGCATTTGCAGCTTTTAATATATTTCCTGTGCATCTATAATTTTGCTCTAATTTAATTATTTTTGTTCCAGGAAAATCTCTTTCAAAATTTAATATATTTGAAATATCTGCTCCTCTAAAGCTATATATTCCTTGGTCATTATCTCCAACAACAGTTATATTTCCATGTCTTGAGGCAAGTAATGTTATTAATGTAAATTGTGCTTTATTAGTATCTTGATACTCATCTACTAAAACATATTGGAATTTATTTGCATAATAATCCAATACATCTGGATTATCCATTAATATTTTTATTGTATAATTTATTATATCATCAAAATCTATTGCATTATTTTCTCTTAATCTTTTTTGATACATTTCGTATACTAACGCAATTTTTTCTTTTCTAAAGTCTCCATTAACTCTTGCTGTATATTGTTCTGGTTCTAGCATTTCATTTTTAGCATTACTTATTTCTGATAATACAGCTCTATCTGTAAACATTTTATCATCTAATCCTATTGTTTTTATACAACCTTTTATTAAAGTTCTTTGGTCACTTGTATCAAAAATAATAAATGAAGAATCAAAACCTATTCTGTCAATAAATCTCCTTAATATACGCACACAAATAGAATGGAATGTTCCCATCCATATATCTTTTGCAACATCTCCAACTAAATTTGCAATTCTTTCTTTCATTTCATTTGCAGCTTTATTTGTAAATGTTATTGCCAAGATATTCCAAGGCAACACATTTTTTTCTCCTATTAAATAAGCAATTTTATGTGTTAATACTTTTGTTTTTCCACTTCCAGCACCAGCTATTACCAAACATGGTCCTTCTGTATTAACTACAGCTTCATATTGTTTATCATTTAATCCTTCTAATAATTCTTGCATTTTTATCTCCTATTCCATCGGCATTAATTAGTTTTTATAATATTCTTTTTTTCTTGTGCCATTATATAATTTCTACTATTAAAAGTCAATAGAATTTGAAAGTTTTTCCAAACATTTTTTTGCATTTAAAAAACATTGAGTACTGTCCCCAATGTTTTATAATTGCGTTGCAAAAATTCCAATAATAAACCCTATCATATTACCAACAGCAGTCATTCTTCCTTTATAAAGATTATTTGATTCTGGTATTAGTTCTCCTGATACTATATAAAGCATTGCTCCTGCTGCAAAACTTAGGCAAACTGCAATTACAGCTTGTGATATTGAACCAATAATTGCTCCAAAAAATGCTCCTATTCCTGTTGTTATTCCAGATAAAATAACATAGAAAATTACTTTTGATTTTTTCATTCCCCCATTTTTCATAGGTACTGCCATTGATATTCCTTCTGGTATATCATGTAAGCAAATAGCTATTGCTAGCCCTAATCCTAGCCTTAATGATGCTTCAAATCCAGATCCTATTGCTAAACCTTCTGGAAAATTATGTATTGCCAATCCAATAGATACAATTATTCCTGTTTTTAAGAGGTTGTTTTTACTGCTATATTGTTTTTGTTTTTTATTAAACTTTTTTTGGACTATAACATCACAAAAAATCATTGATATAACCCCAAATATTACCCCTAAGACCACCTGATATATACTGCTAATCCCTAAGGCTTCCGGTATTAAATCAAAACATATTATAGACATCATTAATCCTGAAGCAAATGATAGTATAAAACTTAAAAATTTATTTGAATTATTTCTTATAACAACTCCTAATATTCCCCCTATTGTTGTTCCAAATGTGCCAAAAAATAATCCAAGCAATGTTGTTTTTAAAATTTCATTCACAATAAAAAACTCCTTATAATATTTTTTACTATTTTATTTTCATAGTAAAAAATTATTACAAAGAGTTTTATTTTTATATAGTTTTTCTAAGAAATTTAGTCTTCATCACCTTTTAATCTTTCTGCTCTATCTGCTGCAATTAGATTATCAATCATTTCGTCTAAATCTCCATTTAAAAAGTTTTCCATTTGATAAATACTCATACCTATTCTATGGTCTGTAATTCTTCCTTGAGGATAATTATATGTTCTTATTTTCTCACTTCTATCTCCAGAACCAACTTGTGATTTTCTTGCACTTGAAATTTCACTATCTTGTTTTTGCTTTTCCATTTCATATAGTTTTGTTCTAAGCATTCTCATAGCATTATCTCTATTTTGGAATTGAGATCTTTCTGTTTGACATTCTACAACAATTCCTGTTGGTTCATGTATAAGTCTTACTGCTGATGATGTTTTGTTAATATGTTGTCCTCCTGCACCAGATGAACGGAAAACTTCCATCTTGATATCTGCAGGGTTTATTTCTATTTCTACATCTTCTACAACTGGAAGTACTGCAACAGTTGCTGTTGAAGTGTGTATTCTTCCACTACTTTCTGTATCTGGCACTCTTTGAACTCTATGAACACCACTTTCAAATTTTAATCTACTATATACACCTTTTCCTGTAACCATAAATGTTATTTCTTTATATCCACCAAGTCCAGTTTCGTTTTCATTTAAAACTTCTATCTTCCAGTGCTTTCTTTCTGCATACATTGTATACATTCTAAATAAAGTTCCTGCAAATAATGCTGCTTCTTCTCCACCAGCACCAGCTCTAATTTCACATATAATGTTTTTATCATCATCTGGATCTTTTGGTATTAAAAGAATTTTTAATTCTTCTTCTATTTTTTGTAGTTTATCTTTATCATCATAGTACTCAGCTTCTGCTAATTCTTTTAATTCTTTGTCTTCCATCATTTCTTTTGCTTCGTCCATTGACTCTTTTACTTTTTTGTATTCTCTAAATTTTAATACTATATCTTCTATACTTGCATGTTCTTTCATTAACTTTTGCCATTCTGATTGATTTGATATTACTTCTGGGTCACTAATCATTTTTGTTAATTCTTCATATCTTTTTTCTACTGCTTCTAACTTCTCAAACATAAATACTCTCCTTTTCAAAAATACTTTTCATATTATACTACAATTTTACTATTTTTACAAGTAAAAAGCCATCTAAAAATGGCTTTACTTAAATTTCTATATAATTATAATTAATTTTATTCTTAGATAATATATTTTTTTCTCTTTCAGTACAGCTAAAAATAATAACTTGCCTATTGCTAAATTCATTATTTAAATATAATAAAATATTTTCTAATCTTTTATCATCATAAAAAGCAAAAGCTTCGTCCAATAAAATAGGAACTACTTCTTCTGATAGTTCATCTATCATAGAAAGTCTTAATGATAAATATAATTGGTCTATAGTTCCAATACTAAATCTATTTACAGGAAGATAATCTCCATTTTTTAATTCTACTATTAGACCTTCTTCTTCATTAAACATAACTTTATTATATTTATTGTCTGTAATCTTAGAAATATTATTAGATAAATTCTCTGTAAACTTAGGGGTTACTGAATTTTTCATTTTATCATAAGCTTGGTTTAAAACCTCTTTTGCTAATTCTAAACTTAAGTTTAATTTTTTTAAAGTTAACATTCTATTATTATTGTCAACCAGTTCCTCTTCGATTTTTGATAAATTATCTAATTGTGGTTCTATATTTTTGTTATCTAATTCTAAAGAATGTAATCTTAATTTTTTATTATTTATTTCTTTTTGTATTTTTTCTTTTTCTAAATTTATATCTTGTAAATTAATTAAATTATTTATTTTATTTTTTTCTATTTTATTTAAATATTTATTTTTTATTTTTTCTTTTTCTAAATTATTTTTTAAATTAAAATCATTTTTAAATTTATTTATTTCTTCATTTAGAATATTTAAATTATTTTCTAATAATTTCTTTTCATTTTCTAAATTAATTAATTCTAAATTTAATTTTTCAAAATTATTTTTTTCTATTTTTTCTTTTATTTTTATTTTTTTATTTTCTTTTTTTATTAAAATAATATAAAAAATTAAAAACATTGGTACTGTAAGAAGAAAAATATATTTAAAAATATTATTTTTAATAAAAATAAATTGTAAAATATTTATTAATATTAATAAAACAAAAATAATATTTAATTTATTTATTAATTTATTATTTAATTTATTTTTATCAGATTTTATTTTTTTATTTTTAGAATTATCTTGTGAAAATTTTTCAATAATATTTTTATTATTATTTTTTAATTCATTTATTTTATTATTTAATAAATTTATTTTTTCTGAATTTTCTTTTTTTATATTTTCTTTTATATTTATTTTTTCTTTTTCTAATTTTTCTTTTTCATTTAATAATTTTAATTCTATTAAAAAATCATTTTCATTTTCTAAATTTTTAATTTCCTTATTTAAATTATTTTCTTCTTCCTCAACTTCATATTTAGAATCTTTATATTTTTCTAATTTTTCTTTTTCATTCTCTAAATTTTCTATTTTTCTTGTAATTACATTAATTGGCTTTTCCCTAGACCTTTCTGTCCCAACTTCATCCAATTGTCTTCTATTTATTCTATCTATTACCCTTTTAAAGGATATATTATCATCACCTGTTTGTGCTAAATTAGCTATTTTTTGTATTAAAAAATTTTGAGTTTGGTCTTCTAATTTTACCTCATTTTGATTTATTGCAAGAGTTGATAAAAATAAATCTTCATCTATTTTTGTTTGTTCATAAAAAAATTCATTTCCTTTATTTTTATCAATATTAAATTCTTTAGAAATATCCTCCATTTTTGAATTAAATATTTTTGGATTTTTTTTACTAAAATCCCTATATATTTCAAATTTTTCTTTATTATTTAATTCGTACTCTAATTTACCAGAAAATTCTTCTCCTGACCATGGTTTATATTTTTCATAATCGGAAATTTCTTTTCCTTTTTTATTCTTAGAAATTCCATAAAAAGAATTAATTATAAAATTAATTAAAGTTGATTTTCCTGCTTCATTTTGACCATAAATTATATTTATTCCATTTTTTAAATCAATTTCTTTATCTTTTAATTTTCCATAGGAATTTATTTTTAAATTATTTATTTTCAAAAATTTCACTTCCTTTATTTTTTATTATTTTATTCTAGAGCATCCATTCCAATTTCTATTGCTTTTTCTAAAATTTCTTTTTCATCTGCTGTTAAATTTTCATTATTTAATTTTTCTAACATTTCTTTTGCAAATAAACCTTTTAATGTATTTTCATTTGCTAATTTATTTAAATCATAATTTATTTTTGTTTTATTTTTTATTTTTATTATTTTATTATTTAAAATTAATTTATATAATTCATATATATTAATTTCAAAATTTCTTTTTCCAACCAAAATAATTTCTACTAAATTATTTTCATCAAAATTTAATCCATTTATTTTTTCAATTAATTCTTCTTTAGAAATAATTTCTGTTACATCTACTTCATGTAATTTAAATTGCATTTCATCTAAAGGAATAAATTCTAATTTTATTTTTTCTTTTTCTACATCCCCTACTATCATTCCATGTTCTCCAAGTTCATCAAATCCTAAAGAAACTGTTGAACCTGGATAAACTATATTTTGATTTTCTTCATTATTATAGTCCAATTTATGTATATGTCCTAAAGCAACATAGTCAAATCCTTTTTCTTTTAGCATTTTTCTTGACAATGGATTATATTCATTATCTTCTATTGTTCCACCATCTAGTGATCCATGAATAATTAAAATATTTAATTTATTTTTATCATCAATTTCTAAATTTTCAATTCCACTATTTTTACAATAAAAATCATCAAATCCATATCCATAAATATTTGCTTGTTCTGTTTCTATTTTTTCTATTTTTGAATTAAATATTTTTACATTATTATTCCAATTATATTTATTATAATAAGAATTTTTTAAATATGGGTCATGATTTCCTGGTGATATAAAAATTTTTGTTTCAGGTATTTCTTTAAATAAATTATTAATATATTCTATTGTTGATCTTTTTATATATTTTTGTTCATATAAATCTCCTGCAATAAATAAATATTCTATATTATTTTCTTTTATATATTCAATTACTTTTTTTAATGCTTTTCTCTGTTCTAGTCTTCTTAAATCTCCTAAAATTTCTTTATCAGAAAGATTTACAAATGGACTATCAAAGTGCATATCTGCTATATGTATAAATTTCATAATTTCCTCCAGAATATCATTTTTCGATATTTACTATACATTATAATATTTAAAAAAACAAGCGAACAAAACAAATTTTCATAAAAAAAGAAGATAATATTTAATTATCTTCTTCATCTATTGGACCAAATAGTTCATCAAATTTTGCTTCTAATTCTTTTTGTAAATCGTATGTATCTTCATCATCATCATTTTCTTGCGGAAGAATTGGAGCATCATCATCTATTTCATCTAAATTTAATAAGTCCTCTATATTATTTTCTTGTTTAGGTTCTTCTTGTTTTTTTACATTTTCTTGTTTTTCATCTTTTTTTGTATCTATATCTTCGAATAAATCGTCTAAAGATTCTATATCTAAACTATCTGTTGATTTTTCTTCTGCATCTTCTTCATATGGATTATATGGATTATATTTTCTCCATTTTCCTCTATCTATTTCTCCAATATCATTATGACTAATTTCACATCTAGCCATCTCCTTAACCATTGGATGTTTAAAGTAATAAAATTTATTTGCTTTAACAGGTTTTATTCCTTTTTCATATATAATACATAAATCATTATCCATTCTTCTCAATTCATCTGGTGTCATTAATGCTCTTGCCATTACTTGATCAGAAACACTCTTACCTGTTTTATGATTTTTCTTATCTTTATTAATTGAAATACTATCTCTATCTATTGTTTTTTCTCCTAAAGCTTTAGAGAAGTATTCAACTGTTTTAACTGAGTTACTTCCTAAAAATACATGTGTATCACAGTTACCCATTATAGTTTCATATGATTTTTCATATACGGCCTCTAATTGGTCAAGATTTTGTAATATAACACTAAATGATATTCCTCTACTTCTAGATGTAGATATTTTTTTATCAAAGTCCGGAATTTTACCTATATTTGCAAACTCATCTAATATAAAAAATGTTCTTTCTTTTAATCTTCCACCATTTTGATCTGCATAATCATATAATTGTTGTATCATTTGTGAGAAGAATATTGTAAGTAAAAAGTCATATGCAGTATGAGTATCTGATGATATTACATAAACCGCTGTTTTCTTATTTCCTATATCTTCAAAATTAATAGTGTCTGTTGATGTTAATTCTGCAATTTCTTTAGAATCAAATTTTCCTAATTTTGATTGTAAAGAACTTAATATTGAACCATAAGTTTTTTCTGGTGCTATTTCAATTGATTTATAATACATTCTTGCAGGATGATCATAAGGTAATTGATTTATTAAATCTGATAATAAATTACTTCCACCCTTATTATTTGCTGCTCTTACAAGTTCTGCACAACTTGCTAAATTTTGTTCTTCTTCTGGTCTTGTTGCTATTAAATAATATATTAATGCTTTTAATAACATTTCTGCCATATCATCCCAATATGGGTCTGAGCTACTATCTGTTTTTTGTCCTTTTACTACTGTATTAGCAATAACATCTACATCTAGTTCAGAAGATATATGCATTAAAGGATTATAACCATCACTAAATTGTGGTCTTACTAAATTTAATACTTTTATTTCATATCCATGCTCTCTTAAATAGCCTGCTGTTCTATCATACAATTCCCCTTTTGGGTCTGTAAATATATAAGAACCTAGCATTTGGTATGCATTTGGTATTGAATATGATGTTGATTTACCAGATCCTGAACCGTCCAACTACTAAAACATTTATATTTCCTCTTTTATCAAGTGGTAAATAATTATCTTCTGCTAATATTATTCCTTTATTTTTACTTAAAATTTGATATTGTTCACCTCTTTGGCTCCAGTCACTTGAACCATGTTCAATGTCTGAAAATTCATTTTTTGGAGCTGATTTAAACATTCCTATACAGAATAATATTAAATATAATATTGTAAATCCTACTAATGTTGATATAAAATTATGTGTTGCACCTTGTGTAAATATATTTGCAAAAGTTCCAAATGGATTCGTTACTGATGTTGTAAATGTTGTAAAAAATGTATCTATTGAAAACGTTCCTCCTAGATTTGCAATATATCCACTGTAAGAAAATGGTACAACAAATACTATGATTAATGCTAACCATAGTATTCCACAAAATATAAAATTCTTTTTATTTCTTCTTATTGCACCTTCCATTTTGTAATTCATAAAAATCACCTACTATCTTTTGTATTATCTTTCTTCAACTGAGATTCTTTCAGCTTTTCCTCCATCATATGCTTTTATTGACATACCCATAGATAATTCGTTACTTAGTGCTGATACTTTTTTACTACCATTTGCTACTAATTTAATTTTTCCTTTTTCAACAATATTATTAATATCCATAACCGCAATATCAATTTCATCATTAATACCAGCTGGTCTATTTTTTACATCCTTTGCTTTATTAGCCATTAGTTTTTTTCCTCCTTATTTTCCTTCCTTGCTATCTCTTATCTCAAATGCAAAATAAGATTTATATGGTTTTAATTTACACTTTCCTTTTACCTCATTTGTCTTTTCATCAAAATAAAGTATTGGTTTAATTTCTTCTGTTGTTTCTGGATCTATAATTGATATAGCCCTTTTTAAATTTGGTGTATATTCAAACTCTTTATATTCTCCTTCTTGCTGTTCTGAATATAATGTTGTAAATTTAAAAGGTGTTGGGTTCTTTGTTATTTTAACTTCATCTCCCAATAATATACCTGTATTGATAACAACTTTATCTTGTCCAAAAGACATTATAACAAGTCTATTACCATCTTTTGAAGGATTTTCAACATAAAAAGTTTTTTTGTTTAAATCTCCTCTTAGTTCTTCAGTATGATCTAATCTTTCTACTGTAAACTTAGGATATTCTTTTAAAAATTCTTTTTCTGTTTTATTTACTTGATAAATTACAGTATTAACGCCTTTTGGGTCTGTTATACTGAAATGTTTACCTTGTATACTTTCCATTTTTTACACCTCACTACTATGATTATTACATAGAATTTTTCTTTTGTTGCTACAACTATGTTTAATTATACTAGTTTCTAAACATTTTGTCAACATATATCTTATGTAAATTTTAATAATTTCTTGGATCAAAGCTTGAAACATTCTTTAATTGTTCAAATATTTTATTTTCTTCTTCTGTAAGTTGCTTTGGAACCATTATTCTAACCTCTGCTACTAAATCGCCTCTTCCACCTTTACCATCTTTATAACCTTTATTTGGTATTTTTATTTTTTCTCCACTTTCTATACCTTGTGGTATATATACTTTGGTTTCATCATCTATTGTTTTTATATTTACTCTTGTTCCTAGTGCTGCTTCCCATGGAGATAAACGCAAATCTGTATATAAATCATATCCTTTTAATTTAAATACTTTATTATCTTCTATATTTATTTTTATAAATAAATCTCCATTTTTACCGCCATTTTTGCCTAATTTTCCTTGTCCTAATAGTCTTATTTTTTCTCCATTTCTAATTCCTTCTGGAATTTTAACAGAAAATGTTTTCATTTTTCCATCGACAGTTCTTAAAGATATTTTTTTATCTACACCATAATAAGCATCATCTATGCTTATTTTTATTTCTGTATCAATATCTTCTCCTCTCATTGGATTTTTTTTATTATTTTCTTCACTATTATTATCTTCTATATTTCCTAAAAACATACTAAATATATTTTTACCTTTAATTTTTTGATAGTTTTTTACATTATTCTTTGAATTCCAAACTCTATCATATTTTCTTTTTGATGCAGGTACAGATAATATTCTATATGCTTCGTTTATATCTTTTATTCTTTCCTCTGCTAAATTATCTCCAACATTTACATCTGGATGATATTTTTTAGCTGCTGCTCTATATGCTGATTTTATTTCATCTATAGAAACTCTGCTTGTTTCTAAATCTAACAATTTATAGTAATCTTTATATATCATTTGACATCCTCCCCAAAATCAGGTAGTCTTATTATATCATAAATAGAAAAAAAATCCATAGATTTTATGGATTTTTTTTATTCAATGCTAATTCTATTATCTTATCTAATAATTCCGTATATCCTATACCAACAGCATCAAAAAGTTTAGGATACATACTAATGCTTGTAAATCCTGGCAAAGTATTTATTTCATTAATATATACTGTTTGTGTATCTTTTTCTATAAAGAAATCTACTCTAGATAAGCCTTTTCCGTCAATAGCTTTAAACGCCTTTATTGCTAGTTTTTGTACTTCTTCTGATTTTTCTTTAGAAATTTCTGCTGGTATTAAAGTTTTTGATTCTTGATTATTATACTTAGCATCATAACTATAAAATTCATCAGCAGCCTTAATTTCTCCAACACATGAACTAGAAACTTCTTCATTTCCTAGAACCGCACATTCTACTTCTTTTCCTATAATTCCTTCTTCTATTAATATTTTTTTATCAAATTTTGATGCTTCTTCTATTGCATTTTTTAATTCTTTTTCATTATTTACTTTATTTATTCCCACACTTGAACCTGAATTAGATGGTTTTACAAACATAGGATATTTTAATTTTTCTATAATTATTTTTGTTATATCTTCCAATTTTAATATTTTTTCATTAAAATTTTTATCAATATAAATATAATTATCATTATCTTTTCTTATGTATTCATATTTTGTTTGATTTATTCCAGCTTTGTCAAAAATTATTTTTGAATATACTTTATCCATCCCAACACTTGAAGCCAATACTCCACATCCTACATATGGAATTTTTAATAATTCAAAAAGACCTTGAATTGTTCCATCTTCACCATATAATCCATGTAATACAGGAAATACTACATCAAAATTTTTTAATAATTCTATAACATTATCTATACTTCTTTTTTCTTCTAACTTTTCTATATTATCAACTTGAAACCAATTACCATTTTTATCAATAAAAATTGGAAAAATTTCATATTTTTCTTTATTTAAATTTTTTATTACAGAAGTCCCTGATACACATGATACTTCATTTTCGGTAGACATTCCTCCAAAAATAACTCCTAATTTTAATTTTTTCATAATCATTACCTTCTTTTTTATTAATTTATTATTTTACAAGTTCTTCAACTATATCGAAAAATCTCATTCCATTTGATGCTTTAAATAAAATACTATCTCCTTTTTTCCAGTTGTTTTGTATATATGTTTTTATTTCATCTTTATTTTCAAAATAATGAATATTTTCCTCTTTCATTCCTTCTTGTTTTGCTTCCTCAACAATATTTTTGGCATTTTCTCCACTACATATTAAAATATCTATATTATTTTTAACAACTTCTTTTCCTACTTTTTTATGTAATTCTTTAGCATATTCTCCTAATTCAAACATATCTCCTAATACAGCTATTTTTCTATCGCTTTTTAGTCCATTTAAATATTTTAATGATGCTTGCATTGATTCAAAACTTGCATTATAACTGTCATTAATTATTGTTACTCCATTTTTTAATTCTGTTATATCCATTCTTTTTTTAGTTAATTCGAATGTTTCTATTCCTTTTTTTATTTCTTCAGCATTTAATCCTAAAAGATTTCCAACAGTTGCAGCACATAATGCATTATATACAAAGTGAATTCCTCCAACAGGCACTTTTACTTTAAATTTTTCTCCCTTTAAATTACATACAAATTCACTATCATTTTCATTTAAAACAATATCTTCAGCCATAACTTCTGATTCATTTTCAATTCCATATGTATGTATTTCAACATTTTTATTATCTAAATAATATTTATGCAATAAATCATTATCATTATTTATTACTAATATTTTTTTATCCATTCCTTCTAATATTTCTAATTTAGCTTTTAAAATATTTTCTCTTGAACCTAAATTTCCAATATGTGATGTTCCTATATTTGTAATAACTGATATTGTTGGTTTTGCAATTTTTGTTAATTTACTAATTTCTCCAAAATGGTTCATTCCCATTTCAATAACTGCTGCTTCCTGGTCTTTTAAATTAAACATTGTAAATGGAAGTCCTATGTTATTATTATTATTTCCTTGTGTTTTTAGTGTTTTATATTTTTGTGATATTACATTTGCAATAATATCTTTTGTACTTGTTTTTCCAACACTACCAGTAACTCCAACTACTTTAAAATCTTTTCCAAAAGATATTCTTTTATATTCTGCAATATCTGCCAATGCTTGTATTGTATCTTCTACTTCTATTATATTTTTATTTTGAAAATTTTCTAATTTTTCTGTTTCAAATTTTATTCCTTGAACTATTACTGTTGTTGCACCATTTTCAAATGCTTTTTTCCATAATGTATTTCCGTCAAAGTTTTCTCCTTTTATTCCTATATATGTATCTCCTGGCT
Source organism: uncultured Clostridia bacterium (assembly GCA_934120645.1). Taxonomy (GTDB): domain Bacteria; phylum Bacillota; class Clostridia; order TANB77; family CAG-508; genus CAG-269. The sequence goes on from CAKOUO010000011.1 coordinate 23,770, forward strand.
TTATTATTCTTGTATCTTTGCAAAAATTTTCACATTCCGCTTCTTCTTTGCCTGTTATCAATTTTCCTCCTGTTGCTTGTATTATTTCTTTTATTTTCATAAAATCACCTCTATTTTTTCTTGATAGATTATATGCCTTTTTTTTATTTTTGGCAATATATAAAAAATATCACTTATAAAGTGATATTTTTAATCCAATTATATTTGAGTTGGTATTTTTATGTCAATATTTGTAACTTTTCCACATTGACCATAAGCATTATTTCCCCATGCATATCCATTTCCATCTTTATCTATTGCAAGAGAATGTGAACTCCCAGCAGATACTTCTTTAAATTCTATATCTTCTTCTATTTTTATTGGGACAGCCGAATCATTTGTTGTACCATCACCTAATTGTCCATTACCATTTCTACCCCATGTCCACAATTTTCCATCTTCATCTATTGCAAGAGAATGTGATTTCCCAGCAGATACTTCTTTAAATTTTGTATCTTCTTTTATTTTTATTGGAACAGCTGAGTCATTTGTTGTTCCATCTCCCAATCGCCCGTGACTATTCCATCCCCATGTCCACAATTTTCCATCTTCATCTATTGCTAAACAATGATTATCTCCTGCTGATATTTCTTTAAATTTTATATCCTCTTTTATTTTTATTGGGACATCAGAGTGATTTTTTGTCCCATTTCCTAATTTTCCATATTGATTAAGACCCCAAGACCATAATTTTCCATCTTCATCTATTGCAAAACTACAATGTATTCCAGCTGATATTTTTTTAAATTTTATATCTTCTTTTATTCTTATCGGAACGGAATTAACTATATTTCCTAGTTTTTCATATTGCATATTACCCCATGTCCATAATCTTCCATCTTCATCTATTGCTAAACAATGATCTTTTCCTGCTGATATTTCTTTAAATTTTGTATCTTCTTTTATTTTTATTGGAACAGCTGAGTTACTTGTCGTCCCATTTCCTAATTGTCCATAATCATTACATCCCCATGTCCATAATTTTCCTTCTTTATCTATTGCTAAAGCATGATCAGTTCCACTTGCTATTTTTTTATATTTAATTCTATTAGAAATGTTTATTAATTTTGAAGAATAATGTCCGTCTTACTGTAACATTATTTCCTAATTGTCCATAATTCAATCCCCATGTCCATAAATTTTCGTCATCATCTATAGCTAAATTAGAATCGTACCTTGTTGATATCTCTTTTAATTTTATTGAAATTTTAATTTCAATTGTATTAGATTGTTTTTTATTTCCAGCTTTATCATAAGCAATTACATATACTTGGTATGTTCCTAGTGTTAAATTATTTATCTGGTTTTTATCATATTTTGTTGTTTTACTATTAGAATCTATTACATAATATTCATAATAATCAATTCCACTTTTTGTACTTTCTTCCGTTGCTTCTGCATCTTCTCCATTTTCTATTATTCTAATTGTTCCTCCTTCTTGTTCTACTTGTGGTGTAAAATCAATTGGAGGCAATTTATCTATTTGGTCTATTACTATATCTTTTAATTCTTCTTTACCAGTATTATCCAATATTTTAAATGTATATGTTTCATTTTTTGTTACTTCATAATCCACACCAACTTCTGTATTTCCTTGGGATAGCAATTCATCTCCATCTGGGTATATTATTTTATTTATTCCCTTAGGGTTAATCGCTTTTATTAATATCTTTATTTTATCTTGATTTGTATATCCTTCTGGCTGAGTCGTATATGTTACAATTGTACCATCCGCTTCTCCTACATATGTTACATTAAAATTGTCATCTACATAAAATTTATAATTTCCACAAATTACTTCGACAGGAAATTTTTCTGTACTTCTTACATCAATTTCATTATTATTAATTTTAGGTAATTTTTCTTTTGTTAAGTTTTCTCCTTTTCCTTCTTCATCAATTCTTAAACTTTCAATTGCCATTTCTAATTTTTCTTTTTGCTGTGAAATAGAATATTGTTCTATTCCTTTTTTTGCCTTTGAAACCAATCCATTTTCTCCACCTAATGCAGCTATTGTTATTCCTGCTAAAATTAATAATATAATTATTGTAAATACCAATATTATAAGTGTTATTCCTTTTTCTAATCTTTTGTTCATTTTTATCTCCTTTTTACGAAATTTTTGGCATATAATTTTCAATTTGTGAATTTATTATTAATATATTCTTATTTTATGAATTTGTCAATGTAAAATTCACTTTTTGTGAAAAAATAAAAATAACTTATAAGTTAATAAAAAAATTGCTTACTATTTATATACGTTTACTTGTTATATTAGTATTTTTTAACTCATAAGTTAGCTATAAAATATAGAGGTGATATTATGGAATTATATGAAAAAATTAGAAATATCAGAGAAGATAAAGATATAAAACAAAAAGAAATGGCAAAATACTTACATATGCAACCATCAACTTATAATGCATATGAAAAAGGAAAAAGAACTATATCTGCAGATTTATTAAAAAATATATGTATTTTTCTAAATATTAGTGCTGATGAATTACTAGATTTAAAAATAAATAATTCTTATAATCCATTAAATAATGAAAATACTAAAATTTTGAAGAAAATAAAAGATGCATTACTATTTTCACAAAGAAATAAATAAACATACAAACAAAAAGGTCAGAATTTTCTGACCTTTTTGCATACTAGATAACCTATTTGTTTTCTACTGAACGATTTGCTATCTCTATTGCTTTAGTAACTATATTACCACAATCTCTAGAAGAAACACTTGCCCAACTTCCACCATCATTTTTAACTTGATCATAAACACCTAATTCTTTAGCAATTTCTTCTCTTAAATTTTCAGATATTAATTTACTATTTCTAGACATAACATCCTCCTTACTGATAAAACCAATTTAAGTTCTATCAATATTATTATTAGCAAAAAAAATAAAAATATTTTAACAAAATTTAGCTATCAAATTTTAATAATTATTTTTCAACTATTTAAATATTTATAGTAGTAAATTTTATAAACTCATGATATACTTATATTATACTATAAAAGGAGATATTTATGGAATTAAAGGAAAAAAATGATTTAATAAAAATTGAGAATCAAACTGATATAAACAATACAATTAATCCAACTGATGAAAATCTAATTTTTAAGCCAATTGATGATAATAGTTATAACAATAAAAATAAATATGATGTTTTAGTTACTTTTGGAATTCTTAGTTTTTCATTTATATTAATTCTATTAATAACATTTTGTATATTTTCATTAGTAAATCTAAACAGTGACCATATTACAAATGGTGTATATATAAAGGGTATAGATGTTTCTGGTTTATCTAAAGAAGAAGCAAAGCAAAAAGTAGAAAATTACATAAATTCTTCAATTCCTGAAGAAATTCCACTTAAACATAATGATTTCAATACTTCTATTTCATCATCACAATTATCTATCAACTTTAATACCGATGAAGCCGTAGAATTAGCTTATAATATTGGAAAAAATGGAAATGTTTTTCAAAATAACCTTCTTGTTTTGCAAGCATTACTTTCAAAGATTAATATTGACCCTGGATTTTCAATTGATGAAAATCAATTAAAATATGACTTACAAGATATTTCATCAAAACTTCCTGATAAAGTAATTGAAAGTAGTTGTTATATAGATGGAAATAAATTAATAATAACTAAAGGAAAATCTGGTCAAATTATAAAAATTAAAGAATCTTTAAATTATATAAAAAATAATATTAATGCTTTAAACACATCTTCCGCTTTAGAATTAATTACTGAAGAACAATATCCTAATGAAATAAATATAGATGAAATTTATAACGAAATACATAAAGATCCTGTGGATGCTTACTACACTCAAAATCCATTTGTTGTTGTTCCAAGTGAAAATGGCTTAGATTTTGCAATTTCTTTAGATGAAGCAAAACAATTACTCCAAGAAGAAAAAGATGAATATTCAATACCTTTAAAAATATTGTACCCAAATGTAACAACAAATATGATAGGAACAGAAGCTTTTCCAGATTTACTTTCTGAATTTTCAACAAAATATGCTGTAAGTAATAGAAATCGTACAACTAATTTAATTTTAGCTTCAAATAAAATTAATGGTACTGTTCTAATGCCTGGAGAGACTTTTTCTTATAATAAAGTTGTTGGTGAAAGAACCATTGCAGCAGGATACAAAGAAGCTCCTATCTATGTAGAAGGAAGAGTTGAAGATGGTTTAGGAGGCGGTATTTGCCAAATAACTAGTACATTATATAATGCTGTATTATATGCTAACTTAGATATTGTAGAAAGAAGTAACCATCAATTTGTTCCTTCATATGTATCTGCAAGTAGAGATGCAACTGTTGTTTATGGTGCAATAGATTTTAAATTTAAAAATAATAGAGATTATCCTATTAAAATAACATGTTCTGTATCAAATGGAATTGCTAATTTTAAGATTTTTGGTTTAAAATCTGATAATGATTATGATGTTCAAATTACTTCTAGAATTACTGGAACAACATCAACATCTATTTATTCTGAAGCTTATAAAACTTTAAGAAAAAATGGAAATATTGTTAGTTCAGAAGTAATTTCAAAAGATATTTATAAAAGACATTAATAAAGAAAAGGAGAATTTTTCCTTTTCTTTATTATTTTACATTGTTAAAGTTCCATTAGGTGTATCTGTAATAATTAAAATATCTTCCTCTCTACCGTTTTCAGCATTAATATAAACTAAAAATTCTCTATTATCAACCTTACCTTTAAATTCATAACATAAAATTTCAGTATCATATTCAGTAGGAATTATTGCTAATCCTTCTGATAATATTTGCAAATCTTTATTTATTGTTTTCTTTGCCTCTTCTTTACTTATTTTTACTTTTGATACATCTCTGTCTGTATGATTATTTAAATATCCTGTTGTTTCTATTCCTAAAACTTCACCATTATCTAAAGCTACTTTTACTTTTATTAAATCTGGATATATAACTACATTATTTTGTGTATAAGCATAATTTATAGTTACAATTCCATCTTGTTTTAGATAATATGTTTCTTTCATATCTTTAAAGCCTTTACTATTTAAAAACTCTTTTCCTTTTTGATTTGCTTCATCTTGAGATATTATTTCAGAATTTACTGTTCTATTAGAGTTCATATAAACAATATGTCCACCTTTTTTAGATACTGAAATATTAACATTATCTTCTGAGTTTGTTTTTATAGAAAAATTGTATTCTGGTATTGTTGCATTTTCTGAAAATCCTAAACTTTGTATTTCTTTAATATTATCTTTTCCTATAAAACTTTCTGCTACATTTTTTGCATTTTCTTCATCAATGTCTTCTCCTGTTAATCCTTTTTTCTCTCCTCTTGTCATATGCTCAGAAAAGGCACCATCATAAATTAACCCTGAATATTCATGAAAATTTTCTTCTAAGTTGCTAAATCCATCTTTAGATGTAGTACTTACTTGTTGTGAAAATGCGACTGTTCCTTTTTGGTTTAACTCATTCCACTTAATTCTTCCTGAATTAATATCATCTGATAATTGATTTAATGTATTTTCTAGTTCTACACTATAAGAATGTAAATCTTTCAAGTTTTTTAAATCATCATCTGATAATTGTTCATTATAAATATTTTTCCTTGATAGTGAATAACTATAGTCACTTACTTGATTCAAAAATTTTTCTGTATTTTCTAATTCTTGGCTTTCAATTGGTAATTGGGCTAAATATGCTTGTGCTAAATTTGCTTCTCTCCACACATGTGTTAATGTTTCTGCTCCATGTTCTGAAGTACTTGATATTAAAGATTTTGCAAGATATGTCTCAACATTTTGAACATAATCAACTAGTTCATAAAAAGCCATATTATATGAATTTTCTGATGCTTGTTTACTTTGTCTTTGCTTATTTATAAGAACTGCAATTAAACACACTATTATAACTAAAAATATTGTTATAATACTTAACATATGTGCCTTTTTTAATCTATCTATCCATCCTCTCATCTTATTAAATCATCCTTTCTTTTTTATTATTTACAAAATCTATGTTTTCCTATTGTTTTTACTAATGGTCTAGACCATATCCATTTATTTGTAGCAGTACTTGGATTAAAATAATATACACATCCACCTGTTGGATCCCAACCATTCATAGCATCTCTTGCTGCTTTATATACACTAGAGTCTTGACTTATAGCCGCATTTATTTGTCCGTCTGAAACTGCAGTAAAAGCTCCTGACTGATATATAACCCCTGAAATTGTATTAGGAAATCTGGAATCTTTTACCCTATTTAAAATAACAGCACCTACTGCCACTTGTCCTTCATATGGTTCTCCTCTTGCTTCCCCATTTATTGCTCTTGCCATTAATTGTATTTCAGATGTATTTGCTGAAGCAGCATAACTTGTATTATTTTCTAACCCTTTATCCACAATCCATATACAAAAAGTGGATATTGCTACCAGACTAATTATTAAAAAAATTTTTAAAATTCTTTTCAAAAAATCACCCATTTCTCTTTTATTTATTTTGTTTAAAAAATTGGAAATTATTCAATATTTGAAAAAAATTTAAAATAATGTTAAAATATTTTCATATTAATAAAAAGGAGTTTTTTATGAAAAAAGTTTTAATTTTTTATGCATCTTATGGAGGTGGCCATTTAAATGCCGCAAAATCAATTCAAGAATGCATAAATTCTAATTATAAAGATTGCGAAACCGAATTAATTGATTGTATGAAATATGTTAATAAACCAATTGAAAAAATTTCAACAGCAGCATACAGAGAAATGGCAAAAAAATTACCATGGGCTTGGGGAAAAATTTATAATGATTCTCAAAAAGGACCTTTAGCTCATATTTCTTCAAAATCTAATCAAATATTTGCTATTAAATTATTAAAATTATTAAGAGCTAAAAATCCAGACATAATTATTTCTACACATCCTTTTGGAAGTCAAATGTGTAGTTATTTAAAAAGAAAAGGAAAAATAACAGCAAAAATTGCTACAATAATGACAGACTTTACTCCACATGATCAATGGCTTGTTGGTAGTGATTTCACTGACTATTTCTTTGTCGCACATGACAAAATGAAAGAATATTTAAAATCAAAAAATATTCCTTCAGAAAAAATATTTGTAACTGGAATTCCTATTTCATCAAGATTTTTAAAAGAATATAATAAAAAAGAAATTTTAAATGAATTTGGATTAAAAGATAATACAAAAAATATATTATTTTTTGGTGGTGGCGAATTTGGACTTGGTAAAGCAAAAACTGTTGAAGTTTTTGAAAGTTTAATTAAGAACTTTAATAATATTCAAGTAATTGCCATCTCTGGAAAAAATCCAAAAATGAAAGAATGCTTTGAAAATATTGTTAAACAATATAAAAAAGAAGATATGGTAAAAATATTAGAATATACAAACCAAGTTCCAGAACTTATGTCCATTTCTGATTTAGTAGTATCAAAACCTGGAGGTTTAACAACATCTGAAAGTTTAGCATCAAACTTACCTATGATTATAATTAACCCAATTCCAGGTCAAGAAGAAGAAAATGCAGAATTCTTAGAAAGTAAAGGCACAGGAATTTGGCTTAGAAAAGACAACTCTCCATACGAAACATTTAAAAACATTATTGATAATCCAAAAAAGCTAGAAGAAATGAAAGAAAACACTAATATTTTAGCCAAAAAACATTCAACAGAAGATATTTGTAAAACAATTTTGTCCTTTTAGGGACGTTTCTTAAAAGGACATTTTTGTCCTTTTGGGGACGTTTCTCTTTGGGACATTTTGTAACAAATTTATAAAAAACACATAAAATACTATGAGGTGTATTTTATGTGTTTTTCTGAATTATCTAGTTGTAATTTAATTGGTCTTGCTAGTAGCCTTGCAATTGCAATTGGCGAAGATTTAACTTCAGATGAAGCTTGCTGTATTAGCTGCTTTCTTTACTGCATTTGCTGATAATCTTGCAATAATTGCAACTACAAAAGCTAAAAATGAAACACAAAATACAAATACATGCTAGATCAATCCATTATAACTTTGAATAAAGTTGTCAATGGGTTGTCAATGGGGACAGACCAATTGTGTAACATTATATTTCTCTTCTTCCCTCTAATGCCTTAGTTAAAGTAATCTCATCTGTATACTCTAAATCTCCTCCAACAGGAATACCATGTGCTATTCTTGTAACTTTAATTCCCATCGGTTTTATTAACTTAGATAAGTACATTGCAGTTGCCTCTCCTTCTACTCTAGGATTTGTCGCAAGTATAACTTCTTTAACTTCTTCTCCCATAAGTCTTGTAAGTAATTCTTTAATTTTTATATCATCTGGACCAATTCCATTCATAGGAGAAATAGAGCCATGCAAAACATGATATACTCCTTTAAATTCGTGTGTTTTTTCCATAGCAACTATATCTCTAACATCTTCTACCACACATATTACAGAGTTATCCCTCTTTGGATTTGAACATATTGGGCAAGGGTCTGTATCTGATATATTATAACATTTACTACAATATTTTAAATTTTTCTTTGCATCTTGTATTGACTTTATAAACTCATTTGTTTCTTCTTCAGAACAATTTAACATATAAAAAGCAAGCCTAGCAGCTGTTTTATGTCCTATGCTAGGCAATTTTTCAAAGCTTTCTATTAATTTTTCTATTGATGGTGAATATAATGACATTTCTTTTCTCCTTGAAAACTTATTACATTAATCCTGGTATATTAAATTTACCTAATTCTTGGCTTTGTGCTGCATCTACTTTTCTTAAAGCTTCATTTACACATGTTAATATTAAGTCCTCTAACATTTCTACATCATCAGGATCAACAACATCTTTATTTATTTTTATTTCTTTTATAACTTTTTCTCCTGTAACTTTTACATTTATAGCTCCTCCACCAGCTGATACATCAAACTCCTTTGATGCTAACTCCTCTTGTGATTTTTGCATATCAGCTTGCATTTTTTTTGCTTCTTTCATTAAGTTATTTATATTCATTCCGCCGAATCCTCCCATTCCTCCTGGGAATCCACCTCTTTTTGACATAATTAAAATCCTCCTTTTCACTAGTTGTCAATAGGGACGCCCCTTTTTGACAACCTCTTTTATTTATATATTTTCTTATAATATTTTAATAATTATAGTTGTCAAAAAGGGGCGTCCCTATTGACAACTTTTAATCTACTATATTAAATGGTATATCAGAATCCTTTGCCAATTTTTGTATATCATCTTCTGGATTACTTTGAACAACTTGATTCTGTGCTTCTGGTATATATTTTATTTGCATTTCTTTACCACATGCAATAGAAACTAATGTAGATATTTCTTTAATATTTTCTTGTTTTTCTAATACTGTTTTTCCAAAGGCTGATAAGCCATTTGGAAATTTAATTCCTACTGTCATATCATTTATTTCTTCTGCTCTTGTGTTTACTAAATTAGTATATAATACAATTTTTCCATTTTGTTTTAAATCGTTTACAATTTTAGGCCAACTTTTATTTAAATCGTTAGAATATTGTTTATTACTTGTTGTTCTTTCTGTAGTTATTGGTTTTTTTTGCGTTGGCACAGCATAATTATTTACTACTTTTGGTGTACTTGGAATTATGTTACTATTTAAATTTATGCTAGTTTTTCCTGATTTTAAATAATTTTCTATTTTTTCAAGTCTTTGTTCAATTGAAATATCGTCATCTAATTCTTTACTACACAATTTTATAATTCCAGCTTGAAACATTATATTTTTTTGTGTTGACCATTTCATATCACTTTCTAATTTAGATAACTCATAAATTAAATTAACTAGTTTTTCTTTTGATGTTTTTTCAGTTAATATTTTAATATTATTAATCTCATCTTCACTATATAAATCAATTTTTCCTGAAGATTTAAATATTAATAAATCCTTTATATATTTAATAATTTCCCATAAAAAATTATTTAAATCTTTACCCTCATCTAAAATATCATTCATGCATTTTAATGCTTTATCAATATCATATTCTATTATAGCCTCTGTTATACTATGCACAAATGTTATTTTTGGTATTCCTAACAAATCCTTTATTTTATCTTCATCAATTTTATTTTCTCCATCTTGAATACATCTCTCTAAAATTGATAAAGCATCCCTCATAGCACCTTCTGATAAAACTGCTATAATATTTAATGCACCTTCTGTTATCTCTATATTACTCTCATTACATACAATTTTTAATCTTTTAATAATATCTTCATTTGATATTCTTTTAAAATCAAATCTTTGGCATCTTGAAAGTATTGTTGCTGGCAATTTTTGAGGTTCTGTTGTTGCTAAAATAAACTTTACATGTTCTGGTGGCTCTTCTAATGTTTTTAATAAAGCATTAAAAGCTCCTGGTGATAACATATGTACCTCATCTATAATATATACTCTATATTTTGCCTTAGTTGGTAAAAAATTAACTTCTTCTCTAATACTTCTTATATCCTCAACACTATTATTAGAAGCCGCATCCATTTCAACAATATCTGTAAGTGACCCATTTAGTGCTTCTTTACATATTTCACACTCATTACATGGCTCACCATCTTTAGGATTTAAACAATTTATCGCCCTTGCTAATATTTTAGCTGATGATGTTTTTCCTGTTCCTCTACCACCATTAAATAAATAAGCATGCCCAACTCTATCTGCCATTATTTGATTTCTAAGTGTTCTTGTTATATGCTCCTGCCCTACCATTTCTGAAAAAGTAGTAGGTCTAAATTTTCTATAAAGAGCTGTGTACCCCATAATTTTCACATCCTTTATATCTCAAAAAATGGTGTGAAACCCAATCTCTCTATAGAGAGTACTCCACATAAAGATTTTCTACTTATTGCTGCTTCCTTCCGGACCTGACAAGATTCATAGGTCTCTATTGGATTACTCTCTATACAAAGATTAAATTCCATACCATTGATATTATATACTGTAATTGTAAATTTAGCAAGTATTTTTTATTCATTATTTGCTCTTTTAAAAACAATATCTTTTAAATCTGTATATTCTTTACTTTGTGTTCCATTACTTACAACATCATCTATTGGAAGATCTAATTTTATATTAGACTTATATGTTTTTCCTGATTTTAACTTCATTAATATATCAAACGAAATATTAAACTTTAAATCATCATTATTTACATTTAACTTTTTTAATAATTCATTATGATTTATTTGTTCATCTTCATTTGAAATATAATTTGCCACATTTGTAACTCCATATCTAAAAACAACTAACCCACCTTGATTTGAAATCTTTAAATTTTTTATATCTGATTCCATATCTCCAATATACTCTATTTTATCAACAACATTTTCTGTTGTATCTTTAAATAGTGGATTTTCTATATTAACATCTGGTCTAAACAGTTTTATTTCTCCAACTTTTGAGTTTTGTTCTATATTAAAGTTGCTTAATGTAACACTATCTATTATTTCTGTATCATCGTAGTTTTTATTTTTTTTAATATATAAATATATATCATTATTTTGATTTACAGATATATTCCATTTATTTTGTGCATCTTCATTATCAGCACCTTCTACACTACTTATAACTGTAATTTTTGATAAATCGAATGGTAAGTTTGTTTCTCCCTCAACATTGTATTTTAAAATTATTATACCTGATATGAATAATATTACTACAATAATAAAGATTACCATACATATATGAAATTCTTTTGTATTTATTATTTTTGTTATTTTTTCTTTCAATGCGACCTCCAAAATATATTAACTTTGGTGTGCCTAGGCGGACTCGAACCACCATCGGTCGCTTAGGAGGCGACTGCTCTATCCTGCTGAGCTATAAGCACATATGCAATATAAATATAACAGATATTTATAAATTTGTAAAGAAAAAACTGTAACAAATCAGTTACAGTTCTTTCTTATTTTTTATAATAATTTCTTTTTGATAATAACAATTCCGCCAACTAAGATTAACAAACATCCAATTCCTAATGCATAATATATTCTCTTTTGTCCTGTTGATGGTATGATAATCAATTGTGCTTTTCTATTTCTTCCATAGTCATTATTATCACTTTCAGAAGTATCTTTGTTGTTTATGTTATAGTTTCCTGGTATTGTACTCTTCCATTTCCCATTAGACATTTCTCCATAGAATCTTCCTACTGAGTTTGATACTGTTATTAACTCTGTATGGTTATCAAATGTTGTTTCTTCTGATGTTGATAGTAATTTGCTTGCATTCATTGTTACTATTCTGCTTTCTCCTGGTGCTATTGATACATTTGCATTATTTATTAGTATATTATGTTTTGTTTTAATTGCATCATATACATCATCTGTAATTCTTGTTATGTCTTTATTCTTTTCTGTATCTGTATATTTTCTCAATGTTTCTGCAGTTACATACTTCCACTCACCATCATTTGCATCATATTGATATGTTGTTGATAACTTCTCGTCTAAGTAATCTACTATTGTGTTTATTGTTGTACTTACAGGTTTATCTAATGACCTTATAATTCCAAAGTTGTAGTATTTATCTGTGTCATAATCTCTTTCTGAATTATTAGCTATTTTTATATCATATGTTATTTCTACTGTTGCCCCTTCTATGATTTCAGAGTCCATTTCTATCTTTAAGCTTCCATGTTCTGGGTAAGTAACATATTGTATTGTTTCTGTACGTGGATCTCCTTCTGCAAGTATTTGACCATTTGCTAATTTCAATTTAATATGACTTATTTCTTTGTTTACTTCAAAACTTTGTCTTGGTCTTTCTACTATACCAAAGTCTATATTATCATATGTTCTTGATCTATCTGTGTCTTTAATTCCATCTGTTGTTTCTCCGTTGTAATTTTCAACTGCTATACTCATGTTAGGAGTTCTTGCCATTATATTATAAATTTTAGCTGGAAGATAATCTTTATTATTTTTTTCATACTCATTTTTAGTTTGATATTCTACTTTTCTTAATGTTCTATTTATTTCTTGTCTTTGTTCTCTATCATCAACGGCTGCAGAATAATTTTCTACATTTTCTTTATCTTGATACCATCTTGTATTTCCATCAACTTTGTGATATTGAGTTTCTGCTCCAAATGCACTTTGTATTGTTTTTGATCTTACTATTGTAGATTTATAGTCTTGTGTTGTTACATTTTGTGTTTCTCCATTAACTTTATGAATTTTACTTTCAAAACTTGTTGGTTCTTGTTCTTTTAGATTTTCTGCATTTGTATTTGTATAATCGTTATAATAAAGTGTTTTAACCTCTCCATTTCCATAAGTATATTTTAAATAATATTCTCCTGGTATTATACCTGTGAATTCATATTTTCCTTTTTCATTACTATTTGTTACTTGTTTAGCTAATTTTGCAGTATTATCACCTTGTTTAACAACCTCTGGATATATCCATGCTGTTGTATCCTCTTCTCTTTCATTTCCTATTCTTATTAACTCTACTACAACATTTTCTACATATCCATCTTGACTTGCATTATATTTTCCGTCGCCTTCTCTTACTTTATTAGATTGTAATGCTGGATCTGTATAATCTTCAAATACATATCCTGTTATTGTTCTTGGCTCGTCAAATTTTATTGTTAATACTGGTGCTGCATCTGTATCATCTTCATATCTATCAACATATTCTTTTCCTTGTCCTGGTATTATATTATCTGGTGCTGAGTCTTTATCTATTCCCGCATATCTTGCTCCATTTTTATATGTTGAATATGATGTTATTTCTGTTACATTAAATGCTTTTTCTTCTATTTCATTTTTATATGACCAGTCTATAACTTTGCTTAATTTCTTTTTGATAGATAAGTAAACTGTTAAATCTTTTCCGCCTTCTATTTTTTTATCTTTTAGGCTATCTGTCTTTATTACATAGAAGCCATTATTTTCTCCTGCCTGTTTCCAATTTACCTGTACTTTATTTCCTGTAGAGTCTATATAATAAGATTGTATTGAGTTTAAATCAAAATCTGTATCACAATAATTTGTTAACTCATTTGCAGTCATATCTAATGCTGTTGATTGATTTTTTACTGTTATTTTATATGTTGTCCAGAATTGTAATTTATCCTCTTCTTTTAATGCTCCATTTCCTTCCATTCCTGATGCATATGCATAGTTTTTATAGAATTTTCTTTCATAATTTGTTGGATAATTACTATTTAAATCTGCATCCTTTGTTTCTCTATTTTTAGTTGTTGGTTCGAAAATATCTTTACCAGCCTCTAGTAATTTGTATCTTTCATTATACTTATATGTATGTGAATATCCATTTATTTTTAAATCTACTGTATATAAGTCTGTTGCTATTGCCATATCTGGTTGTTCTCTTGCATACATTCCTAAGTTAATATTTTTGATTTCATATACTCCTGCTTCCCATTTTGGTACATATCCTGCTGTTCTTGTATTTGCATCCATTCTAACTCCAACAGAGCCATTTTGTGCACTTACTGAACCGTCAGCACTTGGTACTGTATAACCTGTATTTTGTACTAATGTTGAATCATAGTAATCACCATTTTTATAAGTTAAATTATTTGTTACTTCTCCATTTTCGTTTCTAGAATATCCTTGTGTAGAATCTGCTTTTGCATTTCCTCCTGTTATACTTGCATATGAATTATTAAAGTTTGTTCTATCTTCTGATATTTCTATTGCCTTTGATCCGTTTGTAATTTCTTTGTTTTCTTTATCAACTATATTTGGTGTTACATTTGTATATTTTAATCCGTTATATTCAAATTCTATATAGTAATCTTCTATCTGTTTCCTATATATTTGCGGTGTATTTGGTTCTACTAATGTTTTTCCATCTGCTTTATATTGGTTTTTATTTTCATTGTCAACTACTTTTCCTTCAAATTTATATGCTCCGTTTTTATCTGTATATGTTGTTGCTACTATTGTTCCATCTGTTTTTCTTAATTTTACAAATATATTTTCAATTAATTTATCATTATCATCAAATTCATCATTTTTGTATAAATTATTTCTTGATGAATCTTTTCTTGTTGCTATATCTTCCCATACATATCCTGATAAATCCACATATAATTGGTCATTTGTTATTGTTTTATAAGTTATCTCTGTTCCCTGATTTTCACTTGATGATACATGAATCTCATCTTTATCTTGATTTCGTTGTTCTTCTGTTTTTACTTCATAATAATGTTGCCAATGTTTTGATAATGAAAATTCTTCTATCTTGTAAGTTACATCTGGTATGTTACGAAGTTTTATCTGTCCATTTGAGTCTGTTGTAAATACCATTGCCTCATCAGGATTACTTGTATATGTTACTTTCGATGGATCTCCACTTACCTCTTCATATGTCTTTATGTATTCTTTATTATTATCTATTCCTGGAGAACGGCATATTTTAAATCCTATCTCATTTAAAGGTAACTTAGAATCTAAGTCTTGTTTTGTTATAGTTAGATTTCCATAACCCATATTCCATAAAGTAAGCGTATATGGTATTGGCGGAGCATTATGAACTGGGTCCGGATTAATACATACATTAAATAATTGCATATTTGTTTGTTCTGTTATTGTTACTTTATTTCCTGTTAGTCCTCTTTCTTCTCTTTTTGCTGCTACTTGTTGAAAATGTAGGTTATAACCTGTTGGTGCAAAGACTTCTGTAACCACATATTCTCTATATGGTCCCACATCAACATTTAATGGTTGATTTGTAGCTGAATCCCATGGTATTGATGGTAAGTTTTCTATTATTAATGGGCTTTGCATATTTAATGGGAATGAGAATATTTTATCATAGTAATATGGTCCTTGTACTCTAACTTTAGCGTTAAAACAATTTACTCCCGTGTTTACATCTTTTTTCTCTATAATTAATTTTGGTAATATTGGAAGTTGAACTCCTGGTAATTCAACAAAGTTTTGAGTTTCTCTTGTAACTGTATCTATTTTCTCATCATTTCCTTGTTTTTCTAATTCCTGTGGAGAATCTACAAATCCTGTTGTCCATATTTCACGATAACTAAATTCTACTTTATATTTTAACTCTGTATCATTATAATGATTTCTAATTATTACTTTTGCTATTTTAGTTATTCTTTTTGGTATTTTTAAATAAAATGACTGTCCACTAGATATTGCTATTTCATTTCCATTTTTATCAACTACCCAAAATTCATTTAATCTAGTATTATACTGATTGCTTAAATACTCTGGATATACCTCTATACTATAAATATCACCAAAATAATTTACATTATATGGTCCTACTAAATAATAATCAGAATCAGTTTTTGGGTTTGGATTATATCCTATAAAATTCGGGTTTGATCCATTATCTAAAACATAAGCAGCATTACTTCTACTAACTTCTGAAGTTCTAGTTACATTATAAGTACATTTATTTATATTTAATGCGTAATTCCAACGTCCTCCACCCCAACTTCCTGATGTCCATTCAGCAGCCATTTTTAAGCCATCAGAACAATGAAGGTCACCTGGATTTCCTACTGTTCCTTTTGTAAAATCTTGACCATGATGTTTATATCCACTTGCAGTTCCAACATCATATTTCTCCCATGTTTCATAATAGATATAAGTTGGAGGATTATATCCTACTACTTTTCCATTTTTAATTATAGGTGATCCAGGTATTGTTTCAGTTCTTTGACTAACCATTGTTGCTGGTATCCACCATGCAGATCCTGCTTTTGACTTATTTCCATCATCAGCCTTATATTCTTCTTGCTTAGGAATTACATTTGTATAACATTCTGCCATTCCTAAAGAAGTCCTATATTCTCTTTTCAAAAATGTAATTGCTTCTATTCCATCGCTATTATATTCTTTAACAATCTTAGCATCTTCTGCTGTTCCAGCATAAGCCTTATTTCCTATAAATATAGTAAATACAAGTAATATTGCTGCACTAAAGAATTTTATATGTTTCATATTTATTATCTTTTTATTTGCTAATATTTTTAATATTACTACTGCTGCTACTAATATTGCTATAATTATACTCATGTATACTATTGCTCCTGTTTTTACAGAAACTAATAATTCTGCTTTTGAATAATCATCTTCTGATTCATTTTTGTTTCCATTTTCTGAATCTATATCTTTATCTCCATTTATACTACTACTCTTTAATATCTCTGCTATATTTGTTGCTTTTCCTGTTGAATTTGCTGATAATGTCTTTGTTAATTGTAAACTTACTGTCTTTGTCTCTCCTGCTTTTATTATTATTCCTGCTAATCCTATATTTTTCAATGTTCCATTTGTGCTCTTTGACCATCCTGCATTTATTCCACTATCAAAATTGTATCCTTCTGGTATGTAATCTACTATTTCGTCTACATATCCATCTACATTTCCTTCATTCTTTATATCAAATTCATATTCTACTGTTACTGTTGCTCCTGCTATTTGTTTTGCTGGTATTTCTACCTTTGCTAATTTTGTTTTATCATATTCGTATTTCTTCTCGTTTCCTCCATATTTTACTGTCACTTTTGTTATACTCTTATTTAATGATAAATCAAATTCTGCATTTTTTACTAATCCCATATTTATATAACTTATATTTGCATTTGTTACATCTAGTATATCTGTTACTGCTACTGTCTTTTCTACTCCGTCTATTGATACTGTTTTCTTTATTACATCTGAGTTTTTGTCTTCATTTACTCCATTTTTCTTATATGTTGTTAATGCATAATTACCATTGTCATATTCAAATAGTACTAAATATTTTCCTTTTGCTATATTTTCAAATTTATATTCTCCACTCTCATTTGTCTTTGTTTCAAGATTTTTTCCATCTTTATCTTTTACAATTGAGTTTGTATCTGAATTAAATAATTTTACTGTTATATCTTTTAATTTACTTTCTGTATTATCATATTGTCCATTTTTATTTGTATCTTCCCATACAAATCCACTTACACTATATGTTGTTGTTGTACTTGGTGTATTTGGATTATCTGGGTTACTTGGATTATCTGGTGTATTAGGTGTGTCTGGATTATTTGGGTTATCTGGATTATCTGGTGTTACTGGCACATCTGGGTTGTCTGAATTATCATCTTTATAAGGTAAAACAATATTTTTAATAATATTAGAAGTTAATGTATGTGCTCCACAATATTCATATGTAATCTTTATACAATTACTTGTTTCTGTCCTCTCTTTAATAGCTTTTGCTTTAAATAAAAGTTTTAACTTTATTTCTTCCCCTTTTGGTAATCCTAAAGTCAACATCAAGTCTTCAACAAAACTACTATCTGTCCCAATAGGTACCGCTTTTGAAGATATATCTTTAACTGCTGTTTTCTTTTCATATTTATTAGTTTGACTATTATATTGAAAATATTCATATTCAGCTTTTATTGGTTCTAAGCATTTATCAGCATAATTTTTTATTCCTAAACTTACTAACTCACTATTTATATTTTCATTTGAAACATTTTTTATTACAAAATTGTATTCAACTTCTTCATCATATTTTAGTTCTTTACCTTCTTTATCAGAAGTTTGAATTACTTCTATTCCAACTGTATAAGCTATTGCTTTATGTGTGTTTGAATAATAAGTATCTTTATCATCATAACTTGCTGAAACTAATGTATCTATTTCATATTGTGTCACTTTATCATCTGTTCCAGTTATTTTCATAAACAAATATAAAACTTTTGCTCCTTTTGCACTTAATTCATTTAAATTAATACGAATTCCATCTTTTGTTTCTTGCACATCAAAATCATTGCTTTCCTTATATGCAAATTTTATTTCATTCTTCAATTTCATATTCATTGTAACATTAGTCATATCATTATTAGTATTATTTTGTATTGTAATTGCATATATCCATAAATTATCTTCTCTTGTTGTTTCCCATGCAGATAATTTTACTTCTATATTAGCTGGAATAATGTTATTTATTTGAGTATAATTACTTAATTCTTTATTATTTCTACTAATAACAATTTTGTTTTCAATCTGTTTATTTGTCTCTTCCTCATTTAATGTATTAATCTTAATCCAATAACTTAAATTCTTTTCTTCTCCACTTTTTAATGCAATTGTTTCAATAAATTCTTTTTTATTAGCGTCTTGCTTTTCTTCATATCTATCATCTGAGTTAGCTTGATTATAACTATATTCCACATATGTTGTTCCATCTGGTACATTTCCTACAACATTGATATTTTCTACATCATGATCTGAATTATTTTTTAATTT
>CAKOUO010000012.1 GCA_934120645.1 uncultured Clostridia bacterium
TTGAATATGAAGATAATAAACCAAAAAGAATAGAAACAATATTAATTTCAACACAACATTTACCAGAAATAACAATGAAACAATTGAAAAGAGATATTATAGAAAAGGTAATAAAAGCAGTAATACCAGAAAAAATGATGGACGAAAATACAAAAATATATATAAATCCAACAGGAAGATTTATAATAGGTGGACCACTTGGAGATACAGGACTAACAGGTAGAAAAATAATAGTAGATACTTATGGTGGATATGCTCGTCATGGAGGTGGTGCTTTTTCAGGAAAAGACGCAACAAAAGTAGACAGAAGTGGGGCGTATATGTTAAGACACATTGCTAAAAATATAGTTGCAAATGGATATGCAGAAAAATGTGAGATACAAATTTCATATGCTATTGGTATGAAAGAACCTCTTTCTATATGTGTAAATACTTTTGGAACAGGCAAGAAATCAGATGAAGAATTATCAAATATGGTAAAAGAAAAGTTCGATTTAACACCAAATGGTATTATTGAATATTTAAAACTTAGAGAGTCTATTTACACAAAAACAACTAACTATGGACATTTTGGAAAAGAAGATTTAGAATGGGAAAAAATTATAGAGATGTAGGAAAGCACACGCCTGCCAAATAACTAACATCAGAGGAGCTATGGAAACATAGCTTTTTAAATTTTTTAAAGGCACTATGAAAAAATTCTAATTTATGATATAAATATTAATGAATTTAATAAAAACTAAAATTTCGAAAGGAAAAATAATAATGAAAGTATTATTTGCAACAACAAATCCAGCAAAAGTAAAAAAATATAAAAAAACACTTGAAGAAAAAGGAATAGAATTACTAACCCTAAAAGATTTAGACATAAATATAAAAGTAGAAGAAACAGGAAAAAATGCAATTGAGAATGCATACATAAAAGCAAAATCATATTATGAAGTAGCACACATACCAACAATAGGAATGGACAATTGTCTATTTGTAGAAGAATTATCAGAAGAAGAACAACCAGGAACACATGTAAGAAGAGTAAATGGAAAAGAACTAACAGATGAAGAAATGATAGAATATTACACAAATTTAGTAAAAAAATATGGAGAAAAACTAACAGCAAAATGGATATATGGTATGGTAATTTATAATGGCAAAGAAGTAAAAGAATATACTTGGAGCAAAAGTGACTTTTATTTTGTAGACAAACCATGTGAAAAAAGAAATCCAGGATACCCTCTAGATTCAATTAGTATCGTACCTGAATTTAATAAATATTTAGTAGAATTGACAGAAGAAGAAAAAACAAAAAATAATAGCAAAAATAATAATGATGAAGTTATTAAATTCATAGTGGATAATATAAATTAAGGAAAGGAGAAACGCATGTTAAAATTAAAAAACATAAAAAAGACATATATAAGTGGAGACGAAAAAGTAGAAGCATTAAAAGGAATAAACATAGAATTTAGAGAATCAGAATTTGTCTCAATATTAGGACAAAGTGGATGTGGAAAAACAACACTTTTAAACATTATAGGAGGATTAGACAGATATACTTCAGGAGACCTAATAATAAATGGAAAATCAACAAAAGACTTTAAAGATAGAGACTGGGATGCATACAGAAACTACTCAGTAGGATTTGTATTCCAAAGCTATAACTTAATAGGACATCAAACAGTATTATCAAATGTAGAACTAGCATTAACAATATCAGGAGTATCTAGAAAAGAAAGAAAACAAAGAGCTATAAAAGCACTAGAAGAAGTTGGACTAAAAGAACAAATACACAAAAAACCAAATCAATTATCAGGTGGACAAATGCAAAGAGTTGCAATAGCAAGAGCATTAGTAAATAACCCAGATATAATTTTGGCAGACGAACCAACAGGTGCATTAGACACAAAAACAAGTGTGCAAGTAATGGAAATATTAAAGAAAATATCAAAAGACAAATTAATAATAATGGTTACACACAACCCAGAACTTGCAGAAAAATATTCAAGTAGAATTATAAAAATACTTGACGGAAAAATAACAGATGATTCAGACCCAATTGAACATCAAAAAGAAGAGAAAAAGGAAGAAACTAAAAAGAGAAGAACATCAATGAAATTCCTTACAGCATTACGACTAAGTTTAAATAATTTAATGACTAAAAAAGGAAGAACAATATTAACATCATTTGCAGGAAGTATTGGAATAATAGGAATTGCATTAATTTTAGCAATTTCAACAGGAGTGCAAAATTATATAAATAAAGTAGAAGAAGACACACTTTCTTCTTATCCGATTACAATAGAAGAATCAACAGTAGATATGTCAAGCTTAATGCAATCTATGTCTGGTGAAAACACAGATAATACGGAAAATAAAGAAGAGGGAAAAGCATATTCAGCAGATATAATGAATGATATGATAACAACACTTTCTAATAAAAAACAAAGCAATAACTTGAAAGAATTAAAAAAATATTTAGACAATGGCGATAATGAAATTACAAAAAATAGTAATAGCATAGAATATGGATATGACTTAAATATCAACTTATATAGAGCAAATACAGACAATGGAATTGTAAGAGTAAACCCAAGTACAGTAATGAATGCATTTGGAATGGGAGATATGATAGAAGCACAAAACAATTCAGCAATGTCATCTGTATTTGGAAGTTCAATGATGACAAATACTGATGTGTGTTTTGAAATGCTAGATAATCAACAATTATTAGAATCACAATATGATTTAGTAAAAGGAAACTGGCCAAAACAATATAATGAAGTAGTTTTAGTATTAAAAGAAGACGGAAGAATAGATGATTACACATTATATTCATTAGGACTAAAAGATCAAAGTGAACTAAAAGACAAATGGAAAGCAGTAGAAAATGGAGAAAAATTTGACGAAAATCAAGAATCAACATCATATTCATATGACGACCTTTTAAACTTACAATTTAAGCTATTATTAAATTCAGACTATTATCAAAAACAAAATGGGCTATGGGTAAACAAAGAAGATGATGATAATTATTTAAAAGAGAAAATTAATAATGCAGAAACTGTAAAAGTGGTTGGAATTATAAAACAAAATGAACAAAGTGCTGTAAGTACTTCTGTTACAAGTGGTATAGGATATACAAAACAATTAAAAGAATATGTAGTAGAAAAATCAAATGACGCACAAATTGTAAAAGAACAAAAAGAAAACAAAGATGTAAATGTATTTTCTGGTTTAAAATTTCCAACAGACGAAGATACATCTTCAATGGAGAATTTGACAACAGAGCAAAGAATGGCAATGAGCAAATTAAGTAGCGAAGAAATTGCTCAAATGATGGAAACATATTCAGCAAATAAAGACGCAAGCTATGAAAAAAATCTACAAAAATTAGGAGCAGTTGATATTGATGCACCAACATCAATTAGCATTTATCCAAAAGATTTTGAATCAAAAGACAAAATATCAAACGCAATAGAAGAATATAACCAAAAACAAAGAGATGATGGAAAAGAAGAAAATACAATAAGCTACACAGATATAGTTGGAACAATGATGAAATCTGTAAGCCAAATTATTAATACAATAAGTTATGTATTAATTGCATTTGTAGCAATATCATTAATAGTATCTTCAATAATGATAGGTATTATAACATATATTTCTGTATTAGAAAGAACAAAAGAAATTGGAATTTTAAGAGCAATTGGTGCATCTAAAAAAGATATTTCGAGAGTATTTAATGCAGAAACTTTGATTATTGGTTTAATATCAGGTCTTATAGGAATAGGCATTACAGTATTATTAACACTTCCAATAAATAGTATGATTTATGCAGTAACAGGTGTTAAAGTGGTAACTGCTGTACCATTTAAGGCTGGTGTTGTATTAGTTCTTATAAGCATGTTCTTGACAATTATAGCAGGTTTGATTCCAGCTAAAATTGCAAGTAAAAAAGATCCAGTAATTGCACTAAGAACAGAATAATCGTAGTATATAAAAATAAAAAAATATATTAAATATAAAAAACAAACCCGCATAAAGCTTATAAGAGATTTTATGTGGGTTTGATATACAATTATTTAATTTTGTAATAAGAAAAAAAATCCTTGATACGAATTTTTTCAATGAATCTATATTTCTTTTCTGTATTAAATTTTAGATAAACAGCAACGGTTAAGTCATCACTAATAATTGCATAAAATTTTGCAATATCAGCTAGCCTAATAAAGAAATATGAATGTTTATGAGTTGTTGTTGGTATAGGAATAACTTCTGTGTATGATTTGGATGATAAATACCTTGATAGTTTATCAAACTTAGCAGTAAAATCCAGATAAATTATAAATTTTTTCAATATAAAACATTCAACCATTCCAAGTACTAACACAATAATTGTCCGTAACAGACTATTAGTAAAAATACAAACAAATAAAATACTTACTAATCCAACACCTAATAATTCTAATTCAGATTCTCTAAGTTTTTTCTTTATAAAATCATCCCTATTTAAATTTGTTACTGTTGACCGTTTTTCTTTCTTCATAATAAGAAACTCCTTTCGTTGTCAAAACCAATTAATTGTAACTAAATAATATTAATTTAATATTATATTTATAATAAATAATATATTAAAATTATAACATGATTCTACATAAAGTTCAATATATTCTCAATAACCAAATTAATCATAACATCATAATCCAAATCCTTATGTTTATGATAAACAATTTCATGACACAAATCATCAATCAAATGAATAGAAATATGAACCTTTTCATCAAGATTTTTTGAGTTAAAACCATTATCTAATAAAATCTTAGAAATATTTTTAGTCATAGTCATTTCATTTTCTTGAAAAAACTCAGCAATTTCCTTATCAGAATGAGTCATAGACATAATTTCTTCATGAGCAATTTGTGAAAGTTTATGGTTTTCAATAAAAGTATTAATCATATTTCTTAAAACAGCATCAAGATTATTTTTATCAATTTTAATATTTGATGTTACATTCAACATAGGATAAAAAATATCACTAGCATATCTTTTAATACCTTCAACTAAAATATCATGTTTATCTTTAAAATATTGATATACAATACCAGTAGAAACACCAGCAGCTTTTGCAATTTCAGCTGTATTAGTATTGTAATATCCTTTCTCGCAGATTAATTCAAAACCTGCTTTTATTATTTTTTCTTTTTTCTCAATAGAACGTTTTTGAATAGGTTCTCTAATTTCATTTATTTTCATTTAAAACAAATCCTTTCTAATATACAAACACTATTATAATAGCAAAAAAAATAAATGTCAAATAAATGTGAAAAATATTTCATATTTCTATTGACAACAATATAATATAAATATATAATGATTTTGTAAATATGAAATAAGTTTCACATTAAGGAGGAGTTATGAAAAAAATAGTAGAACTAAAAAAAGTAAGTAAAACTTACAAAATAGGAGAAAATGAATTCAAAGCACTAGACAACATAGACTTGGAGATAAACAAAGGAGAATTTGTAGTAATACTTGGACCATCAGGAGCAGGAAAATCAACACTATTAAATCTAATAGGGGGAATGGATACACCAACAAGTGGAAGTATCAAAATTGATGGAGAAGAAATATCAAAAAACACAGAAGGTCAATTAAGTGACTACAGAGCAGAAAACATAGGATTTATTTTTCAATTCTATAATATCTTACCAACTCTAACAGTATTAGAAAATGTTGAGCTAGTAAAAGATATAGTAAAAAGCGGAAATGATAGTAAAGAAGCAATAAAAGCAGTCGGACTTGAACAACATATGAATAAATTTCCAAACCAATTATCTGGTGGAGAACAACAAAGAGTTTCAATTGCAAGAGCAATTGCTAAAAATCCAAAGTTATTATTATGTGACGAACCAACAGGGGCATTAGATTCTAAGACTGGAGTTGAAGTTTTAAAATTATTAAAGAAACAATGTGATGGAAACAATGGTGCAAACACAGTAATTATAGTAACTCATAACAGCTTATTTGCAGATATTGCAGATACTGTAATAAGAGTTAAAAACGGAAAAATTGAAAGTGTAACAACAAATGAAAATCCTAAAAATATAGATGAAGTAAAATGGTAAAAGAAAGGAAACAAAAATGAAAAAATTAAGTAAAAAAAGATTAAGAGATATAAGACAAAACAAAATGCAATTCTTCAACATTTTCATAATGGTATTTTTAGGAGTATTCGTATTTGCAGGAATACACGCATATATGGATGGAATGGAAAAAAGTGCAGATAATTACTATAAAAACAACAACTTTCAAGACCTATGGCTATCAGGAGAAAATTTTAGCAACGAAGATTTAGAAAAAGTTAAAAATACTGAAAATGTAAAAGATGCAGAAAGAATGTTAACAATAAATACAGAACTTGAAAATAAAAAAGATGTAACATTAGACACAAACTTCATAGAATCAAACAACATCTCAAAAATGTATGTTGTAGATGGTGAAGAATTTAGCAAAGATAAAAAAGGTGTATGGTTTGACAGCTATTTGGCTAAAAATTTAGATTTAAAAGTTGGAGACGAAATAACAGTTACATATCAAAACATGAAAATAACTGAAAAAATAGTAGGGTTAGTAAACACACCAGACCATGTATATTTTGTAAAAGACGATACTGAAATATTCCCAACACATAAAAATTATGGATTTATATATTTATCAATAAATGAGTTACCACAAGGAATGCCTAAGATTTTTAACCAAATAATAGTTGATGTAGATAATACAGACAAAACACAAGAAACAAAAGCAGATTTAGAAAACAATATAAAATCAGCAGTAGCAGTAACAGACAGAGAATCAAATGTATCTTACCAAGGATATAATTCAGAAATAGAAGAGGGAACAACATACTCAGGAGTATTTACATTTTTATTCTTGTTTATAGCAGTATTATCAGTAACAACAACAATGAATAGATTTGTAAAAAAACAAAGAACACAAATAGGAACACTAAAAGCACTTGGATTTAAAAATAGAAAAATAATAAATCATTATGTAGGATATGGATTTATTATTAGTTTGACAGCTAGTGTGACAGGACTTTTGGTAGGTAAGTTTGCATTAGGCGGATTCTTCTTAAATATGGAAATGAGTTATTTCGAAGTTCCAGTATACAATACAGTGCTAATTCCAGTTGTATATATATTAGCAATTGCAGTAGTAATTTTAATAACAATTGTAACATATTTTTCTTGCAGAAGTATATTAAAAGAATCAGCAGTTGAAGCTTTAAGAATTGAAATACCAAAAGTTAAAAGCACAAAATTTGATTTAACAACAAAAGGAATATTCAAAAAAGCATCAATTTCTACAAGATGGAATTTAAGAGATGTAGGAAGAAATAAAGGTAGAAGTTTAATGGCAATTGTAGGAATTACAGGATGCACAATGCTTATGTTATGTGCATTTGGAATGATGGATACAATGAAATCATATTTAAGTTGGGAATTTGATAAAATTAGCAATTTTGAATACAAGCTTTCACTTTCAAATAATTATACAAAAGAGCAATTTACAAACATAACAGAAAAATATGGAAATGAAACAAGTGAAACATTTGGAATAGAAATCAAAAATAACGGAAAAAAAGAAACAAATACTTTAACAGTAAATGATGCGCCAGATAAATTAAAATATACAAATCACAATAAGGAATATATGGACTTAAAGGATGATGGAATTTACATCACAGAAAAATTGTCAGAAAAGTATGGATTAAAGGTTGGAGATGAAATAACTTGGCACATATTTGGAGATGACAATTGGCATACTTGTAAAATAATTGGATTAAACCGTGATCCACAAAATCAGCAATTAAATATGACAAGAAAATATTTTGAATCATTAGGACTTACATATAGACCAGATGTAGTATATACAGATGAAGATTTAAGTAATACAAAAACAATTGATGGAGTTGATACAATTCAAAGTTTAACAACACTAAAACAAGGAATGGAAAGTATGTTAGAAACAGTACAAACAATGATTGTTTTATTAATTGTTGTTTCAGCAATATTAGGATTTGTAATAATTTATAATTTAGGAATATTATCATTTACAGAAAAACAATATCAATTTGCAACATTGAAAGTATTAGGATTTAAAGATAAACAAATAAAAAATATATTTGTTAAACAAAATTTATGGTTAACAATAGTTGGAATTGCCTTTGGGTTACCATTAGGATTTTGGATGTTAGATTATATATTTAAATCTGCCCTTGGTGATAATTATGATTTTAATGCTTATATTAATTTCGTTTCTTATTTGTATGCAACAGTTGGAAGTTTTGTGGTTTCTGTTGTTGTTAATAAGGTGCTTTCTAGAAAGGTTAAGAGAATTGATATGGTTTCTAGTTTGAAGGGAAATGAATAGTACTGAAAATCTATTACATATAAAACATTTTAAAATATATTGTTTTTTTATACCTTGGTGTCGCAATCTTAATATTAAATATACTAGTATGAAGATTGCTCCAATTCGCACTCGTTAACACTCGTTTGGTCGCTTACGCGATATTTCAAAAACAATATATTTTAAAGTTTATAATTGTAATAATTAAAGAAAGAGATGGAATAAAATTTGGGTAACATAGTTTTATTAGATGATTTAACAATAAATAAAATAGCAGCAGGTGAAGTTATAGAAAGACCTGCGAATGTAGTAAAAGAATTAGTAGAAAATTCAATTGATGCAGGAGCAAATAAAATAGTAATTGAAGTGAAAAATGGTGGAAAAACATTTATAAAAATTACTGATAACGGAAAAGGTATTAAACAAGATGATATGGCAATATCATTAGAAAGACATGCTACAAGCAAAATACGAAAAGTAGAAGACTTAGAAAATACATATACAATGGGATTTAGAGGAGAAGCATTAGCAAGTATTAGTGCAATATCAACTTTAAAAATGCAATCCAAAACAAAAGAAGATTTTACAGGAACTAAAATTGTTGCAACAGCAGGAAATATAATAGAAGCGGAAGAATGTGGAATGCAAGTTGGAACAACCATCTTAGTAGAAAATCTATTTTTTAATACGCCTGTTAGATATAAATTTTTGAAGCAAGATGCTACTGAATTTAGATATATAAAAGACTGGGTTCAAAAAGTAGCTCTTGCAAATCCTAATATATCATTTAGATTATTGAATGATGGTAAAAGTGTATTTTTTACTAATGGAAATGGTAATATTTTAGATATTATATATTTGATGTATGGAAAAGAAATAAAAGAAAATTTATTAGAAGTAAATTACGAAAGTGATAATATTAAAGTTACAGGTGTTATAGGAAATACATTGATTTCAAGAGATAATAGAAAAGAACAGATAATATTTTTAAATAAAAGAAATATAAAAAGCAATGTATTAATTAATAGTGCAGACCAGGCTTTCAAGGGAGCGGTAGGTATTGGAAAATATGGTTTTTATATTTTAAATTTAGATATGCCAGCAGATTTTTATGATGTTAATGTTCATCCAACTAAAATGGAAGTAAGATTTAAAGACGAAGATAAAATTTATAAAGTTTTATACAATGCTATAAAAAGTACCATGCTTAAATTTGAATTTTTAGGAAATAATGAAAATGAAGAACATAATGAGGATTATATTCAGAATGAATACGAATTTTTAACAAAAGAATTTTCTGAAAATGAAATTAATACAAAAGATTCCAAAATTGAATTAAGAAAAAGAGAAGAATCAAGAAATATAAAATATAAATATGTAGGAATATTATTTAGAACATTTATAATAATAGAAGTAGAAAATGAAATATTTTTAATAGATCAGCATGCAGCACATGAAAGAGTTTTATATGAAAAAATAAAAGAAAATTATAAGAAAAAAATTAGTCAAAATAGCCAGATGATGTTAATTCCAGAAGTTGTGAGTTTAACACATAGAGAAATGGAATTTGTGAAAAACAATATAGATTTATTCACAAATACGGGATTTGACATAGAAATATTTGGAGAAAATTCTATTAAAATAAATGGAATACCGGACTTAGAATATAAGGCAAAAACTCAAAATATTTTTATGGACATTTTGGATGAAATGTTAACAAACGAAAGAACATCAATAAAAGATATAGAAGAAAGATTTATTGCAACAGTTGCATGTAAAGCAGCAGTTAAGGCTAATATGGATTTAAGTAGGCTAGAAGTTGAAAATTTAATACAAAATTTGTTAGTTTTAAATAATCCATATACATGTCCACATGGAAGGCCGACTACTATAAAAATTAGTAGGGATTTTATTAAAAATAAATTATCAAATTAGAATAAGAAAAATAAAAGAAAAGAGATAGTAAATATGCAATTAATTATAGGATTAGCAATACCATTTATAGGAACAACCTTAGGAGCTGCAATGGTATTCTTAATGAAAAATGATATGAATAAAAAAGTAGAAAAAATTTTATTAGGATTTGCATCTGGAGTAATGATAGCTGCATCAGTATGGTCACTATTAATTCCATCAATAGAAATGACACAAACACAAGGAAAAACAGCTTGGATTCCAGCGGCAGTAGGATTTTTACTTGGTATTGTATTTTTATTGGTATTAGATAGTGTAGTTCCACATAAGCACTTAGAAAGTGAAAAACCAGAAGGAATAAAATCAAAACTGAAAAAAACAACAATGATGGTATTTGCAGTAACATTACACAACATACCAGAAGGAATGGCAGTTGGAGTTACATTTGCAGGAGCTATTGCACAAAATGCTGGAATTACAATGGCAGGTGCATTTGCGTTAGCTGTTGGAATTGCAATTCAAAATTTTCCAGAGGGTGCAATAATTTCAATGCCATTAAAAAGTGAAGGAGTATCAAAACCAAAAGCATTTTTATATGGAACTTTATCAGGAATTGTTGAACCAATTGGTGCAGTCATTACAATACTTCTTACAAATGCAGTTGTACCAATATTGCCATATTTATTATCATTTGCAGCTGGAGCTATGATTTATGTTGTTGTAGAAGAATTAATTCCAGAATCACAAGCAGGTGAACATTCTAATATTGGAACTATTGGTGTTGCAATAGGTTTTACAATTATGATGATATTAGATGTTGCATTAGGTTAAATAAGTAAAGAATAGTTATTAAAAGACTATTCTTTATTTTAATTTTATGATATAACTAAATGGAAAATAAATATAAAAATTTTCAATAATATTTCAATAAATAATTGCTAATATATAAAACAAGGAGAAAAATATGAAAATTTTAATAATAGAAGATGAATATAGTTTAGCTGATGCAATAGCAGAAACACTAAAAAAAGAAAATTTTATACCCAAAATAATAACAGATGGACAAGAAGGTGAAGATGAAGCATTAACAAATATCTATGATTTATATTTATAAGGTAAGAAAAATAGGTGCAAATACATTTAATGTTACACTTATGGAAAATGAAGAAACAATTACACATATAAGAGTAATAATAATAACATCAATTGTAATAGCAATTATATCAATAATAATAATATATATAATAGCAAAAAAAGTATCAGAAACTATAGTAAAACCAGTTCAAGAAACATTTGAAAAACAAAAACAATTCATATCAGATGCATCACATGAATTAAAAACACCACTTGCAGTTATAGAAGCAAATGCAGATGTTCTAGAAAACGAAATAGGAAACAATAAATGGCTAAAATATATACAAAATGAAATAGAAAGCATGGACAAGTTAATAAATGAACTGTTATTGTTAGCAAAAACAGAAAATTTAGAAAGTATAAAAAGTTATAAAAATTTTGATTTGTCAAAAGAAGTAGAAATAATAGTTTCTGTATTTGAAAGTATGGCATATGAGAAAAAAGTAAAAATAAATACCAATATACAGAAAGATATTATAATGAAAGGAAATAAAGAAGATATAAAACATATATTATCAACATTAATAGATAATGCAATAAAACATACTGAACCAGAAAAAGAAGTAACAATTGAATTAGAAAAAGAAAAAAACGAGATAATTTTACAAGTTAAAAATGTAGGAAATCCAATTCCAGAAAATGAAAGAGATAAAATATTTGAAAGATTTTATCGTATAGATAAAGCAAGGAACAGAAATGAAAAAAGATATGGTTTAGGATTAGCAATTGCAAAATCAACAGTTGAAAAATACAATGGAAAAATTGAAGTATTCTGTAAAGAAGGAATAACAAATTTTAAAGTAAATATACCAAGTTAAAAAATATTGCTTTTTTAGCAATATTTTTTTATTTTCAATAATTTTTCAATCTTCATGAATTATATTATAGCTAAATTAAGGAGGTAGAAAAATGTATATTTTAAAAAACAGTTTTCTTTCAATTATAAGAAACAAAGGAAGGAATATTTTAATAGGAATAATAATCCTAGTTATAGCATGTGCATCAACAGTAACACTTGCAATAAGAAATACAGCTGATAAACTAGTAAAAAACTATGAAGATGCAAATGATATAATTGCAACAATTTCATTTAACAGAGAACAATTATCAAACAATTTTAAAGGAGGTGAAGATGCACAAAAAAGTAATATAGAAGCATTTAACAATATAGAATCATTTACAATAGACGATGTAAAAAATTATGGAGAAAGTAATTATTTAAAAGGGTATTATTACACTTATACAACATCTTTAAATAGTGATAGTTTAAGCAAAGCAACAGATTCATTTGAATATGAGGTAGAAGATAAACAAACAACAACATCAACTAATGGAAATCATCAAATGGATAAAGGACCAGAGGGAGAAGGAAGTAATGGAACACAAACAACAACAGTAATTACAAAATCTAAAGAAAAATTTTAAAATTATCTGGAGGAGAACAACAAAGAATAGCAATAGCTAGAAGTTTATCTTATAACCCCAAAATAATAATAGCAGATGAACCGACAGGAAATCTAGATAAAGAAACAGAAAATGAAATTTTTAAAATTTTTAAACATCTTGCAAAAGATGAAAATAAATGTATAGTAATTGTAACACACTCACAAAATGTATGTGACAATGTTGATATTATATACGAATTAAAAAATAATAAGAAAGAAGGTTTTTTAGATGAAAAATAAAATTTTAACATTTATATTAGGAATTTTAGTAGGAGCTATTATAGCAACATTAGGATTTTACATATATGAAAAAAATAATAACAATCAACAAGGAGAAATGCCAAGTGGAAATATGCCACAAATGACACAACAACAAAATGGAGGAACACCACCAGAAAAACCATCAGGAGAGCCATCAGGAGAACATAGCCCAAATAGTAATAGTAATACATAGTTAGAGAAAGGAGAAAATTAAGATGAAAAAACAAACAACTTTACAAATTGTTTTAGTAATAATTTTAACAATAGTTTTAGGAGTTTTAGTATATATAACAATAAATGAAATAAATAATAAAAATCAAATAGGTAATATGAATCAAATGGAACAAAAACCTAATGAAAATAATGATTCAGAGTCTGTTCAAAGTAGCGGAGCAACAGAAATAACAGATACACAAACACTAAGTAATGAATATACAACATCAAAATCAGACGAATCAACAATAAAAACTTCAGATGGTGGAAATTTAACTTTAGATAAAGCAACCATAACAAAAACAGGCGATTCAACAAATACAGAAAATAGTGAATTTTATGGAGTAAATGCAGGAATATTAACAACAAAAAATTCAACAACAACAATAAAAGATTCTAATATTACAACAAATGCAAAAGGAGCAAATGCAGTATTTGCAACAGGAGAAAACGCAAAAGTATATGTAAGTAATACAACAATAAAAACAACAGGAGAATCATCTTCAAGAGGGTTAGATGCAACTTATGGAGGATATATAGAAGCTGATAATGTAACAATTTCAACACAAGGAGGAAGCTGTGCAACACTAGCAACAGATAGAGGAGAAGGAACAGTAATTGCCAAAAATTCTAAATTATCAACAGTAGGAACAGGATCACCAATTATTTATTCAACAGGAGAAATAACATTAGAAAATTCAGAAGGAACAGCTACTGGTTCACAAATGTGTGTTATAGAAGGAAAAAATACAGCAACAATAAAAGATTCAACATTACAATGTAGTGGAAAAGGAAACAGAAATAATGTAGATAATGCAGGAATTATGATATATCAAAGTATGTCAGGAGATGCAGGAGAAGGAACAGGAACATTAAATGCAAGTAATTCCACTTTAGAAATTGAATCTGATTCAAGCTATTATGAAACAGCGCCATTCTTTTTTATAACAAACACAAAAGCAGTAATAAATTTAGAAAATAATACTTTAAAATATGGAAGTAATATATTATTAAAAGCAGAAGGAACAAGTGAGTGGGGAAATAGCGGAAGTAATGGAGGAGAAGTTACTTTAAATGCCAAATCTCAAACTCTTATAGGAAATATAGAAGCAGATAAAATAAGTACAGTAGAAATTAATCTTAAAGAAAATAGTAGTTTAAAAGGAACAATAAATGGAAAAAATACAGCAAAAGAAATTAATTTAAATATTGATTCAAGTACAACTTTAACATTAACAGGGGATACTTATATAACAAGTTTAAATGATGAAGACACAACTTATAGTAATATCAACTTTAATGGATATACATTATATGTTAATGGAACAGCTATAAAAAATTAAATTTTGACGCAAAAATATTTTTATGGTATAGTAAAATCAATAAATATTTGCGAGGTGTTTATATGAAAGAAGAAAATATAAAAATAAACTCAAACAAAGATAAATTACCTATAAGTATAACAATATTCATACCAGAAGCAGAAATAAAAGGAATATTTCAGATATCACATGGAATGGCAGAACATAAAGAAAGATATTATGATTTTATGAAATATTTAACAAAAAATGGATATGTTACAGTAATAAATGACCATAGAGGACATGGCAAAAGCATAAAAAATAATAATGATTTAGGATACTTTTATGACAATACATCAGATTATATAGTAGATGATTTACACCAAATAACACTATATATTAAAGAAAGATATCCAGATAAAAAAGTAGTATTATTTGGACATAGTATGGGGTCAATGGTAGTAAGAAAATACCTAAAGAAATATGATAAAGATATAGATAAATTAATTGTTTGTGGTTCACCTAGCAAAAATCCATTTAGTAAAGTTGCTTTAAAACTTAGTAAAGTAGTAAAAAATACTAAAGGAGAAAAATATAGAAGCAATTTAATACAAAATTTAGCATTTGGAAATTACAATAAAAAGTTAAAAGAAACCACTTCAGAAAATGCATGGATATGTGCTAACCCAGAAACTATAAAAAAGTATGATGAAGATAATTTATGTGGATTTGTTTTTACAGCAAATGGCTTTGAAAATCTATTTAAATTAATGGAAGATATATATACGAAAAAAGGTTGGAAATTAGAAAATAAAAAAATACCAATATTGTTTATTGCAGGAGCAGATGACCCAGTAATAATTAGTAAAGACAAATGGCTAGAAAGTCAAGAATTTTTAAAACAAATTGGATATGTAAATATAGAAGGTAAATTGTATGATGGGTTAAGACATGAAATTTTAAATGAAAAGAATAATGAAGAAATATATAAAGATATTTTGAGTTTTTTAAATAAGGAATAAAAATAGCAGATTTTAATTCTGCTATTTTTGTAGTTCACGATAATTATTTCCCCATTGTACCATAGAATCTAAAATAGGTTTTAAACTCCAACCAGTATCTGTAAGAGAATTACAAGAATTTTTGAAATACTTGAAAAAGAGTAGTTTTTTATTATATAATAATAACATAATATGAATGATGACATAAAAGAAATTTAGCAAAAGAAAAAAGGGGAGAAAAAATGAAAAGAATAGTTTTTATAATAAACATATTAATAATAACATGTATAAATTTAGTATCATATGCAGGAGAAGAAAACAATACAATAGGGATAAACACAAACAAAGAACAAATAAAAAAAGGCGAAGAAATAGAAATAAGCATAAAAATACCAAGTACAGAAAATCCGATATACACATATAGTGGAGAATTGGAATATGACAAAGAAGCATTTGAAAAAGTAACAAGTGCAAACTTTAATACAGAAAATTCATGGGAAAATTTAGAATATAACGAACAAAATGGAAAATTCATTTTAACAAACATTGCAAGTAATGGAAATGAGGAAATACTAAAAATAAGACTATTATGTAAAAATGATGAAGAGAACACTAATACAAAAATAAATGTAAAAAACTTAAAAACAGTGAATGAAGAGCAAAATGTAGAAATAACAACATTAAGCTCTAAACAAATAGACATAAACATTAGAAATAGTAAAGAACAAAATAATGATAATGAACAGAAAAATGATACAGAAAACACAAGCAAAAACAATGAAAACTCAAATAAAGAAGAACAAAAAGACAATATTCTAAATGGAATATTGCCATTTACAGGAAAACAATCATCACAAATATTAATATTACTTATTACAATAACTGCAATAATATCAATTTGTTTATTAATACGATACAAAAAGATAAACAAAACACTTTTGGTATTATTATTAACATTTGCAATAGCAAACAATATATATACAAATGTAATTCAAGCAGTATCAAATAATACACAAAAAGGTGATATCAATCTAGACGGAAAAATAGACAAAGATGATATACAACTATTAGAAAAGCACTTAATAGATATAGAAGAAATATCAAAAGACAAACAAGAAAACGCAGATATATACGAAGACAATACTATTAATCTAGTAGATTTACACTATTTAATAAAAAATATAAACAACAAAACAGATGATGATAATACTCCACAATATAACTTTGAACAAATCACACCAGTAGATAGCAAAGTAACATATGAACCAGTATTAATGGCAAATCAAAAAATGAAAGAATATGGAATAGAGGGAGCAGGAAGCCAATGGCCAGTATCATTAGAAACATCAAATGATGGAAGTTTAATGTTATATGGAATAGATGTAGCAGGACTATATAAATCAACAGACCATGGAAAAAATTGGACAAGAGCAAACTCAGGACTAACATCACCAGGAGCAGGAATGTTTGCAATAGACCCTCATAATAACAACCATGTTGCAACATTAGGATTAAGTCAGTATTCAAATGTTGGTGGAATACACATAAGTTATGACCAAGCAGAAACTTGGAATAAAACTCTAAAAATAGGTATCAGAGGATATAGATATTTATGGGACGGATTAGAGTTTGACCCAACAAGTTATGATGCAGATAAAAATTACTCAACAGACCTATATTTTTCAACACCATATAAAAGAGATACTCAAATAAGAACAAAACCTTCAGATTATAGACTAATAACATCATTAAAAGAAGATGAAGTTGGATTATACAAATCAGATGACTGCGGAGAAAACTTTTCTCTAATAATAAATGACCCAAAAGTAGCTGACGGAATTATAAGATTTACAGATGACGGAAAACTATATATAGGAAATCAATATGGATTATTCTTGATAAATACAAAAACAAATAAAATAGAAAAGGAATACACAGAATTTAGAAATAATCCTAATACATCTGTTGAAGCATCTACAAAAGGAGTAACAGGACTAGATGTTGTAGGAAATGTAATTTATGTTCAAACTTGGGACGGAATTTATACACTTGAAAATGATACAATTACAAAAATAACAAATGAAAACTATGATACAAGATGGCCACAAATGTTAACAGTATCAAAATCAAATCCTAATCATATGGTATATGAATTTAGAGGAAGCGTAACAAACTATTTTACAACATTAGTAAATGTTACATTTGACGGCGGAAAAACTTGGCAAATCTCAAAAGCAAATCTTGATACAACATTTTATTATAATGTAAATTTTGCATCAAGAGAAAAAGCATTTATTATAGACCCAAGTGATGACAAAAATGTTATTACATTTGGAGGAGATAATGCTTTTAGAAGTAGTGACGGTGGACTTAATTTCGTACAAGCAAGTGGAATATCAAATATGATGCAAGGTGGAAAATTCCATTTTAATTATTACAATCCGGACTTAATTTTATTATCAGCACAAGATTATGCAGGAGTAATATCAAAAGATGGAGGAAAAACATTTACAAATTTAGTAATGAATAAAGGAAATTTCTATGCTGGATTTGCTGCAGATGAAAATACAATATATGGATTTGCAAATTCATCATGGGGTGGAGGAACACTAACATATACACATGATGGCGGAAAAACTTGGACAGATACAGGACTAAAAGCCAAATATGAAGAGTCATCTACCTACTACTCATCACTACAATCTATAACAGATCCAAATGTATTATTTGCTCAAGAATATTATTCTAAAGACAAGGGTTATACATGGCAAGAGATGAATGGATGTGTAGCTGTATACACATATAATTATACTGGTAAAAAAGAATTATATGGAGCAAATAAAGATGGACATGTAGTAGTTTCATATGATAATGGAGATACTTGGGAAGTAGTTACAAAAAATAAATTTAGCAGTAGTTCAATATCAGAAAAAATATATGATTTAGCTTATGATCATGTTAATAATTATATGTATATTATTGATAGAGAAACTTATAGCTGGGGCGGAATAGAAAGAATCTACAAATATGACATTAATAATGATAAATGTACTAGAATTGATGTTCCTAGAGATACTGAAAGAGGATTTATGAGAATAAGGTCAATAGATGTTGACCCTAAGTCTACATCAGTAGTGTATGTTGGTGGCGCTGGTGATTATTTCTCAGCATCAACAGGTTTACTTAGAAGTGTTGACGGCGGAGATACTTGGAGAGTTTTAACAACAGCAAATAATACTAATTATGAGGAATGGGCAACTAATAAAGGAGGTTATGAGGTTTCTTGCATAGGCATTGACCCTCGAACAGGAAAAGTATGGATTGCTTCTGGTTGCTATGGCTATTCAACAATAAATCCACCATATAAAGAATAATATAAGCACAACAATAATCAGTAAGATGAGAGGAAATAAAGATGAAAAAATTAAATAAAAAACAAATATTTATAGCTATTATAGTAAGTATAGTGCTATTGGGAATAGCCTTTATAAGTGGATTTTATACAAAAATATTAATTGACGAAAATAAAATTATAAAAGAAAAAGAAAAACAAACAAGTTTAGCAAAATTAATGTCAGAAAGTGAAATAAATAAATTAAAAGAAACTATAAAAATAGATGAAACAGATTACGGAGATAAATACCAAAAATTTGAAACATATAATCCACAAGTATATAAAAGAAAACCAGATAGAATATATTTTAAATCTTCAAAAATAGGAGCTTTTTATGTATTTGAAAAAGATGATGAAAATTACGAGCATTTATTAGAAGTTGTAGAAGATAGAATGCATTATTCAGTAATAGATGATTATAATTTAAATTGCTTTACACCAGATTCAATTAATAAAATGATGACATCAGGTAAAAACTACATTATTTTTGATTATGACAATGAAGACTTATCTGAATTGGATGAAAATTATAGTAAAGACCTTATTTTTAATTTTTTAGAAAACACAAGATTATATAGATTAGTTACTTATCTGTCTTATTATAAAGAATCTATATTAAAAGACAATTTACCTAAAAAAGAATTTGCAAATAATACAAAAATGAATGGTTATCAATATATGACATATGTAGGTGGAAATTAGATTGTAATTAGCATAGATACAAAAAAGGTAGCTTTCACAGAATAATTATAAAGGAGCAAAAAATGAAGAGATTATTAAAAATTAGTTTTGACTTATCTTTATTATCATTTATACCAATAATTTCATGGTTTTTATTAGGTATAATAGTTGATAAAAATTTAATTAATATTTTTACTTTGACTTATCCATTACAATTTATATATTACATATTAAGATCCATATTTTCTACTGGTGCAAACATAAATAAAGAAAAAGATAATAATAAAAATGCAGTAATGTCAGGTGTAATTATAGGAACCATTGTTTCAATTATTATCTTTTCAACAATACTAATAAATATAGATAATTATATAAACTTTATGAATATGGACATCAGTATATATAAAGTATTTACTATATATTCTGTATTACAATTATTTATTTGTTTAGAGTTTGCAATGATGTTAAATAAATTATATTATGAAGAAAAAAATACATTAGCAAATAAATATTCTTTAATATTTAATTTATTAAATTTTATATTATTGATTGGTACATCTTTAATAACAAAAAATCAAATTATTATAATTACAGCAACACTAATTCCATTGGCTTTATTTACTATATATATTTATATAAAAAATAGTGATAAATTTAAATTGCAATTAGATATAATAAAATGTATAAAATATGATTCAGTAGAATTATTTAACAGTATTGCATTTTTCTTGATATTTTTATTCGGACTAAGCAACGCTTTAGAATTTGGGGAGGAATTTGCAATTGCACTTACATTTGTATCACTTATAACAGATACACAATGGGATACTGCAGATGCAATAGTTACTGCTGCAACAATTGATATTAGTAAAAATGATTTTAATTATAAATATCACAGAAATAATGCTTATAAATTATTAGGTATACTATTTTTAACAAGTTTATTTATGTTTGTTTGCTTATATAGATTTTATGATTTGAACTTTAAAATTACAATGATTTATTTTGGATTTGAAATTGTTAATTTTATAGTATATCCTATATACAGAATTAAAACTTGTTATCTACAATTAGAATGGTCAGCTTTTAAAACAACATCTAATAAAATATGTGCTTCTATTTTGAGAATGATAATGTCACTTTTAAAAACACCTTATTGTACTGGAATTGGACAGTTATGCTCATCAATATATCAATTTGTTTCTGTTAGTATAATTTTTAAATTGTACTATAAAGTAGATGAAACAGGAAATATAACTAGAAAAAATTTTAAGAAGGACAGTGTTATTGAAATATAATTTGGAGGAGGATAATATGAGAATAGGAATAGATATTGATGGAGTTTTAAATTCACAATATAACTTTTGTATAGACTATGGC
The DNA here is from genome assembly GCA_934120645.1 of uncultured Clostridia bacterium. Lineage (GTDB taxonomy): Bacteria > Bacillota > Clostridia > TANB77 > CAG-508 > CAG-269. The sequence goes on from CAKOUO010000012.1 coordinate 21,137, forward strand.
ATAAAGTTTTGTAATGAAATAGGCAAATATAAACTAGAGAATATTAATGTTATGGATACTACAGATATGTTTTTATGGGGTGATGATATTGCCCATAAATTCTGGGATAAATATAGAGAAGACTTAGTGGTTAATTTACCAGCAAAAAAATATTCTTCAGAAGTTATTAGCAAATTGAAAAAGGAAGGAAATTTAATTTATATAATAACAGCCAGAAAAAATAATGATGAATGGTTTCCTGATACATTAAAAGAAGATGTTGAAGGAATAACAAAAAAATGGTTAAAAGAAAATAAAATTTATTATGATAAAATTGTATTTAATGTTAAAGACAAGGGAAAATATTGCAAAGATAATAAAGTAAATATTATGATAGAAGATGACCCAATTAATTTGAGAAAATTAATTGGTAATACTAATGTAATTATATATGATTATCCATATAATAGGAATATGGAGTTTACTAATTTAACAAGAGCTTATAGTTGGTATGATATATACTATAAAATCAAACATATTGAAGGGAAAAAAAATGATATTAGCAATAATTGAAAGAATTGAAAATATAAAAGAAGAAGCACCATTTAATAATAGATATTATTTAACAGAATATTATAAAAACATATTTGATGAATTAAATGTATTATTATTTCCTATTGTTTCTAACAAAAACTTAGAAAAGGTTTGCAATATATGTGATGGACTTATTGTAACAGGAAGTTGTATTAATATTCCTCCACATTATTACAATGAAAAACCTATAACAGAAAATCATTATGACATAGATGAATTTAAATTAGATAAAGAAGCAATTAGATTGTTTTCAGATGCTAACAAACCAATTTTAGGTATTTGTGGTGGTCTTCAGTCAATAAACGTATATTTTGGTGGCAGTTTAAATCAAAAAATTGAAAATCATGATTTAAAAGATAAATTACATAAAATAAATGTTAAAAATGGTACTTTTTTAAACTCAATATATAGTGAAAATATAAATGTTAATTCATATCATAAACAGTCTATAAAAAAAGTAGCAAATCAATTTATAATTTCTGCAAAATCTGATGATGGAACAATTGAAGCAATTGAAAAAGGAAATATTATAGCAGTTCAATGGCATCCAGAAAAAATGAATGACATTTTATTTTTTGAAAAATTTATAAAAACCTTTTTTTGATTTTTGAATATCTTTATCAAAATATTGTAAAGTTCCTTCTTTACAATAGAAACAAAAAAATCAACTTGCGTTGATTTAATTATTACCATCACATTGGTGCGATGATTTTGTTTAATGGAGCGGGTAGCGAGAATCGAACTCGCGCAACCAGGTCGGAAGCATGGGATTCTACCACTAAACTATACCCGCATAATATTATTATACACTTAAGTTTAAAAATATTCAAGCAAAAAAATAAAAGAAAAGATTCCTCCAGAGGAGGAATCTTTAAGAGGCATTAATTATTTGATCAAAAAATTCTGATAATCATCTTTATAACCAAGACGACTGTCAAGGCAAAACTTCATTTTGCCAATACTCTGATACAAACCGGCACCTTGGTTAAATTCAGCCTGATATACTAAGCAATCAGGTACAGGAATAGTATTGTTATAGTAATTTTCTAAGCAAACTTTTGCGTTAGCCAAAGCCTGATCAGAAGGAGTTTTTTTCAACTCGAAAAATTCGTGAGTATTGGGATGATATGCATCTCCATCATTGAAAACACCATCGAAAGTGTCTGGAAAGTATGGAGAACTCATCCGGTTTAGGAAAACATATCCGATAAGCTGTTGAGCTGTATCATCTAGAATTCCACCTTCTGCCTGAATTATACGAGCTAAATCGTACTCAAACCATTCAGGTATAGCAGAAGTAGTTTCGGTTTCAACATCAACTGATATAATAGAATGCCTATCAATGTAAGATTGATATGTAGCATCATTCAAAACTTCTGAATTAATTCTATCATATTGAAGTGAAATAAAAGTGCTTGAAAGTTTAGCAGAAAGCTTTGCTTTAGGTAAATCTTTCAAACTAATAGGGTTTGCAGTTTCAAAAACGTTATTATTGCAAATCACAACAACTTTATCCATAAAATGTTTTGCACTTGGTGCTAATATAATCATTGTGGTTGTTGCAAATATAACGAAAGCTTTATCAAGAAAATTCTTGACAAACTTTAAGTCCTTGTTGACACCGAAAATCCGAATTATTGGAAAATCAGCTGTCAAAGAATTGTGCATTGTAAGTCCTCCTTTAATTTTTTGCCTCTTTTAAAACAAGTACAAGTAGTACTTAAAATTATTATATCACTTTTTACAGAAATTGGCAAATAGGTATTGAAAAAGTTTTATTATTTAAGTAATCTAAAATTGAAGAATCAGAAGAAAATTTAAATGTTATTTTATAACTACAAAGCATTTGAAATTTTTTGCCAAATTTTTTATTAATTTCATTTTTTCCATATTTTCCATCTCCAATAATAGGATAACCAAGATAAGCTAAATGAGCTCGTATCTGATGTGTTTTTCCAGTTTCTATATTTACATCTAAAAGAGAAGTATTATTGTTATATCTTTCTAAAACATGAAAAGAAGTAATGATTTTTACATAACCCTTTTTAGGAACATCAGAAATATATACCATAGATTTTTTATTATCTTTGAATAAATAAGCCTCATCTCGTTTATAATTGACATCTGGATGACCATAAACTAAAGCAAGGTAATGTTTTTCTATTTCATGTTTTTTAAATTTATCAAATAATATATCTAAAGATGCTTGATTTTTAGCAAATAATACTAAACCAGTTGTATTTCTATCAAGTCTATGGCAAGGCATAGGTTTAAAACTTAAATTACGGTATTTCTGATGAACCAAAGTTGTTAAAGAGTTATTTCCAGTAACTTCAATACATGGAGGTTTATCAATTAATAAGATATTATCATCTTCAAAAATAATTTTTAAATCATTTTTAGAAGAATTTATGTTGTTTAATACATCATCAGATATATAAACTAAAACTTCATCTCCTTCAAAAATATTGATATCTTTATTAATTCTTTTTCCATTTATTTTAATATCTTTTTTTCTAAGAGTATTAGAAAAAAGTCCATAAGATAATTTTGGAATATTATCTAATAAAAATTTATTTAATTTTTTTCCATCATATTTTTTATTAACAATTAATTTTTTCATAAAATAATTATATTTGAAAACTATTAAAAAAACAAGAGAAAATAAAAATATAAGAGAAATTTGCTATCAAATAATAATTGACAACAATATTATTTAATATAAAATTAAATTACTATTCGGAAAAAATAATATTAGGGAGGAAAACACAAGGAAAAATGGAATATTCTATATCACAAGCTAAGGAAAAATTAGAATTGGCAATTGCAGGATTAAGAATAGAGCAAGAAAGTAAAGGAGAAAAATTAACAAAAGAAAGTCTACCTAGAATAAACAATAATGAAATAAGTGTAGGAAGTACAGATAATTTTCCAGTAGAAGCAATAAGTGATAATCATAAATTTTATATAGATGAAAACTTCAATGTGAAATATGTAGGAGAAGCTGATGGAACAATAGTTACATATACAACAGATCCAGATGGACAAAAATCAACTATAGATGGAAACCAAAAAGAAGTAAATACATATTTTGAAGTAACTAAAAATGGTACATATACAATTAAAATTACAGATAATGAAAATAAAGAAACTGTTAAAGATATAGTAATTGAAAAAATTGATAAAGTAGAACCAAAAGATTTTACACCAACAATAGAAGAGATTAAATCAAATAGATTTACAATAGTTGTAGATGTGGAAGATGGAGATGAAACTAGTGAAAGTACAAAAAGTGGAATATATAAATATGAATATTATATAAAAGAAAAGACAGAAACAACTTATAATAAATATGAAACAGAAGATAAAAATATGTTGTAAAAAATTTATATCCATCAACTGAATATACAATTTATGTAGTTGCATATGATAGAGCTGGTAATAGTAAAAAATCACAAGAAATAACACAAGAAACACAAGAGGGAATAGCAGATATATATATCGACTCTGCAAATGGTAATGATTCAAATGGCGATGGAACAAAAGAAAAACCATATGCAACATTGAACAAATTAACAGAAACAGGAATTATTATAAAGGGAGTATCATATAATATTTATTTGCAAGATGGACAATATGATTTGGCTTCAGGAATTATAGATTTAAATTGCAATAAAAGTATAAAAATATTTGGAAATAAAGAAAAAACAATATTAAATCTTCCATATCAAGGTGTTGGAGAAAACCCAGGAGGTGGAGGAAAGAAAGATTATTCTTTAGAATTTAATCAAATGATAATGAAACTAGACTCTACTAATAGAAATAATTATTGGTGTTGTGCAAATAGTATTACATTTAATAATATTGTATTTGATTCTAAAGTGCAATTTGACTACGGATTTATTATTATAAACACAACAGACTCAACAGCAAAATTTAATAATTGTATATCAATAGGAAAGGCAATAAAAATTAGAACTGATGGAAAATTAACATTAACATTAACAAATTGCTATGGTACATTTACATCAGGATATCGCACAATACAAAGTGAATGGGATTATAAAACAAATTATATAACAACATCACCACAAGTAGATAATTCAACATATAGAATAACAGATGATGAAAGTAAATGGAAAAATGTTGGGACTGGAACAAATCCAGATGGAAGCCAAGCAAACTTAGGAGTATATGGTGGAGAATATTCTTGGGAACAATAGATAAATTATAAAAATAGAAGTGCACTATAAAAGTAAAAAACTTTTGTAGTGCATTTTTTTTGCAATATATTAATATATAATAAATTGAAACTAAAACTGATAAAATCTTGATTTTTTAACAAAAATGAAGTATAATCTAAAACATATGAAAAGAGAAAATCATTTATAAATAAGAATTTAGTATTTTTATGATTAATGAACTGAAATAGAGAGGAAGGAAGAAAAATAAATGAAAGCAATAGAAATAAGAAATAAATATTTAAACTTTTTTAAAGAACATGGCCATAGCATAATACCATCAGCATCATTAATACCAGAAAATGACCCATCAGTACTATTTACAACAGCAGGAATGCAACCATTAGTACCATATTTATTAGGGGAAAAACATCCATCAGGAACAAGGCTTACAGATTACCAAAAATGTCTAAGAACAAATGACATAGAGGAAGTAGGAGATAATAGACACTTAACATATTTTGAAATGTTAGGAAACTGGTCATTAGGAGACTATTTCAAAGAAGAATCAATTCAAATGAGTTTTGATTTCTTAACAAAAGAATTACAAATTCCAGTAGAAAAATTATCTGTAACAGTATTTGCAGGGGATGACGATTGCCCAAGGGACGAAGTAGCAGCAGAATGTTGGAAAAAAGCAGGAATTTTAGATGGACATATTTATTATTATGGAAAAGACGACAACTGGTGGATAGCAGGAGAAGAAGGCCCATGTGGACCAGATACAGAAATGTTCTATGATACAGGAAAACCAGCATGTGGACCAGACTGTCAACCTTCATGTGACTGTGGTAAATATGTTGAAATATGGAACAATGTATTTATGGAATATTTCAAAAGCAAAGATGGAAAATATTCAAAATTAGCTCAAAGAAATGTTGATACAGGACTTGGACTAGAAAGAATGACAATGTTATTACAAGGAAAAGAAACACCATTTGATACAGAATTATTTAAACCAGTAATGGACAAACTATCAGAATTACAAAAAGTTGATAACATAGAAAGTAGAAGAATCATAGCAGAACACTTACGTTCAAGTATGATGGTAATTAGTGATGGTGGAAGACCAAGCAATGTAGACAGAGGATATATCTTAAGAAGATTAATTCGTAGAATGGTAAGACATATGAACAAGTTACAAATAAATCTAGATGAAATATCAACTCTAATAGATATAAATGTTGAAAACTTAAAAGAGATGTATCCAGATTTAGCTAAAAATGCAGAATTAATTAAAAATGTAATAATAGAAGAAAAAAATAAATTTGTAAAAACACTTGCACATGGTGAAAAAGAATTTGAAAAAGAAATGAATAAAGCAAAAGAACAAGGAAAAACTAAAATAGACGGAAAAGTAGTATTCAAATTATATGACACATATGGATTTCCACCAGAAGTTACAAGTGAATTAGCAAAAGAAAATAATATGACTGTTGATATGAAAGAATTTGATGAATTATTTAAAGCACACCAAGAAAAATCAAGAATGGGATCAGAACAAAAATTTAAAGGTGGATTAGCAGAACAAAATGACACAACAATTGCATACCACACAGCAACACACCTTTTAAACGCAGCATTAAAAATAGTATTAGGACCAGACACACATCAAAGAGGTTCAAATATCACAGTAGATAGAATGAGATTTGACTTTAACTGTGACCACAAAATGACAGAAGAAGAAAAGAAACAAACAGAAGATTTAGTAAATAAATGGATTCAAGAAGCTTTACCAGTAACAGTAGAAGAAATGAAAAAAGAAGACGCAGTTAAATCAGGAGCAGAATGCATGTTTATTGAAAAATATCCAGATGTTGTAACTGTTTACACAATAGGAAATGTTTCAAAAGAATTATGTGGTGGACCTCATGTAAAAAACACAAGTGAACTTGGAAAATTCAAAATCAAAAAAGAAGAAGCAAGCTCAGCAGGAGTTAGAAGAATAAAAGCAATACTAGAAAAATAAAATGAATTTGTCCTTTTGGGGACGTTTCCGTTTGGGACATCGTTTCCTAAATGGACATTTTATTTGTAATTAATAGAATTTTTTGTCCTTTTTTGTTACGATGTCCCAAACGGAAACGTCCCCAAAAGGACAAAATAGATTGGAGAAAATAAAAATGGAAGATTGTTTATTTTGTAAAATAATTAAAGGAGAAATTCCTTCAACAAAAGTGTATGAAGATGATGAGATATTAGCGTTTAATGATATAAATCCGGCAGCTCCAATTCATATATTAGTAATTCCTAAAAAGCATATAACTTCATTAGCTCATATGGAAAAAGATGATGAAGCAATAGTTGGAAAGATTTATGGAGTTATTAATAAAATAGCAGAGGAAAAAGGATTTAAAGAAAATGGGTATAGAGTAATTGTTAATTGCGGAAAGGATGCAGGACAAGAGGTAATGCATTTACATTTTCATTTATTAGCTGGTGCAAAATTTGGAGATAAAATTGTATAAATAATTGTAAAACCTAAGAGATTATGTTATAATAAAAGCATAGAGTAGAAATACGGAGGTAAAAAATATGTTTGAGAGTAAATATAGTAAAATATTAACAGCAATATTAGTTATTGTTATAATAGCAATTGTTATATTATTAGGCTTTTTAGGTTATGATTATTATCAAAAATACTTTACATCAAAACAAGCTTCAGATTTTGTTGAAAATTATCAAGGAGATGTAACAACAGGAAATGAAACAACTAATAGCAGTGATGTAAGTGGTAATGTAAGTTTAGACGGATTAGATGATACACCAACATCTAATACAGGAAGTAGTTCAAATGGAACAAAAAGAAAATATAAAGGATTTACAGTTGTTGGAACAATGAAGATACCAAAAATAAATTTTGAATATCCAATATTAGAAGAAGTTTCAACAAAGTCAATAGAAACAGGGGTAGCTGTTTTATACCCAAATGCAGACAATATAAATCAACCTGGAAATACAGTAATAATAGGACATAATTATAGAAATGGATTATTTTTCTCAAATTTAAAAAAATTATCAAATGGAGATAAAGTATATATAACAGATTATAGAGGAACAAGTATAACTTATACAATCTATAATAAATTTGAAACATCAGAATCAGATACATCATTCTATCAAAGAGATACAAATGGAAAGGCTGAAATAACATTATCAACATGCACAGATGCAAGTAACGATCAAAGAACTATAATTTTTGCAAAACAGGGTGATTAATATAAATAAAAATATTAATAAATTAATAAAGGAATTTTAAAAAATTCCTTTATTTTTTATTTTATTTTGTATATAATAAGAAAAACAAAACACAAAGGAGAGTACAACAAAATGAATGAGAAACAAGCACAAAAAAGAATAGAAGAACTAAGAAAACAAACAGATTATTATGCACAAAAATATTATGATGATGATGCACCTGAGATATCAGATTTTGAGTATGATATGTTAATGGTTGAATTAAGAAATTTAGAAAAAGAATATCCACAGTTTTTATCAAAAGATTCTCTAACACAAAAAGTAGGAGGACATGTAAAAGAAGGATTTGAAAAAGTTGTGCATGAAGTACCACTTCAAAGTTTGCAAGATATTTTTAGTTTTGAAGAAGTAGAAGAATTTTGTAAAAAGATGGAAGAAAAAGCAAAAGAAAATGGAATTGAAAAAGTAAAATATGTTGTAGAAACTAAGATAGATGGTTTATCTTCAGCTCTCGAATATAAAAACGGAAAATTTGTAAGAGGTGCTACAAGAGGAAATGGGCTAGTTGGAGAAGATGTAACACAAAACTTAAAAACAGTAAAAACAATCCCTATGGAAATAAATGATAAAATAGATATAACAGTACGTGGAGAAGTATTTATTTCTAAAAAAGACTTTGAACAAATGAATCAAGAAAGAGAAGAAAATGAAGAAGAATTATTCGCAAATGCACGTAATGCAGCAGCAGGTTCACTTCGTCAATTAGATAGCAAAATAACAGCAACAAGACCACTTGATATTTATGTATTTAATGTTCAGAAAATAGAAGGAAAAGAATTTAATTCACACTTTGAAGAACTGGAATATTTGGATAAATTAGGATTTAATGTAAACCCTGTACGTATACCATGTGAAACAATAGAAGAAGTTAAAGCTGCAATAAGAAAAATTGGAGAAATGAGAGAAAATTTAACATTTGGAATAGATGGGGCTGTTATAAAAATAGATGATTTAAAATTTAGAGAAATATTAGGAACAACAGCAAAAACACCAAGATGGGCAATTGCATATAAATATCCACCAGAGCAAAAAGAAACAATACTAAAAGATATTGTATGTCAAGTAGGAAGAACTGGTGTAATCACACCAATGGCAATATTAGAACCAGTAAAACTTGCAGGATCAACAATATCAAAAACAACACTACACAACGAAGATTTTATAAAAGAAAAAGACTTAAGAATAGGAGATACAGTAGTAATTCAAAAAGCAGGAGATGTAATCCCTGAAATAGTAAAAGTTGTAGAAGAAAAAAGAACAGGAAAAGAAAAGAAATTTGAAATGCCAAGAGTATGCCCAGTATGCGGAGCAGAAGCAGTAAGAGAAGAAGGCGAAGCAGCGGTAAGATGTACTGGAATAGAATGTCCAGCAAAACTATTCAGAAACTTAGTACACTTTGTATCAAGAGAAGCAATGAACATAGACGGATTAGGAGAAAATATAATCCAACAACTATTAGACAGAGAATTAATTCATAATATATCAGACATATATGAATTAAAATTTGAAGACATTGCATCACTAAAAAAGAACGGAAAGAAATTTGCACAAAATTTAATAGACAGTATAAATGCAAGTAAAGAAAACGATTTATATAGATTAATAACAGCATTGGGAATCAGACATGTAGGCGCAAAAGCATCAAAAATGTTAGCAAGAAAATACAGAACAATGGACAACCTAGCAAATGCAAGCTTTGAAGAATTAAGTGAAATAAAAGACATTGGAGAAGTAATGGCAAACAGCATTAGAGAATTCTTTTTGCAATCCCAAACAGAAGATTTAATTGAAAAATTAAAGCTAGCCGGTGTTAATATGAACTGCTTAGAAGAAGAAAGCACAGACAAAAGATTTGAAGGAAAAACATTTGTATTAACAGGAAGCTTAGAAAAATATACAAGAAAAGAAGCAGAAGATATAATAGAAAGACTAGGAGGAAAAACATCAGGCTCAGTATCTAAAAAAACAGACTATGTATTAGCAGGAGAAGACGCAGGAAGCAAATTAACAAAAGCACAAAGCCTAGGAGTAACAGTTATATCAGAAGAAGAATTTGAAAAAATGTCCTTTTAGGGACGTTTCTGTTTAGGACATCGTAGTAAAAAAGGACAAGATTTGGTAGATAAAATTTTAAAAAAGTTTGAATGGTAATTAACAAAACAAAAGGAAAATATAAATAGTGAAGGGAGAAGAGATGGAAGAAAAATATACATTTGAAATGATGTGGGAAGATTTAAATAATGGTTATCAAATATTTTACACATATGTAAGAAATAGATATTTGCTATTTAAAACAGCACCAAACTGTTATACACAAAAACTGTTAACAGACCATAAGAAAAATCCGCAACCTAAAATGTCAATGCTTACATTAAAAAGGGTTAAGGAAATGTTTCCAGACATGGAGGATATTGAATATAAAATTATTAATGATGAATAAAAAATAATGTGACAGACCTAAAATTAAAATATTTCAAAAAATTGATAAAAAATATAAAATTAATCTGTCAAAAAGGGACGTCCCTATTGACAAGAAGGGAAAGTAAAAATGGCTATAGTAATAGATGGAAAAGAATTAGCAAAAAAAATAAGGGCAAATTTAAAAATTGAGTGTGAAGAATTAAAAAGAAAAAATATAAATTCAAAATTAGCTGTAATAATGGTAGGTGATGACCCTGCATCAAAAGTGTATGTTAGAAATAAGAGTAGAGCTTGTGAAGATGTTGGAATAGAATATGAAGAATATTTGTTAGATTCTAAAATAACTCAGAATAAATTGATTGATTTAATAAAAAAGCTAAATCAAGATAAAACTATAAATGGAATATTGCTACAAAGTCCAGTACCATCAAGTTTAAATATAAATGAAGCTTTTAGAACAATTTCACCAGAAAAAGATGTTGATGGTTTTAATCCAGTAAATGTAGGAAAGTTAGTTTTAAATCAAGATACATTTGTATCTTGCACACCATATGGAATAATGAAAATGTTTGAGGAATATAATATTGACTTAACTGGAAAAAATGTGGTAATATTAGGAAGAAGCAATATTGTAGGAAAACCATTAATACATTGTTGTTTAAATAAAAATGCAACAGTAACAACATGTCATTCAAAAACACAGAACATAGAAAAAAAGGCTAAAGAAGCTGATATATTAATATCAGCAATAGGAAAAGCTCATTTTATAAAAGCTGATATGGTAAAAGATAATGCTGTTGTAATTGATGTTGGGATTAATAGATTAGATAATGGCAAAATTACAGGTGATGTAGATTTTGAAAATGTAAAAGAAAAAGCAAGTTATATAACACCAGTTCCAGGGGGAGTAGGACCGATGACAATAGCTATGCTTATGAATAATGTTATTAAAGCTACAAAAAGGCAAAATGGAATGATAGATTAATAAAAATATAAGTGGGACACAAGATATTTGTGTCTCTTTTTTTGGTCATTGTCATTGGGGACGGGCTAAATATGTTTCATAATTTATATCAAAATTTGTCGAATATAGATATTCTGCTTTTAAATAAAAACATAATAAAAAAACATAATAGAATAAAAAAATAAAGAAAGGAATAATAAAATGAAAGATTTAGAAAACAAAAAATATTGGATATGGTTTAGTCTAATAAAGGGATTAGGTTGTGTGAGAAAAAATAAATTATTGCAATTATATAAAACACCAGAAAAAATATATAATCTAACAAAAGATGAATTTTTAAAAATAGATGGGATAGGGGAAGAAATAGCACAAAATATAATAAAATCTAAAAATACTAAAATATTAGATTATCATATAAAATATATGAAAGAAAACTGTATAGATATTATAAATATAAAAGAAAAAGAATATCCGCAGTTATTAAAAGAAATATATGATGTACCTATAAGTTTATATATAAAAGGAAATAAAGAAATTTTAAATGAAAAAAATATTGGAATTGTAGGATGTAGGCAATGCACCGATTATGGAAAAAAAGCAGCTAAATATTTTGCATATAATTTATCAAAAGAAGGAATTAACATTGTTAGTGGACTTGCAAAAGGAATTGATAGTTATGCACATTGGGGAGCTATTGGTTCAGAAATTGAGCTAAAAAATTATAAGAATAATGGAAAAACAATTGCAGTTTTAGGAAATGGGTTAGATACGATATATCCAAAAGAAAATTTAGATTTGGTAAATGAAATTATAAGAAGCGGAGGAGCTATTATATCTGAATACCCATGTGGAACAAAACCAGATAAAATGAATTTTCCAGCACGAAATAGGATAATTAGTGGAATAAGTGAAGGACTTATTGTAGTTGAAGCAAAAGAGAAAAGTCGGAACACTGATTACAGTTGATTTTGCTTTGGAACAAGGCAGAGATGTATATGTGGTCCCAGGAAATATAAATTCTTTAAATTCAGTTGGAACTAATGATTTGATAAAACAAGGAGCAAGACTAGTTACCTCATATAAAGAAATGTTATGATAAGTTTAACAGCATTTTTGTAATAATAAAAAGAGTAAGAAAAAATCTTACTCTTTTTTCTGGTGGCTTCAAGTGGAATCGAACCACTGACACGGGGATTTTCAGTCCCCTGCTCTACCAACTGAGCTATGAAGCCATAAAAAATTAAAACACCATTTTTATAAAATAAAAAAATGGCGACCTGGAACGGGCTCGAACCGTCGACCTCTAGCGTGACAGGCTAGCGTTCTAACCAACTGAACTACCAGGCCGTAAAAAAATGGTGGTCGTTATAGGGCTCGAACCTATGACCCCCTGCTTGTAAGGCAGATGCTCTCCCAGCTGAGCTAAA
>CAKOUO010000013.1 GCA_934120645.1 uncultured Clostridia bacterium
AAATAAATATAAAATATAAATTTAATAATTTAGAGTTATGATTCCCCCGCAAAGAACCAAGGGTGGCCTTGGGAAGGGGGAATGAACTAATGTGGACTTATAATAAAACATTGCAATATCCAATTAATATAAAATGTCCAGAGCCAAGACTTGCAAAAGTTATTATTTCTCAATATGGTGGACCAGATGGAGAATTAGCAGCATCTCTAAGATATTTATCTCAAAGATTTGGTATGCCTGACCAAAATGCTAAAGCAATTTTAAATGACATAGGTACAGAAGAATTAGCTCACTTAGAAATGGTAGGAACAATAGTACACCAATTAACAAGAGGTGCATCAATAGAAGAAATAGAAAAAGCAGGATTAGGACCATATTATACAGACCATGGAGTAGATGTATATCCACAATCAGCAGCGGGAGTACCATTTGATGCAACATGCTTAGCTTGTAAAGGAGATCCAATTGCAAACTTACAAGAAGATTTAGCAGCAGAACAAAAAGCTAGAGCAACTTATGAAAAATTAATAGACTTATGTAGAGATAATCCAGATGTAATAGACCCATTAAGATATTTAAGAGAAAGAGAAGTAGTACACTTCCAAAGATTTGGAGAGGCTCTAAGAGGAGTTCAAGATAAGTTGGCAGAAAAGAAATTTTATATGAATGATATGAATAATTGTAATAATAATTAATAAGCAAGAGAAAATTTATCTCTTGCTTTTAAATATTTATTTAACAATTGAAAAATATAAAATAATATGTTATATTAATAAAAATTTAATTATTAATGGAGGTACATATGAAAATAGAAGGAAAAAATGGATATAATATAGATGTAAAGACATTTATACCAAATGAATGTAAAAATATTATAATTGCATGTCATGGATTTGGAGGAGATAAAGAAAGTTCCGCAATTACATTACTTGCAGAAAAAGTAAATAAAGATAAAATAGGTGTTATAACTTTTGATTTTCCAGGACATGGTAAAAGTGAAGTAGAGGCAGACAAATTAACATTAAATAATTGTATAAAAGATTTAGAAACAGTAGAAGAATATGCTAGAACTAAATATCCAAATGCAAAAATAGGAGTATTTGCAACAAGTTTTGGAGCATATATAACATTATTAAAAATAAATAAAAATGGACATAAATATGATTCTATCATATTGAGAGCACCAGCAATATGTATGGATGAAATTCTAAAAAATGCAATATTGAAAGAGGATGTAGAACAATACAAACAGAGAGGGTATGCAATATTAGGATATGACAGAGAAATGAAGGTTCCATATGAATATTATCAAGAATTATTAAATGAAAAATTATTTGATATATATAATGCAAATGAAAAAATGTTAATAATACAAGGAACAGAAGATGATATGGCACCAATAGCAGATACAATTAAATTTATAAAGGAAAAGAATACAAAAGCTAATCTAGTTAAAATAGAAGGAGCAGACCATAGAATGAAAAAACCAGGGGAATTAGAAAAAGCTATAAATTTTGCTAGAGAATACATACTAAATTGTATGGGAGAATAAAAAAAGAGGGAAAATTATGAATAGAAAACAATTATGCGATAAAATAGGAAAACAAATGCCAAAACAATTAAATGAACTAGAAAAAGGAGCATATATAATGATGTGCATAGGTAAAGAAAAGGCATTTAGTTCGCAATATTATTTTAGTGATAAAAAAACAAGAGACAAAATATATGAAAAAGCAAGAAGAAAAGAAACAAAAAAACTACAAAATAAAAAAGAAATTATTTGTGTAACAGCATCTAAATTATATAAATACATAGCTGAGCAAAATGGATTGGAAGTATATTATGCAGGAAAACACGAAAACCTAACAAAAAATAATTTATATATATTTGAATCAGGAGAACATATAACACCTGTTATAAAATTAAAAGATGGAAGATATATAAAAACAGATATAGAATGGAACTTAGAAAATATACAAACTGGCATGAGATGGTTGGAGTTTGGAACAAAAAATGAAGAAGGCAGTATGCTATCAGCATTATCTCAAGATGAAATAGATAATATAATGCAAAAAATAGGATATATAAGCAAAACATCTGATTATACAGATGAATATATAAAAAATTTAGAAATGAATTTAAACAATTTGCCAATAGAACAACAATTAGAATGTATATTTAATGACAAAAGAATAACTGAATTAGCACGAAACTTAAAAGGAAATGTGGAAAGATATAGATTTTATAGAAGAATTATAAAAGATGTTACTTCTAAAAATGAAAATAAAAAAGAAGAGTATGGAGAAAGCATTTTTTGTTTTGGAGGCGTATTAAGAAATAAGAACAAAAAAAGAAAATATACAACATGTGTATATTATAAAACACAAGAACCAAAGAATGGAAAAGTATGGATATGGTCTGCAAACGAAAAAAGAATGGAGGAGGTACCATTGAAATATTTAAAATATTTTTTAAAGACTCAAAAAATAAAAATATGCCCAGGAAAATTTTTAAAAGAATTAAAAGAACTTAAAACTATATCAAAAAAATTAAGCAGTCTAAGTACTGAAATAGAATTATAAAAAATAATTAGGCAATTAAGCCTAATTATTTTTTATACCAAAAGAGTTATTTATAGGATCTTTAAATAATGCTATTTTAGGAGGATAATAAGTAAAAAATACAAAGCAAAATAGTAAAACAACAATAGATATAATTGCAAATTTATTATTACAAGAAGAATTAGATAATAAAACCTTATATGTTACATATTCTCCTAATAAAACAGATATAAAAAAACTAGAAATATCTAAAAAGGCAAAATTAGTACCAATTATTCCTGTATATGTATAGAAAAAAACAACTATAAACAAAATTGAAGTTATAATCCCAATTGCTTTTGCACATAAAAAATTTTTAAAATTCTTACCAATATAAAAATAACCTATAATTGTTGTTAATAGCATAGGAAAGAAAACAAGTTTTAAATGTTCCCATGTACTTTCATTAACGGCACTGAAACTTGCTATTAATAAAGAATTATTTGACCATTCATATGTAAAATGTAGCAAAGTTCCTAATATCATAGTGAAAATTACACTAAATATTTGAAACTTTGCAATAACTTTTTTATCAGTCATTATCAATACCTCCATGTTCTAAAAAATTAATATGAAAATTATTGTTATCCAATAAATTATTTTTTCCATATAACAAATTTTCAAAAAACATAATTAAATAGGTATTATTAGGATAAATATTTTTTGGAATATTACAATAATTAGCTATTATTAAACTATTCCTAAAATATAAAAAATATTCTTTAAATAAACTACTATCAATAGAAAATCCTTGTTTTTCTAAATATTTAATAATAAACACATAAAAAGCTTTAGTATTACCGTTTTCAAAAGGATGAATTTGCCAAATATTAGCAGAAAAATTAGCAATATGTTTAACAATTTCATTTTGATTTAGATTTGAATAGTCGAAATTTTTTTCTTTATTAATTTCATAATCAAGTGATGATTCAATATCACGAAAATTTACATACTTAATACTATTACCTTTTAAAACATCCTCTTTTTTAACAATATTATGAATTCTGTAATCTCCAGCAAAATTATAAATATCTTTAAAAATATATTTATGGATACTTCTTAACACAAAATAATTAAAGCCAAAACTATTATCAGTTAATAATTTTTCCATTCTTAATAAAGTTAAATCTATATTAAAATTATTTTGAACATTTTCAATTTTATCATCATTATTTTTCATTTTTACAGTTAGAACATCTTTTTTCTTCGAAAAAGAATTAGTTGGATAAAACATTTTTTCATTATTCATAAATAAAAATCCTCCTTTAATTATATTAGTATTATGTGCTATAAAAGTAAAAAAATTCAAAAAGATAATTTGATAAAAAATAAAAAAGTAGAATTAAGACTATATAAAACCTAAATTCTACTTTTTATTTTAATATTTTACTATGCTTTTACATCATGTTCATTTTTATTTTTTTCTTTTTTTGTTTTAAATATATCAACTATAAATGTAATAGAAAATGCTACAACAGTTATTCCTAATAAAATTAAAATATATGTTCCTTTTGAGTTTGTTGCTGTAGGAACTAAGATTTCTCTTAATAATTTAATAGAATATGTCATAGGTAAGTAAGGTGATACAGCTTGGAAAGCTTTATTTATAGTTTCTATTGGGAATGTTCCTCCAGATGCTGCTAATTGTAAAACTAAAACAATAAGTGCTAAGAATTTACCAATATCACCAAAGTTTCTAATTAAGAATTGTATAATACTCATAAATGTTATACCAATTAAAATACTAGAACCATAGTATAATGCTAAGTTTTGTATTTCATAACCTAAGCTTAATTTTAATAAAAATCCTGTAAGTAATCCTTCAAATGCACCAATAGCAATATATAATACATTTTGTAATAATTTATTTTTATTAGTCATTCCTAATATTCCAAATCTATTATCATGATCATAATATAAAACAACATAACACATTAAAGCACCAACCCATAATCCAATGCATAAGAATAATGGGGTAAAGGCAATACCATAAGAACTAACTTTTCCATATTCATTTGTTTCAAAATTTACTGGATCTTCACCAAATTCTGCTATTCCATCTAAAGTTTTTATTTGTTCATTTGTTTCTTTTAAACCTTCATTTATAGAGTTTTTAAATGTTTCAACACCTGATACTAATTTTGTACTTCCAGTATAAGCTGAGTTTGTTCCAGAATTAATAGTGTTTAATGCTGTATTAATTTGATTAGAACTTGAACTTAATTGAGCTAAACCAGATGTTAAAGTAGAACTTCCTGAAGATAAATTCTTTGTTCCATTAGATAAAGTTGTTATTCCATTATTTAATTTTGTAGTTCCTTGTTGAACAGATGATAATGCAATTTTTAAATTTTGTATACCTTGAGATAATTGGTTTAAGCTATTAGTACTATTTGATAATTTTTGAGTTCCTGCATATAAGCTGTTAGCACCTGCTTTAATTTTTTCTCCAGATACACCTAATGTTGAAAAATTAGTATTTAATACTTGTTTTACTTGTTTAGAATAAGCTTGTAAGTTAGGGTCAGAAGAGTTTTCACATTGTGCAACAAGACCATTTAATATATTGTTTAATTTATTAACACCATTTACATATGATGAAATATTAGTATTTAAATTTTCAGCACCTGTATTTAAAGTGCTTACACCAGTTGCTAATTGAGTAATTCCTTGACTACCTTGGGCAGATAATTTTTCTGCACCAGCATTAATTTGAGATATAGCATTATCTAAATCTCTGCTTCCAGTTTGTAAACTATTTATTCCATTAGAAACTTGTGAAATACCATTATCTAAAGTTTTGCTTCCTTCATAAGCTGAATTAACTCCGGCATTAAATTGAGAATAACTATTAGTTAATTGTGTTGAACCATCATTTATTTGCTTTAGTCCTGAGTTTAAACTTTTTGCACCAGTTAATATAGTATCAGAACCATTACTGATTTCTTGTAAACTATTTGGAACTTCTGCTAATTTATCTGATAAATTTGCAATTATTTGTTTATCAATTTTTGATTGTAAGTTTAATTCCATAGTTTTTACAGCACTATTAACAATTTGAGTTGCTAAATAGTTTGTAGCTTGATTTGGACTGTATGTTATTTTGGCAATTTGTTTATCAGTAGAAGAAGCACTTAATAGACATTCTGTGAAATTATCTGGAATTTCTATTGAAGCATAATAAGTTCCATTTTCCATTCCTTTTTCTGCATCTTCTTTGCTAACTTCTTGAATATCAAAAGTAGCACTTTCTTTTAAACTATTTACAAATTCATTTCCTTGGTTTTCACCATCTTTTCCGTTATCTAAATTAACTATAGCAATTTTCATACCACTTAAATCTCCATATGGATCCCAATAAGATTTTAAATAGAAAAAGCTATAAATTAGGGGGATTAATAATACCACCATAAAAATAATAATATTAAAAACTTTATTTTTTTTCATTTTATTTAACATCCTTTCTTAAACCTTTTTTTAAAATTTCTGAAATACTTTGTGCTATCATTTGTTCATCTAAATTTTTGTCTTTATCATTCCATTCAATTATTAATGCTATATACATCTTATATATTAGAAATGTTGTGATATCTAAATCAGGGTATTCTATATAACCATTTTCTTGTGCTTTTTGTAATTTTTTTCTTATGTAGTTTTGAATTTTTTCATCAATCAACTTTAAGCTATCAACAATAATAGGATTTCTAAGCCATTCAGCTTCTTTAGTCATTATATTTAAAAAATCTTGATGTTTTCTATATTGTAAAATTTCATATATGGCTTGATTTACAGTTTCGAAAAAGTCTAAATTTTTTGCTTCAACAGATTCAACAATTTTTTCCATATTAGTAATTTCTTCTTGTATAAAATATTTTAATAAGTCTTCTTTACTGTCAAAGTACATATAAATTGTTTTCTTTGTTACTCCAGCTCTTTGAGCAATCTCGTCCATCGAAACTTTTTTAAATCCGAATTGATGAAATAGTTCTCTAGCAGCTTGAATAACTTGATCTTTTTTCATATTAAATATCATTCCTTTCATTAGTTTTTAGCTTAATATAATTGCTTATTTTAATTTTAAACCAAGTATACTACTCTAGTGAATTAGTATACCATATTTTTATGAATTTGTCAATCATTTTGTTCTGCTTTTACTGAAAATTAAGGGAAAAAACTATTTATTGACAAAAAACAACATAAATATTACAATATAATTAGGTGATTTATATGAAGACAAAAGAAAAAAGAAAAATAAAAATAACATTAAAAAGCATTATAATTTCAGCATTTTTATTTTTTATCTTATTATATATGTTTATGTTCTATAACATATATTTTCCAAGCAACAAATCATATGCAAAAGAAACAGATACAAAACCAGAAGAATTAAAAATAAGTAACGCAAACCAAATTGATATTGATAAATATATAAAACAAAATGTTAATGATGAAGAAAAAATTGAAATAACACAGAAAGAAGAAATACTAGAATATTTAACAGAATATAGAACAAACAAAGATGTACCAAAAGGAATATCTTATGTGGTTCAAGAGGGAAGACAAGGAAAACAAAATATAACAACAAAAAAAACATATAAAAATGGAGAATTGATTTCTGAAGAACAAGTAGGCGCAGAAATTACAAAAGCCTCTTGTAATAAAATAGTAGAAGTAGGAGGAGCATCATATAGTAGCAATTACAAAATAAAAGTAGGAGATAATGTTTTTGTAACATCTGATGAATTAGCAGTTATGT
This sequence comes from uncultured Clostridia bacterium, assembly GCA_934120645.1. Classification (GTDB taxonomy): domain Bacteria; phylum Bacillota; class Clostridia; order TANB77; family CAG-508; genus CAG-269. Next base: position 7,357 of record CAKOUO010000013.1, read on the forward strand.
CAGAAAACAACGAAGAGAGTAGAAAAATAACAACATTAAAACAAAAAGATGAATTAAAAATATTAGAAATAAAACAAAGTTGGTATAAAGTATCATATAAAGAAGGAATAGGGTGGGTAAAAGATGAATGTACTACATATATAAACCCTTATAATAATGAAGAAAAAATAAAAGAACAAGCAACACAAAATACAAAACAACAATTAATAGCAAATTTGAATTTTAATATGAACTTAAATAAACCAAGCGGATTAAGTCTAGAACAATTTAAAAAAATTCTAACAGATTCAAACGATACAAATAAAATATTTATTAATAATGCAGAATATTTCTACTATATTGAAAAACAGTATAATATAAATGGAATATTTGTAGCAGCAGTTGCAATACATGAAAGTTCATGGGGAACATCAAAAATAGCCGTACAAAAAAATAATTTATTTGGATATGGCGCATATGATTCAAATCCATATAATGGTGCATATGAATTTAATAATTATATAGAAAGTATAGATTTAATATCAAGAGTATTTGTTAAATATTATATAAATCCAAAAGGAACTAATATTTATGGAGGAGAAATAGCAGTTGGAACATATTATAATGGTGCTACATTATCTGGAATAAATAAAAAATATGCAACAGATAAAAACTGGGCAAATTCAGTATATAAGCACATGCAGTATTTATATAATAAATTGTAAATTTTTTGTAAAATTCCTTGCTATTTTTAAAAACTTATTGTATGATATATAAGTATAAAAAAGGGAAAAAGTAACATAAAAAAGAAAACGCAAGAAAGGGGACTAAAATAATGAAAAAAATAATGACAGTAATTACTTTAATAATTATGATATTAGGAATGTTTGCATGTGTAAACAAAGTAAATGCAGCTGAAAAAGCAATAGATAATTCAACAGAAAGCAAACTTGTAGAAATAAAAGAAACACAAGCAAAATCATTACAAGATTATAAAGAAAAATACGGGTCAGATACATATGGATTAGTAGCATACATATTAAATTTAGTTAGAATATATAGTATACCATTTTGCTTTTTAGGAATAGCAATAGGAGCTATACATCAATATGTAATAGGTATTAGAAAATTAGACACATTAGAAAAAGGAATGGGATTAATTGTAACCTTTGTTACAATATTAATAATATGCCAAGTTTTACCATTAGCATTTGCAATGTTTGTAAAATTTGGAAGGGGGTAACAAATGAAAGTTTTATTTGCTGTAAGTAATGAGGAGATATCAGAATCAATAGTAAAAAAATATCAAAGAGAATATAAGGAAATAATATCATATAAAAATGTTTATTACTTTAATGCAATATTAAAAGAATTACAAAAAGATAAAAACTATGACAGAATAGTAATAAGTGAAGATTTAGAAGCTTTTACACAAACACAATATGATCAAATAGACAAATTTATATTTGATAAATTAGATGGAATTAGTGATGAAGCATCAAATTTAAAAGGAGAAGATATTCCAATTATATTAATATGTTCAGATAGAAGAGAAAAATCTGAGCAAATGTTAGTTAAATTATTTGGAATAGGCATTTATAATGCTCTATTAGGAAATGATAGAAGCGTAGATAATGTATGTAACTTATTAAATAAACCAAGATTAAAAAAAGATGCAAAAACATACTACAAAATAGACTCAGATGATGTAACATATCAATCTGAAAGTGAGAATGATGTAAGTGAAGTTGAAATACAAAATATCTTAGCTCATTATAAAAGATTAGGAAAAGATGAACAAAGATATGTTGATAGTTTTAATAATATAGCATCACAATATAATGATGTTCAATTAAGAATAATAAGCAAATTCTTACCATTAAATGTAAGAGCTGTACTTGAAGAAAAATCACCAAAATATCAACAATTAATAGCATTTAATAGCAAGGTTTCTGATAGTCTTAGAGCAGATAAGAAAATAAAAAAACAAGAAATCAACGGAACAAGCGGAAAATTATTAAAATCTGAGAACAAAGAAAAAATATTATCAAAACCAGTAGTAATTCCATCAGAAGTAAATATGGATGGTATAAAGAAATATGCAAAAACAAAACCAGTTGTTCAACCAATTCAACCAGAAGAAAAAGAGGAAGAACCAACAATATTACCTGGATTTAATGATGATATAAAAATGGAAAAAGAAGAAAAAAATGAAGAACCAGAAGTAGTAACACCAAAAAGAGGAAGAGGAAGACCAAGAAAAACACCAGTACCTGAAGAAAATGAAATTGAAAAACCAAAAAGAGGAAGAGGAAGACCAAGAAAAACACCAGTTGAACCAGTACAAGAAGAACAAGAAGACCTTGAAGAAGAAAACATACTACCAGGTATAGGTGAACAAAGAGAAGAAGAAACAATATTGCCAGGATTTAAAGAAGAACAAGAAGATAACATATTACCAGGATTTGAAGAAGAAACAAAACAACAAGAAGAAAAAGTAGTTCCAGAATACAATAATAATATGTATGGAATACAACAAACAAATACATTACAAAATACATTTGATGATGTTGATATATCTAATTTATTAACATCAGATAAAAAAGTTGCATGTTTTATAGGAACAAGTAAAAATGGAACATCATTTATAGTTAATAACTTAGCAGAAATAGCTTCATCAAAAGGAATAGATACAGCAATATTAGATACAACAAAAAACAGAAACTCTTATTATATATATACAAAAAATGAAGAAGATTTAAGACAAACAGCAATGAATAGTATAAATAATTTACTACAAGGCAATGCACAAGGCATAAAAGCAAATAAGAATTTAACAGTATATACTTCATTACCAGATGAAACTGAAGGAATAGAAAATGCAGGAACAATATTACAAACATTACTAAATAAACATTCATTAGTATTAATAGATTGTGATTTTGGAACACCAATACAATATTTTGAAAAAGCACAAGAAATATATTTAGTACAAACATATGATGTATTAACAATACAACCATTAACAGCTTTTTTAAGAGAATTGAAAGCAAAAAATATTTTGGAAGAAGATAAATTAAGAGTTGTTTTAAATAAAGCAATAAAAGTTAGAGGAGTAAATGATAAAACAATAATAGGAGGAATAGCATATTATAATGATCCAGCAATGTCATTTATGACAGAATTGTTTGACAAAAATACAATAAGATATATAACAGTACCTTTTGACGAAGAAGTATATGCAAAATATTTAGAAAGTGTAATAAACTGTGAAATATCAATAAAAGGCTATCCAAAAAATATTATACAAATATTAAGTGAACTTTGTAATATGGTATATCCATTAGTTTCAGGAAAATCAACATATGTACCACCAAGAGTAGATAAAAATGGATTCACACCAAGTATAAATTCAACATTAGATCAAATGAAAAATAGATATTAATATATTAGGGGGGAAAGAAGTGTTAATAGCAATAGTAATAATATTAATAATAGTAGTTATTGGACTAGTTATATATAATCTTAATATACACAAAAAAATACAAACATATAGAAACATTAACCAAAAAATAACTAACTTATCAGTAGTACAAGATTTTATGAGTGCAATAGGAGAAGCATCTACAGTAGATCAAAAAATAAAGAAAATAAATGACATACTAATTGAAAAATACGAAATTAAATATTCTACAATAGTTGTATTTAATGGAGCAGAATATGAAGTAAAAGCTTCAAATGTAGATGAAAGACACTGGGATTCATTAAGATCTTTACAAGATGTAGACATGTTCAAAGATAGTATAGCACAAGCTACCCCTAAATATGTTACAGTAAATAATGACCAAGAAAGACTACCATACCAAAAAATGGAATTTGGAAGAGCAAAATCAGCAATATTCTTTCCACTATACATAGATAATGTATATATAGGATATTGGATAATTGAAAGTGGAACACCACATGATTTTGATAATGTAGATACAACAGTATTAGAAGTAATAAAAGATAATATAGTTTCAGTATTAAAAACAGTAGTACACCAAAAAACATTGGAATCAATAGTAAGAAAAGATTTATTTTCTGGTCTATATTCAGAAGAATATTTATATGGAAAAGGAAAGAAAATAATAGACCAATATACAACATCAACAATATGTATGTTTAAAATAACAAATCTAGAAGAAATAAATCAAAAATACTCACGTGAATTAGGAAATGAATTAATAATAAAAATAAGTGATTATATTAAAAATAACATTGCTGACCAATATGTTTTTGTAAGATATATGGGACCAAAATTTGTAATTGCATTTTCTGGAGTAGAAGTAAAAGCAGTAGCTGATTTTGTAAACGACTTAAAAGAAAAAATAGAAAGCACACCAATTTCATTAGAAGATAATAAAAAACAAGTTGCAATACCAAGATTAAATTTTGCAATATCAACATACTATAAAGGAACAGGACTAGAAGAAGTTCTTAAAAAATTGGAAGAATATTTAGATAATGCTGATAAAAAAGAAAGCGATATCACAAATATTTAAATAAAAAGGAGGCAAGAACATTATGGAATTTGACAAAACAATGAACTTTCAAGTAGAAAGAGAAGAGAATACAAAAACAAAGGAAATTTTAAAAGACGTATATGAATCATTATCAGAAAAAGGATATAATCCTATAAATCAAATTGTAGGATATATATTATCAGGAGATCCAACATATATAACAAGTTATAATGATGCAAGAAATAAAATAAGAACAATAGAAAGAGACGAACTATTAGAAAAAATGGTAAGAAACTATATAGGACTAGATTTAGAGGATTAATATGAGAAAATTAGGAATAGATTATGGAGATGCTCGAGTTGGAATAGCAATAACAGACCCATTAAATATTACAGTACAAGGATTAGAAACAATACAACGAAATAATTCGGACAAAGTAGTATTAAGAAGACTAGACGAAATATTAGAAAAATATGAAGTTGACACAATTGTAGTAGGAATGCCATTAAATTTAAAGGGTGAAAAAACAGTAAGAGCAGAAATTACAGAACAATTTATACATAAGCTAAAATGCAAATATAACAAAATGAAAATAGAAACAATTGACGAAAGGCTAACAACTGTTGCAGCACATAAAACTATGAATTTTTTAGATATAAATAAGAATAAAAAACGAGATATAGTAGATACTATATCTGCAGTATATATTTTAGAAACATATATGAATAGATTAAAAAATATTTAATAAATAAATTTACTTAAATAGTTGCAAAAAATCATAAAATAAGATATTATAATTGCGGTATTTAAAATATTTAAATATAAATTTTTTTATAAGTAACCAATTGAAAGGAGAAAAATTATGGACGAAAACTTTGAAGGAGAAGAATTAGATAACATAGTAGTTTTAAATGACGAAGATGGAAATGAAGTAAAATTCGAATTCTTAGACTTAGTAGAATTAGATGATGAAGAATACGTTGTATTACTACCAGTAACAGCAGAAGGAGAAGAAGATGAAGGAGAAGTAGTAATATTAAAAGTTGAAGATAATGATGATGAAGAATCAGATGAAGAATCATATGTAAGTGTAGAAGATGAAGAAATATTAAATAAAGTATTTGAAATATTCAAAGAAAAATTTAAAGACGACTTTGATTTCGTAGACTAATCATAAATTATAAAAAGGCGGATTTCATCCGCCTTTTAAGTTATTATTTTAAATTATATTGGAGGAAAAATAAATGAAAAAATTATCAACATATTTATTAGTAATGTTTATGATAATGTTCTGGATTTTAAGAATTATAATAGAATTATCATCAGAATTAGGAAGAGATTTTATAGGAATAAAACCAATAAATTCAACATTTGAAATAATATTATTATTTGCTTTTTTAGTATGTTTAGTATTAGTAATAAAAAGAAAACTAGTAGGACCACTATTATATTTAACATTGCATGCAATATATTTTGGAGGAGATATAACAACTAAATTGAATACATTATCAGCAAATGGAACATTGTCAATGACAGAAAATGTAGAACTAATGATATCAACAATTGGAATTATCCTACCACTTGCAGTGTTATTAGACTATCTATTAGATAAGAACAGAAAGAATAATCCAAAAGATAAGAAAACAGACTGGTTCTATGGAAATAAAGAATATGAGAGAAAATTAGACGAAAGAGCAGATAAAAATAATTATAGAACATTATAATTAGAAGCAAATATAAACTGTAACATTGCACAAAAATAGCAAAAATAAAAAATTATAGAAGGAAAATAATTAAATGGAAAAAAATAAAACTGATTTTTAAATCCAGAATCTTTTTATGAAACTATTGAGCCTTGTACTATATCTGAAACAATACTTAAACTTATTAATAAACTAAGAAAAAATAACGTCAAGATGTATTGTCTATCAGGAATGAGATTTTCATTGCATTTTAAAGCCAAAGAACATTTTATTCATAAGTATTATGGAGATGATATAGAATTAATTTCAACAAGAAATCAAGAGTTAAAAGTTGATGCTGTAAAAATAATTAAGATAATTAATGATTGTAATTTAGATGAAATATTATTTGTAGATGATATTAAAGAAAACATTGTTAGATTTAATAATTTTGGAATAAAAGCATTATTACCTAATGAAGTTGAAACAGTTATAGAGTAAGTAAAAGAAGAGAAGACGAAAGTTTTTTAGGAGAGATTTATATATGGAAAAATGGTTAAAATGGGCGATAGAAATTCAAAGTTTAGCACAAGCAGGATTGGCATATACAAATAATGTTTATGATATAGAAAGATATGAAAGGTTAAGAGAAATATCAGCAGAAATAATAAAAGAAAAAAGCAATATAAGTTTAGAAAAAGTAAAAGACTTATTTTGTAATGAAACTGGTTATCAAACACCCAAAATTGATACTAGAGCAGTGATTTTTGAGGATAATAAAATTTTATTAACTCACGAAAATAATGGAACTTGGGCATTACCGGGTGGTTGGTGCGATGTATTAGAAAGTGTTAAATCAAATACTATAAAGGAAGTAAAAGAAGAAACTGGATTAGATGTAGAAACAATTAAAATAATTTCTATACAAGACCGAAATAAACATAATAAGCCAATATATGCGTATGGCGTATGTAAAGTTTTTATATTATGTGATGTTATTGGTGGAGAATTTATAAAAAATATTGAAACAACAGAAATAAAATATTTTTCATTAGATGAGATACCCAATAATTTAGCAGAAGAAAAAACAAATAAAGAGCAAATTGAGATGTGTTTTAAAGCATATAAAGATGAAAATTGGCAAACACAATTTGACTAAAGGATTAGAAGAATAAAAAATTAAATGTAATGAGAATTGTAGAGGAGATGAAAAATGAATAACAAAAATAAAAAATATAAGATAATAACTTTATGTGGATCAATAAAATTTAAAGATATATTTTTGAAAGTTCAAGAGAATCTTACTCTAGAAGGTAATATTGTATTTACCCCTAATTTTTTTAACAATATAAAAAAAGAAGAAATAACCATAGATACTAAAAATATGTTAGATGAAATGCATAGGCAAAAAATAGATATGTCTGATGAAATTTATGTAATTAATATGAATGGTTATATAGGAGAAAGTACAAAATCTGAAATAGAATATGCAAAATCAAAAGGAAAAAATATATTTTATTTAGAAAATATTAAATAAAATAATATTTGGAGAAAAATTATATGAAAATTTTTGAAGTAAAAGATAGAACAACAACACTAATAAATAAATTATTAGAAGTATGGGAAGATTCAGTAAAAGCAACACACCTATTTTTGTCAAATGAAGAAATAGAAAATATTAAAAAATATGTACCACAGGCATTAAAAGGAGTATCACACTTAATAATTATAGAAAATGAAAATAATGTACCTATTGCTTTTATGGGAATAGAAGACACAAAACTTGAAATGTTATTTATTAAAAATAGTGAAAGAGGAAAAGGATTAGGAAAGCAACTATTAAATTATGGCATAAAAAATTATAAAATTAATGAACTAGTAGTTAATGAACAAAACCATAAAGCAAAAGGATTTTATGAACATATGGGATTTAAAACTTATAAAAGATCAGAACTAGATGAACAAGGAAATGCATATCCAATTTTATATATGAGATTAGAAAAATAAAATACAATTAGTTAGAGAGATGAATAGTAAGTTGTTATTTAAAATAAATTATTGAATTTATAAATAACATTTACTTTTTTTGTTCACATAATAAATTTTCTTGACATAAATAACAAAAATGTAAAAAATAGGGCGTTTTCGTAAAATAATTACAGGTATTCGTAAAAAAAAAAGAAAAAAAAGAATAATTATGATAAGATATTTATAAGCAAAAGTAGAAATGTTGCATTGCAATTAAAATGCAATATGGTTTTAATTTTCTTTTGTAGGCACTTATAAACTTTGCAAATGTCTAAATATACTTAAATATTTAGATAAATAATGAAAAGGAGGATTATACCATGATGAAAACTACCAAAGCGACTGCATTTTGGCAGAGCAAAAAGTTAAGTTATCATTTTCAGAATTCTGTTCAGTTTATACTGAATGGAAAAGATGATAGCAAGAGACATTCACTTGGAGCAACAGCTTCTTGTGGTTCATGTGGAGATGGACCATGTGGCATTGGTGGATGTGGTAGTAGTGGATGTGATAACTACTAATACATCTAATCAATATTAATGATTATCTAAAAATATGAGGGTCACATTTAGTGATCCTCTTTTGCAACAAAAGGAGAATACAATATGGATAATAGTTTTTTTGCTCTTCAATGGCATATTACTGAAAGATGTGACCAAAGATGTAAACATTGTTATATTTTTAATGGGAGAAATATGACATGCACTGAGTTTTCAGTGGAACAATTGAGAGAAATTGTAAATGATTTTGTAGAAACCTGTCAAAAGATGAAAAAATCTCCAATACTTACAATTACAGGAGGAGATCCTTTACTATATCCTAATATTTGGGAATTTTTATCAATTCTGAGAGAAAAAAATATAAAATTTTCAATATTAGGAAATCCATTTCATATTGATAAAGCTGTAGCAAAAGAATTAAAAAGTTTAGGATGTTACAATTATCAGATGTCAATAGATGGATTAAAAGAGACACATGACTTTATTAGAAAAAATGGTTCTTTTGATGAAACATTAGATAAAGTAAAAGTTTTAAATAATGCACATATTCACACATCTATTATGACTACAGTTTCAAAGTCCAATATAGATGAAATACCCAATTTAGTTCCCATTGTGGTAGAAGCTGGTGTAAAAAATTTTGGCTTTGCAAGATATTGTCCAAACCCAGATGATGTAGATAATATGGTCTCTCCTACAGAATATAGAAAATTTCTAGAAAAAATGTGGGATAAGTATGTTGAATACAAGGACTCAGGGACAAGATTTGCATTAAAAGACCATTTGTGGAAACTTTTTCTTTATGAAAAGGGATTATTTGATACATCTTATGAAGAAAATTTAATCGTTGATGGATGTCATTGCGGTATAACTCATATGACTATTCTGTCAAATGGTGATGTCTATGCTTGCAGAAGATGTGAGAGTTTTATTGGGAAAGTACCAGAACAATCATTGTATAACATTTTCTTTGGAAAAGAATTAAACGAATATAGAAAATATGATGAATTTGAGAAATGCAGTAAATGTGAATTGTTAAGATTTTGCAGAGGCTGTCCAGCAGTTACTAAATGTGCAACAGGAAGTTTTTACGGAGCCGATCCACAATGTTGGAAATAGTATAGTAGTTTTCAAGGGATTTTAGTCAGTTTATTACTGGCTAAAATCCATTAATAAATTATATATATTGAGGGTAGAAAAAATGGATAATAAAAATAATCTTTATAAAAAATTACAAATGTTTAATAAACCAGCACCTTTATTACAAGGTTTCTTTAATATGAAATTAAATGAAAAACTAAAAGGTAAAAAAGCAATTGATTTTGGTTGTGGAGTTGGAAATGACACAAAATTTTTAATTGAAAATGGTTTCTTTGTAACATGTATTGATAAAAACAGTAAATCAAAAGAACTGGTTTATGAAAAATTACAAAATAGTAATAAATATGAATTTTTAAATGAAGAATTTAAAGATGTAAAGTTACCTAAAGTTGACTTATTTTATTCATGTCTTAGTCTACAATTTATTAAACCAGTAGATTTGGATAATGTTATGAAAAAAATAAATGATAGTATTAAAGAAAGCGGATTTTTTGTACGGTAATTTTATAGGAAAAGAAGATGATTGGAAAAGCAACAAAGATATGAATTTTTGGACAAAAGATAAAATTATGGAATTTTTTAAAGATTATAAGATTTTTTATTATGCAGAAAAAAAGTATATAAAAGATAGTGCTGTTCAAAAAGATAAAAATTGGCATGTATTTGAAGTATATGCTCAAAAAAGTAAAAAATAGAGAAACAAACTTACAATTTATACGAATAAAATTAAAGCTAAAAAGAGGGATGGAAAAATCTCTCTTTTTATGTTATAATGTAAACTAGTTATAAAATTATGCAAAATTATCCTTATATAGATTCAAATATAATTAATAAAAATAAGAAAGAAGTGAAAAAATGTCAGACTATAAATCAAAGAGAAAAAAAGTAAATAAAAATATTGAAGAACAAGAACAAAATAGTAAAATGAATATAAATTGGTATCCAGGACATATGGCAAAAACAAAAAGACAAATTATAGAAGACCTAAAATTAATAGATATAGTAATAGAACTTTTAGACTCAAGAATACCAATATCAAGCCAAAATCCAAACATAGCAGAAATAACAAAAAACAAAAAGAAAATAATAGTACTAAATAAATGTGATTTATCAGACGAAAAACAAAACAAATTATGGATAGAATATTTTAAAAACAAAAATATACCAGCAGTATTAGTGGATTCAAATTCAGGAAAAGGAATAGATGAATGCATTAGACAAATAGAAAAAATAATGCAAATAGATTTAGAAACACAAGCACAAAAAGGAAGAACAGGAAGAAAAATAAGAGCAATGATTTTAGGAATACCAAATGTAGGTAAATCATCATTTATAAATAGAATTTCAAAAAGAACAACTGCAGGAGTTGGAAATAAACCAGGTGTAACAAAGCAAAAACAATGGATCAGGATAAATGATAAAATAGAATTATTAGATACACCAGGTGTATTATGGCCAAAATTTGAAAGTGAAAAAGTAGCATTAAATTTATGCTTTACAGGAACAATAAAAGAGGAAATTCTAGACAAAGAAGAAATAGCATACCAATTAATAAAATTTTTGTTAGAAAAGTATAGACAAAATCTATGTGAAAGATATAAAATAGAAGAGAGTTTTATAGAAAACAAATTAGCACAAGAACAACCAGAAAATAGTAACATCTATGAGATTATGTTAGAAATAGGAAGAAAAAGAGGTTGCATAATGTCTGGCGGAAGAATAGATACAGAAAAAACATCAAGAATGATATTAGATGAATTTAAAAATGGACAACTAGGAAAAATAACAATAGAAAATTTATAGGAGTAAGAATGAACGAATTTATAGAACTAAAAAAAGATGAAAAAGAAGTTAATTTAATGCCACCACTTACTTGGGCATATATAGGTGACTGTGTATATGAATTATATGTTAGAACAAAATTGATAAATGAAACAAAATTAAAACCACATGAATTGCACATAGAAGCAATAAAACATGTAAAAGCACAAGCACAAGCCGAAACTTTAAAAAGAATATATGAAAATTTAAGTGAAAAAGAAAAAGACATAGTAAGAAGAGGAAGAAATGCAGAAAATCATCATTTGCCAAAAAATGCAAATGTTCAAGATTATATGTATTCAACAGCATTTGAAGCATTAATAGGATATTTATATTTAACAAGACAAAATGAAAGATTAAAAGAAATTTTAGAGAGTACATAATATTTTACAAAGGAGGAAAATTTATGAATTCAAACATAACTAAACAAATAAAAAAAAGAATTTATAAATCTAATATAATGAAATATGTAAGCAAGGAAAAAATAAAAAACGCTTTAGAAAATATTTCTGAAAATGATAGTATACACAACAATATATATAATGTTTTAAGCTATTTATCTACACAAATTGATGAAAATAATAATATAATAAAAAAAGGAATTGAAACTAGCGAAAACTATCAATTTTCAAAAATACTAAATAAAGGGTGCACAGATTATTTAGCGAGTAAGATAAGTGGTGAAAATTCAGAAAAATATCCACAGTGCAATGAATTATTTTCAAAACTAGAACCAATGCTTATAAAACATACAGGAAATGAAGATATTTTAACAGAAATATATTTAAATAATAAAGTAGAACTTATAAAAGATATATGTAATAACTATATAAGCAAAGGAACATTTGAAAATATATATCATAATTTTTTGTTTATGGAAAAAGAAGAAATAGATGAAATTATAAATAAAATGAATGAATATAAAGAAGTCAAATTAGAAGTAATAAATCAAAGAAGTATCATAAAAATTATAATGCAAAAAATAAGAAATCTATTTGTAAGAAGAGAACAAAAAAGTTTAAATGAATTATAAATTTTATAAATTGCTTGACTAATACTAAAAAAAATGATATAAATATTTAGTATTACAAGGCCCCTTGGTCAAGCGGTTAAGACGCCACCCTCTCAAGGTGGAATCATGGGTTCGATTCCCGTAGGGGTCACCAAATATACAAAATATTAGAGTATCAAAGGTTACATTAAATAATCTTGATGCTCTATTTTTATACTTAACAACTTTTTAACGACTTAGTTTTCTTATAAGAGACTATTTATTCTATTTACGGCATCAATTTTTGTCTTAGGTAATACATGTAAATATATTTGTGTAATAGTTATATCAGAGTGCCCCATTAAGTCTTGAACTGTTTTTAAATCTACACCATGAGACAGAAGCATGGTTGCATATGTATGCCTTAAACTATGAAATTTTTTATATGGTATTCCACTAGTACTTAAAACTTTTTTCCAGTTTCCAAAAAGAGTCTTTGCAGAAATAGGCTCTCCATTTTCACTAAAAACGAATTTTGATTCTTTTTTCATATCAGATAACATATTTACTATTTTATCTGGTAAATCAACTCTGCGTATTGAATTTTTTGTTTTAGGGGTATTATATATAGTTTCTAATTGTTTATTTCCTTTATCATCAAAAACATATACTTTCTTAACAGTTTCCTTTACTTCTAAATATTTTTCTTCTAGATTAACATTTTCCCATTTTAATGCAAGCAATTCACCTTGTCTTAATCCTGTGCCCAAGGCTGTAAGTATTAAATTTTCAAATTTATGACCTTTAAATGCTTTTTTTAAAAGTTTTATTTCGTATTCATTGAAATATTCTATTTCAGTTTTAACACTTTTTTTAACACTTTTATTTGGAATAGTAATATTATTACAAGGATTTCTTAATATAAAACCTTCTTTTTCTGCATATGAAAAGAATTGTTTTAATAACTTGTTTAATTTTTTTACTTGAGAATATGTTTTATTTTTACCAAGTTTATTGTAGTATTCTTGTATTTGAATTGATTTTGTATTATATACTTTTAATCCAGATATATCTGAATCCTTAATATAATTTCTATAAGTTCCTTCATATGACTGAAAAGAAGATGGTTTTATTTCATTTTTCTTTATTTGAAATAACCATTTATACATTAACTCATCAATAGTGATATTTTCAAATTCCAAAGACATACCGTTTTTTATTTTTGTTATATATTTATCTGCTTTTTCTTCTGCTTCTTTTTTTCCAGTCCCATAGAATTGTTTTTTAATTGGTGTTCCATCTGCTTTATGTCCTATAGTTCTTGTTACTCTAAAATATTCTTTTCCATTAGATTCAAAATTAGTTCTTTTTGCCATTTTTACCTCCTACAAAATAAGATAAGTATTTCTACTTATCTTTTGTTTAAAACTTTCCAAATTGTCCAATTGCTTTTCCTATTATTTTAAAATTTTTATCTTTTAAATCAACATAGATTGTTTCCATAGGTAGTGTAGACATAGGTTCAAGTGCAATTGTATTTTCGTTAATTTGTTTATATTTTTTTAGGGTAGCTTCATCATCTCCATTAACAATCGCTACAATAATATCACCATCATCTGCATAGTCTTGTTTATGAATTAATGCATAATCTCCATTATGAACTTTTAAATTCATACTTTCTCCAGATACCTTCAAATAAAAATAGTCATCAGGTGTTGTCATACCATATATATTAGGATCTACTGGTAAATATCCTTCTAAATATTCTTCTGCTAATATTGGTTGTCCTGCTGCTATTTTGCCTAGAACAGGGATGTTGAATAGATAATTATTTTTAGTAACATTAGTTTGTTGTATTTTTTCAGGAAAATCAGATTCGAGATTTTCTAATTGTTTTATATAATTTAAATAATTAATCCTAGAATCTATTTCTGCTTTTGTATCATAAGTTCTGTTTATAATCCTTTTTGATGCATCAGATAAAATATATAATCTAAAAGCCTGTTTCATATTAGAGACATTATATTGCTCAGAAGGAAGACTTTGAATTTTTTTAAATATTTTTCTTTCAATATTAGCAATCGAATTACCATTCTTATATAATTCGAGATACTCTTTATAAATCTTATCTAAAAAATTTTTTTCATTATTGTTGAGAGAAAGATTTTTTATAAGATTATCATAAGATAATATTTTTTCTGCATTTTTTGTTTTTTCTAAATTGTCTCCATTAGTAATGTATCCACAGATATTCATTAGATTATTATAAGATACTATACCGTTAGAATTAATAGCTATTTTCATTAGAATTTTAGGAGTAGGAGGGTTATCAAGTTTCATATTTATATATTTTGATAAATAGGTTCTATTTACCTCTGATTTTTCAGAAAATTCACTAATGGAAGTATAGGTATCTGTAATTTTCTGTAATATATATGAAAATTTTTTCTTATCAAACATAATATCATTCCTTTCATGTGAGGTAATTTAACAATATTATACATCAAACTGTGAAAAAATGCAACAAAATAAACATGAAAATAAAAAATGTAAAAAAAAATCACAAAAACTATTGACAATTTTTTTCACAGATGATAATATGTGACTGTAAAAAAAAATCACACAAGAAAGGAAGTGAAATTATGACACCTAATATTAAAGCTTTGCTAAAATTACTAAAAACTCATTTTAATAATAATCAGTCAGAAATGGCTAGGGCTTTTAAAGTTGAAAGATCTCATTTAAATAAAATATTTAAATGTAATGGCAAAGGAGCAGGAGCAACAATTTGTGGTGCAATAATAAAATATTGTAATGATAATAATTTAGATTACACAAAATATATTTTTTTAAAATAAAATGTGAAAAAAATTAACAAAAAAGGAGAGTCAAATGCAAGATTTAATAAAAATTGAGTAAAGGAGGAAACAAATGAATAATTTAAAAATATTTCAAGATGGATTAATTAAAGTTTATCAAAATGATAGACAAGAACAAATTGTAAATGCAAGAGAGTTACATAGCGCATTAAATAATAAAAGACAATTTACTGACTGGATAAAACAAAGAATTGAACAATATGGATTTATTGAAAATGTTGATTTTACAACTTTTTCACAAAATTGTGAAAAACCTCAAGGAGGAAGACCAACAATAGAATATGCACTTACATTAGATACAGCAAAAGAAATTGCAATGGTAGAAAATAACGAACAAGGAAGAAAAATAAGAAGATATTTTATCGAAGTAGAGAAAAAAGCAAGAAATATGTTTGAAATTCCAAAAACATTACCAGAGGCATTAAGAAAAGCAGCAGAATTAGCTGAACAACTAGAACAGCAAAAGCCAAAAGTATTATTTGCAGAGAGTGTTGAGACTTCAAAGAATAGTGTTCTTATAAATGAATTATCAAAAATATTAAAACAAAATGGATATGATATAGGACAAAATAGACTTTTTGAAAAATTAAGAAATGAAGGTTACCTAATAAAACAAAAAGGACAAAATTGGAATTTGCCAACGCAAAAAGCAATGGTTTTAGGATTATTTGAAGTTAAAAAGACAGTAGTTAATAAACCGAATGGAGATATAATAACTAAACCTACTACAAAAGTTACAGGAAAAGGTCAACTATACTTTGTAAATAAATTCTTAAAAGAGGTGATATAAATGCCAATACCCAAATATGTTTCAGCTGAAGAATACAGTCGACAAAGCGGAATAGGAGTTGAAGAAGTTAAGCGATTATGCAGAACAAATCAACTAAAGCATTTTATGACAGAAGGTGGATATTACAAAATTGCAACCGATAATGACTCTGTTTCAAAAGAACTATTTGAAGAAGAAAAAAAGAAAAGAATTGAAGCAGAAACAACATTACAATTACTACAAAAGATTTTATTAGAAAGAAGGTGAATACAAATGAAAAGAAATTGGAAGAATTTTAAATTAGACCCAAACAAAGTATATATGAGAATAGGACAAGCAGTAGCATACACATCAATGTGGTTAGCAGGAGTAGCATTTTGTTACTGGATGTTCTTGCAAGGAATGACTTATTAGGAGAAAAAACAAAATGAATAGAATTAAAGAATTTAGAAAAAAGAAAAAATTATCTCAAGATGATATAGCAAAAACTATTAAAGTAAAACAAAATACTATTTCTCAATGGGAAAATGAAATAAGGACACCAAATGTAAAACAAGCATTACAATTAGCAAAAATATTAGATACAACAGTTGAGAGTTTATATAAATAGAAAATACTAACCAAAGTGCCAGTTTGATTAGTAAATTCCCATAATTTGTATATCTTTAACTCTTGCAATTAGTATATAGTCCAAACCGTTAGAACCAGTTTTGAGACATGGAGGTCTCACCCGTTTTAAGCCCGTCGGCTTGCCCCTGATTTTAGGTATCAGTAATCCTCTAGTTTTACCGACATAGAAGTCGTTAGCAAAAATTCTCCCAGTTCATATTCAACTAATGTTACATCTGACACATATAACTTCTGTGAAAGCTCTAGTACTTAATCAGTTATGGTTCTGATGATAAAAATGTTTTGTTACCCCATAGCTACTAGAATTTTAGTTATCAGTTTTTCAACCTATAGCCAGAAGATTTCTCTTCATAAAAAGCATACTAATTTTTAAGAAACAGGGTAAACTCAATATTTTTGTCAAGATACATCAGTCCTTTCATATTTTATTTACCCAATAGGGTTTATGTATGAGACAAATATATCACAAAAAGAGATAAAAGTAAACAAAATTTTATAAGAAAGGAGTTGAAAAAGATGTTTAGAAAAAAAGAAAAACAAAGTTTAATTGATGCTAGTAGAAAAGCTTTAAAAGATGCAGAAAGAAAAGTAGAAGACAGAAACATATTAATTGCAGATTTACAAAAGCAAAATGAAGAACTATCAAATGAAAATATAGCAGTATATGAAGAAAACAAAGATTTAAGATTTGAAAATGAAGAACACAGTGAATTGATAGACAGAATAAAAAGAATAGCAACTTCAAATGCATACAACAATGAAAAAGCTATTTTAGGTAAAATAAAAGAACTAATTTCAGACTACCAATCACAAAATTAGTTCATAACATAAACTTATATAAATTCATATCTATTTTAGTATATCACTAAATCTTAGATATGTCAAAGGAGAATGAAAATGTTAGAAAATAGAATGGTTGAAGATGACTATATAGAAACAAATAATGATTATGACAGTCATTTAGAACATTTACTAGAAAAAGATGATGAATATTATGAAGATGAAATTTACGAAAGGATGAGTGAAGAATAATGCAAGATTTAAGTTTATATCAAATAACAAATGCATTTCCAATGCTAATGGCACAGGAGGAAATGACAGAAGAAGATAAAAATAAAGTAGAAAAAGAATTAATAGAATTATTACAACAAAAAAGCCAAAATTTAATTGGTTATACAAGAAATATAGAATTAACTATTGAAGCAATGAAGAACGAAGAAAAACGAATTTCAGAGCAAAGAAAGACATTAGAAAATAGACTTACAAAATTCAAAGAATATGTAAAAGAATGTATGGAACAAGGTGGTTTTACAAAATTAGAAACACCACTAGGAACATTAAGTATAGCTAAAAATCCACCTAGTGTAGAAATTATAAATGAAGATGAAATTCCTAGCGAATATAAAACAGAAATTGTAACAGTTAAAGTAGATAAAACAGCAATAAAAAATAATTTTACTAAAACAGGAGAAATACCAGCAGGAGTTAATATAAATACACAAAATACAAGTTTGAGAATAAAGTAGGTGAAATTATGGATTATTTAGATTTAAAAGATATTAAAGAAGGAGAATACTATGGAAATTAAAGAAATGAATATATTTGAAAAACTTTCTAATATAACAAATGAAATTTCTAGTGTTAATAAAAACTTGACAGTTGGGCAAGGCAAAAGTGCCTATAAAGCAGTAGGTGAAGCAGATATTTTAAAAGCTGTTAAAGAACTAGAATTTAAATACAGAGTTTATAGTTATCCAGCAAGTAGAGAAGTAATAGAAAGTACAATGTATACTACTACAAACGAATATGGAGAAAAAAATAACATCTTTAGTAGAATAAAAACTACTTATAGATTTGTAAATATCGACAAAACAGATGAATACATAGAGACAATAACATTTGCAGAAGGAATAGATACACAAGACAAAGGTTCAGGAAAAGCAATGACATATGCAGATAAATATGCTTTGATGAAAAGTTACAAAATAATAACAGGAGAAGATCCTGACCAAAATCCAAGTGAAGATGGGTATAAAAAGAAACAAATACAAACATCTAATAATAAGGTTACAGAGGTAGAAGCAAAAGCTATATATGCTCTTATGTCAAGAAAAGGTTATGATGTAATACCAGCATTAGAAAAAAATTATGGAATAAAAAATACAGCTGATTTAACAAAAGAACAATACATAGCAATATTAAATAAATGCAATACATTGCCAGATAAAAAGTAGGTGATTAAATGCAAACTACAGGAACATTAGAAGAAATAAACATAGATTATAAGACAGGAAAACCTAAAATAAGCTTTTTAATTGACGGAAAGGACAAGTTATCAGATATAGAACAGTTAAAAGGTTTAAAACTTAAAATAGAAGCTAAAAAATACATAAAGAAAAGAACAACTAATGCCAATAATTATTTTTGGAAACTTTTGCAAGAATTATGTGAGTTAGCAGATATAGATACAATAGAAGAATACAAAAGAAGAGTAAAGGAACTTGGAATATTCAGAAGATTTAGAATAGAGACAGAGAATATCAAGACCTTTGAAAAAATGTGGGTAGCACAAGGAATAGCTTGGTTTTGCGAAGTAGCAGATACAACATATATAGAAAATACAGAATTTAAAATAATCAATGCTTATTATGGCTCTAGTTCTTTTAATTCTAAACAAATGTCAAGATTAATAGATGGAGTAGTTCAAGATTGTAAAGCTTATGGAATAGAAACAAAATCAGATGCAGAAATAAATAGTTTGTTGAAAGAATGGGATAAGAAATGAAATCAATTTTACAAAACAAAAAAGAAAGCTATGTTAGTGAACAAACTTATGGACTAGAAGAACATCATATATATTTTGGCTCAGGAAAAAGAAAAATATCAGAGCAAAACGGATTCAAAGTATGGCTAACATATTTAGAACATAGAGGAACATACGGAGTACATGGAAAATATGGACATGAGTTGGATTTGAAATTAAAACAGGAATGCCAAAAAGAATATGAAAAAAATCATACAAGAGAAGAATTTATAAGATTAATAGGAAAAAGTTATTTAGATTAGACAACAGGGATAAGGCTACAAAAGTTTTATCCCTTATATTTTACTAAAAAGGTGGGAGATATGGAAAATACAAGTTATATAAAATTATTTAGAAAATTATTAAATTCTCCCATATTTGAGAATGAAAAAGCACTGAAAATTTGGATATGGTGTTTATTAAAAGCAACACATAAAGAAAGAGAGCAGTTAGTAGGACAACAAATAGTAAAATTAAAAAAAGGTGATTTTGTATTTGGAAGAAAACAAGCAGCAGAAGAATTAAAAATGACAGAGAGTACTATTTACAAATATATAAAATTGTTAGAAAAATTACAGATGATTAGCATAAAAAGTAACAACAAATTTTCAGTTGTAAGTATTGAAAAATGGGAAGATTATCAGATTGAAGAATTAAAAAGTAACAACAAAGTAGCAACAGAAGAACAACAAAGTAACACAAACAAGAATGTAAAAAATATTTATTTATATTTATTTAATAAATATAAGGCTGAAATTGAAAAGGAAAACGAAAGTAAAAAAATAAGTATAATAGCACAATGCAAAAATTGTAATGAATATGCTTTGTTAACACTAGAAGAGCAAGACCAATTATTTATGGATTTAATGAGTATAGATAAAAGATTTAAGTAGAGGAAGTGATAAACAAATGAATACAATAACATTTAAAACAAGACACAAAAGTTATCAAGATATGTTAGAACATTTAAGCATAAGACATAAACAAATATTAGAAATATTAAAAAACAAAGAAATGACAACAAGAGAAATAGCACAAGAATTATATAAAAGACATTATACAAATACAGCAGATGTGAATAATGCTAGACCAAGAATTACAGAACTAGAAAGTTTAGGATTTGTAACAACTGACAAAACAAAGAAATGCAGCATTACAAACAAAGAAGTTGCAGTATATAGAGAAACAACAGAAATTGAGAAAATGGTTGAACAAAATATAAACCATATTCCAAAAATTTAGGAGGTAGTTATGATAATAGTAAGCCAAGATAAAGAAGAAATAATAAATTTAGATAATATTCAAAGACTATTTATAGATACAGACTATATTAGTACAGTAATTTATGCAAAATGTATAGAAGATGACATTTCTATAGGAACGTATAAAACAGAAGAAAGAGCAAAAGAAGTATTACAGGAAATAGTAGAAAATTATAGAAAAAATATTATACATGGTAGTTCAAGTTGTTTTGGTTCAACCAAAGTAGTATATGAAATGCCAGAGGACTAGCCTATGAAACAAACAAAAAAGAATACACTATGTTATTACTGTCTAGGTTGTAACAAACAAGAAAGCGAAGACTATAAGCCAGTAATAAGATGCAAAAATTTTATGGCAGGAGCAGAAAACTGGCAAGAAAAGTTAAGAGAGGAGCTAAAGAAAAGTGAACAAAATAGAAATACCATTTAGGCTTCCAAGTTTAAATCAATACATAAACGAATGCAGAAGAAACAAGTATGCTGGAGCCAATATGAAAAAGAATGTTGAAAAAGACATTGGTTGGTACATAAACTTACTACCAGCATACCAAAATCCAATTAAAATACATTTTATATGGGTTGAAGAAAACAAAAGACGTGATTTAGACAATGTATGCTTTGCAAAGAAATTCATACTAGATTCAATGGTAAAAGCAGGTAAATTAAAAGATGATAATAGAAACTTTGTAAAAGGTTTTAGAGATGATTTTGAATATGGAAAATCAAGTAAAGTTATTTT
>CAKOUO010000014.1 GCA_934120645.1 uncultured Clostridia bacterium
ATAAGATATCCCATACCGTAAGGTAGTAAGATTCCACGTAGACTATGTGGTTGATAGGTTGGAGGTGTAAGTGTAGTGATACATTAAGCTGACCAATACTAATAAATCGAGGGCTTAACCACAAAACGTTAAGTAGAGAAGTAATCGGAACGAAGAATTCTAAAACTAAATTCATCTATGTATTTTTGAGTGTGCTAAGCATACTATAATTTTCTAGTGATTATGACATTTGGGGTAATACCTGTTCCCATTCCGAACACAGAAGTCAAGACCAAATGTGCCGAAAATACTTGTGGGTTACCCTGCTGGGAAGATAGGTTGTCGCTAGATTTTTTTTATTTTACTTGAAAAAAATATATAAAAGAATATAATATAGATATGAGCATTTAAAAGTAAATTACAAAAAATTAATTTATTTTTAAATGCTTTTATTAAAATAAAAAGAAAGGATAAAACAATTATTATGTCAAAAGTAACATGGAAACCAGGAACATTTTTATATCCAATACCAGCAGTAATGGTAAGTTGTGGAACAATGGAAAAATCAAATATAATAACAGTTGCATGGACTGGAATAATAAATACAAATCCTGCAATGGTTTATATTTCTGTAAGACCAACAAGGTATTCATATAATATTATAAAAAATCAAAAAGAATTTGTAATTAACTTAACAACAAAAGAACTTGCAAAAGCAACAGATTGGTGTGGGGTAAAAACAGGAGCAAAAGTAGATAAATTTAAAGAAATGAAATTGCATAAAGAAAAAGCAAGTATTGTAAAATGTCCAATGATTCAAGAAAGCCCTGTATCAGTAGAATGTAAAGTAAAAGAAATAAAAGAATTAGGAAGCCATACAATGTTTATTGCAGAGGTAGTAGCAATAAATGCTGATGAAAAATACATAGATAATAAAGGAGCATTTGATATTACAAAATGTGATTTAATAGCATATGCAAATGGAAATTATATGGCAATGGGGAAAAAAATAGGAAAATTCGGATTTTCTGTTAGGAAAAAGAAAAAAAATAAAATTAAGTAAACTTTTTCTTAGAAATGCATTGACATAAGCTAGAAAAAGTGGTAAAATATTCAAGCATATGTTAATAAATATATGTTCACATCGTTTAAAAAAAGTATGGTAATTCGGAGGTGTATTAAAATGGCAGCAAAAGGACCAAGAGAAAATATAACATTAGAATGTACAGAATGTAAAAGAAGAAATTATGTAACTTCAAAAAATAAAAGAAATAATACTGATAGACTAGAAATAGTTAAATATTGTAAATTCTGTAAAAAACGTACAACACATAAAGAAACAAAATAAAATCTAGAAAAAAAGCTATTTTAGGGAGGATATGAAATGGCTAAAAAAGAATTAAAAAATAAAAAAGATAAAACAAGCTTTGCAAAAAATTTCAAAGCAGAAATAAAAAAAGTAATTTGGCCAACACCAAAACAATTATTTAATAATACAGCAGCTGTACTTGGTATAGTGCTTATTACAACATTAATAGTATTTGCATTAGACTTCACTTTTGAATCTATAAACAAATATGGAGTTAATAAAATAAAACAAGTAGTAAGTAATTCAAGCACAGAAAATACAACTTCTGAAAACACAACAACTGAAGAACAAGAAAATAATAATTTAAATACAGAAAACACAAATACAGAAAATACATCAGTAGCTGAATAGATAATAAGTTTAATGCCAAATAAAATCAAAAGGGAGGCTTAAATAATGTCTCAAAAAGATTATGATATGAATCCAAGATGGTATGTAGTTCATACTTATTCTGGATATGAAAACAAAGTAAAAACAGATTTAGAGAAAACAATAAAAAATAGAGAATTAGAAGATTATTTTTTTGATATAATAGTTCCAATGGAAGAACAAATTGAAATTAAAGATGGAAAAAGAAAAACAAATCTAAAAAAAGTTTTTCCAGGATATGTTTTAGTAAAAATGATAGTAACTGAAGAAACATGGTACATAGTAAGAAATACTAGAGGTGTAACAGGCTTTGTTGGATCTGGAACAGACCCTATTCCTTTGACAGATGATGAAATAAGAAATATGGGATTTGATGAAGCAGAAATAAATGTAGACTATGAAATAAATGAACAAGTTGAAGTTATGAATGGTCCATTTGAAGGCTTTGTTGGAACAGTTCAAGAAATAAACAAAGAAAAACATAAAGTAAAAGTTCTAGTTTCAATGTTTGGAAGAGAAACACCAGTTGAACTTGAATTTTCACAAGTCAAAAAAATACAATAATCTGAAATTTAATAATAATTAAGAAATTAATATGTAAATTTAGAGGAGGTGCCACTAAAATGGCAGAGAAAGAAATTTCAAATATAATAAAATTACAAATTGAGGCTGGAAAAGCAACACCAGCTCCACCAGTAGGACCAGCATTAGGTTCAAGTGGTGTTAATATTATGCAATTCGTTAAAGAATTTAATGATAGAACAGCAAATCAACCTGGAATGATAATACCAGTTGTTATTACAGTTTATAAAGACAAATCATTTGAATTTATAACAAAAGTTCCACCAGTTGCAGTTTTAATTAAAAAATCAATTAAAATTGAAAAAGGTTCTGGAAAACCAAATAAAGACAAAGTAGCTAAAATAACTAAAGAACAAGTTAAAGCTATTGCAGAACAAAAAATGCCAGACTTAAATGCTGCATCATTAGAAACAGCAATGAGCATGGTAGAAGGAACTGCTAGATCTATGGGTGTAGTAGTAGTTGACTAATTATAGATAAATATAAAAATATTTATAAATTTTATTGGGAGAGATTATCTCGTTAAAACCAAAGGAGGAAGAAAAATGAAAAAAATGACAAAAAGATATGCAGAAAGCATAAAATTAGTTGAAAAAGACAAAGAATATGATATCAAAGAAGCTTTAGCATTAATCGAAAAAATGCCAAAGGCAAAATTTGATGAAACAGTTGAATTACATGTAAAATTAGGTGTAGATTCAAAACATGCTGACCAACAAGTTAGAGGTACAGTAGTACTTCCAAATGGTACAGGTAAAACACAAAAAGTATTAGTATTTGCTAAAGGACCAAAAGCTGAAGAAGCTGAAAAAGCTGGAGCAGATTATGTTGGAGCAGAAGAATTAATACCAAAAATACAAAATGAAAACTGGTTTGATTATGATGTTGTAGTTGCAACTCCTGATATGATGGGTGTTGTAGGAAGATTAGGTAAAGTATTAGGACCAAAAGGTTTAATGCCAAACCCAAAATCTGGAACAGTTACAATGGATGTTACAAAAGCTATTAATGAAATCAAATCTGGTAAAGTAGAATATAGACTAGATAAAAATAATATTATGCATTTAGGATTTGGTAAAGTATCTTTTGGAGCTGATAAATTAGCTGAAAACTATGATACACTTATTAGTGCTATTATTAAAGCAAAACCAGCAGCAGCAAAAGGTCAATATATTAAAAGTGTTGCTGTAACAACAACAATGGGACCAAGTATTTTCATTAACCAAAAATAAATTTGAATATAAGCCAAAGACAGTAGGCAAAATAAGTCCTACCGAGGTTAAGAGATAAAGTGTTAAAACACTCTTTATAACCGAGGTAAGGATATAAGAGTGTTTTTTAATTTTAAAATATAAAGTAAAACATTGGAGGTGAAAAGAATGGCAAGTGAAAAAATATTAAATCAAAAGAAAGAAGAAGTAACAAAATTAGCTAACAAAATTAAAGATGCTAAATTAGTTCTTTTAACAGATTACAGAGGAATTAATGTTGAGGCTGTAACAGGTCTTAGAGCAGAATTAAGAAAAACAAATGCTGAATATACTGTTATAAAAAATAATATAACAAAAAGAGCATTAGAAGAAGCTGGAATCGAAGGTCTAGAAGATAAATTAGTAGGACCAACAGCTGTTATAATGAGCAGTGAAGATTATTTAGAACCAGCAAAAGCTATATATAACTTCACAAAAGATAATGATTTCTATAAAATCAAAGGTGGAGTTGTAGAAGGTAAAGTAATGTCTGCTGAAGAAATTATAACTTTAGCAAAATTACCATCAAAAGAAACATTATTATCTATGCTTGCTGGAGCATTACTTGCAAATATACAAAAATTTGCAGTTGCACTTGATCAAGTAAGAATTCAAAAAGAAGAAAATGCAACAGCTGAGACAGTATCAGAGTCAACAGCAGAAGCTAACGCTTAATTAAAAAAATAAGAAAATTAAAAATAATTAGAGTTGCGAACTTATATCGCAAAATTAAATTTAGGAGGATTTAAAAAATGAATAAAGAAGAAATGATTGAAGAAATCAAAAAAATGACAGTAGTAGAATTATCTGAATTAGTAAAAGCAATAGAAGAAGAATTTGGAGTATCTGCAGTAGCAGCAGCTGCACCAGCAGCTGGAGCAGTAGCTGGAGAAGCAGCAGCTGAAAAAACATCATTCAATGTAGTATTAACAGAAGCAGGAGATCAAAAAATAAAAGTAATCAAAGTTGTTAGAGATGCAACAGGATTAGGATTAAAAGAAGCTAAAGACTTAGTAGATGGAGCACCAAAAACAATTAAAGAAAATGTTTCTAAAGAAGAAGCAGAAGACTTAAAAGCTAAATTTACAGAAGTTGGAGCTGTAGTTGATTTACAATAATTTAAAGATAAAAATCGTATTAATTTATAATACGATTTTTATTTTTTTATGGAAAAATAGCTAAATTCGTATTATAATATATATATAATAAAGAAAGAAGTGATTAAATGAAAAAAATAGGAATTATTGTAGCAATGGAAGAAGAATTAGAAGAAATTAAAAATGTAATGAGTGATTTTAAAGAAAAAGAGATTAGTAAATTAGAATTTATTGAAGGAAAAATTGAGGCAAAAGAAGTTGTTCTTGTTCAATGTGGAATTGGAAAAGTCAATGCTGCAAGAGTTACACAAGTTTTAATAGATAATTTTAAAATTGAATATATTATTAATGTTGGTGCAGCAGGAGCTTTAAATCCAATGTTAAATATAGGAGACATAGTTATAGGTGAAAAACTAATACAACATGATTTTGATATAACAGCTTTTGGACATACAAAAGGATATATAACAGGTGTTGGAGACTATATTCAAAGTGATATGGAGTTAGTAGAAAAATTTAAAAGAATAGTTGACAATCAAAATGATAAAACATATCAAATAAAAATAGGAAATATAGCTTCAGGGGATATTTTTTGCATAGATATTTATATGAAAAACAAAATATACTCTAAATTTGATGCTGATTGTGTTGAAATGGAAGGGGCAGCAATTGCACAAGTTTGTTATTTGGATAATATTCCTTTTATAGTTATAAGGAGTATATCTGATTCTCCAAATGGAAATAATGCTATTGTTTTTGATGAATTTGTTAAACTAGCATCAAAAAGATGTGCAAAAATATTAAAAAGCTTTTTTAGTGAAAAATAAGTTACAAAATATGGAAAAAATTAAAAGAAAACTTGATAAAAACATATATTTGTGTTATAATACTAGTATATTATTTTAAGAGAGGTGAAAACTTAAAACATAGTTTTAAGAAAGTTATGGAAAATACTCAAGTAAATTATAAAATAGGATTTAAAGATATAGCAAAAACTTTTATTGAATTAGTTAGTGGAAAAAAATCAGAACAAAGTAAAAGTGAAGAAGAAACTGAAAAAAGAATAAAAGAAATAGAAAAAATAGAAAATCAAATTGGTGCAACTGAAAGAATAAATTCATTAACAAGTGAATTAGAAAATCATAAAGAAAGCAAAATAAGAAAAAGAACACCAAAAGTTGAAAAAAATCAATCACAAATTACTATAAATAAAAGTCAAAAACAAGATATTAAGAAAGGTGAAGAAGAAAAAATACAAGAAATATAAAATTCTTGTATTTTCATCTTGACAATATATCATATGCGATGTTATAATAAATAGCGTCAACGAAATGGCGAAGTAGCTCAGCTGGCTAGAGCATCCGGTTCATACCCGGCAGGTCGAGAGTTCGAATCTCCCCTTCGCTACCAAAATAAAAAGTATATTTCTAATAAAGGAATATACTTTTTTTTGTTTAATTATAAAAACAAAAATCCCCGCTTTAGCCGTAAGAAGTGTTGAATTTTTAAGGACCTGCTCCTAAAAACAGGTGGGTGCCTACCTAAATACTCATGGGCTTCTCACTACTAAATCGTGTGAGCTTGCACGCCATATTTACGAGATTGGCCCCTCTTACAAACTTGTAGGTTCTAAAAATTCTGTCTACACGCACTATGCAGGGTAAATTAATAACTATTTAATTGTTCTTTTAACTATTTATAGTTTAGCATAAAAGAAATATAAATTCAAATAAAAAAAACTTATAAAAGAATATTTAAATAGTATTTATATTATTTTATCTCATTTTTTCATATAATATTCTTACTTTATTAAAAGTTTTTAAAATTGATTTTTTAAAATTATTATGATAAAATATACAACATGTAAAAAATAAAGACAGTTGGACTGTCTTTATTTTTTTGGTCCATGCACTTTTAAGATTCTTAAACATATAATTCAATATAGAAGAAATTGGAGGTGCATTTATGATAGAAGCACTTTGGAGTTTAGGAATCTTTGGATTTATTGGATTTTTAAAATCGGCAGTATTTGCAGTTCGGTTATATAGCAGGAAGCAATTTATTTCCAGAGCCATTAACAAGTGAAGAAGAAAAAATGTATCTAGAAGAAATGAAAAACGGAGATGAAGAAGCAAGAAATATATTAATAGAAAGGAATTTAAGATTAGTAGCACATGTTATAAAAAAATATTCTAATACAAAAATTGATCAAGATGATTTAATATCAATAGGTACAATAGGATTAATAAAAGGAATCAACAGTTTTAATGTTGATAAAGGATCTAAGTTAAGTACATATGTTTCGAGATGTATTGATAATGAAATATTAATGTATTTACGTTCTACAAAAAAATTAAATGCTGAAGTTTATTTAAATGAACCAATAGGAAAAGATAAAGATGATAATGTTGTTACATTACAGGAAGTATTAGAAAATAATGAAAGAAATATAGAAGAAGAAGTTGACCTAAAAATGAAAATAAAAAAACTATATAATAAGATGAAAGAGGTTTTAAAAGATAGAGAAAGGACAATAATTGAACTTAGATTTGGATTAGATGGGCATAAACCAAAAACTCAACATGAAATAGCAAAAATGATGGGAATTTCACGTAGTTATGTATCCAGAATTGAAACAAAAGCAATAGAGAAGCTTGGAAAAGAATTTAAAGAATGAGATATTCTCATTCTTTTTATAAAATATCTATTGTAAAAAAATTCAAGATATGATATAAAGTACTTATAAAGAACGAAAGGTGAGTAAAATGGAAGATACAACAGAAAATAAAATTGATTATGGTAAAAAACTAGAGAAAATGGGAAGAAAATCAAACCCAATATTGTATTCAACAGAAGCATTGGATATTGACAATGATCCTAATATTATCTGTAAAGAATTACGTGATGAAGAAGATATTAGTGAAGATAATAAAAAAGCTAAAAAACCAGAATATACTAGTGTATTTATTTTAAAATATGCTATAGATCAACTTCCACAAGAAGTAATTCTTGGAAAAATGAAAAAGGTAGATAATAGGGCAGATAAAGCTAGAAAAGTAATTGGATATTTGTCAGAGCAATTAAAATTAAATATTAAAGGAAAAAACAACCTAGAACAAATTACTAGACTATCAGAATATATAAAAGAAAATAGAGTGCCATTTTTTCTTACAATGGAAGGTTCAGATATAATTATATGTATGGATGAAGAAAAACATGAAATTAGAAGAACTGTATATGAAGATGAAACAAGTATGAGAGGAAGTTCATTAAAGTCATTATATACAAAAGAAGAAAGAGATTCTATGAAATTAGAACGAATGACTCAGAGAGAATGGAAAAAGAAAAGAGAATTTATATTAAAAAAATTATCTGAAAAAAAAGGTGGAAAAGAATTATTTCTACAAGGGGAAGAAATAACAAAGGTTTTATATAAAATGCAAAAAGATACTAAAGAAATGATAGTAGGGCAAAGAAGAAATATAATTGCAGATTTTATAATATCTAATTATGGTTCAGAATTATTTCATGAAAAAAGTAAAATGCTTGGAGTAGATATAGATGAATATATAAAGTTAAAAGAACAAGGAATAACAACAGATTCAAAAGATGTATTAGAAAAGCTACAAGACAAATGTTATGATATACTAAAAAGCAAACGGAAGAGATGCTAATGAAGAAGAAAAAGAAAAATTAGATATATTAGATACAGATGAAAGATTTTTAGAATTAGTAAGAACAGATAGAGATGCTAATGCAAGAATGTTAGCTTTGAATTTGAAAAAAATAGATTTCACATCATTTAGTAACTTGTTGAAAAAACATGAAAATGGAGATACAGAATTATCTGAATATGTGAACCAAAAAGGTAAATATGTAGAAGATATGAAAAATAAAAATCAAGTGGAGAAATCTGACTTTGAAGAAAAGGATAGTGTAAAAAATCTATATAGTTTTCTATTGCATTCATCAGTTAGAGAATCAACTAAAAAAGCAGATGAAAATGCACTTTTAAATATGTATTATCTTTTAAGAGAGACTGTTGTAGAAAATAATATTCAAGCATTAGAAATATATAATCATTATGCTGACAAACATGGAATTATTACTTGGCCAATACCACAGAGAATGTTAGATAAAGAAAAAGCAAGATTACAAAGAGGAGAGCCATTTAATTTAGACGAAAAATTAGTTATTCCAGAAAGTATAATGGAATATAATAAAGATGATAAAGAAGAAGTTGTAGATAGTTTAATTCAAAAGAAAGTAGAAGATGAAGAAAGATAAAATAATAAAAAAAGTATATATCAAAATTTAGATATATACTTTTTTCTTATATATTAGCATTATTGAAAAAATGATAAAAAAATGGTAAAATATTTATATAAAAAAAGAAGGTGTTTATATGACTATAATGGAAGCAATTAGGAAGGGAATGATAGAATTAAAAAGTTCTAATTTAGAAACCCCAAAGTTAAAAGCAAGATTATTAATGCAATATACATTAAATAAATCAAGACAATATATTATTGTTAATGATAGAGAAAATATTAATGAAAAACAAGAAAAACAATATTTTTTAGAAATTGAAAAACTAAAAAATGGAGAACCATTAGAACATATTACACATCAAAAAGAATTTATGAAACTTAATTTTTTTGTAAATGAAAATGTATTAATACCAAGACAAGATACAGAAATATTAGTTGAAGAAGTAATTGAGATTTCAAAAAAGATAAATGCAAAAAAAATATTGGACTTATGCACAGGTAGTGGAGCAATAGCAGTATCACTTGCAAAATATATAGCAAACAGTGAAATAACAGCAGTAGATATAAGTCAAGATGCTTTAAATGTAGCAAAGAAAAATGCAATAAGTAATGATGTTGAGAATCAAATAACATTTATAAGTTCTGATATGTTTACAAATTTACAAGAAGATAAATTTGATATTATAGTATCAAATCCACCATATATAAAGAAAGATGTAATAAAAAAATTAGAAGAACAAGTAAAAAGAGAACCATATATAGCATTAGATGGAGGAGTAGATGGATTAGAGTTTTATAGAAAAATTATTAATGAAGGCTACCAATACTTAAAGTATAAAGGATATTTATGTTTAGAAATAGGATTTGACCAAAAAGATGATGTAATAAAATTAATGAAAGAACAAGATAGATTTGAGAATATATATTCAAAAAAAGATTTATATGATAATGATAGAATTATTATAGCAAGATTAAAGTAAAGGAGGAAAATAGATGTCTTTTTCATCAGATGTAAAAGAGGAGTTAAGTAAAATAAATAATCTAGCAAAAAAGCAAGAAGTAAAGTACGAACTAGATGGATATTTAATTTCAAAAAATACAAGTATAGTGAATAAAAATTATATTAGATATGCAACAGAAAGTGAATATAATATCAATAGATTTTCTAAATTATTAAAAAATTTAAACTTAAATCATAATATAGAATATGATGGAAAGTCATTTATAATTACTTTAAAGACTAAAGATTTATTAGAACTTAAAGAAAATGACATTATAAAACTTGAGGAAAATGAGAATATAATATTAAATTTATATGAGGATATAAATGAAATTAATAAAAAAGCCATTATAAGAGGTGCTTTTTTAGGAGCGGGTTCAATTAATAATCCTGATAATAAGTATCATTTAGAAATAAACTTATCAAATGAGAAAAATTTACAATGTATAACAGATATTTTAAAATTATTTAAAATAAATTGCAAAAATTTAGCACAAGAAAATAAATATTCTATTTATTTAAAAGATGGTGAAGAAATATCAAAATTTCTTGCTTTAGTTGGTGCTAATAGTGCAGTTTTAAAATTTGAAGATATTCGTATTCAAAAAGAAATGAGAGGAAAGGTTAATAGAATTGTAAATTGTCAAACAGCTAATTTAAATAAAACTATAAATGCTTCTGTAGAACAGATAGAAGCAATTAAAAAATTACAAAAAGAAAAAAAGTTTTATAAGTTAGACGATAACCTAAAAGAAATAGCAATATTAAGATTAGAAAACCCTGATATGTCATTAATAGAATTAGGAAAAAGATTAAAAAATCCGCTAGGAAAATCAGGAGTAAATTATAGATTAAAAAAGATTATAGAAATAGCAAAGGAATTATAATAATGGAAATAGGAGTTTATATACATATACCATTTTGTGCAAAAAAATGTTATTATTGTGATTTTACATCATATCCAGATGAAGTAGAAAATCATAATAGATATGTAGAAAAATTAATACAAGAAATACAAGATAACAAAGAAATATTGAAAAATAATAATATTACAACAATTTATATAGGTGGTGGAACACCATCTTATATAAAAGCAGATTATATAAAACAGATTTTACAAACAATTTATCAAGTTTCAGGAATAACAAACACAAATAATTTGGAAATTACAATAGAAGTTAATCCGGGAACTGTAACTAAAGAAAAACTACAAATGTATAAAAAATGTGGAATAAATAGACTAAGTATAGGGCTTCAGAGTACAAATGACAGTATTTTAAAAGAAATAGGAAGAATACATAGTTATGAACAATTTATTGATACATATAATTGGGCAAAAGAAGCGGAATTTAATAATATAAATGTTGATTTAATGTTAGGACTTCCAGGACAAACTATAAGTGATTTGAAAGAAAGTTTAGAAAAAATAGTAAATTTAAAACCACAACCAAAACACATATCTGTATACTCACTAATTGTAGAAGAAGGAACACCGATTGAAAAAATGATTAACACAGGAAAAATAAAGTTACCAGAAGAGGAAGAAGAAAGAAATGAGTATAAATACACTAAAAATTATTTAGAACTAAATGGATATAAACACTATGAAATATCAAACTTTGCAAAAATAGGATATGAATCAAAACATAACATGAATTGTTGGGAACAAAAACAATATGTAGGATTTGGACTAGCTGCACATTCATATATAAATGGTATTAGATATTCAAATACATATAAATTAAATGAATATTTAAACAAAAATAGTAAAGATATAAAAACAATACATGAAAAACAAAATATAGAAGATATGAAAAAAGAATATATGCTTTTAGGATTAAGAAAAATAGACGGAATAAGTATTACTAAATTTAAAGAAAAATTCGGAGAAAATCCAATATATTTATTTAGAAACGAATTGCAAAAGCTAGTAGAGGAAGACTTGCTAGTTGTAGATTTGGATAATATAAAATTAACTAATAAAGGACTAGATTTTGCTAACTTAGTTTGGGAAGAGTTCATATAGGGACAGAAGTGATTTGTTTCATAAAAATGTCGATAAATGTCTTATTGTAGAAAGGATAAAAAATGAAAAATATAAAAGATTATGATTTAGAAGATTTAAAAAAAGAACTAGTAGAAATAGGAGAAAAACCATTTAGAGCAGAGCAAATATTTAAATGGCTATATCAAGAAAAAGTAACAGAATTTGATGAAATGACAAATATATCTTTAGCATTAAGAGAAAAATTAAAAGAAAATTATACAATTTGTAATTACAAAATTTTAAGAAAACAAGAATCAAAAGATGGAACAATAAAATATCTATTTGACGTGTTAGATGGCAATGCAATAGAAACAGTATTAATGAGTTATCACCATGGATATAGTATATGTGTTTCTTCTCAAATTGGATGTAAAATGGGATGCAAATTTTGTGCTTCAACAGGAATTAATTTTATAAGAAGTTTAACATCAGGTGAAATTGTTGAACAAATTTTAGCAGTTGAACAAGATACTGGTGTTAGAATTTCAAATGTTGTATTTATGGGAATAGGTGAGCCATTAAATAATTATACAAATGTAGTAAATGCTATTAGAATTATAAATAATCCAAAGGGATTAAATATAGGAGCAAGACATATAAGTGTTTCTACAAGTGGTCTAGTGCCTGGAATATATAGATTAGCTGATGAGAATATTCAATGCACTTTATCTATTTCTTTACATGCTACAAATAACGAAAAAAGAAGTAGTATGATGCCTGTAAATAATGCTTTCCCAATTGAAGAATTGATGCAAGCCTGCAAGGATTATATAGCAAAAACAAATAGAAGAATTTCTTTTGAGTACGCATTGGCTAAAGATAATAATGATAATCTTGAGGATGCCAAAGAATTGGTTAAATTGTTACATGGTATGCTATGCCATGTTAACTTGATTCCAATTAATAAAATCGAAAATGGTGCGTATTCTAAGTCTTCTAATGAGAATATTATGAAGTTTAGAGATTATTTAAATGACCATGGAATTGTTGCTACTATTAGAAGAGAACTTGGTTCTGATATTGATGCTGCATGTGGACAGTTAAGAAGAAAAAATTTAAAAGAAGAGTAAATAATAAAACAGGAAAAGAAATATAATTTCTAATCCTGTTTATTTTTATAATATAATACAAATTAATCCACCAGAACCCTCATTAACAATACGTTCCAAAGTCTCTTGTAACTTAAGTTGGGCTTCTTCTGGCATCTTAGAAAGTTTAGTTTGTAATCCTTCATTAACAAGTTCATGTAAGCTTTTTCCAAAAATATTAGACTCCCAAATTTTCTTAGGGTCACTTTCAAATCCAGAAAGAAGATAATTTACTAATTCTTCAGATTGTTTTTCAGAACCAACAATTGGAGAAACTTCAGTAGTTACATTAGTTTTAATCATATGTATACTAGGAGCAGTAGCCTTTAATTTAACACCAAATCTAGAACCTTGTTTAACCATTTCTGGTTCCTCTAAAACTAAATCATCTATTGAAGGAGTAACAATTCCATAACCTTTAGCATTTACTTCCTCTAAAGCATAAGCAATTTTATCATACTTTTTCTTTGCAGATGAAAGTTCAGAAATAATACCAAATAAATCACCTTCATTTTGAACAGTAACACCAGTAATTTCAGAAAGAAGTTGATAAAATAACTCTTCTTTTAAGTCAATTGTAATTCTAACATTACCAGAACCTAATTCAATATTGTCAATATTTGTTCTAGAAATAATATCTGTTTGGCTTATTTTATTACTACAACCAGATACATCTTTTAAAACACGAATATCAGAAAAAGCATCTTTAACTTCATTAAATAATTCAGCTTTTACAGGATGTGTAAAATCTAAACTATCAACCCAACGAGGAAATTTTATAGCAATTTGCTGAACTGGGAATTCATATAATATTTTTGCAAACATTGTATTAATATCATCTATAGTAAGATCAGCACAATTTATAGGCATTACACTATTTTGATATTTATCACTTAATTTTTTTGCAAGCTCTTGTGTATAACTAGAAGAAGGTTCAGAAGAATTTAACAAAATAATAAAAGGTTTATTTAATGCTTTTAATTCAGAAACGACTCTTTCTTCAGCTTTTATATAATCTTCTCTAGGAATATCAGTAACAGTTCCATCTGTAGTAACTAAAATTCCTATTGTAGAATGTTCATCTATTACTTTTTTTGTACCAATTTCAGCAGCTTTTTCAAAAGGAATTTCTTCATCAGACCAAGGTGTTTTTACCATCCTAGGCATGTCATCTTCTAAGTAGCCAATAGCATTGTCAACTAAATAACCAACGCAATCCACTAAACGAGTTTTAAATTTTAAATTATTATCTAAAGTAATTTCAATAGCCTCATTAGGGACAAATTTTGGCTCTGTTGTCATTATAGTTTTACCACCTGCACTTTGAGGCAATTCATCTTTTGCTCTTTCTTTTTTATACTCGTTATCAATATTTGGAATAACAAGTAAATCCATAAAATTTTTGATAAATGTAGATTTTCCAGTTCTTACAGGACCTACAACACCTACATAAATATCTCCATCTGTTCTTTTTGCAATATCTTGATATAAGCTAGACTTTTCCATCTATATACCTCCTTTAAAATTCAAGAAAATGTTTGTACCAAATAACTTTAATTAATTTATATTTATATTATTCAAAGTATATGACAAGTTTTCAAAAAAAATTGCTAAAATAAAAAAAATGTGTTAAAATAGCAATATGTAATTTTTAATTGGATTAAGAACAAATATGATGAAAAAGAATAGAATATAATATAGCATAACTATAAAGGAAGGATAAATATAAATGGATAAAAACCAAGAAACAATTGAATTACTAAAGACATATAATCAAGACCATATTATAAATTTATTACATAAACTAAACGAAAAACAAAAAGAAGAATTAATAAAACAAATTAATAAAATAGATTTTCATCAAATAATGGAATTATATAATAATACAAAAAAAGAAATAGGAATAAAAGAAAACAAAATAGAAGCAATATCTTATTTAGATAAAGAGAAATTAACAAAAAAAGAAAAAGAAAAGTTTGATGAACTAGGAGAAAGTACAATTGTAAGTGGAAAATATGCAGTTGTAACAATGGCAGGTGGTCAAGGTACAAGATTAGGACACACAGGACCTAAAGGAACATTTAAATTAGATGTTTATGGTAAAGGAAAATATTTATTTGAAATTTTAGCAGAAAACTTAAAGGAAGCAAACAAAAAATATAATACAATAATTCCTTGGTATATAATGACAAGCAAAGAAAATAACGACCAGACACAAGAATTTTTAGAAAAACATAATTATTTTGGATATGACAAAAATAATGTAATGTTATTTGAACAAGGAGAATTACCATTAGTAGATACAGAAGGAAAAATGTTAATAGGTAAAGATTTTAAAATAAAAGAAGCATCTGATGGAAATGGAGGAGTTTTTACATCTTTAAGAACAACAGGAATGCTCGCAAATATGAAAGAAAGAGGAATTAAATGGGTATTTATAGGTGGAGTAGATAATGCTATTTTAAAAATGGCAGATGTTACTTTACTTGGAATGGCAATAGATAAAAATGTGCAAATTGCATCAAAATCAGTAGTAAAAGCAAATCCACATGAAAAAGTAGGAGTATTCTGTAAAATGAATGGACACCCAAAAGTTATAGAATATTCTGAATTACCAGAAGAAATGGCAGAAGAAGTAGATGTTAATGGGGAATTAAAATATGGTGAATCACATATAATGTGTAATTTGTTTACAATAGATGCAATAGAAAAAATAAGTAAAGAACCATTAATATATCATAGTGCTTTTAAGAAAAATTCTTATATAGATGAAAATGGAAAAGAAATAATACCAGAAGAACCAAATTCATATAAATTTGAAGCATTTATTTTTGATAGTTTTGAATTATTTGATGATATTGCGATTCTTAGAGGAAAAAGAGAAGATGATTTTGCACCAGTAAAAAATAAAGAAGGTGTAGATAGCCCTAAAACAGCAAAAGAATTATATGAAAAGTATTGGGAAAGAAATTAATATAAAATTAATATAAAAAAGTGTTATAATGAAGAATTACTTACATTATAACACTTTTTTAATAACTACATAGTTTGATTTCCTGGTAAGAAATAATCAACAACACCATAGATTAGAGCTCCTATTATAGCAGCTATCCAAGAAATTGAATAACCAGCTACAAAGAATTGAGTAACATATAAAACTATAGCAGCTAGTGCAAAACCTATAAAACCTTTACCAAAAGGACTTGCATGTAAACCTGTAAATTTTGTAACTAAATAATCTATTATTGTAAGAACAACAGCTGCTATAATTAAAGTCCATATATTATTTATAGAAAATCCTGGTGTAAAGAATGCTGTTATTGCTAATACAACAGCAGCAGCAACTAATCTTCCAACTATTTGCCATCCTGTTGAAGCACCATTTTCACTTCTACTTTGAGAATTTGCCATTGAAGTCAACCTCCTTAATTCTGTAATTTTAAAATTTGTAATGCAAAAATTTCAAGGCTCTAAAATTATTATTCACATAAAAAAAATATTTATTCAAAAATTTAAGTATAAAATAGTTAATTATTGTTAAAAATAAAATAAAAATCAAATTTATTTTATTTAGAGGTGTTTTTTATATGTTAATTACATTTTTTAGATCTATACTTATATACATATTTGTTTTAATTGTAATGAGATTAATGGGAAAAAGAGAGATAGGGCAACTTCAACCATTTGAATTAGCAATAGCAATAATGATTGCAGATTTAGCATCAATTCCAATGACTGATTCTGGAATTCCAATATCAAATGGAATTATATCTATCTTAGGATTATTAGTAATGCATTTAGTTATTTCAATGATAAATATAAAAAGTATTAAAGCAAGAGAGATTATATGTGGAAAACCAAGTATATTAATATATAGAGGAAAAATAGATGAAAAATCGTTAAAAAAAGAAAGATTTACTATAAATGAATTACAAGAAAGATTAAGAGGAAATAATGTTGTAAATCTAGGTGATGTAGAATATGCAATTTTAGAAACAAATGGACAAGTTACAGTTATTCAAAAACCAGAAAAAAGGACAACTATACCAGAAGATTTTAATATTGTACCAGAATATGAAGGAATACCATATGATTTAGTAACTGATGGAAAAATTATGTATAAAAATTTACAAGCTATTGGAAAAAATAAAGTTTGGTTAGAAAAGCAATTAGAAAAATTTAAAATAAAACCAGAAGAAGCATTAATTGTTACATTAGATGGGAAGGGACAAATTTTTTGTCAGAAGAAAGAATTATAGTTTTGGAGGATGTATATGACTAAAGAATTAATTATTTGTGTTATTATTATTGCCTTGATATTTGCAGGAGACATTGTTACCCAAAATTATACAAAAAAGGCAGTTGAAGAAGCAACCCAAGGACTAAATGAATTAAGGGAAGAATTAATCAAAGATGATGTGGACTCAGGAATTTTACAAACTAAAATTAGTGAAATTTCTGATAAATGGAATGGTAGGCACAAAAAATTAGCTTATTATATAGAACATGATGAAATTGAAAAGGTAGAAACAGATTTAAGTGGAGTTAAAGGGAACATAGAAGTGGAAGAGTATTCTGAAGCAACTGTTGAAGTTTATAAGACAATATATGTATTAGAACATATAAAAAATAAAAATATATTCAATTTGGAAAATATTTTCTAATAGTTAATAATATATAAAAAGTGCAACTTAAATAACGAGTTGCACTTTTAACTCTATAAAACTAGAGCTTTTTATAAATCTGTTTTTTTCTTTCCCTTACCTTTTACTTTTATTGATAACATTACAATGCCACCAACGAGAAGGCAAGAAGCTGTTCCAACAGCAATCCAGCTAAAAACTTCTCCAGTCCGTGGAACATACTTTTTCATATCCTGAGAATCTGAACTAGTAGTCTGTGATGGTGTACTTGGTACAGGATCAGAAGTCTGCTGCGGAGTAGTAGGAACCGTAGGTTCCACTGGATAAGTTATCGGAGTCGGATTAACCGGTTCCGGAGTGACAGGTGTTGGAATGATAGGTGTCGGAGTAACAGGTTTCGGTTTATCCGGTTTCGGATTGTCCGGTTTCGGATTGTCCGGCTTTGGATTGTCCGGCTTTGGATTGTCCGGCTTTGGATTGTCCGGTTTCGGATTATCCGGCTTCGGATTATCCGGTTTCGGTTTATCCGGTTTCGGTTTATCCGGAGTTTTTGTGTTACCAACGATAAGAAGGGTATTTTCACTTGATGATATAGTGAATTTTATTTCACCATCACTGATCTGGTAACCATCAGGAGATTTTACTTCCCTTAAATAGTATTCATAATCAGGTAATAAATACCGTACATTACAAGTACCATTTTCAGTTACCAAAGCGGCAGCCTTAGAGCTGTCTTTCGTGAAGTAACCGTTTCCGTTTTCGTCAATTGCGTAATAATACGTTACAGTCCTTTGAGTGTTGTCTTCTGCTAACTCTACACTGTAATAATACAGATTAAAAGTAGCAGGATCTGTTATCGTTTTTCCAGTTTCTGAGTCAATCTTTTGAATCGTTACATCGCCATCGATCTGTTCAAGCTCAATTGAATTGTACCAAGACAGAAAATAATTCTGGTAAGAATTGTTGGTCCAAGGACCATCTATACCAAAAGCCATCGAAATGGCTAATTTTGATGCCTCTTCCTTATTGAGCCCAGAAGCAGACGCCTGTTTTAAGAATTCGTTAACCTGAGACCAAACGTCATTGGTGTTTTCCATATAATTAGAAACACCTAAATCAGCTTCATGGAAATTACCATGCATATTCTCAAAGTCTTCCTGATCTCCTTTGTCGCCAAAAGCAAAACTTAAAAGCTCCCGGTAAAAGAGATTGTAGCTTGCCGAAGCAAGTGATTCTTCCGGCCATTTGAACTGAATTTCATATGATCCGTTTCCCTTTGGTTTTGATACTAAAAACTTTTCCATTTCGGGATAGAGAGTCTTCAGTTCGTTGAATTTCTGTTCACTAACTGTGTACTGGTGATCCGCCATACCTCCCTGCATAGCCATAACTTTTTCAGGATGTTCCTTGCACAAAGTATTAAAAGAAGTGTAAGAAGTACCTAATTCGTTATTATAGTAATCCAGCATATAGGAAGTTA
Organism: uncultured Clostridia bacterium; assembly: GCA_934120645.1. Taxonomy (GTDB): domain Bacteria; phylum Bacillota; class Clostridia; order TANB77; family CAG-508; genus CAG-269. Next base: position 19,176 of record CAKOUO010000014.1, read on the forward strand.
ATGCTTCATCTCCAGTATAACCATTTGCTGCAAGATATCCATACAAGTTCGAAACCATATCTACGGTTATCTTTGATGAGCTGTTTACACCAAAAAGTTTCTGCATCGGCTTCGATTTTGAAAGCGCACCAATAAATTGCAATGGTATCTGCTGATTATCAAAACCAATAAAATTACTTAAGTCACTATAATTTGATGTATCAGCTGTTTCCAGTCTAAAACTTCCGTCCTTGTAGCGATAAGTATGCCCATTAGATGTCGTAATTTCGATGTCAATTTTATTGTAATCTCCCGGAAGCATAGGATAAATTGCTCCTGGTCTTCCAGAGTACTGCTGATACCACTGGTTAAGCATTGGTATTACATCATTTGAAAAATCGATTACAATATTTCCCTCAGCGCCCTCTTCAACATTATAAAATATTTTGAAGACGCCATCTTCTAATTTTATATCATACTTAGATGATACATAAGAAGAAGTTGTCGGCTTAGCTGTCAAAGGCAGTGACTGTTGCTGAAGTAAAACTTCTTCATCAAAAGCTGAAAAAGCTGCAAAGTCACTAAGTGCCATGTCCTCATCAGAAGATGTTGTTTCATCAGAAGGGGTTACCTCATCAGAAGGGGTTAACTCTTCAGAAGGAATTACATCCTCAGAAGGGTTTAACTCTTCAGAAGGAACTACATCATCAAAAGGGTTTACCTCGTCAGAAGGAGTTACCTCATCAGAAGGAGTTACCTCATCAGAAGGAGTTACCTCATCAGAAGGTTTTACCTCATCAGAAGGTGTTGCTTCATCAGAAGGTGTTACCTCATCAGAAGGTGTAGCTTCATCAGAAGGTGTTACCTCATCAGAAGGTGTTGTCTCATCAGAAGGTGTTGTCTCATCAGAAGGTGTTACCTCATCAGAAGGTGTTGTCTCATCAGAAGGTGTTACCTCATCAGAAGGTGTTGTCTCATCAGAAGGTTTTACCTCATCAGAAGGTGTTGCTTCATCAGAAGGTGCTGCCTCATCAGAAGGTTTTACCTCATCAGAAGGGGTTACCTCATCAGAAGGTGTTACTTCATCAGAAGATGGTACCTCGATATAAGGTATCACATAATTTGATGTTGCTTCCGCATCAGTAGATATCACAACATCTGTAGAAGACGGTGAAATATCGGATGCGAATGTAATCGCAGGTTGGCTAGTAAAAATGAATGCACAACTAGCAATTACGGGAATAATCTTCCGATAAAACGTTTTTTTCATCATATGTTTATCCTCCTTTTTGAAAAAAACAGTTAATAAGTTACAAGTGTATAAACACTATGTTGATATAGTATACTGAAAAATTAAAAAAATCAATAGAAAATTAAAAATTTTATAAAAAGTCAAAAAAAATATATAAAAATAATTGACTTATAAAAAAAAATATATATATAATTAGATTGTAAAATTTTAAATGGATTTTACTTTTGCAAAAAGAAGGAGGACAAAATATGAAAACAAAAGGAAAAATTCGGAAGATTTTAATATCTTGTATGGTATTTATCCTCATAATAATGTGGGGATATGTAGGCAATTATCAATACAACTTGATAAAAAATGAGAAAGAAATCGAAGAAATAAGAGAGCAAAAGAAAGAAGTAGAGAATCCAGAAGAAAAACACAAGAATGAAAGTATTACTCAGTCACAAGAAACAAAAGAAAGTTCAACAGATAGTGAAATACTGGAAAAATATAAAATCCTGTATCAAGAAAATTCAGACTTAATAGGCTGGATTAAAATTGATGATACAAAGGTTGATTATCCAGTAATGCAAACAGATTTAGACAATCCTATATATTATATAAATAAAAATTGGGATAAAGAAAAAAGTTTTGCAGGATTACCATTGTTGGATGCCAGATGTACTTTAAATAGTGAGAATTGGATTATACATTCTCATAATATGAATAATGGTACAATGTTTGGATCTTTAAAGAAATATAAAGATTACGAATATTACCAAAATCATCAAGTCATAGAATTTGATACTTTGTATGAGGAAGCAAGTTATCAGATCATAGGAGTTTTTCTATCTAAATATTACGAAGAAGGAACTGCTCCAGAGGAAAGTTTTTTATATTATGATGATATAGAATTAGACTCTGAAGAAGAGTTTAATGATTACATCGATAATGTAAAAAAGTTGTCTTTATATGATACGGAAGAAACTGCAGAATATGGAAATCAATTACTTACATTATCTACATGTGATAAGTATACAGAAGACGGCAGACTTGTAATTGTAGCTAAAAAGATACAATAATTCTTAAAAAAAGCACCTTGTAAGGTGCTTTCCTATTTTATAGTTATTTTAAATTTTCACTAATTTTAGCATATTTTTTCAATTTCTCATGTACTAAATAATTAACAGTACCAGCAGGGAAATTACCATTTTTATCTTTTTTACCAGCAGGTACACCTGTTAAAACTTCAATACCTTCTTCAATAGTAGAAACAGAATAAATATGGAATAAACCATTTTTTACACTATCAACAATTTCATCAGATAATTGTAAGTTATCTACATTTTGAACAGGAATCATAACACCATGAGATCCATCTAATCCACGCATTTTACAGATTTGATAGAAACCTTCAATTTTTTCGTTAACACCACCAATAGGTTGTATTTGACCTTTTTGATTAACAGAACCAGTTACAGCAATTGCTTGATTTATAGGAATTCCAGAAAGGCTAGATAGTAAACCATAAAGTTCTGTACTAGAAGCACTATCACCATCAACACCGTTATATAATTGCTCAAAACATATACTAGCAGTTAATGAAAGAGGAATATCCTGTGCAAACAATTCTCCTAAGTAACCTGTTAAAATAAGTACACCTTTTGAATGTGAAGAACCAGAAAGTTCAACTTCTCTTTCAATATTAACAATTCCACTTTTTCCAGTATAAGTATTAACTGTTATTTTTGCAGGTTTACCAAAAGAATAATTACCAATAGTAAGAATTGTAAGTCCATTTAATGTACCAACATCAAAACCAGAAGTGTTAATTAATAGTGAATTATCTTTAATCATTTCTAAATATTTAGAATCAAATTTTTTAACTCTATTAATTTGTTCGTCAAGAGCTTTATTAATAAAATCTTCTGTAACTACTTTTGACTTAGAAATTTTTGCCCATGTAGCAGCTTCTCCAACAATTTGAATTAAATCATCAAATCTAGTAGATAGTTTTTTATGACTTCCTGCAATTTTGGAAGCATATTCAACGATTCTAGCCATAGCTCCTTTATCTAATTGTGGTAATTCTTCATTTTCACAAAAGCCGTGAATAATTGAAGCTAACTTATTAACATTTTCTTTATTAATAGGAGCATCATCTTCAAATTCAACTTTTATTTTAAACAATTTTCTAAAATCAGAATCCATTGATAAAAGTGTTTGGTAAATAGTACTGTTTCCAATTAAAATAACTTTTAAATCAAGAGGAATTGGCTCAGGTTTTAAAGATACCATAACCATAGAAGAACGTTGGTCAACAGTATTTTCTATGCTTATTTCTTTTACTCTTAATGCTTTTTTTAGTGCTTCATAGCACATACTATTTTGAAGCAAATCTTTTGCTTGGAAAATAATATAACCACCATTTGCTCTTTGTAAAAGACCAGGTTTTAACATAGTATGGTCTGTTTTTAAAGCTCCATAATAATTTTCATATTCAAGTGAACCAAAAATATTATGATAAGTATAGTTTGAATCCATAATAACAGGAGCACCTTCAGATTCTGAATTATCAACAAAAAGATTAACCCTATAATTTAAACTAGGATCTTGTTTTTTATTAACTGGATTTGCTGGCTGTTGAGGCTTTTCTTTATCTTCTTCTAAAAAGTAAGATACATTTTTTAATACATCTTTTTTTACATCATTTAAAAATTTTGTAATTTTTTTATTTCTTTTAAATTGTGATTTCAAATAATTAATGTGAACATTAATAGTAAGTAAAGCTATATTTGATTGCCATTCTGATACTTTGCTATCAGATTGCTTTTCAATTAATTTTATTTGTTCAATAGCTTCCATAATTTGATTTTGTACTATAACAGATTTTTGTTCATATTCATTTTTAATAGAAGCTTCTAATTTATTAAATTCTTCTTCATCAATAGCTTTTCCATTAACAATAGGCATCATATAAATTCCGTTTTGAGAAGATTTTACTTGAAAATTATGTTTAGAAGCATCTTGGTTTAATTTATCTAAAATAGCAGACCTTTTTACCTCAAATTCTTGCTTAATTAAAGCTTTTTCTTTTTCAAAATCATCAGCATTAAAAGTCTTCTTAATATCTTTTTTTACTTCTAATATAAAACCATCCATTGCATTTTTAAATTCTTTTCCTTGCCCTGCAGGTAAAGAAACTGCTACTGGTTCATTAGGATTATCAAAATTATAAATATAACACCAATCACAAGGTACTTTTTGTTTTTTTGATATTTTATTTAAATAATTTTTTGTATACATTGTTTTACCAACACCACTTGGACCTTCAATGTAAATATTATAACCTTTTACATTAACCTGTAAACCAAATTCTAAAGCTTTGATTCCACGTTCTTGCCCAATGCCTGTTGTTATATTTTCAACTTCTTGAGTTGTTTCATTAAAATTAAATAGACTTTTATCACAAGTCATTTTTAAATCTTTATAATTTAATTCATTTTTATTTTTCATTTGTTTTCCTCCAAATTTTTCTTAGTATTTCCGTAAATTTAAAAAGTATAATTATTTACTGTTATTTTATATTAGTTATATAAATTTGTAAAGATTTGTAGAATAAAAAATAAAAAAATAATTTATAGTTTTTTATACTGAGTGTTCAAAAAAATAAAATCTATTGCAATTATAATCTTTTAAATATATAATAGGGTAAATTGAGATTACTTAAATGAAAGGATGGACAAATATGAACAAAACAAAAAGAAAAATATTTGAAACATCAATGAAACTATTTGCTGAAAAAGGATATGATGCAACAAGTATAGAAGAAATAACAGCAACAGTAGGGGTTGCAAAAGGAACTTTATATTATCATTTTTCAAGCAAAGAAGAAATTTTTAATTTTCTAATCGAAGAAGGTGTAAAGCTATTACAAAATAGTATAGATATAAAAACTGCAAAATTGGAAAATTATATAGACAAGCTAAAAGCGATAATCTTAATAGAAATAAAAATAGTTGCTAAATACGAAGATTTTATGACAATACTATTAAGTCAAATTTATGGTAAAGAAGCAAGAAATCAAAAATGTCAGAAATTAATTTACGAATATATTAATAAAATTGAAAAAATAGTAGAAGAGGGAATTGAAAAAGGACAAATAAAAAAAGGAAATCCACAAGCAATTGCTTCCGAAATATATGGATTAATAGCATCAACATTAGTATATAAACTAAAAAATCAAAATGAAATTGAAGTTATAAAACTATATAAAGAGTTTGAAAATACTTTAATAGATGGATTAAGAATAAAATAATAAAGGAGTAAGTATGAGAGAAATAATTAATGAATTTACAAAATTTACAGATTTAAAAGATATGATAAGTAAATCTGCAGAAAAATTTGCTGATAGACCAGCATATGTTTTTAAAACAAAACAAAAAGGACAATTAGGAGAAATTACATATAAACAACTTAAAAATGATATAGATGCTTTAGGAACAGCATTAATTAATTTAGGATTAAAAGATAAAAGAATCGCTGTAATTGGAGAAAATAGATATGAATGGGAAGTTAGTTATTTAGCAACTGTTAATGGAACAGGAGTAATAGTTCCTTTAGATAAAGCATTACCTAATAATGAAATAGAAAGTTTAATTATGCGTTCAGAAGTTGAGGCAATTATTTATACAAATAAATATAATGAAATTATGAATGAACTAAAAGAAAAGAAAAATACAAATTTAAAATACTTTATTTCTATGGACTTAAAAGAAAGTAATAATGGTATAATTTCTTTTGAAAAATTAATAAAAAAAGGGAAAGAACAATTAGAAGCAGGAGATACTAAATTCATAGATGCAAATATAAATCCAGATATAATGGAAATAATGTTATTTACATCTGGAACAACTTCTAAATCAAAGGCTGTTATGCTATCACATAAAAACATAGTAAGTAATTTAATGGATATATCATCAGTTTTAAAAGTTACAGAAGAAGATAGATTTTTGTCATTTTTACCATTACATCATACATTTGAATGCACAACAGGATTCCTATTACCATTGTCAGTTGGTGCATCAATAGTATTTTGCGAAGGTATTAGACATATTTCAGAAAATATAAAAGAATATGATATAACATTTATGGTTTCTGTACCGGCTTTATATGAAGGTATGTATAAAAAAATAATGAAATCAATAGAAGAAAAAGGAAAAACAAAAACAGTAAATGTAGGAGTAAAAATATCTAATACATTATTAAAATTTGGAATAGATATAAGAAGTAAATTATTTAAAGAAATAAAAGATGCATTAGGAGAAAAATTAAGACTATTAGTTGCAGGTGGAGCTGCATTAGATCCAAAAACAGAAAAAATGTTTAATTCATTAGGAATTGCAATGGTACAAGGATATGGATTAACAGAATCATCACCAGTTATAGCAGTAGAAGATGATAAATATAAAAGAATTGGATCAATAGGAAAAGCACTACCAAGTTTAGATGTAAAATTAATAAATAAAAATGAAGAAGGAATAGGAGAATTACTAGTAAAAGGTCCAACAATAATGCTTGGATATTATGAAAATGAAGAAGCAACAAAAGAAGCAATAGATAATGAAGGATGGTTACATACAGGAGATTTAGCAAAAATAGATAAAGATGGATTTATATTTATAACAGGAAGAAAGAAATTTGTAATAGTATTAAAAAACGGAAAAAATGTTTATCCAGAAGAATTAGAAATACTAGTTAATAAAATAGCAGGAGTAAAAGAAAATTTTGTATACGGAAAATTAGAAGATGACGGAGATTATAAAATATGTGCAAAAATTGTTTATGATAAAGATATTATTGAAGAAGTATACGGAACTACGGATGAAAAAGAAATTAAAGAAAAATTATGGCAAGAAGTAAAAAACATAAATAAGACAATGCCAAAATATAAATATATAAAAGGTATAACAATAACACAAGATGAACTTATAAAAACTACTACGCAAAAAGTAAAAAGAAACGAAGAAATGAAAAAAATTACTTTGTAATATAAATGTAATATTACTGTAACATAAATGTAAACAAAAAAAACTACAATTCTATTGTAGTTTTTTGTTTAATATTGTATAATTATAAAAGAAACAGTAAAATCAATAAAGCGTAGGATAAAGGAGGTTGTTTACAATGTCTAAATCTGGCATAGTAAACGTGAGAATGGTAATCACGGAAGAAAAGATATTATCAAATATAGAAAAAGTTCAAAAAATGATAAATCCAAATAGCAAAAAACAAATAGTTCAATTAGAGGAAGATACATATTTTAAGGATTTAATTGAATCTATAAAAACATATTTAATTGAATATCCAAAAAAGAAAAACTTCCCAAGTAGTGTATATAAAGCTGCATATGGATTAGTTGAATTTGCTACAAATCAATTTGAAGAAAATACAAAAAAAATAGAAGAACTAATTAGACAAAGAGAAGAAAATATAGCATTAGCAGGACAATTAAAAGAATTAATAGAAGCAGTTGATAATAAAGAAGAAAACTGGAAAAATCAAGTAAAAGAAGCAGAAGGAAACTTCTCAGAAGATATAATAGATACACTAAATATAGTTGGAAAATCAAAAGGAAAAAAATCACAAAATTATCAAGATGCTATGAAATTATTACATGCAAGAGTTAATAATCTAGAATCTAACTTACATATAGAAATAGATATGGAAAGAATAGAAGATAGATCAAAAGCTTTAAGTTATATAGGAATAGAAGTAGCAGATGCATTAAAAACAATTCCAACTCCTGTTGAAGAACCTGTTAAAGAAATAAAAGAAGAAAAAGTTGAAGAAGTAGTTGAACAAAATCAAGTAGAACAACAACAATATATAGAAGAAACAACATTTGAAGCTAAACCATCATTATGGCAAAGAATTAAAAATAGCAAAATAGTAAGAGCTATTAAATATGCTATGAAGATAAGAGTTGTATTACAATACCCAGCACTTCCAGAAGGTAAGGGAGAAAATTATTAATAATATAAAAGGGATGAGAAGCTTGTACTTCAAATCTCTTTTATTATTTAATATAAATTTAATGAAATAATAATTAAATTATAAAAAAATTAAAAAAAGTATTGACAACATATAAAAAATAGGTTATACTTTATCTTGCGTTAAGCAAAAAACAATTTAATAATGCTCCCTTAGCTCAGTTGGTCAGAGCAACCGGCTCATAACCGGTGGGTCCAAGGTTCGAATCCTTGAGGGAGC
>CAKOUO010000015.1 GCA_934120645.1 uncultured Clostridia bacterium
CACATATGTTCAGAAACTATTTTAAGTTCAACCATATTTCCAATTAAGTTTTTATCACCTTCAAAAATAACAACTTTGTTGCTATCTGTTCTACCAGTAAGCATATTATCATTATTTTTGCTAGTACCTTCAACTAAAACTTTTTGAACTGTTCCAACATATTTTTTATTATTCTCTGCAATTTGGCTTTCAACTAAAGCTTTCAATTTATCAAATCTTACATGTTTTTGTTCTTCTGGAACTTGATTTTCCATTCTATTTCCTGGTGTTCCAACTCTTTTTGAATAAATAAACATATATACTTGCTCAAATTTAACTTTCTCTACTACATCTAAAGTATCCTCAAACTCTTCGTCCGTTTCTCCTGGGAATCCTACAATAATATCAGTTGATAAAGTTAGGTTTGGTATTCCAGCTTTCATTTTTTCTACTAATTTTAAGTATTGTTCTTTAGTATATTTTCTGTTCATTTCCTTCAATACTTTTGTATTTCCAGATTGTAATGGTAAATGTACTAATTTACATACTTTATCACATTCAGCTATTGCCTGTATTACATCATCTGTAAAATCCTTTGGATGTGGTGATACAAATCTTATTCTTTCTATTCCATCTATTTTGTTTACTGCTCTTAATAATGTTGCAAATGAATTTACACCTTCATATTCTTCAAATTCTAATCCTTTTTCGCGTTCTACTCTTAAATATGAATTTACATTTTGACCTAAAAGTGTAATTTCTTTATATCCTTGTTTTGCAAGTTCTCTTACTTCTTCGATTATTGCTCGTGGTTGTCTACTTCTTTCTCTTCCACGAACATATGGAACTATGCAATAACTACAAAAATTGTTACATCCGTTCATTATTGTTACAGATGCTTTTATACTACTATCTCTTTTTATTGGTAATCCTTCATATACTTTTCCGTCTATATCTAGTATATCTTCTAGTTTTGTTTTATTTTCTAGAACTTCATATAAATCTTGTGGAAATTTGTGTAATGTATGTGTTCCAAATATTATATCTGTATATGGATAACTTTCTTTTATTTTGTCTGTGATATGTTTTTCTTGCATCATACATCCACCAATTGCTATTATTGTTCCACGCTCTTCTTTTATTTTTTTAAGTTCTCCTAATTTTCCAAATAACTTGTCTTCAGCATTTTCTCTTACACAACATGTATTAAATAATGCCAAATCTGCTTCCTTTTGATTCTCAGTTTTTGTATATCCCATTTCTTCTAGCATACCACATAATTTTTCTGAATCATTTTCATTTAGTTGACATCCCATTGTTAGTATGCTATATTTTAAATTTTTGTTTTCATTTATCTTTTTTACTTTTTCTATATATTCTTTTTGTTCATTTATTTCATTTTCTGTTTTCATCTTAACTTTCCTCCATAATATCACATATTTATATTTTATTATATTTTGTCTTAATTTGCAACATTTTTAATTTTTAGTATTTATGTTGACTTAATTGGAAATATATGGTATACTAAATATGCAGTTAGGATTTTCCTAATGAACATTAACATGTAATATAGAAAGGAGGCCCTTATGCGGCGGTATCTATCAGGTTTCACATAACGAAATCATTTTTTTATTAACAAAAAAAATTTAAAATTTCGTTACTACAAATCTTTTTGAAAATTACATAATTACAGCAATTGTTTAGGGTTATTCGATTCGATGTTACACCCCCTGTTTGTTTATTTACAAACAGGGGCTTTTTTTTAGTATAAAAAAAATAAAGTAGTTTCGTACTACTTTATTCTATGCAAGACCATATTTTTTCTTAAATCTATCTGCTCTACCACCAGCTGTCTCTTGTCTTAAATTACCTGTCCAATATGGATGACATTTTGAACAAACATCAACCTTTATATCTTTTTTAGTTGAACCAACTTCTAAAACGTTTCCACATGCACATGTGATTGTTGTTTGGTTATATGTTGGATGTATTCCTTCTTTCATTTGATTTCACCTCTTTTTCGTATTTTATAACATGACTGTTTTTTATCATAACATATTTTTAAAATTTTTTCAAGTATTATTTATTTTTATTTTCATTTTGTTCTTGACTAAACATATACTGTGCTGATTGTAACATTTCTTTATTTAATGATAATTTATGTACTAATTTACTCATTATATTAAATACACATGCTATTATTAATATTAACATTCCAATTTTTTTCCAGTATTTTTTTAGCATATCTTTTCTCCTTTTTTAATAATACATATATATTATACTGTTATTTTATTAAATTGTCAAATAAAAATTATAAAAACACCACTTTTTGAATTTGACTATTTTCAACTAATCTATAAACTTCTTTGTTATTTTTTATATCTTCAATACTTCTTCCATGCATTGTAAAAATCCCTTTTACTCCAGAATATAGTGCATACTGTATTGCCTCTATATCTTCTCTGCTACCAATTTCATCACAGGCTATAATTTCAGGAGCCATTGATCTAATAAGCATATGTATTCCTTTATATTTAGAAACATTTTCAATTACATCTGTTCTTATTCCCACATCATTTTGTGGTACTCCTTTAAAGCAAGCTGCAATTTCTCCTCTCTCATCTACAATTCCACATGTTTTTCCTCTAAATTTTATTTCATCAATTCCATTACTTATCCTTCTTATAGTATCTCTTAACACTGTAGTTTTTCCTCTTCCTGGAGGTGCAACAATTATTGTATTAAATATTGTCTGATTTTGAATATCAATTACTTGATTTAAAATTTTATTACTACAGTCTAGTACTTGTCTTGCTATTCTAAAATTTAAACTGGATATATATTTTATATTTATAATTTTACCGTTTTCTACAACGCACGAACCAGTTATTCCTACTCTATGTCCACCTTTTACGGTTATAAATCCTTCACAAATTTGATTTTTATATGCATAAATAGAATTTTCACATAATCTTTCTATTATCTGCAAAATTTCAGATTGTGATACTATATACTGTAAAATTATATCTTGATTACATATTCTTAAAATAATTTGTTTTTCTGCTCTTATTCTTATTTCTTGCACTCTATCTAAAATTTGTTTATTTTTATCGGAAAAATCTAATAAAACTTCATATATATTGTTTGGAAAATATTTTAAAATCTCCTCCATTATTTTTTTATTTTTTCTCCTTGTATTTTTTTCTTATATTATATGTTTTTTTAATCTTTATTATGACTAATATCAATTTTTCTAATATTATATATTTTTTTGGTTAAACTATTTATGGTGATTAATTTGAAAAATAAACAATGGATTATTTTTATTATATTATTTATATTAATTTGTATAGGTGTTTTCTTTTTTATAACTAGAAAAGATAATAACAAAAATAATAATGTTACTAATAATTATACATCTAGTAAAGTGTCTAGTAATACTAATTCTAATAGTCAAGAAAATAATACAAAAAATGATACCAAAAATACAATTGAAATAACTAAAAATTCAACAGATGATAAAATAAAAAAAGAAGAAGAAATTAGTTCTTTTTCAACAAAAATATATAGTAATGACGCTTCTAGACAAAATAATGTTTATATAACTTGCTCTACTTTAAATGAAACTACTATAGCAAATGGTTCCACTTTTTCTTTTTGTAACACTATAGGTCCATCAACAAAAGAAAAAGGATATCAAGAAGCTGATATTTTTGATAAAGATGGCAATAAGAAAAAAGGATTAGGTGGTGGAAACTGTCAAGTTAGTACAACATTATATAATGCAGTTTTAAAAATTCCTAGTCTTTCAATTGTAGAAAGACATGAACATAGTAATAAAGTCCCTTACATTGCAAATGGTAAAGATGCCGCGGTTGCATATGGAAGTTATGATTTAAAATTTAAAAACAACACAGGTTATGATATAAAAATTAAAGCCAGTGCTACTTCATCTGCAATAACAATAGCTTTAATTAGATTATTATAAATATAAAAAGTTGTCAAAAAGGGACGTCCCTATTGACAACTTTTATTATTACCAGAAAATCAAAATTGTGAAAAATGTTCCCCATATAATTTGTTCTCTTGTCATATCGTGTGGCAATAATGTTATTTCATTTTCTTCTTTTTCATCTGTAAAACTCAAACTGTAATATTCAACATCTTGTAATTTAAAATATAATTCTATCTCTTGAGTTTCGTTTTCTTTTATATTAGATATATCAATATATTTGCTTCCCAAAAGTACATTTCTTTCTGAATAAAAGTCTACTTTTAAGTATTTTCCTTTTACTTTGTTTTCCGTATTATTATATATAGTTCCTTTTATTCTTCCATTTACTTTTGTTGCTTGTGCTTGATATATTGATATTTGTGGTAAGTTGTCTTTTCTTCCTATATTTTTATATGTTGATTCTAAATTTATATCTATTAATAAATTTGAAAATACAAAAAATAGTATTATCCACATAGCATATTTAAAAAAAGTTTTCATTCTATCCATATTTTTTCTCCATTCTTTATTAAACTTTGTTTATTATATCAAATTTTAATTTTAATTTCAATATTTTTTATGTAATTGCATTATGTAGCTATATGTGATATAATTATTTTATAAGTTATTCATTTTAAATTTTATGGAGGGTATGATTATGGCAACTGTTAAAGAAGAAATTGCAAAAAGACAAAAAGAAGTTTGGCGATTAGAAGAAGAAATTGCAGAACTTCGGAAACTTCCACCTAATCAGACGGCCCCGTGTACGTGGCTTAGAAATTGTGAAGACTTAGATTCTAAGGTTGTATCAGTTCTTAATCGTTCCCATATCTTTACGGTAGAAGATTTGATTTGCAAAAATGAAAATCAACTTAACCGTATGCATCAAATTGGGCCGAAAAGTATAGCAACAATTAAGCGCTGGCTTAGCAAACATGGTTTAAAACTTAGAGATTTTTAGTCTTCATAAAAAGAGGATATCTTACAATAAGATTCCTCTTTTTTTATATTTCAATCTTTTTTCCTAAATATACTGAATATATATACACTTTATCTACCTTTTTTTGTAGTGCTCCTTCTAATGCTTTTTTGTATAATTGGAGCTGTTCTTTATATCTTTCTACTAGTTTGTTTTCTTCTCCTTTTTCAATATAATCTGTTTTATAATCTAATAAAATTATTTGATTATTTTTATTTATATAATATAAATCTATAATTCCTTGTACTAATATGCTTTCTTCTATTTCTTCACTATTATATATTTCTTTTACTGGAATATTAATATAAAATGGTTTTTCTTTATATATTTCTTTGGCTTCTTTTAATTCCATCCATATATCAGATTTAGTAAATTCTAATATTTTATATGGATTAATTGCTTTTGCTTCTTTTTCAGTTATTATTTCTTTATATTCTAACTCTTTTATAAATTCTTTTATTTTATTTAAATCATATTCTTGTTTTGGATTTAATTTCTGCATACATAAATGAATTAGTGTTCCTTTTTCAGCAGGTGTTATTTTTTCCTCTTCTTCATTTTGTAAAAATTTAGGCTTAGCAAATGTTATTTCTTTTATTTCTGTTTCATTTTGTTGTTTCATTAGTTTTATTTTTGTTACAGAGCTTTTGGTTGGAATTACTGTTGCCAATTTATTTTTATATTCATATTCTATTTTATTTTTTATTTTTTCTTTATCTTCATTTGAAAATTCTATTTTTTTGCTTTCTAGCTTGTCTCTTAAATTAATTGAATTTATTTGTTCTATTTCCATTGTATTTTTGTTAATAATATCTTTTGGTTTAATTTCATTTAATTCTAATAAGTCTTTTGAATTTTCTTTTTCATAAAGATATACTAATAAAATCCAGTCTAAATAAGATTTATACTTTTTTACTAATATCGAATTTATTTTTTTGTCAACTTTATGATATATTTCTTTTTGCTTTTCCATATCTTCTATTTGTTTTTGTAAATCTTTTGAAATTCCAGTTATTATTAGTTTTTCTTTTGCTCTTGTTAATGCAACATATAAAATTCTCATTTCTTCAGAAATAGCTTCTATGTTTAAGACATTTTTTATAGCTTCTCGCGTCAATGTATCATATTGAACTTGCATATTATAATCTATATATTTAGCGCCTATTCCCATTTCTTGATGTAATAATACAGGGTCTTTTTTTATGTCTTGTTCATTAAATTTTTTATTTGAGTTTACTAAAAAAACAACTGGAAATTCAAGACCTTTACTCTTATGAATACTCATAATTCTTATTACATTATCATTTTCTCCTATTATTTTTGCTGAACTTAAATCGCCAGAATTCGTCTTTAATCTTTCTATAAAATTTATAAAATTATATAATCCCTTAAAACTTGCTGTTTCATATTTTCTTGCTCTTTCAAATAATATTTTTAAATTTGCTTGTCTTAAATTTCCATTCGGCATTAATCCTACATAATTATAATATCCTGTATCTGAATAAATTTTCCATATTAATTCATCTAATGCTAAATATTCTTGACTTTTTCTCCATCCTTCTATTTGTTTTAAAAATTTTTCTATTTTTTCTTTTAATTCTAAAGAAACATCCACTTTTGCTTTTTGCATACAATTATAATAATTATCATATTTATCTGATAGTCGAATTTGTACTAGTTCATTGTCTGTAAATCCACCTATATTAGACCTTAATACTGTTACAAGTGGTATATCTTGCATTGGATTATCTATCACTTTTAAAAGACTCATTATAGTTTGTATTTCTATAGAATCTAAATATTCTTGTGTACTATCTGAGAAAACAGGCATTCCTAAATTTATTATTTCTTGTTCATAAACATTTGCTTTATTTTTAGTTGATCTTAACAAAACTGCAAAGTCTCTATATGTTATATCTCTAAATTCTCCTTTTTTTCTATCATATACTTGTGATTTACTTTCTATCATTTTCTTTATTTTTTGTGCTACATATTTAGCTTCTACTTCTATTTCTTCTAAATGTTCTATCTCGTCACTTTCATCATTTTTTTCTTTCTCATCGTTTTCTAAATTTTCATTTTTTTCTATTTCATCTTTTTTGGTATTTATAATATTAATTTCCGTTTTTAAATTTTGTTCTACTTTTTTATAATCTTCTGCTCCAAAATTTAAATATTCGCTTTCATTATAATCTACTTCACCTAATTTATCACTCATAATATCTTTAAATATTAAATTTGTAAAATTAAGTATATTATCTCTACTTCTAAAATTTTTAAATAATTGTATTTTTCTTCCAACAGAATTCTTTTGGTCTATTCCTACTGTTTCATAGTTAGAATACTTATCTAAAAATAGCTTTGGCATTGCTTGTCTGAATCTATAAATGCTTTGTTTTACATCTCCTACCATAAATATGTTATTTCCTCTTGATATTGCAGTTAATATATATTCTTGCACTAGGTTACTGTCTTGATATTCGTCTATTGCTATTTCTTCGAATTTTTCAGTATATTTTTTTGCAACTTCTGTTTTTATAATGTTTCCTTTTTCATCTTTTTTTAATAAAATATTTAAGGCAAAATGTTCAATATCTGTAAAGTCTACTATATTTTTGTCTCTTTTTCTTTTGGAAAATATTTCGTCAAATTCATTTATTAGTTTTTCTAATTTCTTTAAAATATCATACATTTCAAATATATCTTGATTTGATTGCTGTGAGTTTGATATCAATATTTTTTCTATTTTAGAGTTCAATTTTTTCTTTACATTATCTCTAATCTTTTTAGCATCTTCTTTTAATTCTGATTCTATCTTTTTTCTTGGCCATGTGATAAATTTTATATTTTGTGCTATCTCATATGCTTTATCCCAGCTATTTAAGTTTTGCCTTAAAATTTCTATTTGTTTTATATCTGATTCTATTGCTTGTTTAAATATATCTAATTGCTCATCATATTCTAAACTTTCTCTAACATCTTTTAGTACTGCAATATCATCTATTAGTTCTTCTTCTACTTCATTTAATAATATTTTTCCCCATGGTGTTTGGCTAAAATCTTTGTTTAACTCATTTTTAATATTAAACATTTCTATTTTTTCATTTAGCCATTCTTTTGGAAATGGACTTGAACCTATATAATTATAAATTTTTAATATTAAATCTTTTAAAGGTGTATCATCTCTATAACTTGTATATGTATTTACTAATTTTATAAAGTCTGCTTCATCTTCTTCATATTTTTTTTCAAATATATCATCTAAAATTTCCTGTTTTAAAAGTTCTATTTCTGTTGTATCTGCTATTCTAAAGTTTGGAGACACATTTTCTAATTCATAGAAATTATTTCTCACAACATCTAAGCAAAATGAGTCTATTGTGCATATACTTGCCATATTTAATAATGTTATTTGTCTTTGCAAACTTTCATTTTCTGGATCTTCATCAAGTTTTTTATATATAGCATCTAGTACCCTTTCTCTCATTTCTGATGCAGCAGCATTTGTAAATGTTACTACTAATAATTTATTTATATCTACATTTTCATTTATTGCTTTATTTATTATTCTTTCTACTAGCACCGCTGTTTTTCCGGCTTCCTGCTGCTGCAGCTACTAATAAGTTTGAATCCTTTTCATATATTGCTTGTTTTTGTTCTTTTGTCCAGTTTGGCATATTTTTCTCCTTTCACTATGTCCTTTTGGGGACGTTTCTTAAAAGGACATTTTCTATATCTTCTACAATCTATTTTTCCGTGTAAATATGTTGATAATTTTTCTCCATTTATTAGATTTTCTTTTTGTTTTTTTGTTAAATTTTTTATTTGATATTCTAATTTACATGCTAGCGATTTGTCTTTGCTTCTCCATGCTATCTCAATTTTAATTGCATCATGTGATTTAGTATATTTTGCTCCATTTTTACTTTTTGTTTTGTGTTCTTTTAATCTTTTTTCTAAGTCATTTGTCATTCCTGTGTATATTGAATTATCTGCACATCTTATCATATATGTATAGTACATTTTTTTCTCCTATATTTTTTCTATTGTTAATATATCACAGGTTTAATTTTGTTTCAATATTTTATAAAAAAAACAAGGAAGTCCGTTAAAGCGAACTCCCTGTCATAAATCTCTTTATGAATTAATGTCCTTTTGAGAAACGTCCCCATTAGGACATTATATATTATCGTTTCTAATAGTTTCAATAATATTTTGTTTGTTAATTTTACTCATAGAATATTTCATAATAATTCCAATAACAATAGCTACAAATATAATAGCAACTGCAATTGCTTTATATGGTAATACATATTCCATTTCCATACTATTTTTAAATACATTATACATACCATAAGATAATAAAATTCCAATTGGTATTCCTATGATTAAGGATTTAACTCCATAGAAAATACTTTCTAGTCTAATCATTCTATTAAATTCTTTTTTAGTCATTCCTATTGATTTTAGCATTGCAAATTCTTTTTTTCTTAAATTCATATTTGTTGTTATTGTATTAAATATATTTGTTATTCCAATTAAAGTAATTACACCAATAAATCCATATAAGAATATTGAAATAACTAATACAACTGCATTTTCTGCTCTTACTGCTTCTTCCATATTTATAGTATATAAATGTGAATCATCAAGATTCTTTTCATTTTTATATTGTTCTACTTCTTTGTCTAATTTATCAGCATCATTTGATTGTATATATAATATTGCTGAATTATATCCAATTTTATCCATAAATTCTTCACTAACAATAAATGTTGCATTCGTGCTGTATAAATCTTCAACTCCATTTGGTCTTTCTTCTGTTCTTGATACTATTTTTATACTATATTCTTTATCATTTATTTTTCCTGTAGCGATGTCTCCTTTTTTCCAAGTATACATACTACCTTGAACTTTTTTTCCATCTTTATCTAAGTTGATATTGTTGTCAATTAAAATTGCTCCGTCTTTGTATGTTTCATAATCTCCGCCTATTTTTTTCAAATATTTTTCATATGCTTTTTTATTTAATGAAATAATGTTTATTGTATCAATTTGTTCTTGACCAGGTTCTGAATCTGAATATCTTGCTTTTATATCTTTTCCATATTCAGTTAATTCTGCTTTGTGCTTTTCGTCCATATTTATTTCTAATACATTACTTTTGTTAATTGAAAATTCTCCAATATCTGGCAAGTTTGATACATCTATTAGTGTTTTATAATTTTTTTCTTGTTCTTTTGTATATTCTTCTTTGTCATCTGGTGATGTATTTAATCTCGTATATACTACATAATTATAATTCATTTCTGTGTAATATGCACTAGACATTTTGAAACCATATTGTATAAAGCTTGATATTGCAATAAATATTACAACACTTACTATTATAGAAATTACTGTTGTTCTATATTTTTTCTTGCTTCTTTTTAAGTTTTTATATGCTATTTCTCCTCCTGTTTTAAATACTTTTGTTATTATTTTTGGACATTTTATTTTCTTTGCTTTTAATTTTACATCTTCTGAACTTCTTATTGCTTCAATTGGTGTTATTTTAGATGCTTTTTTAGCTGATTTTTTGCATGATAACCAAATTGTTACGATTGACACAATTATACTTACAACTACAGCTATCCAAGACATTCCATATGTTAATAAAGTTCCACTTGAAACAAAGTCTTTTAATATATAATTTACAACTTGCACTAAAATATAAATTGCAAATATTCCACTTAAAATTCCTAAAGGAATCCCTATAAGACCTAGTATAAATCCTTCAAAATAAACACTTTTCTTAATTTGTTTTTTTGTTGCTCCAATACTTGAAAGCATACCATATTGTTTTAATCTTTCTGTTATTGATATTGCAAACCCATTTCTAATTACAAATACACTTGATATTAGAACTATTCCTATTATAAAAGCTCCTAATCCATAAAATGTTCTTAATGTTTCGTCATCTAAACTTGCACCTTCATATGATAATAATTCTTTATTTATATTTATTTTGTATTTGTAACTTTTGTAAGAACCCTTTAATCCTCTAAATGTTGTAAGTTCAGCTTGGTCTATTTTTTCTCCATCTTTTGCTTTTACCATTTGATTTATACTTTCTGTGTTTTTTACATAATCATATGGACTTGTATATAAAACTGCTATATTTGCTTTTTTTTCTATCTTTTGCATTTTAGTAATTACTGTAAACCAGTCTGCTTCATAAGGTTCAATTGCAACAGTTGGTCTTTCTATTATTCCTACAATTTTGTATGTTTTTGGTGTTGTATTTACAATTTCATTTTCACCTGTTGTTTCTTCATTTGAAATATTTTTTAATTCTCCAATATTTAATGTTATAGTATCTCCAACTTTATAATATGTCTTAAATTTTTCATTTATCCTAGTTGAAATTGCAAGTTCGTTATCATTTTCAGGTAATCTACCATCTTGCACATTTATAGCCATATTATTTAAGAACTTGTCATTCATTGAAATAATATTGACAAGTGGCTTTTCTTCTTCTATAGTTTTTGATGCTTTACTATTTGGAAGATAACTATATCCCAACTCTTCTGACAAATAATAATCCTCAACACCTCTATTTTCTTCTATATATTTAAGCTCATCTTTTGGTACATTGTAAAAAATTGTATGGTAATTTCCTTTACCTGCTTTTGCAGTTTCAATAAATGTTTTTTGAAAACTTGTTACAAGCCCTGCAACTCCACAGATTAAAGCAGTTGATAAAATAATTCCAATTATAATTACAATTGACCTTTTTTTATTTAGCCTTAAATCTTTCACACTTAATTCATTTAAAACCTTCATTATTTTCCAGTCCTTTCATCTTTAATTATTTTTCCATCATCTATTGTTATAACCCTATCTGCTTCCAACGCAATTTTCTCATCATGTGTTATAATAATAACTGTTTGATTATATTTTTTATTTGAAAGTCTCAATAATGAAATAATCTCTTCACTTGCCTTTGAATCCAAATTTCCAGTAGGTTCATCTGCAAGCATTAATGCAGGTTCATTCATCATAGCCCTACCAATAGAAACTCTTTGTTGTTGACCTCCTGATAATTGGTTTGGCAAATTATCTTTTCTTTTTTCTAATCCTAATGTTTTTAGCAAATCATTTAATCTTCTTTCATCAACATCTCTACCATCTAACTTTGTTGGTAAAGTAATATTCTCTGAAACATTTAAAACTGGTATCAAATTATAAAATTGATAAATCAAACCCACTTGTCTTCTTCTAAAAATAGCAAGATTATCATCATTTAAAGTATAAATATCTTTTCCATCTATAAAAACCTTTCCTGATGTTGGCCTATCCACTCCACCTATTAGGTGTAATAATGTAGACTTTCCGCTTCCACTTGCCCCTATTATAGCAACAAACTCTCCTTTTTCTACAGAAAATGATATATTATCTACTGCCTTTACTTGATTCTCTCCCTTTCCATAAATCTTATTTAAGTTTTCAACCCTTAATATTTCCATAATTTTTCCTCCTTTTGTCCTTTTGGGGACGTTTTTCAAATGGACATTTTTGTCCTTTTGGTACCTGTCCCCAAATGGACATTTTCTTTATTGTTTATATTATAGTTTTTAAAAGTGACTTTTAAGTGACTTTTTTTCTATAAATTTTGTCACTTTTATTTTTGTTATAAGTTTTATTTTAGAAACAAAAAAAGCCTATTTTAAATTTTAGGCTTTTCTAATTTATTTTTGTAGATAATGCTTCTAATATAAAAATCAATAACATTAACTATTCCAAATACAAATAGTGCAATATTAGAGTTACGGAATGCTAAGCATATTAAAACTCTAATCAAACTTCCTATTGTGGATCCTATTAACAATACTTTTGGTTTTCCTTGCATAATGCATAAGGTTTTGTAGTTTTCATAATGATATAATCCAAATACTCCAAATGTATAAAAAATTATATATGGAAAGCATTTTTCTAATGGTAGACTTCCATGTTGTATTAATAAGTATCCTATTGCAAATATATAATTTAATAATATTAAAACTGGATAACAACTTTTTTTCATATCTATTATTACTTGTTTTTGATTTTTATAAGATTCATTTGTTGGTATTTTTATCATTAATGTGGCTTGATAAGCATTTGTTATTAATTCCAAACTTACACATACTGCATAACATACTGTATGAATTGAATATTTTTCTGTCCCCATATGACTTGCTATTACTCCATATATTAAAATAAATATACGTGAAAATAATCTTTCTAAAGCTGTTGGTATTCCATATTTTTTCACATTTTCTATGACTTCTTTATCTGGCAATTTCATTTTTAATTTTAAATGATTTAACATATATACAATTGATATTACCCATGAAATCATTGTTGCTATAAATAACATTTTTAAGTTGTGTGTAGTTAAATATGCTAATGTATCTAAGCTTATCAACATAATATAATATACAATTAAACTTTTTCTATAAAGTTTTAGTTCTCCTTTTAGTCTAACCATTTCAAATAAAGCATTTGCTAGTCTTCCTAAAACTAAATAACCTATGTATAATATTAATATGTTAGTTAATAATTCCTTTTGTATAGCTGTTAAGCCAAAAATATTTACTATGTAGTTTCTTCCTAAAAATACTATTATTCCCAACACAAAACTTGCTACTACATTTACTGTTAAATATGCTGTTTCATCTTTTCTTGCTGTTCTGTATGTATATGTACCCATTTCACCTAATGATTTTAGTATTAAATCTATTGAAAATAAACTTCCACATACTACAATTGCATCTATACTAATTGCATTATTGAATGCAGAATCTATGCTTTCTGCTATTCCCATAAAGACAAAACTTATTAGTATTGATATAAATTCTTTCATTAGTCCTCCTATTTCTACTTTTTAATTTACTTCTTACCTATATCCTATTTTCATACAAATACTGTTCTGTTTTTCTTAAATAAATTGTAGCAATTATCAAGAAAAACATCAATATTGAAATTGATATTGCAAGTATATTTACATTATAAAAATAATTATATAAAACATATACTAGGCTATAACTTATAACTTGTCCTACAAACATATAAATATTAAATATTATCATATGTTCTTTTCGGTATTTTTCTAGTTTATCAACCTTAACCGCTGCATAAACTGCACTACAAGATTCTGATTCTATTATTGTTCCAAATGAATTCATTAATATATAATAAATTAATAATGTCACAAAACTTGCATTAAATACAACAAATATTGAGGAAATAAATATAACAATAGCCATATATGGATAAAATTTTTTATTAATTTTTTTGCTATTTATAATCTTCAATATTTGTAAAGAAATAATTGATATTAATGCAAATAATGCATTATATCCTCCAAAACTCATTTCTGTACCTAATCTAAGAAATAGCACAATTGGTAATAGTTCTGTTATTGCTCCTTGTGCTGATATTCTTCTAAAGAACATACATTTATATATGTCTTTTAAGTGTGTCTTTTCTTTGGCTATTTTCCAAAATTCTTTTATATTAATTTTATTATCTTGTACTGTAAAATCTTTAATTTTCATTGATATTGCAATAATTAATATTGTTTCTAATCCTAAAATTATAAATAATATATTATATGAAAATCTACCTATTATAAATCCTGAAAATATAGGTGTTAATATTGCTGTAATATTTTCAAGTATATTTAAATTTGCTAAATAACTACTCATTGATTTGTTAGTATTTGAGCCTATTATAATAAGTTCATATGGTACAGAATAAAATAATGTTCTCATTGTATCTAAAGTTTTAAATAAATATATATAATTTACTATTTTTTCTTTAAATATTATTAATATAAAAATGCTTATTGCAGTTAATATAAAGCTTAGTCTGTATATCAAACTTGCATTTTTTGAATTAATTATTTTTAATAATATGTATTCTAATATAAATCCTAAAAATACTGAATAAACTGTATATTTTAATATAAAGTTTAAATCATTGTTTACTATTTTTAATATGTATATATTGAAAAACAATGAAAAAAATACACTTAAGAATTTTTTTAAAAAAGCTATTATTGCTATATATTTTCTATTATTTTGCTCCATTTTTTCTCCTATTTTATTATCCTTTCTTATTTACTCTTCCAATGCAAATTCTTTTTTATCATATTTAGGTATTATCACATCAGGAGTACCAAAATCAATTACTTCTCCATTCTCAATAACTAAAATATTATCCATATCTTTCAATGTTGATAACCTATGAGCTATACATATTATAGTTTGTCTATTAAAATATTTATTAATATTTCTTTGTATTTTAAATTCTGTATTATTATCAAGGCTACTTGTTGCCTCATCAAATATTACAATTTTTGCATCTCTTAAAAAAATTCTTGCAAGTGCTATTCTTTGTCTTTGACCACCTGAAAGTTTTATTCCTCTTTCTCCCACTATCGTATTATATTTATCTTCCAAATTTTCAATAAAATCGTGCAATTCCGCCTTTTTAGCAGCATTATATATTTCTTCATCAGTTGCATCTGGTTTTGCTATTTTTATATTCTCATAAATAGTAGAGTGTAAAAGTATAGTTTCCTGTGGTACATAAGTTATATTATCATATATTGAATTTGTATTATAAACTGCTATGTCTTTATCATCTATTAAAATTTTTCCTTTTTGTGGAAAATAAAATTTAAAAATTAAATTTACCAATGTTGTTTTTCCGCTTCCACTAACTCCTATAATACCTAGCTTTTGTTTATCGTTAATATTTAAATTAAAATTATTAAAAATATATCTTTTATTATATTTAAATGAAACATTTTTAAATTCAATTTTTCCTGTATTTACTATTATATCTGGTTTATCAATATCTTTTACATTATTTTCTGAATACAATAATTCATAACTATTTTTTAATTTTACTATAATTTCCCCAATATGTATATATGACCATGTAAATGATGTTGTCTGACTTTTTAATGATATCATTGCATTTATAAAAAATATAAAACTTCCTAATGTCATCATGTTATTTTCAAACAGATTAATTGAATAAATCATTAATATTACTAATATTACAATATAAATTATATTTGCCATTGCTCCAAATGTAAATTCTTTTTTTGATGCTCTATTTCTATAATAATTAGCTTCTTGTTTTTTGCTTTTTAACTCTTTTGAAAATTTTCCTACTGCATTATACAATTTTAAAGATGTAAAGTTTAACACAGCATCATTCAATATACCACTATATTCTCTATCATATTCTTGCGCTTTTTGAATAGCTGGTAAATATCTTTTAGAAAAATATAATAATCTTGATACTATTATTCCTGTAAATAATATTGTTGCTACAATAAAAATTGTTTTATTTATTGTATATAAAACTATTAAACTACTTACCATTGATGTTAATAGAGATATAAATTTTGATGTTATTTGAGTATTTAAATTCGTTATTTCATCGTTTATTTCATTAATTGCTGTTGAAATTTTCCCTGTATAATTATCTGTAAAAAACGAATATATTTTTTTATCCAAATTTTTAAACAATCTCTCGGAAATGTATGGTGTTTGTTTTTTTACCATATGTATAGTTCTCGTTATATTTGAAATATAGTAAAATATTAGTTCTAAAATTATAACACCTAATAAAATTATTATTACCTTATATAAATCTTCTACTTGGAAGTTTGAAACACTTGGTAAATCTATTATCCCTTTTATTATATATTGTTTTACTAAATCTAATATTTGTGAAAGAATCATACATACTATCATTATTATTGTTTGTGTTTTTACTGGTTTATATAATGATAATATAAATTTTATGAATTTTTTATTATTTTTCATTTTTACTTTATCCTCTATAAATTTTATATCTATTTTTACAAATTATCTTTTATACTAGGAAATAAATCATAAACATTAAATCCTAATTGTTCATCTATATACTTTTTTAATTTATAAGTTTCTTTAATGTGATATTGAGAATTTTCATAAGCACCTCTTCTTGACATTATATCTATAAGTCTTTTGTCTACTGTCATATTAACATCAGTACACATTAAGTCACATAAATTTATTATTTTTTCGTATATTGTATATTCGTGATTCTTAATAAATTCTGTTCTAAATGGTATATCTCTTGGAATTCCTCCTGCAGTACAATATACATCATTATTTAAGTATGAATGTGTTAAGCATATATTTGCATATTCATCATCATATCCTAATTCTTTTATATATTTATATCCATTCATTACATGTTCTTTAAATTTTCCTACTGATTTTCCTATATCATGTATATATCCAAGTGTTTTTGCATAATCCACATCTAAATTTAATTTTTCTGCTATTTTTCCTGCTGAATTTCCTACACAAATTGAATGATTTATCCAGTGATCATC
>CAKOUO010000016.1 GCA_934120645.1 uncultured Clostridia bacterium
CAGTTGGTCAGAGCAACCGGCTCATAACCGGTGGGTCCAAGGTTCGAATCCTTGAGGGAGCACCAAAAAGATTATACAAAAGTATAATCTTTTTTTTTATAAAAAAATAATTGCAATAAAATATATTTTATGATAAATTAAAAATGCAAAAGAAGAAATAAAATAATAAGCACGAATAAAAAATAAAAACAATTATATAATAAAATTAAATAATGATAAATGTATATAATTAAAAAAATTATATAAAATAAAATACAAAGGAGGTTTCAGAATATGGAACAAAAAATTAAAGCCGTACAATATGGCGTAGGAAAAATGAGTTTATACACAATGAGATATATGCTAGAAAAAGGAATAGAAATAGTAGGAGCAGTAGATGTAAATCCTGCAGTAATCGGAAAAGACATAGGAGAAATATTAGGAAAAGAAAAAATAGGAGTTGTTGTAGTATCAGCAGAAAATGCAGAAGAAATGATGAAAACAACAAAACCAGATATATGTGTAATTACAACAAGAAGTTTAATAGCTGAATTAGAAGAACCATATATGCTATGTGCTAAATTGGGAATAAATGCAATATCAACATGTGAAGAAGCATTTTATCCACAAAATTCAAATCCAACTTTAACAAATAAAATTGATGAATTAGCAAAAGCAAATAACTGCACAATAACAGGAACAGGATATCAAGACATATATTGGGGACAACTTATAACATCAATAGCAGGATCAACACAAAAAATCACAAAAATAAAAGGTAGCTCAAGCTACAATGTTGAAGACTATGGAATAGCTTTAGCAGAAGCACATGGAGCTGGACTAACACTAGATGAATTTGACAAACAAGTAGCATCAGTAGATAGAATGCCTGATGAAGAAAGACAAGAAATTATAAATAAAGGAGAATATGCTCCATCATATATGTGGAATGTAAATGGTTGGCTATGTTCTAAATTAGGATTAACAGTTATAAGCCAAACACAAAAATGTGTACCACAAACATATAAAGAAGACATATACTCATCAACATTAAATATGACAATAAAAGCAGGAGATGCAACAGGAATGAGTGCTGTTGTAACAACAAAAACAAAAGAAGGAATAACAATTGAATCAGAATGTATAGGAAAAGTATATGCACCAGATGAATTTGATAAAAATGTATGGACAGTTGAAGGAGAACCTACAACAACAATAACAGTAGAAAAACCTGCAACAGTTGAATTAACTTGTGCAACAGTTGTTAATAGAATTCCTGATGTAATAAAAGCACAACCAGGATATGTTACAACTGAAAAAATGGGAGATTTACAATTTAAATCAAAAATGTAAATAATTTAAATTATAATTAGAAAAAAATTAAAGGCATGAATTGTTTCATGTCTTTATTTTGTATATAGGATTAAGTACTTGACAAAATAAAACAAATGTTCTATAATAGCAGTGGTGATATATTATGGAAAAACAAATATTACATGTAGATGTAAATAATGCATTTTTATCATGGTTAGCAGTATATAAATTAAAAAATGGTGAGAAAATAGATATAAGAGAACAAGTTGCAGTAATAGGAGGAGATGAAACAAAAAGGTCAGGAATAGTATTAGCCAAAAGCCCAAAAGCCAAGCAATTTGGAATAATTACAGGAGAAACATTATATAGTGCAAGACAAAAATGCAGAAATCTACAAGTATATCCAGGAAATTATAAAATATATAAAGAATATTCAAACAAATTATATCAGTTGTTACTAGAATATACAGATAAAATAGAAAGATTTTCAATTGATGAATGTTTTATGGATATGACAAATTATTTAATGAATGATACTTTATTAAATAAAGCAAAAGAAATAAATTTAAGAGTAAAAAAAGAACTTGGATTTACTGTAAATGTTGGAGTTGCTCACAATAAATTGCTAGCAAAAATGGCTTCTGATTTTACAAAACCAGATAGGGTACACACATTATATGAAGAAGAAATTCCAGATAAAATGTGGAATTTACCCATATCAGAATTATTTATGATTGGAAAAAAAACCGTACCAAAATTATATAATATGGGAATAAAAAAAATAGGGCAACTAGCAAAAACAGATGAGAAAATATTAGTCAAAAAATTTGGAAAATTTGGAAAAATGATGTGGGAATATGCAAATGGAATAGATAATTCAGAAGTAAATTATTTACCTGAAAAGCCAAAAAGCATAGGAAATTCTGTCACTTTACCAGTAGATATTTCAGACATTGAACAACTAGAAGAAGTAATAGTTGCTTTAACAGAACAAGTTACTTATAGATTAAGAAAAGAAAATTTATTAGCAAATGTTGTAAATGTGCAATTAAGAACAAAAGATTTTGAAGATTTTTCACATCAAGCAAAATTAGATTGTGCAACATCAAGTACTAAAGAAATTTTAAAAAAAGCAAAAGAACTTTTAAATGAGATGTATAGACAAGGAATTTTTATTAGATTAATAGGTGTAAGAGTTGATAATTTGGTAGAAAAAGATGAATTACAATTATCATTATTCGGAAATACAGAAAGTCATAACAAACAGGAAAAATTGGATAAAATTTTGGATGGATTAAATGAAAAATATGGATATGACTTTGTAAAAAGAGCTGGTAAAATGAATATAGATAAGCTTATTAAATTAAAACCAAAGTTAAAGTAATTGGAAAATAAA
The DNA here is from genome assembly GCA_934120645.1 of uncultured Clostridia bacterium. Classification (GTDB taxonomy): domain Bacteria; phylum Bacillota; class Clostridia; order TANB77; family CAG-508; genus CAG-269. The sequence continues at coordinate 2,690 of CAKOUO010000016.1, forward strand.
AAAAATTTTAGAAATGTATTGACAAAACTTAACAAAAAGCTTATAATAGCTATTGTCGAAAGACGCAACCAATTTCTAAAATTTAATATGGGTAGGTGGCCGAGTGGCTAAAGGCGGCAGACTGTAAATCTGTTCTCATTTGAGTACGATGGTTCGAATCCATCCCTGCCCACCAATAATGTTTCTGTTCGAACTAAATTGAACAGAGAGATACAAAAATCAATCAGAAATGATTGATTTTTTTGTTTTTATGTAGTTGATTATCAAGCTTGGTTCGTAAGGCGTTTTAATAAAATTTCTTGATTTTTATTAAAAATTCTGTTAATCTATACTAAAGTTTTAAAAATATAAGAAAAGAGATGTAAAAATTGAAAATATTACAAAAAAATCAAAAAGAAGAAATAATAAAATCAATAAAAGAAAACAAATTAATAGTACTAAAAACAGACACAGTATTTGGATTAATGGCAATAGCAAATCAAGAAAACGAAAAGAAAATAAACAAATTCAAAAAAAGCGATATAAATAAAAAAGTATCAATTATATTTCCAGACAAAAAAACTTTATATAACTATATAAAAGAATTACCAGAAGAAAATAAAAAAATAATAGAAGAAAAATTACCCGGAAAATATACATTTATAGTAAAATTAAATAGATTCAGTAACTTTAATAGAGAAGATTTTGGAGTTAGAATAACATCAAATGAATATCTTCAAAATATTATTAAAGAATCTGGTCCATTACTAGCAACAAGTGTAAATATAACAGGAGAAAAACCAATAAATAACATTAATGAAATAATAGAAAAGTTTAAAAATTCAGATTTAATTGTTGTAGAAGACAAACCAGCTAAATCTAGCCCTTCAACAATTATAGATATTAGAGAGAATATAAAAATATTAAGAAAGTAAAAAAAATTGAAAAAGAGCAAAAAATAGTTGTTTTTTTAATGATTTTTATATATAATAAAAAACAAACTAAGACACATACACAATGAAATTAGGGAGGAAGAAAAATGAACGATATAAAAGAGCTAGAAAAAATGCCAAAAATAAAAGTAATAGGCGTTGGAGGAGCTGGAAATAATGCAGTAAATAGAATGATAGAAGATCATGTAAAAGGTGTATCATTTTATATGATAAATACAGAAACAGGAACATTAAAAAGATCAAAAACAAACAACATATTGCAAATAGGAATACAAACAACAAGAGGATTAGGAGCAGGAGCAAATGAAAATGTAGGAGAAAGAGCAGCAGTAGAAAATAAAGAGGAAATAAAACAAATATTACAAGGAACAGATTTATTGTTCATAACAGCTGGAATGGGTGGAGGAACTGGAACAGGAGCTGCACCAGTTATAGCTGAAATTGCTAAAGAAATGGGAATACTTACAATAGGAATAGTTACAAAACCATTTTTATTCGAAGGAAAAGCAAGAAGATTAAGAGCTGATAGAGGTACTGAAAGGTTAAAAAATTATGTTGATGATTTAATCGTTGTATTAAATGACAATTTATTAAAAATTACAGATACAAAAATAACTTTAGACAAAGCATTCTCATTAGCTGATAATGTATTAGAACAAGGTATAACAAGTATAACAGACTTATTAACATCAATAGGAGAAGTTAATATAGATTTTGCTGATATAAAAACAATTATGAGCTATAAAGGAAAAGCTTATATGGGAATAGGAAGAGCATCAGGAGAAAAGAAAGTAGAAGAAGCTGTAAAACAAGCAATAGAAAATTCGCTAACAGAAAGCAAAATTGATAAGGCAAAAGGTGTTATATTTAATGTAAAAGGAGATGAATCTTTAAGCCTTATAGAAATAAATAGTGCAATAGGAATAATTAATGAAAAAATCAATGATGATGCAAATGTTATATTTGGAACAGTAATTGATAATAATATGAATGGAGAAGTAGCTGTAACTGTAATTGCAACAGGAGTTGAAGAAAAAGTAGAAGTTAAGCAATAACAGGAGGAATGGCAAATGAAGAAACTACTAGCAATCATAGGAGTATTGTTAATAATTTTCATAGGAATGTATGTTTATAAATTAAATATAAATAACAAGAAAGTATCTGTATCAGAAGTTACAGATATAGAGGATTATATTTCTAAAATATATATGTGGAAAGAAATCACAAATGAAGCATTACCTAAATTTGATAATATTAATAATGCACCAGATTTGTGGGTATGGGAAGTTGTAAAGAAAAACTTAGAAGATTATGAACTATCATATGATCAAATTGAGAAAAAAGGAAAAGACATTTTTGGAGAAAATTTTTCAAAAGAATTTCCTAAAGAAGGGTCAGAATATATAATTTATGATAAAAACTTAGGAAAATATCTAGCAACAGGTATAGGGTTAGATAGTGAAGATGATTCATTTCTATTAAATAAAATTGATAAGACAAAAGAAGGATATAAGGTAGAAATAGTAGAATATTTAGAAGATTATTCAGAAGCAATTAATGTAGAAGATGAAAATCAAGAATATAATGTTTATATAAAAAATCTAAATGAAGAAACAATAGCTACTATAAAATCTACAGAAAGTGAAACAAAAGCAATAGAAGTTGTAAAAGAAAATGTAGAAAAATTTACAAAGAAAAGTATAAACTTAATTAAAAATTCAGAAGGAAAAATATATGTAAAAAGTGTTGAATAAAAATGAGTAGGGAAAGAAAAAAATTTAATACTCATTTGACAAAATTTTGTTAATATACAGATATATACACAAAAAATAGAGGTTTAAATTGAAATGAAATTAGAATTGCTAAAAAAATGCACAATATGTCCACATAATTGTGGGATAAATAGATTAAATAATCAAATAGGAAGATGCAAGTCAAAAGATACTGTAAAAATTGCTTTATATTCAACTCATAATTTTGAAGAACCTTGCATAAGTGGAAAAAAAGGCTCAGGGACAGTCTTTTTTTCAAATTGTAATATGAATTGTGTATTTTGCCAAAATTATGAAATAAGTCAACAGGGAAAGGGAAAAGAAATTTCAATAGAAGAGTTGGCAGATATTTTTATAAAACAACAGGAAAAAGATGTTGAAAATATTAATTTGGTAACACCGACAAGTTATGTACCACAAATTATTGAGGCAATTAAAATAGCTCGTGATAATGGGTTAAAGTTGCCAATAGTTTATAATACAAATGGATATGAAAAAGTTGAAACTTTAAAAATGTTAGACGGATATGTGGATATTTATTTACCAGATTTTAAGTATTCAGATAATGAGTTGGGGAAAAGATTATCAAAAGTGGAAAATTATTTTGAAATTGCAACTGAAGCATTAAAAGAGATGTATAGACAAACCGGAAAAGTAGTTTTTAATGATGAAGGTATTATGCAAAGAGGGATGATTATACGTCATCTGGTTTTGCCTAATCATATTTTAAATTCTAGAAGAGTTTTAAAATGGATAAATGAAAATATGCATGATGTTTATGTTAGTGTTATGGCACAGTATTTTCCTACATATAAGGCTAAAGAAATAGAAGATATTAATAGAAAGCTTACTAAAGAAGAATATGAACAAATTGAGAATTATTTGTATAGACTTGATTTGGAAAATGGCTATATTCAGGAGCTTGGTGAACATGAAGAAGAATATGTGCCAAAGTGGGAAATTTAAGTAGCTATTTTGGAGAAAATGTAGAAAAATGAAATTATATGTGATATAATTTAAACAAGTTGCAATAGTGCAGCCAATAATATGAATATATTAAAAAGGAGATGGCACAAATGAAAATCGAAGTTATTGCGTCAACAAAAGTAGGATATGTATTATCTAAAGAAGAAGCAGTAGATTTTTCTGGTAAATCTGCAGGAATTTGCTACTTGCCAGACACAGTCGAAACGCTATTTAAAGAAAATCCAGAAAAGACTCGAAAAAGAGCAAATGGAAATTTGGAATCTTGTCATCATAGTGTTTTCGGCCATGCACATTACAACCTTGTTTTGGAAGGAATACCAAAAATTCTTGCAATGATTTTAAATAACGAGAAGATATATAATACTTCAGAAAAATCAGCAAGATATACAAAAATGGAGCCTTCAGAAAAAGAAAGAGTTCTTTATGAAAAATGGATAGAAAAGTATAAAGAGGTGATAAGTGCAGAATATCCAAAATTTGATGAAAAAAAGGTTCAAAAATTAGCACAGGAAAATGCTAGATATTTAATTAGTGTTTTTACACCAGCGACAGTTATGGAATATACAGTTAGTTTTGAACAGCTAAATTTCATTATAAGCTGGTTTGAAGATTATATTGAAAAAGAACCCGAAACAGAATTTTCAATACAATTAAAAAAGGTAATGAAAGAATTTTTAGAAGCATTACCTGATTTGAAAGTAGAAAAATTGAATCCAAGAGTAAAAGGAACAAGCTTATCATTATTTGCAAAAAGAGAAAGAAAGGAAGAATTTGGAGAAAACTATAGTACTACATATTTAGCAAGTTTTGCACAGTTGGCACAAGCTCAAAGACACAGGACATTATCATATGAAATGACTTTGCTTAAAACTCCACAATACTATATTCCTAGAATTATAAGAAAGACAGCACTTGAAAAAGAATGGTTGGAGGATATATCTTCATTAAAAGACAATTATCCTCAAGGAATGTTGATCAAAGTAAATGAAAGAGGGACAGTAGAAAATTTTGTGCTAAAATGCACAGAACGTTTATGTGGAGCAGCTCAGCTTGAAATAATGGAACAGACAGTAATAACAATGAATAAATATTTGGAGGCGGTAAAAAATGATCCGGATATTGAAAACTATTTACTTCCATATTCAAAAGGAGCTAGATGCACATTTCCTGGCTGGAAGTGTAATTCACCATGCATTTTTGGTGGAAAAGAAGCTATGACTAGAAAAATTTAAAAAATTAAGTATATAACTTCAAAAATAAAAGTTGACAGTTTTGTTAACTTTTATTTTTATAATTATATAAATAATATTTTAATAAAATAAAAGCTTTGGGTTAAACTAAAAAAAGAAAGTTGTCAAAAAGGTCCGTCCCTATTGACAAGAAGGAGAGAAAAATATGTTTAAACCTAAAGCTATTTATTTTGAAAAAGAAATTGAAAATTACGAATTAGGAAGACAGTTATTAGAAAAATATAAAGAAGTTCCAAAAGTTGAAATAGAAAATCATAATAATATAGAAGAGATGAGAAAAAAGCAAAACAAAGAGTTTATGGATATGAAAAGAAATTTAATAATAGGAGTTAGAAAAACACATAAATTTGTAGAAAATCACAAAACATCAGATTATTTAGTACCATATACATCATCAGGATGCACAGCTGCTTGTATGTATTGCTATTTAGTTTGTAACTATAATAAATGTGCATATTTAAGACTTTTTGTAAATAGAGAACAAATGCTAGATAAAATAATAAAAGTAGCAAATAAGTCAGATAAAGATTTGACATTTGAAATTGGAAGCAATAGTGACCTAATTCTAGAAAACACTATTACAGGTAATTTACAATGGACAATAGAAAATTTTAAAGATTCTCCAAAAGGACATTTAACATTTCCAACAAAGTTTGATATGGTTGATGATATTTTAGATGTTGATCATCAAGGAAAAGTGACTGTTAGGATGAGTGTAAATCCAGAACAAATTATAAATAAAGTGGAATTTGGAACATCAAGATTAAAGGGAAGAATTGAGGCCATAAATAAGTTAAAAGAAGCGGGATATAATATTGGAATTTTAATAGCACCAGTAATAATGGTTGAAAACTGGAAAGAGTTATACTCTGAATTGATAAAACAGTTGGCAGAAGAATTAACTGAAAAAGTAAAAAAAGATGTGTTTTTTGAAATTATTTTTATGACTTACAGCTTTGTGCATACCAAAATTAATGAAGAAGCTTTTCCTAAAGCGATAAACCTGTATGATAAAGAATTAATGACCGGAAGAGGAAAAGGAAAATATATGTATAAAAATCAATATAGGGAAGATGGGGAAATTTTTTTAAGAGAACAAATGAAAAAGTACTTTCCTAATAATAAAATAATGTATATTGTTTAAAAGTTGTCAAAAGGGACGGTCCTTTTTGACAACTTTTGACATTTTTTAAAGTATATAGTAATATGTTGATATAAGGAGGAGAGTATATGGATAATAGTATAAATAAGAAAAGAGAAAATTATATAAGTTGGGAAGAATATTTTATGGCAATAGCTAAATTATCAGCTATGAGAAGTAAAGATCCATCAACACAAGTGGGTGCATGTATAGTAAGTAATGATAATAGGATATTATCAATAGGATATAATGGGGCACCAAATGGATTTAATGATGATGAATTTCCTTGGGCAAGGGAAGGAAAAAACTTAGATACAAAATATCCATATGTATGTCATGCAGAAATGAATGCAATTTTAAATTATAGAGGTAGTAAAAAGGACTTAGAAAATGCAAGGATATATGTAGATTTATTCCCATGTAATGAATGTGCAAAAATAATTATACAGTCAGGGATAAAAGAGGTTGTTTTTTTATCAGATAAATATGCTAATTCAGAAAATAATATAGCATCAAGAAAGTTATTTGATAGCTGTGGAATTAAGTATAGAAGAATAGAATTAAAAGAGGATAAAAATATAGAAATAGAGCTAAAAAAATAGAGCAGTTTGTATATAAAACTGCTCTATTTTTTTAATTCTACAATAGTAACTCCCATTTCACCTTCACCATAAGTACCAATTCTAAAAGATTTTACATGAGAATTAGTTTTTAAAAATTTATGGATTCCTTCACGCAATTTTCCAGTACCTTTGCCATGAACAATTCTTACATTTTGTAGCTTTGCAAGATAACTGTCATCTAAAAATTTATCAACAACGAAAATAGCTTCATCTACATTTAAACCAATAACATTTATTTCAGATTTTGCATTCTTTGTTTTAGAAATGCTAACATGAGATGTGCTAGAATTATGAGATTTATTAGAATTTTTTGCTTTTTCAAGATATTTAATATTTATATTCATTTTCATACTTCCAACTTGAACTTGTACTTCATCCGATTTTGAGATATTAGAAACAATAAAACCATTTTGACCTAAAGTTGTAACAAATACTTCAGTATTTGGCTTTGCATCAATTCTTTCTATTGAAGATATTTTTAAATCGTTCTTTGAAGATTCTATAGAAATATTTTTAATGTCAGTATTTAACTTATTTCTTAAATTATTAAGTTCTTTAGAAGAAATACCATCCATCTTTGAAATAATTCTGTTAGCCTCATCTTTAGCATCTAATAATATATTTCTAGCTTTTATTTTTGCATTATCAATTAAATCTTTTTCTTGCTCTAATAATTTTGAATTATCTCGTTCTAAAGATTTTCTTAAAGAATTAACTTTTTCTAATTCTTTGGAAATAGTAACTTTTTCTTGTTCAATTTTTGATTTATTATCATAAATATTTTTTAATAATTCTTCAAAATCAACATCATTTTTACTTAAATTAGATTTTGCATTATTAATAATCTCATCAGATATACCAAGCTTTTTACTAATTTCAAAAGCATTACTTTTTCCGGGAACACCAATTAAAAGATGATAAGTTGGAGAAAGTGTGTTAATATCAAATTCAACAGATGCGTTTTCAAAACCATTTGTTAATAAAGCATATTTTTTTAGTTCTTGATAATGAGTTGTTGCAACTGTTAATGAATTATTATTTTTAAAATAATCTAAAATGCTAATAGCAAGTGCAGCACCCTCAATAGGATCTGTCCCAGAGCCTAATTCATCAACCAAAATTAAAGAATTTGATGTAGAATTTTTTACAATGTCAACAATATTCTTCATATGTGAAGAAAAAGTACTAAGAGAATCTGAAATGCTTTGATCATCACCAATATCTGCAAAAATATTATCAAAAACAAATATTGAAGAATTAGAAGAAGTAGGTATATTAAGTCCGCTACAAGCCATACAAGTAAGAAGACCAATAGTTTTTAATGTTACAGTTTTACCACCAGTATTAGGACCAGTAATAACTAAAGTATTAAAATCAACTCCTAAAGTAAGAGATATTGGAACTGCTTTAGAAGGTTCTAATAATGGATGTTTTGCATTTATTAATATAATTTCTTTTTTATTATTTATATTAGGTGTAATACCATTAATAGATTTAGAATACTTTGCTTTAGCAAATATAAAATCTAATTTACCAATACAATCAATATCTAATTTTAATTCTTCTACATAAGGATAAAATAACTTTGTTAAATCTTGTAATATTTTTTCAATTTCTAAGTTTTCTTCAATTTTTAAGTTAGCAAGTTCATTGTTCAATTCAAAAACAGAGATAGGTTCTATAAAAACAGTAGAACCAGAACTTGAAATATCATGAATAAAGCCTTTTATTTGGCTTCTATATTCTTCCTTTACAGGAATAACATATCTATCATTTCTAATTGTAACAATATTCTCTTGAATATATTTAGAATATGTTGAAGAATGTAGAAAATTATTTAATTTTGATTTTATATCTTGTTCTAAATTTCTTTGTTTTTTTCTAATAGAAAATAAATTAGGAGAAGCATTATCAGCTAAAGTATTTTCATCTAAAATACAGGTATTTAATTTTTGTATTATAGAATTATTAGAATATAAATCAGAAAAAATATCATTTAAATAAATAAAATCATTAGGATTTATATAATCAGTATAAAAATATTTTTTTAATTTATCTGCCATGTCAAAAATATTTACTAAATCTAAAAGAGATTTTATAGATAATGTTCCATATGACTCTAAAGTTTTAATGTTAATAGAATTATCAGCTATTTCTGAAATAGGAGGAGTACTACTTCTATATAAAATGTTTGTAGATTCTTCGGTTTCAGATAGCATTTTTGTTACATCTTCTTTTTGATTTGAAGGTGTTAAATTTAAACACATATTTTTTCCAATATATGTGTTTGCAAAACTTGATAATTTATCTAAAATTTTTGAATATTCTAATTTATCTAAATATTTATTTTTCATTTTTTAAATCCTTTTCTTAAAATTTATCTATATTTAATTATACAGAGAAAGCATTAATAAGTCAATGTTTGCAAATATAGCTAAAATGATGTATAATAAATATATATAAATTTAAAAATTTTATAAGTACAGTTATAGGAGGAAGACAATGAAAGAAAAACGGTATTATAGGGCAGTTGGAGTTGCTGAATTTATTGTAGAAGGACATACAATAGCCGAAACAGAAGAAGAATTTGGTATTACAAAATGCACAATTCAAAGAGACTTGCAATATTTATCACATTTTGGCTATGGAGAAGAATTAGCGAAAAATCAGAAACTCTTTATTAGGGCTAAAGTTCAATTAAAACGAAATATAGGTGCTTGTAAAAGAAAAGCGGTAAGTTGCTAATGCAACTTACCATTTTATTATTAATAATAAAATTTTATCAATAAAAAAAGACTTTTGTTATAAAAGTCTTTTTTTGGCTGGACTGGCTAGATTCGAACTAGCGCATGCCAGAGTCAAAGTCTGGTGCCTTACCGCTTGGCTACAGTCCAATATAAAATTATACAAATGGGGTGGAAGATGGGACTCGAACCCACGGTCTCCAGTGCCACAAACTGGCGCGTTAACCAACTACGCTACATC
>CAKOUO010000017.1 GCA_934120645.1 uncultured Clostridia bacterium
GTTATAGGGCTCGAACCTATGACCCCCTGCTTGTAAGGCAGATGCTCTCCCAGCTGAGCTAAACGACCATTTCCTTTCGACAATGACTAGTATACAAGATTTTAAAAAAAATGTCAATACTTTTTTAAAAAAAATTTTAAATACATATTTTTTTACTTGATTTTATTTAAAAAATATACTATTATATATAAAGATTTTGAATATATATATTTATATAACCATATTATGTTGGAGGTAATAATGACTAAAAAACCTGAAAAAAATAAAAAAGAAACCAATATGATAAAAATCATATTAATATGTATAATCATTTTATTAGTAATAATATTAATTTTTCTTTCTCAAAAAAATTTAAAAAAATTTAAACAGCAAAAAGAATTTGAAAACAGCGTAATATCTTTCGCAAAAAATAATGAAACAACAATATTTTCAATAAATAAAGTAGTATTTTTTAGTAGTAGTGATTCAAAAAATAAATCAAGTAGCAAATCTAATTTTACAATAGAAAATTTATATACATATACAGATATAGCATTATTTATAAACAATAATTCAGAAGAAAACACAATAAAAAACACATTAAAAAAAGTAAAAATATCAAATATACAATATACACAAAAGCCAATAATAGGAGAACCAAATTTATATTATAAATCAATAAATGATTTTGCAAAAAGTAAATTTGATGAAAATAATTTAATACAAAATGAGCTCGAATTTGAAATAACATCAGAAGATAAAGCAGACTTAACAAAACCAATACTATATAATAATTGTGCAAATCCAATAACATTAAGCTATATAAATCAAAATGTGAAAACAGATTATACAATAACAAATACATCAAATCCAATAACATATGATGGAACACTACTAAAAAAATGCGGTGTAACATTAAACTCAATAAAAACATCAATATCTTTTGATATAGAAATAGAAAGCAATAATAATGAAAAATTTAAAACAAAAATATTTTTAGACATACCATATGAAAACGAAGAAAAATCAATCTATGATGGAAACTTAACAGTAAAAAAGAATACAAATTTTAATTTTTATAGATATGAATAAAATTAGAGAGGTATAAAAATGAGTAAAAAATTAAATATAGCGGACAAGTTAAAAACAAAATATCACAAATGTGAAGAAGTAACAAATTTTAAAGATATGATATATAGATCAGCTGAAATTTATAAAAAAAGAACAGCATTTAAATTAAAAGATGAAAATGGTAATATTTATAATAAAACATATGAAGAATTAAAACAAGAAGTTATGGAATTAGGAACAGATTTAATTGAAAGAGGTCTTTTAAATAAAAGAATAGCTGTTATAGGAAAAAATTCATACAAATGGGCTATATCATATTTAGCAGCATCAATTGTAGGAATAGTAGTTCCAATTGATAAAGAACTACATGCTAATGATGTTATAAACTTTATGAATGTAGCAGAGTGTGAAGCAATATTAGGTGATGAAAAAAATTTAGAAGCAATTATTGAAAATATAGATAAACTAAATAATAAAAAAACCATATTTATTAATTTTAAAATAGAAAAAAATAATAATATATATTTCCCATTTGAAGAATCATTAAAAAATGGAAAAAACAAATTAGAAGAAGGAAACACAAAATTCGACGAGATAAAAATAAATCCAGATGAAATGAGAATATTATTATTTACATCAGGAACAACAGGAAATGCAAAAGGAGTATGTTTAACACAAAGAAATATATGTTCAAACATATTGTCAATATATGGAATAGTTAAAGTAAAAAGAAGTGATTTATTTTTCTCAATATTGCCATTACATCACACATATGAATGCACAATAGGATTTTTATTACCATTATACAGTGGAGCAAGTATATGTTATTGTGATGGACTAAGATATTTATCAAATAATATGTTAGAATATCATCCATCAGTTATATTATGTGTCCCATTATTATTAGAAAAAATGTATCAAAAAATAATGAAAAGCATGAAAAAATCACTACCAGAAAAGTATATAAAAGATACAGAAAATCCAATTGATAAATTACCACTAATTTTAAGAACAATAGTAAGCAGAAAAGTAAAAAACACACTAGGAGGAAGATTAAGAGTATTTATTGTTGGAGCAGCTGCAGTAAATCCAGAAATTGCAAATACATTTGATAAATTAAAATTAAATTCTTTACAAGGATATGGACTAACAGAATGTGCACCATTAGTTGCAGGAAACACAGATTTTTATAAAAGAAATGATAGTGCTGGATTACCAATACCAAATGTTGAATATAAAATATATGACCCAGACAAAGAAGGTGTTGGAGAAATTATTGTAAAAGGTCCAAATGTAATGCTTGGATATTATAATATGCCAGAAGAAACAGAAAAAGTATTAAAAGACGGATGGTTTCATACAGGAGACCTAGGAAAGATTGATGAAAACGGATTTTTATATATAACAGGAAGATGTAAAAGTGTTATTGTAACAAAAAACGGAAAAAATATATATCCAGAAGAAATAGAATCATATTTAAACGATAGTCCATTAATATCAGAAGCACTAGTTATGGGAATTCAAAAAGAAAATGACGATGAAACATATGTAAATGCACAAATATTTCCAAACATGGATGCAATAAAAGAATATTTAAAAGGAACAGTTCCAACTAAAGAAGAAATAAAAAAGATAATTTCAGATGTTATAACAAGTGTTAACAGTAAAATACCAAATTATAAGCATATCAAAAATTTTGTTATAAAAGATAAAGAATTTGAAAAAACAACAACACAAAAAATAAAAAGATATGGTAAAAACATGAAAATGGATGAGTAAAATAAAAAAAGGCTAGATACTAAAATCTAGGCCTTTTTTGTTAAAATACTATTTTAACAATATGTCTTGAGAAAGGATTAGCAACATCCTCCTCTACCACCACCACAGCAGCAGCATATTATTAATATAAGAAGAATTATACAGCAGCAGTCATCACCAAATCCGAAACCACCACAACCTCTGTTTTCTGGCATAGTCTAGACCCCCTTTCGAAAAATGAAATTATCTTTTCTTTTGTTGTTCCTTTGTATAATACATATTATGAAAAAAGATAAAAATGGTTACAATATATAAAAAAATTTTTTAGGGTTGAATTTGAATTTTAAATCATATATAATTAGAAAAAACGAAAGAAGGTAGAAGGAGTATGGCTGGGATAAAATTAGATTTAAGTAATAGTGGAATTACAGGAAAAACAATTTTAGAATATAAAGAACAAGTAGAAAATATCCACAAAGATTTACATAGAAGAGCAAATGATAAAAATGACTTTGTAGGATGGTTAGAATTGCCAATAAATTATGATAAAAAAGAATTTAGTAGAATAAAAAAAGTAGCAAAAAAAATAAAAAAAGAATCAGATATACTATTAGTAATAGGAATAGGTGGATCTTATTTAGGAGCAAGAGCTGTTATAGAATCATTAACAAGCACATTTAATAACTTACTTACAGAAAAACAAAGAAAATATCCACAAATATTATATGTAGGAAATAATTTAAGTCCAAACTACATTAACGAATTAATAGAATATATAGGAGATAAAGATTTTTCAGTAAATGTAATATCAAAATCAGGAACAACAACAGAACCAGCAATAGCATTTAGAATATTTAGAGAAATATTAGAAAATAAATATGGAATTGAAGAAGCAAGAAGCAGAATATATGTAACAACAGACAAAGAAAAAGGAGCATTAAAAACATTAGCTGATAATGAAGGATACGAAAAATTTGTAATTCCTGATAATGTAGGAGGAAGATACTCAGTTTTAACAGCTGTAGGATTATTACCAATAGCAACAGCCGGAATAGATATTGATAAACTAATGGAAGGTGCACAAATTGCACAAGAAAGATATGATGACTCAAACTTAAAATATAATGAATGCTATAAATATGCAGTAGTAAGAAATATTTTATACAAATTATATAAAAATACAGAAATATTAGTAAATTATGAACCAAAAATGCATTATTTTACAGAATGGTGGAAACAATTATATGGAGAAAGTGAAGGAAAAGACCAAATGGGAATATTCCCAGCAGGAGTTGACTTTACAACAGATTTGCATTCAATGGGGCAATATATACAACAAGGAAGAAGAAATTTATTTGAAACAGTTATTTCAATAGAAAACTCAGCATCAGATTTAGTAATAAATAAAGATGAAGACAATTTAGACGGATTAAATTATTTAACAGGAAAAGGATTAGACTATGTAAATAAAAAAGCAATGGAAGGAACAATAAAAGCACATGTTTCTGGAGATGTTCCAAACATATTAATAAAAGTAGAAAGTTTAGATGAAGAACATATAGGAGAATTAATATATTTCTTTGAAAAAGCATGTGCAATGTCAGGACTAATATTAGGAGTTAATCCATTTAATCAACCAGGTGTTGAAGAATATAAGAAAAACATGTTTAAACTATTAAAAAAACCAGGATATTAATAAAAGGAAGTTGAAAAAATGTATTATAAAGAAAAAACAAAAATGCAATTAAAAGATTTTGGAAAAGATGGATATATAAAAAATAGAGCTATTTTAGAAATGTTTGAAAATGTTGCAACATATCATTCTGACAAAGTTGGATATGGACCTAACAGTATAAAAAAGACAGGAGTAAGTTGGATTTTACTTGATTGGAAATTAAAAGTAATAAAAAGACCTAAATATGGACAAAACTTGGAAGTTTGCACATGGGGTAGAGAAATGAAAAAAATCTACACATATAGAGATTTCGAAATTTACGATGAAAATAATGAATTATGTGTTATAGGAACATCAAAATGGGCATTAATAGATATTTATAAAGGAAAATTAGCAAAAATACAAGATGAAATAGTAAAAGCATATGAACCTGAAAATAAAAATGTTTTTAATGAAGAAGAACTAGATAAGCTAAGTGCACCAGAAAAATTTATTTCTGAATATACTTATAAAGTAAGTAGAAGAGATATAGATTTAAATGGACATATGCATAACTTATATTATTTGGATATAGCATATGAAGCATTACCACAAGAAGTTTATGAAAAAAGACCATTTGATAATGCGAGAATACAATATAAAAAAGAAGTAAAACTAGGGGATATACTCAAATGTAAATATACATTTGAAAATGGAGAACACATAGTTGCTATATATAATAATGATGAAACAAAATTACATACAATTATAAAATTAAACTAGAAAAAAGATGCAATTATTGTTGGAATAATATTTGGAAATAGTAACAAAAAACTAATTAATTATAGGAAAATTGGCAAAAAAGTGTTGAAAAATAATATATAATTGTGATATAATAAAAACCGGTTTAAAAAAGGGAGGAATAAAAATGAAAGAAGTTTTAAGAAAAACAAACATTATAGGTACAATAGGACCTGCAAGCGAAAGCGAAGAAATGTTTACAAAATTAGTAAAAGCTGGATTAAATGTAGCAAGAATTAACTTTTCACATGGTGGATATGAAGAAAATGCAGTAAAAATTGCAACAATCAAAAAAGTTAGAGAAGCTTTAAACAAACCAGTTGCACTAATGTTAGATACAAAAGGACCAGAAATAAGAACAGGAAAATTAGAATCTGGAGATGAAAAAGTAACAATAGAAGAAGGACAAGAATTTACATTTGTTCATGATGACATCATTGGAAACAACACAAAAACAACTGTAAGTTATAAAGATTTATATAAAGATGTAAAACCAGGAGCAACATTATTAGTAGATGATGGAGCAATAGAATTTGAAATAGTAGCAATCGAAGGTAAAGACATTAAATGTAAAGCATTAAACACAGGTAGATTAGGAAGCAGAAAAACAATGAACGTACCTGGATTAAAATTAAACTTACCAGCATTAGCACAAAAAGATATAGATGATATAACAAATGGTATAAAAGCAGGATTTGATATGATAGCTGCATCATTTGTAAGAAGAGCATCAGATGTTCAAGCAATAAGAGATTTATTAAAAGCAAATGGTGGAGAACATATTAAAATTATATCAAAAATAGAAAGCCAAGAAGGTATTGATAATTTTGAAGAAATATTAGCAGTAACAGATGGAATAATGGTAGCACGTGGAGATATGGGTGTTGAAATACCAATGGAACAAGTTCCAATCGTACAAAAACACTTTATCAAAAGATGTAACCAAGTTGGTAAACCAGTTGTAACAGCAACACAAATGTTAGAAACAATGACATCTAACCCAAGACCAACAAGAGCTGAAGTTAGTGACGTTGCAAACGCAGTATTTGATAGAACAAGTTGTATAATGCTTTCTGGAGAATGTGCAATGGGTAAATATCCAGTAGAATGTGTTGAAACAATGGTTAAAATATCAAAATCAGTAGAAGGTTCAGTAAATTACTGGAAGAGATTTGATAAAAAAGCATTTGAATTAAATTCAAAAGATTTAGAAGCAAACATTGCTTACACAACATGTGTAACAGCTAAAAATGTAGAAGCTGATGCAATAGTTGCATATACACATACAGGAGATTCAGTTAGAAAAATAGCTGGTATAGGACCTGCTTGCCCAATATTTGCTATAACAGATAATGAATCAACATATTATCAATTGGCAGTTGCATGGAATGTAACACCAGTATTAGTAAAAGGAAAAGCTTCAATAGAAGAAACAATTGAAGAAGGATTAAAAGTATTAGAAAATGATAGTATTTTAGAAAAAGGTGATACAGTTGTATTAGCTGGTGGAGCTAAAATATTACCACACGCAACAGAAAACAAAGTTATTGGTGGAGTTGTAAGAATATAATATAAAATTACAAAAAATAAGATGGTATCAAAATTAGATGCCATCTTATTTTTTATGATTTTTTAAGTTTTATAATTTTGTAGCAAATGTCGAAAACACTCATATAATAAAAATAAAGGAGGAAAGAAAATGTTTGGAAGAAAAAAATATTATTGTATGAATAATAATTTTCAAAACAATTCATATGAAGAAGAGAATGACATAATTGAAGATAAATGTTCAAATGTAGGTAATGTAAATTTTAGTTGTAACCAAAATGAATATATGGATTGTTGTGAATGTGGATTTGAAGAAGAGTATAATGTATTTCCAGAAAATCCAATGTTAGGTCAAAGTTATGTACCAATCCAATATATGGATAAAACATTCAAACCATGTGTAGGACTAAAAATGGGAACAATATTTCCAGAACTAGTCAGCCCATATACTCCATGTCAATCTATGCGTGAAATAGAGTATATAGCAGCAACAAATACTATAAAGGAGGGCTGTAACAAATGTCAATAGAAGAAAATAGAAACTGTAGTTGTGGTGACAGCAATACGGATAACAATATGATGAATAATTTTAATATGACATCAAATATGAATATGATGTCAAATATGATTAACAATAATCAAGGAAGAACAATAGATTGTTGTGAAAAAGAGGAAATGCTACAACAAATAAGATGCTGTGATTTTGCAATAACTGAACTTGCTTTGTATTTAGATACACATCCAACAGATGATAAAGCACTTTGTCTACACAGAAAATATTGCAGAGAGGCAAAAGATTTAAAAGATAAATATCAAAAAGTTTATGGTCCTTTAACAATAAATTTCCCTTGCAATAAGTGGAGATGGCTAGAAGAACCATGGCCTTCGTTTATTTTGGAAGTAACTACTTATCTACAATTTTTAAATTCATTTACTAAGAAAAGCTAGAGAGAAAATGTGAAATTTTTATAATTTTTTAAAAAAAGTTTTTTGCATATTTTTTATGCAGAAAAATATTGAAATATATAAGATTGGACAAGCAAGTTTTCTATAGTTTAAGACACTATTGAAATA